>JBNKYC010000032.1:0-191524 GCA_050300635.1 Polyangiaceae bacterium
GCGAGACGCCTCTTCTTCTTGCGACAGGGGTGCGGATGAATCACAGGTCTGAGCTTCTTGGCGCGGATTTCTGCAATGAACGCGTCCGAGTCGTAGCCGGTGTCTCCAATGAAAACCTCGCCGCGCGCGTGCTCCAGCAACTCAGAAGCAACACTCATTTCGTGTCTCTGACCCTGTGTGATTGCGATGTGAAGAGGAAGGCCCTGCGTGTCCACTACCGCATGGATCTTGGTTGAAACGCCTCCTCGAGAGCGACCAAGAGCGTTTCTCTCGATCCCCCTTTTCCGCCCGCCGCATCTTGATGGGAGCGAACGACTGAGCCGTCGACGATGGAGCCTTCTGGCTGATCCCCTTCTCGAAGAGCTTTGAAGATTTTCTCAAAGACTCCCGTAGAAGCCCAGTTGTCGAAACGATTGTAGACGGTTTTCCAAGGACCGAAGCGTTCCGGCAGATCGCGCCAGGGGATTCCCGTTTTCGCGCGATAGAGCACAGCGTCGATGAACAACCGATCACCGCGCTTCGTAACTGGACCTGTTCTCGCCTCGGGGATCACATGTCGAATCTTTTCCCACTGAGCATCGCTCATCGCGTGTCGCGCCATGCGTGTCTTCGATCATCGACAGCGGAGCCATGCAATCTATCTCGCCAAGTGATCGAAATGATCCAGCTTTCCCAGCGCTTAATTAGGGACGCAACCTAGTCCTCAGCCCGAAGCCGTCCACTCTGTCACGTGACGAGGTCACCCGGTGATAACAAGGCGATCTGTGCTCCTTCTAACCTTTGGGAGACTCCAAGGCCCCACAGTGTTCCATTGGTCGCAGAATAAACGGGACAACCAGAATCGCCCGGCAATAGTTCGACGGATTGGGACACGCATGAACTGCGCGAACATACCACGTCTGCCGTCTGCCGTTTGCAGGCAAAGTATGCGCGTGCGAACTTTGGGGGTTGGCCGAGTGACACGCGAGGGTAGACGCCATTCTTCTGTTCCGTCGTCAGCAACGCCAAGTCTTTGGTGGCGTGCACGTTAGCATCGAGCACACGAAGTTGACCTTCGTCGCCCACCGCTACTTGCATTGGTCCTCGTAGGCAATGACGCGCAGTCATGAATAGACGACTTCCCAACTGGACTCCGTAGCACCGATATTCACGCTTCTCTGAGAAGGCGATGACCCGAGGTGCCGAGGTGGGGTATTGATGGGTAGTGTTATCGATCGGACAAGACGTCCATGTAGTCAACGCGATGACTCCACCTAGGCGTAATAACACCCTAAAAGGAGAACTCTACAGCAATTTGCGCCCAATAGTTGAGTCCCCATTCATGATCAAAACGGAGCTGTTGAATTCTCTGCTCCAGCAGGACAGCAAAACCTGAATTCAGTTCGTAGCCAAGATCAAGTCCTTCGAAAAGAACTAGTTGTTTGCTATCTGAGATATTCTCGCTGCCGACTCTCAAGGTGGTCCGCTCCAAACCAACCCCGAGTGTTGGCGCAACCCGTAGCTTTCTCCATCTCAACTCGTATTGGCTGACGAGATTCCCCCTCATCGAGCTGAGATGCCCCTCACTAGCCCCACTCACAGAAACGTCCGGCGGGATCTCCTTGATAGTAGCGCCGGTGAAGTAGACTCCCTCTAGACCTAGCACTAGACCTCGGTAGCGCAGTCCGAGCAAGATGCTCAGGCTGGCACCCGCCGAAGGAAAACCGCGCATTGGGGGCGTCGCATACCCCAGCCCCACGCGCCCCAGGCCCTGCCAAGGAGGACGAGGTACTTCGGACGTGGAGGAGACTTGAGAAGGTTCGGCAGCCGACGCCGGACCGTTCCCCAACACCAGCGCCACGCCTACTGCCAAAGAAATAGAAATATCGGAGAAAAATATAGTCCGCGCCAAGAACCGACCCCATTGACAAATGTAGTGCGCTCTTCTAGCTGGCGCTCCATGTTGACTATCAATGGATTTCCGAACGGTCCAGTAGTGGGTAGTTTTGCTAAAGGCGCACTATTTGCGGTAACCCTGCTGCTTGCTGCACAACTGACGATGCAAAAGTGAGCACCTCACACACGGTTTCTTCCGCCGCGTTGAAAGAGGCACAGCCGCTCACCAAGGTCAAGCTTGCGTCCATCGCTGCCTCCTCTCGCAAGCTCCCCAAGAAGAAAGATATGGTTGCAGCACTCGATGTCCTCAACGAAGTTGAAGACGAACCGTCCCTCACGTCATTTGAAAAGAAAAGTCTTGAGCTAGCTCCGGTTGCCAAGCGCTTTCTTGAGCTTGCCAGTTCGCCAGAGTCTGCCGAACAGAAGTCTGAGTTCGTTGCGCTGGTAGAGACGCTTCGAAGTTCAGATGTGGCAAAGCGGCTAGTCGCATTGGGGACGGAATCACCAATGTCTTGCGCTTAGTTCGAGGAGTTCGCTGCTCAAGGCGAGATTGAAGGGAACGACGAGCTTTCTAGTCTACAGGAAGCCAGCGCAAGCGGCGAAATCGTCGAACTAGCGGGGGGTTGGTCTGGGTTTGCGAACGCAGACCGGAGTGGAAGAATTGTCATGCCCGGCGAGGAGGTGCCGCGTTCCGAGGATACAGGTAGAGTTGTCTCGGCCATCGCTGGCGGTGTAGCGGTGGTCGCAGGAGTAGTTCTACTCGCCATCGGCTATGGTGCTCCCGTTGGGGGTGTGCTCATCGCGGCAGGCGCGAGTGGGTTAGCCTATGGAACAGGGGTTACGGACAAGATCATTCTTGGGACGGAGACTTGGGGGCAAGGTGAGCAGATCACCGACTGGTATCAAAAGAACCAGCAGATCACCGAACTGTTGAATGAGAACGGGTGCTTCGCCGAGTTGCCCGCATGCTCCGTTTCTTCGGAATGCCCTGCAGGTTCAAGCTGCTCCTATGGTTGTTGTGAAGCACTCCATAGCGGACTCATTGCGGAATCAGATGGTGTTACGACTCCTTATCTCGTGTACATGAACGTCCCTGCGAACTTGGAGCTGGGCGAAATCGCCGTTTGGGCCTCTGCGGGGCTGAAGGTCAACGATCGCGCGGTTGTGCTGAACGCGGCTGGGGGGGAGCGACGATCGTTGCGACCAACAGGTCCGGATCTACCCGTATCGGAACTGATGCCGTTGTCGGGCGAGACTCCCATGCATAGGGTGACGCTTCTGGTCGCGCCTCCTGGAAGAACCCCGGCGCAGCTCTTTGGCCATGTGTTGCTGTGCTTTGATTCCTCCGGCGATGATCCCGAAGCAGGCGATTGCTTCGACTACGGACGTGTTGTCAAGCAACCTGGTTTGTTTGGCGTTCCGACTACGGGGGGGGCGATTTAGTTCCGCGCAGGAGGCTATCCACAGGGCTCTCGTTCGCTACCGGAATCAAGGAAGAGAGCTTACTTTGGCTGGTTGCTAGCAGTCTTGGGTGGGATGGTTTGGCTCGTCAATTATCTCGGTACGCCAGTGGGTGTAGGCGCCAGCTTCGCCGTGTTTGCGTTTGTGCCGTCGGACCTTCTGCTGTGTCGCTCTTGCAGACTTGGGGTTGTGTATGCCCTTGCGCGCTTGGCTGGGTTGTGCGTTCTCGCGACACAGTTTACGCTCAACCATGATTTTGCCGGGTACCTCGTCGGACTTTCTCCAGTAACGATTGCCCTCGGTCGGCATCTGTTTCTTGCTGTCTCCCAGGGGCCGCCTCACTCACCACTACTTGACAAGAGATGAGCTCACAAATGCCTATGCTTAAATTCCTTGCTCTTCGCCCGGTCCAATGCCTTTTTCTTTTCATAACGATGTCTCTATGTCCGGGATGCGGCGGAAATGCCGATACCGCTCCTGCTGAAGGTACTGGTGGTCACGCCGACGAGGTTAAAGACTCTGGGTCGGTGAATACGGCCAATGATGACGACACTCTACTTCAAGACCTTACGGCAGAAGCATTCGTAGACCTGTGTAAAGAGACTGCCGGAATGGAGGACTTTCGCCGAGCGATCTGCTCCTACCAATACTCGGTTAGCGTGCGTTCAGAAGCAGAGAGTGATTCCGAGTACATCGAGCAATGCCAGGCTGAGACTGAGACCTGCGTTGGGTTATCGGCTAGCTTCTGCGACGACGCGCCTCTTCCAACCGTGAATTGCGAGAGCACTGTTGGTGAATACCGCGACTGTATGAGGAGCTTGTACGAGACTTGGGTCAGCCTCGGAGACTGCTCCGATGGACTGGACGGACCGAAGATCGGGGAGAGCGTAATCCCATCCGTTGTTTGCGGTCCTTACATCGCTGTTTGTCTGGCCGGTCGTTAGTGGAGTTGCTTCGGATCAGGTCCAAACTTCAGATTAGCTTTCGCGAGAAACGCATCCAGAAGCATTCCCCGGAGTTTAAGGACGAGGCAGTCCTATGTAGTTGCCCCCGTCAAGCTGAACAGAGATTGCTAGGCTGGCCGTGTTCGCCGAAACTGACGCGGCGAGAGCATTTTTAAGGCCCTTGTGAGGGTGGTTTTCGTTGTTCTCCTTGAACCATTTCGGGAACTGAGCGAGGACGGTTTTGGCGCTGCGCACGCTGGCGAGGTAGACGAAGTGGCCATTCGCGGCGCTGAACAAACAACCCTCGTTGACCAAGAGGCGACCGCCGCCTGAACATTCAAACCATCGAACCGCCACCTCGAAGATCAACAGGCGGAGGGACATCCCCCGGGTGACGGCAGCTTCTCCGACGTCTTGCCAAAGACCATCTTTTGAAGTGCGGCTATCTGTTCCGCCTGCTTTTCGGCTTGCTGCGCCTGCTCTCTGAGCCTCTCCCCCTCAAACACGTCGTGCTTCTTGCGAGCAAGATCGCTCAGCCCCTGAAATCCCTTGCGCATATCCACAGGCTTCGTCCAAAGAGTCACGCACGACCACAGGGGATCACTGAGGTTGGAGTCAGATTGGAGTCAGGAAATCAATCGCTGCCTGGCGTGGGCTTGGATCTTCCTGCCCGACTTCTATTGACCAGCACCCCTAACCTTGCCGCCAGATCGCACCTTCCAGTTACCTCCCCAGGAGTCGTAAACGAGGTTGACCGAGAAGTGCAATTGCTGGGGTATCACTCTATCTCCTTCGGGAAGGACGAGTGCACCGTCGATCACTTGAATAGCATCGGCGTTGACCATCCTGGTCGCACTTCCGCGTGTCCACTGGACGGCTAGTCCCAAGCCCCAGTCCTTGCGAAACAAGATATCCAAGCCAACCCGCGCTCCATAGGCCCCCACAAAGTGAGAGCCGAGAGCGCCACTATCGGTGGTATCATCGAACAGACCCTTGCCTTCGCGAATTTGAGTAGCCAAAAGCCAATACCCGCCGAGAAGATCAAGGTAGGGGCGGATAACAAAGCGCTCTGGCGCGAGTCGTACCATGGCCAGTCCTTGGTGCGAAAATGAACCAATGCGATACCTATCGGTGATGCCCTGCCATGTGAATTCACGGATGGGACCACCGTAGTCAATGTAGTCGAGCTGCAGGCCCCCAATTACAGGCCAGCGTCGCGGACTAAAACCAAGATAGAACTGGAAACCTGCTCCAAAAGTTTTTGTCACATCACTTAGGCTGGCTCCAGACTTTCCCAGTACCAGCCCAGCGCCTGCAGCACCACGAATACAGGCTGGCTCAGGTTTGCTTGGATCACTCGACTCGCAATACAGTCCCGGCGTATCTCTTGAGTTCCGAGCTGGTGCCTCCACGCCTGTTTCTTCACCATCTGACAGCTGCTCACCACCATCAGACAAGGGAACAGTTTCACTAGCGTCTACCTTTCCCTGAAACAGGATGATTGGAAGGCCGACCAGAGGCAGCAGCTGGAAAAAACGAAAAGCGCTAGGCATCGGCAAAACAAATAAGTTCCCGCGAACGAATTCACATCCAAGAATCTGAAACGGCTACTGCACGTTAGGAACGCAAACCACGTTAGTACAAGTGTATCCCGGCCGGCAGTTTCCACACGTACTCAAACATATACCTTCACCCGCGGCGTAGTTTTCGCTCCCGTCCGGGGCTAGCAGGCAGCTGTGAAGCCACAATCGCTAAACCCGGAGCACGATCTGGTGCAATAGCCACCTTCCCACTCGGTCATGCAGACGCCGGGACTCGATGAACTCGATGTGCCAATCGGACCGCAGTCGCTGTCTTGCGTGCAGGCTTCTCCAACCTCCGCTGCCCCGCCGGTGTCAGTTCCACCGCTCGATGCGGCTCCTCCCGAGGCGCTACCGCCAGTCGCGGTATCGCTAGCACCGCCACTCCCATTGGTCGCGCCTCCTGACTGTGCTTCATCGACTGTCCTACCTGTACCTTGTCCACCTGTAGAATCACTCGACCCGGTAATACCGGATGAAGCGTCATCATTTCTGCCGTCCCCTTCCGCGGGACTGCAGCCACACACCACGAATATACCGAGGGGGAATACCCAGCTTGCACATCTAATCGCTCTCGGCAAGCCCCAAGACAGCGCAGCGTACTCGGCCGCGATTTACGTGCTTGGGGTGATCGACGATGTTTGGGGGGTGCACCTCTCCGAGGACGGCGGAGCGATCTGGACGCGCTTCAACGACGACGCGCACCAGTTCGGTGGACCCGGAGTCATCGCAGCTGACCAGAGTGCGTACGGTCGCATTTACCTCGGAGGAAGTTGCCGCGGCATCCTGTACAGCAACTAGGACGCGGCCGATGCTCAATTGAACCCCGCGCAGGGCGACTCCCACCCTGCGCGGAAGCCGCCGGCTCGAACCTGCACCGTGCGAAGCTAATTCATCAATAACATCTGCTCTCCTATGCACAGTCGAGTCCGCCGAGCCCCCTGTCATTGCGCTAGGGCCTGATGTACCTCAGGAATACGACGACCGGCCCCTTCATCCTGCCCTAGGAGCCGCGCGTGCCTAAAATTTTGGCCGAATGTTCGTTCAGTTGAGTCGTCCGGTTGAATCGGCCGGTCGGGCAAAACAAAAGTAAAGAATCATCATCAAGTTTAGATGGTTTGATAGAGCTGTTTGCAATATTGGGCATGGGACCGGCTGATTTTGCTGCTGAGTGACGCGGCAGAATGCAGTGAGTGGTTTGTAAACTTGCTCATTTGCGCCAGCCGAACCCGCTTTGCACCGTGAAGGTCGCGTGACTCGGGATCGTTCTTGCGTGTTTCACAAAATAGTGACGTGAGCTTTGTGTGGGCGCCTTGCCGAATTTACTTTGTGCGAATATGCTGCGGCTGATGTCCACGGACCCGGGATGGTTTTCTTGGATAGCGCATTGTGTTTGTGCGGCGCATTGAACAGCGGTTTGAATATAGAGGCAGGGGGCGAGATGATGATCCGAAATAGGTGGGCGAAATGCGCCCAGATGGGGACTTTTGTGGCGTTTTCGATGTTGACGAGCTCGACCGCATGGGCGGCAAGTCATGTCAACCGTGGAATCATGGCCGAATCCGTCGAGTGGTTCGTGACCTCGATTCCTGCCGGGAAGACACAAAAGTTCATTGTGAGTGGGCCGAACGCCGACATGGCGGCGTTTCACATCTTCGATGCAAACACGCTCTCCCCGATCGTGAGCGAGACAGGGAACTCTATCTCGTACACCAACCCGGACACCGGAAATTTGAAGAATGTTGCCATCCTGATCCACTCCAGGCGAGCAAACATCGAAGGGACCGTACTGCTCCAGTCCTACCGGGATGGGGCACTCGTGGCGGAGCGCGACATTTGGTTGGGGGGGAACATCATTCAGACGCCCTGCGGGATCGGACCTTTGGACTATGAGACGGCGCCGCGACCGGGTGGCAAGACCGACACGATTTTGTTCGGGTTTGACTCGGAGTACAACGCCATAGCCTACGACAACGATTCAGGGGTACACGATGCCTCACGTCTTCTCTACGAAGAAGACGTATGCCAAATACTCGTCAGCCACGTAGCGGGCAGTGAACCCGGGCTGGTCGATCTGTACGTCAATGACCACGCATTGGACGCCGACGGAGATGGTTTGGGCGTACTTCTCGAAAACGCTCTAGGGACTTGCGACAGCACTTCGGACCCCGGGTGCAGCGACGTCTACAATCCAAGGGATAGTGATCGAGACGGGTTAGACGACATGCTCGAGATCTTTGGTCTCGACTCAGATCCCCCGCTCTTGCTGCCCGCCTGGGGCGCCAACCCGCTCCACAAGGACCTGTTCATGGAGGTGGACTCGCATCCCAACGACACCGTTAAGCTCAACGCCGCGAAACTCCGCAAGCTGCAGGAGCTGTACGGTGAAGGGCCGGCCGATCAGCTTCAAAATCCTGATGGTCTCCCAGGGGTCGCCGTGCATTTCGATGTTGGGAAGAACCCGACGGACAATGCGGATCTTACGCTATTTGGCGCATGGGGTGGCTCAAACGCCATCGCAACCGATCTATGTAAGGCCAACAAAGACGGGACCTATCCAAGCGCGTGCCTGCGTGACAAAGGCCAGACCGAGGCCATGGCCGAACACCGTCGAGGCATTTTTTACTACGGTGTGTCAAACCCCAGTGGTGGGGGTCAAGCGGTTACCGGTGGTGGTCGAGGTCATTTTGGGCCTGGCGCGCTCAACACGGCGCATGAACTGGGGCATGCCATCGGCCTCAAACATGGGGGGCACAGTGGGTCGAATTGCAAGCCCAACTACCCCAGTCTGATGAACTATGCGACGCTCTACGATCCGCCGTCGCGCTTTTTCTCTGGAACCGACGTGACTTCCATGAGTCGGTACTACGCCCAAGAGCTCGACCCTTTTGGTCAGCTTTCCTCTTCCCCTCCCGTAGGGCTCACCACCGACCATATGTCCAACGACAGTTGGCTATTGGGCGGTGATGGACTCAACGTCGATTGGAATGGGAACGGAGTAGGCAGTGGGGTTTGGAGACTTTCTGTCCAGCAAGCGATCACCGAGAGTGAGGGAGGAGGTTGCGAAATCGGAGCTAAGGATCCGGTTCCGTTCCGAAGCCGCAACGAGAGCGACGGAGTGCTCAGTTCTCCCAGTCTAGCTCGCTTGGGTCACTACTTCATCTCGGAGGGCGACGCGTTCAGTACCATTGCTGCCTGGGCCGAAGGCGACGGCAAGGTCAGGTTGCGTGCGGTACGGGACGACGGGCCCCTGCAGGACGGTGGATGCATAGACGGATGCGCGAACCCTCGCGACGCCATCACGTTGTCCGGTGTGGACGATATCAAAGGCGTTGCTGCTGCACAGTTCATGCAATACCAGGTCAACACGCTCCCCCAGCCGTACTTTGGCTTGGCCTTGCGGGATAGCAACGATCAGCTGCGCTTCGCCCTGTCACGCAACGTTCAGTACACGGAGGACGGTTACTCGCTAGCGCAAGAGGTGGACAGTTCGGTCCCCTGGGAGTTCGTCGATCTGGGCGTGACCACTTCGAAGACGCCGGAAATCGTACAGATGACCGTCAACATCAACGGTGGGATGCAAAACGGCTTGGCAATCATCTACGTCGACCAAGCCACGAGCGAATACCACTGGGTCGTTCTGCCCGCGGCGGCCGATCCTGCTGTCGCGTCGAACTGGGTCAAGAAGGGGCGCTTGCTCGACAAGAACAATGGCCCCCTCGTTGCGAGCAAAGCGGAGGACGATGTCATTGGCAAATATCGCCCGAGCGTCACCGTGATCCCAATCAACCCCTTCTTCAGAGCGGTCGGGGTTTTCGGCACAGGCAACGGAAGGGCCTATGCTTATGCGTACATTGCGGAGCGTGACCAATGGGAACGTCGCATTCAGGTCGGAAAAATCAGCGCAGCGCCTTCGATCGCCATTGCCCACGAACGGGTGGGGACGGCACTGGTGGGTGGCAATACCCCCACGGCTTACAATGCGGCCAATCCCAACCAGGCCCGCATCGTGGTCGCCTTCAGGAAGGAAGGCTCGGACAAATACCCAGCCATGTACCTGACGAAGTTCTTCAACGTGAGCGATATTGTGGACGTGGACGCGGAACTTCCGAAAGACCGTATCATCGGTATCACCAACATCTGGGGTAAGGCGACCGGGTCGGAGCCGATAGATATCTACCAGGACCTTTACACGGGTGCACTTCGGGCCGCCCTCATCCAGGGTGAAGGTAAGGATGACGACAAGAAGCGAAAGCTCAAGCTGTTCCCCTGGGCAGATGGGACTGGCCCCGATATGTTGGCAGTGAGGAGCGATTTCGAATTCATGGAACGGCATGTGTGCATGGGCGTTCGTTCGATCCTGCGTGATGGCGACAACTACTGCGGCGACAAGAACTCAACCAAGTCTGGGCTGTGAGGGAGAATACAGAACAATGAAATACACAAAATTAAGTATTCTAGCCGTTCTTGCCCTCGCCCTTGGCTGTACTGAGGAGCAGCAGAGCAGCTTCTCTCAGCACAAGGCTGCCTTTTCGAGCTGCGCTCCCACGGCAGAAACACTTGGGTTCGAAAACATCGACTATTGGACGCCGACTTCTCCCACACTCCTACAAAGCAGTGTGCACGAACAAGGCGATCACGCCATCGCCTACCATGGTGGCGGTTACGTGCGCATCAAGAGCTCTCGACTCTGTTCCATGGGAGCCGTTGGTGAGAGCCTCAATTATCGGCTCTTCGTCCCGAACAATCAGCCCAACCCCTGGTGGTGGGGGCAGGTGCAACTGCTCATTGATGCCCCATCCTTGGGTATCTACGAGCAGTTCATCGCAGGGGTTGAACTTACCAACCAAGTGCAGCTAGGAGAGTTCAACACCATATCCTTTCCTTTGCCCCAGAACGTTCGCAACCAACTGGCCAATGGAACCTACTCCGATCTGCAGCTCCAGCTCGTGCTGAACGTTCCCACGAACGCAACGGGGCCGTACATCCTCGACAACATCACGAGCGGTGAGTACGTGGACCCCGATGGGGAGGACGATGAGCCCGATACGCCGGTGGAAGATGCCGTCGCGGGGTTCGAAGAACCCCTTAACTGGGAAGGGGAGGGCGTTGAGCTTTCTTTGGACTCCGAGAACGCCGCGATTGGGGAAACGGCGCTCGCCGTCCAGGTTTCGGACGACGCGGCCTGGACCAGTTCACCACTGGAGACCATCCCGGGGATCTCTCCTCTAGAAGATCACTTTAGCTTCCTGGTCAAGCTCCCGACCACCACGTCAGCTGACCTGGCCGTCTTTCTTGAAGCGCCGAGCATCGGATTGAGCAAAACGATGGTCGCGTCGGTGCAGCTGGGCGGCTACACGGCGAACACATACCACGCGTTTTCCTTTCCTATGACCGACAGCCTGATTTCGCTGTTGGGTAGCTCTACTTATGATGATTTGAGGATTCGGTTTGAGATGACCGGGGCCCCTCCGGGGATCTACTACTTCGATGAACTTTCGATGGGTCATCTAAATCGTCGGCTGTACGACCACGAAGCAGAGGGAGAAGACTTCGTTGAACCCGATGCCGAGGGGACACCCACCGCTCGGTCCATTTCGTCGACCTTTCGTCGAAGTCCTTCCAGCAAATTTCCCGGAAAGCCAAAAGGTCCCGCATAAGTCGAACCCGGTCCGGGGTGGCAGAGGCCGTCTACGGCCAGCCACCCCCGAACCTCCCCGCTCTGCCCGTGATTGGCGGATCGCCGCGTGCGTACAGGATGATTGCCGACAGGCAGAACCCAAACAAGGTCTACGCCTACGACTCGGGCGGCGCGTGGTGGGGGGCGACGGCAGGAAAGGTTTTCGTCTCGACCGATGGCGGGCTGCGTCTCCCGCGGACGCCGACGGGCACAACGACTATGAACTCACGGTCAGGTGAGCGACGGCGAACACGAGCCTAGGTATTTTAAGCCGATTTGCCTCCGAGACACCCCGCCTCAAAAGTAGTCATACAAGATCTTATACGCGGTCGGACCGCTGGCCAAGGTCGCTGGATACAGCGTTGGTCGCATGATGAACCATCCTCCAGCGTCCTTTTATCAACGGTTGCGCTTGGATCCTAATATCGAGTGCTCGCGGCGCTTTGGCTCGTCGTCATGCCGAAGGTCAAGCGGTGCCTGGCCACCCGGCGCTTGTGTCGATCTCGCTCGTCGTCTAAGTCCAAGCCATCATGGAAATCAATACGACTGACCGACGCCAGGGTATGGGATCTGATTATGTCCTTCGGGTCGGGCTGGGCCTCATTCTTCTCTTCGGTGGTTCTGCTTGCGGTGGTGAGGATGGCGCTTCCGAAAGCAGGGAAATGACCCAGCCTTCGAGCAACACCGTTCTTGCTAGTAACTTGCGTTCTTGCGGACTGGTTTCCGAGGGCGACGTTTTCCCACCGGGGGTGGGAACGCTCAACAGTTGCATTCGCGCATGTTTGAACGAGCTCAGTGATTGCGATGCACTTACTTATTCGTTCTGCGAGTATGCCGGCACCTACAGTCAGGGCTACGAGCAGTACGATTCTTGTGTAAATGACTGCGAAGACCTGGACGAGTTCTTCGTGTGCAACGATGGGTACGAAATTCCAAGTTCCTGGGTGTGCGATATCGAATCCGATTGTTCCGGCGGCGAGGACGAGGCCGGATGCGATGCAGAGTTTTTTACCTGCGATGGTGGCGACAAGATCCCGCTCACTTGGGTTTGCAATTTCGAAGAGGATTGCGTCGATGGTACCGACGAGGCTGCATCGTGCGCTCATCTGACTTGCCCGGAGCAGTGAGCAACGTCCATTGATTCGACGCCCCGTTTCGAAGCTGAGCGCGCCGGTATCAAACATCAATCGCGAAGAGCTGGCCCGCTGACTTCGATCTCGTGATTGCGAAATCCCATTGCAGCCCAAGCCCAAAAGAGGCGTGCCATGAAGCTCGTGGAGTGAGTCTTGTAACTCGGGATGCCATCGGAGAAATCGGTTTCAGGTGGGGCGTCGCGTGTCATCGAACGAAGTTCGATAGCAGGACGAAGATTTTAGGGGACTCGCTCGGCATATATGCTGAGCCAGTGCCCTTTTTCAAACTCGAGAAAGAGCGGACAGTTGCAACAACTGGCAACGACTCGGCGAGTTGTGCTGTTGGGTGTGAGTCGATGCTCGCGCAGCATTTTCGAGCAACCTGAAAAGTCGACGCGGTCTTTGCGGTAGAGCACAAAGGACGTTCCACCGTCTGCGGCCATCATCGACGCACCATCAGGCGGGGCTATCTGTTTTGCCGCGGCTTGGCAGCTGCGACAGTAGCAGGCCGGTGTCATGATCGGTTTCCCGCGTGCTGGGACCTTCAAATTTCCGCAGGAACAGCTCAGCGTAAACGACGGGGCTTCAGACTTCTTCACGGCCATCAGTGTCGTGAAGTCGGGCTGTGAATCCAAGTAGGCAGTTTTTTAATACATTAGTACTAAAAATATACTAATGGGAATATACGGCCCCCAAGTTGATCGAGCCGCCTCGAAAAAATCGTGAAGCGCTTGCCACTGCTCCTTGTCCAGCCTTCTCCGCGTGTTCGATGATTGGGGGCAAATGGAAGCTGTCGATTTTGCAAGTCTTACTATTCGACGGCACGCATCGCTTTGGTCAGCTGCGTCGAAAGATGCATGGCATCACTCAAACCATGCTCACGAGTCAGCTACGCGCGCTCGAAGAGGACGGACTGATCGAACGAAAAGTTTTCGCTGAAGTTCCACCCCGTGTCGAATACTCGGCCACGTTTTCGGTTGTCGCAATCTGACCCGGCACTCTCTCGAGTCGCCGTAACTGAGTTGGCGCAGCGTCTCGCCGAGGGGCGGGCTGAGCGTTCGGCGACGTGGCGTCTTGCCTTGAAGGCTCTTGGGAACACCGGGTCCGCCAAGCTTCCCGAAATGCTTGCGCCCGAGCTTCAGGATGCTAACAGCTCAGTGAGAAAAGATGCCGTGCGCGCGCTCAGAAGATGTCTCGAGGCTAGGGCGGTCCTGCAGACCATCTATTCGAAGGATCCTGAAGAAGCGGTTCGCAAAGAGGCCAAAACCTCTCTCGCCAAAATCTCCAGAAGCACTGGGTGAGAGACCACCGAAAAACTGGAAGCGCCGAGATGAAATTGCCTGCACTCCTTGCAATTACCCATGTGACTCTTTTCGTTTTGGGAGCATGCGGCTCACCCGACGAGGATTCGAACGGTGACTCAGGCGCCACGGGCGGGGACGGCTTTGCGCCTGCCACCGGGGGGAGCGATGCCGTGGGTGGAGGCTCCTCTGGGGGATCTCCATCCACGGGCGGTGACGGGGCAGGGTCAGAGTTTGTCGATTGTTTGCCGACCGAGACGTCGTGCCTCCGCGCGCAGGCGGTCACAGACACCGGCACCTCAAGTCAGATCTGTCTCAACACCGAACTCGCGCGATCGCCGGACAGCGTGGTCATCACCTGCGCTGTGCCTGACGAAGAGCTCGACGTAAGGGTCCAGCTCGTGATTCCCGAGAACGATGGCCCGTTCTCGGCCGTGGTCGGCGAGGACACGGGGTTTCATTTCGGAATGACCAGGCAAACACCTTACCTGTGGGTGAGGGATTCCAATGGCGACTTCGAGATGGGTACGATCGAAGGAACGCGAACGATGGTCGATGGGGGAATCCTCCTCAAGGGTTCCTTCACGGGCTCTTGGAGTTCCGGGGGCAACAATTGCGATGCTGAGTGCGGCCCGGTCGTTCTCGAGGGGCGACTCCAAGTGGAGCTTTCACCATGACGCGACACGACATCCAACTGCTGTCCGCGCTCGTCCTGCTTCCTGCTTGTAGTGGTGGTGCTGACGATCCCAATTCAGAAAGCGATCCAACCCAGGAGATGCCAGTCCCCACGGGAGGGGGCTCTGGCTTCAACGGAAGCGGCGGCTCTGAACCGAACGGGAGTGGTGGCTCCGCGCCAACCGGAGGCATCGATGGAACCGGTGGAGTGACTGCTGAGACTGGGGGGGAGCCGCAAGCAGGCGGTTCTTTCGGCCGTGGCGGTACGACGGCAGAGGGGGGCTCCTTCGAAGCCGCCGTGACGGCATGCGTGAATACTTGCGAGGACTACTATTTCTATTGTCCCTCGGCCCCGGCTCCTTGCAACGAGATGTGCAACGATTGGCTCGAGCAACAGCCACGTGAGTGCGATTCATTGGTGCAGGCAAGGTTCGAGTGCTTGTTGGATCGCCCCACGCTGATGTGCGATGGAGACAACTGGAGCTTGGGATCAGAAGAGCTGTGTCAAGACCAAGCCGTGATCGACTGCACCGGTGGATGACGGGGTTACTCGACTGGTGAGGCTACTCTGCCGGTGAATTCTCGCGAATCCAGGGTTCGAATCCTTCTGGTGCATCGCAGGCGTCGCGCATCTCGTCATCGGTTGCAGTTTCACACTTCGCCTGCAGAGCGCAGGGCTGCGTCTGGCGACTGACGAGACACCCTCCCATCTCCAAGAAGGCGTCCTCACAAGCGCTTGAGTCAGATGCGACGCGTAGCCGCCCCGGCGTTCGACCACGAGCGCTTCAGCGGCGTCGACAAGCAGAAGCTCTTCAGCGCCATCCAGAAGGCGCGCCGAATCCTGCCCCTCAAATCTGCCCTCCAAGTCCTCGGCCTCCGACCCGGCCGCTACCACGCCTGGGTCAACCGTGAGCAGCGCTGTGAACTCGATGACCGTCCCAGCTGCGCTCGCCGGCGCCCCGGATGCCTCTCGTTCGACGAGGTCCGGAAGATGGCGACATGGTGCAGTCGCAGGCGTATCGACACATGTCCATCCGCGCCCTGGCCCTACACGCACAGCGGACCAGGCAGGTCTTCGCGCATCCGGTGACCTGGTCGCGTCTCATCAAGGAGCGGGGATGGCGCCGGCCACGCAAGCGGGTGTACCCGGCGAAGCCGAAGGTTGGCATCCGCGCCAAGCGCCCCAACGAGTACTGGCACATCGACGCGAGTGTCATCCGGCTCGTCGATGGCACGCGCATCTACTTGCACGCCGTGATCGACAACTTCTCCCGCCACGTTCTCGGCTGGTGTGTCGAAGAGCGACTGAATCCACTCAATACGTTCCATGTCCTGTCCGATGCGGCGTCGAACCTGACGAGCGAATCGTCTACCGACTTGAGACTAGGCATTCCAAGCCGATTTCGCTTCGATGGTGCTCACCATTGTCGAACAAATTGAGGACCCCATCGCCATCCGAGTCCCCACTTGGGTCGTCTGGGATGGAGAAACCGGGCTGCGCGTAGTTGATGTCTCCAGAATTGATCGAGCGCAGCGTGTCGATGAGCGTGCTGGCCTGCGACTGGTAGAGCGCAAATGGTCCCACGACCATGTGCGTCGCTTCATCCACGACTTGCCGTACTGTCAGCGTGCGGGCGTACAACGTAGCTGCGAGCAAGTCTTCTCCTCGTTGGGCGGCTCGCAATCGGTTGAGTGAAAAGGTCAACAGTGCGGAGACGAGGGCGTCTTTTTGTTGAGAGTAGCGAGCAAGCAGCGCCAAAGCGTCTGCCTTGGTCTCGACGCGGATGGACTCTCCCATCAGTTGACCCGAAGCGTCCTCTTGCTCGACGACTAGAGGAAACCAGGTGTCGGAAACGGTCGCCTCGTCCCAGTCTTCTGCAGACTTGGTCACCGCTGCGCTCACTCGTTCGATGTTGGCCCCCATGATCTCGTAAGTCGCGGGGGAGCCGAACGGAGCAAACAGATGGAGCGAGTTGTGAGCCGTGACGCCTTCCCAATGCCAGGTATAGGTCCCTTCGACATGCGAAACCTCCTCGACCTCCCGAATCTCGACGTCACCTTGACCGACGGAACCATCGAAATTCCCTGACGGGTTTTCCACTACGTCGACCCAATCGGTGTCCTCCGCGCCGCGTAGCCGGACGATGTTACCCTCGGGATCGAGGAGCGAGTATCGGATGCGCGCGTCCGCGCCCACCGCGTTGGCTCCATCGGCATCACGATGTCGGTACCACGGTCTTCATAGAGCGGGGCGCCATCGCAGAAGTACTCGTGATCGTAGAACTCGTAAAAGAGCAGGTCCTCGGGTTGGGGGATCTCGAAGTCGAAAATAATCGACCGCATCGGATTGCCTTGACTGTCCTTGAGGCAAGGATCGACGTGCGCCGCGCTCACCATCAAATCATTGGCAATGAGAAACGCGGAACCAGGTCGGGCGCTCGGTAGGCAGTTCTGTTCATTTCCGAACTTTTCACCAGTGCAGAGCCCACGCTGGGCCAAAAGGGTCTGTTCCCTGACCGTTTTCGAATCCCGATCGAGACCATCGCTGTTGAGCACCAGAGCCGTGGCGCGCATCCACTCTTTTTGAGGCGCGGTTAGCTCATAGAGGTTCTTTCGGTCATCTGGCCCAAAAATGACACGCTGCCCCCGGGTTTCCACCTCTAAACCGCTCGGGCTCGAACAGCCCATGAACGTCAGCGTGATCAGGATGGATGAATGGGGGATTGAGAGTTGGTCTCGGTGCTCGCATGGGGGGCGAGAGTAACACGTGAGAATGTCCTCCGATAGAGCAAGCTCGGATCTCAACTCATTTATCACTCACGCTTTACCACAATTTTTCACACTCCGACTGAACGACTGGTTTAGTAATAGCTCTCATCACAGGTTTGATAGTCGTCAATCTCGAGTTGCTTGGCGCACGCACAACGCACGTCATAGTCCCAGAAACACACCTTGCGGCCGTCGATGGTGAGATCAGGATTCATCAACACTTTGGTTTCTTCACAGGACACGGCTCGCTGGCACGGTCCTTCTGGAAGTCCATCGGCAAAATGGGGATCTTGTTCATTTTTCTGGGCAACTGGAGTGGAATGGCTCGGGTCCGGCTGGGCAGCGGCAGACGGAACCTGGCCTTTTGGCGTGCACGCCGGGCCTCCAACGAGAATCAGCAAAAGCGACCTTCCTGCCCACCTCGGTCCATGCATCATGGCTGGAGCTTGCCACTGTCGTGGACCTGGAACAATCAGTGGTGCAAATGTGTCTGGAGAGGGCTCTCTCAATGAGCTCACATGGGAAGTCGGTCTGCCAGCCAAGGTTGGACTGGTCAACTACGGTTGCTTGGCCATTCTGACCTCGCGGACTTGGGGATCGGGGCCGCCCGGTGCGGGCTTGAGGCTGCTCAAATAGGCGAAAAGGGCCTGTAGATCGGGTGTATCGAGGCGCTGGTAACCTTCCTAGGGCATGGGCGAGTTGGCATGAATGCGGCCCGCATGAAAGCGATCGACAAAGTTGGCAGGTGACCACCCCTCGAGCCAGCCCCAGCGTGGATCGGGGGTGAGATTGGGTGGCAGGAAGAATTGGTTCGGATCATCCTTGGCGACATGAGGTTCTCCTCCGGCGAAGACGCCCCCTCACCCCAAAAGCGATCACCCTGATGAGTCGAAGCGTTCGTTCGGATCGAATTCATGAGTCTTGTGATCTCTCTCGAGCTTGAGAGTTGGCGCGGCGAGATTTGTGGGCAACTATAGCGACAATGAAGTGGACAGCTCTGCCCATCCCCCTACTTGTCTTCCTCGGATGTTCTGTCCCGAAGCGAGCTCCAAGCTCGAGCCCTCAGCGGCAAATAGCGCCAGCAGCGGCTCCTCCCCCTACCGCTTCAGCGACGACCAAGGCTCCGTCCAATTCACGGCAATCCACCGCCGAGATCGCCTATGACCGCTCTGCCTTCGACGCCCTTTCCCCCGCGTTGCGCGCCTGGGCGCCCCCACAAAAGCCCGCTTGCTCCGTCACCATCCAAAGCGAAAAGAAAGCGTCCTATCTCAGCTATCCTGGGGGCAAGACGCCCGTTCCCCGCGTGGCCCTTGGTTTCGACGACGAACACCTCCAGGTCCTTCCGTACAATGATCACAGCGTCCTGCTCGCTGTCGGTAACGGAGGCCAACACCGCTACGTTCCCTATTCAACCAAGCTCTGGCTCTTGCCCTGTGATGGCTCCGTGCCACTCGTGGAGGCCTTTGGACTCAAAGGCACCGATCTGGGCAATGTCCTGCTCGCCTCCGATAGTCGCTGGCTTTACTTCCGCGGCCTGAAGCGCTTGGACCTGAGCACTCTCGGCGATCCCCAACCCCGCATTGAAGACATCCCTCTCCCCTCCTACGCCTACCGACCGGACTGTTGGGGTGGTGCCGACACCGACTCCCTCGATGTGATCCCCCAAGCTTGGTTGACCCCTGATACAACGATGGCCGTCGTCGTTGCTACGCGCTGCGGCTTCGAAGGGGACGCCCTGCAAGAAGAGGCCACCATAGCGGGAATCGGCGGCAAACAGCCGCCGACGCTTCATGTCAAGAGCCCCCTTTCCACTGTCGCAATCGACGGGAGTGGAACTCTTTGGGTGGGCGATGGTGGACGCTGCGAGATGCCCGGCCCTTATGATGCCTCTGCCGGCGGGTATCTATGGAAGTCTTCGGATCGGGGGGACACCTGGGGCTTGGTAAGTCACCCCTCCCCCGGAGACGCCGTGACTCAACTCGCGACTTCTGGTCGCACTCTGGTGGCCCTGACGCGCCCCTGCCGCGAATACTCATCCCACGGCGGCGATCTCGTCGTCTCCAAGAACGGCGGCAAGTCCTGGGCTCGTTTCGCCTTCGATGCTTCGACCCTCGGAGCGCCTTACGATACGGGGCTTTTGTTCGACCAGTTTGAAGTGCTCTCCTGGTCACCCCTGCGTGTGCGGGCTTGGCGCGCGATTTATGGTGAAGGCCCAGACGCAAATGAAGGCCCTCATGAAGAAACCTGGGAGGCGACCTTCGCGGCGATGCCGAAGGTCGAGCGGCTGTGTATGAAGAGCGGCGGCCCGTGGAAGCAAGTTAAGCTTCGTCCTCGCCCCACAAGAAGGGATCAGATAGCGCAGCTCAAAAACATGCGCTTTGAGGTCACAGACGATGGATTGTTTCGCTCCTCACCCGCGGGTAAAGAGCGGGTATTTCGTACCCGTGACTTTTGGCGCGCCCTAGACTGGCAAGGGGATCGCCACAGCCAGGACACCAGAAAGCTAAGCGCCTCGGACCTTCCCAGCCCCTGGACCAAGGGCTGTCGTTCACGAGCCGAGCTGGAAGCGAGCGGCGACTTGCAAGCCTTCTTCCAAAGTCGAGCACCACTTTCGGTGGTGAACGTGGCGCCGAACGACGTGCTGCGCGTACGGCGGGCAGCCTCTCCCTACGCTGAAGAACTGTCCACTCTCGAATTTGATACCCGGAAGCTGCGCCCCACAGGCAGTCAGTGCAAGATGGCGAGCGGTCGCTGGCTCCAGCTGGAGCTAGGTGAACGCTTTGGTTGGGTCAACGCTCGTTACCTACAAGCCACCACGGCCCCTCAGGACGCGACGGCCGACTTCAAGCAACTGTCCCCTGCTCCTGCGGCCACACCTGAGGCTTTGATGAGACAGCTCGCCCTGGCTCTCGAGGTCGCGCACGAACCTCAAGCAGAAGGCGGTTACGAAGCGAAAGTACTCGGACTGACCAGGGAGAAGAACGAAGCAGTGGGCGAAATACAGACCTGCTGCGCCCTCGACGATGCCGTAGCCGGCAAACAAAGCACCGTCCGCTTGAAGAAGGAAGCCACTGGGTGGGTTGTGGATTCTGCCCGCCGCCGATCGCTCTGTCGTCGGGGCAGCACCCCCGACGAGAAACGCTGCCAATGAGGCCCAGCCCCCACGCCGGAGGCATTCTGTCTCCCCCCCCCGGGCTTGACCCACCCCCTCCAGCGCTAGGCTTGCTGCCCCCCCGCTCATAGGGGTGAGGTAGTCCTCACCATGTTTCGTTTCTTGACTTGCCTTTGCCTCAGTGTCTGCACCACCTTCAGCAGAGCAAGTGGAGAAAATTGCAGGCTTCGAAGGCGAAAATGCCCGTCACATTCAGGACTCCCACCAGCGCGAGGTGGCTCACTGCTTATTTACCCACCGAAGTCAGCGCGCCGAAGCGTCTTCGACGCAATGAGCATCCGTTTGCGCGCTATCCGCGGCGCTCCTGCGAACGCCGATGGCATTAAAGTGGGCTCATGCAAAGGAGATCCCAGCATCAGGCGTCGCCTAACTCTTGCATATAACATATACGTGGGTCGTTCCCTCTGTGACTCGCTTTCGTTCGACCATGAAGACACGACTCCTTACAGCCACACTCATCTGCCTCCCCCTCGTCGCATGCGACTGGTTTTCGAAAGACCAGAAGAAAGACGAAAACACCGACTCGTCGAGTGAAGTCAACGCCGCGACGAGTCCGGCCACCCCAGCCCCCAAACCACGCGCTCATCGAGAGCTCACATGGGGCGAACTTTATACGAGCAAGGCAAGAGAAGGCATCATGAGTCTTCAGGCCGCGAGTACGGGCGAAAACGCTCCACCGAAGGTGGAGGAGCCAAAGGAGTCAAAGAAGGAAGCCGCCACACAGGTCACCACCTTCAAAGAGCAACCGCCTCCCAACGAGGACGCTTATACCTTCGAGCCCTACAACTTCACACGCATCGCTGGAACCCCCCATGGCTTCTGTGGTGTAGGGCCCTACGAGTGCTGGGGCGACAAGGAGCTTTCTACCGAGGGGCATTACATCGACGTGGCACAGACCGAAAAGCTCACCTGTGCGATCAGCGGTGTGGGTGGGCTCGAATGCCAAGGCTCATTTGGGTACTCGAAGCCCAAAGGGTCATTCAAGCGCATCGCCGCCGCCGGTTCGCAGTTTTGCGCCCTGGGGCATCAGGGCAAGGTGGAATGCTGGGCGGAGTCGACTGCGTTGCCATTTGCAGAGCCGCCTGCCGATCTCGAAGCCAAGTTCATTGCCGTTGGCGAACGCTTCGCCTGTGCGGCCGATCAAGATCGAAAGCTACGCTGCTGGGGACAAACCGAGGGCCTGAAGCTGCCCAGTCAGCCTCTTTCAATCAAGGACATGGGCGCGGGTTCCGACTTTTTGTGTGTCCTGCCACAGAGTGGTCCCGCTCGCTGCTTTGGCGATGCTCCAGCTTTGCCCGAGCAGAGCTACAAAGGCATTGGTGCAGGCTTCGGGACAGTCTGCGTCATTGATTCATCAGACAAGGGGCAGTGTTTCGGTCGGGTGACTACGAAGTTCGACGACAAGGTCAAGCGTTTTGCTGTCTCCAAGAACGCGGTTTGCGCTCAGCTCGAATCAAAAACGCAACGATGCGTCTCCCGTGATGGCAAGGAGCTCGAAGTTCCAAAAGACAAGAGTGAGTACCTCGAAGCCAAGCGCAAAATCGAATTAGCCAATGAGCGAGGGCGTGCTGAAATCGAGAAGGAGAAACGCGCTGCGCAAGACAAGATTGATGGAGAACGCAATCGGATCCGGCGAGGGACGATGAACGAGCTCTTCGAGCTTTTTCCCAAAGCCAAGCTCCCTCTTTCGTTCAAGCGAGACGCAAGTTTTTCGTTCGGCGATCGTATCCCAGCCCGATTCAACGAATTCTTTCAGCAGCGTGCGCCCGACTATCTCGCTGGAGTTCATGTCGATGTAGAAGAAGGCACCCAGGCCATCACGGCTTTTCATCTCCCCAGTCAGACGCCTTATCTGCTTGTTTATGGCCGGTACGGCGGCCTGTACCACAAGATCAGTCTCGCCTCCGTGAAGCTCGTCACGTTCAAGATCGGAAGAAATCCTGTGAGAAAAGCGACTGGAAAGGAGATGTGGCTCAACGAGCAGGGGCGCTTGGTCACGACTAAGTTGGAAGGGCAAGAAACAACTTTTCTCGTAAACGGCAGCTCCAACATCTCCAGGGTCGAATGCCTCATTCGAGGTGAGAGCTGGAGTGAGAAGATCTCGACGCGATGGCTGGGGAGCAAAGAGAAACTACCGGCTCCCCAAAGCATCAGTACTTCGACCGAAAAAGAGGGCTGCGGAAATCAATGGCCGTTCTTCGAGCTACCTGAAGAGTCAAAGGGCTTCGACCCGAGCCAGGACAACTATCAGCCCCCGGCGCAAAAGCTCGATTCAGACAACCCCTGCGACGCTTTAACCGATCAGACCGGAAACCCCATGCCTGGCACCAAGGTAGCCAAGTTGGCGCAGGTTCGTGGGCCATCGAACACGTACTGGACGTCTGCCGACGAAGTCAGCGAAGACGACTACAATGAAGGCGGTAGTGCCTTTGGGCGATTGACGGTCATTGCGGGGAACACGCACTGGGAACTGTCTGAATTCATCGAAGGTGGCTCTCGTAATGGCGGCGTCTCGAAGACGAATTGCTACGAAGCGGACGGAAGGCTGGTTTACTTCGAAGGCGAGGTGAACTTTCTGAGCCAACCGTCGGCGACACGAAGCGTCAAGTTCTCGAAAGATGGCAAGCCAGAGAACGAGAAGTGGGAGTTCTTCGAGTGGAGGAACAAGAAACCAATCTCGCGCGCCGAAGTGACGGATAAATACCTCATCGATGAGCTGAGTAGTCCCCTGACGAAACTCGAGAACGACTCGCGTATTTCGATGATCAAGAATCTATTGCGCTGATCAAATGTGGTCGCTTTCGATCGCCGCAAAAGGACACTGTGTCAGCATGTGTCGCGATTCCAATTTGCAGTCGTGGCCCCTACTCCTCACTGGTCGAACCTTGGAATGCCTAGTCTCCGCTGAAGGACGGGGCTTCAACACCATGATGCTGGATACTGCAGCGCAGCTTAGTTCATCCGATGTCACGGTGGACTATCAACCCAACTTTGGCGAAAGTGATCGCTACTTCAATGTGGACTGGGAAACCTACGGGCTCGATCCATTCCTTTCGTGGCTTGCATCGATGTGACTCATCTTTGTATCGATGTAACTCATTGAGCACGGCGGAACCGTTTGGTTCCGCCGTTTTCCGCCTGGTTTGTGTAACCAATCTCAATCGGAGAAATCGTAGCGAATCACGTAGTTCTCGAAGGGCTCCTTGAGGGTCCCCGTATCGAAGGTCCAGGATTGCCCTGCAGTCACTTGGAGGATGGCGATGTCGCTCAGATGGGCGTAGGGGCGACCCACAGCATCAACGACGAAGACCTCAACGCTGGGATTGACGATAGTGGTGTTCAGGCCGTTTACCATCTTGCCAGTGAGGGAAAAGGAATCCTGGAAGGGTTCTCTGATCTCGAGTGATTCAAAGGTGATTTCGGGCAGAGGTGTCGCGCTCGGGGTGATATTGCCACCTACGCCGTACTTGATGTGAGCCACCTGATCGACCACCAGACCCGAGAGTCCAGAGGTCACGGCACCCATCGCGATCTCGCCAGCCCCGACACAGGGACTCGGACTACCATAAGCGGCCCAAGGCTTGGCCTCTAAAAAGTCGGCCCTCGACTTCGCCAATTGATACCCGGCAGCGGTCTCGAAGGTACCTTGAATCTGTGGATAGCAGATGGGGGTCTCACCCAGATTCTTCAAGGCGACGAACCAGGTGACCTCTTCGAAGAGACCCGCGCTTTGCAGGAGCGAAAAGGAGACCAGCGTGAGACCGCTCGAATCCATTCCGACATACTCGTTTGTTATGTTTGCAGGAAGAAAAGCCTGCCCAGCTGGCCCTTTGACTTCGTCCTCGAGGGGAACGGCGGGTGCCCCTCCTGAAACGTCTCCGCCCGTACCTGAGGCGTCTCCGCCCGAACTACTCGACGGATCGGGGCCATTTTCGCCTCCATTCGGACCCTCTCCACCGTGTCCGCCGAGACCCATTTCGCTCCCACCGCTTCCTGAAGCTCCACCTAATCCGTTCGAGCCACCCGAAGTGGTAACCACCGAAGGCCCGTCTTGCTTGTTGCCATGGGCACAACCAGAGAAACCTAATAGAAATATCACTGCGCTCGACGAGGACAGGCGCGGAACCGCACAATGAAGTTGAAGAAAGGAGTGGCGGGGAGAACGATTTTTCATCGGATGGTAATGCTGCGTACTGAAGGCGGCCGATTGGGCACGAACGCTCGCGTTCTTATCGCACGGCTTCAGTCCTGGGTAGTGCAAATCTGGGACGCGGGTACAAAATGTGCCCATGGTCTGTTGACCAATTGCCCACTGCCGGCTACCTCACAGGCACTGTGCCCATGTTGAAGTTCCAGAGTCAAGGCTCACCTCTTTCTGCTCGAAGTGGTCGCGAGCTCACAAGAGTCTTACACCTGGCTTCTGCCTCCTTTGGAGTGTGCTATTTGGTGGGCGCCTCGCTCGTCAGTGGATCCCTCGGCTGCAGCCCGGACCAGGGACAAAAGCCCTCGAGTCTACCGGTCGCGACCGGCGGTAGTGAGGCTCTCGGAACGGGTGGAAACGGCTCCGATTCGGGAAGCGAGAACGGAGGAGGGGACGGCTCTGGCAGTGGCGGACAAGTCCAGGTTCCCTCGACGCGGGGTCAGGGCGTCGAAATCGTGACCCGCGAAGTGATAACGGGAACCGTATCTGTGGTGGGTAGCAGCGCTGCTGTGCCGCGCTCCATCACCTCGTTCACTGGACTCAGAGAAGCAGACACGGGCGAAGCCCTCGTTCGCTGCAATTATTACCCTAACGGCGATGACCACTGGCCTCCCCATGTGGAGATCCTCGCGGGTTACTCAGGACGCGACTACTACCAACTGCAGACGCAAATATTTGGGGCTTCTGACTCACTCGTCAAGTCCATCACGCAAAACGAAGACGCTCAGATCGAGGACGGTACTCAGGAGATCGTTTTGATCGCGGCTTTGACTCATGACCAGGAAGCTGGTGCGTACCGCTACCAATTCGACTGGGATCGGAACTCACATCCAGCTTATGGATCGACTTGTCAGGTCAACCTCTCAACCTTTGACGACAAGAAGCTGGCCGGGACGATTGAATGCAAAGATCTCTTTCCGGTCCTCGACTCCCCCGACTACCCGGTCACGGACGCGCCTCTACCCGTTGCCCGCGCGACGGTGGAGTTTGATTGTCCGCTGGTGACGCTCGACCCGCACGCTGGCATCTACGATGCCATGGAAACGGGGCACTGCGGGGGGTACGCGGATTCGTGTATCGTGCTGAACGAATTTTCCTGCGAAAGTTCGGTGGGCTGCAGCTTGGGTGGGACTTGTTCGGGGTCTCCCTGGGAGTGCGATCTCTTCGTCGATGGCTCGACATGCGGCTACCAAAAGGGTTGCTCTTGGGACGGCATCACCACTTGCAAGGGGTTGTCGAGCGGGTGCTACTCTTTTGTGGATGACATGGGTTGTTATGCACAATTGGGTTGCAGTTGGACACCACGATGCGATGGCGAACCTCACGCCTGCTCGAACTTTGTCACGGAAAACACATGTTCTCTCCAAAGCGGATGCACCTGGAGCAAATAATGCCGATGAAATACTCACCGTCTCGCTTGCTCACCGGGTGCTGTCTTTTTTTCGCGTTAGCGTGCAGTTCGAACAACAAGCCCAACAAAGAACTCACTACGAGTGACCTGGGGGAGACAACGACTGGCACGGATTCGGCTGGGAGCGGAGGAACGTCCACTGAGCAAGGCGGGTGCACCCAAAGCTCAGAGTGCCCGCAGGGTGCGCTGTGCCGGGAGGGGGAGTGTTTGATCCCCACCACCTGCTTGGAGGGCGGAGAGTGTGGCTCCGAGCAGGTCTGCGACACCACGACGAATACGTGCGTGCAGTGCCTCACCGGAAAGGACTGTGAAAAGGGCCAGACCTGCTTGGCTCAAATCTGCCGAGACGGGTGTGAGAGCACAGCTGATTGCGACGGGGGATTGAGCTGTAGTCCGAGCGGCTTCTGCGTGGAATGTAGTCGAGATGTCGAGTGCTCCCCTGACGAACATTGTTCGGCCGGGGCCTGCCAAGCGGACACGTGCGCGGCACGCACCTCGTGGTGCGGCGCCCAGGGAGACGTGGTCGTTTGTTCGGAACGCGGCGATTCGACCTTGAACCTGGCGTGTCCCGAGGGCGAAAGCTGCGGGGGAGCTCCCGCTTGGTGCACGAGTTGGGTCTGCGTGCCGAATCAAAATACCTGCAGTGAAGCTGGCCACTCCGAACTGTGCGCGGCTGACGGACTATCCTACGCCTCCAGCATCGATTGCGCTGCGGACGATTCCGTCTGCGTGGAAGGACTTTGCGAACCTCTGGTCTGCGACGCCTATGGTCAGTTTTGTCAAGATGGCGATGTTTATGCGTGCAACGCGACAGGGACCGCGTCGAGTGTCAAGACCACCTGCGCCCTAGGGCAATACTGTGATGAGTCCTCCGCCTCGTGCAAAGCGAAGGTGTGCGTGCCCGGGGAAAAAAGTTGTGATGGCGGCCAAGTAGCCACCTGCAACGCGCTCGGGAGCGGTTACGAAAATCACGAAGCTTGCGACAGCTCGGAAGTTTGCAAGGACGCTCTCTGCCAACCGATCATTTGCGAACCCTCTCGCCGCTTCTGTCAAGCTGGAGACGTCTACTCTTGCGACAGTTTTGGCGCCTCGGCCGCTCTGTACGACGATTGCTTGGAAAGCGAGTATTGCAACGATGGACTCGCTCAAGCTGTTTGCGCAACGGACCTATGCTCTGCCGGACAGCCCACTTGCGAAGGAAATGCCGTCGGTACGTGCAATGAGGATGGTTCGGCAGTCGTCGAGCAGACCCAAGACTGTGAGGTCACGGGACAAGCATGCTACCTTGGCGCCTGCGAAGATGTGGTCTGCGATCAAGCGCGACTTTGCGTTGATGGGGATGTGCACTCATGCACCAACAATGGGACCGCGACGCAGATCTACGAGAGCTGCGGTGGGGACGAATATTGCGATGCGGAAACCGCAACTTGCCAACCCCAGATCTGCACGCCGAATCTGCTCGGATGCGATGGCGAGATCGTGCGCACCTGCAATGCCGACGGTTCGGGTTGGGGCGTTGATGGCACTGATTGCTCGACATCAGGCACCCAAACATGTCTAAACGGTCTCTGTGCTGACATCATTTGCACGCCGGGTCAGCGTTACTGCGACGGAACGCAGGTCAAAACCTGCAACACCAAGGGCACGGCGGGCTCCGTCTACCAAAGCTGCTCCAGTCGTTACCACTGCTATGAAAGTGAGACGGTCACCGCTTACTGTCGCTATGATTTGTGTACCGCTGGGGCAGCGATGTGCGATGGCAACCGAGCCACCCAATGCGCTTCGGACGGCTCGGGACTGCTCCCGGGGGGGACCGATTGCACCGAAACTGGCCAGGTTTGCTACGCTGGCGCGTGCAAGGATCAAGTTTGCACCGGCAACTACACCTGCGTCGATGGAAATCATCACTACTGCAACCAGAACGGGACTTCGACCAGTCTGAGACAGACATGTAGCTCCTCTCAATACTGCGACGACAGCCTGGGATGTCGCCCTCAGGTGTGCACCCCCGACGCACCCATGTGCTATGGAGACGTCGTCACCACCTGTAAGAGTGACGGTTCTGGACCAGTCGCTGGCGGAACCGACTGCGTCCAGAGTGGTCAAGCTTGCTTCGAAGCCGAATGCAAACCCATCGTCTGCGTAATCGGGCTGGACAGGTGCGAAGGCAATGACGTCAGATTCTGTGAGGACAATGGAACTCGGGTGGAGACCTTCGCTTGCGGGGAAAGCGCGTACTGCGAATATGGGAGTTGCATCCCTCTGTGAGAGCTAGGACTGAGGAACTCGGTTCAGCCCAGGCAGGTGCCCCTGAGCCTAGGTATTTTAAGCCGCTTTGCCTCCGAGACACCCCGCCTCAAAAGTAGTCATACAAGATCTTATACGCGGTCGGACCGCTGGCCAAGGTCGCTGGACAATTCCGCAGAATGGTTGCGTGCAGAACGAGAGTTTCGCTTGTGCAAGGGCCTGCGTGTTGCGGTGCATGACGTGGAAGAATTCGCCTCCCGCACCGCCGCCAAGTGGAGCACGTAGGACTGGGATGGCTTGCTGGAACAGATGCACGCCGTCCTCGCTACCGAAGGGGAAGTCGCCGTGTTGATCAGCTGCAAGTTTCAGGAGCTTGCAGAATCCGTCAGAACAGGCTCAGCGAGCTTGGATGAGACGAGAGCAATGGTCGCCAACTTCCGTGCTGCGCTGCTCCAAGAACGAAAAGAACTCATCCAGCAAGAGATAGAGCTCTACGGGAAGATCTGAGTACCCAGAGGTCGTCCCCTTACATCGCAGCACCATACCTATCGCACCTCACGGCGCGTATTGTGACCAACCCTTGAGACTGAGCCCTCCATGACCGAACAAGAAAAAATGGCGCAAGACGCGCCGACACCTACTCTTCAGTTGACCGTGAAGTTAGGGCCAGACATTACACGGGCAGACTCGCTCTCGCTGGTGCCGAGGCACATGGCGCTCACGGAGGGGAGGCTCGAACTCCACGAGAAGGAATCGCGCCGACTTGGGGCGAGAAACGAGCAAATGACCTTCACGCTTCAACTAGAAGCGGATGAGTCGGGACGTCTTCTCGGAGTCGAGGACGACCAGGTCGAGCTGCGTTCCAACCTTGAGACAAGGAACAAGTCAGACGGGATAGTGCCGAGGTCACTTGCATCGACAGGCCCTCTTTTCCAACTGGCGGAGACTCTCCAGCGAAGCGACGCGTCTTCACCACAAGACGTCACCATCGTCATCGGGCTCAATGGCTACATGGTGGAGGGCCGTCAGCGATCTTGGCCTAGCGGTCAAACGCCGATAAATTTCATTCTGTAAACTCAGTGCGAGCAGCTAGCTGAGGAAGTCGGCTTGGAATACTTAGGCTCATGCTCGACTCCCCATTGCGCCATAGAAAATGGTACCTACGGGCAAGCCGGGCTCAGCTTTATTGACGTTGTTCCAAAGAAACGACCTTGCACCCGGAATCTCAGTGAAGATCCTGTCGCTTGAGAGCTCCAAAGAATCAGAACCAGAACACTGCCCAGACCTCATGACATTATCCAATCATCTGTCCGCCCTTCTCCTGACACTCGTCGCCCTCGGATCCGTCGGATGCGACTCGAAGAAGAAGGAGCAAAAGACTTCAGAGAAAGCGACTGCCCAGAAGGACGTCAAGGACGCCAAGGACTCCAAAGCCTCCGCGGACGGTGCCGTTTCCGAGATCACGTTCATGACGCTAGCGAGCGAAGAGGCACGTCGCGGCATGTCCGAACCAGACATCGCAAGTTACCCAGTGATCGATCAGATCGCTGCCCTCAAGAAGAAGTATGGCGACAAGCGCAAGTCTCAGGGACATCCCCTCCCCTTCACTCGTCTCGTGGGCGGAGATGGTTTTTACTGCGGAACTCTAAAGAACGGGCCCGTGCGCTGTTGGGGCATGATGGACGACTACATGCCGGGGGGCTTCATCGACGTCGCCATCGCCGGACACAACGTTTGCGCTGTCGAGGCAACTGGCGGCGTGAAGTGTGTGAGAAAGAACGCCCCCCCGATTTCCGACGCCAAACGGATCGCGGGTGGAGGTTCCCATTTCTGCACATTGGGTCGCTCCGGAGATGTCAGCTGCTTCGGCGACAGCGACACTCCCCTCAGGCCCCGGCCGGGCCTGAAGGCCCGCTACCTCGCCGTGGCATCTAGCTTCGCCTGTGCGGCAAACGAGAATCGAAAGCTTGAGTGTTGGGGTGCCGGAGTTCCGAAAGATGCCCCTCTCTTCACTCCGATCAAAGACCTCGCCTCCACGCAAAGTGGAATGTGCCTTCTTGATGCGGACGACCACATCCAGTGTTTCGGAACCAAGATTGATGTCGGTGGCGCATCCTACTCCGCTATCAATGGAGGATTTGGGACGGTCTGCGGCAAGCGGAAAGACCAAGACATTACCGAGTGCAAGGGGCGAGTTGAGAAGACGTACGACAAACCCAGCCAGCGGGTCGCGGTTGCCACAAAGACCGTCTGCGCTCTCACGCCCGACGGAAGTCCCGACTGCATTGGACTCTCGTTTGGATCGGAGATCGATTTCCCTCGGGCCAAGGCGGTCGAACCCCTCACAAAGCGGGATCCACTCTTCGATGAGTTCTTGGCGCTCTTCCCGAAAGGGGACCTGCCGTTCGATATGACGCGCAAGAGCAAGTTCCAGTTGGGGCCGCAAATCCCAGAGAAGTTCTACAACTTCCTGAGCAACCACCCTTCGAAGTTCCGATTCGTCGCCCAGTTCGACGCGCCCGCTCCGACCGTCGTCGTGTTCGACTGGGATGCCGGACACCTAGAACTGTACACCTACGACAATTTCGGCAACCTCGTCCGCCACCGAAGCATTGCGTCGATTGGAGCAGGATGGGACGGCCGCGACGCCGCGATCCTACCCGACGGCCAGTCCATCGATGAATCGTCCTACCACTCGAAGGAGTCGATACTTCTCCCCGGTGGAAAGCTCGAGACCACAACCCACGATCGCTATCAGACGTATCACTACCTGGCACCCAAGCCCGGCAAAGAGTTCGGTCCCCTCAACTACATTGAGTGCGTCATCACGGGAGTGAAGTCAGTCGACCAGATCAAAGAGAACGGCGTCATTGCGCGGCTCTCCGCCGAGCGCCTGCCCAGCCATGCGGAAACCGACAAGGACGGCTGCGGCGAGAAGTGGCCCCATAAGTGACCGAAGGGACGGGCTCTTTGTTTCGAGACAAAGAGCCTCTTGCCCCGACGTTTCACCGCTGAAGCGAGCTCGGGGGCAGTTTGCGGCGCCGTGCCGCAACGACAGCTGCCGCCACAAGAAGGGCGAGCACTTCAACCGGCGTTCTTCGACCTGGCGCCGACTGACATCCCGACCCCTTGTCGGCTCCCGAATCACCGGATTCAGAGTCCTCAGTCGAGTGAGACTAGGCATTCCAAGCCGATTTCGCTTCGATGGTGCTCACCAAAAAGTTTACAGACAAGATCTTTTTGCGCGGTCGGACCGCTGGCCAAGGTCGCTGATCGAAACCAAGGCGTGGGTGATTGTTCGGGCAGTGTTTTGGAGCACGCTCGTAGGCTGGGACGACGATCGGTCAGGCGCTAGTGCTGCGACCGTTTCAATTTGAGGGCTTCTTGGTCTGTCAGCGTTGAGAGACGGCTCGGTTTTCAGGAAGGGTCGCGGCACAAATGGGAAGAGAAAAGTGCGGAGACAGAGAGGGTCGAGCGCGGTTTCGAAGCCGACCTCACTTTCTTGGGGAGAGCTTCGAAACCGCTCATTTCTAAGTGGTCGTAGCACTAGTCGGGCGGCATTTCGCCCTGGAAGTAGGCCTCGTCTGAGGGGAGCTCGTCGCGAGCGTCCCAGTCGCTTTCGGGAGCGTTGCTTGTGTGTGGCGTCGCGCTTTGACAAGAGGCGTCGCCCTCTTGCTCGTCGGCGATCATCTTGTCGGGGCGAAGACCACTTACAAGGGCGATGTTCGGGGCGTCGGACCATGGCTCGACGTGCTCTTGGGTGTTGGCCTTTCGTGGGCTTTCTATCTGGTGGAGGTCGAGAAAGGCTTGCGCTTCTTCAGGGGTCTCGATGAGTTCTTCAAAGCGGAACTCACCGCCACATTCACATCGGAGCGCGTCAATGTCGTAGACACGATGCAGCAGCGTCGCCCAGTCGAGTCGCTGGCTCTGCCACTTTCTTTCGATTTGGTCTTGCTCATCGAGTTGTTCGCTTGCCGAGTGAGCCACCGAGACACATCGCCATCATGGTGGGCTCGGCCCTTGAGTCCTCGTCATCAGGATAACCGTGCTTCCGCAGCCAGTTCACGCAACGCACCGACACATTGTAGGTGACGTGTTCGAGCTCGCCCCTTGACGGACGACGCAGAAGCTCATGGCGCAATCTGCCGAACGCGTCGCGATAGAACAACACGTCCGGAACGATCACATGATAGTGGACGTCGAGGTTGAGGCTCCCTCCGAACCGTTGGGGAAAGCAGATGGCGCCGCCTCTCAGCTTCTCTCTTGCTGGCGCCGTCCCACACGGACCCATCCGGATGCCCAGCGAACGCTGCCAGCGGAAGATTTCTTCGATGAAGATGCGCCCCACTGCGGAGAGCGCATCGGGGCGCTTGGCGAGGAGAAGCCGAAGCTCGAACGGGACAGAAAGCACCCACTGCCGCAATCGAACATTGGGCAACACCCTGTCTACCAAGCGAGCCGCCGTATCGGCCATGCGCCGTGCGTTGCAGCTGGGACAGATGCCGCGCTGCTTGCAGGAGAAGGCGACGAGCAACATGTGTCCGCAATTTTGACAGCGTGCACGAGCAAACCCGTAGGCGTGAACACCACACGTGGTGTACGCCTTGAATTCTTGCTTTACGTATTTGGGCAGCCCGCTGCGAAGAGAGCTTTTGACGCTTCGAGGAACGACGGAAGGTGCTCCTGAACCAGCGAGTACAGCGGCGTGTCTTCGGGGTGATGCTGGCGGTAGCGGTGACTCTGTGCAGTGGGCACTCTGCGAACACAGCCAAAGGCGTGCCATGACCCAAAGACGCTTCCTAAACCTGGTTTGGATGGGCGGCGCGGGTGGCGCGCCACTGGCGAGAGGTGCTGGCCAGCCTATTCATCACTGATAGTGAGCGGTGGGCGCGACGACCTTGGCGTGTTTGTTTTGCACCAAGAGGCAGTTGAGGTCGCTGCCGGTTTGGGAGCAGGCGCCTCGGCTCGGCCGGGCCGCATGGGCTCGGCATGGATCTCTACTAAAGAATCCGCCGACAGCGAGCAAGCGTGGCGGTTCGATGACAGCCAAACCATCGATTGGCAATGCTCTCAGGTGGCCGACGGCGGCGTGGGGTGTGCCAAGGGCGCTCACCTCAACATAACGACGCGAGGCGACATGGGCACTGTCCATCGCATGAAAGACGGGCACCTCTATCTCGAGGGCTTCGACTGCCTCACGCCCGATCCGTATGAAGGCGAGCCGCTGGCTCGATAGCCCGTCGTCCACCACCAAGCAGGCACGACGTGCACCGCGCCCTCGTCGGTATGGACAGTCTCTTCTTGTCTCAGAGTGACGATGGTGGCCGTATCGACAGCTAGCTCGCGCATGGCTGCGACGAGAGCCTTCAATTCACGCTTTCGCGTATCGGCCGAGGTGATGTCCGCGCTCACTTGGACCAGGTGCAGGCGGCCGTCCTGCTCGTAGACGAAGTCCACCTCGGTGCCGTCGTCGTGCTTGTAGTAGCTGAGGTCGAGCCCCTGGCGGCGCAAATGCAAAAACACGGTCGTTTCGAGTAACTGGCCCAGGCCGGATCCGGTGCGGCCGGCGCAGGCGGTGACCATGCCCGGGTCGATGGGATAAATCTTGCGCGGGTTGCTCTGCCGCACGCGCTCGGATTGGGTGAAGATAGGAACCACGAAAAAGAGATAGCTGTCTTGAAAGTAGTCGAGAAAGTCGTGCAAGGTGTTGATGCCGACCCGGACGCCGCGCGATTTGAGATCGGCATGCAGCTTGTTGACGCTGAATAGACCAGCCGGGTTGGCAAGCAGTTGCCGCGACATGGCGCGCAAGGCTGTCACCGATGTGACCTCGTGGCGCTCGATGATGTCACGCAACAAAGCCACTTGCAGATATTCTTGCAGGACGCGCCGGCGCAGGGTTTCTTCGAGCCCTTGCACCTCGGGGAAACCGCCTTGCTGCAAGTAGCGGTCGAACAGTGCCTCCACCTGCGAACGACGCTGGCGGCCAGGACGCTCGGTGAGCGGTTGTTTCGTGTGATGCACGAGCGCTTCGCCAAAATCGAAGGGGAACAATTCGGTCGTCAGCGCTCGACCCCGTAGACTCGACGCGATCTCACGGCTCAACAGCTTGGCGGACGAACCGGTGAGCAGGATGCGTACGTTTTCGCTATCGAGAACTCGACGGACGAAGCGCTCCCAGCCCAGGACGTATTGGATCTCATCGAGGACCAACACGCAGCGTCGACCGCGATTTGCTGGAGTACGGCGATAGAAGGTCTCCAAAAGCTCGGTCAGATCCGAGGACTCGAAATTCCACAGGCGTTCGTCCTCGAAGTTGACGTACAGGAGCGACTCGCGCGGTGCTCCTTTTGCGAGTTCCTCGGCCAGTACGGCAAGGGTGAGGCTGGTCTTGCCCACGCGGCGCATGCCCACGATCACGCTGGCCTTGTTGTCGACCTCTGCGATCACGGTGCTGCGTGGCGTCAGAGTCGAGAGCGTGCGCTCGGCGCTGTCGGCGACCAATTGCTCCAGGAGGGACGGTGAGATCATTGTCTACATTTACTATAAATGCTGAATTTATCAAATGTGCATTTATAGTAAATATAGATATCGATTGAGTTCTATTTTATAGAGTGCAAGATCCCTGGTGCAACCTCGTTGACTGCCCGGCGACACCGAGGGGGTAGACTTGGGGAGAGCTTCGAAACCGCTCATTTCTAGGTGGTCGTAGCACTGGTAGCGCTTATGCGATTAAAGGCGCCATCGATTGGCTGGTTGTTAGCAGTCTCGGGTGGGAGCGTTTGGCTGGTCAATTATCTCGGTATGCCAGTGGGTGTAGGCGCCAGCTTCGCCGCATTCGCGTTTGTGCCGTCGGACCTTCTGCTGTGTCCCTCTTATTGGCGGGCTTTCTTCTTGGCTCTTTCGTTTTCGGCGGGAAGCTCCCACCTCCAGTGCTTCCCAAATTGAAGCAAGGCGTCCACTTGCTCCTGGTGTCCGGCACAGGGCAGGGGAGAGTCTTCCAAGGGATCGGTTTGAAGGTCGAACGCGTGACAGGTGTCTTTCCGGAAGTTCACGAGCACCTTCTTCTTGTCTGGGTCCACTGAGGAGAGAGCGACTTCGTTCCCAACCGAGAAGTGATACTTCTGTCGTCTTGGACGAAACAGAGACTCTCCCTGAAACTGCTCCTCTTGGAAGGGGATCTCGAGGGCTTCAAGCAGAGTCGGGAGGAGGTCTACATGGCTCGTTGTGCACTTTACCTTCTTCGGGGGAAAGAGCTTGGGCTGGTAGAAAATCGCCGGAGCATGGAGGTTTTCGACATAGCTCGCACGGGCATGGGTAAAGTTCTCTGGGTGCTGTCCAAAGGCCTCTCCGTGATCGCCCACGAGGACAACTACCGTGCGCGCGAGTAGCGACTGCCTTTCGAGAACCGAGAAGATGCGCTCAATTTGAGTGTCGAGGAGCCTCAGGTTGTTGAGGTAGCGCGACTTCGCATCCTCGCCCGGTTCGATTCGATATTCCGGACCGTAGTCGTAGTAGTGGTAGTGTGGGGCATAGGAATAGTACGTCCCCCAGAAGGGTTCTTTCGCCTGTCGCAAACGCTCCACCATCCTATCGACCGCATCGAGCTCATGGCGGCCTCCGGAAAACCCTGTTCGCCCGGTTTCCGGCAGGGAATAGTAATCCTCGATGTCGGTGAGCCCCGTGTTCCTCATGAAGGCGAGAGGGAAGTAGCTCTGCACGCGACCCGGCGTGACCAGGAACTTCTCGTAACTTTCCCCGAGAAAGGTTCCGAGTCCCGGTAGGGCGACATCTTTGCGAGTACAGAAGAGTGAGTGGTCAGGGAGAGGATAGATCCCGCTGAAGATTGAAAAGATCGACCGCGGACTTGTATTGCCTGTCGCCATGTGAAACTCGAGACTGGTCCCCCGTTCTCTGAGCCCCTCCACAAATGGCATGGGCCTTTCCCCTTGCCCGGTGATGTGATCGAGATAGCGGGCACCCGTGCTCTCCATGACGATGAAGAGGACATTCCACGGTTGTTTCGCCCCTGTGCCTTCGCCGTCTTCGGGCTTCTCGAGAGGCGGAGGTCGAGGCACATCGAGTTCATAGCGGTCGCCGGTTAGTCGGGCGTGCTCCGCAACCAGCGCGGGCATTCTATCTTGACGTTTCCGCATCTTTCCGCGCGGCAAGAGTAGAGCTTGGGCAACATCCTGGGTTACGTAATAGGCGGGCACCGAGCGGAGGGCGAAGTGCGGGGTCGCCGGCTCCTTGCCTAGAACCGAGAGAAGTGCGGAGGGAAGCTGAAGAAGCAGCGTTCCCAGAGTCAGCCAAAAAAAGACCCGCGCGCGTGGTCGCGCGCCACGAGAGCCGAGAAGAAAGAAGCCAACGACGAGTACCGTGGGAAGAACGGTCAAACTCAAAGCAGCTCTCGTCGCATACCCCAAGACGTCTTCAGGCGTCCCCGCTGCGAGCACCTCCGTCAGGACGTTGTACTTCAAGCCGGAGTGCGTCTCGAACACCAGGTCGTAGTGTGCCCCGGTAATCCCTCCGATCACCCCCAATGATCCGAGAAGCGTGGCCCAGCCTACGAACTGAAGCGTCCGTGAGGGTTTCCCCCGACCTATCCAACGGCTCGCGCCCCTAGCCACTAGCGAGAGCACCAAAGCGAAGAGCAAATCCCAGACGAAGAAGCGCAGCCCTTGCAGGAAGGACCAGCGGTTCGCCACGAATGACATCGGGGTAATGTCTTCGGCGAAAAGGCGAGCGCCAAAGAGGAGCCGGCATACGATCCCGAAGACGAAGAGGCCACAGAAGAGAGCGCTAGAGACGCTAGGGCTCGAGGAGTGACGATCAAGCCAGCTTGAGGCTCGTCGCCAGATTTGAACTAAGAGCAGCATGGGTCGAAAGCGGATGGGGAGAAGCTAGGGCTCCTGGGCCTCAAGTGGCCCGCCGGAGGCTCCGTGCAAGCGAGGAAGAGTAGCTCACGTGCTGTGCTTTGGGCCAAGGAGCCTTGGGCTTTGCTCAGCCGAGCCCGACGTACAGCTTCTGTACGTCGTCGTCGTTGTCGATCGCTTCCAAGAAGGCTTCCACCTCGGCGAGGGCGTCACCTTCCAAGGTGACGGGGTTTTTGGCCACCCACTCCAGCTGCGAGACGCTGACGTCCCAGTCCGCGGCACTGAGCGCCTTGGTGACGGCATCGAGGTCGCTGGTTTCGGTGATGAAACGAAATTGACCTTCTTCGGCGGGGGCGACGTCTTGGGCGCCGGCCTCGATGGCTGCTTCTTCGGCGTCGACTTCGGCGCTGGGCGGAGTTGCCTCGATGGCTCCCACATGATCGAAGTCCCAACTGACCGAGCCGCTGGTCCCCAACTGTCCCTTGCGAAACAAGACGCGCATATTCGGTGCGGTGCGATTCTTGTTGTCAGTCAGGCACTCGACGATCACCGGTACGCGATGAGGAGCGTAACCCTCGTAGATCACGGTCTCGAAATGGGCTCCATCGTCGAGCTGGCCGGAGCCCTTCTTGATGGCGCGCTCCAGGGTATCCCGGGGCATCGATTGTTTTTTTGCTGCCTCGATGGCCATGCGCAGGCGTGAGTTGCCCGAGGGATCGGCACCCCCTTTGGCCGCCATGATGATTTCTTTGGCGAGTTTCGTGAACAACCGTCCCTTGGCGTCAGCACTTTGGACGCGGCCTTTTTGTTTCCACTGGGCACCCATGGCCGGCTTTTATCTCAGAGTCGCCACAAAACAAGCGGGCCGCTGGCTCGCTCGCGACCGAAGTGATGAAAATTGTCCCTTCCGCTGCTTGCTTTGCTGCTGGGCGGCAGGCTGAATCGCCCTGGTCTTGTCCTTTTGGTTGTTGCTCGCCCTTTGTTCGGCCCTTTTCTTGGGGGCATACGAAGTCGCCCGCAAAGGGGCGTTGATCGAAAACGCGCCGCTGCCGGTCCTGCTTTGCGCGAGTCTTGGGGGATGGTGCGCTCTTGCCCTCGCCCTGGTAGCGGGCGGAAGCTCGCCTTGGGCGGCGTCCCACGACTTCCGGCTTCATCCCCTTTCTCTTGCAGAGCACCTAGCTGTTTTGGTGAAAGCAGCGATCGTTTCTAGTTCGTGGGTGTGCGCGTACGTAGCGGTTAAACATCTGCCGATCACGATTGCCGGGCCTTTGCGTGCGGTTTCGCCGGCGCTCACTGTATTGGGGGCGCTTTTGATTTTTCAGGAGTCGCCATCGCTTCTGCAGTGGTTGGGGATCAGCGTCATGTTTGTCGGCTACCTTATGCTGTCGCGAGCCGGACAGAAGGAAGGGATCTCTTTTTCTCGCAATTGTTGGGTGGGTCTTCTGATCTTGGGTACGGCCATAGGCGCCATGAGTGGTTTGTATGACAAGTTCTTGTTGCAGAAGCAGAGCTTTCCACCAACGACTTTGCAGTTTTGGTTTGCGACGTATGCTGTACTGTTGCAGGCCCTGCTCGTGGCGGTCTTGTGGTATCCGAGCCGGAAGAAGACGACGCCGTTTCGATTTTGTTGGGCTGCGCCCCTCGCCGGAGCCCTGCTTGTTGTTGCCGATCAGTTCTACTTTCGTGCCTTGGCCTTTCCCGAGGCGCTCGTGTCTGTCGTAGCGCTGGTCCGTCGTTCGAGCGCCCTGGTGAGCTTTGGCTTGGGCAGTTTGATTTATCGAGACCGCTTTGTTGGGAGCAAGGCGAAGGCTCTGGTCATCGTCTTGCTTGGGCTTTTGATCTTATTGCGTTGAAGTCGAGACTCATGCTGGCATATGTGTTGCTAGCTGACTGTGCTGGGATAGGAGAAGTAGTGTTGAGGGATCAAAACAAGGGCATAAGACCCCGCTTCTGGGTGTGGGGCGTGGCTCTTTTTGGCTTGCTGCTCAATGATCATCTGCTCAAGGGAGCGGGGTGGTTATCCGGGACTTGGACGGGAAAGCTGAGCGATTTCTTTGGTCTGATAGTCGCACCGGCCTTGATTTCGGCCTCGGTACAAGCGGCGCTGCCGCTTCGGATGCGGGGTAGGTCTCGGTTGTCGTGGGTTCTTCCGCTCCTCTCAGTGGGCCTGGTGGGACTTAGTTTTGCCGCTATCAACCTTTCTTCCCCGATTTCGGACCTCTTGTGTGATGCCCTCGCCATGATCGGAGTGTCATGGCGACTGTGGCCTGACTCTAGCGACTTGGTTGCCCTCCTGGTGTTGCCGGCCGCTTATTGGGTAGCTTATGATCCCTGGGACCGAGGCCCGTCGGACTTCGGACATTTTCCGTCTCTTGCCGGTGAATTCATTTCAAAAAGGGGCACGAGCAGAACTGCAGGGTGGATGCGGTTTGCTCTCATGGGCCTTTCGGCCTGGGGTTGTATAGCAACCAGTAAGGTAGGCGGCCCGGCTCAAGAAGTAAGAGTGCTTGTCGCCAATGACACCGACGGCGCGGTGGTGATCCAGCTTTCGGTAGGCAAAGGTGATGTTTCTTGCGAAGGGCCAACGATCGAAGATGCCGTACTTCGCTCGGAAGACTTTCGTCTTTTGGGGACGATCCCCCTTGAGCCAGGCGACGTGCGTCGCCTCGACCAGCTCGACGAAGAAGAGTTGATCGATATTGGCTACGAAGACTCGGCCTCTCCTGACTCAGACTGTCGCCCGTTGAGGGTCGCCCTCTTGCGAGGGAAGTCTCCGGTCGCGTCGATGGTTGTGGGATTGACTGAGACCACGCGGGGTTTCGACCGTTCGGTTTGGAACCTAAACGACTTGGGGCAAAACGACGACAATGTCATCACGGTACGCAAACAAGACGGAGCTTTAGAGCTCAGGTTAGGAGCCCACCTTTACTCAATTGTGCTCGATGACGAGACCTACGTGTCGCCCTCGGGACGTTGCGCGCGTTCATCTGAGCGTTCCTTCTTGGAAGGCGAAGAGGGGACGATCACTGTGGCTCAGGTGGCTCCTATCAGTGATCGCTGCATCAACTATTTGTCGGGAGACGTCGCTTTGAGTGCCGGATACGGCGGGCAAGGAGGCGGTGCCGGCTTGGGGGGACAAGGGGGAGACTCTTCGGGAACTTCTTTGGTCTTTGAGCTTCCCGATCTGATCCAGCTCTGTTCCGAACAAGAGCTTGACGTAAAGGAGGGAGATCGCCTGAGCTTGACCAAGACAGACTTCGACGGCGATTTGGGGGCGTTGTCACTTCGACGACTTTCCAAAAACGGAAGTCCGCTCTTGGGACTTGGGCAGCTTTCGGCTTCCGAACCTCTCTCGGGTTGTGGTCAGGTGAGAGACCCTTGCGGTGGCGTCTATGTTCGCGGGGAGGTACCCGAGGGGCTGGAAGACTTGGTCTACGATGCGGTGGTGGAGGAAGACAGTTGGATCACCGTGGTAGGACGAGATGAGTGCGCTCTGGGGCTGCAAGTTCCGGGCGGAGTTACCTATTTTAGGGAGGTGTTCGAATGAAAGCGAAGCAATGGGGGGCGCTGGGAGCGTTTTGGTGTGGGATTGCGGGACTGCTCTTTTCGGGCTGCGCGAGTGAAACGACCGCGGTTACGGTCCCTACGAGCGCGCCTCGGAACATCACTCAGGGAGGCGCTCAGGACATTGCACAGTTTCGAGCAGTGGTGACAGCTGGCGAGGTTCCCGAGCGCTCGATGCTCAACGAGGTGGGCTTTTTTTCCGAACATGCCGTTGACTTTCCCGAGCCGGATTGTGGCGCGTCCATCTGTTCTCATGCTTCTCTCGCCGTTGCCCCCCGTTTCGATGAGGGAAACTGGACCGCTACTTTCATTGGACTCAACTCGGCACTTCAGCCTGGGGATTTGCCCCAGCTGCCCAAGCATTTGCTTGTCCTCATCGAAAAAAGCGAAGACGTCCCACTGCCTGCAACTTTGAGCTCCACGATAGCGGCTGGTCTCAGTGATGATGATTGGGTGACCCTCTTGGTGGCGAGCGAAGACGGAACAGAAGTGGCCGGTACTTTTGATCGTTCTGCCCTCCGCGAACTCGATCTTGTGGAGCTCCTCGGTGCTGGGGTCCAGTCGAGCTTGTCCGCCGACGAACAGCTCGGCATGGGGGGAAGCTCGGGGGACATTGTCCCCGTTGGAGAGGCCAGCGAAGTTGATCTCTATGAAGCGCTGACTTTAGCCGAAGCGGTCTCCCGTGCCCCAGAGTTCGACGGTTTTTCGTCGCGCGTTCTACTCTTCACCTCAGGATTGCCACAGGCGGGACTGACTCAAGAAACCGAAATGGCAGAGCTGGCCGAGCATTTGGCCGAAGAAGGGCTGGGGATCACCGTTTTCGGAGTGGGTGACTCTTACTCGAATCGAATCCCCTCGGCACTGGCTGACTCGGGTATGGGAGTGCTTTTCAGCAGCACGGACGCTTCGGACTTGTTGACGGCCGTGAAAGTGGAAGCCGAAACAGGCTATTTTCCGATTGCGCGCGACCTAGAGATTCGGGTCGAAGTTGCAGACGGTTATCGCGCTGTCGGGGTGCACGGGGCACGGAACGTGAGGCTCTCCGATGAGGAGGTGATCCTGGAAAGTCCAGCTTTGTTCTTGGGTGCACGGGCCGGAAGCCAGGATACTTCGAGTGGGCGTCGAGGTGGTGGCGGCGGGTGGTTTGTCCGCTTCGAAGCTGATACTGAGCCGGGCGAATCGGAAGTCGAGGACGCTCGGGTCGCGACCATTACGACCAGTTATCATGATGTGCTCACGGGAAAGAAAGTTGAGCAAAGCCACCGCCTCATGACCCCGCTGGGACGGGGCAATAACCCCGCGCAAATGGAGCCCTACTTTAGCGATCCTGTGCGGGCGAAGGCCTATATGATGCTCAACATGTACTTCGCTCTCGACGGGGCGATGAGTTACTACGAGCAGGGAGACTGCGCCTCAGCGGCTGGCATGGGAGACATGATGGCCATGTCGTATCTCTTGTGGAGCAAGTTCTACCAGGACGCGGACATTGATGACGACATGGATCTTCTTGTCGAGCTGAGCAGCAATATCTGGGATCAGTGCAATGCGGAGGCGCCCGTTTGGCCGGTATCGGTGCCGATGAGTTGTTTCTATTCTTAGCTCCTACAGCGCACCTCATAATCCGCAGGGTGGCGAGATGCGCGCAACAAGGCACACGGACTGGATTCTCGTCTAAAACGACGCTCGAAACTGAAGCTGGGAGCCGGAGGCCGAGGGAGTGATGCCGAAAGCCCAAAGCCGCTCGTTGTTCTGCTTTGCTTTGAAGGGGGCCGCCGCGTCGAACTCGTCAAGGCGACGGCGGAGACGACGTTTTTCCGTTAGCTTGCCTCCAAACCAGACCCCTCCGACGGTCGCTAAGATCACGCCGGCTCCGAGGGCGACCCCTCCCAGACGTATCCAGGTTTGGTGGCGACAGGTGGTGTCGAAAACACAGCGGTTTCTGATGTTGAAGCCGATCCCGACCATGCTTCCCCCCAGCGCGACCAGTCCAACCCCTGAGCCCAGGAGAGCCAACGGCCCCCCAATATGAACGTTTGCTAGTTCTTCTTCGGTTTGTTCACGGGGCGTGAGGGTGCGTGACTCGGCCTGCGCCTGCTCCTCTTGCTCGATTTCGATCTCCGAAAGCGGCAGTTCAGGGACGGGGGGCGTTTCTTGGGGGGAGCTCTCCGAGGAGGGAGCGCGTGGTGCTTCTGCCCGGGCCAAAGGGGTCCACATCAACCCAAAGGAGAGTACGGCAGTCCCGATCGTTCTGAGTCTCATATCCCAAGATATCAGCAATCTGTGTGCCAACATCAAGCCTAACAGTGGGGGGCAACCGCTTGTTTTCGATTCGGCAGCAGCCTGTGCGGGCCCCCCGACCCAAGTAGCCAAAAGAAAAACCCACGAGCGCGATGCCGGTGGGTTTTCCAGGTTGTGGAGCCGAGGGGGATCGAACCCCTGACCTCCGCACTGCCAGTGCGGCGCTCTCCCAGCTGAGCTACGGCCCCGAGAAAGCCTTGGATCACGAAGCCGTTGGCTTCGAGGGACGCGGAACTTGGCACGAGTGCGCCGAAAGGTCGAGCCCAAAAAACACAAATCTGAATCAATTATTCAACTGGGACGGGAGCTTCCGCGTCCCCGTTTTCGCCCTCTGTTTCTGCGGCGGCCTTAGCCGCGCCCGGCTCCGGGCCGGCATCGTCATCCTGGGACGACTGAATGAGGAAGAACAGGCCACCGACGAGAAAGAGGCCGAGACCAAGAAAACTGAACCAGGCTGGGGTTTGGGGCTCATCTGGATCGAGGCCAAGAGGGGCGGATTCCATGGCAGAGCTTATTGGCTGACTGAGCCCAGGCGTCAAGCCCTCCGAGCTTGGCCTTCACGCTCGGGATGCTTCCCAGCGGGAAGCATCGGGCCACAAGCCCTTCTCTCGCTCTCGGCGAGGAAGTGGTCGCCTGCAAATACTTTCGCTCTTTGTCGAAGTAGGGCCGGGCGACGCTTGACCGCTATTTTTCCTTTCGTCTACCCTGCTCGGGGCAGAGGTTCGCCCTTGGAGCTGCTTTTTTCGCATGTCCGCACAACAACAAAGATACCGCGTCATTGAGCGCATCGCCGCCGGTGGTATGGCGGAGGTCTTCCGCGCCGAGAGTGCGGGACTCGAAGGCTTCAAGAAGAAGGTCGCCATCAAGCGCGTCCTTCCCCACCTCGCTGGGAAGAAAGAGTTCATGGGCATGTTCCTCGACGAAGCGCGTCTCAGCGCTCATCTTGGACATTCCAATTGCGTTCAAGTCTTCGACATCGGTCAAGGCGACGACACCTACTTCATCGTGATGGAGATGGTAGATGGCGCCGACCTGAAAGGCGTCATCCAATACATGCGTCAGATCGGGCGACTCTTTCCTACGGAAGAAGCCTGTTTGATTTGTGTACGCATCTGCGAGGGTTTGACTTACGCCCACGAGCTTCAAGACGACAAGGGTGTCCCGTTGAACATCGTTCATCGCGATATGTCCCCTCCCAACGTGCTCATGACCCGACACGGGGAGGTAAAAATAGCTGATTTTGGTCTTGCCAAGGCTAATTCCCAGCTAGAAGAAAGTCAGCCCGGGATCATCAAAGGCAAGTTTGGGTACCTTTCGCCGGAAGCTGCCCAGGGACATCCGGTCGACCACCGAACGGACATCTTTGCCGTAGGCATCATCCTTTGGGAAATGTTGGCAGGTCGTCGTCTTTTTCAGGGAGAAACAGATCTAGATACGGTGCGTCAGGTGCAGCGAGCGGATGTTCCCGACATCCGACAGTTCAATCCGGCGCTGCCCGACTCGGTATTGGCCGTCTTAAATCGCGCGCTCGCCGGGGATCCCAACGTGCGCTACCAAACGGCGCGGGACCTGGGCTATGATCTAAATGCGGTACTCTTTTCACTTCCTCGGGCGGTTTCTTCCTACGATCTCGCGCAGCTCGTGGTGCCGGTGCAACAAGCACGCGCTGCCGAGAAGGCGCAGAAGTTAGCTTCGGGCTCTCTGATCGGGAGTTTGATCGATCAGGCCCTCTTCCAGTTTACCTCTCTCGACTCGGACGGCCAGTCTGTGGTCCAGGGGAGCGGATCGGGGTCGCCCAGTTTCGACCGTAACTCCTTGGTGGGTACGATGCCGATTTCGACGAGTGACGAGGTCATGGATTGGGGCAACAGCCTTGGCCTGAGCACCGCGCCTAACGTCAACTTTGCGGAGGAGGAGCTTGAGGCGGGCAATCTTTCGGCTTTGGAAGATGCTCGGTTGGCTTCTCAGCCCTCGATTCCGACGGGACAGGGTTCGGCCGTGCAAGTGCCCCCCAGGGCCCGCGTTCCCGAGTCGATCTCTCCCTCGAGTCCGTCTAGCGCTCTGGGTGGTGGTTCGAAGATCGGGTTGGCTGTGACCTTGGCGGTTCTCTTTACCTTGGGGGGTCTGGCGGGCGCCTATTTCATGGGCAAACTGCCGCCGCCCTTGGTTCAGTCTTTGGGTCTTCCCCAACGTTAGAGCGGGCGCGTTGGATGTGAGCGCGGGCGCATTCGACGTCGGCGCGTCTTCTTCTGGGCAACAGGGAAGAAGCTCAAAAGGAAGTACGAAAAAGGCCCGCACTCCAATGAGAGGCGGGCCTTTGGTATTTGACCTGGCGACGCTCAGTTCTTGTCGTCGTCTTGGTCGTCGTCCTGATCTTTGTCGTATTCCTCGGAATCGTCTTCGTCGTATTCCTCAGAATCGTCTTCGTCGTCGGCGAGCTTGCGTGTCTCGGCGAGTTCGAGCACTTCTTCGCCCTTTTCGAGCAGCTCATTGATGGAAACCTTGTTGTGGTGTGCTTCGGCTTCCTCTTGACGACGACGGCGCTCGGCTCGTTCCTTTTCGTCCAGCTCGCGCTGTTGCTGCTTTTCTTCCTCGCGCTCTTGTTCGCGCCGCACCTTTTCTTGAGCAACACGCTGTAAGATCGATTGCTTGGGTGCAAGAAGCAGAGCCATCGTACGACCTTCCATCGTGGGACGGAGCTCCACATTAGCCAGATCTTCTGTGCCCTTGACGAGCTCTTCGAGCTGACCTCGTGCGACCTCGGGATGGGTGATTTCGCGTCCGCGGAAGCGGCAGACGATTTTCACCTTATTGCCGGACTCCAAGAATTTGCGTGCTGAACGCATCTTGAAATCGAGGTCGTGATCGTCCGTCTTAGGACGGAGCTTGATTTCTTTGATCTCGACGATCGTCTGCTTGCGCTTTGTTTCTCGCTTGCGCTTGCTTTCGTCGTACTTGAACTTGCCAAAGTCCAGGATCTTGCAAACCGGAGGACTGCCCTTGGGGTTGATTTCGACCAAGTCGAGATTGGCCTCACGGGCACGCTTCAGTGCCTCCTGCGTAGGAAGAACGCCAAGGTTAGAACCATCTTCACCTACAACGAGAACCTCAGGAACTCGGATACGGTGGTTGACTCGAATTTGGTTACCCCGCGGGGCGCCGCGAAATCTTCGCCGTGTAGCCATCTAACGTTTACTGTTTTCCTTTCGGTCGATCCTGATCCGACGAGTTAAGAATAGGATTCGCCCATCGCCGTGATGAGAGAATGTTGGCGGCAGAGAAGCCGCGAGACGCTCGCTCGGCTGGTCGTGGAACTCAAGGGTCCACGGCTCCGAAACCGATTGCACGACGCGCGAAAACTTCCAGTTCGCATGCCTAGCATGCCTGGATTCGCGCAGAGTGAAAGGTCTCTCTGCTCCATGTCAAAAGGCCCCCAAGCCGACATCAAGAGTTACGTGCCATCACGAAGCTGAGAATTGGGTCATGGGGGATTTTGATCTTATCAAAAGTTGTAGGCGCGAGCAGGATTGAACTGCTGACCCCTACCGTGTCAAGGTAGTGCTCTACCGCTGAGCTACGCGCCTGCGGACAGGCTCCAAAAAAAGGAGTTCTGTCTGAATTCCAGCTCCGAAGAGTTGGGCGCGTGCAAGTAGCGCTCTGTTTCGAAACTGTCAAGCCAGATTGAACGGCCGGGCCTTTCTTCTCGCAGGCGCTCGGCTGCGGTGGCCCGCTCATGTCGATTCCGGGGCGTAGAGCTCGGACTTTTGGCGTGTCGGGACTCCTCGTTTCTCGGCTTCGGGCCAAGGTGGGCCGAACTACTGCGCGCCCGTTTAGCTGACTCTAAAGTCTTGGGCTTGGTTGCTGCTCCCCTTTTTTCTAGCTAGAAGCCGCCCCCCCGCTGCGTTCTTCCTGTTCTCCGCAGCATATCCTCTGGAGGAATTCATAGTGCCCCTAGCTTGGCAAAACATTCCGAGTGGCTCGGCTTCGACGACCGCTCCCGCAAGTGCCCCCGCCCCGAGCGGCGGCTCGGCTGCACCTCAAGATCCCGGTTTGCTTGGCAGTCCGATGTTCATGCTGCTCATGTTCGTTCCACTGATTGTGATGATGCTGTGGTCATCTCGCTCTCAGAAGAAGCAGCAAGCGAAAGTGCTTGCCGAGATTAAGAAGGGCGACATGGTTCTGCTTCAGTCGGGGATGAGGGGAAAGATAGCCGAACTTGGTGATCGTTTCGCCAAGATCGAGATCGCGCCCGGTACAAAGGTGGAAGTGCTCAAGACTTCCATTTTGGGCAAGGACACAGCCGAAGCAGCGGCTCAATTGGACAAGCGATAAAGACGTGATTTCCACTGTTCTGATGAGTGTATTTGGTTGTCTAGGCCTGGTTCTGGCCTTGGCTGGGCTTGTGCATCGACCCGCTCGCGTGACTACGTGGCCGGGAGCTCTAGCGGCAGCGGGTGCCGCGGCTGGTGCCCAGAGCGATTCGTTTTGGACGATGACCTTACTAGGGATGATGGCGGTCTACTTTGGCTTCCTTGCCCTGCCTTGGGGAGATGTCGGTTGGCGGAGTCGCTTCGGTTTGGTGGCTAGTGTGGCTTCCATCGCCTTCATCCTTTTGTGGCCAACCCTGGGCAATATGTCGGGTGGTCGTCTGCCTTGTCCCAGCTACGTCAAGGAGCGCGTTTCGGCTCGTTTGGTTGCTGGATTGGATCTTCGAGGTGGACTTCGACTCGTCTACACCGTCGACGTTGCCGAAGCGGTCAAAGATAAGCGCGATAGCTACTACGAAGACATGCGCCGCGAGCTTGCCAAGCTCTATGCGGGACATGAGGGCGACGATGCTCCGAGCGACGCTGTGCTTGCCCAGCTTCGAGAAAAGGTCGAGCTCTCGGCTCCTCGCTCTGAATCTCGACGCATTCTGCTTTCGGTCAAGGACGGACAGGACCCGGCGAAGATCGACATGCGCTTCGTCAATCTCTTCAAACCCGATCTTGAAATGCGCAAGCTGGGAGATCGCGAGTTTGAGTTCAATATTCGTCAGGCGGCTGAGTCCTCCATCCGTGAGCGCGCTGTGGCTCAGGCCAAGGACATTGTTTTGCGTCGCGTTGACTCGATGGGTCTTCGAGAAGCAGCCGTCTCGACACGTGATGAAGACATTATCGTCGAGGTGCCTGGTGAGGATGAGGCAAGCTTCAACGAAATTCGCGACATCATCAGTCAGACAGCTCGACTCGAGTTCAAGCTGCTCGATGATCTTTCCGATTACTTCCAGACTTTGGAGCAATCGGCCTCGGAAGAGTCCCTACCCGAAGGACTTGAGTTCCGACGTGAGAACGCGCCTATCGGTTTGAACGAAAAGGGCGAGGAGATTCAGGGGGCAGTGACCTACGCCTTTTTGCCCAAGGCCGAAGGTGAGACATCTCAACAAACTTACGAGCGTCTCAGGGATTGGGCGGCAGGGCTGACCCCTCCCCAAGACCGCGAAATCGGTTTCGAAATCGTTCGTCGCGTTACCGACGAGGCAACGCAAAAAGAAGAAGAAGTGGGGTATCGTACCCATCTGCTTCGTGCGCGTGCCGAGATCACCGGTGACATGATTCGCGACGCTCAGGCAGCCCCTGACCAAAGCTCGACTGGGTTGGGCAGTTGGGGCGTTCAGCTGCGCTTCTCGGATAAGGGTGGCAACATCTTTGAGCGCATCACGGGTGACAATGTCAACAAGCGCTTCGCGATCATTCTCGACAGCAAGGTCGAGTCCACGCCCCGCATCATGGATAAGATTTCGGGCGGGAGCTCGCGCATCACGATGGGCTCGGGTGACCCTCAGGTGCAGCTCCGCGATGCCAAGAAACTTGAGCTGGTTTTGCGCTCTGGCGCTTTGCCTGCTCCCATTACACCCTCCAACGAGCAGCGCATCGGTCCTTCCTTGGGCAAGGATTCGATTCGCCTAGGAGTTGAAGGTGCGGCAGCGGGTGGCGTGCTCGTTCTGCTCTTTATGGTGATGTACTACCGAACGGCGGGGTTGATTGCGAACGTTTCTGTTGTGATGAACCTCTTCCTTCAGCTGTCTATCTTGGCCAGCTTCGGAGCATCGATGACCCTACCCGGTATCGCGGGCTTGGCGCTGACTTTGGGTATGAGCGTGGACGCCAACGTACTCATCAATGAGCGTATTCGAGAAGAACTACGCGACGGGAAGAGTCCGCGGGCGGCAGTTGAGTTGGGGTACTCCAAGGCCCTGAGCGCGATCATCGACGGCCAGCTGACCACCCTTATATCGGGCGTGGTGCTTGCTCAATACGGAACAGGTCCAATCAAGGGCTTTGCTGTCACCCTCATGGTGGGTGTTTTGTGCAGCATTTTCTCGGGCGTGGTGGTGAGCCGCGTTCTCTTCGACGTTTGGGTCCGCGGCGCCGGCAAGAAGAAGACCATCTCTTTAGGATAAGTCATGCAGCTGTTTCCAATTGGCAAAGTTTACGATTTTATGGGCAAGCGAGCTCTCTTTATGGGACTCAGCGTGCTCTTGGCCAGTGCGTCTCTGGTGCTGCTTTTCGTTCCAGGCCCCCGTTTGGGTACGGACTTCATCGGCGGTACCGAAGTCGAAGTGGCGTTCAACGAGTCGGTGACTCCGGCTCAGGTGCGGGCGGCTGTGATGAAGGGCGACTTCTCGAGGCCCGACGTGATTCGCGTTCAGGACGAGCAGAACCCTCATCGTTTCTTGGTTCGTGTGCAGGAGGTGTCCACCATCTCAGATGCGCAGCAGAGCCAAATCGAGAAGCTTCTCTGCTTTGGGGACGAAAAACCCGAGGGCTGCGAGAAGCACAGCGTCGAGGTGAAGTTCAGCCCTGGTGGCGAGAAAATCACGGCCCGCTTCACTCAGTCTCCGGATTTGGATTGGGTCGGCTCACGCTTTGAGGGCCTTTCTGGCATCAAGCTGCGTTCCGGGCAGAACAATCCCACAGTGATCGACGCCCGCGACAATCGAGTCGAGATCCAGTTGGCGAGTCGTGGTGATCAACTCATGGACGCTCTGCATGCCGGTCTTCCTGAAGGGGCTGTACCAGATGCGGCACTGCGCACCGAGTGGATTGGCCCCAAGGCGGGGGCTCAGCTGCGCGACGCTGCTTTGAAGAGCATCGTAATTGCCCTCGTCTTCATCATGGCCTACGTGGCCTTTCGTTTCGACCTGCGCTTCGCACCTGGCGGAGTGCTCGCTCTGGTGCACGACTCCATCGTGACCGTCGGTGTCCTCGTGCTCATGCAGCGTGAGCTGAACTTGACCACAGTGGCGGCGATTTTGACCATCATCGGTTATTCGGTCAACGATACCGTGGTCGTCTACGATCGTGTGCGCGAGAACTTGGGCAAGCTGCGTGGGAGTAGCTTCGGTAAACTGATCAACGTGAGCATTAGCGAGATGCTGAGCCGCACGGTTCTCACGAGCGGTACGACCATCATGGTGCTCGTTTGCTTCTTCATCTGGGGAACAGGCACGCTTCGCGACTTCGCATTGACGTTGATCATCGGCATGGTGCTGGGGACGTACTCTTCGATCTACGTCGCCTTGCCGCTCACCGACTTCTTGGATCGCAAGTTCTTCTCGGGCCAAAAGAAGAGCGCCATCGCTCGCACCTAAGTCGCAGCTGCAGGCCTATGTCCGCGCCGAAGGATCTCCGCAAAAAGCGCGTCGTCGAGCTGAGTTCACATACGATTTCGTCCTACCTGAACCAGCTCGGCTTGAAGGATCCCGAGGCGCGTTCTGCATTTTTGGATCCGAAGCTGTCCGAGCTGAGCGACCCTACGCCGATGAAGGACCGTGCTCTTTCGGCCGAACGTATCGCTCGCGCGGTGCGCGAAAGTCAGCGCATAGTTGTCTTCGGTGACTACGATTGCGATGGGATGACGGCCACGGCGATCTTGTCAGATGTGCTGCGCGAACTCGGGGCTGATGTGCATCCACTGTTGGCGAGCCGTTTCGATGGCGGTTATGGCGTGTCGCCCCCCGCCTTAGCTCGCATTTTTGCTCAAGAACCCGCTCTGGTCGTGACCTGTGATTGCGGTTCATCTGATCATGCGACCTTGAGTCAACTGACCCAAGCTGGAGTGGACGTCATCGTCATCGATCACCATTTGGTTCCCGACGAACCCCTTCCGGTTATGGCGTTTCTTAATCCGCACCGTCCCGATTGTGGTTTTTCATACAAGGGGTTGGCTTCTTGTGGCTTGGCTCTCTCGGTTGCGGCAGAGCTAAGAAGGCAGCTCGACGTTGCTTTGGATGTTCGCCGTTGGCTCGACTTGGTGGCCATTGGGACGATTGCTGATGTCGCGCCCCTTGATGGAGACAATCGAATATTGGTGCGGGCGGGGTTGAAACGTTTGGCTCAGGCAGAGCGCCCGGGGCTGCGTTCGCTCTTTCAGTTGATTGGAATCGATCGAGAGTATCCCGTTGTGGCGGCGGACATCGGCTTTCGCATTGCTCCTCGCCTCAATGCTCCGGGACGGCTTCAGGCCCCCGACCGAGCCTTTGAGCTGCTTTATGAGCGCGATCCTCAAAAGGCTGATCGCATCGCCCATGAGGTCGAGCATCTATGCGAACGACGGCGAGAAGAGCAAGCGTCCATCTTGGAGGCGGCCATGGGCCAGGTTCGAGCGCAGCCACGTGAGGAGGGGCAGGCGATTGTCGTGGGAAGCCAGGGGTGGAACCACGGCATCGTGGGCATTGTGGCGGGCCGCCTAGCGGAGCAGTTTACGGCTCCCACGGTCGTTGTCGGTTTTGAAGGTGAGGTCGGACGGGGTTCTGTTCGAGGTCCGGCGGGGTTTCCCCTTTTCGATGCCATTGCTGAGTGTGCGCCCTTTCTCGTTCGCTTTGGCGGGCATCAGGCCGCTGCTGGACTCGAGGTTCGTTACGATCAACTTGAAGCTTTCCGAGCTGCTTTCGTCGAGGCTTGCACGCGGCGATCCGATTACGAAGCGCCTGAGGAGCGAGCCGCGTTAGGGGTGCATCCAGGCGACCGGCTCAAACCCTTGCTGAGCGATGTGTATTTGCTCGAGCCGATGGGTGAGGCCAATCCTCCGGTGCAACTCGCTTTCTCTTGTTTCATCAAGAGCTGTCGCAAGCTCCGCGGGGGTCATCTGAAGTTCGAGATGGAACTCGACTCCGGAGAACGCCTGGGGGGCTTTGGTCCCAACCTCTTCGAGACCTTGGGCGAACCTGTGGGACGGGCTCGCGTGGTCGGACAACTTCGTCCAGATACCTACCGTGGTGGCGGCGCGGTAGAGCTGCTGGTGCGGCAGGTTGATGTGAGTCAGTAGCGGCGATTCTCCTTTCCCGAGGGGAGGGGATGCTCGACTGAGAGCCCCCGTGCCCGGCTTTGGCCGCTCGGTGCTTCCTGGTAGAGTCCCGTACGCGTGCATTCGAGATTGAGCAACCAAGATGATTTGATCCGCTTCGTGGGGGTCAAGAAGGCTTTCGGCCCCAAGGTGATCTACCGTGGCCTCGACCTCACCATTAAGAAGGGTGAAGTCTTCACCGTGCTGGGCGGTTCGGGTGTGGGCAAGAGCGTAATGCTCAAAATGCTGATCGGTTTGCTCAAAGCCGACGAAGGACACATCTACTTTGGTGGTCAGGATGTGACTCAGATGACGGAAGGTCAGCTAGCTCTGGTGCGTCAGCGTATTGCGATGCTTTTTCAGAGCGGGGCCCTCTTCGATTCTCTCTCGGTAGGAAGCAACGTGCGCTATGGCTTGGACGAGCATTTCAACAAGACGATGGCCGAGTCCGAGAAAAAGGATCGGGTCGCTTGGGCCTTGGGCCTCGTGGGTCTTCCGGGAATCGAAGACATGTGGCCCGCTGATTTATCTGGGGGCATGCGCAAGCGAGTCGGGTTGGCCCGCGCAATCGCCGTGCAACCTGAGGTCGTCCTCTACGATGAGCCCACAACTGGTCTCGATCCTATCAACACCGCTCGGGTCAATCACATGATCATGGGGCTGCAAGAAAGACTCAATTTTACATCGGTCGTGGTCACTCATGACATGAAAAGCGCCTTTACCATCAGCGATCGCATGGCGATGGTTCATTCGGGACGCATTATTTATTCGGGAACGACGGCTGATTTCAAGAACTGCGACGATCGGCGGGTGACCGACTTCATTGAAGGCGTTGCGCCAGTGCGAGAAGACGTTGAAACCTTGCTCAACGCGTAGTGAGTTTGGCTCTTCTATGAGACTGACGTGGCCTTGGGTCTGGCCCGGCTCTTCTGAAATGTCCGTTTCTTCGAATAAGGTGGCTGAGTGGCAACGGGTGCGCCCGTGTGGGTGGGGCCGGGACGCGGATTCCGTTCTCGTTAGACTCTCTGGGGCGAGCGTGCCGGGCTCTTGACTGAATCGGGCAGCGGGTCTCTGCTCCGAGCAGGAACTGGCTTGGGAGGGCCCGAGCAGGTAGTGTTCCTCTCTGGATAGTCTTTGCTCATGGCTTCGCGCGACATAAAAGTGGGACTTTTTGTAGCCCTTTCACTCGTAGTCCTCGGGGTCGTCGTATTTTTGATCGGCGAGGAGCGAAAGCTCTTTGATAGCCATCAGCCCATCAAGGCAACTTTCAAAGACGTCAAAGGGCTTTCGCGTGGCTCGCCTGTTCGGATGGGCGGCGTCGATATCGGGAGCGTGAGCGAGTTGGGGTACGCGCCAGATCCTAAGGACGATACGATTTTCGTCGAGATGAGCATCGTCGCGAGCCAGGCGCGCAGGATCCGTCAGGATTCTTTCGCCGAGGTAAAGGACAAAGGGCTCTTAGGCGACAAGATGATTGTCATCACCGTAGGCAGCACCGAAAAAGCGGCTGTGCCGCCAGGTGGTATCGTCCAGACCAAAGAATCCCGTGATTTGGAGCAGATCATCGGGGATCTCAAGAGCTCCATCGCTGGAGCCGAGAGGGTCATCGCCAATCTCGAGAAAACGACCGATGCCCTTGCTGACGAACAGTTTACTGGCGACATGAAAAAGACGATGCAGCACCTAGGTAGCATCATGGAGTCGGTCGCTCAGGGGGACGGCTATGTACCCAAGCTGCTTAAAGACAAGGAGGAGGCGGCTCGACTCTCGGCCACAATCAGCGAGCTTCGTTCTGCTGCGGGCGAGTTGAACCAGCTTCTTTCGGGTGCCCGACAAGTCGTCGACCGGGTGAGGACAGGACCGGGGTTTGCTCACGAAGTGCTCTACGAAGAAAGTGGCTCTCAGGCGATCGCCCAAGTTGGGCAGGCGGCAGATGAGGTGCGCCAGGCTCTCAAGGGGGTGCGCGAGGGGCGTAGCCTAGTTCACGACGTGCTCTACGAGCAGAAGTCAGCCGAAATGGTAGAGAACCTCAATGCAGCTTCGTCTGATCTGAGCAAGATCGTAGCCGATGTGCGCGCTGGCAAGGGTACTTTGGGTGCTTTCCTGGTCGACCCCTCCGTCTACGAAGACGTCAAAGTGCTGTTGGGTAACGTGGGACGCAATCGCTCATTGAAGGCATTGGTTCGTTATTCGATCAAACAAGACGAGCGTCAAAATCGTGTGCTCGATACCGAAGCTCCCGAACCGAGCCGCTCTCCCGCCCTTGCTTCGGAAACGCCCGCTTCTGCGGTCGAAGCCTCGGTTCAATAGCTAGGGGTTGATGGCAGGCGCCGACCTGCCCACCGAACAGGAGTAGGCACCTGCTGCGGTCGTCGCGGTTGAGCTCGCAAATAGTAGTTCAGCGGTACGCCTCGACGCGACCAATTGCCGCTCTATACTCTCGGGCATGCCCTTTTTTTCGCGCGTAGGACGAACCGCGCTGCTCCTTTCGGTCTTTGGATTAGCCTCCCATTTTGCCATCGAGTATGGCTCGGGCGGTTTGTGGAAGGGGCTTCGTCCCGCCCATGCGGTCGTTGGGGGCGAGGCAGAGGTCGCCTACGATTTGACCCAGCTCCGGGCGGTCAATGCGACCCTCGATCACATTCGAAAAAAGTACGTCGAGCCTGAGCGGGTCGATCCCAGGCAGATGTTCTTGGGCGCACTGGACATGATTCAGATGAGTGTCGCTCAGGTGATCGTTTCGCACGAAAAGAATGCGGCCACGGTCAGCGTACGTGTTGAAGACGAAGAAAGAGAGTTTCGAGTCGACAACGTCCAGGGACATTGGGACGTCTCGGCTCGTCTGCGCGAGGTGTTTGTCTTCTTGCAGAAGCATCTACGAGGCAAGGATGTGAAGCTTCCGGAAATCGAGTACGCCGCGGCCAACGGCATGTTGCGCACTCTCGATCCGCACAGCGTTTTCTTGTCGCCCGAAGCCTACGAGGAAATGAACGTCTCGACATCGGGTCACTTCGGTGGGTTGGGGATCGTGATTTCGATTCGAGATCAAATGCTCACAGTCATGAAACCGATGAGTGACACTCCAGCAGGGCGCTCTGGTCTCAAGCGTTTCGATCGCATCACGAAGATCAACAATGAGTCGACCCTGAACATGCCGCTTTCGGATTCTGTTGATCGTTTGCGCGGCGAGCCTGGTTCCAAGGTGACGATTTGGGTGCACCGCGACGGCAAGGACGGCTGGAACGGTTCACGACCGTTTGAACTCGTGCGCGAGATCATTCGCGTGGACTCCGTGGAATCCCAGGCGCTTTCAGGGGGCGTAGGGTACGTGCGCATCAAGCAGTTTCAACAGACGACGGCCCGCGAGCTGGCTGAGGCGCTGCGCACTTTGTCTAAAAAGAAGTCTCTTGAAGGTTTGGTGCTCGACCTCCGCGAAGATCCTGGCGGCTTGCTCGATCAGGCGGGTAAAGTTGTGGATACCTTCTTGGACGAAGGAATGATTTTCGCCACGGTAGGTGCCAGCGAAGGGCGCCATGAGCAACAAGCGACGCGTCCCGGGACACAACCTAACTATCCTATCGTCGTTTTGGTCAACGAAGGCAGCGCCAGTGCGAGTGAGATCGTTACGGGCGCGCTGCGCAACCAGAATCGCGCCGTGGTGATGGGCAAGACCACTTTTGGCAAAGGCTCCGTCCAGCTTGTGTTTTCGGAAGTTACACCCGAAAACGCTGCTTTGAAGCTCACGATTGCCCAATATCTGACTCCTGGTGATATTTCGATCCAGGGTACTGGGGTGACTCCCGATATCGAGCTGGCACCCATGACCGCGGACACGCTGGAGATGGACCTGTTTCCCAATGAGGGAAACATGAGAGAACGTGATCTACAGCAGTCTTTGCGAGCGGGGGGGAGGCGCCTCCAGGAGCCTTCGAAGTACCAGCTGCGATACAATCTTCCTGAGGACCTCCGCGCTGAAATTCGCGAACGCGGATCAGCGCTGGATGACGACTTCAGTGAGGACACACCGATTGCCATCGCTCGGACCCTGGTTTCCAAGATGAAACCGGGTAGTCGTTCTGACCAGCTGGCGCAGGTGGCGGCCACTATCGAGGAAATCCAGTCCCGCGAGTTGGGCGAGGTGGCTTCCGACTTGAAGGAGCTGGGCATCGATTGGTCCAGCCCTCCCGAAAAAGCCAAGGCGCTGGACCCAAAGAAGCTCGTCATCAAGCACTCGACTGATCGTGCGAAAAACAAGGTGAAGGCGGGCGAGCCCATGAGCGTGACCGTCGAAGTGACGAACACCGGCGATGTTCCGGTCTATCAGCTCCGGGGGATCACCAAGAGCGATAGTGGCTACTATGACGAACGAGAGCTCGTCTTCGGCAAGATCGAGCCGGGTCAGACCAAGAAGGCGACTGCGCCTCTCGGTTGGTGCGAGACGGAGGGTCGCAAACCCGGTTCGACTGCGCCCCTGCCCGACAATACCAAGCGGGTCTGCCACCTTCCCAAGGATGCGGTTGACCGCCAGGACGCGGTGCAGGTGCGCTTCTTTACCGAAGGCAGTGAACCGCCCGAGCCGATTTCCTTTCTCCCGACGGTGGAAAGTCTCCCGCGCCCAATCTTCGCCTACACCTTCCAGGTGAGTGATGACCGGGGGGGCAACAAAAATGGTCAGCTCGAGCGCGGAGAAGGGGCGACTGTCTATTTGCACGTCAAAAACGTCGGCACAGGACCGAGTTATGAGACCCAGGCGAATATTCAGAACCTCACCGGAGACGGGCTGTTGCTCAAAGCCGGACGTTTCGACATCTCGGATATGCAGCCTGGGCAGTCCCGCCATGTGGCCTTCACTTTCGATGTCTTGAAGAACCTGCAGGACGACGAACTCAAGCTGAGCCTGAGCGTTTCTGATCGCGAGTTGGGCGTCCACGCTTCCGAGAAGCTCAGCCTGCCCGTCTTCGAAGAAAGGGCTGCCCTGGGGATCAAGTCTGCGAAAGGAGCCTACAAAGCTCGGACGGATACCTCGATTTTCGCAACAGCTGACACCAAGAGCGATGAAGTCGCTCTGGCCAAAGCGGGGACGGTTTTGTCTTGTACTGGCGATGCTGGTGAGTTCTGGCGCGTTGGGCTCGACTCCGGACGTTTTGGCTTCGTGAAGAAAACCGAGTTTGAAAAAGTCTCTCAACCGTCCAAGCAGCCTCCTTCGTTGGAACCATTTTTCGCGCGTTCCCCGCCACGGGTGGACGTGAGAGCTGCAGCCCTGGCGACTCGCGGCGATTCGATCAAGATCGATGTAGTGGCCAAAGACGAGAGCGGAGGAGTGCGAGATGCCTTTGTTTTCGTTGGTTCTCGCAAGGTTTTCTTCAAGCCCAATCCAAAAGAAAACGGCGAAACCATGAAGTTTTCTTTGGATGCTCCGCTCAAACCTGGGGTCAACGTGATCACCGTCGTTGCCCGTGAAAACGAAGATACCTCGACTCGACGTCGCTTGGTGGTGCGCAAAGACGGGCCCAACGGCGAAATCTTGCCGACGCCGAGTGGCGAGATGTTCGGCGAAGACTGGCAGTTCGGGGCTGGTGAATAATGCGTCTGCACATCAATATCGACCATGTTGCGACGGTAAGAAACCAACGCGACATCAACTACCCCGATCCCCTCGCGGCAGCCCGTCTTTGTGTAGAGGCGGGAGCGGATGGCATCACGGTGCACCTGCGTGAAGATCGACGCCACATTCGTGACGACGATGTCGAGCGTTTATGTCGGGAAGGGCTGACGCTGATCAACCTAGAAATGGCCGCTACGGATGAGATGTGCACGATCGCCAAACGTGTTGTTCCCCAGGTCGTTTCTTTGGTTCCTGAAAAGCGCGAAGAAAAAACAACCGAGGGCGGTCTGGATGTCATCACGGCTCGTCCCATGGTGCAGAAGATCGCCGAGATGTGCAGGGCTCGCGGTATCAAGTTGAGTCTCTTCATCGAGGCGAGCGAGGTGCAAGTGAGGGCCGCAGCAGAACTCGGAGCTCGTCAGGTCGAGTTTCACACGGGGCACTATTGCGATGTGCTCCCGGATCAACGCCCGGCCCTCGTCAAAAAGATTGCCGAAGCGAGTCGATTGGCTAGGAGCCTCGGCTTGGATGTCGCGGCTGGCCACGGACTCAACTGCGAGAATGTGGGGCCCATTGCTCAAATCCCCGAAGTCGAAGAACTGAACATCGGTCATTCTGTGGTAGCCGACGCGGTCTTAGTGGGGATGAAGCAGGCGGTGCTCGACTTGCGTGCCGCCATCGACCGAGCACGCTGATCATGCGCCCCCTTCTGGATGCTGCTCAGATGCGTGCTTTCGATCGTCATGCGATCGATTCTGGAGTCAGCGGCCAGATCTTAATGGAAAACGCCGGTCGAGGTGCCGCGCATTTGATTGGTCTCAAGGTCCGCCCGCGCAGCGTTGGGCAAGCGCCACGCACCGGCTCAAGTGTCGTCGGTTCTTGCGTGCGTTGCGCCGATGAACGTTCTCTTTTGGGAGCCCGGGTGCTCATCCTCGCGGGCCCGGGGAACAATGGCGGAGACGGATACGTGGTCGCCCGGCATCTCGCGGCACGCGCTGCGCAAGTGACGGTGCTCATGCATCAAGGCGCGGAGCGTCTCAGGGGCGACGCCCGGCTTGCTTTCTTGGCGATGGAGGCGGTCGGCGTTCGTGGTCGCTCCTTGTACGAGGTCGACCTGAGTCAGGAGCTCGCCGCGGCTGATGTGGTGGTGGACGCTTTACTCGGGACGGGAAGCGATCGCGAAGTGAGTGGTCCCCTGCGTTCGGTGATCGAGACAACGAACGCATCCGGTGCCTACGTGATTGCCCTCGATGTCCCGAGCGGCCTGGACGCCAGCTCTGGCGCGGTTTTGGGCGAGGCGATACGTGCTGCGCACACAGTAACTTTCGCCCACTTGAAGCGGGGACTTCTGACGACAGCGGGCCACGAGCGTGCGGGCAATTTGACCTTGAGTCATATCGGTATCCCGTCTTCGTTGCCTGCCTCTATCTCACCGTCTGGTTTTCTTCTTGAAGAATCGGACGCGCGCGCGCGTTTGCGCCCGCGGTCGGTGACGGCTCACAAGGGCAATGCGGGCCGAGTGGTGATTCTGGCTGGATCGCCGGGTACGTTGGGGGCGGCTCGTCTTTGCTCCCGAGCCGCGTTGCGCGCTGGGGCGGGGCTGGTCACGTTGTGCAACACCCAGCCCGTGATCGAAAAACTTGAGTCCGAAGTTGCCGAAGTCATGACTCATGCTTTCGAGCTTGGGGGACCAGGACAGAGGGAAGAGGCGCTTTTCTCCCGGGCTGATGCCCTTGTGGTTGGTCCAGGCTGGGGACGGTCAGCGGAGGCCCAACGAGCCGTGACCCTTGCTCTTGATAGCGCGCGTCCCTGCGTCGTGGACGCGGATGCGTTGCACTTCTTTTCGAGCGACCAGGGGAGAGCCCTGTGGAGGAGCAAAGGTTGGGGGCCTTGGGCCGTGCTGACACCTCATCCGGCTGAGGCGGCAGCACTTCTTGGAACCACGGTGGATCTCGTCGAGGCAGATCGCTTTTCCGCGGCGAGTGAACTTTCCTCGAGCTTTGACGCGACAGTGCTCCTGAAGGGTTCGCGCCCGCTGCTTTGCACGCCTGGTCGTGCGCCCGTGGTTTCGGCTTTTGGCTCTCCGGCTTTGGCAACAGGGGGATCGGGGGACGTTCTGTGCGGAATTTTGGCAGCACAACTCGTGGGGGCGACCGATCGCGGCAGTCTTTTCGACGCCTTGATGGTGGCCGTGGTTCTCCAGGGGCAAGCCGCCGAACTCTGGTCTGCCGAAAACGGCGAGCGCGGATTGTTAGCGTCCGAAGTGGGCGATCTCGTTCCGAGGGTGATCGCCGGCTGGGGCTCCGACTAGGGGGACGGAATTATTGCCTGAACCTCTTTTTTGGCGACGGAGGGCTGACCCAAAAGCAGGGATCGATTAAGTTGCTCGCGTCATGTCCAAGCCGCGTACAAATATTTGCCTCAACATGATCGTAAAGAACGAGACGAAGGTGCTGCCGCGCTTGTTTCGTTCCATCAAGGACTACATCGACTATTATGTGATTGTAGATACAGGATCGACTGACGGCACCATCGAACTCATCAAGAGCGAAATGGGCAAGTACGGCATCGAGGGCGAGGTGCACGAGCGGCCTTGGGTCAACTTTGGGGTGAACCGTCAACAAGCTCTCGAACTCGCGGTGGCGGCTGATCGCGCCGACTGGTTGTTCTTCATCGACGCCGACGAAGAACTCGGAGTTTCCAACCCCCGCTTTTTCGAGAGCTTTCAACCGGGGATGCACTACGAGATCGAAAAGCATAATCAGGACCTCCGTTATGCGATACCGGCCCTGATCAACGTGCGCGAGGCCAAGCACCGCTGGGAGGGCCCGGTCCACAATTATTTGGTGACCTATGAGGGGCCGCGCAAACGTCAGCTCCGCAAGGACGTGTGGATCATCTACCATCAAGGAGAGGGCGCCAAGTCACATGGTGTTACCCGCGAAGAAAAGTTTCTACGCGACGCGCGCATCTTGGAGGAGCACCTCAAAGAGCATCCGGGTGATCCGCGCAGCCAGTTCTACTTGGGGCAGTCTTATCGCGATGCAGGGCAGCTCGAGAAAGCCTACGAAGAGTACAAGAAACGAGCGGCGATGGAGGGCTGGGCTGAGGAAGGCTACATGGCCCAATACGAAGCGGGAAAACTGTGCATTCGCCTCGGTAGAAGTGAAGATGTCGTTCTGAGCGAGATGTTAGCCGCCTACAACATGCGACCGACTCGGGCCGAACCTCTTCACGACTTGGCGCGCTTCTTTAGAATGAAGAAGATGTATTCGATGGCCGCGCTCTTTGCCAAAGCTGGCGTGCAGACTCCGCGACCGGCGCGGGAGGGTCACTTTGTGTTAGAAAGCGTCTACTCCTGGCGTCTGTGGGACGAGCTTGGGGTCGCTCTGTTTTTTATCGGCGACTACCCGGGCTGTCAGCAAGCCTGTGAACGTGTGCTCCAGCGAGCTGAAGAGGGCGTGAAAATCCCAGAGGATGCCTTGGTGCGCATCCGGAAAAATCGAGAGAACGCGATTGCGCGCCAATCACCGCAGACTCCTAGCCAAGAGGCCTAATTTTTCGCCGAGGTGCCTTGTGGAAAGGAAAAGTGCCACGAGAGGTTCGTTTTTGGTGAAAGGTTACGATTTTGAAGGTATTTTGGCGATTTTCTGTCCCTAACCTGGAGCTGATCCACTCTTGAGGCCGAGTTTGCACGAATAGAGGCAAGAAATGAGAGGCTGGAAACATCCCCGGTAGTGGTATAGATCATCCTCTACGAGGCGCTGAGCTCTCGACCGTCAGAACCTATCCTCCGCGGCGTAGGCTCAAAAACGTCGGACAAGAGGGAAGAAGACCTTTCTCCTTCAAGCGCTTCAGGGGTTCCCCTTTTTCCTTCTCCAATTCTTTTCGCCGCGTGTCCGGCAACTAAGGTGCAATAGAAATGAACAAAGCATACGTATCCGTCTCCGCCATCGTTATCGGTTTCATGGGATCCGGTTGTTTCGGCACAGAGGACGATGGCAGCGAAGACACCACCGCATCGGGCGGCGCTATGGCGCAGGGCTCCGGTGGCGCGTCCACGACTGGTGGTAACACCGCTGGAAATACGGCGGGCAACACTGCCGGAAATACGGCGGGCAACACCGCTGGAAATACGGCGGGCAACACCGCTGGAAATACGGCGGGCAACACCGCTGGAAATACGGCGGGCAACACCACGATGGGTGACTCAACGATGGGCGACTCAACGATGGGTTGAGCTTCCCTAGGGGCGAGCCGCGAGGTTCGCTCCTTCCCTTAAAAGTGGGAGCAGCGACGGTCCGCTCGAGACGTTTCTCAGTCTTGTCGAATGACCGCATTGAAGAAGGTTTGGCATTGTCCAAGCCTTTTTTGCCTTGAGGGGCTTCTGTTGGTCTCCGTTTTCGCTTCCTCGCTCTTGTCTCCGTTTCCGCTTGGTCCCTGAGTTCGCGTGCCGAGATCAGTTTGCTCTTTGGTGATCAAGATCTATCTTTCGGGGAATAACCATCGCCCCGAAAACGTCACTCCTCCTTCTGTGGGTTGTATCCGAGGCATGGGGAAACTCTTTACTACGGGTCACTTGCTCCGCTTCCAATTGGTTTGCACATGCGTGGCTGCCAATTGGGGAGAGCCCGATTCCTTGAACTGTCGAGAAGCATCACGATGAGAAAAACTACGAAAGCCGTATTTACCACCTTAGGACTTGGACTTCTTGGGGTCGCGTGCACGAGTACCGACCCGAACGACCCAATGACGGGGGCGACGGCTGGTACGACCACGACGGCAGAAACGACCGCCGGGATGACGACCGCTGATGCGACGACGGGGATGACCACAGACAACCCTAGTGGAGCTGGTGGTGGCGGTCAGGACACCGGTGGCGGAGTCGGAGCGGCTCCCGGTGCCGGTGGTGGAGGAATGGGCGCCGCTCCAGGGGCTGGTGGCAGTGGAACGGTGATTGGAGCCAGTGGAGGTGCGGGCAACGGTGGTGGCTCGGGCGGTGGTGCTGTCGTACCGGAACCAGAGCTCGTCGTTTCGGGCCCGGGGGCCTATTGGCAGGAACAACAGCTGACCATGGGCGGAACGAACGCTGCGGTCACCGTCAACTCGGGTGACGAGAAGCAGGAGTGGCACGGCTTTGGCGGTACCTTCAATGAGAAGGGCTGGCAGGCGCTGATGACACTGTCAGAGGGTGAGCGCAATGCGGTCATGTCTCTTTTGTTCAGCGACACGAACGGTTTAGGTCTCACTTGGGGACGGATTCCTTTGGGGCCGAGCGACTACGCTCTCGATCGTTATGCCTTTAGTTCGAGTCCCGATGGGGCTTTCGACATCTCGCGCGACAAGATGCACCTCATGCCCTACGTGAAGGCAGCTCAGGCGGTGAAAGGTGACATCAAGTTTTGGGCTAGCCCTTGGAGCCCTCCTCCTTGGGCCAAGACCGGTGGTGGCAACGGTGGCTACGACCGTGGGTCATTCAATACGGCTTACTACCAAGAGTATGCTGATTACTTTGTGAGTTGGATCAAGGCGTATGAGGCAGAGGGGATCCCCATGGATCACGTCCAACCCCAAAACGAGCCGGGTTGGGCTCAGGGGTATCCGAGCTGCGCTTTTGGTCCCGGCTCGGAGACCGAGGGCATGGTGACACTAGGTACCTTCACCGAGAACTACCTTCTTCCGTCAATTGAGGCTGCCGGTCTGACGACAGGGGTTTGGTACGGCACGCTTTCCAATGTCGATACTGGCGACGCCTACTGGGCAGGTCTTTCACAGACCGGTCGGGGCAAGATCGGTGGTGTTGGTCTGCAGTGGGGCACTATGGGTTTGGTGGGGCAATTGCGTAATGCTGGATTTTTGGTCATGCAGACCGAGCACAAGTGCGGCAACTATCCTTGGCTAGGCACCGCCGCGGCCTCTGCGGAGGCGGCTGACGAAAATAGCTTCTTCTCGCAGTATGCTCCCAACAATCACAACTACGGCGTGGAGTCCTGGGATCTGTTCAAACAATGGATTGAGGCCGGCGTGAACATCTACAGCGCATGGAACATGGTGCTCGACAAGGGAGGCTTCAACCTCGACCTTGAGCGCCCTTGGCCGCAAAACGCTTTGATCTGGGTTGATACCGAAGCCAACCCGCCAGTCGCTCATGCGACGGCCTACTATTATGCCTATCGTCACCTGGCGCAGTTCGTCGATCCCGGTGCAAAGGTGCTGGGAGTCACCGGGGCTGGCAATGCTCTCGCCTTCAAAAATCCAGATAATTCTGTCGTAGCAGTGGTGTACAACGGCGGCGGTACCGGAGACGTGACGGTTTCTATCGACGGAACCATGTTCACCGTGAACATCCCCGGACGCGGTTGGGCCACAATCAACTACGGTGGGTGATGAACTGAGATCTTGAGAGCCCGGTAACTCGGGTACTCAAGATCTCAGGCAGATGCTCGTTCGGCAGAGGAAGCGCTTTCGAACTGGCTCGACTTGGGCAGAGGGAGAAAAACTTCCCCCGTTGTCTAATAAACTCTACTTGCAACGGTTCACGACTTCTTATTTGTGGCGCCAGTGTAAGTTTTCGGATGCGCCTTGTGGTGGGAACCTTTATGCGGAGATGAAGTCCTGTGGTGCGTTTGGTGCGCGCTGCTGAGCGACGAGGTGCCCCATGAAAACGACAACTTGCTCATTATTCGCTCTCATCTCCTTTTTCTCTCTGAGTGCCTGCTCGGATGGCACGACCGAACCTGGCGCGAACGAGGGGACCACCACTGGGGGCCTTGGCGCTTCAGCGGGCGGAGCCGGGACTGGGGCTACCGGTGCCGGTGCAAGTTCGGGTGCTGGCGGTGGTACCGGTGCGGGCGCCACCACTGGGGCAGGTGGCAACGGTGGTGGTGTTGTCATTGGTAGTGGCGGAAGCAACGGCGGCGTCGTGATCGGCGCGGGTGGGGGCGCGGGCACAGGTGGCAATGGCGCCGGTGCTGCTGGCAGCGGCGGCGGTGCCGGTGAGGTAGTGGTCAAACCTGACCTCATCGTTTCGGGTCCGAACAGCTATTGGCAAGAGGCCGAGTTGGTGATGGGAGGCAGCAATGCGAGCGTAACCGTCACCGCAACTGCTCTGCAGGATTGGCATGGTTTTGGCGGTACCTTCAACGAGAAAGGCTGGGAGGCGATGAAGTCGTTGAGCCCGGCTGATCGCGATACCGCGATACGTTTGTTGTTTGGCAAGGCGGATGGCGCTGCTTTTACTTATGGGCGCATTCCAATCGGCTCGAGCGATTACGCTAACTCGCGCTACTCTCTCAACGAGACCGCGAACGATCTCACGATGGAGAATTTCAGCATCGAGCGCGACAAGCAGGATCTCATTCCGTACATCAAGTCGGCATTAGCGGTGAATCCCGATATCCACTTTTGGGCCAGCCCCTGGACGCCCCCGACTTGGATGAAGGAAAACATCAAGCCGGAGCTCAGTCCCTTTGACGGTGGCAATATGCGAGACGAGCCCTCGATTCTTGACGCCCACGCTTTGTATTTGGCTCGTTTCGTCGAAGAGTACGAAAAGGAGGGCATTCATATCGAAGCCGTTCATCCTCAAAACGAGCCGGGCTGGGAGCAGGAGTACCCTTCATGTTTGTGGACGGGGGCGACTTTGGCGACCTACATTGCCGACCACATGGGCCCTACCTTCGAAGAGCGAGTGCCCGGGGTCGAAATCTGGCTCGGTACCATGTCGAACTCCAACTCAACGGATCGCGTGGCGGCCGTGATGGGCAACGAGAAAGCCCGATCTTACGTCAGCGGTATCGGAATGCAGTGGGCGATGGGTGACGGCAATGCGCCTTCGCAGTACTCGTCGATGTACGCAGGTTTGCCCCTCATGCAGACAGAGCACATTTGCGGCAACTTCCCCTGGGTTAATGGGACGGATCAGAGCCGAGCTCCCAACGACCACGCTTACGCGCTGGATAGCTGGGGCTACTTTAAGAACTGGATTGGTAAAGGGGTCAATTCTTACTCGGCGTGGAACATGGTGCTGGATACCGTGGGCCGGAGCTTGGATGACGGGCGCCCCTGGGCTCAAAACGCGCTCTTGGTTGTCGATACGCAAGCCAAACAGTTGATCGCAACGCCGACCTACTTCGTTTTCCGTCATTTGTCTCAGTATGTGGTGCCTGGTGCCGTGCGGTTGCAGACCCAGGGCGGCGATGCGTTGGCGTTCGAAAACCCCGATGGCAGTATTGTCGCAGTGATTCACAACCCCGATGGTCAGGCCGCGATGACTACGGTCTCGATTGGTGGCTCGATGGTGCAGGCCAATATTCCCGGGAGCGGCTGGGCTACAATCAACTGGGAAGAATAGGTTCAGGCTAAGTTGCGTGGGATCTGGGAGGATGAACTTTTCGTCACGTTGACCGTTTCTCCCGAGCCTGAGCTACCCTTTGTCGAACCCGCTGATCGGAACCAATTCCGAGGCGGGTTCGACTCATTTGATTAAGCGGAATCGGGCCATAGAAAGCGACGAGAGTCGCAGCTGGTGCTATTGTTTGCGTTAACAAAGGACTTTGAAATGAAGAGACTGCTTTTCACCATGACTGGCCTTTCGGCCGCTTTTTACCTGGTTGCTTGCAGTAGCTCGGAACCGGGGGTGAATCAAAATCAGGGTGGCCCTTCTGGAGGAAATACCGGTACTGAGTCGTTTGGTACAGGTGCCAACGGTGGACAGAACGGAACAGGAAGCAATGGCGGTGGTCCCGTTGGGGCGGGCGGTGGTAGTTTTGTTGGCGCTGGCGGCGGCGGAGTAGGAGCAGCACCCGGAGCAGGTGGAGGCGCCGGAGCCGCTCCAGGAGCCGGGGGTGGTACAATGGGAGCTGGCGGTGGAGGTGGGGGCGCGCCGGTGGTCGTAAACAAGCCCGAGCTCGTGACCTCGGGGGTCGACAACTTTTGGCAAGAAGGCACTTTGGGTAGTGGTGCTGGGCAGACTTCGATTACGATCAATACCGGGGTTGAGGGTCAGACTTGGCTTGGCTTTGGCGGCACCTTCAACGAGGCAGGTTGGGAAGTCCTGGGCCTGCTGACGCCAGCTGAGCGAGAAGCGGCCATTAAGTGGCTCTTTAGCGCGGCGGAAGGTGCCAACTTGAAGTGGGGGCGCATTCCGATTGGCGCGAGCGATTACGCGCTCGAACGTTATACGCTCAATGAGAGCGATGATGACTTTGATATGTCCGACTTCTCGATCGCCCGCGACGAGATGCATCTCATCCCCTACATCAAGGCCGCGCTGGCGGTGAAAGGGGACATCACTTTTTGGGGCAGTCCATGGACTCCACCCACCTGGATGAAAACTGTCGAGGAGTTCAATGGCTCAGACCTGAAGCCGGACAGTTCGAACGAGGCGACCGCTTATCACTCCCGCATGAAGGACGATATGCAGACACTCCAGGCCCATGCTCTTTATTTCGCTCGTTGGGTGCAGGCCTACGAAAACAACGGGATTTCCATCAACCATGTGCAGCCTCAGAACGAGCCGGGTTACGACACTCGTTACCCTTCCTGCCTGTGGGACGCCGGATTACTCGGTACCTTTGTCGGCCAGTACCTCGGCCCAACCTTCGAAAGCGAAGGTGTCACGGCAGATATTTGGTTTGGCACTTTGTCCAACAGCAGTACATATGATGGACATATCAACGGTCTTACGGGAGCCGCCGCCGGTTATGTGACAGGCGTCGGTCTGCAGTGGAACACGATTGATGCGGTGAGCACTCTTGCTAACCAGGGCTATCTGGTGATGAACACGGAGCACAAATGCGGCAACTATCCTTGGTTGAATCAGACGGCACAAGGTCCTGCAGATGCCAATCGAGACAGCTTCTTGCCCGGCATGGCCCCCAACAATCACGCCTATGGCGAAGAAACCTGGGACGAGATCAAAAAGTGGGTTGAGGCCGGTGTGCACATCTACAACGCCTGGAACATGGCTTTGGATACCGCCGGACAAAACCTCGACGAAGAGCGTCCTTGGCCTCAAAATGCGCTCTTGGTCGTTGACCGCAACGCCAAAACCATTCGTCGTACGGCAGCCTATTGGGTGTTTAGGCATCTTTCCTATTACGTCGATCCCGGCGCCGTGCGCTTGACCACCACGGGTGGCAACGCCCTAGCCTTCCGCAACCCGGACAACACTATTGTCGCCATCGTTCACAACCGAGATGGCTCCCCTGCATCGACGTCGCTCACGGCCGGAGAGCGAACAGTACAATTCGACGTCCCTGCGCGCGGTTGGGCTTCGGTGAACCTCAAGTAAGTTGGACAAACGAAAGATGCTTCACACCAAAATAGGCGAACTGAGCTGGGCTCGCTTCTTGCGTCATGTTGGACTCCTTGTGGGGGGCATAACTCTTGGCGCCTGTTCCTCCGACGAACCGGGGCAAAACAATGTCGGCGGCGCCGGAGCTCAAGGGAACTCGGGCGGACAGATGGGCACCGGCTCGAACGGAGCCGGTGCAGGTACCGGTTCTGGCGGTGGTTTGACGGGAGCTGGTGGCGGGGTGAATGGTTCGGGTGCCGGCGGCGGAAGTCTAGGCGGCGGCGGGGCGACACAGGGCACTGGTGGCGTGATGAGTGGCGCTGGTGGTTCCATGATGGGGTCAGACGAAGAGTATCCCGTGCCCGATCATCTTCCAGACGAAGATGGTGGTGATTTGTGGCTTCGTTTTCCGCAGGTGCCGATCCCCATGCGCCTTGCCGAGTACCAGGCGACCTTCACTCACGTGGTGGACGGTGGTGATTCGGCGACGATGAACATCGCCGAGTCCGAGCTCGCGACGGGCTTGAGCGGTTTGACGGGCGCGACGGTGATGCCCGCTGACGCCCCGACTGGGGCAGGTGCGGTGGTGATCGGAACGCCCAGCTCTTCGACGGCCATCGCCGATCTTGCTCTCAGCGAGCTCGCGGGTCTGGGCGACGAGGGGTATCTCATTAAGTCGGTCGAAAGCGGTGGGGCCACCATGACCGTGGTCGCTGCCAACACCGATATTGGGGTGCTCTACGGCAGCTACACGCTGCTGCGCCATTTGCAAAGTCATAACTCCGCTACCGGACTCAACCTGGCCAGCGCGCCCAAGGTCCAGCACCGCTTGCTCAATCATTGGGACAACCTCGATCGCTCGGTTGAACGTGGCTACGCAGGGCAGTCGCTCTGGAACTGGAACGCGCTTCCGGGCACGCTTTCTCCCCGCTACGAAGAGTACGCCAGGGCGAATGCATCGCTGGGCATCAATGGGACGGCGCTGACCAATGTGAATGCGGACGCCGAGGTGCTCACGGCAGGTTATCTGAACAAGGTCAAGGCCCTCGCGGACGTGTTTCGCCCTTACGGCATCCGCGTGTACTTGACGGCGCGCTTCAGTGCCCCCATCGAAATCGGTGGTCTAAATACGGCAGATCCTCAGAACGCTCAGGTGGCCAATTGGTGGAAGACCAAGACGGACGAGATCTACGATCTGATCCCTGACTTCGGAGGGTACTTGGTCAAAGCGAACTCTGAAGGACAGCCTGGTCCTCAGGACTACAATCGCGACCACGCCGACGGCGCGAATATGCTGGCTGCTGCAGTGGGTGATCGTGGTATCGTGATGTGGCGTGCCTTTGTTTATGGAGAAAACCTAGCCTCCGATCGCATCAAACAAGCCTACGAAGAGTTCAAGCCCTTGGACGGCAGCTTTTCGGCCAATGTTTTGGTGCAGTCCAAGAATGGGCCCCTCGACTTCATGCCACGCGAACCCGTGAGTTCGGTCTTCGGAGCTATGCCGAGCACGCCATTGGCTCTCGAATTACAGATCACCAAAGAGTACCTCGGACAGGATACCCACCTGGCCTACTTGGGTACCTATTATGAAGAAGTGCTTAAAACGGATACCCTGGCTCAAGGGCAGGGGTCGACGATTGCTCGCATCGTAGACGGTACCACACACAACTACTCGGTTACCGCGATAGCTGGTGTGTCCAATGTGGGGTCGGATGCCAATTGGACGGGCTCGCAGTTCAACCAAGCCAACTGGTACGTCTATGGACGTATGGCTTGGGATCCGGATATTTCCGCTGGGCTTGTTGCCGAAGAATGGGTTCGTCAGACCTTCTCGAACGATCCGACGGTTGTTGAGCCAGTGGTTTCGATGATGATGGACTCAAGAGAGCATCTAGTGAACTACATGACTCCTCTTGGTTTGGCTCACATCATGGCAGAAGGACATCATTATGGTCCCGGCCCTTGGGTGGATCGGCTCTCACGAGCCGAGTGGAACTCGGTGTACTACCACGACGCCGACGGGCAGGGGATTGGCTTTGACCGGACTGCGAGCGGCAGCAATGCGGTGGCTCAGTACGCGAGCGAAGTGGCGCAGATCTACGGCGACCGCAATGCTGTCCCGGAGAATCTGCTGCTCTTTTTTCACCATGTGGGTTGGGACGAAGCTCTGTCTTCCGGTCGCAGCGTGTGGGAAGAACTCGTGCACCTCTACAGTGCGGGAGTGGACGGTGTGGCAGATATGAAGAGCAAATGGCAAGCAGTCGCCGGTCGTGTTGACCAGCAGCGCTTCGACGAAGTGATGGGTATGCTCAATGTGCAGCATCACGAGGCCCGTTGGTGGCGTGACGCCTGTCTGTCCTACTTCTCGGATGTGTCGGGTAAAGCGATCCCATCCGGTTACGCTCAGCCCAAGCTGTCCCTCGCCGAGTACGAAAACCTCGAGACCAGTGGCAACGTGTGCCCGGCGAATCGAGACAAACCCCGTTGTCCAGAAATCGAGATGGGTGAAGCCTCTCCGGCCATCTTGCCCTAATCGCTGTTGAACATCAGGGCGCCTCCGCGCCCAGGTCAATGAAAACCCACACTTTGCTCGTCTGACTTGAGCATCGAGGACAAACGTTGGACCTTGGTCGGATGAAAGCTCGAACCTCTGTTGCTCAAGCCCGTGTCTGGGCTAGTTCTTTCGCTCTAGTCGGCGGTCTATTCACCGGTGTCGCGTTTGCCACCGAAGCCCCCGCCTCGGCTGATGTGGATGCTGCAGCTCAAGTTGAGTCAGGCTCGAGTGAAGCCGCTGCCGAATTCAAAGAACTCCGCAAAGGAGCTCTTAGTTTGCTCGAGGGCGAGCAGCGGAGCGCTCTCGATGCGATGAGTGATGCAGATCTGATGGCCTTGCTCAACAAGCCCGAGGGAACGAAGTTGGGTGAGACGGAAGAGGCCTTGGTGGGGGCTTTTCATCGTCATAGCTTCGAGCGCACCCTCAAATACCAGACAGGGGAAGTCCAAGTTGGCGATGGGCTGGCCTCGCTTAAGTTGAGCGACCAGTTTCGTTATCTCGATCCGCAGGAGAGCCAACGTTTACTGGTTGACGCCTGGGGGAACCCTCCGGGCGGCGAGTCGCTCGGCATGATCCTTCCCAGTGATGTGAGTCCGCTTCACGCCAAGAAGGGGTGGGGCGTGGTGATTACCTACACCGAAGAAGGGCACGTCGAAGACGACGACGCTGAGGATATTGACTACGACGAGTTACTTGAGCAAATGCAAGAGGACACCAAGGCATCGAGCGAAGAGCGAGTGAAGATGGGCTATGAAGCAATCGAGCTCGTGGGTTGGGCCGAGCCGCCGCACTACGACGGAGACACGAATCGGCTTTACTGGGCCAAGGAACTTGCCTTCGCGGACGGGGCGCAGCACACGCTCAATTACAGCATCCGGATCTTGGGTCGTAAGGGCGTGCTCGAGCTCAACGCGGTGGCCGGCATGTCCCAACTGGGCCAGGTGAAGCGGGATATGCAGAAGGTGTTGCCCTTGGCCGAGTTCAAGGCGGGCCAGACTTACTCTGACTTCAACCCGGATCTCGACGATGTGGCGGCCTACGGTATCGGCGGGCTGATCGCCGGCAAAGTCTTGACGAAGGTGGGGCTCTTTGCAGGTTTGCTTAAGTTGCTAGTGGTCTTCAAGAAGGCTTTGATTCTGGGTGCGATCGGCATAGGCGCTTTTGTCGCCAAAGTGTTCAAGGGAAGAAACGCCGGTTGAGCGCTCTGCGCCAGCTGAGTGGTGGGCGAGGACTCGAAAACGAAAAGCGTCGCTCCTTGGGGGAGCGACGCTTTTCGTTTTCCGGTTCTTGGAAGATCAGAACAGGAACTCGGCGCGGAAACGACCGCTGAGGGCGTTATTGATGAAAGCACCGTACTTCTGGTCGACGCCCTTATTGCTGGCGTGAGAGACCACTGCCTTCAAGTAGAGCTGCTTCCAGAGCGTATACTGAACGGCGCCAAAGAGGAGCCATTGGTCGTTCGAATAGCGCTCACCATCGTGCTCACCACCGTCGCGGTTGATACGCATTTCCTTCCAACTCTTGAGGAAGGCGCCGCCTCCAATCACCAAGGGTTCCCAGCCTGGGCTGATGTTGATGAAACCACCGAGGCTCTGGGTGGTGTTACTACCAGCCAAATCGACGAGACCGTCACTGTCGAGGACGTCCGTATAACCGCGAGCAAAGCTACCGCCGAATTCGACGTAGGGAGCCAGAACGACCTGAGCTGCCGCACCGAAACCGTTCTTGCTTTCGCGCTGCTCCAGGCGCTTGTCCTGGGGCGTACCCTTGCCGTACTCGTAACCGGCTTTGATTTTGAGGAAGCCGATGTCGAAGATAAGCGAAGGGCGCACGTCAATCTGACGGGGGTTAGCGGCGCCGCTGCTACCGGCGCCGAAATGGCCGAGAAGCTCACCGCGCAGCCACTTGGTGGGGTAGAGGTGGAGGGCGTAACCACCGAGCTGGAAGTTTTGGCGATCCCAGAAGTAGTCCAGACCATAGCCGTCCGTGGGTTTCACGGGGGCGGTGCTTACCCAAGCACCCTGGCGTTCTAGTGTGGCCCAGTCGAGCGCCATACCGTAGTGATTGGCGATTTCCCAACCTTGGAAGCGGCCAAAGGTGAGGTCGAAGAGGTTCCATTTACCAAAGCGAACCCAAACGTCATCCGTGTTGGCCAAGATGCCCGTGCGGACGTCGGGGCGCATATCGCCTTGAACCACGAACTCACCGTTGCCTTGGACGAACCAGCCGCCACCGACATTATAAGTCGGTGTCATGCGCAAAACGCCGCGGGTCTGGCTCACGAAACGAGTTTGGTCACCCACGTTGGTTTCGAGCAGGCGCTCGTCCACTGATACATGGGTGTAGCTGAGATCGTTCCACACGTAGCCCGAGAAGCCGATCTGAATAGCCGGATCATCGTTCTTCTCGTCGGCGGGCATGTAGGGCCACTGCTGTCCGTGGAAGGTACGCCACAGAGAGCCGTAGGTGATACCGCGCACGTATTGGCTTGGATAAGCCGTCCAAGGGGTTTGCACCACTTTGAGCTGCTTGACGCCCCAGCCGCCAGGATCTTCGGGATCAGCCGCTTGGTCGTCCTTCTTGTCGGTCTTGATGGCTTCGTCCTCTCCCTCATCTTCCGCAGCGGGTTCTTCTTCTGCGGCGGGTTCGGGTTCGGGTTCGGGCTCGGCCTCTGGTTCGGTCACTTCGGCCGATGCATCTGCTTCGGCTCCAGTATCAGTGCTGAGTTCCCCACCAAGACTGGCGTCGAGGGTAGAATCGGAGGGAGCTTCTGTTTCGGCTGACGCTTCCTCCTCGGGGGCGACGGCAGCGTCGTAGCTGTCCTCAGCGGCGTAAGGGTCCTGGGCCAAGGCGGGCGCGGTCAGCGTTAGGCAGATCGATGCCAGGGTCAGGGCTGCTCCCCGACCAGTTCCATTTTGTCGAAAGTTCATGCTGTTGTTTCCGATATCGCTTTCTTAAATGCTGGGCCTCTCAGTCGCCGTTGATGGTGACCGTGCCTGCAATGGTTCCAGTTTCTGCGTCATCGGCGTCTTTGCCGACCAGGATGGTGTACTCGCCGCTATCGATGACCCAGCGACCATCCTCGCCGCCTTCCCAGCGTCGTAGGTCACGTACGCGGACAGGCAGTTTAGCTTGTACGGTCTGACCCGCGGGAACCGAAACGCGAGCGAAGCTCTTGAGTTCCTTCCAGGGGCGTTCGCCGGTGATGCCCTCGGGAGCCGGGGGAGGCTTGATGAAGAGCAGAGCGACTTCGTCTCCGTCTACGTCCGAGGTATTGGTGATGTCCACGGATACCTCGAAGATGGCTTCCTTGGTGACTGTTTCGCAAGGCACCATGAGGTTGGCGTATTCGAAGGTGGAGTAGCTCAGGCCGTGACCAAAGGGGAAGACTAAGTCGACAGCGCCGCCATCCATGTACTGGATCTTGTCGTAGAGACGGTAGCCGAAGTAGTAATCCATGTTGGTGATGGTGTCGGTTTCTTTGAAGGCCTGCTTGTCGAGCTCGGCTTGAGTGGGCCACGACATCGGGAACTTGCCCGAGAAGTTGTCCTGTCCAAAGATGAGCCGCGCGTATGCAGCCCCGGCGCGCATACCAGGATAGCCGCCCCAGAAGGTGGCCTGGTTCTTGTTGGCGTGGCTGAGCCAAGGCAGGTTCACCACCGAACCAGACTGGACGATGATGATCGTGGGTTTGTTCAGATCGAGAACACTGCTGACGAGGTCGTTCTGTCCTGCGGGCAAGTCCAACGAAGAGCGGTCGCCACCAGCGGCGATGTAGTACTCTTCACCCTCGTCGCCAGGGGTGTAGCCTACGACCACGACAACGGTTTCGGCTGCTTGTGCCTCGGCTGCTGTTTCGCCTGCCGTGACAGTGACACCTTCTGGAGCACCAGCTGCGATTCCGGCGAAGGGGCCGATGGAGCGTTCCGGATCAGCATTGACGCGGCTGGAACCGCGATCACCCAAGGCCACATCGCGAGCATGGTCGAAGGTACATTCGCGCTTGGCGATAGTGCCCTGACCGGCGTCCTCGGTGTAGCCGCAGGTAGGCGGGACCGAAGAACTGATCTGCTCGAAGTACTGCTTCGGGCCGATGACCGCGATGCTCGAGGTATTGGCCAAAGGAAGCACGGGACCGTTGTCGTCGATACCGTTGGCAAGCAGCACGGCCGACTTGACGACGCCTTCTTCAGCAAGGGCCTCATGCGCCTCATTGGGGACAAGGGATCCACCATCGAGTTGAGTCGTGGGACGCTTACGGCTCCATGGATCGTCGTCCATCGCCGAGTTGAAGAGAAACTTCTGAGTGAGAATACGCGAGGCTGCTTCTTCTACGAGATCCTGCGCGGAGTTGGTCAGGGTCGCTTCGGAATAGTGAATCTGCCACGGAACTTCGATGTCCGTTCCTGCGATGAGCGCTTCATCCGTGACCGACTGGGCCGTCGAAGGATCGACGTTCGTCTCTTGGTCACCCGGCATTGCCCACCAGTCGGTGATCACGAGACCTTCGAATCCAAAGCCACCCTCTTCGATGGGGGCCTTGAGGATGTCACGGAGTAGGTGTTTGTTTTGAGTGGCCTTTGTGCCGTTGACCAAGTTGTACGAAGCCATGATGCAACCCATGGATCCGTCTTGGACGACCATCTCGAAGTGACGACCGTAAACTTCGCGTAGCGTCTGCTCGGTCATGTTGGCGTTCTGGCTCGAACGGTTCTTTTCGATGTTGTTCGCAGCCCAGTGCTTGGCGCAACCGACGACGTACTCTTGAACACCGACGGAGTAAGCGCTCGTCATGCGGCCGATGGCGTACATGTCCTCGCCGTAGGTTTCCTGGGTGCGGCCCCAGTAGGGGTGACGCACGATGTTCATACAGGGGCCGAGGTTCATGTTGTTCTTCGAGGCCGCGGTTTCATCACCAATGGCGGCACCGACGCGACGCTCGAGGTCCAAGTCCCAAGATGCAGCACGCAATGAAGCGGCAGGGAAGGCCGTAGCGAAGTTGCTCTTGTCATCGGGGCGGTTGTCTTGGCCGGCGTCAAGGTTCACACCTCGACCGGCGTCGCGATAGCGATAGCCACGTACAGTACCCACACCCGCCACTTCCGTGTCGGGGCTGCGCTCGATGTCACGGTAGTTCTTGTTGCCCACGGGCACGCCGAGCAACTGGCTCGCCTTCTGAGCGGGACTCATCGAGGACAGGACTTTGTTCACGTCCGCCTTGACGCTGTCGGGTACGCAGTAGCCCTTCATGCTTGCTTCGTCGAACTGTTGAGAGGCGACGGCTTCACAAGAAAACTGGGGCAGACCGTCGACTTTCGGCGTCTCGCACTGGGGCGCTTTGGCATAGGCCTCGTCCGGATACCCCTCACCGCCACCGGTGGTTTCTCCCGAGTCGCTGGTAGTGGAGTCGGTCGTGGTGCCGCCCGACGTAGAGCTGGCGCCACTCTTCTGCTGTTCGAACGCGTCGAGCGTTTCCTGCGTATGCCCGCAAGACGAGGCCATCATGGCAACTGCGGTTGCCACGAAAGAGCACGATGTGAGTGAGTGTTTGAGTGATGGTCGATTAAGGTAACGCATAGGTATCGCGGGTTCCTTGCCTGTATTGCCAAGTCGACTTGAGAGTCGAGTACTGTGAACCAGTGGTTCGTTGATCGAACTTTTCGTTGTGGAGTTGAACTGTCCGAGTGGTTGGTCCAACCGAATCAAGCGAACTGAATACGGGCGGAGATGGGCAACGTTGTGTGACGGAGGGTTATCACACACTGTCACCCAGGGTACAGGAAATGTGTGTGTCACCGACATCTAATTACTTCCGCACCTAGCCGCTGAAATCTCCGCAAAAAGGACCGAGCGTCTCGGATTGATTTGATTATCAAATGTGGCGCCACCGCCCATATGAGAAGCCAAGCGGATGCAAACGCGCTTGGGACGGCCTTTCCGTCTTGTCCGCGTGCTGATTGAGCAATGACTTCAATACAGGATGCGCTTCGCTTTTGCCGTATTTTCCAACGAAGCAGAGAGAAAGAAGAGATCTTTCGTCAAAATGACAACTGGGTCCTTGAGAGTCCAGGTCGATGGTGAGGCGATCCACAGTGTGGAGATGAGCAAAAATGGCCGTCTTCAGACAGAATCGTGTGTCTTGGGTCGAGGGCGTCGGCCGCCCACGCTTGCTTGGCATGCGCCTTGAAAGGGGAATGTTCCATGAACAATCCAAGCTGTGCTCTTTCCTCTTCGTCCTCTGTTGGTGTTGCTTCGGAGGTCCGCTCTCTGGCTCGACCTGGCTCAAGCCTCTCTTCAACGCCTTCAGGTGAAGAAGCCTTTCGCCCACCTTCGAAAAACCAGGGCGACCTGGCTTGCTCCAGCGTTGAAGAAGGGTTGAACCTTTATACGAAGGATCTCATTAAGAGGGCCCGACACCTTACAGGGTGTCCGACCGAGGCCCAAGAGTTGGTCCAGGAAACGGCTTTGCGCGCTTTGCGTTTTAAGCACAAGTACCACCCCGAAACGCACGCTCGGGCTTGGTTGATGCGTATCATGCACAACCTGTTTATTTCGCAAAAAAGACGCCAATCCGTCGAAAGAAAAGTGCGCGAGCGCCTACAGGTTGATCCCAATAGCTGGGTGTCGCGCCGTAGTGTGCAGCCCATGACTTCGTTGGTGCGACCCCTAGTTCAAGCCATGAATGGGCTTCCAGAGCGACTCTCGGAAGTGGTCACCCTGGTGGATATTTGTGAGTTTTCCTACCAGGAGGCGGCGTCCACCCAGGGGGTTCCTCTCGGTACGGTGATGAGTCGGTTGCATCGGGCGCGCGCCCGCCTTTGCCGCGAGCTCAGCGACGAGAAGGCGGCGAGCTCTCTTTGTGACTCAAGGGGGATTTCGTCGGCAGCCTGAGAGTTCAGATGGTTGTCTGGGCGAGCAGTTCCACGTGTCCAGACCGGAGAGTATGCAGTTTTCCCCCCTTCGTTTCTACAAGAAGAGAGCCCTGGTCGGTGAGTCCGGCGCCCCTTCCTTTTACGTTGCCGACTTTCAGGAGGCGAGCCCTGAGATAGTCGAAGTCGCGGACCTCCTTCACGATCGCGGCACAGCCTCGCGTCAAAAATTGCATCATCCTTTTTTCGATGTGTTTGAGAACCAGCACCAAAAGGGTCTCGAGCCCAGGCGGGCGCACGCCGCACTGGAGCAGGGAGGTGGCGCCTGACAACTCCGGCGGAAAGATCAGGGTGGTCAAGTTCAGACCGACACCGACAACTACCCCCCAACCTTCTGCTGCGTTCTTTCGGGACTCGATCAAGACCCCCGCGAGTTTCTTGTCGCTCAGGTAGAGGTCGTTCGGCCACTTGATCAGCGGCCTGAGCGATGTTGGCTGAAGTCCCTCGGTTTTCGTGTGTACTTCCGAGGCGCCGATCATCACTTGGGTGGCGTCGAGCAAGGCGAGGCCGACGGCGAGACTCAGACCCTGTAGACCTGTTTGGGAGGGCGGATAACGCAGCAGGGTGGAGAACATGAGGCACTCTCCCGGGGGAGCTGTCCAGGTGTTGCCGCGTCGGCCTCGCCCGGCTGTCTGTTCGTGCGCGAGGAAAACGATTCCAGTTTTGGCCTGGGTGTCGATGGCGGAAAGGGCGAGGTCATTCGTCGAACGACAGCTTTCGAGCGCGCGTACCGGCCGGCCCCAGGTGACGCCGCTTTCCTTCCGCAGCTGCTCGAAAAGACGATGGTCGAAGAAGCTCATGGGGAGGCGTCGGGCAGGTCAGGGGCGTCCTGTTCAGCTGGATGAATACGCAAGCTGATGTCCGCGGCCGGCGCTGAGTGGGTCAAAGCCCCGACACTGATCAAATCGGCACCCCAGTTGGCGAGTTGTGCCACGCGCTCAAGGGTCATGTTGCCCGATAGTTCAATCAGAGCGCGCCCCTGAGCTCGTGCGATGGCCGTCTTCGCGTCGCTTTCGTCGAAGTTGTCGAGCATGATGATGTCCGCTTGGGCCGTCAGCGCTTCTTCTAGCTGCTGCAAGTTTTCGACTTCGACTTCGATACGGCAAGTGTGGGGAGCATTAGCACGGGCGGCTGCGACCGCGTTTTTGATGCCTGCGCTGGCGGCAATGTGGTTGTCTTTGATCATGACGGCCGAACCCAGATTGTCGCGATGACTGATTCCACCGCCGTGGCGTACTGCTCGTCGCTCCAGACTGCGGAAGCCGGGGGTGGTTTTGCGAGTATCGCAAATGCGTAGTTTGCCTTGGGCGGCTTCGACGAAATTTCGGGTGAGGGTTGCAGTGCCACTGAGTCGTTGCAGGAAGTTCAGAGCGGTGCGCTCTGCCTTGAGAAGAGAGCGGGTCGGACCATCGATCTGAAAAAGACGCGTTCCTTCTTCGACCCAAGCACCTTCGTCGACGAACTGCTGAACGCGACAATAGGCGTCAACAGCGTAAAAACTCGCCGAAAATATTTCTGCTCCGGAAAGGACGAGACGGCTTTTGGCGATGGCGTAGGCCGTGCCCATGGAGCGCTCGTCGATGGTTGACTCTGAAGTGAGGTCACCGCCGCAGAGATCTTCTTGGAGTGCAAAGTCGAGTAAGGATTTTTCTTGAGGAAGCAGGGCCACGGCGCGACCTTATCATGCCTCAATAGAGCCCATAGCCTTGGCCGAGCACAGCGGCAAAAACGTTGCATTGAGCGTGCAGAAAGATCGATGCCCCAACGCCTTTGGTTTTGTCTCGCAAAATGCCGAACAGGAGAGAGGGGAAGAAGACGGCAAGACGACCGAGATGAGGAGTCGTCGTGAGGTGACCCACCGCGAAAAGCAGGCTGGACACGACAAGACCGAGGCTCAGTCGCAGGCCGCCGATGCGGAGGGCCTTGTCCCAGCGTCGATCCAAGGCGGTCTGCAGGTAGCCTCTAAAAAAGGCTTCTTCGGGTAAAGCGACCACGAGCAAGTGAGCCAGAGAGAGGTTGAGCAGTCCGAGCAATGGTGGGCCATCGGTCGGGCCTAGAGCCAGTGCCCAATTGAAAGTCGATTTCGGGCCATACCAATAGAGGTATCCCAACCAAAAAGGGGGAAGAATGACCAGCGCGATCAGGGTAGCGGTGAAGAAGGCGAAAGTGGTCTTCTTCACCATCGGCTTCAGCGAAAGCGGTGCAGAGTCAAACAAGCCCCCGAGTTCGAGCCCGTAGCTCCTGGGGGGATGAGAGTGCTCGGGTCGCAAGCAGCCGAAGTAGGTTGCGACCAAGAAGATGAGACCGACCGCTTCTCCGGCGTGCTCCTCGCTGATTGTATAACTAGCCAAGGTCGCTAGGCCGGAAACCAAGACGGACACCACGATGGGGTGGGGAGACTGAAAACTTCTACTGAGTGTGGTCACAGAGCGGGGCTTGAGTCCGAGCGATACCGCATAACTTACGCGAGCTGCACGCTGCTGACCAAAGGCGCTTTGAAACCAGGCATTCGGCCTCTAATGTTCGGGTTCGAAAATTCACCCCATGGCCTCCCGCGCTGAAAAGGCACAACGACCCGGGGAGCTGTGGCCCTGACCCATTGATGAACTCAAGGAATACCCATGGCGAAATTTCCCCCTGATGACGACCTTCCCGGCGCACCCCTCGGCGGCGCAGCCAGCCCCTACGACATGGGGGCAGCTGGCGACGGTGATTTCCAGAAGGGCAACAAAGGCAAGCTCATCGCGATTGCTGCTCTTGTCGCCGCGCTCGGTGGCGGTGCCTTCTTTGTCATGAACTCGGGAAGCGAGACGGCAGATCTTACCGTTGAGCAGGCGGCTGCTCATATGAAGGACATCTTTGTGATGCCCAAAGAGCAACAGATCACCGAGTGGCGCAAATGGGCGACGACTCCTGGTGAAGAGGGCGGTGTCACCGAAATCAAACAAGAAGCGATGAAGCAGTTGGCTTGGGCCAAAGACCCTGAGGGGGTGAACCTGACGGCCGCACTGCTCAAATCGCCCACGCCGAAGATTCAAAGTATGGCCGCTACGGCCCTGGCTCACTATGGGCCTGAGCTCGCGGGCTCGGCCAAACCCGCCCTCCTTGAGGCGTTCAAGACGGCGGGTCCCGGGAGCAAGCCCCAAATTGCTTGGGCACTCGTTGTGCTTGGCGAGGCATCCGCTTTTGACGAGATTCTCAAGCTCTATCGCCTGGGTCACCTTGCCACCGTCCAACGTCTTGGTGGAGGCAACGCTTTCGACCCGAACAAGCTGGTGGCTATGGTCCCCATCGAAAAAATCCAGGGGCTAGCTGGCGACGAAAGCGATGCCGTGCGTCAGCTTGTGGCGACGGTGCTTTCACGCAATGCCGAGCCGAAGTTCACTGATACACTCATTCAGCTACTGGCTGATAAGAACGACGATGTGGCCCGCATGGCAGCTCCCGGTCTAGGGCGCATTGGCGACAAAAAGGCGCGCGATCCATTGATCGCTCGTCTCAAGGACGCTGACAAAGAAAGCCGAAAGAAGTACCTCGATGCACTGCGCAAAGGCGTGGGTGGTGTAGGTTTGGTTCTCTCTTTGTACGCCTATGTTAACGAAGAGGATGTCGAGAAGAAGTGGTACTTCAAGAAGCAGGTCTTTGGCCTCATCGATGAGCTCAATGATCCTCGCGCGGCAGACGCTCTGTACGAGTATCTCCAAGTGGAAGAGCACATTCACTGGCAGTTTAGAACGGCTATGGCTCTTGCCGCGATCGGCGATGTGCGGGCGATTCCGACTTTTGCCAAGCGCTTGCGCATGGATCCCCTGAAGATCTACAGCGACGACTACGACTGGGAAATGCTGATCAAGCGAGACGGCAAGGAGCGCGTCGAGGCGGCTCGTATGATCGCCGATCTCGCTCGCCTCAACCCCGACAAGCTTGAGAGCATGCGCAAGCAGGTCGAAGACTCTTTGATCTTCTGGAACAAGGAGCGCACTCAACCCCACGCCAATGGTTTGCGTGCTCTCGTGAACCTTGGGTCCACCAAGGATATCGACCAGCTGCGCGATTGGGCTTTCCCCGATGAGCCTCTGCCCAAAGAGGGACAGCAGCCCCCGATGCCGGATGCCTTCGTGATTGCTCAAAGTGCTATTCGCTACTTGGGCGTACTCAAGGACGACAAGTCATGGGGCAAGATGGTCGAACAACTCAAGCGCAAGCCGGATAACCTCAGCATCGCCAACGAGTCGATGTATCAAGGTGGTTTGGCGATCTTGGGTATGTCCCTCAACGCTATTGGAAAGGGCGCTTCAGACGGTCTGAGCGAGTGGAGTGATCCTAAGGGGTTCGAGCCCTTGATGGAGTTCATTGTCGACACCAAGCAAAACGAGAATGCTCGTGAGGCCGCCTGTGCAGCCCTTGCCTGGACCAGCGATAACGAAACCATCATGAAGGTGGCCGAGAAGATTGCTGAGTTCAAAGAATCCAATCCGGAGGACTCTTTCCGTCGTAAGTGTCTGCTCGAAACCCTAGTTCAGCGGCCCGTTCCGGGTACTGCGGGGGCCTTGTTGACTCTGATGACTCCCGATCAGGCCATCGAAACGCGTACCAACTTGGCGCGTGCCATTGCCAAAGCGGGTATTGATCAAGCGACCCAAGATAAGCTCTTCGAGCTGACCAAGGATCCGGCTCTGATGAACGATGCCGTGTTGGCTTTGGCTCTGGGTGGGACACCTGACGCGGCGGCTCGTGCGATCGCGCTCTATGCCGACAAGGACAAGGTGGCCGTCGAGGGGCTGAAGGACATGTGGTACAAGTCCTTCGGTTTCTGGTCGACCGCGGACCTCGATGAGGGAGTACTCTTCCGTTACGTGGACAATGCCGAGGCTATTTCGCGCGTCATCATCAACGCCACTCCTCAGGTCTGGGCTTCGGACAAGCTGACTCAGCAGTTCGAAAACCTTATCTTCGACAACGGACCTCACTCCTTCACCCGGGTGGAACTGCGCAACCGCCTCTACGAGATGGCCCAGGGCCAGGATACGGACAAAGCTGCCGGCGCGGTGAGGACCCTTGCATTCATGAAAGAGCTGGGGACCCTCATGGCTCTTCGTGACAGCGACAGCCCTGTGGCCAAGCTAGCCGATCAGGCTGTTTTTGAGATCGAAAATCCCAACTTTGCAGCAGCCGTGAAGGCCGCAACTCCTGCTGCCAAATAGGGGTTGGATTTTCGCCGCGAGCTAGCGGAACATGACGGCGAAGGCCTTCGGGTTTTCGCCGTCTTTTTTATGTCCAACGCCGGTTTTGTTTTCCTCGCTCGTCTGACGGCCTTTTTTGGATCTATGAGTCCGAGTGGATCGGTCGCGCGGCAAATAGGCTTCGGCTGTGGTGTGTTCTTGCTACTGGTCGGATGTGGTGGTCCCCTGCGAGGAGCTGCCAAGCAAGAGGCCCCGCGGCTTTCCCCTATCAAGGCGGCTCGGTTTGAGCTGGTCCAACCTCAGCTGAACGGCTGGGAACAATGCTTCAATGCTTGGGACGATAATCAAAACGGGCTGATCGATGAGGGGTGCGGGATAGGTCAGGCGCCGGTGCAGGTGTTTGTCGCTTGGGAGGACGAAAACACCGATCTCGATTTATTGGTTTTTGATCCCCAAGGAGAACTCGCCACGGATGAGGCGCCCACTGCCTCGGGAATGTCTCTGCATCGGGATTGTCCTGTCACCTATGAATGTGGCGCTCAGCCCTTCGAAATGGCCTATTCCGAAGACGATTCCTATCGGGGGGGGCACTATCGAGTCATGGTTCTCGCTCGGAAGTTCGACCGCGAGCTGGGTCAAATCACAGCTCACCTCGGCGTGCAGACACCGGAAGGCACCTACTCATATCGTCTAGAATTTTTTGATCAGGGCCAAAGTACAGAGGTGGACTTTTTTGTGGCCGCTCACCCTCAAAAAGAATAGCTTTCAAGCTGTGAGTCAAACCTTAGGCAAAGTCACTGGTGACCTTCAAGCCGAGCGAGGCCCGGATGTTGAACTGCGGGTGACCGTCGAGCGAGCATGGTTTGGTTCCAAGGTGGGGATCACCTTACCTCGCAATTTGAACTGCGCGGCATGCTCTGGTGGTGGCTGTGATCGCTGCGCGCGGGCTGGAGCGGTTTCTCTGTGGACGAAGGGGGGACAGCCCCGAGCGGTTCAAGTGGTTCTTCCCGATCTGCCCGAGTCCAATTGTGACGTGTGCTTGCGTGTTCCCGGAGAAGGCGGGCCAGCGCGGGAGCAAGAGCTCGGTCGTGGGCATTTGATGTTGATGGTGCGACCGGGGGAAATGAGCGATCAAGGGGTGGTCCTATGTGAGTCAGGAGCTACTTTGAGCGACGAGCGTTTTGAGCTCATGAAGCGTAGCCTCATTATGGCTCTGGTTCTGGTTTTGCTCTTCTTGGGAATGCTGCGCCTTTCTGGCTGGCTTTGAGAGGAGCTTCCGCTGGGTTGGGCATTGCGCCCTGCATGCCTCCGCGCCTTCAAACGCTTTCCTGCAAGGAGGCAGATCACGTAGTGCTAGTGCTGCGACCGTATAAATTTGAGCGCTTCTTGGTCTGTCAGCGTTGAGAGACGGCTCGGTTTTCAGGAAGGGTCGCGGAGAGCTTCGAAACCGCTCATTTCTAAGTGGTCGTAGCACTAGTTAGTGGCCTTGCCTTGGGTTCTGCTACCCTCCTCGCATGAGCTCCTTAGGGATGGGGTTGGTCTTGTGTTCACTCTTGGGCCTGTTTGCGTGGAGCGCGCAACGTCGTTGGCTCTTGCTGAGCATAGGCACTTCCACATGGGAAAGTCGTATTGACAAGGTTGTCGACCGCTTGCGGTCGGTCGCCATCTTCGCCCTCTATCAAAAGAAGATGCGCTACTACCTGATCGCGGGCTTAGCTCACAACATCATCTTTGTGGGCTTCTCGGTTTTGACCCTCAGAACCCTCATGTTGTGGGGCCGCGGTTTTGACCCCGAGTTTAATCTTTGGCTTTTGTCTTTAGAATCACCTCTAGGAAAGCTCTACGCCTTCGCCAAAGACATCTTTGCTGGTTTGGTTCTGCTCGGTGTTTCAGCCTTCATTTACTATCGAGTGATCAAGCCACAGAAGCGCATGACCCTCAGCGGGGAGGGGCTTTTGATTTTGGTGATCATCGCGGTAATGATGATCACCGATTTGGTGTACGACGGGGCGGCGCAGGTCCTCAATGTGAGGTATGCCGAGCTTTGCGCCAGTACGCCCAGCCTGGACGCTTGTGCGACAGCTCGCGAGCTGATCGCTCCTTTGCCTGGCGCCGAAGGGGTAGTTGCTTATCACTTCTTTCCTGAACCGGGCGGCTCATTCTTTGCCGTACTCCTGGGCAAGGCTTCTTTAGAGTCGCTCGTGAGTTGGGGACAGGTTGGATTTTGGGCGCACTCGAGCTTGGTCTTGGTGCTGCTCAATATTCTTCCTTATTCGAAACACTTCCACATCATCACGGCCATTCCGAATGTTTTCTTGGGCGACCAAACTCCCAAGGGGCGGCTTCGCCCCATGGCGCCTAGCACCGAGAAACTTCTCGAGCAGGTCGAGGCCGCGACAGAAGATGAAGACGAGATGACGAAAGCCCGCATTGGCTACAGTCGCATCGAGCACTTTACCTGGAAGGACATTCTTGACTTTTACACCTGCACGGAGTGTGGCCGCTGCAGCGACAACTGTCCCGCTGCACTCACGGGCAAGAAGCTCAGTCCTAAGCATCTGACCCTCAACTTGAGGGACGAGCTTTACTCTTATCAAGATCAAGTGGCGACCGGAGCTGTCCCTCAGCCAGCTGAGGGACAGGAGCTCTTGGAAACGAAGCCTCTCCTTCCAGAGGTCGTGGACCCTGATGTGATTTGGGCCTGCACCACTTGCCGCGCCTGTGAAGAGCAGTGTCCGGTTGGTATCACCTATGTGGACAAGATCGTGCAGATGCGGCGCAATCAGGTTACCATCTTTGGTGAGTTTCCGAGCCAGTTGAACAAGCCCTTTGAGGGCATGGAGACCAACGGCAACCCCTGGAATCTATCTCGACTTGACCGCAGCAAGTGGACTGAAGGGCTTGAGATCTCTACCGCAGCAGAAAACCCGACGGCTCCTGTGCTGTATTGGGTCGGTTGCGCGGCGAGTTATGACGACCGTGCTAAGAAAATCGCGCGTTCTACGGCGCTTCTCCTGAAGCACGCCGAAGTCGATTTCGCGATTCTGGGAGAAGAAGAAAGCTGCACCGGAGATCCCGCGCGCCGTGCGGGTAACGAGTATCTCTTCTCCATGTTGGCAGAAGCCAACATGGAGACTCTAGCCAACTATCGCGCTCAAGGCGGAGTGCAGACCATCATCACGACTTGTCCTCACTGCTTCAACACCCTGAAGAACGAATACCCAGACTTCGGCCAGAGGTTTGATGTAGTGCACCACACGGACTACTTGCTTGGACTGCTCGCCGAGGGGCGGCTCAAGCCCACCGAATCTGTTCAGGCGAAGGTCGCCTATCACGATTCCTGCTACTTGGGGCGCTACAACGATGTCTACGATGCACCTCGCGATATTCTCAAGCAGATCGACGGTGTTGAGTTGTTTGAGGTCGAGGGGGCGTCGCGTCATAAAGGGCTCTGTTGCGGCGCCGGCGGCGCGCAAATGTTCATGGAGGAACAAAACGCAGACCGCGTGAATGTGAAGCGTACCAAGCAGTTGCTCGATACGGGGGCCGATACCGTGGCCAGTGCCTGTCCCTTTTGCATGACCATGCTGACGGACGGTCTCAAGGCCGAGTCAAAAGAGGAAGAGGTCGCGACTTTGGACGTCGTCGAACTTCTAGCGAGAGCATGTGGGCAGAAGGGTGCTCTTTGACCGCCGAGCGCACCTGTTCCCAAGGTAGTCAATGTCGCGTTGTTGGTGCGGGGCTTGAGCGTTTGGTGCGAGCCCAGAACTCGCGGCCCCATGCAAGAAACGTAAGTGCAAGCGACTTAGTGCAGCCCAGCCATTTGAATGTCAGTCCGAAGAGGGGGGAGCTTGAGGTAGAGCTCATGGGCGATGGCGCGAAGCACGACGCTGATGGTCGTCGTCTCGACAATCAGTTTGAGGTCTTCGCGTGGACAAGTGACGAGCAACGGCGCTGCGAGCCCATGAGGGCAGCCCGGATTGAGGATGATGCTCAGGCGGACCCGGCGGCGGATAATCCAGCGGGAAGAATCAAGAAGGAGCTCCAGGGCGGGTATGTAGGCGGGGCGCTTGGTGGCGAGCAAGACGACGTCGTCTTCGGTTAGGCTGGGCGAGGCGAGCAGTTGGGCCAAGACCAAAGGATGGGGATCGTGGAGTAGACGCTCGATCTGCGTGCGGCTGGGACGGCGTGCCAAACTTTTTCGTTCACCCACGGAAAGCGGGCGACCGTTACCGAAGTCGGGTACAGGCAGTTCGGGCGTGGGGCGTGAGAGCGGGGTATCGGTGGGGGCAGGTCGGAGTAGGCGCTCGAGGTTCATGAGGCAATGGACCTTGCTGGTTTCGTGCAGCGCCCAAAGCCATGCGCTCTCTCGCCGTCGAGCGAAGAGCACGGCCAAGGCGAGCACACACTCTCGGGCAGCATCCTCTGCCCTCTGAGAAGCTGCGGTGATCTGTTCGAGGCTCGCGGCGGTGAACTCGTCGCTCTTTCCTTCTAGTTTTTCGCCTAGCCAAGTGATCCGCATCGAGAGTTCTGGCAGCGCCACGACAGCACGGATCAGCTGTCGGCCTTCTAGAGGGGCGTCGAGTGATTCTGGCTTTTTGGGGGCGCTGGTCATCGCTCAGAGCATTGTAGGCCCCGATCTGGTTGTCCGCCAAAGGACGACTATGCTGGGCGTCATGGGGGAGCCCCTGAGCCAGCCAAATATCGATGAACCCCACGCTCAGGCGCAGAAGGTGGTTCGATCCTATGTCGGGCCGCAGCTCTTTGCGCGCCGTGCGCTTTCGATCGGACTGTTCCTGACAGCTCTTCTCTCGAGTTTGCTCCTGGCACGCATCGGCACCCTTGGCGCCAGGTGGGGGGCCATTTCGGCGATGGCGCTTGGCCTAGTGGGTCTCAACCTCTGGTCTCGACGCGTGCGTCGGTCCGAAAGTGATGTTCAATCAACGTTGAGGCGCGTGATCCGGCCTATCGATCCCGAGCTAGGGGAGCGTGCCGGTCGGGCGGTTCGTCTCTATCTATCGAGTGTCGAACGCGGAGAATCGACTGAGCATTCCCATGAGCTTGCCGCTCTCCATGCTAGCCGCGTGCTCGCACAGATCCGTCTGGAGGAAGTCGTCGAAGCCGCTGGACGGGCGAGACGGCGTAAGACACGGCCGGCTTGGACGCTGATCGTGGGGGCTTTGCTCGTTGTTCTCTTTTGGGGGCTGCGGTTCTTCGAAGGTTTGGACGTGCTCTTGGCGCGCGGTGGCGTCGGCCCCTTCGCCGTCGAATATGTCAAAGAACTTGAGGTAACGGCGGAGTGGCCTGCCTACTTGGACGGAACCGGTCAGCGTCGACGCCTATTTACTGAGCTTTCTGCCGTTCCTCAGGGGTCGGAGGTCGAGGTGCGTGTGACTCCGGCCGTCGCGGGCCGTCGACTCTTCCTCACGGACGGCGAAAAGAAAGTGCCCCTGGTGAGCGACGGTCAGGGGAACTTGATCGCGCGCTGGGTCGCCGATGAGGCGACTGCTCTTAAGGTCGCCGCGCGTTTCGGTGAGGTGATGCTCTATGATGTGCATCAGACTCAGCTTGAACCGATGGAAGATCGAGCTCCTCGGGTGACCCTCGCGGACGCACCTCAAACGCTCACCCTGGCTGAACTAGAGCGTCTAGAGTTAACTTTCGTGGCTCATGATGACCATGGACTGAGTCAGGTGGATCTGGTGCTCGCTAGCGGTCAGCGCCATGCCAGATCGGAACTGGTGCGCCTGGACGGGCAAACCCGCCTTTACCGAGGGGGCACGGCCTTGACGCGTGAGCATGAGCTCTTGCGCCGTGCCTTTCTCCCCGTACATGTGCGCATTGAGGCTCGGGACGGCAATACAGCCACTGGTCCGTCTTGGGGAAAGAGCCCAGAAATCATCCTCTTGCCGGAGCCTTTGGGTCAAGCCGTTGCAGAACGTCATCTAGCGCTCCGCGCTTTTCGCAAGCAGCTCTCTGCCTACGTCGCCGCTGAACACGAGGCGGGTTACGAGAATCGGGAGACTCAGAAAGCCCGCCTCGAAAAAGCCGAGGAACAACTCAAAAAGGCGCTATCGGAACTCAATGACCGCCTTTCCGGCGATCCTTCTGCCCCGAAGAGATCGATAGCGTTTGTGGCCGCGCAAGTGGAAGCCCTGGGGCGAGCCGGAAACCAGCGAGCGGATGCGACTTCGGTGCTGCTTGCCACCGATGCGCTGATCGGCGGTTTGGCTCGACGCGAGGCAAAAGCCTTGGCGAAAGATCTGGGACAGTCTGTTGAAGAAATCGCAATTCAGGCACGGCAGCTGCGTTTCGATCCGGCATCGCTCAGTCTGGATGGTTTGTTCGATCTGGTAGCTGGCAGCCGCGCCGGAGCCGAACAGCTTTATGAGGTAGGAGTGCTCGGTCTCGATTTGGGTTCAGTCGCCTTGGCTGACTTGAAACGCATCGAAAAGAACATCAAGGACCGAGCTTTCGATCGAGCCGAAGCGGCTGCCCTCCATCTGGCAGAACGACTCAAGCGGGCGACTCCTTCCTTTTCGAGTACCGGAGGCGGCGGCGCGGGGGTCGAGTCTGGATCGCCGAGCTCTGGTCAAGGTCAGGGGCAGCCGGGATCTGGACAACCTGCATCGGATGCTCCTTCCGAGTTTGATCAATTGGCCGAGCAACTCAATCAACTCGCTGCTGATGGCGCTTCTGAGCTCAATGAGCTGGAGCGTCTTCTGGAGGAAGCCCAAGAGGCATTGAGGAGCGATTTTGAAACTCCGCAAGAGCTCAAGGATGCCCTGGGCGAACTCGAAGATGCTCTTTCAGAATTACCTCAGGTGGGCCGTGGTACGGGAAGTGCGTCGAGCGAAGCCGCCAGCGCTAGGAGTCAAGGAGAAGCGATGCTCGAGGCCCTCCAGGGCCGCGAACTGCGCGAAGCCGTCGAACGGGGCTTGGATGCTCAACAGGCGCTTAAACGCGCCCGGGCTCTGCTGGAGCGAGGCTTTGGTTTCATGGATGGCTCTCGGGTCGAGCGGGCTGAGCAAGCGGTAAAAAAGGCGGTCGAGGAAGCGGGACGCGCGCTTGAACAACAAGAATCCGCGGCGGCGCGTCTGGATCCTCAGAGGAGCCGCGAGCGTTCGGAGCGTCAACGTGAACTGGCTGATCGAGCGCGACAGATTCGTGATCGCGGAAAGAACCCCGGCTCGGCGTTACCAGCCGAAAAATTAGCTCATCTGGATCAGGCCTCGCGGCTTCTTGACCAGGCTGCTCAGGCTCTTGAAGCCGGCCAAACTGAGCAGAGTCGCGATCTAGCGGAGCAGGCCCAGGGGCATATGGAGCGCGCGTCCTTCGAGCTTCAAGAGGGTGACTCTGAGGAACACGGCGGCGAACCGGGCGATGGTAACCAGATGAATTTCGATGGTGAAGTTCCCGACGAAGACAAGGATCGCGCTCGCGACTTTCGTCAGCGCATCGAGGAGGGACTCGGGCGAGGGAGTGGTCGTTTGGCGCCAGCGGTGCGCCGCTATGCGGAGGAGCTCAAATGAACTCGAAGCTTTTCTTTCTTGCGCTCTTGCTTGGGATGGGGGCGGGGTGCGCGGCTCCGGAAGAGCCAGCGTCGTCTTCTGCTCAGCCTGCTTCCGACAAGACCCCCGCCCAGCCGGTGGGCGGGAAAGGGGCACCCCCTCCGGGGGGTGGTGAACGAGCCATCGTTCCGCGTCAGGTCCAGATGGCGAATTACGAGATTGTCAGACTCAACTACGAGGCGGCGGCTGGGCTTCTGCGCTCGGAAGTGGGCCCTCACGCGGCGATCGCGCGGGCGCGCCTCGCGCTGTATCGAGCCGACTGCGAAGAAGCTCGCGCCCATCTCTCGTCTTCTTTGGTACAGGGCGAAAAGAGCGCCCAAGAAATGGTGCGTCTCGCGGAGTCTTGTTTTGGGGCAACGGCGGGTAGCGTCGTAATGAAGGATGAAAAGTCCGGGGTTTGGATGCGACTTCAGGACCGTGAAGATCGAGTCCTCTTTCCCATGATTGTCGATGTTGCTGTCCAGGCTCGAGCTACCCTGGAGCAGGATTTAGGAGTTGAACTTCCGCGACCGTTGCGTATCGATCTTGTTCGGGATCTGTTTTCTTTGGCGGCGGTTTCGGGCTTGCCGGTTGATGCGGCAGAAACCACCGGCACGGTGGCGGTGGCGCGTTGGGGACGTGTCACCATGGTTTCACCCCGCGCGATCCAAAGCGGGTTTCCTTGGGCGGATACCCTTGCTCATGAGATCACCCATCTCTTGATCTCACGAGCGACCCTCGAGCGAGCTCCGCTTTGGCTTCAAGAGGGGATTGCAAAACGCCAGGAGCGAAGATGGCGCAAGCCCCAACTCTTCGACGACGCTTTGGATCACGAAAAACGAGCTTATCAGGCTCAATTAGCCGGGCGTTCGATTGGTGTGGATCAAATTGGGCCTTCGATCGCGATGCTTCCCAGCGCTGCGGATGCAGCCACTGCTTTTTCTGAAGTGACCAGTTTTATGGAGTACTGGATCGAACAAAATGGTCCTCGGTCTTTGAACTTCCTTCTGAGAGACATGGAGGTGGCTCCCGACGCTGACTCTGCAATGAGAAGCGTCAGCGGCTATTCGGTCCCCGAATGGGAGCTGCTTTGGCGAGAGCAGATGCGTCAGAAGTTTGAAGAAGAAGCCGACCTCAAACCCGAAGAGGATGCGGAAAGCTTGGGCCCCCGGGCCGTGGCGCGCGGCCTGCGCCTGGTTGAGCTTCTGACCTTGGATGGCTTCGCGCAGACTGCCGAGTTTTATGGGGCGGTCGATTTGGACCGAGCGCCTCATGTGGCTGCCCTGAGGTTTCTCACCGCGCGCGCGGCGATGCTTCGGGAGGAAGGTGATGAGAGTCTCTATTTGGGAGAAACCGGTGATGTGCACCAAGCGCATGCCGGCTGGCTCGCTCTCTATGCGGCCCAACAGAACCAGGTCTTGCCCGACTTTGATGCGACGACCCTGTGGGAGCAGGCGCGCGGTCTGGACCCCTTACTTCCTGAAGTGGCGTGTGGGGGCGTTCCTTGGGTAGGTTCTACTGCGACATCAGGGGCCGATTCTGACATGGGAGCCGCGGGCCACGAGGACTTGTGCAGCGCGGCGCGGAAAATGCCGCCTCGCGGCTCTCGTTGAGAGGACCGACTCAGGCCGTCGGGCCGCGACTCTGGTCGATAATTTCGAAAATTGACTCCAATCACGCCGACTTACCCGTCTGGCAGTTTGACCCGGTCTTTAGGCATTGTTTAACATGATGGTCACCCCTGGAGCGTTTCGGGGCGACTTTGGAATTCAAGCAGTGAGTATCACATCTTTTGCGGCCGCCCGGCTGATCCGCGCGTTACCCCGCGTTACGCTGAGCCGAGCGGTGGGACATTTGTGCGACCAGCCTTTGCCCGCCCCGGTCTCCGGACTCGTTCAGAAAATCTATTGCTCTGCCTACGATGTGAATCTGGGAGAGGCCGAAATCGAGGGCCCGTACCCTAGTTTCGATGCGTTTTTTACTCGGGCTCTCAAACCAGGGATGCGACCGATCGATGCGGACCGCGCCGTTTCTCCCTCGGATGGCAAGCTGTCTGCTCGTGGTCCCGTTGATGCTGGAGCGCGGATCGTGGTGAAGAAACAACACTACGACGTTGCCGAGTTAATCGGAGACACCCAAGACGCGCGTCGTTATCGCGGGGGTGAGTTTGCCGTCGTTTATCTGGCGCCTAGTGATTATCACCGAGTCCACTCGCCGGTAGACGGCCATATTACCGAAGTGCGCGGCATTGCGGGAGATCTCTACCCAGTTAACTCAATAGGTGAAGAGCACATTGATGGTTTGTTCGTTCGTAACAACCGAGTGTGCATCTGCATCGATACCGAGGAGTTGGGGCGAGTCAGCGTGGTTATGGTCGGGGCGACGATTGTGGGGCGCATTAGCGTTTCGGTGATTCCGGAACCGGCAGTTCCAGCCGGGAGCACTCGTCTTCAGCCCGGACGTAAAGTGGCCCGCGGAGACGAAGTCGGAATGTTTCACCTGGGCTCGACCGCGGTGGTCTTGTTCGAACCAGGGGTGCGCTTGGGCCGCGACATGGGTACGATTCGCATGGGGCAGTCCTTATTGGGGAATACATGAGCGAAGATTCGGCCAAAGACAACGCAGCTTCTCCGTCTTCGAGGCCGGAGTCCGCGACGCCTTCGCGTCCTTCCCAGCCTGCCATCAAGCCCAAGCGGGTCATCAAGTTGGGGCAGAGTTCGCCCCCGTCGAGGCCGAACAACAATCCGCCCAGTCAGCCTGCTGTCACAGTCACCACATCGCGCCCTCCCGCACCGGTGCGAAAGACGCCGTCTTCTACCGAGGTGACTGTGAAGGGGGCTATGCCTCCGGTGGCTCCACTGCCCCAAGTCTCCCCGGCTCCTCCCCAGGCTCCCCCTCCGACACCTGTTCGTTCTTTTGATGAGTCGGAAGACGAGGTCGTCACTGGTGCAAGTTCATCGCTGCCCCCCAAAGTTTACTCCTCTGCTCCTCCCTTGGATGGGGCCAAGCGAGCGAGCACTCCGCCCAAACGGGCGGGTTCGTCGCCCTCTATTAAAGCGCCCCCATCGCCCCCGCTCCGCTCGTCGCCTCCCTCACCGAGTTTCGAACCTCAAAGTTCGGCTCATCTTGCTCCGACTTCGGTACCCTCTGTGTCGGTTGAAGAAGAACCGGTTTCGGTGGAGGACCCTTTCGAAACCGAAGTCGTCGTCGAGGAAGACCTGAACGATGTGAGTCCCGAGTCGGCCAAGACGCTCTCTGATCGCCCACCCGATGGGGTGGCGGGGACGGACTCTGCCAAACCGCCTCAACCGGCCGAGCCGGGGGTTGCTGCCCCCCTCTCGGGTTTTTCGCCCGAGAAACCCGAGCCAGCTCCTCCTTTGCGTACTGATGGCATAGTCGGGGAGGGGGTATCTATCCCTGAGGTGCCCGGAGTCCCTCAGGTTTTCGCTCCGGCTCCGGTGCCGGTGAAAGCTCCGATCGATCCGGCGATTACTTCGGCCAAACCCGAAGTGCCCAAGAGCTCCTCTTCAGCGGGAGAGGACGAAACCTCGGCGGCGCCGCCGCCCCCGCCTTCTTTGGCGGCCAAGTCTCCCCGGCGCATGCCCGTGCCGCCCTCCCGGGTTCAGACGAGCGGAGAAGGAACTCAAGACGTCGGTCTCGATTTGGAGATCTCGGTGGAAGCAGTGGCTCCGGAGTTCGAGGTCCCGGCTGCAGATCGCAAGCCGCCGCCTCCTCGACGTTCGGGCAAGCCATCCCTCCCTCAGGCGAAGAAGCCGCGTCCCAAACCATGGTGGGAAACACTCTTTGGAGACGACTTTCAGCGAGCTTATCGCCCCATGTCGGAGTCGCAGATCAAGCGCGAAGTCGATTTCATCATCGAGTCGTATCAGCTGCCCCGAGGGAGCGTTCTACTCGATCTTGGGTGCGGGCAAGGAGAGCTCTGTATCGAGCTGACCCGCCGTGGCTACAGCGTGGTTGGTTATGACCTTTCTGTCTATCAGTTAGCGATGGCGGGGGACAACGCTCAGCAAGCGGGTCAGAAGATCAACTTCTTGCAGGGTGATATGCGGGAGATGGCCTTCGACAATATGTTTGACGGCATCCTCTGCTGGGATACCTCCTTCGGCTATTTCGAAGAAGACAAGAACCTCGAAGTGTTGCGCCGCATGAGGCAGGCGCTCAAGCCCGGTGGCAAGTTGATGCTCGACATCCTCAATCGCGATTTTGTGAGTCAGCAAGCTCCCTATAGCCATTGGTTCGAAGGCGATGGTTGCGTTTGCATGGATGACATGAACATGGATTGGATCACCAATCGCTTGAAAGTGAAGCGATCCATTATTTTGGACGATGGGCGCAGTAAAGAGCTCCAGTATTCAATTCGCCTCTACTCGCTCTCCGATATCGGGCGGATGTTGCATGAGGCAGGTTTCAGGGTCGCGGCGGTGAGCGGCGGGGTGGCCACTCGGGGCGCGTTCTTTGGTCCGGTGAGCCGTCGCATCATCATCGAAGCCAACAAACCCTAGACTCAAGAGAGGCAGAAGCGTTCTTTTCGTCCAATCTGCTCGACTCTCCTGTAGGCTGGCCCGCCATGGCCGCTCAGAAGCTCTTTTTTCGTCGAATCAAAGGTAGAACCTGGCTTGCCTTGGTTTTGGCCCTTTTGGTGGGAGTGATCGCTCTTGTCTCGGGGGGTGCCGCTTGGGGTGCGAATCCCAAGGGCGCGCGCTTGGAGAGGATGCGCGCCTCGGCCCAGTACCAAGAGGGGGTCTTCAATAATGAAGAGCCCATGTTCACTCGGCCATGGTCCAGCTTTGGGCGAATGTTGTTTTCTGAAGGGGTACAAGAGCCAGAGCAAGCGATCCAAGTCGCAAAACCGCGATTTTCGGGGCGGGCGCCCGCATCGGGGGTCAAGATCACCTGGCTCGGCCATTCGACTTTGTTGCTTCAAGTGGATGGGAAGAACTATCTCACGGATCCAGTTTGGGGAGAGCGTACCTCGCCCTTTTCGTGGATTGGTCCGCGCAGGTGGTATCCGTCGCCTCTCTCTCTCGATGACTTGCCCCCTCTCGACGGGGTACTCATATCGCACGACCACTACGATCACTTGGACTACCCGACGATCGTTCAGCTCAAAGAAAGGGATGTTCGATTTGTGATGCCCCTCGGGGTCGGAGCCCATCTTGAGCGCTGGGGGGTCGACCCGGCGCGCATCACTGAGCTCGACTGGTGGCAAGAGATCCAGATAGGCGATCATACCTTGGTTTCGGTTCCGGCTCGTCATGCTTCGGGGCGGAGCCCCTTCGACCAAAACAGTACGCTGTGGTGCGGCTACGTGGTGCGCGGACCAAGACATCGCCTTTACTTCTCGGGCGATACTGGGTTCTTCCCTGGCTTGCGCGACATTGGTCGCAAGTACGGTCCTTTCGATGTGACTATGATCGAGGTGGGCGCTTATGACCGCGCTTGGCCGGACTGGCACATGGGACCGGAGCAAGCGGTCTTGGCCCATCGTATTGTCGGTGGGCGGCTGTTTTTGCCGATTCATTGGGGGCTTTTCGATCTTGCCAATCACGCCTGGGCCGAGCCGATGCAGCGCGTCATGACCGCGAGCCAGCGATGGTCCGTTGAGGTGGCAAGTCCCCGACCAGGTGAAACGATAGACGGTCTGAGTCCGCCGGCGCCCCGAGCCTGGTGGCCTGAGGTGCCCTTTCGTGATGCGAACGAAGAGCCCATTTTAGCAACCAAGAGCGGAGACCCAGACGAGCGATTCACTCTCGAAGAACTCCGAGTCTGGGCACCGTCAGCGCAGCCAGCACCCTTGCCGAACGCGCGATGAGTCCGGGCAAGAAGAGACACCGAGGCCGAAGGCCAGCTCCTTTTTCTTGAGCTGACCCCGACAGGTGAGAACGAAAGAGCTGGGCCGCCTGAGCCGTTCAATAGAAGCGCTGGCGGTAGGCTTCGGCTACAATTTGGGCACAGGATTCGAGAGAGATGCTTCCGGTGTTCAGTACCAGATCGTAGCCGAGGGGATCTTCGATATCGATGTCGAAACGACTGCGAAAGAACTCAGCGCGCTCTTGATCGACCCGGCTGACTTTCACCCGGGCCTCGACCAGAGTCATTCCTTCTCTTTCGGCAACGTATTGGATGCGTTGTTCAAGAGGAGCAAAAGCGCGCACGCGCAGGGTGCGGCGGGGGTCGAGGATGAGGTGTGCTCCGCGTCCGACGATCACGGCCGGGCTATGGCGGGCGACGGCAAGCACAGTTTGACTCAGTGCGCGTGTGTAATCTGTGGGGGCAAAGCGCCGCAAGTTGATCAACTGATCGATCCACACCTGGATCTTACCTTGGGTTCTTTCGTCCAAGGCTTCGACGACTTGTTTACGCACGTCGGCGCGCGCGGCCATCTGATGAACGAGTTCTTGAGCGTGGTAGTCGATGTCGAGCACGCGAGACACGATGCGTCCCATCTCGCCTCCATAGGCGCCGTACTGCCGGGACACCGTGATCATCGGATGCTGCATGGGCTGAACCCGCGAGCTAGGGGGACCATTACCGATTGAGCTGAGCCGGTCGCTCCGTTTCAGTTCATGAAGCCAACGGAGAATTTGTTGATTCGCTAACTTTTCGACACTTTGACCCATACTCGTTCCTCGTCGCAATGCGGTGTCTGCCTTTGAGGGCGGCACCAACCAATTGAGCTGTCACCGGTGGGGGGAGAAAGCGGCAACTCAATCCTGATTATGAACCAGAACGAAAAGAAGTGGTGAACTTTAGATCAGGGCGCAACTTTACGCTACGGCTGAGCTTTTGGTGGGTGAAATCGACAGTGTGTTCCGGTTCCTCACTGACAACTCACAGTGGGGCCGTTTTCTTCCTCACAACTACACGTGCTTCCCAGAATTCTTGTGACACAGCTACAGGATGGACTTTCGCTACATTCTGCCAACCAGGCGCAGGCTGCCCCACCATCTGCGTCTTGGTCGCAGTAGGCCCCTCGGGGACAGACGCCCTCGCCGCAGCTGAAGCAGGTGCCGTCCGAACAATCGGGTCGAGGGGGGCCGACTTCGCTTGGTGTTGGGTTTGCATCGTCCGTATCGTCGATGGAGGGCGAATCGCTTTCAGACGAGGCGCTGGGATGGTTTGCCCCTGGTTGACCTGAACCTCCTCCGCATGCGCTCGAAACAAGAGAGAGCAGAAGGAAAAATGCGCGGTAGTGACGATGCCCGATCATGACCCCTGTATAGAGGTTCATCCCCTCCCACCTCAAGGGAGAAGGGTCACCTTAACCCGCGCCGGGAGCGCCATCCAATGTGGGCGCTAATTTTGACAGGCAGAGTTCTACCTGCTGCTTTTCCGCAGGGCTCACCTCGAGCTTGCCGGTCCGGGCGAGGCAGTAGCGTAGAGCAGCTGCTTCGATCGGAGTGAGGCGTACGCTTCTTTTGTACCGCATGTCTGGCACCGAAAAGCTGAGCAGAAGCTCGCCGTCCACGAAACGTTCTTCAGAGATCACGGCTCCCGGGTGGGAGGGGATCTGGCCCTCGAGCGGCCAAGGCTCGGTGAGTTCTTTGATCAGACTGCGTACCATTTGAGCACGCCTGCGGGCGCGACCGATCTTGCGGTTCTCATAGAGCCGAAAGAAGCGGTTACGCGAGAAAGTCCCCGGTGCCATGATGAGCGCTACCATGAGGGCGTCCGGATCCGGAGCAACCAGGCCCGACTTGGGCTTTTGGGGCGCGACGCTCTCTGTCATGGGTCAAGGGTGCTCTGAACCGAGAAGTGGGGCAAGTCTCTAGTGCTACAAGCACTTAGAAATGAGCGGTTTCGAAGCTCTCCCCAAGAAAGTGAGGTCGGCTTCGAACTAACGGACGTGACCTTGCATGGAGGCCAGGAGCTCGGCCTGATAGTGGCTGACGACTGAGTCGATCAGTTCTTTCAGATCACCTTCGATCACACGATCGAGCTGATACAGGGTGAGACCGATGCGGTGGTCGGTGAGCCGGTTCTGCGGGAAGTTGTAGGTGCGGATCTTTTCCGAGCGGTCGCCCGCTTTGACCTGGCTGCGTCGCTCATCCCGGATCGCCTCTTCTTGTTTGGTGCGCTCGATGTCGAGCAAGCGACTTCTCAAGATCTTGAGCGCCTTGGCCTTGTTTTTGAGCTGGCTGCGTTCGTCCATGCAGCGAACGGAGAGCCCCGTGGGTAAATGGGTCACCTGCACTGCGCTGTTGGTGGTGTTGACGGCTTGGCCACCCGGGCCACTGGCGGCGGCGATGTCGAAGCGTAAGTCCTTGTCGTTCAACTCGACATCGACTTCGTCGGCTTCGGGCAGCACGGCGACCGTAGCCGTCGAGGTATGGACCCGCCCTTGCGCTTCGGTTGCCGGGACGCGCTGCACGCGGTGGACGCCGCTTTCGAACTTGAGGCGGGAGTAGACGTTTTCACCGGTCACCAGGGCGATGACTTCTTTGAGTCCGCCGGCGCTGGCTTCACTTTGGCTGAGGATTTCCACCTTCCAACGTACGGATTCCGCGTAACGGATGTACATGCGCAGCAGATCAGCGGCGAAGAGCGCCGCCTCCTCTCCCCCGGTACCGGCTCGGATTTCTAGGACTGTGTTCTTGTGGTCATCCGGATCGCTGGGCAGCAGCATGATCTGGATTTCCTTTTCGAGTTCGGCGACTTCGGCTTCGAGCTCGGGCAGTTCTTCTCGGGCGAGCGGCCCCAGTTCGGGATCAGAAAGCGCCTCTTTGTCGTCGGCGATCTGGGCCGTCAGCTTCTTCCAGCGCTCGTACTCGGTGGCGATGGGGCCAATCTTGGAGCGTTCACGATTTAAATCGTTGAGCTTCTTCGGATTGGCAAGCACATTGGGGTCACACAAAAGGTCATTGACCTCGTCGAGACGCCGGCAAAATTGATTGAGCTGATCGATGGGGATCATAAGGGCAGGTCGGGCTACATTCCCAGATGACCCCGGACCAGGCAACCGCTACTTTCATGGGCAGTGTAGAGAATCAAAATTCCAATCCTCAAGGGAAAAACGCAGGAGATCGCTCTGCCTTTGGGAGGCGCGAGGTGATTTTGCGTCTAGCCAAGCTGGGTCTGGTCGCTAGCGGTAGCGTTGGCTTCGGTGCCGCCCTCTACGATCCTCCAGGTTTTGAGGGGTATCAAGCCAGTGGGCCGCGACAGGTGCGCGACTTTCGCAACGGAGCCAGTCAAGATGCCGCCTTTCCCACGATGGCGATCGCTGCTTCCAGTCAAAATCCAGAAGAGCTCACCCGACGCGCCATCGATGCTCTCGGTGGGATCCGCCGCTTCATTTCACTAGGTGACTACGTGGCCATCAAGCCCAATATCGGTTGGGATCGCACTCCAGCTCATGCCGCCAATACAAACCCACGGGTCGTCGCCGAGGTCGTGCGACAGTGTCTGAGTGCTGGAGCCAAGCAGGTCGTGGTGACGGATGCCTCGTGCAACGAAGCGCGGCGTAGCTTCCAGCGCTCTGGGATTTGGCGTCTAGCTCATGAAGCAGGGGCTAAAGTAGTGCTGCCAGCGAGTCATCGTTTCAAGACGATGCGCCTTCGAGGTGAGCTGCTCGACGAATGGCCCGTCTACACTCCTCTGATCGAGGCCGACAAGGTGATCAACATGCCGGTGGCCAAACATCACAACCTGTCTCATTACACCGGTGCGATGAAGAACTGGTACGGAGTCCTAGGAGGTCGGCGCAATCGTTTGCACCAAAATATCCATCTATCGATTGCCGATCTCGCCACCTTCATGCGCCCCACGTTGACCGTGATGGATGCGACGCGAGTTCTGGTGCGCAATGGTCCCCAAGGTGGCAATCTCGCTGACGCTCGGGATATGCACCAGGTCATCGCCAGCTTGGATGAAGTCGCTGCCGATACGTACGGCGCTCGGCTTCTGGGCGTCGATCCGCAAATCGTCACCTACCTGCGTTTGGGGCAGGAGCGCCGACTTGGGGACATGGGGCTCGCTTCGGTGGTGAAAGTCTAGACTCATGAGTGATCTGCCCCGTCCCATCCCGTGGCTGGAGAGCGACTCACTTTCAGAGGGACTGGTGCGTTCTCTCTCCCTGGGTGTAGGGGCCGTAGCGACGACGCCGAAGCCATCGACTCGAGTGCATTTGCCTGTCTTTCAAACGAAAGCGGCCACTTCGGGTTCGGGTTCTGCGTCGTCTTCCGTCTCGAATGTCGTTTCGCCCGTCGGGCGCTTCTTTCGACGTACGGCGCGCGCTTGGGGCTACCGACCTCGAAAACTTTCGGGTTCTCAGATCCCGCCGCGCAAGATCATTGTCTTTTTGTTGTGGGGGCGCCGCATCAGTCAGGCGACCTTTCTGCTTCTTTTCTTGTTCTTGCTCACCCAGACCACCTTTCGTGGCTCTTTCGAGTCGAGCACCGAAGCCGCCGTGCGCCTGCCTTATGCTGTAGAGGCTTTTCTCCTCCTAGATCCATTTGTCGCCCTGTTGACCGTTTTAGCGACCCATACCCTGTATGCGGGGTTAGCCTGGTCGCTCGCTCTTGTTGTTCTGACTTTGCTGGTGGGGCGCGGCTTTTGTGGATGGATTTGCCCCTTTGGCACCATTCATCACTTGGTGAGCTTCTTGTGGCCCAGTCGCGCTCTCAAGGGCAAGCATCGGGTTGACTCCAACCGAACCAAAGGTTGGCAAGACGCTAAGTCCTACCTCATGTATGGCCTTTTGGGTTCGGCTGCGGTGGGGAGCGCCTGGGGGGGCATCTTCGATCCCATCTGTGTGGCGGTGCGCGCGATTGGACTCGGGGTCTTGCCAGCGCTGCAGTACATTGGCATCTCGAGCTTCGATGCCCTTGGGGCGAGCGAGTCGAGGACGGTCCAACAAATGAGTGACGGCGCGCTCGACGCCTTGTCCGGGACAGTGTGGACGGCCGAACAAGCCTACTTCCATCAAACCTGGCTCATCCTGCTCCTGTTCCTCGCCATCGTGGCGCTCAATCGCGTGGTGCCGCGCTTTTGGTGTCGAGCTCTCTGTCCTTTGGGGGCCATGTTGGGTGTCCTGTCGCGGTTTTCCATCTTCGGTATGGAAAAGGACCACTCCAAATGCACGGACTGCAACCTTTGTTTGGTGGATTGCCAGGGTGCCGATAGCCCTCAAGGTGGTGTCAAACACCGCAAGGACGAATGTCATCTCTGCTTTAACTGTGAGGTGAGTTGCCCGGAAGATGTCATCAAGTTTCGCTTTTTTCCGGGGCTGCGTAGCACCACAGATCGCCCCGACTTGAAGCGCCGCTCGACTTTAGCCAGCGCAGCGACGGGTGCTGTGCTCATTCCTTCAGCTCGGATCGCCAACTGGCCCGATAAAGCTTACGACCCCAAAGTGATTCGCCCGCCGGGAGCGGCTCCCGAACGGGAGTTTTTAGAACGCTGCATTCGTTGCGCCGAGTGCATGAAAGTCTGCCCTAACAATGCTCTACACCCCGCCTTTTTCGAAGCTGGGCCGGAGGGAGCCTGGACCCCGATTTTGATTCCACGCATCGGCTACTGTGAACATTCGTGTGTTCTTTGTGGGCAGGTTTGCCCGACGGGAGCGATCGCCAAGATCGAAGAAGAGCAGAAGCTGGGCATCGACCAGAAGCCTATCAGTATCGGTACTGCTATGTTTGATCGAGGGCGGTGCCTGCCGTGGTCGATGGCTACCCCGTGTACCGTTTGCGAAGAATTCTGTCCGACCTCGCCCAAAGCCATCTGGCTCGAAGAAGTGCAGGTACCGGCGCGCGCGGGAGTTTCGGCGGCGGGGAACGAGGACCCCCAGAAGCTGGTCACGGTTAAGCGACCTCATATGGATCCAAGCCTGTGCATCGGCTGTGGAGCGTGTGAGAAAATGTGCCCCGTAGTTGACCAACCGGCTGTTTATGTAACTAGCGCTGGGGAGTCTCGTTCGAAGACCAACCTGATTTTGCTCGAAGATACTGCTTACTCTGCACGTTGAATCGAATTGTCTTGCCGTTTTCCCCAACGCCAGGGATGATGGATCCGTGGCAGCGAGCTTAGACTCCCGCGGAAAAGCAGGCAAAATAGCCGCTTGGCTAATCGAGAAGGATCGTCCGGACGAAGCGGTAGCTTTGCTTGCGGCGTGGGCGGCCAATGGGGCGAACGATAGCGCCGGGCAGTCGCTGTTAGCCGAGGCCTTGCGCGTGGATCCTAGCGCCAAGATCGCCCAGCAAGCCTTCGAACGGATGGAAGGGATCACGGGCGACCATGCGATCCTCGATCAGGCGATTGTCGATTTCGGCGACGCCTATCTATCGAAGATTGAGTCCGAGATGCGTAAGCCGAGCTTTCGGCGGGCGCAGATGGGGTTCAACAACAACATCAAGTTTCGGGATACCGTCTTCCACGTGCAGACCGAAGACAGTGGTCTCGATTCGCCCCACATCATCACGCATCTCTTCGCTGACGGCGGGCGCATCATCAAAAGCCACAAGCGCAGCTACGAAGAGCACGTCAATCGCGACGACGTGGCCGAGTTCGTGCGTGACTTGATGAAGAGCCAGCATCTCGAAATGGTGGTGAAGTTGCGTGACGGCAGCTTCGACCGAGTTATTGCGGGCGAAGAAATCGGCGGCATGGATCTGCTCACCGAGCCCCCGAATATCGATGTTCTCAAACTCAAGAAGAAGAAGAGCAAGGACAAGTCCCAGCCGGCGGCTCCTCCCACGGCAGAGGTGCTCTTCCGGCTCCACGTCTTGCGGAGCTTGAGCGGCGGTCCTGAGAGTTATTCGCCCGAAGGTCCTGAAGCCGTGATCGGCTCCAAGGGAGCGATCGCTATGGAAGGTGAGCGCTTCTGTCATCCCGAAGAGGCGATTCTGATGATGCGCGAGGGTGAGTTGCAGCTCGAAGACCTCGATGGCGGCAACGGTATCTTCTTCCGCATCAAAAGCTCGGTCGAGCTCGAGCTGGGCGATGAGTTCATCGTCGGAGACCAGCTCCTACGCATCGAGAAGAACCCAGTACCCGACGACGGTCCTGCACCCGACCCGACCTACTTTTATTCGTCCCCCAAGTGGCCCTCGTCTTTTCGAGTGGTGCAGCAGTTCGAAGGCGGTGCACTCGGTGCCTGTGCGGTGGCGCGCGGCAATGCCCTGCAAATCGGCTCTGCCATCGGCGACTTGGTGTTTCCCGACGACCCACTCGTATCCGAGCAGCATTGCCTGGTCGAAGAACAGGCGGGATCACTCGTTTTGACCGACTTGGGCTCGCGAACCGGCGTTTTCGTGCGAGTGCGCGGGATGCAAGTGCTCGTTCATGGAGACGAGCTGCTCGTTGGGCGCACGCGACTCGTCGTCGACGTGGCTGCCTGAGTTCGGTTCAAGGCTCGTCTGGGCCAATGTAGACTCGAGGGAAGTCGCGACTCGGTGCGCGTGACGATGTCTGCAAGCGAACCAGATCCCAAGAAGAAACGGCGCTCCAGCTGTGCCCTGGGCGCCGTCTTCTTTCGTCTCGCGTTGGCCTAAAAACGAGCGCGTAGCTCGCCTCGATTCGGGCTCAGCTCAGCTCAAGCTCTGCGCGACCCGGTTGGGAAGCGCAGGGCAGATTTGAAACGCAGGGCAGATTCAAAACGCAGAGCTGGTCCAAAATGTTTAGAGTTTGTCGAATACGCTCCAAGTCATAGCGCCGGCCATCAGGGGCCAGCCGTGGTAGGTGCCGCCGTATTCGGGATCTTCGTGGCTGCAGAAGTAGGTATCGCTTCCTGGTATGCAGCCGTCGAACTTCATGCAGTTTGACTTGGCGTCGGTGTACCCGTCTACCGGTGTGGAGCTCATCGAGCACTCGTTCATGTCGCGGTAAAAGTCGCGAAAGGCGGGTCCAGCTGGTTGCGCCAGGACGTTGTCCATCTCGCTCCAAATGACAATGGCCGTGGGGTTGCCTTTGCAGTTTTGTTGGCCCAAGTCGATCTTCCAACCGGTCATTTTCGGGGCGGTGGGCACAACCCCGCGCAGGCGATCGCCATACTCGCAGCCGACGAAACCGGCGAACTCACCACCTGAGCTCTCGCCGCCCGCGAAGATGCGCGACTCATCGATGCAGTAGTCGTCGGTGATCTTGTCGAGCAAAGGCCCGAAAAATCCAGTTTCGTTGGGCTGCCATCCGGCGTTTCTGTTGCTCTGGTGGGTGTAGACGCGGATCGCATCAGGTGCAGACTGCTCATAGCCGGCGCTTCTCTCAGACCAATCGATGTCGTTGCCGGTGGGAGGGAAGACGATCATGACCTTGTGGGGGGCGTTAGGATCGTAACCATCCGGAAGTTTGACGTAGTAGTTGTGCCCGCTCACATTCAGGTTTTGTCCCACACTGCCCGTCTCTGGATTGGCCTTGCCGCAGCCTGCTGAGGGCACAGGCGCGCCGCCGCCCATGGTATCGCCGCCGGAGCCCATAGCGTCGCCGCCGGAGCCCATGGTATTGCCGCCGGAGCCCATAGTGCTGCCGCCGCTGGAGGTGGTCGCGCCGCCCGCTGCGGTGGCTCCGCCGCTGGAGGTGGTCGCGCCGCCTGCTCCTACGCTTTGGCCACCCGAACCCATTGTTGCACCACCACTTGAGTTAGCTCCGGTATCACCGCCAAGCATATCGTTTTGGTTTGGATCTTCGGATGCGCAGGCAAAAGCGAGTAGCGAAAGATTAAGAAGGGCGATGGTTCTTTTCATGGTGAGATTCGATGCTCCAAGGTTTCAGTAGCACCTGACTATGTCAGGAAACGTCTGCGTTGAACGCCGAAATTTCGTTCCGAATTGCGCGAAATGTCGGTTTTGTGTGCTCGGGCAGCACTTTTATGTGAACGTTAAAATTCGAAGGAAATGGCCCAGTATTTGAGACCGGATTTGTGAGTTTTCTTGTAGCATTTGTGGCTAGCTGATTATCAAATGTTGCCCTCCGGCGGTGCGACCTCACCCGAAAGACGGTCACAATGTTCTTGGCCTAGAAGAATGTTGTGCCTCCATGGTGAGGCTTCTGCTCGTTTCGCGTAACTCGAGGGCATTCTTTCAGAGAGCGATGTCACGCTCGCGCGCTGCGGCGCAAGATGACTTTGGCTGTCGCGTCGCTAGAGTGTCCCAGTTCGAAGCGTGTATTTGTCGGTCCTTCGACCGTTGAAGAAGCGTCGAGCCGTCCAAGAGCCACTCCTTCCGAAGGAGTGTTTGTTCGCCGGTGGCGAAGGGGGAGTCGATATGAGGTTGTGCACGTTGATATGCTCTTCGGGGGTAGTCCTTGCTCTACTCACGTCTGCTTGCGGTAAAGCGCGCGTGTTGAGAGAAGATGATTCACGGGGGACTAACAGTGCCACCGGTGGTGAGACCGGCGGGGGTGACGGCGACGTTGGTTCGGTAACTGCCGGTGACGGCGACTTGGGCGGCGACGGTGACAGTACGAGCAACGACGGGGGGAGCCTTCAGGCCAATTGGCAGGGAAGCCCTACCTTTTACTCTTTCGTGCGACTGACTTCCGCCCAGTGGGAAAACTCGGTGAGTGCCATTTTCGAGATCGACGATGCCTCTTTCGTGCGCGAGATTGGTATTGAGTTCGAATCGACCTATTCAACCCGTTTTTCCAACAACGAGCTGAATTTGAGTGTGACAGAGCCCCAGTGGGAAGAGCTGCAGCGGGGCGCTGAAGCTGTGGCGAAGATGGTGGCCTCTCGGTCCGAGGTTGTCGAGCGCTTGGGCGGTGCCGCGACGCCTGATGTGTTCATCAAGAAGGTGGGTAAGCGAGCTTTTCGGCGGTCCCTGAACGCAGAAGAGGTCAAGCTCTACGAAGAGCTTTGGTCTAGAGGAGCGCAGAGCGCTGAGCACGATAGCCTGGGGAGTGCCTCTGCTGATGGCATGAGAGTCTTCATTGAAGCTTTGCTTCAGTCGCCTCATTTTGCCTATCGCGTCCAGTGGACCGAGGCAGGGGCTCGTCTGAGTGGACTGGAGCTGGCCGCCAAACTTTCATTGTTGCTGCTGCAGACCACTCCGAGCGACGAATTGCTCAAAGAAGCTGAGAGCGGCAAGTTGGACAGCGACGAAGGACTCTTCGAAGTGGCATCTCGCATTTTGGATTCGCCGGATGTTTCTTGGATTACGCAAGGGTTTTACTTCGAGCTCTTTGGGATGAACCGCTACCTCACTCTCGAAAAGAGCGATGAGCTGTTTCCGGAACACAATGCCGAGGTGAACCAAAGTTTGCTTTCGGCTGATCAGGCTTTTTTGCGTCAAGTTTACTCGGAGGGCGGAGGCCTGAGAGAGCTTTTGCTCTCCAGGGTGGTCTACGTCGATCCGCTCATCGCTCCCTTTTATGAGCTCGACCCTCCCGAGGGCGGAGTCCAAGAGGTGTTCCTCGATGAGCGTCCGGGCCTATTAACACGTCTCGGGTTCTTGGCCCGGGGTGCAAGCGAAGAGCGTTCGGATCCCGTTGAGCGCGGCTTTTCGATTGTGGACAGCCTTCTGTGTGCGGGGGTCTCTCCAGCCTTGGTCGAATTCGATCGACCCGAGTTCGATCCGGGGCTGTCGAACCGAGAGAACTTCGAAAACTATCTCGCGCCAGAGTCTCCTGTATGCACGAGCTGTCATCGTATGTTCTTGCCCCTCGGTTTCGCCTTTGAGCACTTCGATGCGATGGGGCGTTACCGCGAGGAGGAGCAGGGACAAGCGATCGACGCTACTGCAAGTTATGAGTTTTCTAGCGGCACGAAAGAGTTTGATGGTGCTACTGAGTTGGTGCAGCTTTTGGCAGAGGAAGCGGTCGCCCACGAGTGTCACAGTGCCCAGTTGGCCGAGTATCTTCTGACTCGAGACCTTCACGAGGAAGATTCCTCCTTGATCACCGAAATGACGGAAATGAGCCTCGATGAGGATAGTTCGACCAAGTTACTTGCGCTTTCGGTGATCATGAGTCCGCTCTTCACTGAAGCCGCCGCGACGGAGAGCCGATAGCTACGCTCCGACCGAAGATTCGGCGCAGCTTTCTTTTTTCTCTCCGGGGAAACTGAAGCAGGCAGTCGAGCGTAGATTCTTCTGCTACCTTTGTGCCTCAGCCTCGATTTACGACCCATATGAAGACTACCTGGCTCCTCCTTTCCTCTCCCAGTTTCCACGTTTTGCGCTTTTGGTTCGGCGCCGCCAGCTGCTTGACCCTCTCAAGTCTGGCAGCCGCGGCCCATCTCTCATCGCAAGAAGCCGGCGCCGCCCACGAGGAAGCGCTTTCGCACGAAGACCAAAGCGACGACTACCGTCTGACTCTGGAAACACCGGGCAGCGCCCGCAAGGATGCCCCGATGGATGTCGAAGTGCACATCGTGGCCAAGAACGGCAAGAAGATTAACGTCGAGTATCCTGCTCGCCTTCGTGTGGAGCATCCCGATTTGTGGGAACTCAATGAGGCGAGCAGTCGACTGGCCGTCGAGGGGGGCAAGAAGCCCGTTCGTGCGACACTGCTGGGTGCTGTCAAACCCAAGAAGTCGGGATCACAGGTGCTTAGCGTCAAGGTGTCGTTCAGCGTTTGCACCGACGAACAGTGTTTGATCGAAAAAGTCGTTCTCTCCGATCGTATCGAGGTCAAATAGCCAGTGCTGCGACCGTATAGATTTGAGCGCTTCTTGGTCTGTCAGCGTTGAGAGCCGGCTCGGTTTTCAGGAAGGGTCGCGGCACAAATGGGAAGAGAAAAGCGCGGAGACAGAGAGGGGCGAGCGCGGTTGCGAAGCCGACCTCACTTTCTTGGGGAGAGCTTCGAAACCGCTCATTTCTAAGGGGTCGTAGTGCTAGGGCGTTTCTCGAATGGAGGAACGTTAAGCTGCTGGCTTGTTGTTGGGGAGAGGAAGAGGCAGCCCCAGATCGTGGAGGGTTTGTTTGAGTTCGGCTGGGCGGCAAGGCTTGGTGAGATAGCCCTCGATGCCGATTTCCCAAGCTTGAGCTTCCTGATCCGCATTGGTGTTGGCGGTTACGAAGACGATGGGAACTCGTCCTCTCCTTGGATGGGAGTTGTTTGTCTTTTCGAGTTTCTGAACTTCCTGTTCGCGGATGCGGCGTGCGGTTTCCAGACCGTCGAGGTGCGGCATCTGAATGTCCAAGAGCAAGAGATCGAACTCGGATGCGTTCCAGGCCATTAAGGCTTGTTCTCCGTCTTCAGTGGCCTCGACTTCGTAGCCGAGGCGCTCCATCGAACGTTTGATGAGCCTTAGACTCGTGGGGTTGTCTTCGGCGATGAGCACCCGCGGGCCCCTTTTTGTGCGCATCTGACGTCCTACTTCGCGCACGCTGTGGAGTTCTTCTCGGCTCATTTCGGCGAGGGGAAGGCGGAAACTGATCGCGACGTGCACACCACCCTCCTCTCCATCCTCAAGACGAATCGTCCCGTCCATGGCGGTGAGTAGTTTTTTCGTTGTTGCGAGGCCCAATCCAAGACCATCGCTGCCGCGGTGCATACTGTCGACACCTTGTGCGAAAGCATCGAAGACCTGCTCTCGAATCTTGGCGGACATGCCCGGGCCCGTGTCCTCAATGGTGATCTGAGCATGGAGCTGGTCTTCAACTTCAAGAAGCTGCGCTCTCACACCGACTTTACCTCGTTGTGTATATTGGATCGCGTTATCGACAAGATGGTTCATGACCTGCCGGACGCGCCGTCGATCGCCCAGGACCAAGTGCTCAAGGGTGTGGTCGATGGTGAATTCGAGATCGAGTTTCTTCTCTATTGCTTGGGCGCGGTAGGGGGCTATGAGGCTTTCGAGGTCGTGGACGAGATCGAAAGGGGCGTTGCGAAAGTATTGCCCATCTCGGTCAATCTGAACGAAATCCACCAGGCCCCGCAGCAAGTAGGCGAGACGGCGACTGCTTCGATCGAGCAGTGCGCAAACGAGCTCGCTCTCTTTCGGTTCTTGTGAGTTCTTGAGCTCCTCAACCGCTCCGATGATGCCGTTGAGAGGCGTATTGAGCTCGTGGCTGATCAGGCTCAAGAATTCACTCTTAGCTTGTGCGGCCCTCTGCGCTTCATCGCGCGCCTGTGCCAAAGAATTTTGGGTTGTCTGCAGCTGTAAGATGGTGGAACGTTGTTCTTCAACCGCTTCTTCCAGGGCGCTCTCATTCTTCTGGTTGTAAGAGTAGAAGTAGCCGAGAGTTAGGGCAAAGACCGACATGGTTCCTACTCCGAAAGCGGCGCGCAGCTGGACTTGGAGCTGTTCTGGGAGACCGATGCGAAGGGCATCGGGAAAGGCATCGAGCTGTATCCAAAAAAAGAGAAGAGTGCACACCACGACGGGAAACACCAGGGCGGTAAACTCACGTCGCAGGTCGAAGACTTGAAAGGGGAGGGTCAAGAAAATGAAGAGCGAAAGGTGTACCTGAGATTGTCGACCGAACCACAGGCCGATCGCCGCGACATTGAGCGCGGCGACTAGGGGCGCGATCAAACGGCCCGTCCTGGAATACCCCGCGCGTTGGAGGACCAGGGGCGCAAGGTAGAGGAGGGTATTGAAAGAGACGAGTAGGCCAAGCGTCGGAAACCCCCAAAGGGCGAGCAGTGGTCCGTAGGGGACGGAGGCCAGGAAGAGCAACATCCCGATCAGATTGGCTCGACGACAATAGGTATTGGCCCGAGCCGAGCGGGAGCTATCCACGCCCAGTTCGAGGGCTCGTTGTATCGTATGGAGCCAACTCTGGTTCACGCCTGATCTTACGCCCCAAAGGAAGATTTCTTGAGTTGTCAGCGACCGGCCCAATGCTCGCGTTTCTTAGTGAACGTTTGCCCAATATTGAGCCTGGGGAATGTTATATTAAAGTGAGTAATTTCGAGAAGCTTTCGTGGCTAGCCGAAGCGAAGCATGTTAGGCGGGGGGTGAAAGAGAGGGTGAAAGATGACCGAGTCGACGCTATGTCTTCTCTATCCACAACAGTGGATCAGGGATCTCAATTCGAGGGCTTTTGAGGCCGAGGAAGCGACTTTGGAGTGGCTACGTCGTCGGGGCGTCGTCGAAAGCGCAGGGCAAGAGCGGGTCTTTGCCGAGATGGGAGTCGCGCGTTATGCCGGTCGCCCCTTTCCCGACGCGGACGCTTCGACGCTAGAGCTCCTCATGAAAATTCTGACCCTCTGGTTGATATACGATGACGAAATTGAGGGCTTGAGCGAGTCTGATCCCGAGCTTGTTCTGGACTCGGTATGCGGGATTCGGCGTCGACGGGGTCAAGACACGCCGGTCCTTGAGGCGTGGCTGGAGCTTGGTGAAGAGTGCTCCCGTCGCATGTCAGCGGCTTGGATCATGCGTCACCGTAGACGTTTTGCTGCATGGCTTTTTTCTACGAAGAGCGAGGCGCGCATGGTGCATCATTATCGTCGCTCACGGCGCCCGCCCAGCTTGGCCGCCTATCTTGATGTGCGTATGACAACCATTGGCGTTCTGCCTACCTTGGATCTGGTTGAACTTGAAGTCGGCGCTGAGCTTCCCGGATCCTTCCTGCGCAGTTCGGCTTGCCGAGATATAGAGGTTGCCGCGACCTTGCTCGTTATTCTTCAAAACGACATCACCGGGCTCAACAAGGACAAGCGCAACGATTGGACGAACGGGGCACTCAGTGCAGCTGGTGTATCGGGTGATGAATTCGACGGCGTTCAGACGCTCGTAGATCTTCACGGCGCTTATGTGTCGCTTCTTGCGCGTCGGGCCGAAGAACTGCGGACTCATCCTGCGCCGCAAGTCGTTCGATGGGTCGAGCATATTTGTTGGATGGTGGGGGGGTGGTCGAAGTGGCACCTTGAAGCGCAGCGTTATGATCAGGTGCTTGAGCTCAGTGGGGGGCGTCGTGTGCGTATTCAATCGGGAGTTGCCGAACGCGACTCTCTTCCGCCCCCCGAATCCGCCCAGTTTCTTCCAGAGCTCCGAGGGTTGTGCCAGGCGGCGACTGCCTGAGTCGAGCACGCTTTCGTCTCTTGGTTAGCAGCCCCCCTCACCCACCAAACAGCTGAGGTACTCTTCGATGTTGGTATAGCCGTCATTGTCGTCGTCGCTGCTATCGTCGGCCTGGTTTGGGTTCAAGCCTCTGGCGGTTTCCCACGCGTCGGGCATCCCGTCTTGGTCGGTATCGAGGGCAGCCGCAGCGCTTTCGACGTTGCCGACGTTGTTGGCAATGAGGTTGTCGTCTTCGGTATTTACGATCTGTCCTTGAGAGCCAAAGGACCGGAGCTGACTGATCAAGAGTTCGTCGACGGCGTCGCGTACGAGCGACGCTCCTGCGTGCGCGATCACGTGCTCGACAGCGTCCTGTGCCGATAGCTTGTCTTCGACACCTGCGGGGTGATCGAAGGGATTTGTTTCGACCGAGGCGGTCTTGAAGTTCGAAAGCGGGCTCCCATCGAGGACCCCGTTCTTGTCGAAATCGACCCAGTTGTCTTGGGCAAAGACGTGGAAGCTAGGTGTTGTTCTATTGATATGTGAGGCACCGTCGCTTGAGGGGCCATAGATGAAGTAATTGCCCACTAAGTTGCACTCGGAAAGTCCTTCGGTATCTCCCATGATGTAGCCGTTGGTTCCCCAATTGTAGAGCACACTATTGATGAATTCGTGGCTGCCCCGCGCCTTGGGGTTGCGAGTCTTGTTGTCGATGTAAAGCGAGCGAATTACCGACCATTTTCCGCTTTGCATGAGCCCTCCGGTCGAGTGATTGGAGTTGTTGATGCCCTGGCTAATGATCGTATCTTGGAAAGTCAGGTTGTCGACACCGCTACCGTTGACATCGAGGGTCCCATCGCGACCCCAAGAGATCGAAACGTGATCGAAGATGTAGTCCTGGTTTTCGGAGATGGCGACGGCATCCTTGCCGCTGTCGCCGTTCTTTCCCATGCGAATGCGGAGGTAGCGGATGATGTTGTTTCCTGAGTCTCCGTTGAAGGCGAGACCGTTTCCGTAGATGGTGATGCCTCCTCCTGGTGCGGATTGTCCGGCGACGTAAATGTCCTTTTTGACGACGATCCGATCGGTGATGTGGATGATTCCGCTTAAGTCGAAGACAACGATACGACCCGCTTGACTGACTGCGTCCCGAAAGGATCCAGGCCCGGAGTCGTTGAGATTCGTCACGTGGTAGACTTCGCCACCGCGGCCTCCCGAAGTCAGGCGTCCGAATCCTTCGGCTCCAGGAAAGGCCAGGAGATCTGTGTGCCCCGGGGCCATGGGCCCCCCGCCCGTCGAAGTGCCTCCCCCGTCGCCTACACTGCCTCCGCTTGAGCCGCCCCCTCCGGTGTTGTTCGAGCTCGTTGTCCCTCCTGCTGAGTTATCGCCGCCCGATGAAAGGAGGCCTGGTGTGCCTCCTGCTCCAGCGGTACCGGAGTCCGAAGCTCCACTGCTTTCGGGGTATTTCCCCTGAGTATCGTCGCTCGAGGAGTCATTCGCGTCGCCGGTGAGTGTTGTACTTTTCCCTCCATCTTGCGCTTCTCCGCTGGGCGAAGGAGGATTGGAGCTGCTACAGGCAAGCAGGCTCCCGTGGGCAAGCAAAAGCAGATAAAAGGAGGGGCGCCGGGATACAGCAGGTGAAACCATACTCGGAGGTTGCACCAACTCTGCCAAGGCGGTCACCTACTTGGGAGAGAGCCGGTCTTTTTCCAGCACGATGCCGTCAACTCCTGACCCACGAGCGGAATCTTGCAAACTCGGGGCAATTAGCTCGCTTGCTCGTGCATCATCACCAGGTGCTTGACCCGGGCTCGTGCATCGAAGACGCTGGGAGTCCCTTGGTAGCCGGGGGGAATGTAGGGGCAGAGAGGATCGGAGCCAAAGGCCGTCCCGGCCATAGCATAGGAGCGGGCCCGCGCGCCTCCGCATACGTTGCGGTACTGGCAGACCCCGCACTTGCCCTCGAAGAGATCAGAGTTGCGCAGAGCGACGAAAATGGGGTGGGAGCGATAGATATCAATAGGACTCTTGCTGCGAATGTTTCCACATCGCATGGGCAGGAATCCACTCGGGAAAACGTCACCCCGGTGCGAAACGAAGAGGAATCCGCGTCCCTCATTCACCCACAGCGCTTGCTTGCCTCGCATTCCGATGGAGCTTTCGCCATCGCCTCTCTTTTTGCGTTCTAAGGCGATCCGTCGGTACTGGGGTCCTGCTGTGGTCTTGATGGCGAAGGGAGCGGTGTCGCTGATTTCGAGGAGCTGCTCCATTGTACGCTCGACCTCCAGGGCAGTGGGCATGAGGTGGAGTCCAGCACGTCCGGTTGGCACCATGACGAAGACGCTCCAAAGCTGAATTTGGAGCTCGGCCATTTGTTGGGCGAGTTCGCGAATCACTGGCACTGTTCCGCTATGCAGTGTCGTATTGACCTGTGTGGTGAGCCCTACCTCGCGTGCATCCCTCAGAATTTCCAAAGAGCGTTTGTAGCTGCCGGGCCGACCGCGAAAATGGTCATGAACCTGGGCCGAGGTCCCATCGATACTGATAGCGAGTCGTCCTAGACCGGCATCTTTGAGCTCTTGTAGTAGTGAGCGCGTCATCAAAGGCGTCGCCGAAGGCGTTAGTCCTAGATTGAGTCCGAGAGCCGCGCCGTGGGCTACGAGCTCGAGCAAGTCGGGCCGTTTGGCAGGGTCTCCTCCGGTGAATACGACCAACGGCACTCGGGCTTCGGCAAATTGTCCAAGTAGACGCTTGCCTTCAGCAGTTGATAGTTCGAGTTCGTCTCGCTCGGGACGCGCCGCGGCACGGCAGTGTTGGCAGACGAGATCGCAGGCTTGAGTGGTTTCCCAGATGGCAATAAACGGATGATCATCAAATTTCATGGTCGCCTCCCATGGTGCAGATCGACGCGTGGGGAAAACCAGATGGGCACCCCAAAGAAGAGCAAGAGCAAGAAGGCCGCACTGAAGCTGAGCCCACTTAGGACATAGAGCGAAAGGGAGTAAGACCCCGCGAGACTTCCAAGAAGGCGGGTGACGGTGGCTACGACCAGCAGGATAAATGCAAAGTTCATTGAGGGCGGCGCCGTGAGCATGCGCCCGGAATGTCCCAAAGAAACCCGGGTCATCATTCCCAAACAGAGGCCGCCCATCCCACCTACCGTGAAGAGATGTAGAGCCAGGGACGGAGGCAGTAGAGAAAATCCGGCTAGTCCCTCCAGGACAAGAGACGTCGCGGTGGCGAAGTAACCAAAGTGAAGAATCCAAAGCAGAGGAACGCGAGCCTGGCGAAAGCCCCAGGTGCTCATGGCCACCAAGTACAATGCCCCGCTTCCCATCAGCAGAGCGGCTCCAAGTGGAGCCCAAGCCACGGGCGCGAACAGTTGGAAAGTGGCACCCAACAGAAAGCTGATTTGAGCAGCTCGCTCAAGGCGGGGGCGTCGCTGCATGCCCGAACCTCCCGTCGCGTTCTTGGTAAACATGAAGATCACGCGTCCGCCCATCACCAAGATCATGAGGGTGATGACGCGTAGAGCGAGCTCTTGCCCGAGACGATAGCTGAAGGAGATCCCATGGGCCCCTACGTGCATGAGCACGTTGGCCAAAGAAAGCGCCGCAAGCATGAAAAGGAACTGATAGTTCCGCCTGCTTTTGCTTTGAATCAGCGCCACGGCCAAAACTGCGCCGGCTGTCGGCAAGAACAGCACGTCGGCAAGGCAACCTAGGCCTGCAGGTGTCGCAAAGAAGGTACTGAAGCGTCCGGCCAACCAAAGAGCTGAGAGCAGAGCCAAAGACTTGGCATTGGTCGTGCGACGCCCCGTCCAGTTGGCTCCTGCTGTGAGGAGGAAGCCTACGATCACCGCGGACCCAAAACCAAAGAGCATCTCATGAGCATGTAGGGTCACCCCCGAAAAATGGGCTCTCACCTGCAGACCCTGGAGCATGAGCAGCCAGAGCGGCAGGAAGGCCCCGGCTAGGAGCGCTGCCAGGAAGAAGAAGGGACGAAATCCCACGGAAAGCAGAGCTGGCCCGCTTTGATCTTCAAGGGGATGAGCTGGGGCTTGAGTCGAAAGCGAGATCAAAGTCATGAGCCAATCTCTTGCTGCTGGGGGCTACTCGGCAGGGCTTTCTTGGTGATCGTGCCCCGAGAAACTGCCCTCCATTACGGTCAGCACGACCTTGAGCCCGGCTGTGAGGACCAATCCGCCGAAGGCCCAGATCCCGGCTGTGATCTTCCACTCGGTGAGGGTGGGGGCATAGCCCACGATTTCGTGCAGGGTACTGGGGATGAAGCCGGCGACAATGAGTCCCATTCCCTTTTCAATCCAGACACCCGCGAAGGTGAACACGCAAGCGATGTTGAGGCGCTTTCTGTTGTCGCCGGGGAGGAGCAAAAGGGCCGCGGCGACTACGTTCAGAGCCAAAGCGGTCCAGACCCAAGGGGCTAGGGTGTTGCTGCCGTGCGATCCGAAGAACGAGTACTTGAGGGCGGCGGCATGGGCTCCTCCTGTGTAGAAGGCGGTGAAGGCCTCTGAGCCAAACATGAAGAGGTTGGTGACAGCTGTGACTTTGAGCACAGAACTGAGAGTCTTGATTGGACCGTCTCCAAACGCAACTCCCGAAAAGCGCCGCAAAGCCTGCAGCAGCAAGATGACGAAGGCGGGGCCGGTTACGAAGGCGGTGACGATAAAACGGGGCGCGAGTAGCGCGGAGTTCCAGAAGGGGCGTCCGCCGAGTCCGCTATAGAGAAATGCGGTCACCGAGTGGATAGAAATGGCCCATATGACTGAGAGGAAAACGAAAGGAATGTACCACACCTTGTTGGGGCGCACCTTCTTGAACCGGCTGTAGAGCAGGTAACCTGTGATGTGCAGGTTGAGCAGCAAGTAGCCATTGAGGACGATCACGTCCCAAGACAGCATGGAAATGGGCCAGTTGAATCGACCAATACCGGGAATCAAATGCCAAAAGCGATCAGGGCGTCCGAGGTCGACGACAACGAAGAGCAGGCAAACGAGAATAGATGCGATAGCGAGCACTTCTCCGACAATCACCAGATCGTGCATCTCGTCGTCGTCATAGAGGTAGGCCGGGATGACCATCATGACAGCGCCTGCGGCGAGTCCGACGCCGAAGGTGAAGTTAGCGATATAAAGACCCCAGGATACGTGGTCGCTCATTCCTGTCAGGGCCATGCCCTGGGACACCTGGTACGCCCAGGAGGAAACCCCCACCAAGGCGATGGCAGAAAGCACGGCCATCCAAATATAGAAGGCTGGACTTCCGTCGGTCGAGGCACTGACGATGCGCCACAAGAATCGGGGATAGCTGAGTGGTTTGCGAGACATGGTGAGGAGTCCTTAGCTATCGAAGAAGTAGTAAAAGCGAGGCATCGTCCCGAGTTCCTCTTTGAGGACAAAGACACGCTTGTTTTCTAAAACCCAGCGAATTTCGCTGTCCGGGTCGCGCAGGTTGCCGAAGACGCGGGCTCCGGTGGGGCAGGCTTCTAGACAGGCGGGGAGTTTTCCTTTGCGTGTTCTGTGGAGGCAAAAGGTGCACTTTTCGACCACACCTTGGGGTCTGACTCGGTTGGAGAGGTAGCCTTGATCGGGGTTGATCTCTTCGGCGGGAACCTCGGGCGCCTGCCAGTTGAAGCGGCGAGCGTGGTAGGGGCAGGCCGCCTCGCAGTAGCGACAGCCGATGCACCAGTCGTAGTCGACTGTGACGATCCCGTCGGGTTCCTGCCAGGTTGCTTGTACGGGGCAGACCTTGACGCACGGTGCGTTGCGGCACTGATGGCACTGTACCGGCATGTAGAACTTTCCGTCGGCAGGTACGGGGTGGTCGTAGTGCGCGTTGCCTTGTTCCAGGTCGAGACTGCCCTGGGTCATTTCGAGCACGCGGATATAGGAGTTGTTCGTGGCGCGGTCGTGATTGTTTTCTTTATGGCAGGCATCGGCGCATTTGCGGCAGCCGACGCATACACTGAGATTGAGGGCATAACCGAACTCCACGCCGTCAATCGGCTGATCGGCCGTGACCCGGATATCGTCGCGTTGGTATTTGATCTGCGACTCAGCCTCGATTCTCGAGAGCACCTTCTTGAGCTCGTCAGGGCTCAACTCGCGGTAGTGCTTCTGCAAGAATTGGTCGACGGTCATGTCATCCGTCCATTCGGTGAGTGGCTTGGCAGCTGCAGCAAAAGCGCTAGCTCCCAGGGTGGCTCCGACCACTTTGAGGGCGACGCGTCGTTTCACGGATGACCTTTCTCTTGAGGATGTGATTCTTCGTGGGGGGCAGGTAGGCCCCGATCGATGGGGGGCAAAACCGGCATGACATGAGGAATTTGCGGGGTATGAGGGTCGTGGCAGTCGACGCATTGATTGCGTGTTCGCTCTCCCCGACTTCGGTCCCAATGACCTGTCATACCGCCGTGGGCACCATGGTCGTAGGATTTACGCTGCGGACCGTGGCACTGCGAGCAAAGAGTCATGGCCTCATCCATCTCAAGGGACTTCCCTGTAGCCAGATGCAGACTGTCCGGCTTGTCCGAACGATGACAAGACGCACAACTGAGCGAGCCGTGAGTCACCTGAAGTCCTCGGTGGAACTGCTCAAGTTGCTGCGGGCTATCTGGTAGCTCGTCCGTCTTCAACATCGAGTGGCAAGTGGCGCAGCGCACTCGTGCCACATCTCCGTTGGGACCGCGGACGTCGCTTTCGATGCTGTCTAACTGTGGGCTATCATGAAGGTTCTGAGCCGCCTGCTGCGGTGCGAGCACGCGGGGCTGCTTGGCTCGGTCTTGATCCTGCCCGCACCCCATCATCATCACCGAAGAGCAGGTGAGGACCGCGAGAGCGAACTTGGCGGGTATTGGTTGCACGCCCGGGGACCAAGCAGCGATCGTGCCAGAAGGCCTTCGTTTTCGACTCAACGCTGTTCTTGCGATGATGTGTAACTCTTTGGATATCTTACTGAAATCGAGAAGGTGCAAAAACTGCGTTAAACTGGGGGTTCGGTGCAGTTCTTGCGTTGTTTTTTGGAGTCCGGGCTGGTGAGCTTCCTTCTTTCTCGTTGGTTGAGGTGAACGATCTCGCCCACCCTCGCTAGATTTCGATCTGCAGAGCGTTTCGTTCCGAGACTGGCTTGGCTCTTGCTTGGGGCTCTTCCAGATGTTCACCAGCGCCCTCGTTCTTACCGTTGAAAGCAGCCCTAACGACGCTCTTGTCGAGCAGATCAAAGAAGACTCTCGCTGTGCTGTGGGAGACTTCAATCGTGGTTTTTTGCCCGTCGTGACGACCACCAGCGATTTGGGAGAAGCCAGAAGGCTTTTCGAATCGCTCGAAAAGAAAGAAGGCGTCGCAAGCGTGCAGTTGGTCTCTTGGATGGACGACAAGAGCTATATGGCCGGTGAATCAGCAGAAGGAGTAGACGCATGAGCGTGGATCGCAGAACTTTCATCCAGACTGCTGCCATGAGTGCCGCGACCTTGGCCGCGACTCGTATGGCTTCGGGTCAAGCGGCGAAAGTGCAGTTGCCGGTCATCAATGGCGTGAAGTGGGATAAGGCCCCGTGCCGCTTTTGCGGAACGGGATGCCACGTCATGGTGGGCACCAAGCAGGGGAAGGTCGTCAGCATTGCGGGCGACGCCGATGCAGAGGTCAATCGTGGGCTACTTTGCATGAAGGGCTATCACGTTGGTTTGATGCTCTATGGCAAAGACAGGCTGACTAAGCCGCTATTACGGGACGGGGACGACTTTAAGGAAGTCACCTGGGACAAGGCGATTGAAGTGATTGCTGACCGAATCGAGGCCGACCCCAAGGGGTTCGCTATCTATGGCAGCGGTCAGTGGACGATCCCAGAGGGGTATGCGGCGCAGAAGTTCATCAAGGGAGGGCTTTCCAACAACCATATCGACCCAAACGCACGTCTTTGCATGGCCTCAGCCGTGACCGGATTTTTGGCCACCTATGGGGTGGATGAGCCGGCGGGGTGTTATGACGACCTGGATGCGGCCGATGTCGTTATCGCTTGGGGGAACAATCCAGCCGAGATGCATCCCATCCTTTTTAGTCGTGTGATCGACCGAAAAGCTCGGGGCGAAAAAGTCGAATTTATCGATCTTACGACGCGCCGCACGCGCACTTCGGGTCATTCGGATCGCACGATGATTTTCAAGCCTCATACTGATCAGTTGATTGCCAACTGCATCATGAAGCAGTTGATCGATGAGGAAAAATACAACAAGAATTTCGTCAAAGAATACTGCTCTTTCAAAGGTGAATCAGAGCCTCGTAGTTTGCACGGTAAGGTCATCAGCTTTGACGACTTCAAGGAGGGGCTCAGCAAGTACACGCTTGAGTACTGCTCTAAGGAAAGTGGCGTCTCACAGGCTGATCTCAAGTATTTGGCCCGTTTGTTTGCTGATCCGCAGATCAAGATCACCAGCCTTTGGTGCATGGGCATGAACCAACACACCGAAGGAACCGCCATCAACTCTCAGGTACACGGTGTCCACCTCCTGAGCGGTCACTTTGGTACGCCGGGAGACGCCCCTACGAGCCTGACGGGGCAACCTTCTGCTTGTGGTACCGCTCGTGAGGTGGGAACTCTCGCCCACGCACTTCCCGGGGGCCGCCTGGTGAAGAAGGAGCCGCATCGTAAGCAGAGCGAAGAAATCTGGAATGTGCCGAGCGGTCGTATCAACCCCAAACCCGGCTATCACACCGTGAAGATGTGGGAGAAGTTTAGTACTCCCAAAAGCAAGGGGGGAGACATCTCGACGATCTGGGTCCAGGTGACCAATCCAGGGCAGTCACTACCCAATACGCACAAGCTCTTTTATCCCAGTCGCCGCGACCCGGATAAGTTCATGATTGTCTCGGATGTCTATCCGACCGAAACAACGCGCTATGCCGACTTGATCTTGCCTTCGGCTCTTTGGGTCGAAAAAAACGGGATCTTTGGCAACTCTGAGCGTCGCACCCAACAATGGTTCAAGCAGGTCGAACCTCCAGGTCAGGCTCGAGACGACGCCTGGCAACTTCTCGCCGTTGCGCGCGAACTCTATGAGCGGGGCTTCGCCGGCATGAAGGACAAGGACGGTAGATTCCTTTTTCATCAGGAAAAGGACGGAAAAGAGGTCAAATTCTGGAACTTCAGAAACTACTACGACATCAATATCGACGAACGCCTCTTTGAAGAATATCGCAAGTTCACCTTGATGAAGCACAAGGATTTGGCTCCCTACTCGGAGTACGTCAAGGCCCACGGCTTGCGTTGGCCCGTGGTGAAACAAGAGGACGGGAGCTGGCGCGAAACTCGTTTTCGTTTCAGTGGATTTGACGATTCTTACGTGAAGAAGGGAAAGACCTTCGAGTTCTATCATTCTCCGACCAAGGATGGTCGAGCTCAGATCTGGCTACGCGACTACGTGCCACCAGCCGAATCACCCGATCAAGAGTTCCCTTACTGGCTCTGCACAGGACGGGTCATCGAGCACTGGCATACGGGCAGCATGACGATGCGGATTCCTCAGCTCAAACGCGCTATGCCCAACGCCTACGTTGAGGTGAATCGTCGAGATGCTCGGGAGCACCAGATCAGAAGTGGCGATCTTGTCGAACTCACCACGCGACGCGGTAAGTTGGTTCTGCCCGCTTGGGTGGATGGTCGAGGTGCTCCTCCACCCGGAAGTGTATTTGTACCCTTCTTTGACGAACGGCTACTGATCAACCAGCTCACCTTGGACGCTTTTTGTCCGTTTTCCAAGGAACCCGACTACAAGAAATGTGCGGTGAAGCTGCGACGTTTGAGCGCCGCTGAAAGGTAAGCCGTGGCGGACCATTCCAAACAACATCGACTTCTCAAGTTGGGCGGAGCCATTGTGCTCACCGCCGCGGTGGCGGGGATGATCACAGGGACGCGCGCACCGACGAAGCGCTTGCCGGGCGTTTCGGCAGGAGACGTGTTCCGAGCTGAGCCCGCGGATTCCTACCAAGAGCTGAGAGGAAAGCGCCGAGGACCCAACGCGCACCTTTACGAAAAAGCGTTTGCGTGGCTCCGTTCTTTGCCCGGCGGCGAGGCGTCCGATAGCGAACCCAGCGAAGAGGACCGTGAGCGGGCCTTGGCTGTCCGCGCCGAACGTCGTGCCTATGCGGGAGCTCCTCCGGTGATCCCCCATCCGGTCCAAGACCGCGAAGCGAGCGCGTGTCTCGCCTGTCACGATGGAGGCGCCCGAATCGGGACCCTTCAGGCTCCTGCCATGAGTCATGAGCCCCTCACGATGTGCACTCAATGTCACGCGGTCGCAGCTGATTCGGTGCCCCAAGCCCGCCTAGCCGCTGTGGGCGAAGGAAACATCTTTGTTGGGGCGATCGAACCGGGAGCGGGCAGTCGAGCGTGGGAGGGGGCTCCTCCCACCATCCCTCATGCAACGTTCATGCGCGAAAACTGCTCCAGCTGCCACGGACCGCGAGGTCAATTCGGACTCCGTACGCCTCACCCCAACCAGGCTAATTGTCAGCAGTGCCATGCGGCCGAAGCGCCCTTTGACCAAGGCGCTCCTCCGCAGTGGGAGCCCACAGAATCACTCACACCCAGTCAAGGAGAGGCAGAGCATGTCGACAGCGTTTCACCTTGATTTGCCCGAAATTCATCAGAGTACTCTCAGTGCGGAGCAGCTGAGTGAGTACCTTGTGGATCTCGAAGTGCTGGCCGACCGACTCCGCATCTTCTTTCGTGCGAAGATGGGGGCTGAGGCTCAAGAACTCGAAAGTCTCAGTCAAGCAGCGAACTGTCTCGAGAGTCTTGAGCGGGGGTCCGTACGTTTGGAGTACGACTACGATAATACAAGCTGGAGCGATACTTTGCTCGCCAAAGCTGGCGCTCTTACTTTGGTGCGCATAGCTCGACCCCGCTGAGTCCAAGACGCGGCGCGAGGGGTCTGATCGGTGCGGCAGGTTCTGGCCCACACTGTGCCAAGGTGGCCCAACTGATTTTTGGATCGAGACCTCCGATGGGGCATAAAATTAGTATTATCGTGCGGCATTTCGTTTGAGCACGCTTCTTGCTCTGTCCTCTCCTACTTGGTTCGCCTCTCGCGGATCTCGTGCAAACAGTCAAGGAGGAGAAGAGCCCATGGTCAGCAGTGTTAGGTCGAGCAAATGGTTAGTGGCAGTCGTCGGATTGGGGGTGATCTCGGTGGCCTGTAGCTCGAGCGAGGCCACGGACTCAAGAGGCATCGAGGGCGAGCGCGGCGGAAGTAAAGGGACCGCCGGTACCTCGACTGGTTCGACGACGGCCGGTCCTGAAGTAGACGGCGGTATAGGGACGAGCACGACGGGAGACACCGGAGCTTCTTTTGAGAGTGACGGAGACGCGGGCGGGTACGGTGATCCAAAGGGGGGTGATGGTGATGGCGACGGAGATGGAGCGGGCGGCGCTGGAGGGGCCAGTTCGAGCGATGTTCCCGCTGAGGTGGATCCCCCCGAAGGTAAGAATCCGCCGACGGGACAGCTCACCGCTGGCATCTTCGACGACAATCTGAGTTTCGACTTTTTCCAAAAGTACGTAGCGGCGGTTGAGCGTCGCCAAAGTAACGGTCTTCTGCCCTTCGAGCAGGACGACTACGTCGCGGCACACGATCTATTTTTGCAGGGGCAGGGCGGTCGGACCTCTCTCGACTTGTCTTTGGTGATCGACACTACGGGCAGTATGGGCGATGAGCTTGGGTACCTCCAAACCGAGTTTGAAGACTTGAGTGAGACGATTGCAGGGCTTTATCCCAATGCCGAGCAACGTTGGTCCCTCGTGGTCTATCGGGACGTGCAGGACGATTACTTGGCCCGTGCCGAAGATTTTACTACCGACCTCGACGAGTTTCGCTCTCTGCTCAGTGATCAAACCTTTGACGGCGGCGGTGACTTTCCGGAAGCTCCCGAGGAGGGACTCAAAAAAGCAAACGCCCTGAGTTGGAGCGATGACCCGGACGTAGCCCGACTGCTCTTCTGGGTGGCAGACGCTCCTCATCACAACGAGCGAGCTCAAGCGTTGGCTGAGGAAGTCGTTGCCGCACAGAGTTCGGATATTCATATCTATCCCGTCGCTTCGAGCGGCGTGGACGAATTGACCGAGTTTACCATGCGTCAAAGTGCCCAGCTGACCTTGGGTCGGTATCTCTTTCTTACAGATGACTCAGGTTTGGGAGGCTCTCATGCCGAGCCCACATTGCCTTGTTATTATGTAAGCACCTTGAAGGATGCGATCTTGCGCGGTGTGCAGAGCGAGATGAGTGGCGAGCGTCAAGAGATCGCCTCCAAGGAGATCGTTCGGTTTTCTGGACGTATCAATGAGGAAGGAAACTGCTACTTCGGCGATGGTTATGAGGCCGTTCCTTTCTAGGGGCCTAGCTCTCTGAGGAGCTCAGCTCGATGTCGGCAGTTTCTGTTGATAAGAGATAGTTATAGTAAGGAAGAAAAGACGAAAAAACGGGTCGATTCGTGAACCCACTGGGACCTCCATCGCGACTTGGGTCCTGTATGGCCAAATTTGCAAGAGTAGCGGCGCTTGCAGGACTGATTCCTCTGAGCGCTGCCTGCCAACCCCCCAATGAAGTCGACGCCCAAGGTGGTGGGACCAGTGGAAATGTCTTAAGTGGAGGCGAAGCAACCACGGACATGTCGTCCACTGGTGGTGAAGATACCACTGGTACGACGGGGACGGGTGTCGAGCTCGACTCGATTCAGGACGCTGATCCGGAAACACTTCCCAGTGGGGTGCCCGCTGCGAGTCGAGTGCCGCGTTTGAGCTACCAGGAATACGACCATAGCGTTTCCGACCTTCTTCAAGCCAAGCTGACTCCATCGGAGCTCTTCCCGGCCGAACAACCCAATCTTGGGCCTTATGAAAACGGCGGTCAGAGAGCCATCAACGAGCGTCTGCTTCAGGAGATCACCTTCGCGGCAGAGAGCTTGGCGGAAGAGGCGGTAGCTGATGCCACCCGTTATGCCGCCATTGTCGGATGCGATACCTCCGCTCCAGGGTGTCGTGATGAGTTCATCGCCAGTTTTGGTCGTCGTGCCTACCGCCGACCCTTGAGTGCCACCGAAACGACGCGTTTTCAGACGCTCTTTGACCAAGGGGCCGAGCTGATCGCAAGTGGTGATGCCTTCCGCGACGGGGTACAGCTCGTGCTCGAGGTCGTTCTTCAGTCGGCGAAGTTTCTCTATCGCGCCGAACAAGGTGGCGCCCAGATGGACGAAGCCGGAACTCGACTCTCCGGCTTCGAAATCGCCTCGCGCCTGTCATTTCTCTTTTGGGGAACCGGCCCGGACGATGTGTTGCTCGATGCGGCGGCCTCTGGGGCGCTCGACACTGAAGCAGGAGTGCTCGCCCAGGTGGAGCGTCTGTCAGCCGACTCTCGTCTCGAAGCCAAGGTCCTGGACTTCCATCATCGCTGGCTCGAGCTCGAAGGTTTGGCCGCCGCTGGAAAGGACGCCACCATCTTTCCTCAGTTTGGTCCAGAGCTCGTGGGCTCGATGTTGAACGAAGCTGACGCTTTCTTCAAAGAAGTGACCCTGAATCGAGATGGCGGTGTTGCTGAACTCCTGACAGCACCTGTCGGTGCTGTCGACGCCTCGTTGGCTCAGCTTTACGGTTTGAGTGGTGATTATGGAAGTTCAGTCAAGGTGGTGGATTTTACTCCTGAGCAGAACCGTCCCGGTATTTTGACTAAGGCGGCCTTTCTCACTGGTCATAGTTCGGCTGCATCGAGAACTTCTCCCATCCTTCGAGGGGTCTTCGTGTTGCGCCGTTTGTTATGCCAGGACATCCCTGCGCCACCTCCTGGAGCCGAGTCCGAGGAACCCGATTCGCTACCGGCGGACGAACTCCTGACAACTCGTCAGTTTTTCACCTGGAAGACTTCGATGACTGTGTGCGCGAACTGTCATACGACGATCAATCCTGTGGGATTTGCCTTCGAAGGGTTTGACGCCATTGGTCAGGCGCGCAACATCGAAAACGGTGCCGCGGTAGACACGACGGGCGAAATTCGTCTCTCAGGAGACACTCTTGCTTTTTCGGGAGCGAACGAGCTCGTTCAGAAGATGGCTGCGATGAGCCGAGTTCGAGCATGTTATGCCAAGCACTGGGTCAACTATGCCTATGGTCGTGGAGAAGCCCAAGGAGATGCGCGTACCATGGGGCGCATCAGTCGAGACCTGGAAACTTCGCCCTACGGCGTGCGCGGTCTCCTGGCCGAAGTCGCTGCTTCTCCCGCATTTTCTCATCTTCCCCCCAAGACGGATTGAACAAATTTATGGCATCAGCACGCTTTCTCAAACGACGCACCTTTCTCCGTGGTTTCGCCGGAGCCACCCTGGGTCTCCCCTTCTTGGAGAGTCTGGATGTCAGTCCCCTGAAGGCTCAGGACGGCGGCATGACCCGCTTCTTGTCGTTTCACTGCAGCAGCGGCGTCAATACTAGCCGTTTTTGGCCGGCTTTGGGGGCCCTGAGTGCAGGGTCTTTTGACGGACTGGGCACGGCCGGGTTGGCCCCTTACGCGAGTCGGGTTTTGATCCCGCGGGGCGTTCACGGTTATCCCGTCGGAACCTGGACAGGACACTCCGAAGGCACCAGTCAGGCTCTGACCGCCGGAACCCATGTGGATAGCAACGCCCAGTCCGCGTCCATCGATCAGGTGATCGCCAAGGCCCTTAACCCAAGTGGGCGTGAGGCTTTGGTGATGAGACCCGGTGGGCGAGATTTGGGGGTGCCGGCTTTCAATTCGATTTCGTATCGAGGTCCGGGTGACCGCGTCGACGCTGAGTCGAACCCCTATTTGGCCTATCGAGCGATGGTGGGTTTGGGAGGGGGCTCCACGAGCGACACCTCGGATGAAGCTACCGAACGTCTGATGAAGAAGCGGCAGAGTGTGATGGACTTGGCGCGCGAAGAGCTCGACGAGCTGCGTCGCATCGATCTGTCGACAAGCGACAAGGAGCGCCTCGATCAGCACTTTTCGCTGATCCGCGATATCGAAACGGACGTTACGGGTGACCCGGCGATTGTCGCCTGCACCCTGGATCCAACGACTGCTGCGGAAATCGAAGCGATCAACGCAGAAACCGTCGAAGCGAACGAAAACTTTCCTAGGATGGGGCGCTACTTCACTCGTATCGCGGCGCTCTCGCTGGCTTGTCAGTACACACGTTCGGCCGTTTTGCAGTGGGGGGCCGCGGTGGCTGGTTCGCCCATGTACCAGTGGGATGGGATCAACCATAACTACCGTCACCACCCGATTTCTCACGGCACCACCGATGACTTTAATGAGGAAACGGTTGACGGCTGGGAGGACATGCTTTTCGAGATTGACCAGTGGAACATCCAAGAGTTTGCGAAACTACTCGGACTTCTTGATGCCTTCGACGAAGGTGGCGGAAAGACCCTGCTCGACAATACCGTCGTGCTCTGCACCAACGAGTTTTCTCATGGACAGGGGCATACGACGGGCGATCTTCCCATCATCATTGCCGGAGGAGCCGGCTACTTCAAGACGGGTCAGTCCATGTTGATTAACGGCAGCGAGGCGAATATTGGCGGGGTGGAAGGCACTGGCGGGCACAGTCATAAGATGCTCTGCACCGTGCTCAATGCCGTGGGCGTTCCTCACGCGGATTGGCAAGGGGGCGCCGAGCTCACCGAGCTCAAGGCCTGAGGTCGAAGATCCCGCTTGGGGGGGGGCCGCACTCGTCCCCAAGCGGGTGGTGTGAGTGCGGCCCCTAGTGCTACGACCCCTTAGAAATGAGCGGTTTCGAAGCACTCCCCAAGAAAGTGAGATCGGCTTCGCAACCGCGCTCGCCCCTCTCTGTCTCCGCACTTTTCTCTTCCCATTTGTGCCGCGACCCTTCCTGAAAACCGAGCCCTCTCCCAACGCTGACAGACCAAGAAACGCTCAAATTTAAGCGGTCGCAGCACTAGAAGGTGCGCATCGTGACGTCGTCGAGCCAGACGATGACAGGCGTTTCGTCAAAGACGAACCACTGTAGTTCGTGAGCGGTGGTTTCGTCGAAGCGCAGTACTGTGCTTTCTTCGACCACGAAGAGATTGTCGAGTCGTACTGTGACCCGTGACCAACTCGTGGTCGCCTCCACCTCGCGAGTGAAGTGATGCTTGCTGCCATCCAAAGCATGGAAGGACACCTCGACTGGGCGAGAGGCCGCGAGCGAGAAGGAGACTTCGAATCCACCTTCTGGGAAGTTGTAGTCTCCGATATCGACCCCCCAGGCCGAGCCCCAATCGCTGAACTCACCCGAATCGTTGCGCAGGGCGTGCCCCGAACGACCCCCCGGAGCTTCGGTATCCTCTTCCACTGCTACGACCCCGAGCAGCTGGGCCCCCGTGCTGTCATTGACTGGATACCACCACCCAGCGGGGGCGATGCCTTTGGTATCCCCATCTTCAAAATCGTCGAGGACGTACTCGACGACCGGTGCTGGGGTGGGACCGGGTGTGGGCTCGGTGGGCTTTCCGCCGGTGCCGCTGGGATCTTCAGTCTCGCCGGGAGCGGCGGATGTGCCCCCCAGGCCGTAATACACGGGGTCGACGGGCGAGCTCCCCCCAGAGCCCGCACTTTTCGACTCGCTTTCGTAGATGGTCAACTCGACGGGATCACAAGCTATGAGGACACCCACGAGACTGAGTCCGAGTGAGCGGTTTAAAATTGCCAACCTAAACCTCCGTGTAGCGCCGTCCAAGGTCGCCCGAGTGTAGCAACTACCTCTTTGTCTTCCAGCAGGCGCAGAGCCCTTGTGGTCGCTCCGAGCTCTCCCTCCAAAAAGAGACTGAGTCCACCGAGCTGCAGGCCTGTTCGTGCGAATCCACCGAGAGCGAAAGCGCAGGTGGTCCGGGTGGACGACTGCGTGACCGAAGAGCTGATGGTCCGCGTCTGGAGACAGTGCAAGCCTCCCTTCGGTCCGACTTGCCACCACAGCCTTTGGCCGTGAGAAAGCGCGAGGCGTAAGAGCAAGCGATGAGAGCGCAGTCGAATCGCTCCCTTTTCATAATGATGAAGGCTCGAGCCTAGGGAGCTGACCCCAGAGACGCCCCAGCTGAACCAAGGGAGAAACTGATGGCTGAGGTCGAGGCCCAATTCGGGCAGGGGTTGGTCTAGTCCCGAGCCGAAGGCGATGCCGCCCAGGGCGCTTGCCCGAAAGCCAAAGGGTCGGGGGTCGGTGGGGGATGAGCTATCCAGGGATTTCGAGCTCGTTTGACGCGGTGCTGTTTCGTTTTTTACGTTTGCCTTTGAGGGAGCCTCGGCGCTTCTTGTACGGCGGTTCGAGGGAGAGGAGGGGGGCTGCTGTTCGCTGGCTGCAGTTGATTTGCTCTCGCTGGTAAACCCGTCACCTCGCAGCCGGATGAGTTCGACAATCTTGAGGGAGAGAATTGTCGCGGCTTCGCTGGGATCGGTGTGGGATCCTTCGGCGCGATACATGCGCCCTTCGTCGTGGAGCCATACGTAGGCGAGACCGCTGCGCCCGATGCGCAGGACGGTTACGCTCGCGATCAAGTCGTCGTTCTTGTCCGGGTTCCGAAGTTCAATCAGCAAGTCGCTTGGATTGACCGCCGAGCTCGTCTCTTGCTGAACCAAGAAACCGGAGGCGGTGAGTTCGGCGCGGACATGACGCAAGCCGACTTCCCAATTCATTTCTTCGGCGCTCAGCGTTCGCACCTGAGCGACTAGCGTAGAGCTGTTGCTCAGCAGACCGAGAAAAAGGGCGGCGGCCCATCGCCTTGTCGACCAGCTCTTAGTGGCGAAACTATGAGTGCGCGGTGCTATCAATGGGGGCTCGGGCCTCAAAGGAGGATCGGGTTTATCGCGCTCTGCGCGCCGGGATGTCTCCGATCAGCCGCTCGGCGCGGTCGCGGTGCGGACCGCTCGGGTGAAACTTGAGGTACGCCCGAGCCACCTGCCGAGCGCCGGTCAGATCACCTCGCCCCTCCAACAAGGTCATGAGCCGCGCTCGGGCACTTGCGGCGAGGGCACCTGATCCCTGCTCGCGAAGGAAGGTACGTAACCAAAGGATGGTTTGGTTTTGATCACCGTGATGGTCGCTCGACAAACGCGATAAGTAATAAGCGGAGAGCGCGGCGGTCGAACTTCCCGGCGCTCGCTTGCGGGCCTTTTGGTAGGCCAGTTCGGCGGTCTCCAAGTCTCCACCGTAACGAGCCGCATTGCCCAAGAGTAGGAGTTCGGCCCCGTCAGCATTTCGAATTAAGCGGCTGATTCCGATACGGCGAGCGGCAGCGAGCGCCGGCGCAAACTTACCTTCCTGAGCCAAGTCTTTCCAAGTTGTCTTTGGAGGAGCAGCTCGAGGTGGCGTCCGCTTGGCCATCTGGTTGACACTCGCCTTTTGACTCGCGCCTGGGTTGGTCGGAAACGGGTCGTCCGCGATTTGCTCTTCTTGTGCTGAGACGGGTTCGCTCGCGGACTCGGAGGGCTGTGGGGTTTGTTCTTTCGATAGGGGAGAAACGAAGCGCTCACCGGCCACGAGGAAGATCCCCTTGGCGGGTAGACTTCCTCCTTGGACGTGGACTTTGCCCCGCGTCACATGCACCTTTACTTGTTCGTCTTGGTCAACCGTGAAAGCGGTGCCGAGGACAGTCACCCGGTAGTCTCCCGCCACAATCACCCACTTGGTGTCCGGTCGGTGCTCCACGTCGAAGTTCACCACGCCGCTCTCAAGATGCATTAGAACCCGCTGCTCGCTGATTTCTTGGAGCGTGAGTTGGGCACCGGGATTGAGCTGAGCTTTCGTGCCGCCACTGAAGACGAGCGTACGCGAAGCGATATCGCTTTCGATGCTGGCCCCTTGCACGAGAGGAATCTCTCCTAAGTACGCTTGTTCGAGGCGTGGCGGGCGGCTCCCAAAAAAGAAGACGAGCGCGATTGCCGAAAGAGCGAGCGTTAGGCTTCCAGAGGCAATCCAAACTCGTGGAAGAATCGCTTTTTTGGGGTGGCCGCGGTGGGCGAGCAACAGGCGTGCACGCTCTGCCAACAGGGTGCGCTCTGAGGGGCCTGCGCCCAAGGCACTACGATAGTTCTTGCTCCAGTTTTGAATGGGATCGCTCATGAAAGCATCTCCTTCTCGTCGAAGAACTCTTCAAAGGTGGCGTCGCGCCTGGCCAGCTTTCTGAAACGCAGGCGGGCGGCCGACAAGCGTCGTTTGGCAGTCATGGAAGAAAACCCGCAGATGTCCGCGATTTCAGGCAGGGTGAGCTCTTCCAGATAGTAGAGTAAAAAAACGATCCGCTCCTTGCTGGGGAGACGGTTGAGAAGGGCCGCTGAGCGTGCAACGAACTCTTGGGATTCCATGTCGAGGAGCAGATCGCCTAGTGGCTCTTCGACGGGTTGCTTCCTCAAGAAAGCGCGCCGCACCATGCGTTTGCGTAGCTCTGAGCGAACTACATTGATGGTGATGGAGCGGACCCAAAAATGAAGACGCTCGGGCGAGCGCAAGCTGCCAATGGATTGAATGAGCTGCAGAAAGACTTGCTGGACGATGTCCTCGCGATCAGAGTCCGGTCCGAGCAGGCGCCAGACTAGACGATTGACGTCCACGGCGAAGCGATTGTAGAGCGCGGCCAGACCGCGCCGAGGGTCTTCAATCACCAGGCTGACTAGCTCGGCATCGGCACGAGGATCGGGCGCATTCTTTCTTCCGGATGGTTCCGGGGGAGTGCTTTCGTTTCGCATGGCAAAGCCAGTCACAAAAGTAGGGTCGCGGAGGCGCCCTGCACAGGGTCAGGATTCGACCGATGAATTGTAGATGAATTTTCGGCGTGGCGGGGTAGCGTTAGATGATCCCTTCTTTAAGCCTAGCGCGTCCTTAGCTATGCAGCGAAAGTTCCTATGAAATTCTCGAGCCCTCTTCTGACCATTCCTTCGATTTTAGTTACACTGTTCAATTCTGCCTGTAGCCAGGGGGACTCGCCTTCCAACCAAAACGGGGGCACGAGCGGGGATTTAGGAAGTGGCGGTGCCCTCTCAGGGGCCGGAGGGGGATCTGCGAGTGGGGGCGGATCGATGCAAGGCGGCTCGGGGGGGGCGAACTTAGGTGGCGGCACCGGGGGTAGCGCTTTCGGCGGGTCCGGAGCAGGGGGGTCAGGTGCAGGTGGGGACGCGGGGACTGTGGGATCTGGTGGTGCTACCGGCTCGGGCGGCGAAGGGTTCGGTTCTGGCGGCTCGGGTGGCGGTGGAGACGAGGGGGGCTTTCCCGAGGATCGAGCAACCTTCTTACTCGGAGAGGCAAGTCGTTGCGAAAATTCACCTTTCGCCGTGTGCGAAGACTTCGAGTCCACGAATCCGGGGGAGCTTCCCGGGGGCTGGACACTCACTGGATATGGCAACCGAACGGCCCAAGTTTCCGAAGCGCAAAGCGCCCGCGGCGCGCGCTCCCTTGAGGTGAGCATCGATGGAGGGCAAACGGCCGTCGTCGGGATGCTCCAGCTGCCCAGTTTGGGTCAATTGGCTTCGCGCCACTTTGGTCGCATGTTTTACCGCATGGAAGGACCTGGTGTGAGCGAATTCGTTCACTTTGACGTGCTGGCGGCTCGAGGTCCTTGGATGGGGCATGAAAACGAGGTGCGCCTCGCCTCGACGGGAACGGGAGTCGGGACAATGTCCAGCAATTGGTCCTGGATCTACAACGTCCAGCCTTCGGGCGATGGTGCGGGCAGTGAATTTGGATCTGAGGGCGATCGCTCGGCACATCCGCTCGTGGACGAGTGGATGTGCTTAGAGTGGCTCTTTGATTCGGACATGCAGACGGCGACCTACTTTCATGACAACCAGGTCATCGACTATCTGGTCATTGACGACGAACGATCTGAAGTCCCAGTTTTGACTTCTGTAGCAGTAGGTTTACAGAAGTTTCAGCAGACGGGAGCAATGAAGTCATGGGTTGACGAGGTGGCCCTCGACGATGAACGCATAGGTTGCCATCGCTAGCACTATGTGATCAGTGCGTTCGCCAACGCATGCCCTATCTCCTCCGGATGAGAGGTGGCGGAGCTTCCGCTGCTTGTGAGACGTATGCTAGTGCTGCGACCGTTTCAATTTGAGGGCTTCTTGGACTGTCAGCGTTGAGAGCCGGCTCGGTTTTCAGGAAGGGTCGCGGCACAAATGGGAAGAGAAAAATGCGGAGATAGAGAGGGGCGAGCGCGGTTTCGAAGCCGACCTCACTTTCTTGGGGAGAGCTTCGAAATCGCTCATTTCTAAGTGCTCGTAGTGCTAGGCGTGCTCTCCTGTACCGATTTTGAAGAGTAAGCGCCTCTTGAAGGGTTAGCGTACGATGAGCTCGAAGACCGAGCAGGGGAAGGTGATATCAAGATCTTCTTCGCCTGCTTGGATCTGCTCGCAGGCGGTGCCGAGCAGCTCGACGCTGCTTGGAGAAGCGAGCTGCCATCCATCTTCGTTCTGGTATTCGAGCTCTTCGCCGGCCAAGGTCACTGTACCCTCGAAGGCGTTTTCCTCGTCTACAGTACCGTTGAGCGCAAACTCACAACTGCGGGGAACCCCTTCGATGATGGTTGAGAAAGCCGCTTTGAGATCTTCTTCGCTTTCTGCTGTGTAGTAGGGAGCAGGCGGCTCGGCGTCTGCTTCCAGGCCGGTCCCTAAATTGGCGACCCGCTGCATATGAGCGGCATTGGTGCCAGTCGAAATGCTGATAGCGAAAGTTTCGATATCGGCTTGGAAGGCTCGGGTGACTTCTTTTTCGACTTCGAAGGTTGCGGAGTCGGGCCTAGATTGGCAGGCGCCTGGGGCGCCATCCGTGGCTAAGACGAGGATCTTCTTGCCTCCCGTGAGATCGGCGCGCTTGGCTGCCGTGACCACGGCAGCGACGGCGTCAGCGGTAGGGGTACCGCCGGTGGGGGCGAGTTTGTTGTAGCGTTGTCGAATGGCCGTGTAGTTATTAGCGGCCAAAGCAACCGAGTCGAGGGCCAGGGCGCACTGTCCGTTGTAGGTTCCCGTTGTATAGAAGTTAGCCCCAAAGGCGACCTTCTCTTCGAGGTCGCCGACTACACCGCGGTCCTCTGAGTCTAAGGGGTCGCCGAGCAATACGGAGCCTACGGCATCCCATCGGGTGACCAAGTTCAGGACGCTGTTCATACTTGAGGAGCGGTCGAGCAGTAGCCAAACTTGGGGGATCTGCTCTTGAAACTCGACCTGGCCTTCGACGCACTGGGGGGGAGGTTTGTCTTCTTCTTCGTTCTTGTCGGGGTCGGTTTCTTTGGGGTCAAGGAAGATTTCCGACTCGAACTCGCAACGTCCCGTTTCGCCACATGTGCCGCTATTGCATTCGCTGTCGTCTTCGCAATCGACTGTGCAGGTACCCTGTTTGCAATAGGAGCCGCCCGGACACGACTCCGCGTTGTCGCAAGAGATGGGACACAGACGAGGATTGAGGGCGTCCGGCCGTCCCTCCGCGCAGGGATCGACTTCTTCGCTTGTCGCGCTGGACCCGTTGCTTGTCTCGTTCCTTATTTCGTCGGCGCTACTGCTGATCCCTTCGTCCGTTTGGCAGCCCCCTGTTGCTAGGGGAAGGAGCAGGGCGAGCCCGTGAAGATATCGAAGGTGAGTACGAAGAGATAAGCGGGTCATAGGGCGAACTCCGGCGGCACGGTGGGTCTGTCGAGGCCAGGGAACGGACCCTTTGGGTTGTGATGGGCCCGTGCGAGCAAAGGCCCAACGAGTCTTCCATAGAAACGAGCGCCTGTCTTCGGGTTTGTGATGTTATTGAGGTGGACTGCATGAGCCCGCGGGCCGAATTGGGGGCAATGGATACTCGAGTGACCACGTGGGGTTCTTTCGACGTGGGATTCTTTCAGTGTGAAGTTGTTTGCTAGTACGTTGGGGCGGCAGCGGGTTGTGATATGAGAGATTTGTAATGAGCCCACGCTGGCGTGTTTTCTTTGACAAGGTCGGTGTGACGTTGCAATGTGAGGGCTAACTGTTGTCTTTCCCCTTGCACGAGGATGTAAACGTGAGGTCTGCTTCTCTTTCTCTATCCCTTTCGAGTCTAATCACCATCAGCTTGCTGGCTTGTCAGCTCACCAAGAAGGATGACGCTGAGAGTCAATTGGACGAATCGACCTCAGATTCGTCGACAACAACCGGCGGAGACGGTGACGAGTCCGGCAGTTCGGGCGTGGGGGACGGCGACGCCGACGCCGCCACGGGCGAAGACGAAAAAGAGCCAATAAAAGAGGAACAAAAGGGGCAACGGGGCTCTTCTTGTGATTCGGCAAGCGACTGCGAAGACGGGCTGTCGTGCATCGTCACGGACAACTGCCCGGCTGGAGTCGCTTGCGCGAACAAGTCGTGTCAGCCCTCCAATTTCGACATCATTGGGACGGGTAAGCAGTGCCAGCTGAAGGAGTGTGAAAGCGAACTCGATTGCTGTGGTGAGCTACCCACAGAGGCGCCCGAAAAGTGCGCAGGACGAGAGAATATCTGCTTCCGTCCCTCTGCGCCCGGTTGTGTCGTGCAAGCCTGTACGGAGGACGCCGAATGTGGAGGCGGACGTTGCACCGGTATCTGCACCTACGACCAGGAGGATTGCACGGTGCCCACGGACTGCGCCCCAAACACCTGTGTGTTTGCTGCTGGCAGCGGCGGTAGCGGCAGCGGCGGTAATGCTTCTGGAGGGGATTCTTCCGGAGGTTCGGGTAACACCACAGGGACTTGCTCCCTCACCGGGCAGACTTGTATCAGCGACGCCAACTGTTCCACGAACAGCTGCTCTAGTGTTTATTGTCGCTGCGAAAACCCGGATTACGATCCCGAGGATCCGATCTGTGAGGATGAGGACTGTGAGGGGATCTGCGGATTTACCTGCGAGGGTGAGCGATGTGTTGTCGATACCTCGTGCAGCGTCGATGAAGATTGTATTTCTCAAGTGGCGCCCTATTGCGATGAGGGCGCTTGCGTGGAGTGCAAGACGAACGACGACTGTGACGATGAGGAGTGCATAGGAGGTCATTGCGGCCCCGTTTGTGAAAGTGATACCGAGTGCGGACTCTTCGAGTCCTGCAAAAACAACGAGTGCGTCTATGTTGGTTGTCAAACCGACCGCGAATGCATTCTCAGCGCGGTGTCTTCTGAGGGCCAGGACCCTCGTCTGTTTGAGTGTTTCGTTGAAGACGGGATAGGGACGTGTCGCTTCCCGTGCGAGATTGACGCTCAATGCCCCACGACCCAAGTCTGTCTCGATGGCCTATGCGAGTACATCGGCTGTGAAACGGATGCCGAGTGCAAGACGATTGCAGGGCTCCACAATCAGCCTCTTCCCACAGAGGAGCGTCCCTGGAGCATCACCGCCCGTTGCGTGGACGATTCGATGGGGAGGGCAGAGTCGAACTCATCGACGACAGGCAGCGATACGGCGGGTGAGTGAGACCCGAAGCGACTCGGATCCAGCGAGGGCAACGAGCAAGGAGTGGTGGTGAAAACGAACCTAGAAACAGGGCGCGCGCGTTTTCCGTACGGAGCGGTCGGTCTGCTCTTGCTCGGCTTGTGTTGCTCGGCAGTCTCCGGGTGCGAAAAATCTACTCCTTCCGGCGGAGACCAGTCTGGTAATCTGGGGGGCCAAGGCTCGGGTGGCGAAATAAGCGAGGGCGGAAGCGGAGCCGAAGGCTCTGGCGGTTCAAAGGGACCCATCATCGAACGCGGCATTCGCCGCAGCGAGCGAGGCACGGGCTGTGTTGCACAGAACGATTGCAGCCTAAGCCAATCCTGCGTGCGCGGTAGGTGCCAGCCTGCGCAATTTGCGGTGGAACCCACGGGCAAAGAGTGCTTCCGAGTAGATTGCGCTAAGACTTCGGACTGTTGTCGAGGGGCCGGTAGCGAAGAGCCCCTCGACAAGTGCCGCTCTCGTGCGGCGATGTGCTCGTCTACCCTTCCCGGGTGCGTGGAAACTCAATGCGATGGTTCTTCGGACTGTGCAGGAGGTGGCGTGTGCGTGGGAAGTTGCTCCGTCACCGCTGGCGAATGCCGAGGAGCCGCCGACTGTGTTCAGAATCTTTGCGCGGACGGGCATTGCACCATCGATTTTGCGGATTGTGGCTCGGATGCTGACTGCTTGGCGAACAACTGCGTAGGTGGACAATGCGCCTGCGACAATCCCAGCTACGAGCCGGCCGCCCCGATTTGTTCTGACGAAGAGTGTGAGGATGCTTGTATCTATGCTTGTGAGAACTCGCGGTGTGTGATCCCCACGGATTGTGAATCAAGCAACGAATGCTTTGGGACGACCAGCCTCTGCGACGAAGGTAAGTGTGTCGAATGTACAAACACCAATGATTGTACCTTTGGAGAAGTGTGTCGACAGGGACGTTGTGAGACGCCGTGTTCGAGCGATCTGCATTGTCCCCTCTTTGAGGCTTGTGAGGCGGGAGAATGTATTTATGTCGGTTGTCGTTCGGATCGCGAGTGCACGCTTTTGCCCTCTTTGAGCGAGGCGGGGATAGCGGAAGTTGATCAAAGACTCTTGCGTTGTACGACGATCAATGGCGTCGGGCGGTGTATTTTGCCTTGCACGAGTGATGGTCAGTGCCCGCCCACCGAGGTGTGCGAAAAGGGAGTGTGCCAGTACATCGGTTGCGAGACAGCGTCCGAGTGCAAAGCTATTTTGGGAGCTTTTAACGAGCAGTCGGACGAAAGCCGACCTTGGGTGTCGGAGCTCGAATGTCGAGCTCCTGATTAAGACCAGACTCCTCATCGCGGGAAGGTGGGGGTCTTAGAGCAAACGAGTGATGGTCCAAAAGGAGCCGATCACGACAAGGGCCCATGATCCTGCTTGAACCAGGTGCTCTACCAGGGCAGGACGCGAGCGAAGACTGATCAGCAGGGCCGATAGTGTACCGGCAACGACGATTTGTCCTGCCTCGACCCCGAGGTTGAACCCCAAAAGGGCCCAAGAAAAATCGTCCAAAGAAGGCGCGATAGCGCGAAGTGCTCCGGCAAAACCCATGCCGTGAACGAGGCCAAATAGGACGACGAGTCCCATGCGATAGCGCAGGGTATTCCGCGGTAGGAAGAGGTTTTCTAGACCTAACAAGGCGATACTCAGGGCGATCAACGCCTCGACCCCGAGGGGGCTCGGGGCAATCATTTCGAGGCTGACCAGGGCGAGAGTGAGGGTGTGCGCTGCGGTAAATCCCGTGAGTAGCAGCAGGACGCTGCGTAACGCAGTAGCGGGTAATACGATGCCTATGACGAAGAGCACATGGTCGGCTCCGAGAGGAAGAATATGAAGAAATCCCGTCTTGAAGTAGTCGAGGACTACTTCATAGAAGGAGTGAGGTGGAGGTGGTGAGGGCGCCTGCTGTGCGGGGGTCGCTTGGGCGCCCGGCGAAAGGAAGCGCAGCGAGGGGGAGTGGCTGTTCGGGTGCACGAGGGTGGAGTGCTGTCGTTGTCCATCTGTGCCCAGGCGAGGGCCTTGGACGATGAGGTCACGAATGTCGGGACCGAGTTCAACAGTGAGACTGTGTTCGGGGACTGAGGGACTGAGGGGACACAAGATGACAACGCTATCGCCGGCCGTTGCCCCCCCCTTGTTGTAGAGTTCACGGATCTCAAGCTCGGGAGCGCAAGGGTGAGCATCAATGTGAAGAGTCAGCTGCTGCTTGACGAAGGAAAGAACGCGCTCTTTTGCCTGGTTATCGGAAAGGTGATCCTGTGGGGCTCGGGTGAGTTCTGGGTCGAAGATCAATTGCCCGCGTAGGGTGTCTCCAGACTCGGCCGGAAAATAGGAGAACTGATCTACCTCCAGATCGTGAGCGTGCCCGCTTTGGGCAGAGAGCAGAATAAGTAGAGAGAGTGCAAGTCTGAGGGCGAGGACGCCTAGCTTCAGTACTTGCTTCTGTAGAGCGGGCGCTTCGGGCCGAAGGACAAGAGAAGATGAGATGGGCCGGTTCATGCGCGTCTTTAGCTTAGTCGCTTCGATCGATGCCCCAAAACGGGAGAAGCCCGCTCTCCTCGAAGGGAAGCGGGCTTCACGCCAGGGGGGATAGGGTGAGGTTCAGGTAAAGACACCTTCGATGGCGGTCGAGTGCATGCTGTCGTCATCACCCAAGACGAAGTTTTCGAAACCGAGAGGTTTGCCGCAGGCCATCCAGAAGTCGTTGGTTGACCGTTGATTTTGCCCAGTGGCGCGGGAGGGCTGTCCACCGCTGTGACGCCAATACTGTCCTCCGTTGAAACCTGTGTCCTTTCCGGCGAAGAGAACCCAGGGCATGTTGTCCCAGCTGTGATTGAAACCGAACGAGACTTCCGTCATGTAGGCAAAGACTGTGGAGTCGAAGATAGGCTTGCCAGTGATGTCAGTCGTGTCTTTGAGGGACGCGATGAACTCGGCGGCACGCTCTGCGTACCAGACCTCGATGCGAGTGAGGAACTCGTTGATGTCCGGATTGGGTGCCTTGTGGCTAACCGTGTGGTGGACCTTGAATACGCTCGGGTCGGGTGGCCACATATCAGCGAAGCTGACGTGGTTCGTTCCCGGTGACCATTGGTGTGTGACTGTGCGAGTCAGATCACACTTGAAGGCGGCGCGAATCACCGAAAGATGCAGTTCGCCAATGCGAAGGTGCTTTACGTCGTCGCGCTCGGGGGAGGTATTGTCGCTGTCGTAGGGGTTGGTGCGTGTGCTGACTTCGATGGTTTCTGGGGCCATCGGGACGCCGCAGAAAGCCGGATCGGAGGGGTCGACGGACAGCTCTTCTTCGAGCTCGCGGACGGCTGCCTCATAGGCGTCGAGTTTTTCCCATTGAGCCGAGGGGGCCAAGGTCCGCATGCGCGCGAGGTCCTTGAGAGCGAAGTCGAGAACGCTCTTCTTTTGGGCCTGCGCCTTGGCGAGCTCGTCGGTATTGCCCCCTGGCATGATGGTGCCGAAGAGTCGCTCATAGGTTTGCAGCGGCTGGTAGTACGGGGTCATCGGCGCACGAGGACCAGAATAGGAAAGATGTCGGGGAGAAACCTCACCCGGGGTGTCGGCCCGCTGATCGCAGGAGGTCTGGATGGATTGAACCGGAACATCCTTGAGTACGGCTGAGCCCTCAAGCAACAACTGGTCCACACTGGGACCGGTTGAGACGGGATCGTCTCCGCCGTTTCCTGGATAGAGCTCGGGAGACTTGCGGCCGGTGACGCAGAGCAGGGTTCCACGCTCGTGACCGCCGCCTGCCGACCCATCAAAGGGAAGGCCCAAGCCGCGGAAGATAGACATGTCCTGCTTGTGTGCTTCGAAGGGAGAAAGAATGCGGGAAAGCTCCGTGTCCATGAGACTGTTGGAGTTTCCTCCGGGCCAAAAATTCTCGGCGATCGTTCCCACGGGGCGCTGCATGATCATGAAGCGGCGGGGATCCAACGTCCCTTCACTTTGTGCGACGGCGCGGTCCAACCAGGTGACAAGTCCGGCGGCCCCGCTCAGACTGTGGAGAAAGTTGCGGCGATTGAGAGTAAAAGGCTTCATAGGGACTCCGGAACACGAACGGTAAGAGCGGGGGAGGTAACGATGGCCTGAATGACCTCGGTCAGAGTGCTATCGCTGCTGAGATTTTGAGTGATGTCGGTGACTTCGCAGTCGTCGCGTTTGATGCCGTCCTGCCCCGTGCCGTAGCTCAGGAGGTGGCGGGTTACGCACTGTACAAAGTAAGGACGCTCGGCCACGAGCTGCTGGAAGGACTGGGCATCGGGGATGGTCCCGTCGTCTTCGAAGGCTTTAACGCCAGAGAGGTCGACAGAAGGATCGATCAGGTTGCCGTTTTTGTCATTCGCGCGGTAGCGACCGATGGCATCGTAGTTTTCGAGCAAAAGCCCGTAAACGTCGAACTGATCGTGGCAGTTATTACACGGCGAGTTAGTGGCTCGGTATTCTGCGAGCTCACGTTCGGTCGCACCCGAGTGGAGCTGCTCTTCGGCTAGCGCGACTGCGTTTGCGGGGGGGGCGGGGATCTTGGGCTGACAGAGCAGTGGTCCGTGAATAAAGAGACCACGCGAGACCACCGAGGTTTCGTCCGTGCGTGAACGCGCCGTGAGGACGGAGGCCTGAGTCAGGAGTCCGGCTCGACCTGTCCCGGCCAAGCTCACTTCGTGAAACTGATTCGGTTCGGCACCCTGCGGAAGCGTAAGGCCGTAGATCTCGGCGAGGGCCTGGTTCACGAAGGTCGTTTCGCTGGTGAGTACATTGTTGAGGCCGCTCTCCCAGAGATTCTTGCGCAGGAACAGACTGGTTTCCTCGTACATCTGAGAGGCCAAACCGGCGTTGAAGTCGGGGAAGGCAGTTGGGTCTTTCACCGCGCCGAATAAGTTTCCGAGGGCCCAGGCGGAGAGCAAAGTCGACTCAACAGCTGTTTTGTTCTGAGCCGTGGGGTCGTCGCCATCACCTGGCGTCGCGTCGGTGAGGAGACGAGTGACCTGCGCCTGGCGTTCAGCCGGCATTGCGAGAGCTCCACTATCGGCGGCGGCGAGCAGTTCGGGATCGGGAGCTGTGTCGGTGATCAAGAAAGCGATCGTGTTAGCGAGCTCGTGGGGGGTCAGGGGGTAGGTGCCATCACCAGCATCCGCGCCGTATTCGGTGCGGTGGTTGAAGGAGGGGGCGAGGATGATGGCTTCGAGAGCGATTTTGACACCCTCTTCGAAACTGCTCTTGGCTCCTTCGTCGAAGACCAACATCAAGTTATCGATTTCTTCGCTCGAAACGGGTCGGCGGAAGCCCTTGTGGGCGAATTGTTCGAGGAAGGTGCGGACGCAGGCTGTATCCGCCTCGGCGCAGCCTGTTTGGGCGACGTCGAAGGTCTCCAGCACGTGAGTGGCCCAGTCGAGACGCGAACTGACAAGCGAGGTATTAGCGACGATGCCTTTTTGCGAGAAGTTTTTCGTGCCCGCATCGGGAATCAGACGGCCTTCAAGGGCAGAGCGGTCAAAGAGCAAACCTAGGGTGTTTACGAATTGAAGTTCGCCGAGCAAGATCAAGTCTTGAGTGAACTTGGGCGCGCAAACGCCGGGGGATCCACCGGGGTTGCCGTCACCGGTGGTGCCGTTATCGGTCGTGGCGCCTGTACCGTCGGTATCTCCTGACGTACTGTCGGTACCATCTCCTGAGGAAGAACCTGCTCCTGCTCCGCTACCTGTCGCGGTTGACGTGCCGTCGAATAGACCTTCGTCATCAGGGGGCGCGCAGGCAGCGAGCCATGCTGTCGAAAGGAGAGTGAGAGCGGAGACCCAACTCAAGCGAAGGCGACGGCCCTTTTGGACACGGGACCGACTGCTTGAGGAGCTTCGATTGGGCCCCGCGGTGGAAATTGTGTGACTCATCGTCTCGTTGCTTTCTAGGCCGTAAAGGTGGGTTTGGCGGAGGAGGGTCAAAAAGGGTACGGAATTTTTCTCATTTTATGCAGGTGTTGCCATCCGAAAAAGCGGTTAAATTTAGCCGCCTATTCCGGAAAATTTCCTGTAGCAGTGTCAAAAATGAGAGTTTTGGGGGATAGGGGGGCCGCCTCCGAACGGATGGGCATTTGCCGAAGCTTTTCGCATGACTCCTGTTGGTTGCTCGACGTAGGAGCTTTCGGTCACGGGGGGCGGAAGATCTTCCCCTTGGTTAGAAATTTGCGGCGGGGTTGTGCAACGCTGGGCTGGTCGTCACAAGAGCGCTCGGAAAAACAGTGATTGATCTCGACCGAGGGCTCGCATAGCTTTCCGACCGTCCAATAACGAGTAACTCACGGAGTCATCATGTCCACATACCAATTATTTGTTTCTTCTAGAATTTTTCGAGCGGGCATGACGGCCGGTCTTCTCGTCTGGGGGGCTTCGGCTTGCTCTGGGGAAGGGGACGAACCCAATACGGATATGGGGTCTGGCGGGACAGCGGCCTCGGCTGGGGGAGCGATGAGCTCTTCGGGAGGCGCTGCTGCTATGGCTAGTGGTGGCTCTTCTACGGTTGCTTCCGGAGGCGCGGCGACGGTGGGAGCGGGCGGAGCGGCTGCCGGTGGAGCGTCGACTGGTTCGGGAGGCGAAACGATGGGATCGGGCGGAGCCATGGACGCCAGCGGTGGTGCGCCCGCACTGGAGACCTACGCTTCCGACTTGCACGAGCTATTCATTGACGCGGCCTGTTCGAGCGACACAACGGGCCCTCTAGGCAACGGCGATACTTGTGGGCACCTCAATGACGCATGGAGTATCGAAAAGAAGGTCACATTCGGAGGGGAGCCGGGCACTAACTATCTAGTCACCTTGCGCGTACGCGGCATTTGGGAGCCGACTGACATCGATGGGGGCGACGCCCCCTATATGGGGGTTCCCTTCATGGTGGGGGGAGACGTCAAAGGCGGCTCTGGAATGAGCTCCGACGCCATCAACTACCAGCAGTACTTCATTAGAGTGGCGAGCCCCATGCAGACCTACTGGTTGAACAACCACGATTATCTGGCTCATGATATTCACAAGGTCGACTACGAAGCGACGATCGAAGTCGAGGGCGGCTCTGAAATCGATGTCGTCATGAACGATGGCAACGAACGTCAGATCGCGAACTGGACTAAAGACATTTTTGACGACATGCCCCCTTACGACCAGTCACCGACCTTGGGGCAGCTTTTGCAGCTAGAAGTGATCAAAGTCGAACTCGCTCAATAGTTTCGAGACAGACCAATACGTCTCGCCCCCTCGGGCGTACAATGAGGAAGAACGATGTTTTCGAGGCGAGTATCGAAAGTGGGGCTTGGCCTGTTTCTGTTCTTGTCGGCTTGCGACCGCAAGCCGACTGAGCCTCGGCCTCGAACGGAACCCTCCCAGGAGGCTCCGGTTGCGGCTCCCCGAAAACCTGTATCACCTGCTGGCCCAGCTGCGACCCCCCGTCGTAATCCGGCGCGGCCTACCGCTGGGCTGAATGTGATTTTGCTCACGATTGACTCGTGGGGAGGCGAAGCTTTCGTTTCGTCTGAGCAGCCGGTGACTCCTCGGCTTTCTGACTTGGGGAAGGCGGCGATCGTCTACGAAGCTCACCGCTCGGTTTCGGGCTCAACTCCCGAGGCCCTTTCGACCCTGCTTTCGGGACGACTGCCCTCGACTTTGGATCGCTCGACTGCGTCGGGGCTCGAATTTGCTGACTCCAATATTTGGATCAGCGAAGCGATGAGCGAAAAGGGAGTGCGCACCTTGGCGGTGCATTCACATCCGGAGCTTTTGCAGTGGGGGATGAGGCAGGGGTTTTCTGTCTGGAAGTCCGTGGAAGCGCCTCCTTGGATTGGGGGCCGCGATTCGGCCTCGACGAGTCAGAGCAGCGTGGAGGGGATGATCGCCTTGCTCCAAGAAGAGAAGAACACGGCGGGGCAGTTCTTCTTGTGGTCGCATTTAACCGATCCGCATCCGCGTTACTTTGCGCACGAGCAAGCTCCCGACTTCGGAGCGGGTGAGCGCGGTCGCTATCTTACCGAACTCTGGTGGACCGATCGCTGGATTGGTAGCTTGCTCGATTTTTGCCAGAAGCAGCCTTGGTGGCAGCGTACCGCCGTCATCATCACCGCCGATCATGGGATGTCGGGGAAGACCGTATCGTCATCGGGGCGACTGCGGGATGAGAGCTTGCGTGTGCCGCTTGTGATTCGAGCTCCGGGAGCTTCTGCCAAGAAGATGAGTGCGGCGCGCTCACATTTGGATCTTGCGCCGACGATCCTCGAGCTGATGCAGGTCCCGCGTCCTGTCGGAATGCAAGGACAGACGATGGCCGCGGAAATCTACGATGAAGAAGCGGCTTCGCCGCGCGAACTCGTGGCTCTCCAAGAACTTGGAGGCGGGAAGCCGGCGGCTCGTGGCATGGTCGACGGCGGCTACAAGTTGGTCCAAGAGTCCAAGGGGCACGTACGGCTTTACGATCTCAAAACCGACCCGAAAGAAGTGCGTGACTTATCACGAAAGAACGAGACTTTGGTCTCGGCTTTTTCGTCGAAGCTCGAGGTTTATTTTTCGAAGTTGCCCCTGGTTGAACCTTCGGGCTCGACGACGGCGTCAAAGCAGAAGCACTCGCTCCCGAACAAACACTGACGAGCTAGCTCAGCGACGGGGGCCGAGGGGCGGTTTCTTAGGCTCAGCCTGTGATGGTGCGTTTCGTGCGACGGAGTCGATGCGTCCAGACGAGGAGCCAGCCTAGACCCAAGAGTGACCAACGATGGGGCGTTGCAGGAGAAGGCGTGAGCGAACACCCAGCTCGATGGCTGGTGCTTTCGCTTGAGGGATCTGTGTCGGATGAGGAGTCCTCTGTGGTTCCCTCGCCCGTGGTGGACGTGTTTCCGGTCGAGGTGCCGCCTTCGTCCATTTCGTCATCTACACCGGTTGTGCTTTCGGTATCACCCGTACCCCCACTCGTAGGTTCGCCTCCGGTGGTTGTCGAGTCATCAATGTCGAAGCCACCATCGGCGTCTCGCTCGGCGATCGCTGCGTCTTCTTCTTCGAAGGAGGGGTTGTCTCCACCGGCGCAAGCGCGGCGGGCGGCGAAGCAGCTTTCCAAGGGAAAGCTGTCGCAGCTCTGGCTGGCCAGAGCCGATTCGAAGAAGACGCACCATTCATCGTCGAATCCTTCCGGAGGGATGGTGCAGCCTGCCAAGGTGCCGTCGATGTTGCCGTAGGGCACGTCGAGTTCCCCGAGCTCTAAATCTGTGACGCTCAAACAGCCCGCGTCGATGAGCACCGTCTCATCGCTCGTGAAGGGAAACCCATAGACTTCATAACAGACGTCATCGTCCCATGTTTCGTAGACTAGACCGTTGTCATAAGTGGTTCCAGCGGTGGGCGGCTCGCCAGCGGGAACGGTGGTGTATCGATATTGTGTTGAGGTGGGGCCTGAGATTGTCGTAAAAACGACGGGACTGGCCAAGGTCTTACTCGAAAACGAAAGGGGAGAGGTGACTTGGGATTCGATGCACTCGATTAATTCTCCTGCCGCGCTTGTGCGAATGTTCACGCTGGGAACCACCGTGGGGAGTTCGTCGGTGGCGGCTATGATGTCAAAGAAGCTGCTCGTGCCGCCGAATGTTCCGCTCGTTGTGGCTTGGTAGGTGCCTTCGGGCAATGGAGCATCAGGAAGGAAGACGAATGTACCGGCGCCCGTTCCTCCTTCGAGAAAAGAGCCAGTGACTTGGTCGCCGGTTTCGTCGCTGAAGAAGGGGCCCCCAGCGCTGCAGTTGTAGCCACTGCACCCGACCGAGCCTGTGATCACCCCTCCACTCGGGAACTCGTCGGAGTTCAAGTAGATATAGGCAAAGGGAGCGGCGACTGCCTTCGCCTCGGGAAGCTTCGTCAAACTGACTGCGGCACTTGCGCCCACGAGGGTCAGAGCAAGAAGAGGTCGCAGCGGGTAACGGGATGGGAACATGCTCAGTTACCACGCAGCTTTCGTGCCAGCGAGGACGGCTCGATGGCTACTTGGTAACTGAGTCGTGAAAGCGGTGAATCACCGAGGCCAGAGCTGAATTTTGGCCACTATTTGAGCCGCTAGCCCAGTCGCGTCCGAGCAGCAATGTGGCGCAATTGTGCCAGATTCATGATCGGGAGGGCTGGGTCCTTGGTGTGTTTCACTGGCCACACTGGGGCCGCGGGGTGGGGAGAAAGTCTAGCAGGTCTCGGGCGTGCACATGCCTGCTTCGGCGGCGTCGAGAGCGGCCGCCGCGGCACGTTCCTCTCGTTCGGCGATGGCTTGCTCATTGAGCGCACGCTGGATGACGTCGACGAGAGCTGAGGGGCGTTGGGCCCCGCTGACTCCAAACCGGCCGATGACGTAGAAGGGCACGCCGGTGATACCGAAGATCTGAGCCTCTTCCTCGTCTTGTCGCACTTCGTCCGCGTGGGTGTCTCCGTTCAGGACGGCTGCGGCGCCGTCTACGTCGAGGCCAATCGAGTCGACAACGCTGAGCAGGGAGGACTCACTCCCTATGTCGACGCCCTGTTCGAAGTGAGCGACGAGGAGGGCTTCCTTGAGGCGAACTTGTGCGTTTTTCGTGGTTCCTTTCTCGTCGCTGGTGCGGGCCCAATGCAGCAGCCGATGTGCGTTGAAGGTGTTCGCCGGTATGGCGCTCTCGAAGTCGAAAGCGATGCCCTCTTCGACGCCGACTTGAGTCATATTGTCGATCATGCTTTGCGCTCGGGAGGTGGCCACGCGGTACTTGGTCGCCAGGCGCTCGGCGTAGGGGGTAGGGTCGTCAGGATCTTTCTTGCGGGGGTCGAGTTCGAAGGAACGAAACACGATTTCAAACTCGTGTCCCGCAGTATTGTCGAGTTCCTCAAGCGCGCTGTCGAGGCGCTTCTTTCCTACGTAGCACCACGGGCAGGCGATATCGGACCAAATGGAGATCGAAAGCTTCATGGGGCCCATCTAAGCACGCTGAGCTGGCGGCGCTACTCAGGGGCCCGGCGACGCCGAGCAGCGACGCGAGGCACCGGGCCCAAGGGGCAGGCCTGGCCCAGCGAGAGGCGCCGTTCGGTTGTGACTCGACTCGGCGTCGCGAGCCACGAGCTGGGGGACGAAGCTGACCCCTGGGCTCGGATTCGGTTGTGGAGACGATCCGCGTGGGGTGTGTCGCTGGTGGTCAGTGGCGTCGGGAGAAACAGATCCCCCGCGCTCATTTCTAAAATGATGGAATTGTTCGCTGCGATTCGAACATACGCGCCTTCTCGGCGGTCTTCGGGCTTCTTCTCATTGCGATGAGCTTCGGAGATGGTCACGATTCCGCATGGAAATCGATGTGGATCCCGAGCTGGACTTTCACGTAGCCATCGACGGTGCCCCCCAGGCCCTTTCTCTCGACGATTTGGCCGCCCTCTACGAGGCCGATTCGATCGATGACGCGACGCTGATTTGGCAAGAAGGTTTCAGTGACTGGATGCGTCTTGACGCGCTGCTTGCGGCCTTGAGTGAGCAAGACCAAGGGGGAGAGGCGACGGCGGGTGCTCCGGAGCCGATGGTCGATCCCAACAACTACTGGGTTCAGTTTGGCGCCGACGATCTTCGGAGTCTTTCGCTCGAAAGTTTGGCCGACGCGCATCGCTTAGGGGCGGTTGGTGATCAGACGATGGTGCAGGCGCCCGGCTCGAACGAGTGGGTTCCCTTGGCCGTGATTATCGCAAACTTCGCATCAGGGAGTGCACAGAGCGTAGCTCCGAGTTCGGCGCAGTATGTGAGCGCTGCGCCGATGCAACAGCCAAGCTACCAATCGGCTCCTCCAAGTGCAGCCCCCGAGGCTCCGGCTCCTTCGTTTGCGCCGTCGACGCCGATGGCTTCGGCGCCTTCCGCTTCCTTGCCCTCTGCTTCGGTTCCCGCGGTTTCGGCTCCCAATACCTTGGCGCCCACTGCCGCGAGCGTTGCTGCGCCACTGTCCGGTGTCTCGTCGAGTGCGGAGCTTCCCCTGGGGCTCGACGACTTTGAGATGCCTGCCTTTCAGAACTCGCGCTCCGTCTGGATCAAGCGCTCGTTGATGGGTGTGGGTGCTTTGGTTGTCGTTTTCGGCATTATCCAACTCTCCGGGGGTGAGGGAGCCGAGACGACAGCGCAACCTGTTGGTGCGGCCACCCCGACCACACCCGTCACGACGCCCCCGCAGGTCGAGGCTGAGTCGAGTGCATGGGAGAAAGAAAAGGCCCTTTTGGAGGAGGCTCGACGCAAAGACGAAGAAGCCCTCGCCAAGGCCGCAAGCAGTCAAGAAGCGAGCGCGTTTGGCGCGAGTTTGGCTGGCGAGCCCAAGGCCAAGGCAACTTCTCCTTCTTCGAAACGGTACAAGGCTCCGACCAAGAGCAAGAAGAGCTCGAAACCAGCTAAAGCCGACCAACGCCAGTTCGACCCCATGAACGGCGCCCTTTGAGCGCAGGGCACCGGATCGCGAATCCTTTGACGCGTTCCGCCGCCGTCGCTGCTGCGCTGTAGCTACGTTTCTGGCGCATCGGCTGCCCGAGCACTTGCGGCAAGGCGAGGCTTAGGGCGAGAGCAGGTCGTTTACTGAGGCCAGGAGCGTGTCCGAACGGAACGGTTTGATCAGCAAGGGCCATTGTTTCGAGCTGTCTAACACCTGGTCGGGAGGTAAGTAACCGGACATGAGCAGGATGCGCGGCGGGTTGTTTGATGTCTCAACTTGTTCGGCAAGTTGCATCCCGCTCATCCCTGGCATGAGTACGTCAGAGAGCAATAGCGAAAAGCTGCGTTGGGCGATGAGGGCCAAGGCTTCTTCTGCGCTCTGTGCTTCGTGCACTTCATAACCCTCGGGTTCAAGGTAGAGACGGACGACCTGGCGGACAACCGATTCATCATCAACGACCAAGATTGAGGCTTGCGTCGCCACATCCATGCTCGCGTGCGTCGGCGAGGGAAGCGAAGCCTCTTCGGCATCAGCAGGCTCACGCGGCAGATAGAGCCGGAAGAGTGTGCCTTCTCCCGGTTTTGACTCGACTTCGATAGTGCCGCCCGCCTGTTTGACGGTACCCCAGCACATGGAGAGACCGAGGCTGGTTCCGCTTTTCGATTGAGTCGAAAAGAAAGGGTCGAATATTTTTTCGATCAATGCAGGGTCGATTCCGTCCCCTTCGTCTCGGATCCCGATCTCGACGAATAGTCCGGAGGGCGAATGAATATCGGCGAGAATATCCGGGCGTTCTTCGAGAGTGGTCGAACGTGTCGAAATCTCGAGTTGACCCTGACCGTGCATCGCATCGCGCGCGTTGATGGCCATACTCACGATGCTATCTTCGAGCGAACGGGGCTCGATCTGAATGTTACCTGTTTGGGGAGACAGATCTAAAGAAACATCAATGCCGCTACCGAGGGCAGCCGAGAGTGTAGGCGTCAACTTCTCGATGAGTGCATTCACAGAGGTCGTCTGGGGATGTCCCTCTGCGTGTCCAGAAAAAGAGAGGAGCTTCTCGGTGATCGCAGAGATGCGATCAGTGGCACGAGCAATCTGGCCTAGATCCGATTTCTGATCTCCCTCCATGCGAGGATCTTCAATCAACATCTCGGCCATGGATCGGATCACGAACAGCATGTTGTTGAACTCGTGAGCGATCCCTCCCGCCAGTTGCCCAGCCGCCTCAATGCGTTGGGCGCGCCGAAGGTGAGTTTCCAGCCCTTTGCGTCGAGTGATGTCTACCGAGGTGATGACGACGCCTTGTTTGATGGGGTAGATACGGAGCTCGAACCATCCCTTGCTTCCATCAGGAAAGAGAAACTCGTTCTCCAGGGTGCCTTGCCGTCCCGACTTCATCGTTTCCTGGATGTGAGAGAAGACCTCGGTTTGTTCGATCCCGGGGTAGCAGTCCTGCATACGAGAACCGATCAAGTCGCTCCGACTGAGTCTTCCTTGTGTTGCTCCGGCAGAGTTGATGTAGAGATAGCGACAAGATTCATCGATGAGTTGAATCCCAGCGTTCATCTGATCAAAAAGCGGATCGAGGCGCTCGAACGCCCGTTTGATTTCTTCCACGATGCCTAGCTGCCTTGTTGGCAAATCCCCAGCGAAGAGGGTACCAAGCCGGTTTTTGACAGGTCAAGGGGCGCTCTTGGTTCCCCATGTCCGCGGCGGTTGGGCGCCCTCGGGCTCTGATCATCCCGAGCCTTTTATTGCTCGGATTTACGGGTGAGTTCGTCCCGCTGAGCACGGCGCTGCCGCAGCCACACCTCAAACCATTCTTTCGTCATGATGGAGCGTTTCGTTCCGTAGGGTTGGTTCGAAAGTTCGAAACTAAGCATGCGATCGACTCGAAAGAAGCGGTAGTCCTCCCTGAGGCAGCAGTAGGCGGCGATGATCTGTTTGCCCTCGAAGTAGCCCAACTGCACGGGCCAGATTGTGCGCTCGGTGACGTTTCCCTTGCTGTCTTTGTACTTCATTTGAGCGGCGACTTCGCGACGCATGGCCTCGCGAGCGCACCCCAAAATGGGTTGTGCCGGCCGGTCGTCATCCAAGTTCACCGGCCATATGCCGGGGTCTTCGATACGTGCTCGTAAATCATCCGGAGAAGCGGTAGCGATCTTCGCCAGGGCGTTCTTCGCAGCTTCTCCTAGCTCCTTATCAGGTAGAGTTTGTACCCAGCGGGCGCCCAAGACGAGGGCTTCGAGTTCGTCTGGTTTGAACATGAGCGGAGGCATGAAGAAGCCCGACTTGAGCACGTAGCCCAGGCCGGCTTCTCCTTCGATGGGCGCGCCCAACCCGATGAGTGTCTGAACGTCCCGATAGATGGTTCTGACCGACACCTCCTGCTCCGCCGAAAGCACTTCGGCAGTGACTGGTGTGCGACGACGGCGCAGGGCGTCGAGCAGAGAGAAGAGGCGCTCCGTTTTATCCATGATCGGCAGCAAAGATGGGTTTTGACGATGCGCAAAGCAAGCCGGATTGATTCAACCTGCAGCGACGCGCGGCGGAGCCTTGGCCATTTGCTGAATGAGCTCGGCGTCCAGATCTTGGGCACGACGATAGGCGGGGCGATCGGTGGCGCGTGCCACGTAAGAAAGAAACTCGGGTTCTTTAGGCACAGCTCCCAAGACAAACATCGTAAATTCGAGTGCCGAGGCGAGCTGCACGTCGGCCGCGGTGAAGCGCTCCCCCGCCGCAAATTCGCGACGGCCGAGCACGGACTTGAGGTAGGCGATTGTGTCCTCGAAGCGGCCAAAGGAGTAGCTGACCGAAGTGATGTCTACACCACAAAAATGAGTTGCCACACAGGGATCGAAAACGGAGTCGTGATAGACGTTCATCGTAAGGTAGGCGGCGCGCATCGGATCGTCGACCGTTGGAGCGAGCCCTGCTTCAGGAAAACGATCTGCCAGATAGAGCGTGATGGCCGCGCGTTCGTGCAGAATCAGATCTCCGTGAACGAGGGCTGGCACCTTCTGGTGAGGTTGAATGGAGCGGTACGATTCTTCTGGCCGAACGTCAGACCCCTTTTGCCTGACGTTGACCAAACGTAATTCGTAATTCACTCCGAGCTCTTCCAAGAGCCATCTGACACCGATCGAGCGCGAATGAGGTGCGTGATAGAAGACGATTGGTGAAGCTTTTGACTGGGTTCGAACTGATTGATTTGCCATGCCGTCGGTCTACTCGAGGCCCCTGACAGATCGTGTCAGGAGAGACCCTGGCGACGAGGATTGTGGTTATCGGGCTGGTGATGCAGAGATTGGGGAGGGCGAGGCGTCCCAAACCACTGCCCTTTTTCACTGCGACGAAGTGCCTGAGCTGGGCGCCGCGCTGTGAATAGACTGGCGAATCGAAGAACCATTGCTTGATTCGAAGGAATTGATTTCAATGGCCGCCGCCATGCCCAAGAGCTTTGAGTCCCATCCGTCCGAACAGGTTCTTGAGGTCAGTCCGGGACCGGAAGAGCGTACTGTCAAAACCGCCGAGGGACGTGTGCTTTGTGTCCCCCCACAGTGGAGTCTCCTGCCTCCGGGCGACGCTGCCTTGAGTCGTCGAGTGAAGAAGGAGGGAGGAGCTTGGGTTGTCAAAGAGAAGAAGGGACGCAAGATGTTTTCCTTGGGGATCTGGGCCCCGAGCGATCGTATAGCCAGGCTACAAGCCGAGCTTGCGAGCGAAAGAAAGGACCCGTCCTACGAGAAGAAGCTCGAGGCAGGGCGACGAAGGCGGGCCAAGGAGCAAGAAAGCTATGCTGCTGAGTTCGAGGCCAGCGTTCTTGCCTTTCTTCGCTTTGATGACCGCCATCGTGAGCTGTCCATTAAAATGGCCAAGGCAATTTCGGAGCATGCTGTTCCTGTCGGCAGTGGGACTGTGGCGCGCACCAAGAGAATTTCTGTGGAGCGGCGCGCGGAAGCCGCCACGATCGCCTGGATGCGCCACCAAACGACCGCCTACGATACGATGAGAATCCCGCGCGAGAAGGGCATGAGGCGAGAAGTCCGTCGCATGCTCGCAGAGCATTCGCGCAGGCTGCTCAATCGCTATCGAGATCCCTACGGAGGCAGTGACCCAGCCTGTCCCTTGAAACAGGCCTTGAGCCTGGACTCAAAGCCGTGAGTTTGGGTCTCTCGCCCCGTCACCTACAAGTCCAGCTCGTCGACCAATTCGTCGTAGAGCCCAAACTGTGCCTCCTTGGCTTGATAGCTAGCACCTGAAGGGGCAAACATCGACATTCCCCACGAGCCGCTCCTAGTCGGTTCCCACACAAATGCTCCCACTCCACGACCGTCCGGGAGCTCGTCCAACATTTCTAGGACGGCTCGAGGCTCTGGACCAAACTCGGCCACGACGAACGACAAGTCTGTGAAGCGTGAGGCCAAGGCGTTGAAGGTATTTTTCCAGACTGAAGGCTCTCCTTGATAGGCGGGGTAGCAGGACAGTCCCAAGATATCGAAGCGTACATCGAGAGCCTGGGCAGTCTCGACCCAGCGTTCGGCTCCCGCCAAGTCGTCGGTGTTTTCAAGATGCATCATGATCTTGATCGTGGGATCCACTTCCTCCACGCCTTCTACTCCTGCACGAAGAAGCAGCGCGAGGTTGTTCCAGTTGGCAATCGCCCCGCTGATATCATTCTTTGCTGAGTTATTTCCCCAGCAGTCAGTCCGCTCTGTGGGCACATGGACAAGCAAACCGGGCGTAATTTCGTTGCCAATCTGTACGACGTCCGGACGGGCTCCTCCTTCCACCAAGGTCTGGATGGAATCTTTCGTATATGTTTTGAGCAGGTCGGCGAGCTCTTCAACGCTACCGGCGTCTCTCCATGCGGCGGGAATGATTTGTTTGCCTGGATCGGCCCAATTGTCACTGTAGTGGAAGTCGAGCAGAAACCCCATTTCGGCTTCCTTGACTTGCTTGGCGACCTCCAAAGTATGTGCAAGGTCGCAATAGGATTCGGTCTTCAAGCAAGTCTCGCCGTCCCCGTAGGCGTATCCAAATTGCGCCATCGGATCAACAAAGGTTCGTAGTCGTACGTAGTTGAATCCGTGATGCCTCAAGATCTCTAGGATTGGTTTCTCGACGCCATCTGTATCGAAATAGGTCGCTCCCTGGTCCACTTCCTCCTGCACGCCAGAGATGTCCGCTCCCAGCATGAATCGGGGTGACTCCGAAGGGCTATGGTCCTCGTGGTCCTGGCCGCCCATCCCGCCCATTCCACCGTCACCGCTCGTTGTATCGCTTGCATCAGCACTCGTCGTTCTGTTCGCCGGGTGGTCGCTGCCGCAGCCGATTGGACTAGCCAAACTAGGTAATCCTAAAGTTGCTGTTAGGCCAAAAACTAGCCATTTTCTCGTGAAAATGTGGGTATTGGGTTTCAAGCTCGTCGTCGTTTCTTGGGGCGCTTTTGTTATGAGCGGTTCGTGAGTAAAGTGGTCGCTAGTATTGGTGTTCATGCTCGAATCGGCGCCCACTATTGATTCGCTATTGTTCGCTGAAGGTGCTCTCGTTGCAAGTCGCAATGTATCTGCTGGCGCCCGCGCATTAGGTGCCGAAGCTCTCACCTGTTCATGCGGAAGGTACTCCGCTTTTTACACGACAGACCCAGGTAGGTAGACTCCATACAGCTACACAAAGTGGGGGCGCTTCAGTCCACATTTTCCAAAAAAAGTTTCGGACGCATGCCTATCGTTTGTCCTGCTTTTGTGGTCGAGTGCTGGTGCAATAACGACCAGATGAGCAGCGGAGAAATATGAAACAATCGATCACTCTAGGTACAGCAATTGTTAGCGTTATGGTGTCTCAGGTCTTTGCGACCGGATGTTCTGACGACCCATCGAATGGCGGCGACGGCGATACTGGTGACGGTTCAACTGCGACCAGCGATGGCGATGGCGACGGTACAAGCGATGGCGACGGTACAGGCGATGGCGACGGTACAGGCGATGGTGACGGTACAGGCGATGGTGACGGTACAGGCGATGGTGACGGTATAGGCGGCATGAGCGGTGGCGATGGCGATGGCGATGGCGACGGCGGTGAAGGCGGCAGTATGGGTGGCATGGGCATGGGCGGCGATATGGGCCCGAATCCCGATCCGGACCCTGACCCGGATCTCACCAACTACTTGGAAAACCCAGACTTCGAGATTTGGGCGGAAAATGGAATCCCGAATTGGACCGTGAGTGGCGATGATCCGGAAGCATCGTACTTCGAGTGGAAGCAGGGGGAGACGCACTCCGGCGACTATGTATTAACGAACTGGAAGGAGTGGAAGATGGACGACACGTTGCATAGCGTGACGACGTCCCAGACTGTGACCGGCATTCCCAATGGGACCTACACCTTCAGCATCTGGGCCAAGGGGGACACTTGGTTCTACAATGTCGGCCTGTACGCCAATAATTATGATGACCTTGATAGTGAAGTATCGGTGAATGCCGAGGATCAAATCTCGACCACTGCGTGGATCAAAATTGAACTCACCGATATCGTGATCACCAACAATCAAGTTACGGTCAGTCTCTATACCAATGCCGGCGCGGGCAGCTGGGCTGTCTTCGACGACGCTTCACTCATGCGACAGTACTAACGGACAATAGCCAACGGAAAATGATGGCCCACGAACCTTCTCCCGATAGTCCCCCCCTTTGTTCTCGTCCTGCCAGCGCCAAGAGGCGCACGCGTTCGTCATATGCGCTTCTCCTGACTTGTCTGTTCACGGTCGGCTGGCTAGGCGCTTGCTCCTTTCAGAACTTTGACGAGCTTCAGGAGGGCGGTGGCGATGGCGATGGTAGCGACGGCACGTTTGGCGATGGCGATGGTAGCGGCGGCACGTTTGGCGATGGCGACGGCGACGGCGACAGCAAGTCCACAGGGGGAAGTGCTAGCCGCAGCTCTGGCGGCCAGACTGGCGCCGGTGCCGAAGGCGGCGGCACGGGTGAAGGTGGCATGGGCGGTGAGAATGACACCGAGCCTACTAACTTGCTTGGTAATCCGAGCTTTGAGATGGGCAGTACTGCGGGGTGGACCGTCACCCCCGCCTCGGCGCTAACCAACCGTCATGTCTTCGTCCAATTTCCGACTGGCACGGTCAAGGCTCCGGATGGATATCAGGAGCTGGCTTTTTGGCACGGCTCAGACTCGTTCGAGATTGAGATTTCGCAAAAGCTCGAAAACTTGGAGACTGGTACTTACAATCTGTCGGCTTTCTTTACGCGCGGGCCGGGGCTGACTGCTACTCTTTTCGCCAAGTCTTGTTCAAGTCAGGATCCCGATCCACTTGAGGTCCCTGTCACCGACGCCAATTCGTTTACCAAATTCACTTTAAGAGAAATCGAGGTCACCTCGGATACTTGCGTGGTTGGAATCACCGTGAGCGCGGCCCCGACGGAGTGGATGAATGTTGACGGGTTTTCGTTCGAGAAGGAGTAGACGTGTCTTTCGACGCTGCACAGCTTTCCCCTTCGCCCACGGTGTACACTCGACTTTTCCAGTTGGGGTCCGGTGGAATGGGGAACGTGCACCTGGCGCTGGCGCGTCGACGGCCGAGTTTTCAGCGGTTAGTGGTGCTCAAGACGATAGCTGAAAGCGGTAGAGACTCGCAGGAAGCGCGGCGGATGCTGTATGAAGAGGCGCGCATTTGTGCCCGCCTCAATCACCCCAATGTGGTGCAGGTTACTGAGATCGTCGAGCTGGATGAGGCGATCATGTTGGTGATGGAGTACCTGGATGGGTTTTGCCTGTCCGAGGCGCTTCACCAGGCGGGTGATGCGTTTACGCTGCCGTACCGATTGCGCGCGGTGTGTGAAGCCTTGGCGGGACTTCACTATGCGCACGAACTTCGGAACTACAGCGGGGCCCCCCTAGGTATCGTTCATCGAGATGTGAGTCCGCCCAACCTCTTTGTCACCTATGACGGACGTATCAAGGTACTGGATTTCGGGATTGCCAAAGCGGAAAATTTGGGAGATGCGACCAAGACTGGCGTCGTCAAAGGACGCCTCGCATATATGCCGGCGGAGCAGTTCCGGGGGGAGGTCCTGGACCGTCGCGCCGACATCTACGCAGTGGGGTGCATTCTCTTCGAGGTCATTGCCAATCGTCGACTTTGGAATGGGTATTCGCGACGGGAAATGATTTCTGCAATGAGCGAGGGTCAGCTTCCCAAGCTGGACTCTGCGTTGAATGTAGATGATCGATTGCGCGCCATCGTGGAGCGCGCGATGCAGCCGGACCGGGACAATCGTTACGATAGCGCAGAGCAAATGCGTCTCGAAATAGAGCAATACTTGGAGTCATTGCCTAGAGAATCCCAGTATACCTCACGCCAACTGGGAGAGATGTTGGCGTCCACATGTGCGCAGCAACGCGAGGACCGGCGTAAACGCATCGCCAGAGAAGTTCAGCGCATCGAACGAGGACATTCACAAGCACCAACGCCGATCGTTCCCGCTCTGGCGGGCGCGCCCCAGCTCGATATTCCACGTGCCCCTAGAACACCGGCTGACTTAGAAGAATCGACCCGTCCGCATGGGCCGATGGGGCTCGACGCACCGAGCGTCACTGAAAGCGGGGTACATCGATCAAAGCAGGCAACACGTGAGGCTACTGCCTTACAACGCGAGGCCACTAAAACCCCACCAGGTTCTAACGGTATCTCGCCTAGAGTGTACATGGTCGCAGCCGCCATCATGGTTTCCTCGCTATTTCTGATCCTATTTCACGACAAGTTGCAGGGGGCTGTGGCGGACCTTTCCGCTCTTCCAGGTGATTCTTTGCACGAGAGCACCCTTGTCGTCCGGACAAAACCCGGTACCGCCACCGTGCGCTTGGATGGGGTGACGCTAGGCAGTGGGCGAGTCGAAACGACGCTTGAAACGGGATCCAAACACCTGCTGCTGGTGACTGAGGATGGCTATCGTTCCGCAGAGAAAACCATTGTGGCCAAGGCTGGTTCGATGGAGCTAGAGTTCGGCCTCACGTCGCTCTCCAGCCCCCAAGCGATTGCCGGTGCTGTCGACCCCGAAGCTTCGGCGACGATGGTGGATGAGTCGAGCCCTGAACGAGCTGAGAGCAAGGAGTCAACGGAAGACGACTCCGTTGCCGTCGCAGGCGGAACCCCCCGTTTTGCCAAGACAACTACCCCACGAATTCGACCCCAATCAATGCCCAAGCAGACCAAGAAGTCGGCGAATACAGACTGCAATCCGCCGTATTTTATCTCTGGGGGCATCAAAACCTATAAGACGGAGTGCCTGTAATATGCAAATCCACCTAGGGCCGCGCTTGCTACTGACAGTGGCTATCTTCCTTTCCTCAAACTCGATGACGGCCGAGACTCGGGGGGCCGAGCCCGCGGAGAGTAGCGGGTCCGACGACGCGGTCGCGGCGCGAGCCGAGTGTCTGAGCGCGCATACGAGAGCTCAGGAGCTCAAAAAACAGAGCAAGTTCGTCGAGGCGAATGAGTTCCTATCCATCTGTTCGGGGGCTGTTTGCCCTGGAGCGATCATTGAGGACTGCGCAACATGGATGTCAGATCTGGAGACGATCACTCCCTCGATGGTTTTTCAAGTGCATGTCGATGGCAAGGAAGCGCCTCTTGCCAAGATCGAAGTCGACGGCAAGGTGGTCGAAGACGAAGACAAGGTCAGTGGAGTGCAGGTCGACCCCGGTCTTCATAAGGTCACGGCTACTTTGCCGGATCGCGCGCCCATGACCCAGTCGATCAATCTTCCTGCCGGGCAACGCATGCGCTTGGTGTCATTTGAATTTGAAGATGAGCGACCGATGGCGGCCGATGCAGGGGTGATTCCCCAGGAAGATGTGTCTCGACCTGTTCCGGTTGCCGTCTATCCCCTCGTGGGTGTGGGCGTGGTCGGACTCGCAGGATTCGGCGTGCTTGCAAGCCTAAGTAAGGCGGAACAAAACGATCTTGGCAAGCGATGTTCACCCGACTGCAGTGACGATGATCTCTCCAAGATGAAGACCATGTATTTAATTGGCGATATCTCCGCGGCCGTAGGCGTTGCTGCGTTGATCACGGCCGGAGTGGTCTACTTGGCCCGACCGAAGCGGCGTGAATCGGCACCACCAGTTTCCTTGATGGTCGCTCCAACACCCCAGAGCTTGGGCCTGATTGCTTCGGGAACCTTTTAGGATTACGGCGCCCGTGTACGACCTAAGCGATCGCACAGAGAATTTAATCATCTCGGGCGCTGGCGGGATGAGATATTCGGCGTTCATGACCGTGGGCGAAGGAGGCATGGCGCGTGTGCTTTTGGCGCAAGCCAACGGACCTGGCGGTTTTGAGAAGCTGGTCGTGCTCAAAACGATTCGACGCCAAGCTCTCAGTAATCCAAAAATCCGAAAGCTGTTCGTGGATGAGGCGCGTCTATGTGCCCAGTTGAATCATCCCAATTTGGTCCAAATCTACGACGTTGAACTCGAGACCGAATCGCCCTGTATGGTGATGGAGTATCTGCAGGGTAAGAACCTGGCTGAGATCCAAATGGCTGGTTGCCTGACGCGGGATATGCAGCTCAGTGTCTGTTCCGATGTGTTGGCGGGACTGCACTATGCGCACGAGTTGAGAGGCCTCGATGGTGTTCCTTTGGGCATTATTCATCGGGACGTTAGCCCACAAAACATACTGATCACCTATGACGGGACGGCTAAAGTCCTCGACTTTGGCATAGCGAAGATGGCCGGGGCTACCTCGGACACGGTCACAGAGGAAGTCAAAGGCAAGCTATCCTACATGGCCCCCGAGCAGCTTTTGGGGGGGCGCGTAGACCGGCGAGCCGACATCTTCTCCGTGGGAGTGATTCTTTGGGAAAGCTCGGTGGGCAAACGAATGTGGGAGGGGGTGGGCGAGCCGGCCATGATGCATCGACTGGCTACCGGAGATATCCCCGAAGTTCCCGTTCAATCGGGTGCCACTCAACAGTTGATCGACATCATTCGCAAGGCAACCGCCCCCGATCCAGCGGACCGTCATCAAACCGCTCTCGAATTTCGAAATGAATTAGACGCCTATCGTTCCACGCGCGAACTGCGACCTTCGATGCGCGAAGTGGGCGAAATCGTTGCAGAGGCGTTCACGGAAGACCGACGCAGGGTTGCTGCTCAAGTGGCCTCGGCGTTGCGGTCCCGTGAGGAGACAGTCGCTGCAGTCGCAAATGACCTCAATCCCGTCGAAAAGGGTCAGTCCCGCCGAGGAACGATGTTGCTCGCGGCAGTGTCGCTCGTCGCTTTGGCCGCTATTGTCTGGGTCGTCATGGGAGCCAAATCTAACGAGGTTCCTTCTGTGGACTTCGCTGATTCTGCCCAGGTTGACGAACTCGATCTGGATCTCGAGGCCCAAGAGCAAGTCAGGCGGGAACAAGTCAGCGCGCCCCGCGAAGTTGAAGCACTTCAGCCTGACAAAGTTCTTGAATCGGGCGAAAACGTCGCGACTCAAGAGCAGGATTCGACTGGCAGTACCCCGGGTGCGCCGGCAAAAGCGACGCCGAAAAAGGTGAAATCTTGGAAGGCGCCCCCGAAAGTTGGGCCGCCAGCGCCTGGCCCCGCCGCGTCCTCCGAGGAGCCTGGGCCAATGCCAGAATCAACACCAGTCGCTCCGGCGCCCGCAGTCGCTCCGGCGCCCGCCCAAGCTGCCGCGTCTTGTGATCCTCCTTTTTACTACAAGGATGGCATCAAGACCTATCGGCCCGAATGCCTCTAACTGAGTGGAACCAGCCTCTTCACATTTGGGCAGGTGTTTTCTTGTGGAGTCGGGGGATTCTTCTGTGAGTAAGCTGTGGGCGGCACAGGAAAGATGGACTCGACAAGGAGTGGGTTGGGGATGTTCCTCAACGAATCGAGCGAGCGATGTCGGAGAACTCGCTGGACGGAACGCAACGGACAGCCGCCGGTTGGGAGGTGTTCATGGATGCTTTGGGACGGATGCACCGGGCGAACGATACGCTAAGCGGTTGACGTGACCTAGTGTTGCAAACTCCGTCGGGTTACGCTGCCGCGTCAGCCTGCCCTACGAAGAGCCTATCATGCGTACCCGATTTAGCCTCTCACTCGCACTCCTCGCTACCCTGAGCATGGATCTCGCCTGTGGCGGCCTCTCCAAATCGGATCAGAACAACGACGGCGGAGCCTCGAGCACCTCGGGGGATGGCGATGGCGACGCTGACGGCGACGGCGATGGGGACCGCAAGGGTGACGGCGATGGCGATGGAGGCCGCGATGGCGATGGCAACCGGGTCTGCGATCCGGGTTCGACCTTGCCCTGCAGTGGTATCGAGAGCGGCGCCCTCTGCGATGGCGTGCAGATCTGCGAGGACGACGGCTCCCGCTGGGGCGCCTGTGATTGCCCCGATCTTGGGGCAGCCGGGGGTCGCGGCGGTCAGGGCACTGGCGGAACCGGGACCGGTGGAGATGGAACCGGTGGAGATAACTTGGGCGGTGGACCAAGCAACCTTCCCGAAGCGAGCTGCGATGATGTCGTCAGCTGCGGTGGCGACGTCACTGGAATTTGGACCGTCAGTTCATCCTGCCTCGCGCTGAGTGGCATGTTAAACCTGAGATCGTTCGGTCTAGGCTGCGACGAGAGCCCTGCATCCGGTGAGCTCGGGGTCACCGGAATCATATCGTTCGAACAAGGCGGGCGAATGGTCGACGCTACAAGGACGACCGGAACGGTGATCATTGAACTAGCCGACTCATGTCTCGACGTCTCGGACACCCGAGTCGCCTGCGACCAAGTGGGTGGCCCCCTACGCTCACTCGGATTTGACAAAGTCGATTGCCAAGATGCCACAGCCGGCGGATGCGACTGCGTCGGTAGCTTCAATCAATACGCGGGCATGGGTCACCTCACTTTCGATGCCATGGGAACTTCGAGCTACTCCGTAAGCGGAGACACGCTCACCATCTCGAACGATTTGACCTACGACTACTGCGTACAAGACGAGATTTTGACCCTCACCCCAACGAACCAGCAGTCTTTCGAGAAAATCGGGGGCACGATCGTCTTGGGGAAAGCCCCGTAGGTCCAAGGGTCAGCGAGACCAGACTTCGTCTCCCACTGCCAACGCTACTGCGCCCGGGCACCGCTGAGTCTCGAAAGCTTGTCTGTCTCTGCCGACGGAAAGGTTGTCTATCAACTCAAGCTCCTCACAGCTTGGAATTCTTAGTCTCTCGAAGGCCTGTGCGTATCGGTGGCCACACCGAGCACGTGATCGGACCACGATTCATGGTTGCTCAATGCGTCGTGTCTCCTTTTGATCTAGTCTGCGGTCCAGCCAAAGGAGAAAAGATGGATCATCTTTCGTGGGCGCGGAGCACGATGGCGCTCAGCCTCATCTTTCACATCATCTTTGCGAGCATTTCGATGGTGCTCCCGTTCTTCATGGCGCTTGCGCATTACGAGTACCTGAAACATGGCTCGGATGTACACCTGCGTCTGACCCATGCGTGGTCGAAGGGGGCGGCTGTTCTATTTGCGACGGGCGCTGTCAGTGGAACGGCGCTTTCCTTTCAGTTGGGCTTGCTTTGGCCTGGTTTCATGGAGCACGCGGGGCCCATCATTGGCATGCCCTTTTCGCTCGAAGGCGCGGCGTTTTTTCTCGAAGCCATTTTCTTGGGGCTCTTTCTCTACGGATGGGATCGAATGGGCAAGCGCCTTCACTTCGTATCCGGAGTGATGGTGGGAATCTGTGGCCTCGCCTCCGGAGTCCTCGTGATCGCAGCCAACGGCTGGATGAACAGTCCGACCGGCTTCGACTGGGTCGATGGGCAGGCTCAAAACATCAGCCCTTGGGGGGCAATGTTCAATCGAGCTTGGCCCCTGCAGGCGCTTCACATGTTGGTGGCGGCGTTTCAGGCGACCGGATTTGCCGCCGCGGGACTCCATGCGTTTGGCCTCCTGAAGAGCCCGGGCGCTAGTCGGGCCGCTGAGCTGCACCGCTCCGCCTTGAAGATTATCTTGCCGTTTGCGGCCGTGGCGTCACTCGTTCAGCCTTTGATTGGTGACCTGAGCGCAAAAGCGATTGCGGACCGTCAACCTGAAAAACTCGCCGCGATGGAGGCACACTACGAGACCGAAAGGGGGGCTGGTCTGTACGTGGGCGGTTGGGTTGACGAAAGCACTGAAGAGGTCAGCTTCGCTATCGAAGTTCCAAAAGCTTTGAGCTTTCTCGCGCATGGGGACTTTGACGCGGAGGTCGTTGGGCTCCACGACTTTGCGCTCGAAGATCGGCCCCCAGTTTTGATCCCGCACCTGGCGTTTCAGACCATGGTCGGCATTGGCACTCTGCTTTTGCTGGTGAGTGTTTTTTGGTTTGCCGCTCGCAAATGGCGCCCGGCATGGCTCGAGTCAAGAAAGTTCTTGCTGCTGTTGTGTGCGCTCGTGCCCAGCGGGTTCATCGCGCTCGAGGCGGGATGGGTCGTGACAGAGGTTGGTCGCCAGCCGTGGGTGCTGTATCGAGTCATTCGAACTGCCGATGCCGTCACTCCGGTGACCGGACAGCAATATACGTTCTTTGTTATCTTGAGTCTGTATGCCGTGTTGTTCGTGCTGACGATGTTCGTGCTCGGACGCATCTTTTCCGTCGAACAAGCACGACTGATCGAGGGAGCCGAGACATGATCGTCATCAGCGCAACTTTTCTGGTCGTGGCACTGACCGCCTACGTCCTTTTCGGCGGGGCCGATTTTGGTGGAGGCATCCTCGAAGCAACGCTTGGTTCGAAGGAACTAAAGACGAAGTTACAAAAGACCCTGGCGCCCGTATGGGAGGCCAACCACGTGTGGCTCATCGCCGTGGTGGTCATCTTGTTCGTGGGCTTTCCCCGGTTCTATTCGCTGGCGATGACCCGGTTGTACATTCCGATCAGTTTGGCTTTGTTTGCCATCTTGGTTCGCGGTACGTTTTTCACACTTCGAAAGTATGATCCGGACCCCGGCGGGCTGAGGCGCTTGTATTCTGCAGCCTTTCGTCTCAGCAGTCTGATGGCTCCCATCACGTTTGGTCTTGTTCTCGCTGGTCTTCTTTCGACTCACCCCGCTCTGGCATCGGGGTCGAAAGAGGCCCCCAGTTTTTATCAGATCTACGTAGCTCCGTGGTGGGACAGCTTCGCTGCCGTGTGCGGTGCCTTCATTGCCTCGCTGTTTGGGTACGTTGCTTCGGTGTTTTTCTACGGAGAGCTGACCGAAAGCGAAGCGGAGCGAAAGATGATCGCTCGGCGAATCTGGGGGTTCTTCTTAGCGACCTTTGTGCTGGGCGGTGGGGTGCTTCTCTTGGGTCACCTCAGCGGTCGTGTTTCCGCGCAAAGTGGACTGTCACCGGTCCAGTTGTTTGGCCAAGCCGTGGCTTTCGCCGCCACTTTCGTTTTGGCTGGTGCCATGAAAACTGGTCGAGTTTGGCTCATGCGCTTTGCAGCTGGGGCGCAGGTTCTGGCGATCTTGGGTGGCTGGTTCTACATTCAATATCCCGTTCTGTTGCGGATAGAGTCGGCTCCGCTGACCATCGCCACTGCGGCTGCGCCGCGTATAACCTTGATCTGGCTGAATATCGGTTTAGTGGTGGTGCTGTGCGCGGTCGTCCCCCTCCTCGTCTTGCTCTACCGTGTCTTCGACAAGAAGGGGGCTTCGTATCCGAAGTAGTCGAGACTACGATCAGGGACATGGACACGGGACAGCGGCCGAAGTTCGAGTTGCGCGGGTAGAATGAAGAGCGATTTCGATTGCAGCGACTTTTCGAGTGAGGCTTAGGTGGTGTGTACCGCGCTCAAGACTTACGGAGACGCCTGTGAGCGCGAAGTGAGGATGGCACTCGCCACCCCAGGGCGACTGTTTTGACCTCAGCGCTCTGATCGACTCAGCGCCCACCGCCCTTGCGAGTCACGAGATAGGACTTTGTTTGACAGTGAAACTCGCTGTCCTTCTGAAGTTTTTGTAAGACCGTCTGTGCGCCGCCCGGCGCTTCTTGCCATGACCAACCTCGTCGTTCCCGATTCGATTGCACACCTCGCCTCGATCTTCAGTCTCACACTTGTGAGCCGTGGCTCGAAATACTTCGACGAGGGACGCTACCGTATCGAATCGATGAGTGGGTTTGAAGCTGAGCTCATTGTCGTAGGCCAATACGAGTACTTCGTACAAGCACTGGTACGACCTGCGCCAGGCGATGCACCCTTGATGGTCGATTGCACCTGCCCGTATTTTCAACGAGAACACGTATGCAAACACGTCTGGTGCGCGCTCCTTGCTTTGCACCACAGGGCATGGCCCGGCCTGCTGGGACCGAAAGTCCGCCTCATGGACGCAAACGATGACGACGATTGGGAAGTCCTTGACGAAGAACCGCTAGAAGAGAGTTTCTCGCGCGTCATCGAAGCACGTCGCGACTTCGGCTACAGCCATTTGCGCCGTCAGTTCGAGCTCGTCGAAACGGTCGAGCCGCCCGCGACCAAACCCGTCTATCTCATAACGCCCGAACCGCACGGCCTATCTTTGTATCTAGGCAGACTGACGAAGAAGGGGCGCTTCCAACGGATCTACAACGCAGGTCCTTTTCGGAACGCCTGCGAAGAGCCAAGCGAACGGGCTTTTCTGTACGCGCTGGGGATCTATGGAACTTCGAGCTCCGACATACTGGAAAGCTTGGGCGAACTCCTGCCGCTCCTCGCGCGCGAACAACGCCTGTTCATCGAAGGAGACGAAACAGAGGTCGTCGCCGTTTCGTGGACCGAGGAGCTAGCCCGTGTCGAACTCCTCGCCGTCGCCAGCGAAGGTGCGGACGGAAAGTGGTCGATCCGCGGAACGCTTCATTGGGGGGCCGAGTCGCACGACATCGTGTCTCCGAGTCCCGAATCACACATCGAGCCCGTGGGTGGAAACTGCGCCATTCGGATTTCGGCGAAGCGCTCCCCTTGCGTCTTTCGCTTCGCCTCGACTCTCGACTTGCGCTGGTTTCAGGCCCTGTCTCGAAACGGCCCCGTCACGGTGAGACCGGATGAGCAACAAGAGTTCCTTTCCGATCAGCTTGAACGAGGATCATGCACGATTTCACTCCCCGCCGGCATGAAAATCGAGCGGCAAGCCACAGCTCTTCGAAAGATACTACGCCTGCGCGACGAACGCGGACTGCGGGCTACAGTTTCCTTTCGCTATGCAGAGCAAGAGGTCGACTGGTCCGACGACCGTCACTCCCTCGTTTGTTGGGAAGACCAGGTCGCGCTCCAACGTGATCACGAAGGGGAGGCTCGAGTCCCCGGAGAGCTCGCAGAGGCGGGGCTTTCGGGCAAGGGATTGGGCCCCCAGGATGCCATCAGCGCGCGCGGCGAGCTACGCCTCAAGAAGGCGCTGTTTCCGAGTGCGGTAACCCACCTCGTCGAACGCGGATGGGACGTCTACGGAGAAAACGGACGCTACCGAACGATGTCCTCCGCCTCCACCCGGGTTTCTTCGGGCAAGGACTGGTTCGATTTGCACGGAAGGCTCGAGTTCGAGGACCAAGCGCTCCAGCTTCCCGATCTGGTGCGCGCTTTGAAAAAGCGCGCCCTCGACCAACGTTTCGTTCGGCTCGATGACGGCTCGATGGGTCTGCTTCCCGAAAGCTGGATCCAGCGGCTCGAGCGCCTCCAAACCGGCACCGCAACCGGCGACGTCCTGCGCTTTTCTCTAGCCCAGGTGGGAGTCGTCGATGAGCTCACTTCCGGCACCCAGCATGAGCGCGACGCCCAGTTCGAAAAACTAACACAACTCCTCGTAGACGGGGGCTCAACTCCTTCCCTCGACTTGCCTCCTGGCTTTGCGGCGACTCTTCGACCTTATCAACAACATGGCGTCGCCTGGCTGCTCCAGCGCTGCAACTTGGGGCTCGGCGCGTGCCTCGCTGACGACATGGGTCTTGGCAAGACGATCCAAGTGCTGGCTCTCTTTCACACGCGCAGCCCCAAGAAAAGCCCAACCAAGAAGACTCGTCGTGCGGCGAACCGTCCTCGCCTGGTCGTGGCACCCCGATCCGTCGTCGACAATTGGGCGAGCGAGGCCGCGCGCTTCTGCCCACATTTCGACGTGACTGTCCACCTCGGCAGCGAACGTGCGCGCGACGAGAAGAGCCTGAAGCAAACGGACATCATCGTCACCAGTTTTGCAACGCTGCGTCTCGATGCCGAGCTCTTCACGTCGATGCACTTCGACACCATCGTCATCGACGAGGCGCAAAATCTGAAGAACGCCTCCACCGTCGCAAGCAAGGTGACCAAGGCGTTGAAGGGCGACGTCCGCATCGCGCTGACGGGCACTCCGATTGAGAACAATCTCGGCGATTTGTGGTCGATCTTCGACTTTCTCAATCCGGGGATGCTCAGCTACTTAGGAAAGGGGCGTAAGCCGCCGTCGCGCCTGGACGGATCGGCGCTCGATCTGCTGAAGGTCGGAGTGCGCCCTTTTCTGCTTCGGCGCACCAAGGACCAAGTAGCCCCTGACTTGCCTCAGCGCACCGAACAAGCGTGGCGTCTGGAACTATCGAGTGCTCACCGCCGGCTGTACGACGACATGGCCGAGCACTACCGCACCAAGATCGCAGCCGCCCAAAAGAGGCGTTCGAAGGAACTGTCTCCCTTGATCTTGGAAGCGCTCATGCGCCTCCGCCAAGCGGCCTGCGATCCGCGTCTGCTCGACGACGATTGCGATGAAACGGGCGTCAAACTGCAGTCCGTATGCGACAGCATCGCCACCTTGCGCGAAGAAGGGCGCAAGGCTCTCGTGTTCTCACAATTCACGAGTCTCTTGAAGCTGCTTGCAACAGAGCTCGGTGCGCGCGACATCCCCCATGAGTATCTCGATGGCGCGACGACTCGTCGCTCTCAGGTCGTCCAACGGTTTCGTGAAGCGGATGACTGCTCGGCCTTTCTTATCAGTTTGAAAGCCGGGGGCGTCGGTTTGAATCTCACCGAGGCCGATACGGTGTTCTTGCTCGATCCGTGGTGGAATCCTGCCGCCGAAGCCCAAGCCATCGATCGGACCCATCGCATCGGTCAGGAAAAGCCCGTCTTTGCTTGGCGCCTGATCGCCCGAGACACGATTGAGGAAAAGGTCCTCGACCTCCAGGACGACAAGCGAGATCTCGCCCGCGCGGTGCTCGACGGAAAGGCACTGTCAGCGAAGCTCTCCCAAAAGGAAATGCTCGCGCTCCTCGAATGAGGGTCACGCCCATGCTCAGAGGCATGGAAGGCCCTGCAAAGGATTGGGTCTTGAACCGAGCGAAGGTAGCGTTGTACTTTCAACGAAGGCTCGCTGGAGGGTTGGATTACGGTGCAGCTTTACGAGGCCGGGGGTCTGGCCCCCAACGCCATAAAGTATGATGCCAATGTGAAGATTCCCGGTAGCGAGATCAGCTGGGATGTATACTGGTTGACCACCAACGGAAAGAAAGACCTCACTTTCGTGGCCCACGTTGAGGGTGAATTACTCTTGTCCTCGGAGATATTTTCTCCATCAATGGATGCGTTGGCCTTCGTGAACTACGCGTCGGAAAACTCGTTCTTCGACGGCGACGAGATTGTTTCCGTCTCCCTGGGAGTCCGTCGAAATGGCGACGTCAGCGATCTACGGATCGACGATCTTTGCATTGAAGTGGATGCGCTCTAGTGGATGCGCTCTAGCGAGGGCCAGCACATCGAGAAAGGAGCGTCATCCTCCGCGCCCAAGTGGCACCCGGCGGCAGAACGAAGGCTACGGCATCCGCGTAGCGTATTGTCGTTCTGCGCCGGGTTCGGTTGAGTAGACCTGCGCCTCAGTTGCTGTACAGAATGCCTCGGCAGCTTCCACCGAGGTAAATGCGGCCGTACACGTCCTGATCGGCTGCGATGACTCCTGGTCCACCGAACTGGTGCGCGTCGTCGTTGAAGCGAGTCCAGGTCGCTCCACCGTCCTCCGAGAGATACACGCCCCAAACGTCGTCGATCACCCCCAGCACATAGATCGCGGCCGAGTACGAGGCGCCATCTTTAGCCTTGCCGAGAGCAATATCCGTTGCACCCTGAACCTCGGGCCACTGGGAGGGATCGCGTGATCCCCAGATCGACGCGAAGACATTCAGTTTCGTCCACGAGCTTCCGGAATCCTCTGAGTGGTAGACGTCATTGCCGTCGGCCAGCCAGAGATCGCCCTCGACATGCGGATTGACCGCGAGGGAGGTTAAATTATAGGGATTCGCGCGAAGATTCGCCGACACCGAGCCATCGCTGAGCGTGAAGGTATGTCCTCCGTCGGTCGAGACGAAGACCTTGCCGGACGTTCCCCACCACACGCCGCCCGAGTCATAAGCGTAGACCTTGTTCGGGTTCTGTCTGTCGGCGATCATCCGGTAGGCGTGCGGCCATCCCTCGTTGATCGTGAAAGCTGGGAGGTCCGTCGGAGTCCAGGTCGAGCCGTTGTCGGTGGTGTAGGAGGGGATCGAATCAGTGGGAGCCCAGACGAGGTTGTTGCGCGCTGTGACGGCAACGTTCGAGGCTTCTCGAGCGTGATCCACAGCTCCCGTCGGAAATGTCTCGAATTCCGCCCACGTCTTGCCGCCATCTCCTGACCAGAACCCCGCCCCCTCCTCGGTGTTGTTCATCAGGACCGAGGCGGCAACGTAGGCCGGATCGGACCACGCCGTGTCGAGGGAGTTGCCGTTGCTCCACGCTTTGTAGGGGCTCAACGTAGGCGTCTTTGAGAGATCGGTATAGACCCAAGCGCCCACGTCACCAGAAGCGTTGAGCAGCGTATACGGTGCCCCGCTCGGCGGAGTCGTGAGAGACAAGGTGCAGGTCTCCTCGAGTTGCTCGACGCCAAGAGACCAGCTGGGGCTCGACGCTGAGGCGTCGAAGGTTTCCCAGATGCCGCCTCCATAGACGTGCATCACGTGGTCAGGGTCGCTCGGATCGATTTCCACATCATCGATCCATCCGGAAAACTCATCGCTCGCTGGTGTATGTGGCATCGTGGCGGCAATCTCGTGCCAGTTACCGCCTCCATCGTCGGAGACCTGCACCACCTCTTGACCGTCGAAGTTCCCCCAAGTGCCGCTGACGCCGAGCGCGATACGAGTGGTCGACCCGCTGCCCGAGACAGACAATCCGCCGTACCCCCCAGAATCGTTGCTCCTAAGAAGTGTCCAGTTCGTTCCGTCAAACTTGTACAGGCTCGCCGGGCCCGGATCGCCTGGGCTGACACCCTTCGTAAACGCTACGTAGAACATTCCGTCGTCGGCACGCACCATATGAGGAATATAGTAGTCGGAGACGGGAGTCGAAACCGGACTCCAGTTCGCGCCCCCGTCGGTCGAGCGGTAGAGGATCGAAGTCAATCCCGCCCGAGTGACATAGTCAGGAGCAATAGCGGCATAGATGGTAGAGGTGGCGCTTCCGGTGCCCTTGGTTGTGGTATCAAAGATGGTCAGCTCCACCCCAACTGCAGAACCGCCCACCGCGTTCAGCTGGTCCGCATCGAACTTGGCCGAGGATAGCGAGCTCACCTGAGCCCAGGTCTTTCCCGAATCGGTGCTCGTCCACAGACCGGCCGTGCGGGAACCGAAAAACAGCGTCGACGGCTTGTTGGGATCGACCGACAGACGCTCGCCAATGGCGCGACCGGTATTGTTCCCGCCCGCCGCAAAGGGCAGATCGACCACCGTGCTCCAGGTAGCACCCCGGTCCTTCGAGATGTAGAGGCGGGCCGTCGCCTCGGCCGAGACGTAGACGCCCGTGACCATATACACGATGTTGTCATCATTCGGGTCGAGCGCGATGCTCTCGACTCCTTGATGGAAGTTTTCGGCTGCGCCGAATCCATCCGTGAGCGGCACCCAAGCCAAGGTCGTCGGATCGCGCCGATAGGCTCCTCCGACGTCGGTACGCGCATAAAGTAGGTTCGCAGTCGTCGGGTGATAGATCAGACCTGAGACGTAGCCGCCGCCTCCCCACTTCGCGCTGCTCCACTTGACACCGTCCTCCGACCCACTGCCCCCCGTACCATTGCCTTCGCCCCCGCCTGCGCCCGAAGTGCTGCCCCCCGTGCCATTTTCGCCACTCCCGCCGGTGGACGTGCCGACACCACCCGTGCCCGAAGTACTACCCCCCGTGCCATTTTCGCCACTCCCGCCGGTGGACGTGCCTGCACCGCCCCCCGTACCATTTTCGCCGCTCCCGCTGGTCCCACTGCCGCTACTCGCGCCATCACCGCCGCAACCTGAGATCAGTGCCGCAGCCGCAGTACTGACAGCGGCCAGGAGCGCCAGATTGGAGATGGTCCGTAGACCCCGTTTGCTTGTCGTCGCTTTGGGATTTGACGCGTCTTCCGTGTGTGTGGGTGAATCGAAGGACATGTGTGAGTTTTCCATATAAATTTTCTACAAAGGCTTGATTGGGGGGGGGCGGACACGAGCCAGCGGCTGCGCTGGTAGGTCCACCAAGTGTGAAGTGCAAAGGTCTTCGTGCAACTAAGACGCGCTGGGGCCGGTGGTCGGACCAAGTTTCTCCCGTCCTCGAATATTCCGGCTTGAGCGGAAACTGCTGTTGGCAGTGCTCAAGTTTACGGACTCGGGCAAGCGACTCTCGTTACAGCTGAAGGACACAGTCAGGCGAGCGGCAACCGATACTCATATCGTTGACCAGATGGACCCGAGCGCCCGTTGTGAACGCGAGGTGCGTGTCTTGACTACGGCAGCGGGACGAGCTGGTTCGACAACTCCTCCGCAACATACTCGTGGTACAGTTCGCCCCTTGCGCGCAGTCGCCACACATGACCCACGTAGGTACTCTGCGAGAGGGAGCTACCCGCAGTAATCGTTCCGTAGGAACGCTCGACACAATCGAAGCCGACCCAGAAGAGCTCCAAATCGCGCTCAGGGTAGCCGTTTTGAAATACGACCATCGTCTTTGCGCCGGCGCGAGGCGAACACTCCGTCCCAGGTGCGATGGGCTCACGACCGTTCCCACGCGCCACATCGGCACTCATGGGGATCAGGTCGGAGGACGTGGACTCATCCGAGTTGGAGCTTGCTTCACCACTCCTGTGGGCCGCGTAGTAGGGATTGGGATCTCCCTGCAAGCAAGCGCCCGAGAGAGGCACCAGGGAAAGAAAGGCAACAGACCACAAGAGGCGCGTGCGGTTCATTGGATGAAGCCTCCTACGCTCAGGCTAACGGTCGAGGCAATTTGTCGTGCCGCAGATTGTTTATCGTCAGAAGAGCTCACGCCAACTTGGGTCTTGTACTTGGTCTGTTCAAATTGTCCTCGTATGAACCAATCGTCGTCCCAGTCGAATTCGCCGCTCGCGCCAAAGACGACCTGCTTGCCCAACAGGGTTCCGTACCAACCGCGCCCCACCAATAAATGCTCGCCCATTCTGATCTCCAACAGCCCAAAGCCTGGCAGCGAAAACGCGCGCTGGCGCACGTCACCCACGCGCATGCCCCGATAGGTGGGCCGCAATCCTACCATCAGACTCACGGGCAAGGTCGCAAAGCCCAGACCCAGCTCGTAGCCGCCTTGGTAGCTCATCGCCCAGACGCTCTCTTTCTTGCCGCTCGAATACTCGTGGCGCGGACTGACCACAGTGCCGAGCGCCAACTCGATCAGAATGGCGTCATGGAAGGCAAGTCCCGGGTGATCCGACTCACGCAGGTTGCTTAGCAGGGGCACTTCCCAGCTGACCGTACCCAAAGCACCCGTGCGATTGGGTTGAACGAGCAAATTTTCGATGCGCACCCCACGTGCGCCGAACGCCACCTTACTGCGGCGCGCAAATGCGTAGATTTCGTTCCGGGTCTTGGCTGGCGTCGAGGAAGCCGAAGCCGACTTCAGCTCCGCACTAGGGGGCGGAACCGGAGCTTGAAACGAAAAATCCATCGGTCCGTACTGGCCCGAGGGGATGAATGCCGCCCAGTAGTAGGGGTGACGCCGCTTCACATCGCCCAATAGATTCAGCTGCGCCGTGCGTAGAGCGGCTCCGCGCCCTGTGCCCTGTGCGAGTTGTTGGTAGAGAGCAATCATCAAGTCACGTGTGGCACTGTCATCGACCTTCCACAAACTCATCACCTGCGCCTCAGATCCGGCGATGGTCAGTGCGCGACGCAGGCCGTAAACACCACGGCCCGAGTCGGTACTACCGACTGCCGTTTCACAGGCCGAAAGCACGACCAGGCCGGTACCGCCGAGATCGATGCCAGTGACTTCCAATGCCGACAAAATGCCCGCGGCGCTTCCCGGGGTATTGGCTCCAGTCAAGGCCAGACCACTGCGAATGAGCGGATCTTCTGTGCGCCAGGGCTCGACGGGAGAGGGAGGCGGTGGCAGCTCCGGCGTGATGTTGAAGCCGCGGCTTGATTCGATATCAAGGGGCGGAAGATCCAGAAAGAATCCATGGGTAGCGACGTGCAACACCGAAGGACCATGCAGCTGCATCATCGTGGCTTTGTCCGCCCGCTCGTGTAGGCGCAGTTGTGCCTGGGGCAATAGCTGAGCAATGGCCCGGCTTTCTTCTTCTGTGCCTGGTAGCGGGGGAAAGACAACCCGCGCCAAGTCCCCCGAACGTGCCCCACCCGCCCCGGGCAGCTGACGAGCAAAATCGGGCGAACCGACCACGACGGACGCAGTCCGCGCAACTTGATCACCCCAGCGGCGCGCCAGATCACGACCGCTGCCCAGATAGTCAAGCTCGTACTTGTGCACGAGATACTTGCCGTCTCTAGCGTTCAAAGCCCCGAAGGGCACCAAGTTAAGACTGTCGTCAGGTGCAAGCAGCACGCGTTCTATGTGCGTGGGCAAATGGGCTGCGACCGGGGCCCAAATCAGCGCGGTGAGCTGATCCAGTGCGGACTGCGGATCGGCCTGCGGATCTCCGACCACGCGGCGCGTTGCGCTTACGGCCTTGAGGATGGCACCAGCGTCACCGAGTTCGACGGCACGTGCTGGCCCCTGAGCCGTAAGCAAGTAGGCGACCAGACGGAGATCGATGGGGTAGCCGGTCGTCGGGTCGTGGCGAATGTAAAACGTATATTCGATCAGAGCAGTGTTCTTCTCGAGAGCAGCCTGGACTGATTCGACCGTGATGGGAGTCGTCTGCCTGCGGTAGGCGTCGCTCGCTTCGGACAACCGACGCGTGAGCTCTTCGTCTTCTTTTTGCAGTTCGGCGAGCTGGGTGGAGAATTCTCCTTGTCCGTGCCTTTCGGTTTCTCCCTTGAGGGACAGACCGGTCATCAGGGCGCGCACCTGCATTTGGCGATCGATGAGCTTCCGCGTCGCAGGATCGGTGACCGTACGATACGCTTGTTTTTGGCGCGCTTCGATGTCGAGTACGCGACCCTTGCGTTCGAGCAGCAGTCGCAGCCCCAACTGCTGCCAAGCTCCCGTTCCATCCTGCGCGCCCCCCAGATCGAGCACTTCGTGGAGTGTCTGCTGATACACACCAAACTTTTCGCGCTTCTGTCGTTCCGATCCGGTGAGCAGCTCGCGCTCCATGCGGTCCTCTTCAAGGCGCGCCACACGCTGGTACAAGGTCAAAGCAGCCTCGGGTTGATTGAGTAGCACCTGCACGCGGGCGAGTTGCTTGGCGGTTTCGGCCCAGACGAGTGAGGGGTAAGGCCCATCCCGCTCTTCGAGGGCGCGCAGTTTGTCTTTGAGCAGGGTAGCTGCGGTGGGAAACTTCTGGTCGAGCAATGCAGTTTGCACGCAGTTATCTAGGGTCATCGTGCGGATCGGACCGGGGCCCGCCGCTTGTCCTGCGGCGCAGGCCGAACGCGACATCAAAACGGCGCTCTTCTTGTCGCCCAAGGCCCAGTGCACCGTGCGCATGGTCTGCAGTAGTTCGACGGCCTGGGCTGCATCAGGCTTTGCCTGCTGGGTCATCCATTTCTTCGCCTCGTTTAGATCGGCGAGCGCAAGCCGGGGCTGATGTGTGTTCACGTGGGCGATGGCACGCAGTAACAGCGCTTCGGTGTGTCGGGTCGAGCCGGGTTGGTTGGCAGAAATGGCTACAACTTGCTTCTGCGCGTATTTGAGCATCTCTGCTGAGGCGTTGCGCTGCAGATAGTGCATCACCAAGGCGTAGAGGGGCTCTTGCAACAGCGGCGAGCTGGGGCCTTGCTCTTGCTCGATCTCGGTCACAAGCTCGGTTAGCAACCGCTCGGCCTGATCGTAGCGAAGATTGAAATCATACAGTCGGGCCCAAATGGTGTGTACGCCCGATTTCATCTTTAGATTCGAGTCAAGCATGGGTAGGGCGGGGAGCGCCTGTTCAAAAAGCTGGAGCGCGAGCACGTAGTCGTGGGCCGCAAAGGCCAGCATCGCCGCCTTGAGCTGCTGCTCCGCTTGGCTGGTGTCGGTCGAGCCAGTCGGGGACGGGGTGTTTGGGGACGGGGACTGGGATGAGCGCGCGCGTTGCTCGCGATCGAGCACTGCCTGCTTTTTGGTCGGATCTGGACGCTCTGTCTCGTAGAATCGAATCAAGACCTTGCGCAGCGCGACAACGAACTCGTGGTCAGGCCCCAGGGTGAACTCCAAGGTGTTCAGAGAGTCATCAATCTTGGTGAGGCCTTCGTCCACTCGCGGACCACTCAGCAGTGTCAGTCCTTCCTTGGCTTGGGAGTGGGCCGCTTGGGTACGCGTCAAGTCCTTTTGATCGACTTGCGTAGGAGTCTGGGCCCGCGCCACAGGAGTCGCCACGCTCGAGCCCAAGGACGACAGGGCGAGAGCCAGCAGAGGACGGGCCAGTCGGGGCGAGAAAGAGCGCCACGGGAAGGGGAAGGTAGCGAGCCTGAAGGTCATCATCGTCGTAGCTACGTTACAAGAACAAATGACTAGAGCAATGGCCTTGAGCTGGTCCAGCTTGCACTAAAAGCTATACGAAATTCTGCACATATCTCGTTTTCCCCATCTGTTCATCGACGCTTCCCGCTGTGTATCATCTGGTCATGCATCAAGATTCATCCGCTTGCTCCCTACTTCGTTTTCTGGCCTCGACTCTCACTCTTTCGTTCGCCACTGCCTGCGGTAGTGCGGCCAAGAACAACGAGGCCGTGCGCCCTGGAAAGGAGCTGCGATGCCCTTCTGGTTCGGTCAACGCAGGTCAAACCATCCTCACGATGGACTGCAACACGGTCGTACAGTTCGAGGGCCACGAGTTCGAAGCGACACTGGATGCCAAGTATGTCGCGGCCGGTCTCCACAATGCGCCGCGCGTCCTGCGCGACATCGACGCTGCGGCGACCGATGCCCAGGTGCAGTTCACTCAGACCTGTCGGGTCTACAACAGTTGTCAGATGAAATCGGACGACTTTCAGCGCGAGCTGTCGACGACACAAGCGCACTTCCGTGAGTTGCGTGAGAAGTTGATGCTGCTCTCTGCCGCCCAGGGCAATCCCGAGGCCGTGCGCGCCACCTTGGCCGATGCCTACGAGATGACCGTACCGCCTGAGACGCGCAAGCAGGCAACGCTCGCGGCGCAGCTCACGGTGCAGGCCAAGGACACACCAGGCGACACCCCCCGCATTTTGAAGGATGGCGACACCCTACATACAGGCGCCCAAGTGGTGGTCGGCGTGGACGTGAGTCAGCCCGCGTACGTTTACGTCTTCCAGTACCATCAAGACCAAGAGCTCGACGTGCTTTTCCCCAACCCGGCCATCTCCCGGCTGACCAACCCGCTGCCCGCAGAAAAGACGGTGCGCATTCCTCCCGGGGGTCAGGTCTTCACCCTCAACGACGAAGATTTAGGCGCGGAACGCATCTACATTGCTGCGTCATTGCGACCTCTGGATGATCTCCAGGCGGCGCTGCAAGGCGAGTCGGGGCAGCCTGGATCGGCACCCGTCGAGCAGGCAATGGGCAATCTGTTCGGAGAAGGCAACCCCGCTTGCGGTGACTCACACCGGGGACTGACTGTAACCGACGAACCCTGCGGCAGCATGAGTCGTGGCCTACAGATTGCGTCCGACGAGGCCAATGACTTCTTCGACGACAGCGGCTCGAGCCAGGCGCGCACGGCCCCGGGAGACGACGTCGTATTACAATCGCTCAGCTTCAATCACGTGCTCTGAACACCTTGAGGACAAGACCGCAGCAGTTTCTCCAGTGAAAAAGGTCTGAGCGTCCACCTTGAGTATCGCCACAGCGACGTTCTTCATGCGCGCTCTTCCTTGCCAGGTAGGATTCCACAGATACGCTTCGGTATTCCTTACTCCGAACTCCAACCAACCCTCTGCATTCTTCCTTGCCCATGACGAGACACGACTCTGCTTCCGCCTTCATTCTTACATCTTTCATCATTGCCTCGACAGCCTCAGGGTGCTCATCCGCGCCGTCGACGAACGGTAACGGAGACACCTCGAGTGGTGGCGCCGCAAGCGGCGGTCTCGGGTCGGGCGGCAGCACAGGCGAGGGCCCCGCATCAGGGGGCCAATCCGGCACGGGCAGCAGCGCGGGAGCAAACGGGAGCGGGGGCAGCGATCTCGGGTCGGGCGGCGGCACAGGCGATCTCGGGTCCGGCGGAGACGTGGGCGATCTCGGGTCGGGCGGTCTTGGAACTGGGGGAGATAGCGCTCAGTCCACGGGTTGTACTGGTGCCAACATCTACTGTGATACCTTTGAAAGCGGTTCCATCGATACGGCGCAATGGGCTGTCGTAGGAGCTGCCCCCGCGTGGGACGGGACGAAGGGACATAGCGGCACCGGCTCGGTCCGGGTGGAGGAGTTGGGCCAGACGGGGCGCTTTCTCAAGCACACGAGCGGATTCCCAGCGGGTGGGGTCCTCTACTTTCGCGCCTATATGAACTTCGAGAATCCGACGACCTCCATGAGCGGGCACACCGGATTCATCGTGGGCGCCTCCGCGGACACCAACGGCGATGAACTCCGCTTTGGCCAATCGAGCCCCGGCTGTGTCGCGCCGAACCAACTCTTGGATTTGAATCACATTCCGAGTGACGACACCTTGTGCTCCAGCGGTTACGTGAGCGGGGGCAATCCGGCGGACGCCCCAGATCCGAATGGGTACACGCTGCAGGGCGACACTTGGTACTGCGTTGAAACACTGTGGGACAAGTCCATGGGCGAGTTCCGCATCTGGATTGACGGGACGGAGATTGAAACCCTTCATGCCTTACCCGACAATTGGTGCATGGCCACGCAAGACGCGTCCACCTGTCCGGCGCCGTCACCCTGGCCCATGGATTTCCAAATGGTAAAATTCGGGAACCAAGTTTACAACGGCGGCAACGGCACCATCTGGTACGACGATGTGGCCCTCAGTACAGAACCCATCGGATGTGATGATTGAGTCATCCCTCAAATAGAGCCCATGGCTGACGCGAGGCGCGAGCGCAGTGACAGTGCGCAGAAGACGATGGTGACGCGTCTCTTGCGTGAACCGACGTTGCACTTCTTTATGCTCGCGGCCCTGCTGCTTGTCGGCCAGAAACTGGCGATAGGTGAGCCGCTCACGCCCTGGTCGCCGCCTTTACCGCGTTTACCTTGGCGCACAGCCTAACCCTAGCCGCAACGGTGCTCGGCTGGCTCAGCTTTCCATCAGCAGCAATCGAGACAAAGATTGCTTCGGCCGCCCTCACCGGGTAGGTACGTGGGAAGCCGCAAAGGGTCAATAGCCTCATCCCCATAGCGACAACGACCTATGCCTTCTATGCCTCGAGCTTAAGCCCTCTGGCTGCGGGACGTTAGGGCCCAAGTCAGCTACGACTGGACAGCGACTGTCCACCTGCGCTGGCGACTCATCCACATCTAGGAGCTCTCATGGCGCGCATTACCCATCTTCGTTTTCCCTCTCTCATTACAATCACCATGGTCATGCCCCTGGCGTGCACGGACGACATGAGCGAAAACTCTGGGCTTCTGACGCGCAGCACGCTGCTGGATAACGCAGATCAGTGCGAGTACGGTGGCTCGTTGCTGAGCGTAGGTCAGGACTTGAACGCAAACGGCGAGCTGGACGATGATGAGGTGTCGTCCTCGACAGCTATGTGCAATGGCGCCGACGGAATGATACCACTGCTTCGTCTCGTGGCGGAACCCGCTGGCGACAATTGTGCCAGCGGCGGCAGTCGAGTTGCGATTGGGTATGACGACGGTAAGGACGATGGAACGCCTGGCGACGGTAAGCTTCAAGACGGCGAAGTTCGGTCAACTCGGTACATTTGCGACGGCAAAGGCAAGGACGGCGCGAACGGTGCGGACGGCAAAGACGGTGCGGATGGCAAAGACGCCGCGCAGGCGTTGGTCAGAGTCACGGAAGAGCCGAGTGGGTCGAACTGCACCACTGGCGGCCAGCACATCGAGCTTGGGGTGGATTCCGACAGCGATGGCAACTTGGGCGACGACGAAGTGCGCTCCGACTCATTCGTCTGCAATGGTGCCAACGGCACGGCAGTGGCTGCGCAGGTGATGCGAACTACCAGCGTGGGTGCCACTAGCGAGTGTCCCGCTGGCGGGTCTTTGATCGAGTTCGGTCTGGATGATGGCGATGGCTTCAACGGCGGTGACGGTGTACTCCAAAGTGAAGAGGTGGACCGAGAATACACCGTTTGCAACGGTGTCCGCGGCGATAGCACTCTCGTTCAGCTCGTTGCCGAGCCCGCTGGCAGTGCTTGCCCCACGGGAGGAACACGTCTGCTCGCGGGCGTAGATGATGGACGCGACGGGGCCACCGCACTGGATGGCCAATTAGAAGGTACCGAGATTCTGTCCACCGAATTCGCCTGCAATGGACTCTCCGGCGCAAATGGCACAAACGGAGCGGATGGCGCAGACGGCAGCTCGTCTTTGGTGCTCGTGGTGGCCGAAGATGCAGGCGCCAATTGTAGTGCTGGTGGTCAGCGTATCGACTCGGGGCTCGACGACGGCGCGGGAAATGGAATCGCAGGCGATGGTGTGCTCAGTTCCGGGGAAGTGTTGGATAGCACCTACGTGTGCAATGGAACCAACGGAACCAACGGAACCAACGGGACGGATGGCACCGACGGGACCAACGGCTTTAATTCACTTGTAAACGTGAACCCGGAGGCAGCGGGAATGAACTGCGCCAACGGGGGCCGGGTGGTGACTTCGGGCCTAGACGACGGAACCGGTGCGGGCACCGAACGGGATGGTATTCTCCACCCTGACGAAGTGACCTCCACATCATACGTCTGTAACGGCACCGACGGGACCAATGGCACCAACGGCACCAACGGGACGGATGGCACCGACGGGACGGATGGCACGGATGGCACGGATGGCACCGACGGGACCAACGGCTTCAACTCGCTCGTGAACGTCACCACGGTGTCGGCAGGTGCGGCCTGCACGGACGGCGGCTTGCGCGTCGAAACCGGCTTGGACGACGGCACTCCTACAGGTACGGCCCGCAACGGCGTGCTCGACTCGGGCGAAGTGGATTCCGTAGAATATGTCTGCAACGGTGCGGACGGTGCGGACGGTGCGGACGGTGGAGGCGGCGGTGCACTGACGACGCTGGTGGACAGCAACGGAGCCTCCCTTGGAACGATCCTGAGCACTGACCGCAGCACTGTGATGATCGTTACCTCGACCGGTCACCTCGGCGAGATCGAATGGAATGGAACGTTCGATAGCGCTCAAATCTATTACACCAGCTATTCGTCAGGGACCTGCGGGGGTGCCGGCTACCTCAACTCTGGCACCACATCGACCCAACGCTACATTTACGGCAAGCACTTCGTGTACTCTCGATCATTCGACAGTTTCGTCGTGCCCACAGCCAGCAGCATCCTAGCTGACGGGACGTGCGCATCAGTCAAGCCGTCCCTTTCCGGCTTCTCGATTCAAGGCAGTGACGGTTCCTCGACGTGTAATACTTCTTCTTCCGACCAGTACATGTGGCCGCTGACTATGGTCACGGCAGCAGCTCTCGGGTTGCCTACGACTATCGTGCCGCCACTGAGCATCCAGTAGTTCAGAAGGGGGTAGTCGCGAGCGGCGCACATCTAAGGTCTAAATGCGCGCCGCTATATCCCCCTCACTGACTGAGTAACTTTGCCCCGGTCGTTTGACACTTGTGACCATCACACCGTGTGGAACCCGATCTGAGGAAATAGCGCCAAAGAGGGTGAGTCATTCATCGAATCTGACGAACCCTTTCTTGTAGTGTTTGCACTCGAAATAGACGACCGAAGGGCGGCTTCATGCGCCACTTGCGTTGACCCAGGAAGAGCTGGAGTGGCTCCAATTGAGCGGACACCTTGGGAGGAGGTTATCCAGCGACATTGCCGTCCGACCGAGATCGCAAAAGATCTTTTGCGTAACCTTTTGGGGGCGCCGTTAGATGACAGAGATCAGCTTGGAGTTCTTAGTCTCTGCGTGGCTTTCCCGTTCATTTTCGACGAAGTCTGACGAGTCCGTTTCCGTACAGGTAGACCCCGCCGTGGACGTAGCTGGTCGCTTTTCTAATCCCGATGACTCCAACTTCGGTCCATGCGTCGCCCGTGCGCTCGAGCGCAACCAGTTGAAGCCGGGACGGAGCAGACCACGAAGTGAACCGCAAATACTTGGCCAGGTTGGGCGGAACTCGCGAGACGTAGAGCACACCATCTTCGATGCCGATAAGAGAGCAGGCTGAGCAGCGATCCGTAACCAGGGTGGGTTCTGCACCATCGCGCGCAAAAAACCAGACTCGACTTGAATCATCGACGGTATAGAGCCCATCTGGCGCGCCCAGGACGGCCGTCATCGGTTGCGGAAAGACCAGATTGCTTTGGTCGTCACTACTTGGATCAAAAAAAAGGGCGCTGTCTGTCGACCAAAACACCAATTCGTCCCCGGAGCGAGTCATGCCTTGGACCTCTGGCTGGAAAGAAAGGGCGTAAGAGATGAGTTCTGGTGCGTTTGCGTCCAGATCCACGCTCCACAAGAGCCCACCTGGAGTCCGCTCCTGGCCACGCTCGGACCCGTCGGTTCCGAACTCAGCTGGACCAGAGTCTCACCATGAAAGAAGAGAGCGCTCGGTTGTACGAACACGCCCATGGCAGTCGGCACCGGCTCCAAGCTGCCCGTCTCCGGATCCACCACAAGCAGTTCCCCTAATAAAGAATCAGAAGTGGGCGAGTAGCCAGTCAACGCCGGACGACCATCGCTGGTGAACCCAAGAACGGACGAAGAGTGAACCGTGCAAGCTCAACAAGATTCGGGTCCGACTAGTCTCAGGAGTTTTTAGACTCAAGCGCCGCCTCGCACGTGTTCACAAAGGGGCTTCATCGGAAATGAGCACGAACTCACTCAGGGGGATTTCTGCGCCGCGCTCGCCCAGCGTACTCGTGACCTCGGGGCAGCTGCAGTTCGTCTGCTGCCGGTAGTAGGCGGGGCGAGAGGCAGGCTCGACCTGGTACACCTTGGTGGGGTTTTCGTTGTGGTCGATCATGAACTTATCCCCCTCGTTGATGTAATAAACGGGCTTGAACTGCTGAGAAGGGGCTCCGCAGTTCGGATCGTCGGTGATCGTACCGTACGCGCAGCAGTTGACCCCATCGACGGTACACCCACCTACGGTGCCCGCGCTCGTGGTGGTGCCAGCCGTGGTGGTGCCAGTCGTCGTGCTGCCAGTCGTGCCTCCATAGCTCCCGGAGGGAAGACAGCGGACTTCACCCGTCTGATTGTCGACGGTTTGGAACGAACACCTGGTGTCGAAATGTGAATCCCAGATTCCTGTACCGACGAAGCGTGAACCATCGGCGCCGTCGCGCACCATGGGGCTGAGACGAGAGCCGGCATTCGTCGCGTCCGCGCGCAGTGCATAGATGGCCGTGGGCACACGGGTGAGCGGCAGCATCGTCGAATTGACTTCGACCGCGAACCAAGAGCTGCGTTCGCGCTTGAGGGCTTGCACGCAGTCCTGCGTCAGGGGAACAGAAAACCCGCCGGCAGGGTCAGCCTGCACCGTTTCGGAAATGGCAGGGCAGAGCTGAGCAGTACCCTCGGCATCACCATAAAAGGTCAGGCTGATGTCCTGATCACCGCTGAGGGGCTCTCCGTCGTCGACGAGCACCCCGCTAAAAGAAATTTCTTCATCCGAGGCCGTCGGCGCCGCTTTCGTTCCCCCGGGCCGCCAGACCACAGCGCAGACCACGGCTGAGAACGCAATGAATATCGGGCTGGCCTTCTTTGTAAGCTTTTTCATTTTAGAATTTTCCTTGTCGAATGCAGAGCTCGTCAAAACAAATTGGCGGCATGGTGACGAGGTTGGCCGTCACACACAGCGTGCCCGAGCAGGCCTTCGTCGAATTGAAACTGACCGAGTTGACAGCGGCGCCGGGGCTGGTGGTGTTGCCCCCCACTCCTGTCATCGAATCGGTGTGCGTGGTCGAGCTCACCGTCGAGGCGTTTGAGTCGCCCGAAGAGTCGTCTTTGGTGTCACCACCCATGCCGGTCGTTTCTTGATCCACACCAGGCTCAGGATCGGAGCCGGAACAGGCGCAGCAAGTCGAGATGAGCACGGATGCGGTAAGTTGATATTTGGATAGTCTCAAGTCGAAGACCCTCGGTGGAAAACAAGAACTGGTTCACCCCTCATGCAAGCAGAGGGCCAATTTCGCAGAGTCTCAAATTACGGCCTAAGCGCAAGTGATGGCAATCACTAACAGCTTCGTTTTCACCGCGTACCCCTGGCACAAGATGGCGCAGTGTTGCACAAGGTGGCGCAGTGCCGTTCATGGGGGCGCAGTATTGCCCAGCCTGCCTAGGTGGAGCCGTAGGGTCCGAAAACTCAAAGGCGGCTTCTACGCGGCATTGCGGTGATAGAGCGCTCGGGCTTGGGCTCGATGTCCGCATCCTTCAGAATGCTGGCGACGGTCGAGCGAGCGATGTTGACCTTCAGGCCCCACAGGGGCGCGCAGGATGCGCCCGGAGGAGGAGTCGGTCCAGGGGGACTCGCCCGGTCCCAGCTAGATTTCCCAGCCGTTGAGTTCTTGGACACTACGGGCGCCGATAGATGACGGAAATCAGCGTGGGCGACGAGAGCAAGCATCTTCAGACCTCAAAGATAAATCCAGCTTTCAACAGCTTCTGATACTCGGCCTTGTTGAACCGGTAGAGTCGTGAAGGGCGATGGGAGACCCGTGTCTCCATTTCATCCAGCTCATCTAGGATCCTCATCTTGAGAACTGTTCGTCGGAAATTTCTTGGGTCGAGGTTGCGTCCGAGGATGGCTTCGTAAAGACGCTGGAGTTAGAGCTGCTCCAAGTACGCCTCCCTGAGGTTCGTTTCCTCCCGAAGTTCACGGCGGGCAGCCTCCTCGGCCGTTTCATCGAGCCCGACAAAGCCGCCAGGGAGAGCCCATCTGCCCTTGAACGGTTCTTCCCCTCGCTGAATCAGCAGGACATTCAGCCCATTTTCCAGAACGGCGAAAACGACACAATCGACAGCCAGGGCTGGGCGCGGGTATTCGTAGGTGTAGGTCATGATGACTCTGTCTCCAATGGCAGTCGGAGCACCATCTGCTCGATACGGTCCTTCATGGTGAGTCGCGCGAGCCAGTGAGCAGGCAGAGCGTTGGATGATTCACGCTACCGATCCTTTTTGTTGATTCTACAATAAGTTAGTTTCCCGCTTTCAGAGTGAAAATGCGTCGCCATTTCTCTTATTGTTTGACAGACAATAAGCTTAGTGTCAAAACAACAATAAGAGATGCGCGGCAGCGCAGAAATGGAGGCCCAGATGGCAATCGCACGAATCCCCGACATGAAATTCAACCTCGCGACCGAGGGCGACTCCTACAAGTGGAGCCACTGGAACCAGTACCCCGAGGGAACCACCCGGATGATGTCCTACTTCGAGTCACGAGGTGGAGAGTTCGCCGAATGCACCCTCTTCGGACTCCAGTACGTCCTCCACAACTACATCGCCAAGCCCCTCTCGATGGGCGATGTCGAGGAGGCTCGAGCCTTCGCGCGGGCACATGGTGAATCCTTCAACGAGGAAGGCTGGAGGTATATCTGTGAGAAGTACGACGGGCGCTTGCCAGTGCGCATCCGCGCTATCGAGGAAGGCACCGTCGTCCCCACCGGCAATGTTCTTCTGACCATCGAGTGCGATGACCCGATGTGCTTCTGGGTTGTCTCCTGGTTGGAGACGATGTTGGTTCGACTCTGGTATCCGTCGACGGTGGCAACGACCAGCCGCGAATCAAAGAAGATCCTCAAGAAGTATCTGCAACTTTCTGCCGATGATCCGGCGGCCGAGATCCCTTTCAAGTTGCACGACTTTGGTTCACGTGGGGTCGCTACCTTGGAGCAAGCTCGCTTGGGCGGCGCAGCTCACCTCTTGTCCTTCATGGGCTCGGACACCCTGGAAGGGATCCGGATGGCGAATCACTACTACGACTGCGAAATGGCTGGTTTTTCTATCCCGGCCTCGGAGCACTCGACTGTTTCGATGTGGGGACGCGAGCGCGAATACGAGATGTTCGAACGCTATGTGGATACCTACCTCACGCAGGCGAATGCACCGGAGGGTGTGCCGTTGTTGGCCGCCTGCGTGTCGGATACCTACGACATCTTTGCAGCGACGAACGCTTGGTCGAGCGGCGCTCTCAAGAAGAAGATCGAGGCGAGTGGGGGAACTTTGGTGATCCGTCCCGACTCTGGAGATCCACTGGAGGTTCTCCCCAAGATGTTCGAGATCCTGGAGAGGAACCTCGGGGCCGAGGTGACGACCAACACCAAGGGGTTCAAAGTGCTTCCTCTTTACCTTCGAGTCATCCAGGGAGACGGAATCGACATGAATTCGATGGAGCAGATCCTCAAGTGTCTGACGGACCTCGGTTGGTCGGCGTCCAACATCGCCTTCGGATCGGGTGGAGGCCTTCTTCAAAAGGTGAACCGAGACACCCAGAAATGGGCATTCAAGTGCTGTTTCGCCGAGGTGGACGGCGTGCCGGTCGATGTCCGTAAGGACCCGGTCACTGACCGCGGCAAGAGAAGCAAGGCGGGGCGACTCGACCTCGTGAAGCGCGACGGTGGTTTCCAGACCGTGACTCTCGGTGCCGATGAGGTCGCCGCGGAAGGTACCGTCATGCAAACCGTCTTCGACCATGGAGAGATCTTGGCGCACACGACCTTGGCTGAATGCCGAGCCCGAATGGAGGTGTGAGGTGGAGTCGTTACACGAGACACTTCTCACGACGAAGAGCCTGCTCCACGTCTCGACGACGGGAGCGGGCCTTCGGCTCCAGACCGCGCTTTGGGATACTCCTGGTGCGTCGGCCTATCTGGTTGGTTTCTTCACGCCCTATGCCCGAACCCAACTGCATAGCTTCTTGGGGCATTCTCCCGAGACGTCCTACTGCTCGAAAGAAGTCGCCTTCGACCTTGCGATGGCGTCCTACTTGAGGGCTGCAGAACATCAGGTTGTCGAAGGTGTCGAGGGGGAGCCTGTGGGGGTCGGAATCACGGCGGCTGTTGCCTCCACTCGAGTCCCTCGAGGGGAGCAGCGAGCGCACGTGGTCATCATGGCGTGGAACCAGATGCATCACTTCGAGGTTCCCCTCACCAAGTCTGCAGGCGTTGAGGCACGAAGAACGCACGACGAGACGATCTCACAAGCGGTGCTTGCGGAGCTTCAGAACGTATTGAGGGAGCAACGAGCGCCGGTCCAGCGCCATTCGGAGACCGCCATGGGGCGCTTCTACGGGTATCCGGTATTCGATACCAACGGGCGCCGCTATCCCGCCTCGGAGTCGCCGGGAGTGTACCTTCCCGCCACGTTGAATCCCATTCACGATGGGCATCGCATGATGTGCCGTGTCGCAGAGGAGAGAATGCATTCGGCACCCGGAGGGGCAAGGTTCGCTCGCTACCTCGTTTCCTCTACGTCACCTCACAAGGGCCGATTGTCGGTCCAGGAAATGTTGAAGAAGGCGGGAATGCTCCGCGCCGAACGCTGGCGGGATGAGTCGAGGATGGTTGAGTTCACCCGAGACGAGCCTCTCTTCCTGGACAAGGCGCGCAAGAGGCCAGGTTCGGTCTTCTTGATTGGGGCCGACACCATGGCTCGGATGCTTGAACCAGGTTGGGGGCCTGATATTGCCGAGATGTTGTCGGAGATGCAGAATCTCGGAACGCGATTTTGGGTGATGGGGCGCAAGCTGGGGGATCGCTACCTCACTTGTCGCGATGTGGAAGTCCCATGGCCCCATCAGAATATCTTTGAACCGATGGAGGGGCGGCTGGATGTGAGCTCTACTGAGCTGCGCGCCGCCGGAGGAACATGAGCTACAGCTACAAGTACGAACGCGCGGCGCTTACGGTCGACGGAGTGATCTTTGGGTTTTCAGGGAGCGAACTGTCCGTTCTGCTGATCCAACGAAGGAACGAACCCTTTCGAGACATGTGGGCCTTGCCCGGTGGGTTCTTCGACATGGACGATGAGTCGGCAGGGGAAGCTGCGGCCCGAGAACTGCGGGAGGAGACGGGGATCTCCGGTTTGGAACTTGAGCAGTTCTTCACCTTTTCGAAGAAGGGGCGGGATCCCCGCGGGCGCACCGTTTCGATTGCCTACTGCGCGGTGGTGGAGCGCGACAGTGTAAAGCCGGTCGCTGCCGACGATGCCAAGGCCGTCGAATGGCTTCTTGTTGAAAAGCTTCAAGGGCTTGCTTTCGATCACGCGGAAATCGTGTCCAAGGCGCTTTCAGTCATGAGACGTCCGGGGAGTCGCTTGGAGCGAGTTGCGCCTGATGTATGCGATTGGCTGCGAGATCACCATCTGTTAGTGGAGGGGGCAGCCAGTGATTGAGTGCATCGAGGGAGAGGCGACGCGACCGCGCGGCGAAGGACCACGAGTCATTGGTCACTGGTTTTCTCGCGGAGCGCGACCAGCCCAGCTCTACAGATTTGACCGCAAGGGCTACCACCGCTTTCTCGCGCAAGGCGGCCGTTTTCGGTTGTGATGGGCAGCCGCGTGGTGGTTTCGTTAGGGTCGATTGAAGAGATGAGTATGCCTCAAGAAAGTCCTCCGCCGGGATTGTTCGAGCAGCTTAGACGACTGCGTTCTGCCCGTGGGTTTGACGCGGAAGCGACGCTGCAAAAAAAAGTCCAGCGAATCAATGCGTATTTTGCGGAGCACCGATTAGATGCGGCGGTTGTAGGGGTGAGCGGCGGAGTCGACTCGGCGGTCGCCCTCGGCCTGTTGGTCCAGGCATCGCGCGTGTCCAGCTCGTCCCTTCAACGGGTAGTCGCCGTTCTTGCTCCGGTGCATGGTCGTGGGGCAACCGGCCAAGACACGGCGTCAGCCATGGGGGAGAGAGTTGTCGCTGCTCTAGGTGGAGAGCGTTGGACATGCGATTTGACGAAGGTTCAGGCGGCGTACGTTTCCGAGATGGGGAAACATTCGAAATCCACTCCCTGGTCAGAAGGGCAACTTCTGTCGATCGTGAGAACTCCTGCGTTCTACTACGCCGCGGCAATGTTGCAGGCAGAAGGTCATCGTTCGTTGGTCGTGGGAACCACAAACCGTGACGAGGGTGCCTACCTAGGATTCTTCGGCAAAGCATCCGACGCGATGGTCGATGTGCAGCCGATATCGGATTTGCACAAGAGCGAGGTGTACGCTCTTGCCGAGATCCTTGGCGTTTCGAAAGAGGTCATCAGCGCGCCTCCGCGCGGCGACGTTCACGACGGTCGCAATGACCTAGAGATGATAGGAGCCCCCTACTGGGCGGTAGAACTCTTCCTTCTTGCTCGCTGTGCCGAGGTCGATGTCGCCGTTGATACTGCGGAAGAAACCGCGCTTTGGAATCGCTACAAGAGGAACATCGAGGCAAAGCATCAAGAGAACGCGCACAAGTACAATGTGGGGAACCCGTCAGTACATCTCGACGTTCACGAACGATCCGTTCCGGGGGGCTGGACGTGAAGGAGTATCGCCCTCCGATTGGCTCCCTCCCAGGGGAATGGGTGCCGCCGCCTCTTCAGGTTGAGGGTGCCGCGTGTGGGAGCGTCTCCCAGATTCACGAGTGCGCCCAGGTAGTCACCGGCGCACTTTCTCCCCGCTCGTGCAGAGATCTGGTGGCCGCAATGGAGCGCAGCGGTCAGGCCTCACCGGTTAGCGTAAGCGGGCACCCTTTGGGTTCGGGGGATATCGGATCGGTGCGGGCGACAGCGTGGGCGCCAGAGCTAGCTGCTGAGCTGTGGCGATGTCTGGAGAGGTTTATCACTCGCCAGCGAACCATGACTGACTTCACGCCCACCGATTGGTACGCGATGGACGGTCGGCTGGCGCACCGCCAGTGGCGCGCAGTGGGTATCGGCCCTGTGCTGCGTTTCATGCGCTACGAATCTGGCGGGAAACACTGCGCACACTACGACATGGGTTTCGACTATCCCGACAGCCGACGAAGCTTGATGTCCCTGGTCATCTACCTCACGGACATTCCCCCTGGCTCTGGGGGGCGAACCCGGATTGTTCACGATGGACAAGAGCGACTACCCGTGTGGAGTCGAAACCACGAGGACTGGACGAGGGAGGTCGCTGACGAAGAAGTATTGGTCGGGGTGACTCCTAGGATGGGGGACGTTTTGTTTTTCGACCATCGACTCTGTCACGACGTGGAGCCGTTTCAGGGGCCCTCCAGCCGAGTCATCATTCGAGGTGACGTAGTCTTCGAAGCCTTGGACCGGGGAAAGGTACAGAATTGAGCTGGAAGCTAGACCGCGATCCCTTCTACGCCGACCTGGCGCGGCGGTTTGGGCGAGAGTTCGTCGACGAAGCTGGCTTCTTTGAGGACACCGATGCCGAAGACGCCAGACTCGACGATGTACGGCTGCTCTGCACACCGCTCGGGAAGGTCGCGTCCAATCTAAAGAGGGCGAGTCGTCCCCCAGTGGTGATCATCTCGACTGGCGCGTTCTGCCCCGTGCATCCTGGTCATCTCGAGTTGATGGAGGTCGCTCGGAATCGAGTAGAAGAGGCCGGTTTCGATGTGGTGGGCGGCTACCTGTCCCCGGGGCACGATGAATATCTGAGGCTGAAGCTCGGAAATGAGGCGACTTCGTCTCAGGAGCGCATGGAACAATGTACGAAGGCTGTCCTGGCGTCCGATTGGTTGATGGTCGATCCATGGGAGGCCCTCTATCGTCGAGTGGCCGTCAACTTCACAGATGTGCTCACGCGACTCGAAGCCTACCTCCGGGAACATTTCGACGAGGAGATCGTGGTGTTCTACGCCTTCGGCGGAGACAACGCCCGTTTCTCCCTTACGTTTGCCGAGAAGGGTCACGCCGTCGTAGTGGGGCGCCCCGGTTACGAAGAGGCGTTCTCCAAGTATCGGAGTCATTCGCTGAATGAAGCCAACTCTCGGGTTCTCTGGGCGAGGAACGCGATCGAGGGATCGTCGACCGAAGTCAGAAAGCGGACAGAAAAGCGTGACCCAATCCCGCGCCCGCGCCTGCTGTTCCTCAGATGTGAAGACTCTCCGGTTGCGCCCGGGAGCAAGAAGGACTGGCGTGAGTTTCAGAAGCAGCTGGTCGATCTGTTGGGGTGTTGGTTCGAAGTCACCAGAAGGAGCCAGCATCGGGCGGGGCGGGCGTTTTCGCGGCCGACGATCAGTCTCGACCCCCTGACGCCGAGCTCACATTCGTTGAAGATTTCCAGGCTTTTCGAGTTCGGCGGATACGCCCAGCAAAGTCACATCGCTCGTCCTGGATCGCCATCTTTACAGGAACAGATCGCGTGGATTCCGGCCGGCGAATACGACGTCGTTGACGACGACGTGTGCACCGGCGGCACGATCACGAAGGTCAAGGCTCTGCTTCGGCCTCAGGTGAGCATTCGCGACACTCAGACTCATCTGAATACCACCGGGGGCGCAGGGCGAGTCGAAATCGCGGACAGTCGAGACTTCCTCCTGGGCGCCACCGACGCCGGACTTGTCATGAAGTTTCGTGCCGAGGAAGCGGTGCGGGGACCGTATGTCTATCCCTACGTCGACCCGTGCGTTCGCTGCTCGATTCCTCCAGAGGAAGCTCTTGAGTTCTCGATCAAGGTCTGGCGTTTGAATGAGAAATTCCACGAGAGGTCACGAATGCGAGTCGCTGAGGTGCCGAACCCTCAGAGGGAGCTGCTGATTCGAGCGGGCTTCGGTGATGACGACGTACTCTCGCATGTGAGCCGATGGCACCGAACGCAGCTCGAAGATTTACGTCGTCGGCGAGGCGGGACTTGAGTGGTGCCTCGTCAGTTTCTCGATTGCAGGAGTCTGGGTTGCCGAAGCCCTCAACACCGTCATCGAGTTCCTTGCCGATGCCGCCCGTTCCTGAGCATCATCCCCTCGTGGGGAAGGCCAAGGGTGTCGCCGCCGGTGTTACCGTGTTCGGGGTGAGCTTTGAGTCGCCAAGCTTGCGGTCGAGGTACGCCATGCCGGATTTTCAGAGCAAGAATGAAGGAGAGTTTTTGCGTGTTGAGCCGAATGCCCGCGTGACCTACACCTGGGAATGGAATGGCGACGGGGAAGTCTCCACCATTGATGTCGTGTTTACACGAACAGATGGCGGCACCCACATCGCGCTGACTCACGAAGGTCTCCAGACGGATCATCCTCTGGAATGCCTCCTCGGCCTCCCACTCGCGGGGATCCACGATCACACGACTGAGTTGTGATCTGTCGATCGGGTGAAGACATTTGCCGCACTGAGAACTGAATTCACTTTTCGAGATACCTAAAGTTGGGGTGGGATAGTCCTTTGTATTCCGCAATTTTCGGCGACAAGTTCGAGAGCGCGCTGCCTAAGGCGGCGCGCTCTTCGTCGCTCAGGCTCTCGAGCGGATAGACGTAGGTGCGGATGAGAAATAGACTCCCGCTTTCGTTGGGGAATGGAACCGTCACTTGCCTTTCGACCCGCAAAAAACCTGGGCTGGCTCCTGTCCCGGGGTCTGTTGGAGCATCATCGGGATGGTGGTCGAGTCGGTCGTCCGCCGTGACGGTCCAAACGAAACGCACATAGGGGCCGCGCTCGACCATGGCCCGGGTGAGACTTTCACTCG
>JBNKYC010000033.1:0-211810 GCA_050300635.1 Polyangiaceae bacterium
GTGAAGAGGCCACGCAGCTGCTCCAAGGTCGACTCGCTGACTACGATTTGATTGGGTTTAGCGACGCCACAAAGTCGTGCGCTTGTGTTCGCGGTATCTCCGATCACCGTGTAGCTGAGCGCTTTGGATGAGCCGATGTAGCCCGCGACGAGAGGACCGGTGTGAATGCCGAAGCCGATTTCGAGCCGAGCCTTGTTTTCTTGGGTGCGCTCCCGATTAAACTCTTCGAGAACGTCAATTTGCTCCAAAGCGCAGTTAACAGAGCGGATGGCATCGTCCGGATGCACTACCGGTGCGCCCCACAAAGCCATAATGCCGTCGCCCATGAACTTGTCGAGCGTACCCTCATACTTAAAGATCGTCTCCACCATGCGCTCGAAGTATTCGTTGAGCATATCGACGATTTCTTCGGGGGATGCTCGCTCGCTCATGGCGGTGAAGCCTCGAATGTCCGAGTTGAAAACGGTGCAGCCATCAACCAGGCGGCCGCCCTTTTTGATTTCGAGTTCTCCGGCGAGGACCTTCTGCGCCACGTTGGGTGAGAGAAGTCGGCTGAAGCGTTCGCGGTTGACGACTTCTTGCTCGATCTTCTTTCCGAGAATGTTGATCTCGATGAACATCGCTGCCTGGTTGGCGATGGCCGTGACGATCTCGAGGTCTTTTTGCTGGAACTGCGCGAGAGTCTCGCTATCCAGCCACAGCACCCCCAGAATTTCGTCGTCGTGCAGCAGAGGAGCAACGATGGCCGAACTAATGTTGTTCAGGATCATGCTCTTGCCCTTCGAGGCCGCGAAATCCATCGCGGCGTCGTGGGTGAGCACCGTTGCCCGCTCTTGCATGACATGAGCCATGATCGTGGATGAAACGGGGATGGGGCGGTCTGTTCCGTCGCGTCGATGACTCGCGGCGGGAGTGAGACCGTCTTCGGCCTTGAGTAAGATCACGCCCCGATCCGCGCGCACGAAACGGAAGATCGTGGCCAGAATCTTGTCGAGAAGGACTTCGAGATCGCGTTCAAGGGCAATCTCTCGCGCGAGCTCGTGCGAGAGGCGCAGGCGCTCGTAGTCTTGGGAAAGTTGAACCTGATCGCGGGCTACCTGGTCGAAGGGCAAAAAGCCCTTCTGGGTCGCATCAATCTGCGTGCCGATGGACCGAGCTTGGTCGTTCAGATCGACGCGCGTCTTCATGCCGATGCGACGAGACGAGGTTGCAGGTTGTGCTCCTGGCGAAGGAATCGAACCGGCCGGGGGGGTCACACCGCCGTTGGGAGACAATCCCCCAGGGGGCAGACGTTGTCCCACGACCATGCCTGGCGTCATCGCCGCCGTCGGGTGCTCCCACTGCCCCGATGTCGGAGCGTTGGGAAGTTGATCAGATTGGTCCAGACGCGCGGTGGTTTGGCCCATGGCGATTTCTACGCCTTCGTTGAGCAGCACCTCGCCATTGACTCTTTGACCACCGACGTAGGTGCCGTTGAGACTACCGAGGTCACGGAGAATGAACTGGTTGCCGCGAAGTTCGATCACGCAGTGCTCTTTGGAAACGATCTTGTCCAAGAGTTGGATCGAGTTGTCGGGGTGTCGGCCAAGAGAGTTCTTGGCCCGCAACTCAACGGTGCGTTGACCGTCCGGAGTTGACAGGATGAGGCGCGCCATCTCCGACTAGGCTAGTCTCGTCCTCGTTTTCAAACAAGGACGTCGCTCCACATATTCTTTCTTCTTCTCCTTCGTTCAAGGGGGGGGGTTTTCGCGGGGGGGCATCGCCATTTGGCTCGGCTTCGCTTATTTTGGGCTGTGACTGCGTGAGGCGCGCTTTCGAAGAAGTCGGGTACCGGGACGCGAGAGTGAGGTGATATGACTCAAGGACCACTTATTTTAGCGATTGACCAAGGGACCACGGGTTCGACCGTGGTTCTGATGACGCCGCAGGGAGAGGTCATCAATCGGGCCAATCAGGAGTTTCCCCAGCACTTGCCGGCACCTGGCCTAGTCGAGCACGAACCTGACGAGCTTTATGCTTCTGTATTGGGGGCCCTTGCTACATGCCTCGATGGTGCTCCTGCTGGAAGCGCCGAAGCTATTGCGGCAATCGGAATCACGAACCAACGAGAAACGACTTTACTTTGGGACCGGAGCTCGGGGGAACCAGTGCACCGGGCTCTCGTCTGGCAAGATCGGCGCACGACCCCCCTCTGTAAAGAAAGAGCGAGCCAGCAGGCGAGGATACGCGAGGTCACCGGCCTGGTGGTGGATCCTTATTTTTCGGCGAGCAAGGTCAAATGGCTTCTCGATCAAGATCCGACGCTTCGTCGTCGTGCCGGCGCCGGGCAGTTGTGTTTCGCCACGGTGGACGGATTTCTGATTCACCGCTTGGCCAACTGGTCGAAGAGGGAAGCGCTCATCGAGGTCACCAACGCGTCGCGGACCCTGCTTATGGACTTGAGGTCTCGCACTTGGAGCTCGGAAATGTGCGAAATTTGGGACATTCCCCCCGAGATCTTGCCGACGATTCGGCCCACGGTCGGGCATTTTGCCTCCACTTCAGGCGTGCCTGGACTCCCCGACGGAATCCCCATTTGCGGAGTGGCTGGTGATCAACACGCCGCGCTCTTTGGTCAGGGCTGCGTGGAGCTCGGTCAGGCGAAATGCACCTATGGCACGGGAGCTTTCGTTCTCGTCAATACCGGCACGACTCCCCGAAGAAACGACGCTGGCTTACTCACGACGCTCGCTTGGCAAATTGGATCGCAACCCACCTATGCACTTGAGGGGGCAGCTTTCGTCGCCGGTGCAGCGGTTCAGTGGTTGCGCGATGGTCTTGGAATCATCCAATCCGCTTCGGAGGTGGAAGACCTGGCTGGATCGGTGGATTCAACGGAGGGGGTCAGTTTTGTCCCCGCCTTGACAGGATTGGGGGCGCCCCACTGGGACCCAGCGGCGAGGGGACTCATCTGCGGACTTTCGCGCGGTTCGACGCGCGCCCACATCGCTCGGGCCGCTCTCGAGGGGATTTCGTTTCAGGTGGGGGAGCTGCTTCGCACGATGGAAGAGTCCCTGCCCCCCGAGGAAGGGTCGCTGCTTGAGCTCAAAGTGGATGGCGGAGCCTCTCGCAACAATCTGCTCATGCAGTTGCAGGCTGACCAAAGCGGGCTCCAGCTGGCGCGTCCCGCCGATATCGAATCGACCGCTCGAGGGGCTGGCCTCTTCGCCGGGCTTGGCTCAGGCTTGATTTCCTCCCCTGAAAAGGCCGTTCAGGCAATCCGGGTGGAGCGCATATTTACGCCGAGCTGGGATGAAAGTCGACGCGCTCAGGAAAGAGCTCGGTGGGAACAAGCGGTGCGTCGCGCGCGTTGTAGCTAGTCAGTGACCCCCGAGTCAGTCTACACTTCCCCCACTTTCGCGAGACGTATGACGATGGACTCGATTTCATCATGAGGTCTGCTTCTGCCCACGGGCGCAGGGGCAACTCGCTTTGTACTTGATCAGAATTAGGATGCGACAAACTAAAATGACCGATGGATGTCCCAACATGCAAGACGTTCCCGCAGACTGGGAAGCTTTGGAAGACGCGTTCGAGAACAACGCGCCGGAAGTCCATAGTTATCTTCACATCAAGACGGGCGAAGTCCTCAGGGTAGTCGATGGTATCGCTGATCCCGAAATGCATTCGCGCATCGCATTGGATCCAAACTACATGCGTATCGATCCGGTTAGCTCGCGCGAACAATACCGGTGGATGGAGCGCTTCATCCCTATGGTGCTCGATCCAATCGTTCAGGAACGCTTGACGGCGGCCATTGATGGAAAGGGTGCGTTTCGTCGTTTCAAGGACGTGCTCATGTCCTTCTCTGTAGAGCGGGAAAGATGGTTTGCCTTCCGGAGCGAGCGTCTCCGCGTGTTCATGGAGGCCTGGTTGGGGGCACATGGTTTGCGACCCGTGGCTCGACCTGCAGGAGAAACCAACCAAGAGGCACCGGACGCTGCCCCGGTCAGCGAACCACAGTCCGCGCCGCCTGCAGAGGCCCACCATGGTCGGCGCAACAAGGGGAGTGACATCTTGCGCAAGCAACTGTCGGAGCTCATCGAAGGCATGGCCGGACGCGATCTCGAGAAGGTCGTTGCCTTCGCTGAGTTCCTCAAGGCGCGCCGCGCTGCCCGGTCCTTTTCCCAACGCAGCGATTCGACTCCTCCCCAGTCGCCAACATCGGAACCTCCTCAAGAGATCGAAGAAGGTCCCGTGGTCCCTCCCACCCGGCACTGAGCACCTATTTCGTTTGATGCGATGCCTCTCTCGTCGAGATTTGATCCTGCTGGGTAGCGGGCTCGCTTCGTGGTTTTCGATATCGGGTGCCTTCGCAGCCGAAGGGAACGACGCGCCACCGATCCCACTTGACCGGGTCGTGGTGCGCTTCTCGGCGCCTGAAGGCGCTGGGCGTGACCGCCCTTACTTTATCTACGAACGCGAGCTCGCTTTTGAAGCGCGTCTCGTCGCTCTGGCCGATTCTGCTTTTTCGCGTCGCCGTGAGGCCTATCGAAGACATCACCTTCAAGCAGCTTTGGAGCGACGCATTGCCGAGACTCTGCTCGCCTCGCTACCCATCGATCCTCCTCTCAAGGACGAGGCGGTGTCGAAACAAATCGAGGCCGTGCAGATCATGGTGTGGGACGCGTCGGGTGGGCGCGATAGTGTCACGGAAGCCGCCAAGGCGGAGGGGATCAGTAGCCTAGAGCAACGCTCCTTCTTTCGACGGCGAGCCTTAGCGAGCCTCTATTTGCATCAGATGGTGGCCCCGATGCTTGTGCCGAGTCAGCTCGAACTGCGTCGCCTTCATCGCCGGGGCGAAGGCCCGCTTTCGGATCAACCCTTTGAGTTGGCCGAACCTGTGCTGCGCAGATGGTACATCGAACGCAATTTACGGGCGGCTGTGGCGACCTACTATCAAAACGCCCGTTCTCGCTTGGTGATTTCGTTTCTGTAATTGAGGGTCGCAGCACTAGCGCCACCGAACGGTAGCTGTGGGTGGCTGCACCTCGACCCGTACTTTGTTGAGCGTGACTTTGAGGAAGACGTTAGCCGAGCCCGGCTCTTTCGTTTCTGGGTTCCACTTATCAGCTTCGAGCAGGTCGGCTTGGGGTACGATTTGTTCGGCGCGTAACTTGCGGACGACGTCGGGTGGTCCGATCACGGTGACATCGACCTTTTCAGGATGGACGCTGGCTCGACCGGGGCCGACGACTTGTACCGGCAGATCAGAAAACAGCTTTTCGCTTTCGCGGCGTTTCACTTCGACGGTGACCGTTGCGGCGGGGGAGCCAAGGTAGGCAACGCGATCGGGAGGCGGGTCGATAGCGATACGTCGAGGAAAGCTACCCTCGGTGAGACCAGTAACGTTATAGGCTGCCAAACGGGCGAACTGAATGACCTCGACGACGCTGCGTGGGCCTTTGACCGTGACCCTTTCGGGCTCCACCTGGGGTTCGTCCTTGATGATGAATCCGTCTGCAACGTGTCCCGTGACCGAGGCTTGCAAAGGGATCTGACGGGTGACGACCTGCTCCCACTCGAGCTCGAGGTGAGGGGGATCGACCACGATGAGGTCGAGTTGTGGCGGAAGACGTAGCATCTCGCGGGTGAACTTGATCTTCTTGGGGTAGCCCGTCCTCAGATCGATCTCGATCGGTGGGCTGCCTTCTTGCACCAAGTCAGAAAGGGCTCGTCCAGAACCACGGAGAGTCACGTGGATGTCCGGAGGGATACGAGTCATGAGTTCTTGCTCGCCGCTTTCGGGCGGCAGGCTCACCACGCTGACAGGAATCGTGCGCTGTTGGATGTTTTCTCGTCCATGCACGTAGCCGAAAAAGCCCAAGCTGAAGATGAGGGCTGTGAGTTTCAACCCCATGTTTTCGGTCAATGCGCTTTTGAGCCAATGGATGAAAGGGGAAAAGTCCATCAGTGGGGTGTGCTCCTGCTGCTCTGGGGGGGCTCCTCGGCGAGCGGTTCGACCTCACTTGCTTTTGGCATGGGGCGAGGTTCGGCCAAAGGCAATCGGACGGATTCTCCTTCTTCACCTTCGCTGAGGGGAGGAACCGTGGGCACAGCACTCTTGCGCAGGGGTGGAGGCGCCTCAGAGATCTGGTTCGAATCAGGCGGGGGAGGGGTGTGAGCGAGTGATGGGCGCCTGACCGAGCTGGGCCCGATTTCCGGAGCGCTTTCTTGCTGACTGCGGATCGACACCCGATCCGATGTGGAGGGGCGGTCCTTGGGGGGAGGAGCGGCGTTCTTTTGCGCCTTGGGGGCGAGGATCGAAAGCAGCATTTCTCGCAGTTGGTTCGCCTGGAGATCAGGAGCGATATTGCCGTTGAAGCAGAAGCTAATCGTTCCTCTTTCTTCGCTGACGACTACGACCACGGCATCGGTTTCTTCGGTGATACCCAGGGCTGCGCGGTGGCGTGAACCGAAGGTCGCGTCCAGGTTGCGGCTTTCTGGCATGGGAAAGAAGACCCCGGCTTTTTCGATACGCAAGTTACGGATGACGACGGCACCATCGTGGAGCTTGTTCGAACCCTCGGGGACAAAGAGAGAGACCAAGAGCTCGGAAGTGACCCGTGCTTCCAAGGGCACACCCTTATTTTGGCCCACAAACTCGTCCAAGTTGGCCTCTTGCTCGAAAGCGATGATGGCACCAATGCGATGCCGAGCCAGATCGCGTGCGGCTTCGACGACCTGATCGATGACGGCGGTCTCTTGTGAGCGGGCACTGCCGAGGAAGGCTCGACTGCCGACACGCTGGAGCGCTCTTCGGATGTCGCTTTGAAACACCACTACGATGACGAGGATGATGCTCTGCAAGAGCGCACCCATGATGGTCACGATCGTCGTGAGTTCGAGCGCCTGGGCGACCACATAGACGAGCGATAAAATGCCGAGCCCAGCTGCGATCTGGATGGCGCGCGTTCCTCGCGCAACAAGCAGGAGGCGATAGAACAAGTAGTAGACGAGCCCGATGTCAAATGCATCGCGGAGTAGTTGCAGGCTTGTTCTGCTGTCGAAGAAGGAGCGAATCGCGTCAAACAGGGACATGGTTTGCTCCCTGATGGGTGGGCACTTCCGCGCCGCGCTTGAAGGCCCGATAGGAAAGAAGCGCCTGACGGGTTGCGTGCACGTCGTGTACGCGCAGCAATTGGGCGCCCGCCTCAGTTGCTCTGAGGGCTGCGGCAATGCTGCCTCCCAAACGCTCCTCGGGGGACGAGTCGTCGAGCTTTCCGATGAAGGACTTGCGACTTGCGCCGATCAAGGTTCCAGCCCCCAAATCGCGGAGTTCTTCGAGCCGCCGGAGCAAAGCAAAGCTTTGCTGCTCATTTTTGTGAAAGCCGAGACCAGGGTCGAACCAAATTCTATCTTCCTTCAGTCCTTGCTCGCGGGCACGGGCGTGGGCTTTTTGCCACTCTTTGCGGACCTCCGCCACCACGTCGCCGTAGGCGTCTTGGTCATACTCAGAGAAGGCCTTCATTTCGCTCATCGCGCCACGGCTGTGCATGATGATGAGATCTGCATCATAGTCCAGCGCCAAACGCGCGAGATGCGCGTCCGCCAGACAAGAAACATCGTTGATGATGCGAGCTCCCAGGTCGAGAGCTGCTTTTGCAACCTGGGGGAGAGTGGTGTCGATGGAAACGGTGGCGCCCTGTTCCACCGCATATCGAATAGATGGTTCGGCCCGGCGGACCTGCTCGAGGGCCGAGATCGCTTTCGAGCCCGGTCGTGTTGATTCAGCTCCAATGTCGATGACATCCGCGCCTTCGAGCAGAAGGCGGTCGATGCGGGCGCGAGCGGCGACCGTCTCGTTGTACTGACCGCCGTCGGAAAACGAATCCGGAGTCACGTTCAGCACGCCAAGCAAAGCTGGTCCATGTTTGTTGTAGGCGGAGTGCACGACTCCCTTTAAGGTCCCCACGACACCTTACGAACTAGCAAGGGATAGGGCGACAGGCAAGAAATCGCCGCATTTTCAGCTGTTTATGGCGAGGGGTCCCGGTGGGGTGCGTAGTTGGCTTTGCTCTTTGGACCCAAAGTTTGGCCCGCCAGGGGTGATGTCGTTACGTTCGGCCCGTGTTCGGCTTGAGCAAACACGTCCTCATTGGGAGACATCGAGCCCGATGGTGGGATCGGGTGTGGATGGCAGTGTTGGCTGGCTTTTTTGTGGAGCAGTGCGCTCAGGTTCCGCCTCTGGTGCTGAATTTGCTTCGGCACCGAGATGACCCTTGGGGAGCCTTGGTGAGCCAGCTCTCCACCCAGGTCCTGCTGCAGAGCGAGTCTTGGGGGTACTTCAGCGGCCTGTTTTTGGCCTTTCAGATGGTACTCCGTGGACTCCATACGCCGCGATTGCAATTGACCCGACCCTTGGCGGGGGCTGTGTTGGTCGTCGCACTTGAGAGCAGCGCGGTGTGTTTGGGGGCCGGTTTTGGAGTCGAAGCCATGTGGCTGCCCTTGGGGCTTTCCGGACTGTGGTTGGCCTCGAACTATGGTGTCGGAGCGGGTCTGTTGGGCTACCTAGCCTGTCTTGGCGTGGCGGGGGCTGGTGGATACCCGGAAGTGTTTGACCTCACGCTTGTGACTCGAGGTGTCGTGGTCATTGGGGTGTATGCCTGGGGCAAACGACGGCGCTCGGCCTGGCTTGCGAGTTGGGCGGCGGGTGGAGCGAGCGCGATTTGTTTCGTCCTCATTCATTCGACGGGTTCGAACAACTGGGGCGACCAAGGTCTGATGGCCTCGCTTCTCTTTGTCAGCGCTGGAGTGGAGGCACTCGCCTTCTGGGCGATGTTTCGCGTGGGGCAACGAATTTTGGGGCACGTTTCGCGGGAGAAATTGGTGGCGCTCTTGGACCTTTCTCAGCCCCTGCTCAAGCGCATGATGGAGGAAGCCCCAGGAAGCTTTGAGCACTCGAGGGCTATGGCCAATCTGGCCGAGCAAGCGGCGAGTTCGGTGGGTGCAGATGCTCTTTTGACGCGCGTCGGCGCCTACTATCACGACCTAGGCAAGAGCGTTGAGCCTAAGTTTTTCGTGGAAAATCTGCTTGAAGGTGAGACCAGCGCTCATGAAGGGCTGACTCCACGGCAAAGTGTGAGTCATATTGTCCGCCATGTGACGGATGGCGTGCAGATCCTGCGTGATGCCGGGATCCCCGAACCGATCGTCGAGTTTTCATATACTCATCATGGTTCGCAGTATGTTGAATACTTTCTCAACCAAGAGCGTCAGCTTTGTCCCGAAGAAGAGATCGATATGAAAGCCTTCGCCTATCCTGGTATGAGACCGAGTACCAAGGAAACGGCCATCTTGATGCTCGTCGATTCAATCGAGGCAGCATCACGTACGATCGACTCGCGTGAACGGGATAAGATTAAAGAAGTGGTTTGGAGGATTATCTTCTCCAAGCTCGCCGCGGGACAGCTGGATGACAGCGGTCTTTCGATGAAAGAGCTGCGCATTATTTCCGGGCGCGTCGTCGAAACCCTCATCCACATGAACCACCACCGCATCAAGTACCCTTGGCAGGAAGAGCGGAAGGGCAGAAACCCCCAAAAATCCCAGACTCAGGTGTGCGATTTTCCGAAGTCGGTTCATCTTGGCTAAACTGAAGCTGACCATGAGGGGAATCTTTGGGTAGCAGTGACGATCACCTGAGCGAATCTTTCGTCCGGGCTCTTTTGGCCGGCCAGGTAGAACTGAGCTCGCTGTCTCCTTTTCCGCATCTGAGTCAGGGGCGGGCCGAACAGCTAGCGGACGTTATCGCGCGTCTCAAAGCTTCGCATCACGATCCTTCTTGGTCGGCGGCTGACCGGTTGAGGGATTGGGAACTACTCGGGGATCACGCTTTGTGGAGCACACCCTTGTGGTGTCGGCTGATTCGTCAACTGGCCATGGAGGACGTGTCGGCAGCCCTGTGCGCGACCGTGCATTCGGCCCTTGGCGTCCGCTTGGTTCAGACCTGGGGACGAGAAGATCAACTCAGGGCCGTTCGAGATGACCCTCGAGCTCTGTGCGCGTTTTCCTTGACTGAAGAAAGTCCAGGCAGCGATGTGAGTCGCGTGATGACCCAGGCTCTTCCCGTCGAGGACGGATTCGTCTTGAACGGGACTAAGCATTGGGTCACGAACGCGGAGTCCGCAACTCACTTCATCGTCTTCGCTCGCACGGTACCTCCTATTGCGGCGGACAAGCCACGCTTGACCGCTTTTTTGGTTCCCCGGGGGAAAGGCATCCACATCGAAGAGGCTCCCACGGACGTGCTACCTCGGGCTGGGGTTGCTCAAGTCCGTTTTGTAGATGTGCGACTCGATCGCTCTTCCATTCTGGGGCAGGAAGGCAAGGGGTTCCGCGTGGTGATGTCGGGTCTCAGCGAGGCGCGACTCTTTGTGTCGGCAGCAATGCTTGGTTCCTGCGTGGCAGCTTACAACAGTGTCGTCGAGCGACTGCAGCAGCGACGGGCCTTTGGGCGGCCTGTTGCCAAGTTTCCCTCTGTTCAGTTCGGCATTTCGGCGATGCTCGGTGATTTGTTGGCGATGGAAAGTCTCGTGCACGGTGTAGCTGGTCTTGCCGGACATGGTGCGCCGGTGGATCCGGTCGAACGTGGAATTGTGAGACTTTCGGCTTCCCGTTGTTCAAAGCGGGTCTTGGAGAACGCACGGGAACTCTATGGTGCCGCGGCTTTCAAGGGCGAATCGTCCATCGCGCGGCGCTGGGCGGACACGCGAGCGCTCGGTCTGCTTGATGGTTCTGACAGCGCCCTTGAATCCTACATTGTGCTCGAGGGAACACGTTCGGTTCGTCATCGCCTCGAACAGGTCATGGATGCGACGGATCCCCTGGGGCGCGTCGATGCGGCGGCGTCGATTCTCTTCGACAAGGTGGGTGCGCGCTTCAAGCGAGCCATCGTGCATGAAGTGCCCGGGCTTCGTCTCCAGCAGTTATACGCACATACCGCACAACTCAGCGAGCAGGTGGAAAGGTCCCTCTTGAAGTACAAGGGCGAAATTGTCGAAAAACAGCATGTGCACCGACGTCTCGCTACGATTGTTGCAGACCTTTCGACCTGGGTCGCCTTAGCGGCTCGAGTTCAGGATGAGATAAAGCGAGCGGGTTCGGTGGGGGGAACACGGATGGTGGACGTTGCCTCGATCTGGGTGCTTTCCGCGCACGCTCGCGTCGAGCAAAACTTTCAGGCTCTGGGCAAGAACGACGACAGGAAGCGTGACGAGGTGGCGGTCCGAGCTTACTCGGACCGCCAGTATCCTTTTGATGTCTTCTAGAGCTCGCCCCAAGAACAAGGAAACTCGCGCCGCCGCTTACCCGTAGCGGCGAGGGTTTCCTTCGCTTACCCTCCGCAAAGTCAGGCTAGGATTCATCAACATCGGTGATCCAACCTAGCCGACCCCACAAGGTAAACCACTGCATGAGCTGCGTCTCGAAGACTTGCTCGGCTTCGGGACAGAGCGTCATCACCGCTTCGCACGCTGGGATGAGGGGGCGGCCGGAAGCGAGTTGTTCAAGCAAGAGATAGGCCGGAAGAGACAGTTCTTTGTCGTAGATCCGTCGCTCGCGGCGATAGACGACTAAGTTGATGGGGCGCTTTTTAGGCAATTCGCCTCGGATCACCTGCTTCGAATCGTCTCGCAGTTGTCGACGCAAATCTGCTACCGGGTAGTTCAGTTTCAAGAGCGACAAAGAGTCCGAGACACAAAAGCGTGCCCGAGACCAAGCGTCGGGGGGAATGCTTGCCAGTTTTTCTCCAGAAAGTACCGGGTCGTCGGCTGCAGAAAAAGCCAGTTGGTACGCCCATTCCAGGCGGGCCATATCGACGCAGAGCTGTTGGTCTTCGAAAGCCTCAAGCCCTTCGATGTGCTCAGCCATTTTGTGGCCGAGGTCGGCCAAGGCGAAGACGGAATGTTCGGGTTGGAGCAGATAACTTTCGACGATCGACTGCCACCGCTCTTGCCCGAGCCAGTGACTGAGACCATCAAAGTGGTCGATGAGTACGCCGGTGTGACGAAGCCAGAACTGAACCCGATAGATATTGATCTGCTCGCCAGGGGTCAGACGGCTGTTCCCCGAAAAGTGGAGCTTCGCCGCCTCTGCTAGCTTGGGGTGCTGATGAATCGCCTTTTGATGCCCGATGAGACCGGTCATCCAGCCCTGCAGGTTTGCGAAGGGGACGTCCTGATCAGGCGCGTCTTGGGCGAGTGCTGCTGATTTTTCCTCGGGGGACATGGGGGGCTTCTGTGGGGCTTAGGGGAGCTCTGCATCAAGGGCGTCGGCGCGCGGGCCTTCTTCCCACTCGGAGAGACTTTGCAGGGGGCCACCCTGGGCCCAGGGTTGGATGGCTTCTTTCGATGGGGAGTTTTGTTCGTCGCACCGTTGAACGACATCCCGAGTCAGAGGAGCGCAATCGGGCTGGAGGCCTTCTTTTCGGACTTCTGCGATGCGGTTCGTTTCGGCGACGAGTCGATCAAATTCGGGAATCTCATCGTCCCATTCGAGGAGGGTGGATACCGGTCCGGCGAGACGAATCGTTTCCCGGTACAAGTCGTAGACTGACTCGATGATAGGTCCCACATGAGTGTCGATGATGTACGGCCCCATGTTGGTGTGTCCCGCCATGTGGATTTGAAGGATCCGCCCATGGGGAATGTTACGAATAAACTCAAGAGGATCGAATCCGTGGTTGTAAGCCGAGACGTAGACGTTGTTCACGTCGAACATCAATCCACAATCTGCTTCTTCGGCAATGCGAGAGATGAAGCCCCACTCGCTCATCGTACTGCGTGTGTACGTCAAATAGCTCGACGTGTTTTCGAGCCCGAAGGGGACTTCAAGAAAATCCTGGACCATCCTGGCACGACGGGCGACGGTTTCCACGACTTCGTCTGTATAGGCCAGAGGCAGCAGGTCGTGCATGTGTGCTCCAGCCGCACCACAGAAGCAAAAATGGTCACTGACCCAAGCAGGCTTGACCCGATCGACCAAGGCCTTGAGCTGCTGTAGATACTCGCGACTTGGATCCTGAGGGCCTCCGATGCTCAGGCTCACCCCGTGCAGGATCATCCTGTAGCGTTCTCGAAACTGGTCGAGGTGATAGAGCGGTTTGCCCCCCTTTCCGAAGAAGTTCTCGCTGATCACCTCGAAGAATCCCATTTCGGGTTGGTGGTCGAGCACGTGACGATAGTGGGGGATCCGCAATCCGGCACCCACGCCGTAATCGGGGACAACAAGGTGCTGGGGACGAGTTGGGGGCGACATGGTCAGAGGAAACCTTCAGCGCATCTCATCACCCAAAGGGTGAAGAGATGCGTTCAACAAGACACTCGTACATCGAATCGATCACGAGAAATGGCTCCGCCGACGCTCGCCTCTCTTTTTTTGTGCGAGTGGAGGCGGGGCTCCGGTTGGTTGTGATGGTTGTGGGATGAATTCTAGGCAGATGGGCGCCGTTTGGCGAGGGGCGCGTTCCTTGGGGACTACGCCTGCATTTGCGGTCAGGTTTCACCCAACATACCGACGGGCCAAATCGAGCGCTCCCGCGGTACCGGATTGGCTCCTATCGGGCCGGCTTAGTGCTAGGCTCCCCCCGTGTTCGAGTTTTCTGCGACGAGCCGAGAGGTGTTTCGGGCCCGTATCGAGCGTTTGCGCTCACGTCTGTATCGGGCAGGTGGCATGCCTCCTTGCATCATTTCGGCAGGCTGGGCTCGTCCTCGCAACTTCGGGCATAGTCACTTTCCTTTTCGCGCGGAGAGTCACTTCTTGCATCTAGTTGGGCATCATATTGAAGGTGGCCTACTTTGCATCGACGGCGATACCGTGGCTCTCTACTTGGAGCCCCCCGACCCAGAGGTCGCGCTGTGGGTGGGGGAGACGCGGGGTCTCGACGAGTGGGCCGAGTTACTCGAGATATCTGTGCTTCCCCTCGCTGAACTGGCCGTCGACGATTGCGCCGTCGTGCCTCCTCCCGATGAAGATACAGCCATTTGGCTCAGCGGACTTTTGGATCGCGAAGTGGAGGCCCAAGGGGGAAGCTCGCTCGAAGGGGCGGATCGAGTACTCGCTCAGGCGTTGATCGAAGAAAGGCTGATCAAGGACGACGCGGCTCTCGCCCAGATGTCTGCGGTGGCCCGCGTGAGCGCCGAAGCCCACCGGCATGGTATTCAGGCCGTTGTTCGAGGCGCTTGTTCGGAGAGTCAGGTGAGGGCGGCCATCGAAGGGCACTTCTGTGGCCAAGGTCTCGACAACGCCTACAACTCGATCGTGACGATCCACGGCGAAATCTTGCACGCCGAGCGAAGCTCTTTGCCCTTGAGACCCGGAGATCTGCTCCTTTGTGATGTAGGAGCGGAATCTCCGGAAGGGTACGCCGCGGATATCACTCGAACCTGGCCGGCGAGTGGTCGGTTTTCGCCCACACAACGGGACCTCTATCAGGCGGTGCTCGACGTACAGAAGGGGGCGATTTCTTCCTTGCACGCTGGGGTTCACTTCGCCGAAGTGCATCGGCAGTCCATGCGCGCGATGGGACAAGCATTGCTTGATCTGGGGATCCTCAAAGGAAACGCCGAGGCTGCTGTGGAACGAGGGGCTGTGAGCGTGTTCTTTCCTCATGGCTTGGGACACCTCCTCGGGCTCGATGTCCATGACATGGAGGACCTTGGAGACGCGGCTGGTTATGATCGAGAGAGTTCTCGAAGTAACGATCCGATCCTGCGCTACCTCAGGCTCAGCCGAGTGCTTCGAGCCAACATGGTTGTCACGATCGAACCCGGATTTTATCAAATCCCAATTTTACTGAAGCGGGCGCGCCAGGATGCCGCGGTTTCAGATGTCATCGATTGGAATCAACTCGAACGATTCTCTGATGTACGGGGCATCCGCATCGAGGATGATGTAGTTATTCGACAGGACGCTCCTTGGGTGCTCAGCGAAGACGCTCCCAAGGAGATAGCGCAGATTGAGTCCTACTGGTCCTAACCCCGCAGAGGGGAGGATCGCGCGACCCGGAGGTCTTGTCTAAAGTTCCAACTCGCTGACGAGGTCTTCTGCCGTCTCGACGCGTGTGATCCATTCCTCGTCCACCGGACAAACTTCTCCGATGACCTCTTCGATCTCTGCATCGCCCTCAATCAAAGTCCGCGCCTTGTTGCTTCCGGTGAGCAGATCGAAAGCTCGCTTGTCCGCTTCGAACTCGTAGACCCGATCCAAGAAACTGAACTCTTCTGGAGCGAGCGAACGTGCGGCCGTGACGATACGCAAATAGGTGTCGACTGGCAGGAAGCGGTGAGGGTCGGTGACTATCAAGCTGATGCCGTTGCATACAATCCCCGCATGTTTGTTGAAGCTGGGTTTGAAGCGAGTGGGGCGGACCCAAGCGCCGGGGACCTCGCCCAACACCTCGGCGAGCTGCTCTGGCTTGAGGTACGGGGCTCCCACGTTCTGAAAAGGAAGGGTGGTTCCTCTTCCTTCAGAGAGATTGGTTCCTTCGAGCAAACAACCGCCCGGGTAGACTATAGCCGTTTGCAGGGTCGGCATATTGGGTGAGGGGGGAACGAAAGGTCGCCCCCAAGCGTCAGCAAGACGGTGACGTTCCCATCCTTCGCAGCTGATTACGCTCAATATGCCATCTTTGCCAAGCGGCCGATCCTCGTCCGTCAAGATGCTGACCAGGACTTCTGCCAAGGTCATGCAATGACGAATCGGGAGAGTCTCGAGTCCGACGAAGGAGGTGAAACCAGATTCTTGAGGGCGACCTTCGAGGTAGAGCGGGTTGCCGCTGAGGGGATTGGGGCGATCGAGTACTACGACGTGCACACCTGCTTCAGCAGCGGCGCGTGACGCGAGAAGAGCCGTCCAGACATAGGTATAGTAGCGGCTACCAATGTCGACCAAATCGATCACGAGGACGTCGAGACCGTCCAGATGCTCCTTCTTCGGAGAAAGGGACTCTTTGTCGGAGCCGTAGAGGCTGATGAGTTTCAGTTCGCCGACGGTGGCGTCGTCTTTTCCGACGGTTTCTTCCGCCTGCGCGACTCCATCGAGACCATGCTCAGGTGAAAATACGACCTTGAGGTCCAGATTCAGCTCGCGCATGACCTGAAGTGTTTGGACACCGCGTTCGTCGACAGCGGCCGAATGGGTGAGTAGTCCGATGGATGCGTCCTTGAGGCGACGCTTGATGGGGTGGTTGCGGCTACGCCTCAACACGTCGAGTCCGACAAGCATGAGCGGAGCCTAATCGCTTCTTTCTGTTGTGAAAACGAAGAAAGCTCTTCGGCTGTGAAAATCTTGCAAGGTGGTTTCTGGTCGACTCGAAATAAATTGCGTATCTTTGGGCCATGACGCGGGTTCTAGTGGTCGACGACGAAGAAAATCTGCGCTTGGTGCTCAAGACCTTCCTCAAACGCCAGGGGTACGATGTGGAGGTCGCTCACGACGGCGAAGATGCCCTGCCTTTGATCGATGGTTTCGGCCCGGACTTTGTCATTACCGATGTGCGCATGCCTCGTCTTGGAGGGATGGAGCTACTTTCGGCCATCGCAGCGAAGGGGAGCGAGGCGAATGTGATCGTGATGAGTGCCTACGGGAGCCACGACTTGGCGCTCGAAGCGATTCAGGCTGGCGCCTACGACTATGTCTCGAAGCCTTTCAAACCGGAAGAGTTATTGCTTTGTTTGAAGAAGGCCGAGGAACGAGAATCCTTGAAGCGCGAGAACCGCGCGCTCCGTGAGGAAATCCGAAAGGGCGGACAGTTCGAGAATATCTTGGCGAAGTCCGCCGTTATGGCCGCCATCTTTCGAACCATCTCCAAGGTGTCCGACTATAAGACCACCGTACTCATTAACGGTGAGAGTGGTGTGGGCAAAGAGCTCGTGGCCAAGGCGATTCACAAACGAAGTGGTCGAGCGGGTCACGCTTTTGTCGCGGTCAATTGTGGCGCGATTCCAGAAAACCTACTCGAAAGCGAGCTTTTCGGGCACAAACGAGGCGCTTTTACCGATGCTGTTTCGGATCGTCGTGGTCTTTTCGAAGAAGCAGACGGGGGGACGCTCTTCTTGGATGAAATCGGAGAGCTTCCACCATCATTGCAGGTCAAGCTTCTTCGCGTGTTGGAGGACGGGCGAATTCGTCGTTTGGGTGAAAGCAAAGATCTCGAAGTCGACGTGCGTATCGTGGCGGCCACTCATCGAGATTTGATGGCAGAAAGCAAAGCGAATCGCTTTCGAGAGGACCTTTTCTACCGGCTAAACGTGCTGCCCATTTCGGTACCGCCGTTGCGCGAACGCAAAGAAGACATCCCGTTGCTCATTGAGCATTTCATAGCGCGCAACAACACTCGACTAGGAACGGAGATCGGCGGTGTCGACGGAGACGCACGACGACTGTTGTACGAGTATGCCTGGCCCGGCAACGTACGCGAACTTGAAAACACGATTGAGCGAGCCATGGTCTTGGCTGAGGGGGCGAAGATCCACGCGTCTGATTTGCCCGAACGCGTGAGGGATGTGCGCGATCCGATCAAGCTTCAGCTCAGCAGCGGAGAGCTGAGTATCAAGAAGACGACACGATTCATCGAGGAAGTCTTGATCCGTCGCGCCCTCCAGAAGACGAAGGGGAACCGGACGCGCGCGGCCGAGTTGCTCGAGATCAGTCACCGTGCCTTGCTGTACAAGATCAAGGACTACGAGCTGACTGAGTTGTAAATTTGTCGTGAAAGTAAAAATGAGCGATGTGAGACAGGGGTTGGACGAGTTCCTTGGCTCGAAATTACCGTAGGACTTCATTTCCCAGTGGTCTCGGACTACCATCGCGCGCCATGAAGACCGCATGGATTGCATTGGGCGCTTTTTTGACGATGGCCTGTGGAGGCTCGCAGGGACCCGGCATCATGACTGCTGAAGAACGATTGAATCAGCAGTTGGCGATCGCCGATGAACAGAAGGCCGAGCAAGACGAGAGTCTGAGTCAGTACGACGAAGTCGCGACGGATTCTGAAGAGGCGAACCGATTCAACAAGGAGGCTGCTAAGCATGAGTTGAAGCGCGCAGCCCTCAACGCGGCGGATTGTCCCAATACCTTCGAAAAGGCGCAGCTCGGCGATTATCAGCCAGGGACGGCCACGGTGACTCTTACCTTCGAGAACACCGGCTCGGTGAAAGACGTTTCGGTCTCAGCGCCTTATGCGGACACGCCGGTGGGTAAATGCATCATTCGCGCGATGAGCACCGCGGCCATCGATCCCTACCAAGATCCCGAAGTCACCACGACTTGGGAAGTCGAACTCCAAGAGCCCAAAGCTCCCGACGCGAAGTAAGCGACTCGGGCGTTCATCCCGACCAGGCTCTCAAGTGCGCTTGAGGGCCTGGTCGCGTTTCTGGCGTGAGGTCACCCCCCTCAACCAGGAGGTTCAAGAGTGTCGCAAGACTCCCAGCGGGCGACCGCGAGCTTCAGAGCGTCCAGAGCAGGGCGATGGTCGCGATCGCTGCGCAGATGGTGAGGGCATAACCCACGGGCGCAAGACGAGAGAAGCGGGCGTTTTGATTACGTAACTCTATCGATGCGAAACGACTGGAAGCTTGGGCTGCACGGCCGGTCAGGGCCAGGGAAGCGGCTTGGAGTGCGGGATCAACTGAATCTCTGACTCGCATAGGCGGAGCCGTTCTCGCATCCATATATGGGGCTGTCTAGGGGGGCGACAGCATGGATCGGGCTTACCCCTGCGGGAGTGAGCAAAAATCGACCCGGCACTCTATTTAATACAACCGAGCCTTGCCTGTTTCGAGCCACCAGACCCGGAAATCGGCTTGCACTTTTCGGCGTTCGCCCTGCCCTTGGTCCTCGTCGTACCCGAAATCCTTGCCACAGAGCGCGCGCAGTTCGTCTCCAGCGGCGCGCCTGATGTCTCGGTTGTCATGGTCGAGGCTACTAATCAGCCACTCGACGCGGTCCTCGTCTCGGTGTTCCTGCCAGAACCGGCGCCAGGCGTCCATGTCGTCCCGGAAGTCTTGTCGGGTCAGAACGCAGAGCGCCCAACGAGCCGAGCGAGCTACATTGGGAGAGTAGTCTTCAAGCAACTGAAGAAGCACGGGAATGGCTTCGTGTTCTCGGATATCGGCGAGAGCTTCCACTGCGGAACACCGGGCCTCTGCGTCTAGAGTCTGGTCTCGGCACATCTGCTCGACCTGTGATCGTAAGCTGCGGCGGGTCAGTTGGTCACGCCGCACTCGTCGAGCCGAAGCAAGGGCTGCCCGTCGCACATCGATCGATGCATCGAGAAGCCGATTTGCGATCGCCTGAGCTGATTCTTTGCCGGGGAGTTCCCCCAAGACAAAAGTCGCCCAGCGTCGTACGCGCGCGTTTTCATCCGCGGTGCGTACTGTCACAAAGGGCAGGGATTTGCTTCCCAGCTGGACGAGGGCGGCGAGCACCGGTCCGCAGTCGGATGCTTTTTCGGAGGGACTTTCCGGTTCTCGAACTGGGCCGGGAAACTCGGCGATGAGAGCGCCCACTGCTGACTCACCTCCTTCGAGGAGCTGAGAAAGTACTGCCTCGTTGCCGCCAATCAGCTCATCCACCAGGTCAGCGAAGGAGGGGCCATGGTCGCGTTCTTCTCGCTCGATACGCTGGACCATGACACCGCGCGCCGGCTGTGCGGTGTCTGCGCGCGGTGCCTCGGAAGTCGGGGGAGGCTCGCTGTCCTCTTTGATTGCATCTGGGCGTCGGCTCAGGAGCGTATCTCCCGTGGGCGTTTTTGAGGCTCGTGGACTTCCCGTCTTCGTTGGTTGCTCGCTCGTTCCCTCGACAGTGGGCTCCTCGGCCGCGAACGAGGTGTTGGGTTGAGGAGCGGATACGGAGGCGCCCTTCGAACTTGCTTTCGGGGTAGGGCCGCCCTTGCCCAAGGGCACGATTCTTCGGGACAAAAGGGCGGGTCGATCGCCTGACGCTCTTGGTATGCGGTGCGAGGGCTCAGGGGCGAGGGAGGCGCTGGAGCGCTTGCTTTCGTTTACTTTCGGAAAACCCTTGAGGGTGCGTGGGGCCTCGTGCGTGAAATTCAGCCCTGGCTCCAAGTCAGGACCCGAATCGGTAGCCGGTTCCGAGCGTGCACCTGTAAGAGCTCTTTTGGGGACGGTCGCGACCTGGAGACCCGGTTGGTCTTCGTATTTTTGAGGGGGGGCCGCTGGATTGCGTCGAGTCTGGGCTGGTCCGTCTCGGGTCGGGAGAGGGCGGATCATCGCCGTTGTGAGTTCGGTCGACTTTTGGGGGGCTTCCGGTGCCGGCGTGCGGTTTTCTGGTTTGATCGCGGTCTCGGCGGCCTGGCTGTTTGGTTCTGGCTCGTGTGTGTTGCGTTCCAGCTCGGGCGCCGGCGCCTCGGCGGGCTCAGTCACTGCGGCTGGGGGGGCCTCGGACTGGAGGCTTGCGGGAGCCGGTTCTGAGGTCAGCAGGGGACTGACACGGCGAGAAGGGCTCGCTTGCGAGTTAGGTGGAGAGGGCGCATCGCTTTTTGACGCAGGCACTTCCGAGAGAATCGGCGCAGGTAGGATCGCCAAAGGGGGAGATTGTGGTGCCGAGATAGGGAGCGAATCCGCCCGAGCAGCGGCCCTCTTCGGTTCCGGGGTCGCTAGTACGGTGACCGCTTCATGTTTTGCCCGTTGTTCAGGCACCGCCTCTGCCTGCTGTGTTGCTGGCGGTTCAACTGAGTTGTGCGTCTTTTCTCGTGGAGCCAGGCCGAGAGCTGATTCGAAAGGGACGGGCTCGGATTTCACCGAAGCCGACAGTGAGGCCTTCGGAGCGGGTTGAGCCCCTGTCTGTTGAGGTTGGAACGACACCAGGCTGGTCGCATCGAAAGGTCTCGGTATGCGAGAAGCCCGCTTCTTCTCCAGGACAACTCTCTTGAGTGCCGCTGCTACGTGCTCGTTCAATTCGTTGAAGGCGCGTTGAGCGGTCTCGGGGATTTTTTTGCCTCCATTGTCGCAGAGCAGGAGCACTACGGTGCGTTTTTGTAGGACGACGGGAGAAAGAAAGACCTCGATTCCGGTGGGGCGCTTGAGGTCACGTGAAACACCACCTTCGAGTCCAGAGGCGCGGAGTTGAATGACCTGGGCCCGATTGCTCGAGCGACACAAGACGAACGCGCTGGGCAGATCCAGGGGAATCGTCAAGTTTTTCACTTGCGATCCGGTGGCTCCATGCCCGCTCGCTCGCAGGCCGCGGGCCTCGTTGGAAACCACCGAGAAGGCGACGGCGTAGTCGAACACCGAAGATGCGAAATGGACGACGACTTCCACAATGCGGTCCCGATCCATCGCCGACTCGAGATCCTCGATTGCTTCGTCCAGCCGATAGATGTTTCTCTTTGGGGAACTCTCGGTAGACGGCACTTGTGAGGAAGGGGTTCCTGAAAAGGCCGCGATATCTTCGTATCCAATAGGGGGAGGTGCTGTCTCGGCCTGAAAGGCCCCACCCTGCTCACTGAGAGCTGATGGATGTGCCGCGAGCGGTTCGTGGGGGCGAGCGTCCGTGAAGAGCGCCAGACCTTGTGAGCTGAGTTTGCCAGGGGGCTCCTCCGGTGAAGCCGAAACCGGGGCAACTCGGGGAAGGCGGTCCACCACGGTTTCGACTTCTTGGGGATCTGGGGGCATCGATCCCCCTTGTGGAGGGCGCGAGGCCGGGGTCAACCTGAGGCGAGGGCCAAGGCGATCGAGTACTGTGGTGATGCGCGGCGCCAACTCGTCACCGGTAAACATCGCCAAAGCCTCGGTCATGCGGAGAGTCGTGGTTACCTGAACCTGAAAAGGGGCCCCCACACTTTCTGCCAATGAAGCCGATGACAGGGCGCTCCGAGCTGTCACGCTCACCACGAGCGGACCTTGTGCGCCGTTTCCGACAACAGCATCGATGCCCGTCGACCGGACCCGAGCCGTCAGCTGGAGATCGAGGGGAATGGGGCCGGGGCGTGCCGCGGAAAGCGACTCGCGCTCGCTGAGGGCGAAGAGCAGCTGCTCTTCGTCCACGAGATCCAACTCCATCAAATTAAGCTGTTGATCCCCGCCGAGAATCACTTGACGCGCTTGGAGCTCCCGAAGCGCATCGGCGTTCGTGAGTCCATGTTCAAGTAGGATCGAAATGAGGCTAGGTTGCTCCGCCATTACTTGGCTCACGACCATAGCAGAGCCGGTCCACGAAGGGGGAGTTCCCGGGCAAGATCAGGTAGGTGCTAGGGTACAATGCGCACAAAATGCGACAAATATGGGATCAATACGGGTAGGGAGGCTGGTTAACCGAGCCCTCCAATGACGATCCCATTGGCTTCGGAAAGAAGCCAGATCGACAAACCCAGGTAGACAACGATACCCAGGACATCCACAAGGGTCGCAATAAAGGGGGTCGAGCTGGTCGCGGGATCGAGTCCCAAGCGGTGCAGGAGCAAGGGCATCATCGCCCCGACGACGCATCCCAGGGTGACGATGGCGACGATGGTCGTCCCAATGAGGGTGGCCATCTCTGTTCCGTCCCCTCCAAAGAGCGCGCGTGCGACTCCGATGGCCGCGAGACCGGAGCCAAGAGCTACCCCTTGGGCGAGCTCGCGTACCATGACGCGTGCCCAGTCGCGCGATTCGATTTCGCCTACAGCGAGGCCCCGAATGATGAGGGTGGCCGACTGAGAACCCGAGTTGCCCCCGGCACTGATGACCAGGGGGACGTAGTAGGCAAGTTGCGTGATGGCTTTGAGTACCGGTTCGAAGGCTTCCATGGCAGCTGTAGTAAAAAAGCCGCCTACGAAAAGGATGAGCAACCAGGGGGCACGCTTGCTCAAGTAGGTGAAGAAGGGGATCGAAAAGTAACTGTGTTCGATCGGTCCGACGGCGCCCATCTTCTGAGCATCTTCCTCGGCTTCTTCCTCGAAGACATCCAGCACATCATCCGAGGTAATGATGCCCAAGATCTTATGGTCGGCGTCAACGACCGGGATAGCGTGCATGTCGTACCGTGAAAAAACACGGGCCACTTCCTCCTGGTCCATTTCGGGAAGGACGCTCACCAAGTTGTGCTGCATGATGTCCGACATCTTGGCTTCGGGCGGACTCATCAGCAGGGTACGCAGCGTCACATAGCCAACCACCCGCTGCTTCTTGTCGAGGATATAGGTGACGTCGAGAACTTCGTATCCCTCGGCCGCGCGGACCCGAAGCGCAGCCAGGCATTGATCGACAGTGGATTCTTGCGGTGCGTCGACGAACTCGTTGGTCATCAGACCGCCGGCGCATTCTTCCGGCCAGCGAGTGAGTTCGCGTACGTCCTGGGCTTGTTCGGGATCGACAGCCTGCAGACGCGCCAGTAGCTTTCCGACGGTTTCTTCCGGCAGGGCTGCGAAGAAGTCTACCGCGTCGTCCGCGCTCATCTCACTCACGATGCGGACGGTCGAATTGACACCGAGCACCTTCGCGACGGCAATCTGAAAGTCTTCTTCTAATCTTTCGAAGACTTGAGCACCGAAGACGACGGGCATGGAGCGCAGGGCGTGTGCCGCCTCGCTGTCCTCGAGGTGCTCGAGGCACTCGCTGACATCCTGAGGATGGAGTTCATCGATCAAGTCGACGATCGACCCGGGATCTTCGCGGAGAAGCTCCTGTAATTCAGGTCCGATGAGGCGTCCGAACTCCATGGGCGTGCAAGGTAGTCGAGGAGTTTTGCCGAGAAAAGTCTAAGCGTATACTCGGAGTGTCGTTCCACCTCTGCTGTGAAGGACGATCACGTGGAAGTTACTTTTAGGTCAGCGGGGGGAGGACGTGCCGGGGCAGCTTGAGGTAGGCGAAGGCTTCCCCTAGATCGGAGGTGACGAGTAGCTCTCGGCCATCTTGCTGGGCGTGGCGGCGAACTTGCATTTGGCCCACGATGGTCTTGGTCACAGTGGCGGCCCGCCCGTAGCCTCCGAGCAGCTTGTGTCGAACCCGCTTCATGTCATCTTCGTACTTGGGGTCATTTCGAGCTGGCCCCAAACGAGTATCACCCAGAAAGTAAAGCTCTTCTCTGGTCAGGGCGTCGAGCGAGCGCCCCATTTGCTCGAAACTAGATACGAGGTCCGTGCTGCTCAAAAAAGGAGTCGGTTTGCGTTGAACGACGATGAGTGAGCAGTGTTGATCGAGACTGATCTTGAAGTGTCGATTCTCGGCGAACGGCATGAGTGCATCACAGAGCCGCTTCTGTAGCCATGCGATTTCACCGAGTACCCGCCGCGCATCCATCCCTCTACATCGTGTCGCTGCTCTCTTTGGGGGTCTACGGCACTCGAACCGATATTTTACTTCCGAAAGCGCTTTGTTTTTCGGTGCGCTCCGCGAAAGGTCGTCCAATGTAGGCACTTGTGCTGCGACCGTTTCAATTTGAGCGCTTCTTGATCTGTCAGCGTTGAGAGACGGCTCGGTTTTCAGGAAGGGTCGCGGCACAAATGGGAAGAGAAAAGTGCGGAGACAGAGAGGGGCGAGCGCGGTTTCGAAGCCGACCTCACTTTCTTGGGGAGAACTTCGAAACCGCTCATTTCTAAGTGGTCGCAGCACTTGTGCCACGACAACCCGAACTCAATCGGATTCGCTTTGAATCACGAAACTGACCGAATCCAGGTTGCCGCCGCGTTGGATGGTGGATGCCTTTTCAGAGGCGCCGTTCGTCGAGTTGCAGGACCGTTTGTCGTTGATGATGTCGCGATGAACGACTAGCACGGACCTCGTAGTGGCCTTTAGGAATGATCCAGCCTTTTTTGCCTTTGGTTTGATAGTAACCCAGCGCACGGGGATTGAGAGGAATGGTCACGAGTTCTTCTGCGCCGGGGGCGAGGTGAACCCGCTTGAATCCGGCGAGCTGCTGAATGGGGCGTGGCGGGCCGCTGTCGGCTCCGTTGCTGACGGGGGCGACGTAGATTTGGACCACTTCGTCGCCTGAGTGCTGTCCCGAGTTTGAAACTTTCAAGGTCGCGACGAGGGCTCCGCTGGCTTGGGCCTCGGCCCGGAGCTCGGAGTACGAGAAGCTGGTGTAGGAAAGGCCAAATCCGAAGGGAAAGAGGGGTTCGGTCTGATCCCGGTCGAAGCCGCGGTAGCCAACGAAAACGTCCTCGCAGTAAGGGCTCATCAGCTTGGGGCCTTCTCCTCGGCCTGTGCGCTCATGGACCAGATTCAAGGTGCTCTCGGTGGCATTGGGGCAGGCATCGAGCAGCGCTCGCGAGCCGCGTTCCTTTTCTTCTGGGAGGGGCAACGCTAGCCCGTATGAGTTGGCGGCGGGGTGGTCCTCGTACCGTCTTGCGAAGGTCACAGGCAGTTTCCCCGAAGGGTTGTTTTTTCCCACCAAGGTTTCGGCGATGGCTGTTCCCCCCTCTTGCCCGGGATACCAGGCCCATAGCAGACCCTCGACCTCGCTCAGCCAGGGGTCAAAGTCGATACCACCCCCTGCGAAGCCGACGACTACGGTGCGGGACGCTCGTCGAGTCACCGTCTGAATCGTTTTGATCTGGGGGGCCGGAAGGGCAAAGGAGCGGTCATCATCTTCGGCCTCCACAATGCCTGCTTTGCGAGCCCACCCTGGAGGCCAAAATGGTTTGTAGGCGCTCCCCATCGAATTCGTTTCTGCACTTTGCCCGTAGCCGACCGCAACGATGACGACGTCGGCGCCGTCAATCACCTTGAGTAACTCATTTTCTCCCACGTGCTGTCCGGTGGGCACCTTCTTGCCAAAGCCAAACTGGCAAATTGAGCCGAGTATACCTTGGAAGTATTCCACGACGACGTCGTGGGTGCCCGCCTTGAGCTCCAACTCGGTTTCTTTCATGCGCGGGGCGTGATCGCTAAAATCGTCGATGACGAGCTGACCGTCCAAGAACACGCGAACGCCGTCGTCCGCATTGGTCATCAGCTGATACTTGCCCCGCTGCTTGGCTGTGACCGTGCCCGTCCAGCGGATCGAATAGTTTTCTGCCGGGACGCCAGGGGCGGGGGGCGCTCCGTCGGCGAGCATATTGATGCGGTCCACTTTGCTTGTGGCTACGGGCTCGCCTTTGAGCTCTTTACCCAAGAAGATCTCTTGTTTCACTGGTTCAGAAAAGACGGCGGTTCCTAGACTGCCGAAACCGGAAACTTCAGTGATGCCTCGGTGATGAACGACTTCTGCTTCGGGGAGTAGAGCCTTGATGCCTTCGAGCAAGCTGATGGTGTGAGGAGGAACGGTGTAGGCGCTCCCAGAACCTCCGTGTACCGCCGGAGTAGCGTTGGGGCCGACGACTGCGATCTTCTTGATGTTGGGAACATCGAGGGGCAGGACGGGGCGCCCATCCGTTTCGCGATTTTTGAGTAGAACAAGAGACTTCCGGGCGACATCGAGGGCGACTTCGGCGCTTTTGGGGTCGTCCTCGGGGGCATCGACGGTCTGCTTTCGGTCCAAGAATCCGAAACGGATCAGGGTTTGGAGGATGTGCTGAACTTTTTCGTCGATGTCTGCCTCATTGATCCGCCCTTCTTTGAGCAAACGGCTGAGGGCTTCGGGGGACATGGCCTCGGCTCGTGGCATTTCGAGGTCCGTGCCTCCGCGGACGCCACCTTCGGCGTCATACACCGCTGCCCAGTCGCTCATGACGAGACCAGAGAACCCCCAACGCTTTCGCAAGGTTTCGCGAAGCAAGAAAGCGTTGTGAGAAGCGTAGGCGCCGTTGAGCAGATTGTAGGAGCTCATCACTGCGCCGACCCCAGCTACTTTTACGGCGCCCTCGAAGGCCGGAAAGTAGATTTCGTTCAGGGCTCGTTCGCTCACTTCGGAACTCACGTGATGGCGGTCCCACTCTTGATTGTTGGCCGCGAAGTGTTTGACCGTCGCCATGACACCACCTTCCTGGACTCCTCGAATGAAACTCACGGCTTGATCGCGAGCTAGGTAGGGGTCTTCTCCGAGGTACTCGAAGTTGCGCCCGTTGAGCGGCGAGCGCTGGATGTTGACCCCGGGGGCGAGGAGGATGTGCACGCCTCGAGCTCGGCAATCTCGAGCGATGGCGCTACCGATGGCGTGGCTGGTGGAGGGGTCGAAGGTGGCAGCCTGGGCGATGCTCGCCGGATAGGCGGGGGCGGGTCCCCAATTGCGACAACCGACGGGGCCGTCCGCCATTTTGATCTCTGGAATACCGAGTCGTTTGATGGGGCGGATGTAAAAATCGCGGTCGCCGCCCAGGTAGAGCAGCTTTTCATCCAATGTCATCCGCTCGACCAAGTTTCGGGCCCGCTCTTCGGCGGTCGGAGGCGCTTGCGGTTCGGGTTCAGGAGCACGAGCGGGGGCTGCGGGCGCTGGCTGACAGGCGCTGCTTGCACCCAGAGTGATGGGGAACAAGGCAAAAAGCAAAATGCGGGAACAAGGTACGAGCCCAAATTTCATAGCGGTCACCCTATCTTGCTCCGTGCCCCCAGGCGACAGTAACGAGTTCTGCTTTTTGGTATTTCTGCTGTCAGAATTCGCGAGGCCCGGTGGGTTGACGAGAATTTCGGATCAAAGATACCGAAATGAGCACTCGCTCTTGGGGATCAGTTGACCAAGAACCACTTGACACCCACCTTGATCTCGAGGTGCAGGTGGTCGGCGTGAGCGTCGTCGAAGTGAGGCGTGAGCATGTAGTGGAAGATGCGTAGGTCCGAGGCTTCACAGGCAAGGCTCATGAGTTCACGGCCACGTCGACCGGCCAGTTTGCGCCCGCCCGCACCGCAGCTTTTGGCCCCGATTTCGCTTGGCCAATGGGGCCCCACTGCCATCCAATGCCCAGTACTTTTTTTGATGGCTCCCAGATCGATCGCCATTCCGCCGGGGTGTCGGTGCAGGTATTCGCCCTCTTTTGCTGGACCGGCATGAGGGGGCCGGTACATTGTAAAATGAACAACTTCGACAAAACCATGGGCTTCGAGCAGGCGCGAAAAGTCGTCGAGCGCCAATGCGAGCCGCCCGTCGAGGATTTCAAAGGGGGTGGTTTGCCGTTGCTCGGCAGGGAGCACCGAATGGATCCAAACTCCGTGGAGTCGCCCCGAAAGACGGATCGGAAAGCGGACGCCCGGCACGGGCTCGACCTTTCTATACGGTACGTGTCGGCGGTTAAGCTCGGCTTCCACCTGCGCGTTCGTCATGTTCGCGTAGTGATAGGCGCGGGTGTTCTTCGCCTCCTCTTCCTCAGGAATTTCCAAGTACTTGTTGGCGGCTTCCGCGGGGGCGGAACAAACGAGAGCTGCGGTGAGGCTAAGGGCCAAAGCCCAGGGGCGCCAGCGTCGAGAAGACTTGTGCCAGATCATCTCCTCTTTAGTAGCTCAACCAGCGGAGCGTCCAAGTTTTCGGCAAAGGAGCCTCCTCCACCGCTCGCCGGCAGGAGTGAGGCAAGGGGCGGAGATGTATTTTAATCCAACTGCAGGTGTACAGCTTGAGGCAACTCTTCAAGACCGCGCAACATGGTTTCTTTGTTGCCAATGCCGCCGGCGAGTTGGGCCGCGGCAAACATGTCCAGGTCGAAGGAGCTGTCCCCCAGGGCCGCTACCCAAGGCGAGCCTTCCAAGAGGCGACGTCCCGCCACGACCTTTTGCGGACCGTAAGGGAGCGGAGCGGCTAGCGCGGGCGCGATGAGCGCTTCCATTGTATCCACCGAGGTCATTTGGGGTACGCCTCCTGCGATTTCGTGAGCTGCGAAACCGAGGTCTCTCGTCGCTTCTTCTACAACCCATTGAGGCGAGGCTGAGACGATGAGAGGGCGTCCGCCCAGCTGCCTGGTCCACGCGGCGAGCTCGAGGATTGGCTTGTGGAGCGTCTTTTGGTGTCCACCTTCCTCCAAGGCCGTTCTGGCCAACTGCCTGAACTCAGCTTCGCTGCAACCTGCATAGGCCCACACTTGCATTTCGGCTGTGGCGTGGTCACCAAGGCGCCCTTCATAAAAGGCTTTTTGGATGACCAGGGCGAGGGCGGTCGCATCTTCTTCGTCCGTCGGCAACCCATGACTCTGGCAAAACTGGCTCAATGCGGCTTTCGCCCCGGGGCGGAAAAACTTTCGTTCAATCGCCCAGTCGTACACCATACAACCCACGTCATGACTCCAGAGTGTGCCATCTGCGTCGAATACAACGCAGCCTCCTTCGTGTTGCTCGAGCAGCGGGCGGAGTCGATCTCGAAACTGCGATAGGGTGGCTTTCGGGGATCGCACGGGGCAAAGGGTAGGCATGGGGAGGGAGTATTTCCACAACGGGCAAAAAAAAGAGCTGCTTGGGTATCTTTGCCTGGTAAATGCAGAAGGTACGCGGATGAACCTCTCAAGACGTCAAATTCTAGGTTGGGGAAGCACGATTTCAGCCGGAGCGGCCTTTGGTTTTCACCAGCTGGCAACGGCACGCAGGAACTCTACAGAGTCGAGCCCTCTCGTGGCCGATCCCCGAGGGCTTTTGGATTTGCCCTCGGGTTTTCGCTACCGGGTTCTCGCTTCCACGGGGGACAAGATGTCTGACGGTGCCCGTCGTCGAGAACTGCCTGACGGCATGGCCTGTGCGCCCCTCGGCCCCGATCGACTCGCGCTCCTGCTCAATCACGAGATGGACGCAAACGGGGGAGTGTCTCGGTTGGTTCTTGATCGTAAGACCTTGGAAGTCGTATCGAGCAACGATGTACTTTCGCGCACAGAGCGTAATTGCGCCGGTGGTCCGAGCCCCTGGGGCTGGTTGTCCTGCGAAGAAGTGTCCCGAGGTGGGGTGTGGTTGTGTCCTTGGGACACCGCCAGCGTACAAGAAGGTGACCAGCGCCGTCGCCTGAACGACTACGGGACTTTTCGACACGAGGCGGTGTGCATCGACCCGGAGAGTTACGTCGCCTATCTCACAGAGGATGACGGACCGAGCCACATTTTTCGCATGGTTCCTCACGACAAGGGGGCTCCCTTCAGAGGCCAGCTTCAGGCTCTTGCGGCACTCGGTCCCAAAAGAGCGGACACCGCGGAAATGAAGCCAGGAGAGCAGTTTGAGCTCAAGTGGATCCAGGTAGATCCTGCCCAGGCTCGAGCGAGCGCCCAGGACAAAGATGCGACGGTCTTTCATCGCACCGAAGGGATCTGGTTCTTTGACGGAGAAATCTACTTTACGGCGACAAGCAATGACCAACTCTTTAGGATCAAGCCCCGTGGTGAGGGCGGCACGGTTGAGCTCGTGACCACTGATCTAAAAAGTCCCGACAACATCACTGTCGCCCCTTGGGGCGATGTCATCGTTGCGGAAGATCGAAAGGGCCATTGCAGACTGCGTCTCGTCAAACCGACGGGGACGGTCACCACCCTCGCCCGGAACGCCTACAAGAGTGGCCACGAGTTAGCCGGGGTTTGTTTTTCTCCTGACGGGAGCACGCTTTTTTGCAACCTGCAGAAGTCCGGTCAAACCGTGGCCATTACGGGACCTTTTCAACAAATCTGAGGGGCGTCTGACCGCTCGTCGCCCTTCGTTGGGGGGGGGGCGTCGTGGCGCAAGAACTCAAAGAGCGTTGACTCGCACTTGGCTTCGATCTGCGGCCTGTTCGGCGGCTTCGACACTGGCCACACTGAGCGACTCCCCTTTCACTAACGCCTGTGGATCGAGCCCCAGCGCGCGAAGCAACCAGAGCGGTGGGGTCAGTCCGAGCTCTGGTTCGTTGAGAAAGAGACTGCCGAGTTGCTCGGCGTATCCTCGTCGAAGGTCGCGGGCGGGTATTTGGTCAAAGGTTTGAGCCTTGGGACGACTGGCCCAAGGTAGGGCGAGTAGACTGAAGAAGAGCAAATAGAATATGGGTTTTACTCGCTTTCGGGCATCAGGGTCGCGCTCGAAGATCAATCGTAGAAAGTGGACGTTCAGGGGCACATGGAAGGACTCATCCCGAGTCAGGATTGTGAGCATTTGTCGTGCGGCTGGGTATTTTACCCGGCGCAAGGCCATGCGGTAGGTAGTGGCGCCGATGGTTTCGAACATCAGGTTCACCAGGACGATGGTCTCCATCTTTTCGGCACGGGCGTAGAGCGAATAGAAGGTACGAGTCACGCGACCCATGGGCTGAACGCCTCCGCCCAAGTAGTCGAGAAATTCGGTGACGAGCTCTCGATGCCAGCCTTCTTCGCTCCCGTAGAGATGCAACACTTCTGCGAGATCGGCGTCCCACGCCCTGACTTCTTCTGCCAGTTGATGTGCCTGGCGTAATCCCGATTCTTCGGCAGTAAAGGCTGCGTTGAAAAACTTCAGAGCGGCGCGCCGCTCTTCCTCGCTCGACCAATCAATTTTTTGTTTGAGGTCGAGGTATTCGTCGTGCATCCGCTCGGCTCGCTTGCGCAAGGTAGCGAGCCACCAAGAAGTCGGTCGCAAAGTGGCGGAAGCACGAGGCTGCATAAGTGGAGCGTTCATGGCTGGAGTTCACCCCTTACGGTACTGCGCGATGTAAAAACCGGCCAGAGCGCTGAGCTGGGTGTCAGCGAGCAACTTCTCGGCGGAATAAAACAAGCGTCCGATGCCCCTCATATCCACGAGTTGAGCGGCTGGTGACACGATGCGCACTCCCCGCGCGCCTTCAAACTGGCAGCCGGGTGGTGTGAGCTTTCGAGCTCGCAGCGGCGAATCGAAGCGCGTAAACACGTCGGCCTCGTTTTTGGTAGTCCCGATTTTTTTCGCTGGGCCCAGGTGCCGCAACAAACCTCTGATCGAATACGGATTGTAAAACTCAGCCAAAATGACCCCACCTGGACGAGTCACGCGCGCCATTTCGGAAAGGGCCTGATCGATCTCGGGAATATGAGCCAGCACTTTGAAAGAGTAGGTCACGTCAAAGCTGTTGTCCGAAAACGGCAGTTCGGTGGCTGAGGCTTGCTGCACTTGTAGGCCACGTTCCTGCGCCCGAGCCAGCATGCCGGGAGACAAGTCGACCCCTTGGACGCTGCGAGCGAAGCGTCGCACTCGCTCCATGATGAGACCGGTACCACAGCCGACTTCGAGCAGATCTTTTTGTTTGCCGAACCTTTCTACGAAGCCGGTCTCGAGCTCGTCGAGCAAGTCATGATAGCCGCCAGGTACGTTGCTGCCTCGCCTCTTGTCGTACACTTTGGCGAATTCGTCGTAGTAATCGCGGCTGGTGTCTTCACTGTACACTTCGCTGTTCATCTTGATTTAGTTCGTTTTGGGTGGCGTCCTGGACAAGCGCGCCGTCTTTGTCGCTGAGTCTTTTCGCGGGGCACGAAAGGTGCGCTCGTTCTAGGCTTGTTTTGGCCGGGAAGCTTGCTTCGTTCAGTCGTCCAGACTTTGGATCGGGATACTGGATTCGCTGGCGTCTCCAGCCTCGCCGAGTTCTGCTAAGTCGCTCAGTTCACCTGGATCCACCGTGGTGACGAGCTTGCCACAATGGTCACACTGGGCGACCGAGGTTTCTATGCTGTCGGCTTCGCCAGGAACGCGCAGCTCGTACTCCATCAGGCGGGTCGGAGCGTTGCACCACAGACAGGGTTGCGCGCCTTCTGAGAGGCTGGGCAGCTGGGGGCGAGTTGATAGTGTGCGCCGTAGGGACTCGGCACTGCTGAGCAAATTCGACAGTAAAAGTCCGCGCGCGCCGATTGTCGAAAAGAGGGTAACGAACATGGCTCCGGCGCACGACCAAAACAGTGGGCCCTCGGGGAGCAATCCTCGTGAGTAGAAGACCACGATCATGCCAATCCCAAGCGCCAGCACGTCTGTGATGCGGCCCTGTTTGGTGCGTCGGGTCCAGCGCGCCGTCATTGTTTCGAGGGCGTGCTTGGTGGAAGCGTTGCGTTCTTCTTCGCTGTCGAATTCGCGCCTTGAAGCATTGATGAGGGCCGAGGCGAACTCACCATAGGGGTTCTGATAGCCTAGCCCTTTGGTCCGTTTCTGGAGGGTTGAAGCGGTGCCTCTGCTCAATTCGTCCAAGACTTGACGGTGAGCTCGATCAACGCCCAGGCTTGCCTGGATGAGGGTGTAGAGCCTGGCACTGAGGACCAGTGCAGAAAAAAGCACCGCCCATTCAATGGAATTGATCGCTTCCGGTGTCGCGGTCATCGGTGCCTCAGTTATAGGGCGAGGTGGGGCCATAAAGCTAGGTTTCTGGACTTGCACGCTTGCAATGCATCGATTACCTTCCGCCCGACAATTTGGGTGGATCCCTCGGGCCCCCGTAAGGAGGCTCGTTTTTTTTTGCCCGGGTTTAAGAAAATATCCGTAAATTTACGGTGTTTTTTGCCTATTCCCGGGGAAGGGGAGCGCCAGTTGTCGGGGGGACTCGCCAAATGGTCTCTTTTTTCGACCCAAAATCATGAACATTGCCCACAAAAATCTCAAAGGACTCGACGAGGAGCGCATTTTGGCGATCGTCGGGCCGATCCTCGACAGCCATCGTCTCGATGCTGTGGAGCTTTTGTGGCGTGGAGATCCGTCGGGGCGCGTATTGGAGCTCACCCTCGAGAAGCCCGGAAGTACGCGTTCTGGTGAGGGCATCACGATTGACCTTTGCTCTGAGATCTCTCGCGAACTGAGTGCTCAGTTCGATGAGCTGGAAGCCATCCCTGGAAAGTACCGCCTTGAGGTGGGGTCACCGGGGGTGGAGCGTGCGCTCTACACGCCGGACGACTTCCGACGTTTCGCCGGTCAAGAAGCGAAGGTGAAGATGAAGGAGCCCATGGGCGAAGAGGGCTTTGTCGGGCAAAAGACGGTGCGCGGTACCCTCTTTGGTATCGAGGACGGCTCCGTGGTGCAGCTTTCAACGGATCATGGGCAGCTGGGGTTGCCCCTCGACAAAATTTCTAGTGCTCGACTGGTTTTCAGTTGGAGCCGGTCAGCCAAAAAAACGAAACGTGCCAAACCTTCGCCAGACCGGCGAAGCCCAGGCGCGAAAAAGGAATAGGGAGCAAAAAGATGGCCGAAGGTGATCTTCTTTCAATGATCGATCAAGTTGCCAAAGAAAAGGGCATTGATCGCAAAGTTCTGGTTGAAACGATGGAAGCTGCGATCTTGCGGGCCGCCCAGGCTGCGTTTGGGCAGACGCGCGAGATGGAAGCTCGACTCAACGAAGAGACGGGCACGATCGATCTGTTTCAGTACATGACCGTCGTTGAGGAGGTGGAGGACCCGGAAAACCAGCTCTCCATCGAAGAGGCCGAGAAGGTGGGTCTCGAGGCCGAGGTGGGTGAAGAGCTCGGGTTCCAGGTGTTCTGGCATCCTCGAGACGCAGAAGCCGCGCGTCAGCAGGACAAAGAGTTTGGCGACTTGCTCGACATGGCTCAGGCACGCAGCACCTTTGGTCGCATCGCGGCCCAGACCGCCAAACAGGTTCTCTTGCAGCGCGTGCGTGATGCCGAACGAGACCTCATCTTTCAAGAGTTCAAGGACCGTCAGGGTGAGTTGATCCGCGGCATCGTTCATCGCTTCGAGCGAGGACACAATATCATCGTCGATCTCGGCAAGACCGAGGCCGTCCTGCCCGGGCGCGAACAAACACCCCGTGAGACGTATCGTCCAGGCGACAGGATCGTGGCCTACGTGAAGAACATCGACCGCGAAGCACGTGGTCCGATGATCATCTTGAGCCGTTCCTCTCCTCATTTGGTCGAGAAGCTTTTCGCTTCCGAGGTGCCCGAGATCTATGAGGGGATCGTGAACATCGTTGGTGTTGCCCGCGAAGCGGGTTCGCGCTCAAAAATTGCGGTCATGTCGCGTAACGGTGACGTGGATGCAGTCGGTGCCTGCGTTGGCATCAAGGGGTCACGCGTTCAGGCGGTCGTTCAGGAGCTGCGCGGCGAGAAGATCGATATTGTACCCTTCGATGAGGATCCCGCCCGCTACATCATTAACGCGATTCAGCCCGCCGACGTGAACAAGGTCATCGTGGACGAGGCTGATCACCGGATGGAGCTTGTGGTTCCAGACGAAAAGCTCAGTTTGGCAATTGGTCGCAAAGGTCAAAACGTGCGTTTGGCTGCTCAACTCACCGGTTGGAAGCTCGACATCATCAGTGAGAGCAAGTTCAAGCAGATCGAAGAAGAAGCGCTGGGTGCGCTTCAGGAAATCGATGGCGTGGACGACGAGTTGGCTCGCGCCTTTTATCGGCTTGGCTTCCGTGCCCTCGAAGAAGTTGCTGAGGCAACCTTGGAAGAGCTTCGGGTGGTGGACGGCGTTGGCTCCGACGAGCAGGCCCAGAGCTTGCAGCAGGCAGCCGAAGGCGCGATGGAGCGCCTGCGTCGCGATCGAATCGAGGCGGCCTCGCAGGGAGCCGATCCGATTTCTGAGCGCGAAAAGATTCGCTTTGTCGAGGGCGTCGGACTGCGCACCATGCAGCTTCTGGACGAAGCGGGATATAAGAACGTTCGCGAGCTCGCTCAGGAAGATCCCGAGAAGCTGGCTATCCGCGCTGGCTTGGGGGCCGAAAAGGCAAATATCGTGCAGGCGGGAGCGAAACACTTCATCGAGGTAGAAATGCCACGCATTGCGGCTTCTCGTGCGAACGTGGCTGACCGCCTCGCCCAAGAGCGAGCGGCGGCGCAGAGAGCAGTGGAAGAAACTCCTGAGGCCAGCGGTGACGCGGGCACCTGAGACAATGGCTGCTTTCGACAAGAAGAACAGAATTACGAGTAGGTAGTATCGATTTGACTCAAAAACCCTCTGCTTTGTCTCGCACTTGTGTTGTGTGTCGAGAGCCTTGTGCCAAGGAAGAGCTTGTCCGTTGGGTGCGAGACGAAGAGGGGGAAATTGTGCCGGATCTACTGGCTCGCTCGTTCGGGCGGGGGGCCTGGGTGCACCCCTGGCCCGGATGCCTGAAGAAACTGATCCCTGGTTTGTCGAGGAGCTTCAAGGCTCCAATTTCGACGTCAGCGGAAGATGCCCTCCAACGTCTTGTCGTTGCGGCCCAACACCGGGTCAACCAACTCATTGGAAGCGCCAGTCGCCAAAAATTATTGGTTTTTGGAGGTGACGCGACCGAGGAGGCCTATGGCAAGGGTCAGGTCGCACTGGTTGTGGTCGCGCGCGACGCGAAAGCCGCTCTGAAGAGGGGTTTTGTGCACGAGGCCATCTCCGCGGGGGAAGCCGTTTCTTGGGGAACCAAGGAAACCTGGGGGACCCTTTTGGGTCGTTCGGAGGTCGCTGTGCTCGGAGTGACCGACAGGGGGTTGGCTCGGCGTCTATTTGGCGCTATCGCCATGGCCCTTCTAGCCCCGGCGCCCGGCGACTATGCCCCAACGACGAGTCTGGAAAATGAAATTTCAAGCGAGGTTGAATGAGCGGTAAACGGCGTGTCTACGAAGTGGCGCGCGAGCTAGGTATGGACAACAAGGCTTTACTAGCCGTGTTGGAAACAGTCGGCGTGTCAGATGTGAAGAATCATATGAGCGTTCTGACTACCGACGATGAGTCTCGTGTTAAACGCCACCTGAACAAAGGCAGTGCAGATTCTAGCGCGTCTTCGTCAGGGTCCACCTCTGGCGATCGCCCGCGTGTGGTGAAGCGTCGTGCCGTCGTCGTTCGTCGTCGTAAAGATGGCCCCAACGAGGATGTTGAGGTGCGTGCAGCGACACCGAAGGCGGAAGCGGATAGCTCCACCAACGAAGAGACTGCTCCTACCCCAGCTGCGAAGCCCGCATCCGAGGAGGCGGCCCCTATGGAGGCTCCTTCGGTCGAAGCGGCTCCAGCTTCGCAGGTTGAGGCTTCTACGGCGAGTGATGCTATTGGTAGTCCGGCAGAAGAGCAGGAGGTAGCAGCTCGCGCATCAGAGGAAACGAGCGCCAAGACGGCTCAGTCCGAAACTGCCGAGCAGAAGCCCGAAGCAAAGGCTCCTGAGCAGGCGTCTCAGGCCGAAGCGGCTCCTGTCGCTCCAGCTGATGCGCCTAAGGCGAAAGAGGTAGGTGAGACCACATCGACCGCCGAGCCCGCGAAGCCAGCTGCCGAGAGCAAGCCGACGGAGGAGCGCGCCCAGGTCGCGGCTTCTGCTCCGCCTGCGGCCGCCCCACGTCCCAGCGCACCGGCGGCCAGCACGCCTCCGAAACCGCTTGGACCAGCAGCGGCCGCAGCCGCAGCCGCTGCTGCCCGTCCGTCGAGTCCGCCCAAGCGCGGCATCGATGTTTGGGAAGGTCGCCCTGGGGTTCCGATGCACACTCATCGTCCCGGTCCGAGGCGGGTCCAATACGACGCCAAGGCTCCTGCCGCCGGCGGTGGTCGAGGTCGTGGTCCCGGAGGACGGATGTCGCGAGGTGGCGCTCGTCAGCGTGGGATTGGCTCTTTTGGTCGCGGTCGCGGAACGGGAGCTCCCGTTACGAAGGAGCGCAATGCACACAAGAAGGTCGTGCGCATCGAAGAAACGGTGACTTTGCAGAGCCTGGCCGGAAGCATGGGGGTCAAGACGACCGACATGCTGCGCAAGCTGTTTCAGCTCGGCATGGCGGGCATCAACATCAATAGTACGCTTGATGCTGATACGGCCAAGATCATCGGTGAGGAATTTGGGTGGGAAGTCGAAGACGTGGCAGTGAGCGAGGAGGAACAACTCCAAAAGGCTCAGGGCACGGCAAGTGACGACCGCGAAGAAGATCTTCAGCCACGTCCCCCTGTGGTGACGGTGATGGGTCACGTTGACCACGGTAAGACGAGCTTGCTCGACGCCATGCGTGAGTCCAACGTGGCAAGCGGAGAATCAGGCGGCATCACCCAACACATCGGCGCCTACAGTGTAAAGACAGCGCAAGGGCCGGTGACCTTCTTGGATACACCGGGTCACGCAGCGTTTACTCAGATGCGTGCCCGTGGGGCGAAGGCCACGGATATCGTGGTCTTGGTTGTGGCTGCCGACGATGGTGTGATGCCTCAGACTCGTGAAGCGATTTCTCATGCGAAAGCAGCAGGAGTGCCGATCGTCGTGGCTATCAACAAGTGCGACAAGCCTGAGGCTCAACCCGAACGCGTGCGACGCGAATTGAGCGAAAACGGACTCGTTCCGGAAGAATGGGGTGGTGACACCTTGTTCTGTGAAGTCTCTGCGCACTCCAAGGAAGGCATTCCCGAGCTTCTCGAGAAGTTGGCTCTTCAGGCAGAGGTCATGGACCTCAAAGCCAATCCAGACAAACCTGCTTCTGGTCTCGTGGTGGAGTCACAGCTCGACCGAGGTCGTGGCCCGGTGGCCACGGTGTTGGTGAGCGAAGGAACTTTGCGTCGGGGTGATGTGGTCTTGGCCGGAGCTGCCTTTGGCAAGGTCCGAGCCATGCACGACTGGAATGGCAAGACTCTCAAAGAAGTGGGCCCCGCTGGCCCGGTCGCGATTGTCGGATTGAGTGAGGTTCCGCGCGCTGGTGATCAAGTCTACGTCGTCAAAGATCTGAAGACGGCTCAAGCGATTGCCGACACTCGTAAGGTCAAGGAACGTCGCAGCCTGGCTCCTTCTGCTGGTAACAAACCGCGCACTCTGGAAGAAATCGCGATGCTCATGAGCGAGAGCGAGCAGCTCGAACTCAAGGTCATCGTCAAAGCGGACGTGGGGGGATCGGCCGAAGCGGTGAGCGACTCTCTTGTTCAGTTGAGTACCGAGAAGGTCAAGGTGAGCGTGGTTCTCCAATCGGCGGGCGCGATCACCGAAAACGATGTCAATCTCGCGGTGGCCGCGGGAGCGATCATCGTGGGCTTCAACGTTAAGCCGGCGGGCAAAGCTGCTTCGGTGGCTCAGCGTGAAGGCATCGAGATCCGTCAGTATTCGGTGATCTACAGCGTCTTGGACGATGTTCGCCTGGCTATGGAGGGCATGCTCGCTCCCAAGCTGGTCGAAAAGGAGCTGGGCAAAGCGGAGGTTCGTCAAACCTTCCGCATCAGCAAGGCAGGCACTGTGGCTGGTTGTATGGTCATCGAGGGCCTCATTCGACGGGGCGCTATGGCGCGGCTCGTCCGGGGCGGAGAACGCATCTGGGAGGGCAAGGTCAGTGGCCTGAAGCGCTTCAAAGAAGACGTCAAAGAAGTCAAAGACGGCTTTGAATGCGGTATCTCGCTCGAGAATCAGAACTCGATCCACGTCGACGACATCATTGAGGTCTACGACATGGAAGAGGTCAAGCAGAGCCTCTGAGCCTCTTCGGTTGAAAAATGTCTGGGTCAGGCGTGAGAAAGCACCGGGTTGCCGGTGCGATTCGAAAACACCTCAGCGCGGAACTAACGCGTGAGGTCGCCGACCCACGACTTTTTTCTCTCGCGATCTCAGAGGTGGAGGTCACTTCCGATCTGAGCATCGCCAAGATTAAGGTTCGTCTTATGTTTGGCGGCGAAGAACCCGATGCGAGACAGGTAGCGATGGCGGCTCTTGCCAAGGTGGCTCCCGGTCTTCGCTCCTCGCTTTCTCCGGTACTGCGTATGAGACGAGTCCCGGAGCTGCGTTTCGTCTACGACGAGGCGGCAGATATCAATGCCGAGATTGAAGGGGTCCTGCGCGATATCCAGCGCGAGGACGAAGCAAAACAGCGCGCCCTAGAAGAAGAGGGCGGCCCCCGCGAGTTTTCGTCTCAAACTGACGAGTCTCCGGACTAAAGCCGACTCGGCCTCAGCCCCTTTCACAATAAGTAACGCGCCGACTTCTCGGCGCGGGACGTGAGAAGCAAGAGCCCTCGCTGCAAGCGAGACTGGTTTCGCCCAGCCTCGCTTGGCGGTGTGGCGTTTCACTCTTGGGTGATAACGAACTGCACCCTGTTGTTCTTGGCGCGACTTTCGTCCGAGACGTTTGGCGTCAGGGGCTGATCAGGTCCGTAACCCTTGGCGGTGACCCGTCGCTCCAGGACTCCGAGGTCGACAAGCAGCTGCTTGATACGGTCGGCCCGCTCTTGCGAGAGCCGACGAGCAAAACTGGCGGCGCCGCTGTCGTCCGTGTGAACCTGGATTTCGACGTTTCCTGCTTCGCTGTTTTCGGCGAGGGCCACTGCGAGTTCTTCAATCATCGCGGTGGAGTTGAGCATCAAGTCGACCGTATCACCGACGAATTCGATCTTCCGGGCGAGCTTCACCTCGGTCTTGGTGAAGGTGACGCCCAACTTTTCTGGGCGTGCATTCATCAAAATGTGAGGCTTCAGTTCGTCACGACTCGCAACTTTGACTGGATGAATGGTCGGCAAGTAGCCAGGAGCGGTCGCTCGGATGTGGGCGTCCCCGAAGGGCACATTGCGGAACTGGAACGCCCCAGCCGCATCGACGTCCAGGCTGAGCGAACGATTGAGCTTGTCGATGATCGTCACCTGAGCGTCTGTGACAGGGCCGCCGTTCCGGCCATCCACCAAGAGACCCGTGATATTTGCGACGGGTGGCAGTTCGCCCAACTTGCAATCCAGCGGAACCAGAACGTTGCCGTCGGCATCGAGGTAGGGGCTGGTGGGGTCGGCAGTCGCAACCGCCGTCGTGTCGGTATCGACGGCGGTCTCGCCCGGTAGGGGATCCATCACCGACGGTTCGGGAGAGGTCGCCTCCGGGGCGGTTGCCACCGTTTCAGGAATGTCTACGACGCAGATCCCGTCTTTGTAGTCCTTGGCTTTGACACTGAAAACGTACTCGCCTGGGGGCAAGTCCTGTGTGATGAAGAGGCCGTCCGCGTTGGTGACCAGACCGGTCATCGGGACGTCTTTGTAGCGAACAATGGCGTCCGGCACCCCTTCGCCGGACTGATCATCAACGATACGGCCGGATACGTAGCGTCGTGTTTCAGCCACGGGAGCCGTTGGTGCAAGCAGGTTGGGGTCGACCACCGCCTCTGGCTCTTTTTCGACCACGTCGACGGTGTAGCCCAGACCAAACCAGAGGGTGTAGGGAGCTTCAGGGCGTGTCTCATCCAAGAACCGCCGGCTCGCTCCTGTGCCGATGTCGGCTCCGAGAGATAGAGCAAGGCCACTCGCCTGCCAGGGGAAGATCCTGGTGCCCAGGGTCAATCGGCTGGGGCTCGAAGCGAGCCCTGCACCCAACTTGAGACATTCATCTGCATTGACGGTGCGGTCGTTCACCCGATCGGTGATCACACATTCGTAGCCGGCGCGATTCACCGGGACATCGAGATTCCACTCCAAGAAGGGGCGCACGTAGGGGTTGATGTATTCGGCACCCATGCCGATCTGGAAGCTATCCACGCGAGAAATGCCGAGCCCATAACGCTCGGTTCTCGAAATCGGTTGCCCCCGTCCTTCGGGCGGATCGGTATTTTCGAGATCTTTGACGAGATTGGCCGAGTTGTCGAAGAAGTAGCCCAGGTTGACGTGGGCTCGCAGGGGGATGCGGTCGGACTCCTCGCTGCGATTGTTCAGGTCGAGGGTGGCCAGAGCACGCAGGGCGAAGCTGGTTGCTCCGCCTGAAAGACCCACCCCACCTGTTCCGGTCATCAAGTACACATCCGCCTCGGCGCCCGCCTTGATGATGCGATCCGGGACCTGGGGCAAGAAGCCCTTCACACCAAAGTTGGTGTCGCCGACAACCTGAAGCGACTGCGGTGCACCCTCAGAATTGTACGTGGCCGAGTTCGTGATGGTCATGAAGGCTTCGAGAAAGGAGAAGGGAGTGACCGACAGATTGATCAAACCGGTGGACCGCTGGGACTTGTCGCTTAGAGACGGTTCACCGGTGACGGGGTCGAAGCAAGGGTAGGCGGAGTTGCAAAGGAACTCCTTTCCGGAGAAATAGCCCGCCATCAACTGCATACGGAAGGTACCGGGTGCACCGGAGCCCGCTTCTTTCACACGAAACAGACCCGTTGAACCGCTGAGAGAGGACTGCCGTCGGGTGGAGACTTGTCGAAACCAGCTTTCGTCACTCGGGGGCGGCTCCTCTGATTCGCTGTCCAAGGCCGCGGCCATGCCCAGGTCTGTCGACGCTGAGGCTTCTGCCCCCAGAGCGCTTGGGGGGGGGACAGGAGGGGCCGGCGTCGCCGCGGGGTTTTGATTCGCGGCGCTATCAGGTGCGAGGGGCGTGGGGGCTTCGGGGGGAGTCCCCTCTTCCGGTTCGGCGTCTATGTTCTCGGGAGATGTATCGTCGAGAGCCGCACTTTCCTCTTCGCTCGGAGGCAAGGGGGGCGGGGGAGGGACGTCCTGTCCTGAGGCATTAGGAACCCAGGCACCCAGGAGCAGGGCGCCGGGGAGAATGCGTGCGAGGAAGCGGGGAAGGGCGGTGTGACTCAAAGTGAGTTTGGACGAAGACATGTTGGGGATGTGTTGAACCAAGGGAGAACGGCAAAAACAGGACAAGTTCCCCCAGGAAGGATCGGCGGGGACCGGCTTCTCTTAGCTTTGGTCTCCACACCTTGTCGTGCAGCATACTCACCCTTCTAGCATCGAAAAGCATCTTTTCGGAAGGTGCTGCGATGCCTCCCGTCGGCTGGATATATATACCGGGGCTGCTGGTTAGGCTGGTGCTCACCTCATCCTAGCCTGGTTCGCCTTATCGTATTTGCTCGGGGGGCAGTATTTGCATTCTGGCCCGATCCAGCCAGAATCGCCTCTCGAACCCATGGCTGACGATCTCATATCAGTGCGTGCTCTCGAGAAGATCTTCCGAATTGGATTTTCCCGGAAGAGGGTGCACGCAGTCAAAGGGATTTCGTTTTCGGTAGCAGAGGGGGAAATTTTTGGCTTCCTTGGACCGAATGGCGCCGGAAAGACCACGACCATCAAGATGCTCACGGGCTTGATTCGTCCGACTCGTGGCGAGGCCGAGTTGTTCGGGTACCCGCTCGGCAGTCGCGCCGCTCGAAGAGAGATCGGTTTTTTGCCAGAAAACCCCTATGTATATCCCTACCTGACTCCACTCGAGTTTGTTGAAATGTGCGGTCAGCTTTCGGGTTTGCGCGGGCGCGCGCTGCGAGACCGAAGCCGGCAGGTTCTGACGCGAACGGGGGTCTGGTACGCAGCCGATCGTCCGGCTCGACGGCTGTCCAAGGGTATGTTGCAGCGTAGCGCTTTGGCTGCCGCTTTGGTGGCGGATCCTCGACTTCTCATTTTGGACGAGCCGATGAGCGGTCTCGATCCGGTGGGGCGCAAAGAGGTCAAAGACTTGATCGTCGAAGAGCGGTCACAGGGACGGACGATTTTTTTCTCGACCCACATTCTCGGTGACGTCGAAACTCTCTGTGATCGCGTGACCATCATGCGACGGGGAGAGATTGTCGTGCGCGGGAAGCTGGACGAGCTCTTGCGTAAGGATTCTCAGCGCGCCGGGATAGTCCTATCTGGAGCTGATGACGGGCTCTTCGAATATTGCCGTGATCAGGGGTGGTCTGTGGATACGAGCGGAGGCCGACTCCGTATTGAACTCACGGGCGCAGAAGCGGTGGCGGCCCTGCTCAAACAGGCGCTTGAACAACGCGCGGTTGTCGAACAGGTTGTCTACCATCACGAAACCCTTGAAGAGCTTTTCGTTCGTGAAGCGATTGGGTCCGGGCCAGGCGCCTAACGGCGGCAAAATGCCTCAAGCCAGAAGCCGGACGTACTGGTTTTAGCCGCGGCGGAAGAGCGCCAGCACAAAGAGACCATCGTCCTTCTTGAGTTCTCGCGTGAGAGTTTGCACGCTTAGGTAGATCAGGCACGAAAGCGGCGCGGCAATGAGGGTCATCAGCACCCCTTCGGGGATGAAGCGAGCCACTACCGTTGAGGAGGTGGCTACGGCGACCCCTGTTCTCAGAGTAGTGAAAAGGCCGAGGGTACCTCCTACGGTCGTCTTTGCGACGATGGCGGCCACGAAGGTCACGATGAACATGGCCAAACTGGTGGCGAGTGCTGTTCTTTCGAGTAGCGTTTGATCGAGAGCCTGACCATGGGCCAACGCCGTGCACCCCAGGCCGACCAAGGTTGTGGCGCCAAGAAAGAGTCCCAAGCTGATCCGCTCTAAGCCGAGGCTGTTGAGAGCAGAGGTCATCACTCCGAGGACGGCGAAGGCGCCCATGCCCAGAGCGAGAATTCTCATGGCGGGGGCGCCGAGTTCTGCTGTTTCGTGGCCGAAAACCAGTTCAAGCAAGCCCTGGGGACGTGCCACGAGCACACAGACGAGCATGCCCGTGATGAGAACGCATAGCCGCAATCCACGCTGGACGAGGTGTGCCACTTCCTCGTTTTCACCGCGAGCTCGGGCCTGGGCCAAGAGCGGAAAGAGCACGAAGGTGACGCTGGTAAGGAGCTGAAACGGGAGAAAGCAAAATAACTGCGCCGCTCGATAGGCACCGACGTAGGGGTCGGCCGCGTCTCCGGCGAGACCGGCGGCCTGGGCGGCGTCTGCGGCAAAGCGACGCAGGAGCAGCGCATCCGCTTGAAACAGGAGGTTGAGCAGGATCTGCCCCGCCCATACGTGGCGCAACATCCGAAAGTAACGTTGCGCTAAATCCTTGGTGGTCTCACCCGGGCTTCCCCATCCAGTTAGGCGTGAGGCAATGAGCAAAATGAGGGTAGCCGCACTACAGAAGCCGAGGCACGTGCCCAGGACTGAGCTCCCCCCGCTGGGGTCAAGTCGCATGCTCAGATACGCCCCCCCCAGAAGTCCGACTGTGCGGAGGGCTGCGGCCATCGCGTCGAGGCTCGCCTGGGCGAGAAATCGCTTTTGGCCGTTGAGATAACCTACAAGAGGGGCATAGAGCCCATAGAGGAACAGGACACCTGCCAAGGCTCGTACGCCGTTTGTGATGTGGGGTGCGCCTAAGGCGCTGGCGAGAAGGGGAGCGAGGGCCCAAAAAACTCCGGCCAGGATCAGCGACCCACTCAGATGAATGCGGAGCAGACGTCTGAGGACCGAAGGGCGCTGCTCGTCATCGAGTCCAGCCGTCTCGCGACTGATGCCCTGGATCCCCGACTGGACCATCGGGTTGTAGGCAATGCTGGCGATGGAAAGCGTGGTCGACAAAGCGCCGTAGCCCGAAAGGCCCAGTACGGCTTTGAGGACAATCTGCTGAACGAGGCCAGAGACGAGGAAGAAGAGCTTGCCTCCGGTCAGCGCGAGTCCCCCCCTGCCCGCGCTGGCTCCACTCGTCTTGGTGGGAGCTGGGGCAGAAGAATCAGGAGAAGGAGGCGCGGTGGTCATGAGGGAAGCGGTTCGATGGGAGTGAGGCCCTCGTTTGCGTGGCCGGGCGCCTTTGATAGCTTAGGAGCATGATCGTTGTCACGAACCGCATTCCAGTCGCCGAGGGTCACGAAATCGATTTCGAGGATCGATTCAAGAATCGAGCGCATCTTGTCGACGAAGCACCAGGATTCGTGCGCAACGAGGTGCACCGGCCCCGGCCTATGAAGTTGGATCACACTACAGGCACGTGGGCGGTTGATGAAGAAAAACAAGGCTACTACGAGGTGAAGACCTGGTGGCGGAGTTTCGAAGACTTTACGAATTGGACGAAGAGCCCTGCCTTCGCCGAGGCCCACAAGAACCGCGCCCCCAAAGAGATGTTCCGCGGCCCCAACGAGCTGACAATTCACGAGGTCTTCATCAGCACTGATCTAGAACTAGAATACATCTCATAACCAGCAGAAGCTCTGCCACAGCTCGCCCCAGAGGAGTGAGGCGCTCCGGGGAGGTTACGTTCTGACGCTTAGCCATTTGTATGAGAGCTCGATGATTGTTGAGGGCTATACGAGTAGCGGTCGCGCTTCGGTGCGTGGGGAAAAGGAGCAGCTCAGTTTGGGGTGGGACCCTCACGGCGCGTGAGCGACGTAAGAGGGACCGCCGGCCGCAGCGTGCGAGGACGGCGCCTTTGAGGTGAGCGTGCCGTGGGGGAGCCCCCTTCGGGCCTCTTATGGGAAGGGAGGGCGCGCACAGTTCGAGGTAATTAGTGGTTTTGTGGAAATATGCTGCTTGGGCGGAAACTTACCTGAGACTGTCTTTGCGGATCTGCTCGAACAATGGGTTGAAAGGCCACAAATGCTAAACTACTGCTACGTGGGCTCGGGTTCCTCGTTGCCTTTCCTTCTCGTGGACCTCTCCCCGTTCTTTTTGAACCGCTGCTGTTCTTTCTAAAAGGTTTTACCATGACGTTTACCTCGCTTTCGCATCGCTCCTTGCTTTTACTCGCCGCTGTTTCTTCCCCCGTTGTCGGGGTTTCTCTCGCTTGTACCGCGGGAGCTCCCACTGGACCGGATCAGACGACTTCTGCCACTGGGACATCTGCCGGGGCGACAACGGCAGGAACGACAGGTGATGCGACCACGACGACTTCCGGGTCGGCGACGGGCGATATCACCGGTTCGGGAACCAGCCTTGACTTCACGGCGGGTGATGCGACCGGCGACGAGACGACGGGTGGCGGAACGGACTTGCCCGCTAATACTGTGGTACTGGTGCCCGAGTTTACGGGCGAGTGTAATCGTCTCCCTGTTACCTTCCGTGACTTCAAGGGTTCAAACGAAGACGGACACACCGACTTCGAAATCGGCGCAAAGGGAATCAAGGATACGAATGGTGCAGTCTATCGGGGCTGGAACGACGCTGGCTGCGGTATGGTGCTCGATGCTCTCGGGATGGACAGAACGCCTCAGCTCTACACTGGCGCCGCCGATGCGAACGGTGGCCTCAATATCAAGTTTGGTCTTGGTAAGCAGCAACGCGTCGTGGGCGGTCCCGGTTGCTGGAAGGAAGGGGGCTACGATCGCACCAAGGATTGCGAAGTGCAGCAGTGCAAGACCTGGGAGTTCGATTCGATCCCGACTTCGGAAATCACCAGCGAAAACAGCTTCTACGAGTGGTACCACACCGTTGATGGCACCAATATCGAGATCAAAGGCGAGCTTGCCCTCGATCCCGAGAGCCAGACTTTTGATAGCGCCGCCTTCTTTCCCCTCGACAACGAAGGTTTCGGAAACACCGCTGGCCAGGCGCATAACTATCACTTCACAACCGAAAGCCACGTGAAGTTCGTCTATGAGGCGGGTCAGTCCTTCACCTTCCGCGGCGACGACGACCTGTGGATCTTCGTCGACGGAAAACTCGCCCTCGACTTGGGCGGCTTGCATCAAGCGCTTAAGGGGACGATCCACTTCGACACTCTGGGTCTGGTGGCCGGCAACCAATACCAGATGGACATCTTCCATGCGGAACGCCAAACCGAGGATTCGAACTTCCGCGTTCAGACGAACATCAGCTGCTTCGTACCCGTGGACATCATTCGCTGAGCTGAATCGCTCGAGCAGTAGGAAGCTTGCTTAGGTAGCTTCAAGACGACTGGCCCGCTCGGTAGTTCGAGGGGGCCATCTTCGTTCGACCAGGGCTGACCGGCTCGGGCGGACTTCGCCGAGCCAAGAGGGGACTTTCGGCCGGGTTAGCTCTGCCCTGGGCTGGCTTGCGACGGACCGTTCCATGTTCATGCGACGCGCTGTAGGCTCGCTCAACTTTTATGCGTCTCTCCCCCTTGAGTGTGGCGGCCATCCTGAGCAGCGGCGCCGTCTTGGCCACGACTTATGCGGCTCAATCCTATGCGGTTTTGCTCAGTGCGATGGCTTTTCTGCTCGTGCCTTTGGCTCTCTGGGCGCAAAGCGGCAGCGAGGGCCCAGCTTTCGAAGAGGAGTACGAACTGCTCGACAAGTTGGGCGAAGGCGGCATGGGAGAGGTTTATCGGGCGCGTCAGGCCGGTTTGGGGCGCTTGGTCGCTCTCAAACGCATCAAGGCGGTGGTCGCTAGCCAAGAGCATTCGGCCCGCTTCAAACGAGAGGCCCGCACATTGTCCTCGCTCTTTAGCCCCCATACGATCAACGTCTTTGATGCGGGCGTCATGAAAGACGGAAGCTTCTACTATGTCATGGAGCTCCTCGATGGGATGAACCTCGAGCAACTGGTTCAGAGCCAGGGTGCTTTGCCCGTTCCGCGTGTCATCCACGTTCTGCGTCAGGCCTGCATTTCGCTGATTGAGGCTCACGACGCGGGCTTGGTCCACCGTGACGTCAAGCCAGAAAACATCATGCTCTGCCGCTACGGCGGCGAGTTTGACTTCGTCAAGTTGCTCGACTTCGGGCTCGTCAAAGTCGTTGAAGATGACGCCGAATCGGGGCCGATCACACGAGCGGGAGCTTTGCCCGGAACACCTGCTTTTTTGGCTCCAGAGGCGGTGCTTGGCAGCTCCTTCATTGACGCCCGTGCTGATATCTACTCCTTGGGAGCCATCGGACACTTTCTCTTAACTGGACGCCTTCTGTTCGAGGCTGAAAGTCCTCTTGCTATGGTGCATGCCCATCGCAACATCGAGGCTCCGCGGGTGAGCGACTTGGTCGAGGGGGGCATCCCCGAGCAACTTGAGCATTTGATTGCTCGTTGTCTCAAGAAGAGTCCAGAGGAGCGCTATCCGACGGCAACTCTGTTGTTTGACGAGTTGGAGCTCTTGGCGTCCAAGTACCCCTGGACTCGCGCTGCGGCCGAAAAGTGTTGGGGAACTGTTGGCTTGCCGTCGATCAAACCTGCGCCCCTCCTACCGAGTGATGCGCCAGCGGCTTTTCGTCGCTAGGAGTTGGTCTTCGGATCCATGCTGCGGTGCAGGATAGCCGGGGGGAGGATGTTTCGCTCCCGGAAGGCTTCGAGTACCCGAAGATGCACATCGGTTTCAAAAGCTTTTTCGTATTGGTAGTCGAATACGTAGGGGCGAGCCTTGAGGGTGATGGCGATATAGTCCTGGAAGATCACCTGTTTAGCGGCGACTGGGACAGGCTGGGCGAGGAAGATGTAGGGGCTGGCCAAACAGGCTTCTCGGACGAGTTCGGTTGCCAGGCGCACGTCCTGATCGAGCCCGATGTAGAAGTCCATGTTCACTTGCATTTCGAGGGCGCCGTAATTGCCGCTCGAGGTGACGTCGGTGAGGATCTTGTTGTTGGGGATGGTCACGACATTGTGATCCAGGGTCAGCATCTGAACACTGCGCAAACCAATCTTCGTAATATCACCATATTCGCCAGCGTAGGTGACTCGATCGCCCACCTGAAACGGGCGGTCGAACATGATGGTGACTCCTGCCAAGAAGGCGGCCACCAAGTCGCGCATGGCAAAGCCGATAGCGACGGCTAGGGTGCCTCCGATCACCGCCAGAGCGGTAGGATCGAGGCGAATACTGAGTCCGATGGCGATGCCGCCTGCCGCCACATAAAGTAGGAAGCGCAGGGCCGACTCAATCTTGTTGATGAGCGGACGGTTGCTTGCAAAGCGTTTGGAGAGACGTGCTGCCACGTCCGACACAACGCGTACGAGCAAGCTCGCCCCGACGATCACTCCGATCGATAGTAATACGCCGCTCCAGCGAATGAGCCCTGCGAGTTGCGTGACATCGGGGACGTCCTGCTGCTGGGCTAGGGCAGGGGAAGCAAGCGAAAAAGCGCCCATCGCTGAGGTGAAGCCGAGGGCAAACTTCTTGGTGCTCTGGCCGTGTGACTTGGTTCTAGAGCTCTTCATACTGCCCGAGCCCCGTTGAGGTTCCGAATGGACAAGAGGTGCCTGCGGTGAAGAAAACGTGTGACCGCACGATACCAGAGCCAAGTGATCCCATAACCCTGCTTTCTAGGTTCGATGATGCCCACCGTGTGAGCATAGCGAATCGTGTCCTGCACGAGGCGTGGATTGAGGCGGGTGAGTTGAATGACCTCATCGAAAGAGGCATCTCCGAGCTGCACGATTGCTCTAAGAACGAAAGCCGCGTTGTCGGGTAAATCTTCGAGTTCTTCAGCGCGCGGGGCTTGGAAGAGTTGGACGTAAATGTCTCCAGAAGCTGAAACGGCGAGGGAGCGTCGCCACATATGTAGAGCTACACCGGGGTTGCCTGCTGCGTAATCCCAGATGAGGCGATAGAGGGACTTTTTCGCCTTTTCTAGCGCCTCCATGCGGTCAATCTCATCGGCGTCCTTGGGTAGAGCCGAGATGAGGAGGTGAAAATCGGGTCGAAGTCCCAAGTGACGAGTGCGGTCCTCGAGCAGTTTTCGGATATCGGCTTCGGACCAGCTGCGGAGGTAGACGGCATCGTCGAAGGTGGGACGCGTTCCTCGGGCTCCTCCATAGAAGTTCCACACCGAGTCTTCGAAGGTGAGCACCCAGGTGAGACGATGACTGCGTGGGGCGATTTCTTTGATAAGTCGATCGAAGGCAGCGATCCCTCCGATCCAGGGTCGGATCAGTTGGTGGGCCCCTTCGATGATGACCAACTCGTAGCCCGATGAGTGATCGATGTGTTCGACCGCATCTGTGAGATTGGCCTCACCCGTGGCCAGGCAAAATACCTGCTCGAGCTCTTCGAGGGTGTCTTTGCCTTCAAGAACGAGTGCTCGGTGTTCTTGGGCGAGTCGGCGTACATGGGAGCTCTTTCCTGCCCCTCGTTCTCCGATCACCGCGAAGATGCCTCCACGTTTGCGCCGAGTGCGTTCATGTATAACTTTGCAGTCCTCGTCTCCCGTCGTTGGGCCCAGCTCCTCGGATGGGACGGAGGGGCCGAGTCGATCGAAGAGCTCATCAGGAAGCGGAAGAAGTTCCACACTCGGCTCTTCAACGGCTCGACGATCCAACTCTCTCTGAAAGAGGTAGGCGGCAATACGTCGTGCGAGCACGAATTCGTCCGCCCAATTGCGCAGGGCGCGCATCGAGTTGACTCGAATCAAATCGAGGCCCGCAACACCGGCCCCGAGCAGGCCAACGACACCTGTTTTGTGTCGCATGACCCATTCGCGGAAAGGCGACTTGCGGCGTTCAGCTTCGATGTAGGCGTGCACCAAGGGGCGCCACCAGTGGCAAAGCAAGAGCAGGGTAGGAACTACCAACAGCCAGGTGAGCTGGATGACCCAGTGGTAAATCGTGCCGCGACCCACCAGTTGAGAAGTGAGGCTCAGGATCAAGCCGATATAGGCTCCTGTGCGTCCGACGAGTCGAAGCGAGCGGAGCCGTACTGTGGCGAGAGAGAGATGGATCGAGCGAGCATGCCGACCCGAAACTGAGTTGATGAGCTGAATGAGCAGGTTAGCGGAGCTCAACCAAATGGCCGCGTAGTAGATGAGCGAGATTTCGAACTGATTCTGAGCGGCTGTCGGCAGACGCTTGTGCACAGCCCAGAGGAAGGCAAGAAAGAGTAGGGGGCGGTAAGTGTCCGACAGAACCTCCAAGACGCGGAGGCCCGCCCGTGAGTTGTCTGCCGACCCAGACTCGGAACCCCGATCTTTGGCCGCCTCCAGGAGAAGCGGGAGGCGTTTTTTCGCCCAAAGGTAAAGCCAGAGTAAGACGAAGAGCTGGGCGAATACAGCTCCTGTCATGATGGTGCTCGCACCACCGGCTCGGTGGCCCTCTCTCACACGCTCCACCCAGTGTGAGGTCACCTGGACGTGATAGCGCAGGATGAGCACCACCTGCCGAAGTTCGTAGGCGGCCCGACTCAAGCCGGCGGCACTCAGTCCGAGCTCTTCGCTGCGACGCTCGGGGGGAAGGGCCTCAAAGAGCGCGAGACGCTGCTCGTTCGTGCCCCGCAACGCCCTGTAGAGTTGGTCGCGTCGCTGCCACCTGACTTCTCGCGACTCCCCATTGAGCCGTTTGGCTTCGGCTTCTAAAGAGCTGCGTAGTTTCAGTACCTTGGAGATATCGATGGTGAGACCGACGTCGAGCAGCCGGTTTTCTCCAACTTCGGGGGCGCGGAGGGGAGAGTAGCTGATTGCAGTAGCGAAGGTTTCCTGCGTTTCTTGGGCGAAGCTCTCGCACTCCCTGTGCAAAGAGATGATTTGGTTTTCGTCTCCTGAAAGCAGGGCCGCACGTGCTCGTCGTTGCAGCGAGAGGTAGCTTTCTTCCAAGGTGCGGGCGGCCGTCTTGCGGTGCGCCAGCTCTTGGGCGAACTCGGCCTGCTTGCGTTTGATAGAAAGCAGACGGGCCATTTCTTCGGCCACCACGCGTTCCGCTTCTGTACGCGCTCGACGAGCGTCCTCAAGGGCTTGCTGCCTTGCGACTTCGGCCTGTTCCGCGCGCTTTCTGGCTTCGACAGACTCAGCGTCTTCTTTCTCACGTTCTTTGCGACTTCTGTGATCGTCGAGTAGCTTTTTTCTGTCTGGGGCCGCCAGACTCAGAAACGCGAGCCGGGCGCTCAGGATCTGCGCCGCGATGGTCGGCTCTGTCCCCGGACTCGGGCTTTCGGGAGTTGTCTCCGCTGAATCGGGCTTTTCGTCCTTCTTGGCGCTTGCATCCGAACCTTCCTCGGATGAGTCGGGCGACTCTTTTTTTAGCTGCTCGTCTCGTTCCTTTTGTGTTTTCAGGTCGCCCAGGCGAGACTGAACTTGCTCTTCTTGGGTGAGATCGATTTCGAAGAGTTCCGAGAGCTCAAACTCTGTCGAAAGCTTTCCTTCGAGCAGCGTTTTGAGTGCATCGAGTTTTGCTTGCGGCGAGAGAGGAGGCTTTTCTCCGCCCTCTTTGCTTTCTCCCAGCTGATTCGTGCTCGCTTTCTGAGCGGGCTTCTTTTCACTGGCTTCCTGCTCTGAGGTCGACTTTGAGCTCGAATCGGAATCGTTCGCCCGCGAGGCGCCTACGTCCCGGCTTCCATCCAGAACGGGAGCCGGCGAGTTCTTTGCGGTAGGAGTTGCTGTCTCGACAGCCGCGATTTCTGCCGGTTTTGGCCCCTGTGCGCTCGTCGTGGCCGAAAAGAAGAAAAGCCCGGCGGCTACGAGCAGGACCCTTGCGTAGCGAGGCGTGACGCCTCCGGCTGCGCGCGCTCGGTAGAGGTCGTCAATGTCAAGATCAGTCACAAGCAGCGTTTCTACGTTGGAGTCGGCCTCGGCCTGGATCCCCTTGCGGGCGAACAGAAAGATCGCTGGGTGTAAATACCGCGGCGCGCCCGTAGTGAATATCCATGGCAGGAACGCTAGGCAGATTACCGATTATTCTTGCGGTGGCTACCAAGATTTGTTTCTCGATGGCGCAGACCTGATAACAGGAGAACGTCCGACGGTAGCCCTGTCGACCCGGGCGGGCTTGACCTACTTTTCTCGTTGAGAGCGCGCGCGAAAGCTGGGGAAAGGGGCGCCTTCCAGATGTCTGGGGTCCTTTCCGTTGTCTTGCACCGCGTCGGGCTCATCACATGAGGGGGCGCCCTTGGAACTCGACAGTGACCGACGAGTCTGTATCGTTGTCGAGTTGGGCACGGCGACTATGCCCTTTTCGTTTCGGCGGTTTGAGGCTCGAAGCCGGCTGCCACGATCGCGGATACGACTTGTTCATTTGGGGTACTGGCACTGACTAACACCTCGCCACGCTGTACGTCGATGTCGGACAGCTCTACGCGAATGTGTCGCGTTTCGAGGGCTTTCTTGAGAGACCGGGCGCAACCTTGGCAGCTCATTCCCTCGAGTCGGTAGGTTAGCTTGTTCTCGTTTTCGGGCATGCTCCCCCAGGGTAGCACCCATTTGAAGTTGCGCAGCCGTTGGGCGCTCCGACGCGGATTGAGTCAAAGCGGGGCCGCCGTTGATTTGACGATCAGAGCGCCGAATCGACGAGGGTCACTTTGAGGACGGCTTGGTTTGCTTTTCGTCCCAAACTGAGCGTGAGACGCCGCTTGTCCCAACCCCACGTGTACCAAAGCTGAGCCTTGCCGCTCTCAAGGCAGGAGAGCAGATTGGTGCGACACTTGGCGGGCACCTTGACTGAGGCGCGCTGGTGCTTTCCGTATCGACGCTTGAAGGCGTTGTAGACTTTGTAGAACTCGGCCACCCAAAGGCTGGAAAGAGAGCGGGAGGGACGATCGATGAGCTCGACTCGGCACACTTTGCCGGAGCAAAACCGGAGGTTGACTGGTCCGGTCGTATCGTCACCGTAGGGTGGGCGACTGCAGCGATATCCCGATCCGGCTTGTGTAAATGAAAACCCCTCCATCTCACAGGCGTCCTTGGCCTCGTCAAAACTCCAACCCATTCGGATACCGGCGATCATTCGAGGTGCCGAGTGTGCTCTTTCGACTTTGTTTTTTGCTAGTCGTTTCGATCCGAGTGCCTTGAGCAAGAAGGGGGACCGGTTGACGACGCGGGGATCGAGCGCGACTGCGCGCTTCGACAAGGAGGTCGCTTGGCGCAAAGGCTTGGCATAGTAGCGGCCATCCAGGCTGCGGCGGATGGCCGCCACGTTCCAGTAGTGGGCGGCCAGGAGCGCGAGAAAGTCGGCCGACTTGGCATAGTCGTTGGCAGACTGTTTGAGCCAGGGGGGGAGTCGTGGATCCTTGCCCTCAATGACGTCAATCGCAGTTCCTAGACTTGAGATGGAAGCCATCTGATTGACCACGCCAGCCACGGCGCCCAGTTGAGCGCGCTTCTTGTCATCGGCTTTCAGACGTTTCAGGGCCTTGGATCCGAGCACGCGCTTTTGGTAAAACTTGATGACTTCAGAAGCGGGTACCGCGATAGAAAGACCTTCAGCGCCTTTGGTTGGATCCGTGGCTTTGATGACGATGCCCATGAACTCCCCGGCGTTATTGAGCAGGGGACCGCCCGAGTTTCCGGGGTTGGCAGATAGAGCGAGCTGGAGCTCGCCGCTGGGGAGTTCGCCGGACACCACGCCGGCGCTTGACTGCGGGAGATCACGAGTTGCGTCGAGGGGGTATCCGACGATGAAGACGTGGTCTCGCACGGCCACTCGTGCCTCGGCGGCAGGAAGAGCGACGAAGTGTTGGTAGTGACCAGGTAACTTGAGAAACGCCACGTCATGCTTCTTGTTTTCAAAGATGACACCGGCCAGGACGGGGTCGTCCTTCCAGGGAAGCTTGACCGCCACGAACTCTGCGTTTTCGACGACGTGGGCGGCAGTTACTACAATCCCATCCCCCGAAACGAGCAGCCCCGAGCCATGCCCTCCTTCCGCGACAGCGATGGTGAAGGGCTTTTTCACGATCGCATGTTTGGGCGGGTCAACTTTGACGGGGATGACGCCGGAAACGGCCATGACGCGGACGGTCGCTCGATCGATTTCCTCGTAGGAAAGGTCGGCTTGGGCCAGACCGACGAAAGTCGAGATCAGAGCCAGGACCTGGAGCGGGAGTAGTCGGGGCATCCATGTCTTATAGCGAATAGAGGCGCGGCTGTGCTAGCCAAGCTCCAATCATGGTTCAGACACTGCGCTACAATGTTCTCGACGTTTTTACCGACTTGCCTCTTTCGGGCAATCCTCTCGCCGTCTTCACCAAAGCTGTTGGCTTGAGCGATGAGACCATGCAGGCGATCGCTCGCGAAATGAACCTTTCGGAAACGGTCTTTTTTCTTCCCGCACAAGAAGGGGGGCATGCCAAGATCCGCATCTTTACTCCCTTTTGCGAGCTTTCTTTTGCGGGACATCCCGTTCTCGGTGCGGCGTGGGTTCTCGGTCAACCCATGGAGATTCCGCGTTTGGTTTTGGAGACGAAAAGCGGTCCTATCGAAGTAGAAATGAGTCGGGAAGGTGGACGACTGGAGCGAGGGCGCATGTTGCAGCCTCTCCCTGTCTTTTCGTCCTTTCGGAAAAGTGACGCTCTCTATGAGGCCTTGGGAGTCATCCGGGGTACCGACACTTTGCTTCCGATCACCCTCGCGGAAAACGGTCCTCGGCATCTTTTGGTGGAGGTCCCTTCGCGCGCGGTCTTGGACGAACTGACCCCCGACGATTCTCAGTTGGCGAAGCTGAGCGACATGGGTGGCGTCTATGCCTTCGCTTGGGAAGATTCTCGGTGCTTTGCTCGCTATTTTGCCCCCGCACTCGGTATCAAAGAAGACCCCGCCACCGGTTCGGCTGCGGGGCCTTTGGGCGCTTACCTGACCCGTTCCGGTCGCCTCGCTCCCGGCTCGGTTCTCACCGTTCATCAAGGGCAAGCGATGAAGCGGCCATCTACTTTGTTTGTTGATGCCCAACTTGAGGGAGCCGATGTTTCACAGGTGGCAGTCGCCGGCTCGGCCGTTGTGGTGGGTCGGGGTGAGATGCTGCTTTAAAGAAAGCGGCTTTGTCGAAATGAGCCTACTCGGTGGGCGAAACCAAGTCGTGTTTCGAAGGCGTGGTCGTTTGAGACGGAGTAGTTGAGTCGACAGGCGAGTCGTTCTTGGTGGGTCGTCGTTTGGTGGAGGGCGGCATCGAGAACGAGCAAGGGATGCGTTGCTCGAGACATTGAAGGTAACGATGAACCTCGTCCTCGTGCAGGGCGAAGTTGAATAAGCTGAGCTCGTCCAACTTTCCGTTGAAGAACCGCACGCTCGAGCTGCCCCCGAGGAGGAACGTCTTGGGTTTGAGAAGAGCGAGGTCCTTGCCTTGACCCGACGCTACGAGCCGGCCGTTGAGATAGAGTTTGAGGCGTCGGCCGTCGCGTGCGAAGCGGTTGTATGTTCCCAGGACGTGGCGCCACTTGCCGTCGAGAAGCGAACCTTTGATTTTGACGGTGATTTTGGTCATCGTTCGGTCGGCGTAGCGCACGGCAAACTGCAAGCTGTGCTCGTCGCGCAAGAAGAGCCCAGCCTTAAAACAGTCCTCTTTGTCAGACTTGCCCCAGCGATCGAGCAGCAGCAGTCCTTGCTGTTTCTGTTGGCTAGTGGTCGAAAAATAGGCACCGAGAGTGAGTTGCTGTCCGATCGAAAACCAGGACTCCTGGACGGGCACCCGAACGAAATCATCCTTCCCGTCTAGCTCGATGCAGTGACCCGTTGAGCCGCAATCGGAGTTTCGTGTAGCGCCGATGAGCGCCCCGTCGTTGTTCTGGGTCCAGTCGTTGTTGAAGAGCTTCGATGAATCAAGGGCGACCCAGCCCCGTTTTTCGAAAGCAAGGGAGACTAAGTTACGACGATGTCCCAGAACCAAAGAACGGGTGATCCCTTCCCAGGAGGAACTTTGGTGCAAGTTGTCGAAAAAGAGTTCGGTCGTTTGCTGGGAGGGAGCGCGGTAGGTGCCGACCTTCCAGGTGAGATGTCTTCCGTCGGCGCGAGGGTAGTTTCCTTGGCCGTCCGGTTTCGACTGGTGTTTCCAGCCCAAGGTCAAACGATCTTTACGTAGCTCTTCCTTCCACTTTCCACTTTCGAGATTCATCTTCCAGACGACGAGCTTGCCGGTTTCTTCGAGTCCGAAGTCGATTTTAAGCAGGTAGTAGTGCCACGAGTCTGGTTTGAAATTCTTGTCGGAGTAGAGAACTTCGCGCAGATTTTCTCCTGGTTTTGGATCGTAGCGACGAACCAAATCGAGACCTTCCTGCGTCAGGGCAAAGAAGAGGGGGGGATTTTCGGGAGAACTTTGCCACCACTGGGTAGGCATCAACCAGCCGCGACGGGGTGTGCCATGTTGAGGAACAAAGAGAGCAAAGGCGAAGAAGTGCGGACCGTCCTCGAGCTTCCAGTTTCGGAGCAGCTTTTGCTCGGCCCGGTCATTGCAGTTCCTCCGTTTGCATGGGGTCGGAGTGGGCCCGACGACCACACTATAGGAATGGGCTCCGCTGAAAGGAGGTGTCGAATCGTTACTGTCCGGGCCGGCGTGCCTAAATTGCCTACCCCCGCCGCCTGAATGAAACGGGACCCGCGGCCCCTCGTCTTCTAGATCGCCGTTGGAATAGATCCGGGAGTTTTCGTCTGCGTCGAGGGCAACCTCGGGTGTACGTTCCGCCCAGGCGTGGATGCTCCAGCTTTGCGCGCAGAGCCAGGTAGGCAGCAACAGCTGAGCGAGGCGGCGCGCCATGCCCAAAGCTACGGGAGTGGCCCGGGGCGAGCAAGCTCTCTTTGCCTTGCCTTTTTAAGCGAGCCATGAGTGCTCCGGTGCTCCTGGTGACGGGCCGCTCTCGTAGTCGCTCTGATTTTGTCGTTGAGCGGCTGCAGGCCGAAGGGCGGGATCACGGATGCCTTCACTTTCGAGCTCTTCAAAGCGCGGGCTCCACTGAAGAAGTGCGCTGGATCATTGAGCCGGCGTTCTGAATCTCAGAATGCGACTGGACAGCGTGCTTGGCGATTTTAGAGAGCCGGCGACGTTAGCTACGGAGTCGGTCGGCCGACTCGCAAAGGGTTTGCTCGAGTCGACTGATTTGCCTCAGTTTCAGATTGCCAAAACGATGATAACTATGGGAGATGCTCTGACTCATTAGATAGTGCATCAGCTCGGCACGTCCCTCCGAACTCACGGGAAGGTCCAGGACTGACAGAGGCAATCGGGCGGCTTCTTCGTAGAAATCTTGTCCTATTCTGCCGACCAGGCGGATCCTTTCGACCGCGTGCTTTCGACAATAATCTATAACCTCGTGTGCGGCCGCGATCTCGACGACCCCGTCACTGATTCGCGCTAGACAAGAGGCGCTGTGCAAGCGAGCTTCAAAAGTAGCGGGAGGGTCGTTTGTAACAGAGAAGATAGGGAAGGTGTTTTTGCTCAGCTGCCGCGCGAGGAGAGAGGCGGCCAGCTCTGAGGTGGACACGCCGCTTCCTAGAACGACCAAGGTGCGCGCCGTTTGGTAGCGCAGGTAGTTGTCCTCGCCCACCACTTCTGTGCCCCGATGCACCCGGCCGAAGTGATCACTCATGGCCTTTTGGTAGTTCTTGAAGGCCGCTTTCACGTCGATGAGTGGAGGCGCTTGTACCAATTGAGTCAAATAATCAGGTCCCCCGGCCTTGGCACCCGGTCCAAAACCACTTGCTTTGCGTCCACCAAAGGGCTGCCGTCCGACGACCGCGCCTGTCAGGGTTCGGTTGATGTAGAGGTTTCCAGCATTGGCGCACTCTACGAAGGCCTCTTGCTCCGACTCGAGGAGCGAAAACAGTCCGGCAGTCAGACCGTAGGGGGTATCGTTCATGAGTTGCATGGCGTGGTCGAAATTCTCTGCGCACATGACGGCCAGGATCGGTCCGAAGAACTCGGTCTGATGCGGAAAACTTCCTGCATCGACCCCCCATAGGATGCCTGGAGAAAGGAGCCTCGGATTGTCGTAGATCTGTGGGCGCAAGGCCCAGTGTCCGTATTCGTGGCCGCGGTCGAGGATGCGCTTTAGCGCCCCGGAGGGAGGATGAATGAGTGGCGTTACGGTGCTAGCTGGGTCCCATGCGGATCCGACTACGAGCGTTTTGGTAGCCTCGACAAGCTGGTGTTTGAACTCATCATCAAAGAAGGAGTCTTTTTCGACGATGAGCAGGGAAAGAGCGCTGCATTTTTGTCCGGCGTGTCCGAAGGCGCTCTGCACGATGTGGACAATCGATTGCTCTCTGTCGGCATGGGCGCTCAGATAGGCGGCATTCTTGCCTCCAGTTTCGGCCAAAAGTTTGAGCCGTGGTCGCAGGGCCAAGAATGTCTGTGCCGTCTGGGTCGCCCCAGTGAGTATCACGGCGGCGACTCTCGGATCCTTGATCAATGGGCTCGCATCTTGATCGGCGCAGGGCAAGTAGTGCAAGGCTTCCCGCGGAACGCCGGCCTCGTAGCAACACTCAACAGCTAGCTGAGCGACCCAGGGAGTCTCCGGTGCGGGTTTGAGCAGGACGGTGTTTCCGGTGACCAAAGCGGCGAGAACTCCTCCCAAGGGAATCGCGAGGGGGAAGTTCCAGGGCGGGGTCACGACGATGACCCCGAGAGCAGCGCCCACTGGGGGTGCGTCTTCCGCCAGGTGAGCATAGTAGCGGGCGAAATCGACGGCTTCAGAGACCTCGATATCTGCCTCGAACGCGCGCTTGCCTGCGTCCAAGGCCATGGCGCAGATCAGATCCCCGCGTCGTTCTTCCAAGCGGCTGGCTACGCGACGGAGGATGGAAACTCTCTCTATTCGACTTGTCCTGGACCAGCTGGATGCAAAGGAAGCAGCTTTTTCGATAGCCGAGTCCAGCTCTACAGGGGAGGCGAGATTGAGCTGGTAGCGAAATTGGGGTCGGTTCGGATCGAAACCTGCGCTCGGATTCTGCAGTCCGAATCCCGGTGGCATGCTATCGAGCAGGGGTTCGGCCATTTCCGCGCACTCTTTCAGCCAGAGTCGGTTTTCCGGTCGAGTCCAATCGGTGTCTGATGCGTTGTAAAACTCATGGCGGCGACTAAAGCGCCCCGTGCGCGTTGGTCGGTGGCGATCCTGCTTACGAAAAGTCTCGGGAGGCGTGATCCAGGACTCTTCCAGGCTGGTGGTGAAGGCCCTTTGCTGTCTTTCGAATCCAGCGTCGTCGACTTCCATTCCGGCGGCGTCGCGGAGAAAGTGCTCGGGCTCTGTGTTTTCGTCGAGTCGACGGACGAGATAAGAAATGGCCGAGGTGAAGTGCTGTTCGGGGACGGCAGGCGCGTACACCAAAATGGGTCCGGTGGTTTGGGCTAGGGTCCGCCCAAGCGCTCCCGCCATCCCTTCTAGCATCTCCAGTTGGACATGCGCTTCTACCCCGCTTTGAGCCCGAAGCAGGAGCGCGTAGGAAAGATCGAATAGGTTATGAGAGGCCACCCCAACCTCAAGCGCACCGGACTGCGCGTGTTCGATGAGCCGCCTCAGACAACGTTTGAAGTGCGCGTCCGTTTCCAACTTCGAGGCGAACGAAGGGGTTGAGAGTCCGCGCAAACTGGCCTCGACTCGCTCGAGTTGTAGGTTCGCTCCCTTCACCAAACGTATGCGAAGAGGGCGTAGTTTGCGCCTGACTCGCCTCGCGCTCAGTTCGGCGAGGCGCTCGATGATTCCAAGAGCTTCGGGGAGGTAGGTCTGGACAGCCAGCCCAAACTGGAGTTGCGGTGACCAACCTTGCGCTTCGGGGTCGACGCTCATCAGTTGAGCCACAAGCTGTTCGGCCATTTGCAAGTCGCGGTGGGCCTCCATGTCGAAGTAGAGGATTGGGCATTTTCGCTGCCCCAACGTTGCACCGGCGATCGTATTGACTGCGTCGAAGAGCCGCGCGACGTTGTCTTCGACCGAAATCGGATTGAGGCGCGCGTCGATTCCCGAGAGCTTGATACTTAGCGCTTCGACATCCGTCCGAGCGGCCAAGGTTCGGTAGGTCTCGATTCGCTCTCGGGCGTCGGAGTCGCTCACGATTTCTTCGCCGAGGTAGTTCAGGTTGATCGCCCCAACGTGTTTCTTCCTCAATTCAATCTCCTGACTCAGGGCGGAAGGGGCTGCCTTGATGAGAAAGGGGGCGACTTCGGACTCGACTCGGGTTCGAAGGGCAATGTTCAAAATGTCTGGCACGAATGGGCCAAACTGGGTCCCTCCCCAAAGGAGACAACGGTCCCAAAGTCCAAGCCCCTTTCGAGGATCGAGTCGAGCTCTCAGAGCTCTGAAGGATTCGGTCGAGGTCTCGGGGCGCCAGCAACGATGAATTCGATCGGTGAGTGCCAGGGAAAAAATTTGATTTTCCTGGTTGCTGAGAAGCTGAAGAAGCGAGCTTCGTGCGGCTTCTTCGGTGGCAGACTCTTCTTCATGGGAAGCCGCGAGCAGCGCTTGAGCCAGTCGGATACAAAGCGGGGCCAATGCCAGGGGATTTCTCCCGGACTCGGGAGGTGTCTCGGCGATTTCCTCCAGTATGTCGGTAATTTGGCTCTTGCCCTGCCGCACTCGTTTCACCCGTCTTTGATTATGGCGTCACGGGGCGACGCTCTCCAGTAGGCCCGGGCATTATTTATCGCGACTGAATAGAAATGCCGTGTTTGAGCTTCAGGCTGATCTTGCGTAGCACTTCGCTGTCTTCAGTTTCTTTCGAAATATATCCGTCGCAACCCGCTCGAAATCCGTCTCGGAGATGCCTGGGGTCATCGTGGGCGGTCATCAGTACGACCGGTATCCGAGCCAGCTTGGGGTCTTGTTTGATCGCTGCGCAAGCCGCCGTTCCTGTCATCTCTGGCATTTCAACGTCGAGGAGTGCCAGGTCCGGGAGATTTTGTTGCACGGCTCGCAGCGCCGCCGATCCATTGGAGGTCGTGATGACATCGTAGCCGGCCTCCTTCAACAGATTGAGCATCATCATAGTCGAGATGGCTGAATCGTCGGCAAAAACGATCAGGGGTTTGGTTCGAGTTTTTGGAAGCGCCTTGATACGGGAGGCCGATCTTCCGCTTTCCGGTTCTTGGTTGCGTATCCCGGATGACGGTACGTGACTGGTGGGTACTCGGGCGCTGTCGGGCGATAGATCAAAAGCAAGATCCGCTGGGCGCTTAGCGCGCGCTCCTAGTTTTCGACGAAAGAACGACAATACAACCCCCTCATACGCAACCTAGTGGCGGCTCCGCATGGAACGGAAACGGCCGGATCGGCTTCGGGCTTAGGAAAGAACAGGAAGGAGATCGATCTTTGTCGTCTCCAAGTAGCGGCCGACGAAGTTGGCGATGTCTCGTAGCCGTCTTGAGCTAATCCTATTGGGGGAGGGTTAGATTTCGTGGGGCATCAAATCATGGGGCGAGCGGAAGAACTGGGTTGGTGAATAGATCCCCAAGCAGGACACGCGTCGCATGTAGACGTCCGCATAGAGGTCGACCTGTTTGCCAAAGATACTCAGGCCGTTCATCTCCTTGAGGAGGGATCCCCAATAAGGGTGAAACTCTCGGTTGATCTGGGCTTCGAGTTGTTCGTATTCGCTTTCCAGCTGCGCGAGCTCAGAGCGCACGCGATCGATGTGTCCCTTGGCCCGTTCGCGAACCAGCCTTTCGTCCAAAGTTTGCTCCGTCGAGCTTTTCGTGGCTTCCTTGAATTTCGCGGCGTAGTAGCGAAGCTCATCTTCGAAGAAAGGACGCGCCTCGGCCAGTTGCCTTCGGCGAATGCGTAGAGCGTCGGTTGCGACCAACGCGCGGACTTCTTGATCGAGTTCTTGGACAATGAGAGCGGTGCGCCAATTGCTGTCTTTCTTACTGCGGAGAATGTCGCCGTAGATGTGGTCCCCCACATAGAGCACGTTGGGCCCACTGAGTTTGAGCCGAGTCTCGAATTCTTGCAGATTGCCGCCTTCGTAGATCACCCCCCGCTCGAAAGAACCTTCAGCCACCTTTTTTGCGGCTTCTTTTTCAGCGAGTTCTTCGGTGCGTCTCAAGAAGGGGATTTCTTGCCCTTTCTTTGCCTCGCGAAACCAGAGGGGTTTTCGTGCCGAGCAGACGATGACATCGAAGTATTGCGTCCAGTTTTGATAGTGACCCTGCTCCGTATCGAGCAGGTAGCTCATGATCGACTCCGTGTAGTGGTAGGGCGAATTGGTCAGGACGAAGAGTCGCTTGCCCGATGAACGCAGCTTGTGGAGCGTCTTGGGTAGCTCCGGATCTCGATCCACGTACTGAGCGAGATTCTTCGTGACGTGCCGATAGACGGCACCTTCGGCGTGAGCTTGGTCAATCGCGGATCTTACGTCGAAAAAGAGCTGCTGTGGATCGAAGTCATGCCCTCGTTCCTCTAGGGCTGTGATGATTGCGGCGTAACTGGTGACTTCGCAAAGTGCGAACAGAGTATCAATCCAATGGAAACGGTCGCTTTCAGGACGGAGTTTTTCGTGATGGTAGAGCTCCACCAGCTCCGACTTTTCGAGTCTCCTTGTCCCATGAAAACCCAGATGCACGGCCTTGTGGCGGTCGAGCTTTAAAATGTTGCCGAGCTGTTTGTCGACCAGAAGTCCCCGAATCGGGAACCGGGTGTCGAAGTCGAGATTCATCAGAAACTTGGGGTAACCCCGCTGTACCAGGCGCTCGGCGGTCAAGCGGACGGAAAGAGCATCCATCGCCTCTTGGCGGTAGATGGCCAGGGTGTAGTCCATATCGAAGCCGATCCACTGAATTGCGCCCATGTGGAGGTTTCGGTTTGCATACACCCGGTCCTGCTTGTCGATGCTCATCCCGTGGGGGGGCTTTTCGATCAAGCCAGGGAGCGGCAGGCTCAACTGTCGGTGTTCTACCGCTAAGTCTGGTTTTTGCTTTTCGACCGATGCTTCGCTCGGCGCAGCTAGGTTTGCAAGTGCAGGGAAGTTTGGTTGGGACACGCCCTATGAGTCTAGCATATCCCGGTTAGCGAGCACCGAAAGCTGCGCTATGCAATCAATATGTCTCGAAGCCCTGTCAATGATTTACCTCTCGCTATCTGGACCACTGGAGCGCCGGTGCCCTCGGCCAAGCGACTTGGAGGATCGTTTTTCGATATGATCACAGGTCCAATTGCGGCGAGTCTCGATTGCGTCTTTCGTGATGTGGACTGCGTGTCGATGGACTCCCCTCGTCGCATGGAAGAGGTTCTGAGCGATGAAGTCTGTGGCGTGGTCGTGAGCGGGTCGCCGGCCTTGTTGAGTGACGGCGAAGAGTGGATGAGGTGGACAATGGAAGCGCTTGCTCGACTTCATGCCCGTGGCGTTCCTCTATTAGGGATTTGTTTTGGGCATCAACTCTTGGGACAGGCGTTGGGGGGGCAAGTGAATCGCAACCCCAAGGGGAGAGAGATTGGGACGTTTCGTCTTCGGCGTCAGGCAAAGGACCCGCTGCTCGACGGCGTACGCGCTGAGCCAATCGTGGTCATGACGCATGTCGATTCAGTTTTGACTTGCCCCGAGGGCGCGACGCCCATCGCCTCTACCTCTCTGGAAGGCCATGCTGCCCTGCGTTTTTCGGACACGACTTGGGGGGTTCAATTTCACCCAGAAATGAACGCGGCCTTGGTGGGTTGTTACTTGGAAGAAAGGCGATCGACTATTGAGCAAGAGGGGACCTCTGTGGATGCCCTGCTGCAGGCCCGGACTGACAGTCAATACGGGTCGGAGCTCCTCGTCCGTTTCGCGGACTTTTGCCTGAATGGCGGGCGATTTGTCTGAATCGGAGCCGAAGCGCCCTTCAAATCTGGTCCCCAAGGCCGAGCTCGGCTAAAGCGAGCCCGCTATGGGTTTCTCTTGTGGAGTTGTCGGCCTGCCCAATGTGGGCAAGAGCACACTTTTTAATTCGCTTTCTTCTGCCAAAGCTGAAGCGCAGAACTTTCCTTTCTGCACCATTGAGCCCAATGTGGGCATCGTGCCTGTCCCTGATCCGAGGTTGGCTAAGCTCTCGGCCCTTTATGCGACAGAGAACCTCGTTCCGACCTCGATTCGATTCGTTGACATTGCGGGTCTGGTGCGGGGGGCCTCCAAAGGCGAAGGTTTGGGGAACCAGTTCTTGTCCCACATCCGTGAAGTGGATGCGATTGCTCACGTGGTGCGTTGTTTTGAGGACGAGAACGTGACTCATGTGGACGGACGCATTGATCCGGTGGGAGACATCGAGACCATTCACACCGAGCTAGCTCTCAAGGACGCCGACACCGTGTCCAAGCGTCTTGATAGGGCAAAGAAGCAAAGCAAGGGAGGAGACCCGAAGGAGCGTGCGGCTGTAGCTGTTTGTGAGAGACTTGCCGCTCACCTTGATGAGGGAAAGCCGGCGCGTAGCTGCACGATCGAAAACGACGTCGAGGGCGAAATCGTCGACGAACTTCAGTTGCTCACGTCCAAGCCTACATTTTACGTCGCCAACGTCGATGAGGAGAGCGTCGCAACGGTTTCTGAAAACAAGTACTATCAGGCGCTGCTTCATTACGCCGAGGCGGAGGGTGCGCGGGTCGTTCCCATTTGCGCTGCCCTAGAATCGCAGATCGCCGAACTCGACCCCGAGGACCGACCAGAGTTTTTGCAGAGCGCTGGTTTGGAAGAGCCGGGCCTCAACAGCGTGATTCGGACGGGGTACGAGCTTCTGGGATTGCTCACCTTTCTGACTGCAGGCAAGAAGGAGTGTCGAGCATGGACGGTGCGCAAGGGGGCCACTGCTCCTCAGGCGGCAGGCGCCATCCATACCGATTTCGAAAGAGGCTTCATCAAGGCGGAAGTCATCTGGTGGGAGGATTTGCTAAATCTTGGCAGCGAAGCCAAATGCAAAGAGGCCGGCAAGATGGGCATCGAAGGTAAGGAATACATTGTCCGTGACGGCGACGTGATCCACTTCCGCTTCAACGTGTGAGGACAAACCGAGGAAGGCGTTCAGTCTTAGCCTCGGGTGACGGACAAAAAAGAAGAGGCGCCTAATAAAGGCGCCCCATCTTTTTGATGCAGTAGGAGGTCGACCGGCGAGGGAGCAGACTTCCGGATCTACTCGGGCTGGGCTGCTTTGGTGTCTTCTTTGTTTGGTTGTTCCTCTTCGCCACCGGATGAAAGGAGTGCCACGATGGCGGCAGCTACGCCCAGCAAGATAGCAATCATCAAGATGAGCGGTCCCTTTGACGAGCTCTTCTTAGGTACGCCGAGGATGGGTTCTTCCATGTCGGCTCCGATCGGGCCCGGGGCTTGAAATGCTTGCGTTCCCCCTGGTGCCGGGAAGCCCGACTGGAGGCTTTGCCCATCGGAGCTGGCCTCAACAGGCACTGCTGCGGGTGTCTTGTCCGAAAAATCGTCCGGGCTGCCCGCCTCGGGCGCTTGATCTTGCGCGGCTGATGGCGTTTGCCCAGGGGTTGGACTCTGCGCGAAGGGGCTGGTTCCGACTACTGTTCCCCCGAGCGGATTGACAGGAGCGGACGGCGGAGCGTCTTCCTCTGGAGGCTGAGCTGCTGCGGGTGCCGCTTTTTCTTTCAAAAATTTGGCTTTTGCGGCCTCGATCTCAGCCTGCATGTTGGGTGGAGCCACGCCGATCATTGTCCCCTTCAATTTGGAAGGAGGGCTTTGGGCCGGAGCTTCGGTGGGTGTGGCGCTCGTCTCGACAGGCGCGGGGCTCGCCACGGCAGGCTCTGCCTTTGCTGCCTTTTGCTCAGCGAACTTGGCTCGTGCGGCCTCAATCTCCGCCTGCATATTGGGTGGAGCAAGCCCAATCATAGTCCCCTTGAGTTTGTTGCTTGGCTTATCGGCAGGAGCTGTTGGAGCTCCCCCTGTAGTCGGAGCCGCCGCAGCGCCGCCTGTGGGAACGCCGGCTCGGCTCGCCTGTTCCTTCAGCACGTCCAGGTTGGGAGGCGCAACGCCCACCATGGTTCCCTTGAGTTTGCTGTTTGGAGACTTTGCGCCGCTCTTGGCCATCGCCGCAGCCACTTCGCTGTCTCCCGGAGGGGCAACACCGACCATGGTTCCCTTAAGCTTGGGAGAGAGCGGCGACTTGGCTCCGCCAGCACCGGGGCTCGACAGGTCCGGCCCTCCGGTCATCATGACAGTGCCTTTGAACTTGGCCTTATTGGTTTGGGCCGCCTTCAGTTCAAAGCCGCATTGGCCGCAACGAGCGACCGTATCTTCATTCTTAGTCCCACATTTGGGGCAAAACACTATGGAATCCTCCCGCCCCAATCGGGGGCTCGGGCAGAGTACACACTGGTGGTCCAAAGAAACAACTGCCTGGTGCAAGATTTTCTCAACGAACTCGGGTGGCTGTCTCTCTTGGTTCAGTGAAGGTCGGCCATTCGGCCGAATGTGTCCCGTCTCCTTCGACACAGATAGCTGAACCCTCCCATTTCCGGGGCGTTTCAATTCCGAAAACTGCTCAATTTTCCTTCCAGTCCGTCAAAACCCCTGAACTCTTGACACCCCGAACCGGGGATCACTACGGTTCGCCACGCCCGTGGCTCTGACAGGCACTTCCGCCTGGAAACGCCCGGTATGGAACTTGGAAGAACGATGGCATTCGCTCTGAGCGCGGAGCAAGAGAAGAAGCTCGAAGAGATCCTCTCTCGCTACCCCAATAAGATGGCAGCCTGCATCCCGGCACTACACCTGTGTCAGGAGGCAAATGAAAACTGGGTTAACGAAGACGTAATACAATTCGTTGCCGAGCGCCTTGAACTGAGCTCGGCTCACGTCCAAGGGGTCGCTACTTTTTATCATCTCTTCAACCGCGAAAAGCCCGGTCGTCACCAAGTTTGGGTGTGTCATACGCTTTCTTGCGCCCTGCGAGGTGGTGAGGGGTTGATCAAGCACTGTGAGAAGAAGCTCGGAGTTCACGTGGGGGAAACCACCAAGGATGGCAAGGTGACCTTGCGCACGGCCGAGTGTCTTGCTTCCTGCGGCAGCGCTCCGATGATGCAAGTCGACAAGGACTATTACGAGAATCTGACCACCGAGAAGGTCGACGAGATCCTCGATCGTCTGCGCGCCGACTGAGGTCACCTTGAGGCTTCTTTTCAGTCTATCTCAAAGATTTATTCGGTTTTTTACCACGAAAGCACCCAGATGCTGAAGCGTACTAGCTACCTCACACACAGCTACGACAAGCCCGATAGCTACACCCTTGCCAACTACGAGGCGCATAAGGGCTATCAGAGCGCACGCAAGGCGCTCAAGATGCCGCGCGAAAAGGTGGTCGAGGAAGCCAAGGCAGCACATATTCGCGGTCGCGGCGGAGCTGGTTTCGATTGCGGGATGAAGTGGTCCTTCATGCCGAAAGAAAGTGGCAAGCCTCATTACTTGGTGGTGAACGCCGACGAAGGCGAACCCGGTACTTTCAAGGACCGCACCATCATGGAGCGCAACCCCCATGCCTTGATCGAAGGTTGTATCATAGCGGGTTACGCCATTGGCGCCCACGCCGCCTACATCTACGTGCGTGATGAGCTTCATCTTTCCAAGCAACGACTGTGGGACGCCATCGCCGAGGCGAAGGCGAAGGGGTATCTCGGGTCGAATGCTCTAGGTACCGGCTGGGAAATGAACGTTTACGTTCATACTGGTGCGGGCGCCTACATCTGTGGCGAAGAAACTGCCTTGCTCAATTCGTTGGAAGGCCGTCGCGGTGAGCCTCGTCTCAAACCGCCGTTTCCCGCACAGGTCGGGGCATTTGGCTGCCCTTCGACGGTCAACAACGTCGAGACGATAGCCATTATGCCCACGGTGTTCGACGTCGGGGGTGATCCGTTCAGCCAGCTCAGTCAACTGCACGGGGTCAATGACGGCGGAGCCCGTCTCTTCGGAATCAGCGGCCACGTGAAGACCCCGGGCATCTATGAATGCGCTGTGGGACTCACCCTACGTGAGCTCATTTATGATTTGGGCGGAGGCATTTTAGGGGACGGAAAGCTCATGGCTTTTATTCCTGGCGGATCCAGCTGTCCTGTTCATCTCGCGGACGAGGTGGCCAACATTACCGACGCCCGCTTTGCCGAGTACAACGGTAAGCCGCTGCTCGACTTGCCTCTGGGCGTCGATACCTTCCGCGCGGCGGGTAGCATGTTAGGTACCTGCTGCGCCATCATTCTGTCGGACAAGGCGGATCCTGTCTTGGCCATGCATAATGTGATGCGATTCTATCGCCACGAGTCCTGCGGTCAGTGTACTCCTTGCCGCGAGGGTTGTGGCTGGATCGAGCGTATTTTGGACAAGATCGTTGCGGGTGAAGGCAGCTTGGAAGAGCTGAACCAACTGCACGAAATCGGCTCCAACATTACAGGCAATACGATTTGTGCTTTTGGGGACGGAGCTGCACAGCCAGCGCTTTCCTTCGTGCGTAAGTTTCGCCCCCAACTTGAGGACTACATCAAGAGCGGCGGCAGCAGTCAGACAAGGACACTCGAATTATGAATGCGGGGAACCTCCTCTTTGCCATCTGTAGCGTGCTTTGCATCTTCGGAGCGGTGATCGTTGTGCTCGCCAAGAACCCGATCCGTGGGGCGATGGGGCTCTTGACGACAATCGTCGGAATCGCGGGGTTGTTTCTCCGACTCAATGCGCAGTTTCTCGCCGCGATGCAGCTCTTGGTTTACGCGGGCGCGGTCGTGATCCTCTTCGTTTTTGTGGTCATGCTCCTCGGCCCGAACGCCGCGATTACGGATCTAGGAAAGAAGGGCGCTACGATTTCGCGACTGATCGCCGCAACGGTTGTTTCTTTGATGGGCTTTGGCGCTCTCACCCTCTTTACCGGGCTCGAGTCCCATACTTTTCAGACGATCGACAAGGCGCACGGAAGCGTCGAGGCGGTGGGCGGCATGATCTTCAACGAAGCTCTCGTACCTTTTGAGCTCGCCACGGTGTTGCTCATCGTAGCCGTTGTCGGGGCCATCGCAGTGGCGCGAACGGCACCGAATGCCAAGAAGAAGAAGCCGATCGAAAACCCGACGCTTCGTATGTTTCATGGCCCGCTACATCCGCGTGACGCGGAGCGTCCCCTCAACGGAAAGCTGCTGTCCGAGCTCGCCATCAACAAGGAGTCTGCCTCGTGAATTTGAGTGTTGTGATAGAGCACTATCTCTACCTTTCGACGGTGATCTTTACGATCGGCGCGGTCGGTTTTCTGGTCAGGCGCAACGTCTTGGTTCAGCTCATGAGCATCGAGCTCATGCTCAATAGCGTGAATCTGCTGTTGGTCGCCTTCAATCGAGAGCACATCGGCGACATGTCGGGGCAGATGTTCGCGTTTTTCATCATTGCGGTTGCCGCTGCCGAAGTCGCAGTGGGTCTCGCAATCGTTTTACAATTTTATCGCCTCAGAGCTTCCGTCAACAGTGACGAAGCCACGGAGCTTCGGCATTGATGGGCCGCAAGCCCCATCGGCCAACCGAGTACAGGAGCAATCCTAGTCAACAGGAACTGAATTGAGATGGAATTACTCAATCAAATCTTTCCGGCGCAGAATTTCACGCTACTTGGCGTGATTTTGGGCTTGCCGGCTATCGGGGCGTTCGTCAACGGACTCTTCGGCAAGCGGCTCGGCAAGGAGGCGGTCACGCTCATGGCGCTTTCGGCCGTGGGTGGTGCGTTCGTCGCGGCGCTGATGTCTTTTCTCCTTTTGAGCTCCGCCTCTGCCGGTACAGAAGAGCATGTCGTCTTCCATTGGACGGCCTGGGAATGGATGTCGCTGGGGGGCCAGGGCCCGAGCCCCGCGGACATGAGGACGATTGCTCTCGATGTTGCCTTCTCGCTCGACGCGCTCAATGCGACGATGTGTTTAGTCATCACGGGGATCGGCTTTCTGATTCACCTGTACTCCACCAAGTACATGGAGCACGACGCCAGTTATTACCGGTTCTTCACCTACTTGAACCTCTTTGTGTTCTCGATGTTGGTGTTGGTTCTCGGTGACAGCCTACCCATCCTTTTCGTCGGCTGGGAAGGCGTTGGACTTTGCAGTTATCTCTTGATCGGTTTTTGGTTCAGCGAAGAGGCCAATGCCGCTGCTGGCAAGAAGGCCTTCATCACCAACCGCATCGGTGACTTCGGTTTGCTCGTGGCTATGGGTCTTCTGGCGTACTACGTCGGCGCTCTGGATTGGGCCGGCATTGATGACGGCAAAGAGCAACTGCTTCGCGGTGTGAAGATTTGGCCCGTCGGCGACCATGTGCCCATCGCAAACCTCATGCCTGACGACATCAAGGCCGCGATGAACGAGGCGCGTTATGTCAACGCGGCAACCTTGGTTGGACTTGCACTGTTTTTGGGTGCGATGGGCAAGAGCGCTCAGTTTATCCTGCATGTTTGGTTGCCCGACGCGATGGCGGGCCCCACCCCTGTTTCGGCGCTCATTCACGCCGCGACCATGGTAACCGCAGGCGTCTACCTGCTTTGTCGTCTATCGGGAGTCATGCTGCTCAGTCCGACGGCGATGTTCGTCGTCGCCGCGTTTGGTGCGTTCACGGCTTTCTTCGCCGCGACTGTGGCCTTGGTTCAAAACGACATCAAGAAGGTGCTCGCCTACTCAACGGTGAGCCAGCTAGGGTACATGTTCCTTGGCGTGGGGGTTGGCGCCTTCACTGCAGGGTTCTTTCACGTACTTACCCACGCTTTCTTTAAGGCCTGCCTCTTTTTGGGTGCGGGTTCGGTGATTCACGCGATGCACGCGCGCATCCACGATACGGATCAGTCTCAAGATATGCGCAATATGGGCGGGATGGCTAAGTTCATGCCTGCGACCTTCGCGACTTTCGTTGCCGCTTGGGCCGCTATCGTGGGGACACCTTTTACGAGCGGATTCTTCTCAAAGGATGAGATCCTCTACAAGGCGAAGACTTCTTTCGTTACCGGCCCAGAGTTCATTCAGGTTGGTGAAAACAGCCGTCTGAGCATCGACAACTTCGTGTGGACCGAGTCCATGGGGACGGGGCTGTATCTCGTCGGCTGGGCAGCCGCGATCATGACCGCCTTCTACATGACTCGTCTGGTGATTGGCACCTTCTTCGGTGAGTTCAAAGGCTGGAAGATTGTCGAGGGGTGGAAGGAGCCGCACCACGATGGTCATGGCCATGACGACCACCATCACGAGGAACCTGGTGTCGAGAACATGGATGGTCCGACGCCTCATGAATCCCCCTGGCAGATCACTCTCCCTCTCTGGATTCTTGGCGGTTTGGCGGTGTTTGCTGGTTTTCTCAACGCAGGAGCGTTACACCACATCACCCATGCGGATGCGCTGCTTTCCCTCGACCACTGGCTGCATCCCGTTTTCTCTCACTCCACGAGCGCGGTGCGAGAGCACGAAAGCGCTCATGGCTTCTTTGGTTTTGGCCTGACTCTAGCGCTCTTCGCCTGGGCCGCGGGGGTTGGCGTTGCGTGGTGGATGTACATCCAAAAGAAGGGGGTTCCCGCCGAGGAGCTCTACAAGCGCTTTCCCCAGGTACATGCCTTCTTGTCCGACAAGTGGCGCGTGGATGAGTTCTATCAAGAGACCATCATCGGTGCGCTCGACTCCCTCGCTGATATTTGCGTATGGGCGGACCGTTGGGTTGTCGATGGCATTCTTGCTCGCGCCACGGCTTTCTTCGTTTCGCTCTTTGGCTCTATTCTTCGCCAGTTCCAAAACGGGCGATTGCAGACCTATGGCGCATTTACTGCCGTTGGCCTCCTCTTGGTCGGTTGTTATGTGGTCGTGCCTCACGACACCGTGAAGACCGACTTCAATCACCGGACCGGACGCTACTCCATTACGGCGACTCCTGGTTTCGGCTACGAGTACCGTTGGGATGCCGATGGTGATGCGGAGGGTAAATGGGATTCGAAGAAGTTTGGTCGTAAGACCGAGGTTCGGTTCGAGCTTGAACCCGACACCACGCGAGTTGTGCGTCTTCAAGTGAAGAACGCCTTCGGGAGCGTGAACGAGAAAAAGTTCGAGGTAACTCGGCCGCTACCCCGAGCGGAAGACGCGCCCACACTCCGTCTGGAGATGACACCAGACGGGCTGAAGGAAGCGAAACCCCGACGCCGACCCGTCGCCGGCGATGACCCCCGAAAGCTGAGGCCGGCAAAGCCAGGCAAGAAACGACCACCCTCTCTGGACCAGGGCAAAAAGCGCCCAGTTGACCCAGAAGGAGGGCACTGACCATGACTAGTTTTGCACCCCTTTTTGAAGCTGCTCCCTTTCTTCTTGCGACGATCGTTTTCGCCGCCGTCCCTTCCGGCAGGAGCTGGATTGAACGCATCTGCGTTGGATTGGTCGCTGGCTTGTCCGTGGTCTTTCTGAACGGGATGCTCAATTCCGGTGCCGAGGTCGCCCAGGAAGAGTGGCCGCATTTACTTTCTGCGGTCGTCTTTATTCCCATGTTGGGAGCCGTGGCCGTTGTGTTTCTGCCGCGACAGGCTCCAGGGTTTCTGCAGAAGTTCACCCTCGGGGTGATGGCCTTGGACTTTCTCGTCTCTCTGAGCCTCTTGGGGACGAGCATGGATAAGGGCTGGCATCACCAATACATTGCTGACTGGGTTCCTTCTCTGGGGATCCGCTATCATGTGGCTGTCGATGGCCTGAGCCTGTGGATGGTGCTGCTGAGCACATTCACGATGCCCATTGCTGCGTTGGTTTCCTTTGGGTCGATCAAGAAACGGATCAAAGATCTGTGCATCGCCTTCTTGGTTTTGCACAGCGCGATGATTGGTTGTTTCGTTTCGCTGGACCTCTTTCTCTTCTTCGTTTTCTGGGAGCTCATGCTGCTTCCCATGCTGATTATGATTGGTGTCTACGGAGGGGTTGAGCGCATCAAGGCTGCCTACAAGTTCTTCCTCTACACGATGGTGGGCTCGATGATGATGCTCGCCGCCATCCTTTACATGGTCTGGACCCACAAGCAGTTGCAGGGTTACCTGACCTTCGATTACCTCGCCCTCTCTCGTGTGGTCTTGCCCGAGACGGCAGGGTGGTTCTGTTTCGCAGCTTTCGCTCTAGCCTTTCTGATCAAGGTTCCCGTCTTTCCCTTCCACACCTGGTTGCCTGACGCCCACGTTCAGGCTCCGACGGGGGGCTCGGTGATTCTGGCCGCCGTCTTGCTGAAACTGGGGACTTACGGATACATCCGCTTCTGCATGGGGCTTTTGGGGGGCCCTGCGGGCATTGCTGCTGCACCTGCGGCATCGGTCGTGATTCTCCTCGGTATCATCTACGGAGCTCTCATTGCCTGGAAGCAGGAAGACGTGAAGCGTTTGGTCGCCTATTCATCGGTGGCGCACATGGGCTTCGTCATGTTGGGCATTTTTGCCGCGAACGAAGCGGGAATGCAGGGAGCCATCCTGCAGATGATCAACCATGGCGTTTCCTCAGGTGCTCTCTTCCTATTAGTCGGGGTGATCTATGACCGACGGCACACCCGCATGGTGAAGGAGTTCGGTGGTTTAGCATCGGCAATGCCCGTCTACGCGGTGATTTTCATCGTCGTGACTATGTCGAGTATCGGTGTTCCTGGAACGAACGGATTCGTCGGCGAGTTCATGGTCATCATGGGGACGTTCATGTCGCCCACGCTTGGAAACTTTTCGCATCTTCAGGCCGTCTTGGCGTCCCTCGGTGTGATTCTTGCGGCCGTCTACATGCTTTCCGTGGTCCAGAAGATGTTCTTCGGCCCACTGAACAATCCCAAGAACAAGGGCTTGGCCGATATCAATGTACGAGAGCTCGTCGCGGTGACTCCAATGATCGCGATGATTTTCGTGATCGGATTCTTCCCCAAGGTGTTTTTGGAGCCGATGAAGCCAACAGTGGATACGATTCTCGACCGTTTTGTCGAGCATCGTAGCGCCTTCGCTCAGTCGGAGGCCGGGCGTGAGGCTCACTTCTTGGGTCGTCGCGGTGGTCCTCTCGATGCGGGTTATCCTGAAGATCCAAAGTTGAAGAAAGAAGCCGAAGCGGAGCTTGCCGCTCAAGCGAAGCTGGACGCTCCTCATGAAGATGGTGCCCAGAAGGAGGGCGCACAATGAACGTCTTTTTCGGAATCTCACCGTTACTCGCCGTTGGGATCGGCGGTCTGCTCCTCATGCTGGCGGAAGCTTTCGGCACTCCACCTGAGGGTCACGGGCGCAATGCCCAGGGCGAGGTGGTTGACGCGGGCGCGGGTCGCGGCGCAGAGCTTGGTCTTTTGGCGGCGGTTGTCCTCTTCTTCGGCGCTGCGAGCAGCGTGGCTGTTTGGATGGTTGGGCCCGAGAATCTCGGGGTCGACGTGCTAGCCCCGTATCTGGTCATTGACCGATTCAGCATCTTCTTCTTTATCGTCCTGTGCACTACGGGGTTTTTGGTCGCCCTGCTCGGGGGGGCGTATCTTCCCGAGCACAAGATTGAACGAGGCGAGTTCTTTACCCTTGTCGTGTTCTCGACCGTGGGGGCGATGGCTCTCGCTGCTGCAGGGGATTTGCTGAGCCTCTTCGTTGCCCTAGAGACGATGTCTCTGGGGGTTTACTCCATGATTGGTTTGCGCCGGGCGAGCAAGCGATCTTCGGAGGCCGCGCTCAAGTACTTCCTCCTCGGGTCCTTTGCTGCTGCCATCATGTTGTTCGCAGGAGCGCTTCTTTATGGGGCAACGGGGCATACCGACCTAGCCGGGATTGGCGAAGCGATCTCGAATATGAGGGGCAAGGCCCTCGAGGCTCGAGCGGCCCTTGTCATTGTGGGTATGGCGCTCATGCTCGGTGGTTTGGCATTCAAAGTGAGTGCGGTGCCTTTCCATATGTGGGCGCCGGATGCCTATGAAGGTGCCCCGACTCCCACGACCGGTTACATGGCGGCAATCGTCAAAACGGCCGCCTTTGCCTTGCTTCTGCGAGTGCTCTTTTCGGCGTTCGGAGACGTTCGTCTTGCGAGTTGGGGTTCGGGGTGGCCGCCCGTTCTTGCAACCCTGGCTGTGGCAAGCATGTTCGTTGCTAACCTGGTGGCGGGACGCCAAGAATCCGTCAAGCGCATGCTGGCTTACTCTTCGATCGCCCACGCAGGTTATGCCCTGGTCGGCGTCGTCGCCGCCAGTCGTGGGGCAGAAGCACAAGCTTCGGTTCTCTTTTATCTTTTCGGCTACGGCGTTTCTACCGTGGGAGCTTTCGGCGCTTTGATTTTGGCAGGCTCCTACGGGAAGGAAGCGGTGAGCTATGATGATCTGGCCGGTTTGGGGCGACGTCATCCAGCCGCTGCCATTGCGTTGACCTTCTTTTTGATATCGCTGGCGGGTGTGCCGCCGACGGCAGGTTTCTTCGGAAAGATGTACGTCTTCCAGTCCGCGATCTCAGGTGAGCTCTACTATCTTGCGGTGCTCGGCCTGATCAACAGCGTGATCGGCGCCTACTACTACCTGAAGGTGATCGTGTTCATGTACATGCGTGAACCGAAACCGGGAGCCCCGGTTGCCGTTCCTATGTCGAGCGGCATGGTGACGGCGGCTCTTTTGATTGCTGCTGTTCTTGTGCTGTCTTTGGGCGTCTTTCCCGACAATGCCCTTTCGATGGCAGGAGGCGCTGTGCTCTCCAAGTAGGTGGGCCTTTCATCGCGAAGAGGTCGAGTTGGGCTGTAGCCCGGCTCGACTTCTTCGTTTTGTTCGAGCGAACTAGAGCTACGACCTCTTAGAAATGAGCGGTTTCGAAGCTCTCTCCAAGAAAGTGAGGTCGGCTTCGCAACTGCGCTCGCCCCTCTCTGTTTCCGCACTTTTCTCTTCCCATTTGTGCCGCGACCCTTCCTGAAAACCGAACCGTCTCTCAACGCTGACAGACCAAGAAGCCCTCAAATTGAAACGGTCGCAGCACTCTAGGGGGCCTGTGCAGGCTGTTTCAGGGGAGCAGGAACAAGCGCTCGAGCCTCGATCTTCTTTCGTCCCACCACGAAGGGCTCGAATACGATAACTGGTCTGTCGAGTGGCCACGCAACATCGAAGGTGAGGTGATCTTTTTGCTTCGTGTCGTCGTTGAGCGTTCGCGTTTTGAACGGCGATGTGCAGCTGGCCAGGGTGGGGCGATAGGTTTGCCCGTCGCTTTGAATAGAAAACAGCAAGGGTCCCCAAGGTAGGTCGCGCTTGCCACGATGCCGCACTTCGACAGGAATGCTGATACGCTGCAAGCCTTCCTCTGGGCCCAGAACTCCTTCAGCGCTACAAAATTGAGGAGTCCCGACTTCGAGCACGAAGTCTTCATCCTCAAAGATTGGGCCCTCCGGGGCCTTGGTAGGGAGCTCAAGATCGTAGGCCGGTGTGGATGAGCGAGTTGTCTGTTCTTCTTCGCATCCCGGGAGAAACGGGATCGAAAGGACCAGTAGGGCGCAAAGGGGGCGTAGTTTCCTCGGGACTGCTGGCATTAGGGCTCTTCCTCATGCTGCTTCGCGTCAAAACTCGACGGATTGACCGGGACTTCTACGAGTGCGGATTGGGCGGACAAGCTGATCACCTCGGGCGAATACACGAGCTTTTCGGGGACTTTCGAGGGAGGGATTGAAAAATTGACGAAGCCTTCCTTCGTTTCGCCCTTTTGGAGCGGAGCTCCCGAAAGCAGGGGCTGACAGCCGTAGTAGGTGGATAGGTAACGTTTGCCGTCGGTCGTCACGAGGGCAGCATAGAAGTAGTTTGCCGGAATGCGTGAGCTGTGATTGCCCTGAAGCTTGATTCGGTAACTGAGGAGCGCCACGTTCTTGGGGTTGAGGTGTTCGGGGAGCGGGCAGTTTTCCATGGCGAGCACCTCGAGGTCGTAGGGGCGCTCGTCCTCGAGTGCTGAGTCGTTATGGAGGTTCGGCCAGTCCTTACACCCCGAGCTCGAAAAGACCGCAAAGAGGGAAGCAAGTGTTTTGGCTTGTCGAAACCAATGTTTCACGACGTCGGTTTTAGCATTTTCAGGGACGTTCATCGCCTGCTAGGAAAAGGAACATGGCATTGTCCCCCTCAGGTTGGCGCTTTGGTCTCGGTCTGTGCACCCTTTTTGTGCTTTCTCTAACCGCTTGCAAAGAACAAGGGCAAGTCGAAAAGAAGGGGGCCGAAGCAGTGGCTTCCGCCAGCGGTGGAGGCAAGAGTACCGGCAAAAAGAAAGACACCCAGGCGGATTCAGAGCCCTCTAAGCCCTCGGCACAACAAGCGCGGGAGCTTGCTCTCACTCTGCCGAGCGAAGAGAGGATTCAGTCTGTCGTGAATCCGAAGAAGCTCAAACCATATGCTGGGCCAACCGGAGCGGTGCGCGGGGTGGTGACTGTGACTGGTGACCAAGCGCCAGAGCTTCCCAAAGTCGTCGCCAAGATGGACTCGAATTGTCGAGGAGCGGCCGCGATGTTCGGGAAGGTCTTTCGCGAGGGAGACGGGCGCACCTTGGCCGATGTCCTCGTTGCCGTGACCGAGTACGATGGTTTCGTGCCGAGCGAGGGGACGGATGTTGTCGTTCCCGCTCAGGATTGTACGTACGGAACGCGCACTCTCACCATGACGTACGGGCAACGCGTGGTGATCGAAGGCAAGGACAATCGTCCTTACGTCCCCGAAATTCTGGGGCAGCCATTGCCAGCCCAACTCTTCGTGTTGCCCACCTCTCCCCGGGTGGCCATCGCTCCCAAGCGACCGGGGCAGTTCAAGTTGGTGGACAGCATGCGTTTGTTCAATGTGGTTGAGTTGTTCGTTCTCCCCTATCCGACGACAGACGTAACTGAGCTCGACGGAAAGTTCGAAATCGCAGGTCTTCCCGTGGGGAAGGCAAAAATCAACGCGTTTTTGCCTCAAACAGGGGTCGTAGTCGAAAAAGAGATCGTCATCGAAGAAGGCAAGACCCTGGAGCTCGATCTAGAACTCCCTTTCGACAAAGCCGCCTGGGACAAGAAGCCCAAGCCGCTTCCTCTGGATGAGCGTCCTGCTCCGAAGACAGCCGACTCGTCCTCCAAGCCCTGAGGACACCCAGTGCAAAAAGGCCACCAGAGCTGTTCAAGGTTGGCGCAGCCTAGCGGGTCGTGCCTGAGTTGGAGTCGTGGGTCGATGCAGAATTTTGGAGTCGGGTCTCCCACCAGAGAATGAGCTGATCTTCGTCCTCGCGGTCTGGAGGAGGAAGGTCCTGAAGGAGTCGTTTAGCCAAACGAGGATAGGAGCCGCTGAGGCGGACCAAGTAGAGCAGGGCAGCCAGCCTCGAAGGTGAACGACCGTCAGTGGTGAGTAGGGCGTGCGTGTTTTTCGGTTCGCGTGGCTGAGTTAGGGCGAACACAATTCGAGCGTCAGGATCGAGGGGATCGTTGGCTAACACGACCTCGGCCCAGAGCTGCGCTTGGCGTGCATTGCCGACCGAAAGCACGCGGGCTGAAAACTCGCCGCTGGTCATGCGTCCGGTCGAAAGGTCCTTGGCTCGATCAATATCGCCTTGGAAGAGCGCACGATCGATCGCCTCAAGAGATACGCATTCGACGCAGTGATTACCTGGTTCTAGGGGCTTTTTGACGTAGAGTTCGTAGGCGCGCCCGACTTGCTCCGCTTCGTCTTTCTTTCCCAGGGAGTGCAGGGCGCGAGCGAGCGATTGCGTTGCTGGTTTGAAGAGGGGCTCCAGGCTCATCGCCTTCCTGCTTGCAGAGGCGGCGGATTCGAGTCGGGCGGTTTCATCGTCGGCGTGGGCGTACTTGGGTACGATCAGGCAATCGGCGTATTCGACTAGGGCGAGGGCAGGTCGATCTGCTGCTTTCTGCGCGCCACTCATCACTTCTTCGATATGCTCACGTGAGCGATGACATCCTGTTCGAATGAGGCCAGCCCACGCCGCGCCACTTTCGGGGTCTTCCTTGAGCGTCGCCAAATAGAGGCTTTCCGCGCGTTTTAGGTTTCCTTCGGCTTCGTCATGAAGCGCGCTGATGAAGTAGGAGTAGGCGCTGGGGTGGATGGGCCGGCCTGGTTGCCGAACCTCGCCTCGGGCTCGGATCACCCCTCCGCTCCTCGTGCAGCCCGCCGCAAGCGTCACTCCGAGCAGCAGAAAGGTCCTAAATGACCTCTGCCATCTCTGACAAGAATCGATCATTTTCCTGCGCCGTTCCGATCGTCACCCTCAAGAAGTGTTCCAGTTTGCCTCCGCGCCCATGAAAGCTGCGGACAAGCACACCTCGCTTACTGAGCGCCGTGTAGATTTCCGATGACGGTTTTTCGACGTGAGTCCAAACGAAGTTTGCCTGACTAGGAACAACCCGGACTCCGGTCATCGCGTTGAGCTCGCTTTCGACCCGGCCTCGTTCAGTTCGAACTTTTTCGCAGAGTTCCTCAATGTAGTCCAGGTGGTCAGATAGTACGCAGTTGGCCAGATTCTGAGAAATGGTTGGTATGTTGTAGGGCAGGCGTATCTTGTCCAGCTCAGTGATGAGAGATTCGTGAGCGATCATCCAACCGACGCGCAGGGCGGCGAACCCGACTTTGGAGAGCGTGCGTAGGATGGCCACGTTCTGGTGCCGCTCCAGTAGATCGAACTGGTTTCGGTCTGCGTAGTTGACGTAAGCCTCGTCAACGACAACCAATGTATCGGGGCTGCTCTCGATTAGGCGCTCCAAACGGTCGGGGCTGACCATCGTGCCTGTAGGGTTGTTGGGACTGGCGATGAAGATGACGTTGGGCTCAGCCATCTCGACGGCTCGTTGCATTGCTCGTTCGTCGAGGTCCCAGTCTTGGTCCAGAGGGACTTCCATCACTCTTTGGCCGCGGGCACGGGCGCTGAGCCGATACATCACGAAGGTCGGAGTTGTGGTGACCAATGTGGGAGCTGGCGCGCGCGATTTGAGGCGAGTGGCTGCTGTGAGCAGCATCGTGATGATTTCGTCGCTGCCGACTCCGAGGATGACTTGGCTTGACTTTACCCCGTGCAGCTTCGCGATCGTCTTCTTTAGTTGGGTCACTCCGGCGTCAGGGTATTTGTGCCACAAGGTTTTGGAGGCGAGATCGGCCAGGTTTTTCTTGACCTCGGCCGGCAGCAAATCCGGGGCCTCGTTGGCGTCCAGCCGAACCTGGTAGTTTCCCGTTGCGGGACTGTAGGATTTCAGCTCCGCGAGTTCGTCACGGAGGATTTTTTGTGGATCGAAGTTACGCATGAAAGGACTCAACCTTTTTCGCTCTTGAGTTTTTCTAAGGCGGCTTGGGCGGCAGCTAGGGTTACGTCTTTTGCCGTTGCGATTTGCGCAGCCACGACGTTGACCTCATCATCTTGCGCCCCGGCTGCGATAGCAACCGAACGAGCATGAAGCGCCATATGACCCCGTTGAATCCCCTCAGTTGCCAGCGCTCGGATGGCGGCCAAATTGGACGCCATTCCCGCGCATCCAGCGAGTAGAGCAAGATCGTCTGCCGAGCTTGCTTCCGAAAGGGCCAGGCCGAGACGCGCTCCGGGGTGAACTCGCAGAGTGCCTCCGACGATCCCCAATGCCAGGGGCATCTCCAGCTGGCCCACTAGGTCGGAAGCCTCTCTTCTCCATGTGGCCAAAGGGCGATAAACGCCGGTGCGAGCGGCGAAAGCGTGGGCCCCCGCCTCGACGGCTCGATAGTCGTTGCCTGTAGCAATGACCACCGAATCTACGCCATTCATGATGCCCTTGTTGTGAGTGGCTGCGCGATAGGGATCGCGTTCGGCAAAGATGGACGCGGCCTCGATGGCAACCAAGACCTCCTCCTCGCGCAGTTCGCTATGAGAGCTGAGTAGGGCTCGGCCTGGCACTTTCGCCTGGATCTTGACCATTCGCCGGTCCGTGAGGTTCGAGAGGATCCGTAGACCGAGCGTCGCCTGCGCCAGTTGTGCACAACGGGGACCGATAGCCTCGGCGGCACCATTGACCAAGTTGGCACCCATTGCATCTCGGCAATCGACGAGCAGATGTAGGACGAGATGATCCGGTCCGATTTCTCGCAGCTCGAGATCACGTGGTCCGCCGCCGCGTCGCACGAGCCCGCTGAGGGCCTTTTCCGCATCTTCGAGTAGGGAAGCCTTTTCTTTTTGCAGGGTTTCTTTCGCTGTCGCCATGTTCGACACGGCCCGAAGTTCGATCTGAGCGATCATCAGAGCTTCGCTCATGGTCGCTTGAAACCCCCCGCCTTGGCGAATCATCTTGGACGCGTTGGACGCAGCGGCGATCACGCTCGGTTCTTCAACGACCATGGGAATCAAACGATCCTGTCCGTTGATTTGTGCGTTGAGCGCGACTCCGAAGGGCAGACCGTAGGTGCCCAACACGTTCTCGACGATTTGGTTTGCCGACTCAGGGCTAAGACCTCCCTCGTTCCAGGTGCGGACGGCTCCTTCAGGGAGGGGAGTGCTCAGCTCTTGAACGAGTCGGCTTCTCCGTTCTTCCAGAGTGAGTTTAAAAAAGCCCGAAATACGCGAATTTGTCACAGTTGTAGCGTTTCGTTAGTCGTTGATAAGGTGTACGCCTCGCGCGCCGAGGCCCAGTGGCACGAGCTTGAGTCGCATAGCGCGCGCTTTTTCACGGAAAGTGTCCGAACTGGGGCGGTCAGACACATAGAGTGTCACGTCCCCACCTCCCGCGCCGGAAGGAATGAGGCATTGTTCTGTTTCGAGCTGCTCGGCTAGGCGCTCAATATCATCGAGCACGATGGGCACCTGGGCGGCTCGTCCTAGGGCAGACAGCGCTTCAAACTGATGACGTAGAGCCGAGACGAACTGCCTAACGGTTCCATTTTGGGCAGCCAAAAGCGCATCTTCGCTCGCATCGTGTTGGGCCTGCATGAGGCGAGCGAAGTCCCGCGCATTGTGGACTTCCAAGTTGAAGACGCGTTTGACGAATTCTGAGGTTTTTGCAGCCTGAGGACTCGCCCAGGTCTCAATCACGATCCCGCTCGGAAGTTCAACAGGGGTGAGTTCCAATTGAGAACTGCCGTCGCCGTGGTTGAGGCGAGCTCCGAGGGTGCCTCCAAAGCAGGCCGCCGCTACGTCGATCCCGCTCCCTCCACCTTGTGCGGTGCGATGGGCTTGCAGAGTGAGATCGTAGATGGCGTTGGCTAGCTCTTGGTCAGTGGGGAGTTGATCGGGTGGTAGGTCTTTTTGTTTGATCAACGCCACCGAGGCAGCGCAAATCGCAGCGCTCGAGCCCAGTCCCAACTTGCGGTCGTCCTCTCGGAGTGCATCTGCATAGAAGGCCGGGTGAGGTCCACTTTGTCCCATCAATTTCAGGGCGGCGTCCACTTCCGGGGTCTCGAACTGGCTGCTTTCGCCGTCATCGGCCACAACATATCTATCGACCGCAGTGACGAGGGCAGGAGCACCCCGGAGCACGGCATAAGCACCGGATACGACAAGTTTTCCTGGGGCGCGTGCTTTCATTGTCTTCAGGTTGCTTCTGTTTGAGTTGCCGTGTTCGGCGGGGCAGAGAAAGCACCAAGCTCTACAGCATCGTCTCGGCGGGCCTCAAGCAGGTCACCTTTCGAGGCCAAGGTGGTGGCTCCCGGACCTGGGCGGCAAATGAGCACGTCTTCGACTCCCGGAGTCGATCTGAGGAAGCGAGCTGTTTCATCGACGTGGCTTGCCAGGGTGAGCACTTTCACATTGGGTCCTGCATCCATTGTGTAGGCGACCGGTTCGCCTTGCGCGCGTCGCGCGGCGATGTCGTGCATCAGGTCGACGGTGGGTCCTTTGAGGTACAACACAGGCGGCAGAGACGTCATCATGCTGGCATGCATGAGGCGGGTTGAGTGCTCCATTCCTTCTGCGACTTGCTCGAAGTCCCGACGAACGACACCCTCTTTGACCTGCTCGAAAATTCCGGGAGCAATTCGCTCCCAAACTGGGTAGTAGGGGCAGGTTTTTTTCGTGTGTTCCATTCCCCCAGTGGAGCCGATGGGTTTCGGACCTGAGCCGATGACCGCCACGACCATTGCCACGTCCCAATGCGAGCGAGGCGCAAGGGGACGGCTTTCGTCGGTTTCGGCTCCGAGCACCGCGAAACCCTCAAATAGGCTGCGACCGGCCGAGGCGGAGCTCTTGCGCGCCAGAGAAGAAAGCTGGCCCGCACCAAGATCGAGACCCGCTGCTTGCGCTGCCGCGGTTGCCAGGGCGGCGAAGCCACTGGCGCTCGACGCCAATCCTGCTGCGGTAGGAAAGTTGTTGTAGCTCGTGACCCGTGCGCAGAACTTCAAGCCAGCGAGGTTTCGGATCCGATCCAGATGCTCTGTGACTCGAGCCAAGGGGCGTCCGGAGATCTCGGCTCCCGCCATGCTGGCGACATCTCGGGGCAAACCGGGCTCGAAGCGTACCTCCGTCCGGGTTCTTAGGGTGTCGAGAGAGAGCGAAAGACTCGGGACTGCGGTCAAGTTATCGCCGAGATCGGATTTGCCCCAGTACTTGGCAAGAGCAATGTTGGCGCACGCTTCTGCACGCCCAAGATAGTTATCGTGACTCATCTTAGTTCTCTTCGGTTCTCATCTTGCGCCACCCACACGGGCGGGAAACGCTGGCATCTTGGTGGATTTGAATCGCTCTAGGATCGCTTGCTGGCACGCTTCATCTTGCGCCAGGGCCACGACGCAGCCCCCACCACCGGCGCCGGTGAGCTTGGCACCCAGTGCTCCGGCTTGCCGCGCGATGCTCACTGCGGCTTCGATTTCCTCGGTCGACAGCATCCATCCTGCGAGCAGCATGTGGTTGAGGTCCATCAGTTTGCCAACAGCGGCCCAGTCGCCCTGACGAAGCAACAAGGCTGCGTTTTCGGACAAGGACGCGATCGCTTGTAGGGATTTTTCGAACTGAACTGGGTGACGCGCCTTATGTTTTGCCACGAGCTCGACCATTTCTTTCGTGCTGGCTGGAGGCCCAGCTACAATCACAACGAGGTGGAGAGGCGCCGCGAGTAGAAGAGGATGGGGCTGACTCCCTTTCTCGTAGCCGATCAGGGTATTCGCCTGTGCCGCCGCCACATCAATGCCCGATGGGTTGCCGTGGAATACTCGTTCCCACGCTTGAGCCGCTTCGAAAATTCGTCGTTCGTCCGGGGTCACCTGCTGGGACCGGCAGAGCGCTCGAGCTGCGGCAACGGCCATGGCCGCTGACGAGCCCAGGCCGGCTCCTTGGGGGAGCTCAGACTCAAAGTGCAGAGCCGATGGCCTTGTCCCCAGTGTTTCGGACAAACGCTGAGAAGCCATCATCAGGGGATGGTCATCTTGGAGCAACGTGTCACCTACGCGGATGCTCGCGCGCTCCGCCGATACGCTTTGGGCTCGGACACCTCGGCTGATTCCCGCGGCGACGGCTCGTACGCCGTAGACGACAGCGTGCTCTCCGAACAGAATCACCTTTCCGCACGCACGGGACCAGTGATCGCCCGAGGCAGGGCTTTCTGTTGTGGCTCCCGGCGCCATCTTTACATGGTCCTGTCCGCCAGGGCCACGACCGCTCCCTCAAGCAAGGTGCGGCATTGGGAACTCAATGCGCGTTCCGAAAGGTGACCCAGTGCCTCTTCCTTGAGTGTCGCTATGCGGTCTTCCACGGCCTGTTTGGCTCCACAATCTTCGAGAAGGGAAATCGCCCGGCTGACCTGAGCCTTGGTGGCTTTCCGGTTCCCGTAGACTTTGTCGAGGGGTGCTCGTTCTGCCTTGGACAAGCGTCGTTTGGCTTCTAAAATAAGCGAAGTATTCTTTCCCTCTTTGAGATCTCCGCCTTGCGGCTTGCCCGTATGCTCTGCTTGTCCAAAGACGCCGAGCAGGTCGTCCCGCAGCTGGAAGGCGATCCCGGTGGGGAGAGAGTAGGCGTCCAGGGCTGCTTTGGCTTTGGTCGAGGCCCCCGCGATTTCGGCGCCCAGCAGGAGAGGTCCGCGCACGGTGTAGCTGGCTGTCTTCAGTTCGTAGGTCAGCTCCGGGTCTTCGGTCTTCCCGATGATGTCCACCTGCTGCCCAGCGACAGCCGCCAGCTGCATTTCGGCAAATTCGACGAAGACCTTTTGCAAGCGCGCTTTGGGGATGTCCAGCGAAGTGAGATGCATGGTGGCCAAACCAACAGCATGGTCGCCGGCCAGAATGGCGCTGCGTTCGCCCAGTTCGCGCGAGCGAAACTTCTTGCTGAGTGAGACGTGGGCGGTTGGTCCGCCACGTCGTTCATCGTCTTGATCCATCCAGTCATCGTGAATCAGAAAGTAGGCTTGCAGGAGTTCCAAAGAGACCCCCGCCTCGATGGCCGGACTCCGATCGGCCTTTTCGTCTTTGGCCAAGGCTCCGACCACGCAGAGCCCGGGACGTAGGCGTTTGCCGCCGCGCCTGCATAAGCTCGCGACAGACTCCACCATTGCCACGACTTCGGGACCATAGTTGTTGCTGCGCCTCAAGCTTTGGTCGAGGACCTCGGTGAGGCGAGGCTCAAGGTCTGCAGAGGTCTCGGCAAGCAGTTTGAGAAAAGGGTTCTTGGGGGAGCGAGTTTTTCGGGAAGCCATCGGCGGGCCGGCGTAACAAGAGTGGCCCACAATGACAACGGGCGCGCTATCGGCTCGCTATTCGTTTTGCCCAGGAGGGACAAAGCTCGCGAGTGCGGGAGCGAGGCGCACAGGCGCCTTCCTCAGGTCCGCCAAGTGACCGCATCCGGTCAGGAGCATCGCGACGCGTAAATCGGCTTCGACTTGTCGCAGAAACGTACTAGCCCCTTCGATGCCGCGCGCGGCGAGCGCTTGGAGCACGGGACGAGCCATGCCGACACCGTGAGCACCGAGAGCCACCGCTTTGGCAGCCGCCAACCCGGTAGTCATCCCTCCTGTTGCAATCACCGTCTGAAAACCGGCCGGTCTGACTTGGAGCAAAGAGGCCGCGGTTGGAATGCCCCAATCCCAGAAAACCTCACCCGATTCTTTCTGGGTCCCGGAGGCACGTGCTGTCTCAACGGCTACCCACGACGTTCCGCCCGCCCCAGAAACGTCGACGTGCTTGACGCCCAGCTGGGCAAGGCGCTGGGCTACCGCATGGGAAAGCCCACATCCCGTTTCTTTGGCGATAACTGGAACGCTGAGTTCGTCGTTCAGTCGTCCAATGGCTTCGAGACATCCGCGGAAGTCGCGATCGCCTTCGGGTTGGATCATTTCTTGGGCAGGGTTGAGGTGGATAAACAAAGCCGTCGCCCCGACGAACTGAACCATCTCTTCGACCAGTTCGGTCGGAGTCGCTTTCGCTTGGACGGCGCCGAGGTTGCCGAAGATAGGAACGGTGGGTGCGAGGTCGCGCATCTGAAAACTCTTACCGAGCTCCTTGTTCAAGCGGCCCTCTTTGACCATTGGTCTCTGAGAACCAAGGCCGATCGCATGGCCTCCCGCTTCCGCCACTTCGGCGAGTTGACGGTTCACATTGCCGGCCTCACGAGTGCCTCCGGTCATCGAAGCGATCATGATCGGCGTTGGAGTTTTCTGTCCTGCCAGCGTTGTACTCAAGTCGATATCGTCGAGGCAGAGTTCCGGGAGACTGTCGTGAACGAGTCCCACTTGCTCAAATAAGTTTGTCCCACGAAATCCTACATCTCCAGAAATGCACAGTTCGAGATGATCGGTCTTTCGGCTCCATTCGTCACTCATTGTGGTCGGGAGCGGGCCAAACTCTGGTTCAAAAAGCAAGATGGTGGCCGAATCAAGCTGTTCGACGGTCTCTTGTCTGACTGGACTGGGTCCGGCACGTTTCTTTTGGTACCTTTGACGGCGGCGTCAATGGGGACGCTGATGGGGCTGTTCGGAAAGGACCAGCAGCCCGGCTGTGGGTGCCAGGCAAGGACTTCCAAATCAGAATGGGCAACGCGATAGACAGTACACCCCCTCCAGATCTGCTCAAGGAACGCGACGAGGTCTTACAAAGCTTCAATCGCGGCGCGAAGCTGACCGAGCAGTTCATGACGGAATACACGCGCATGCGAGAGCGTGTGCTGGAGCTAGAAACGGACAACGTGCGTCTTCGGGCGCAGCTGGAGGCCGACGATGCGATGGCGCGTCTGCTTTCCAAAGTAGAAAAGTTGGAGCGGGAGCGCTCGGAGCTGATGGTGCGCACCGAGAAGGCCGAGAAGGCGCAAAATATGGTGGATGAACAATTCGCTGCGGTCGAAGGTGAGTTTGCTTCTTTGGCGAATCTTTATGTCGCTAGCAATCAACTCCATTCGAGCATGACGCCGCGCGGAGTGGTTCGACGCATCAAAGAAATCCTCGCTCAGCTCGTGGGGGCGGAATCCTATGCGGTTTATCTCTTGAGTTCGGACGGGAAGGAACTCGTGCCCATCGCTTCCGAAGGCGTGCCCGGCAACAGCTTGGGGGCGATTTCGCTCCATGACACTCCCATTGGGAAGGTTGTGCAGGCTGGTAAGTCGGCTATCGATGACGAGCGAGAGTCGAACGTGCTCGATCTCGAAAATCCTCCCGTCATTATCCCGCTCGTCATTGACGACAGCTCGGTTGGGGCGATTTCCATTTTCGCGACGCTTGACCAAAAACCCCGATTCATCGGTACCGATTATGAGCTCTTCAAGTTACTAGGTCATCACGCCGCCATCGCATTGGTGGGGGCTTCACTTTTTGATCAGATGGGGCGGAAGCTACCAGGGGCTGAATCCTTTAGAGATCTCAGCGTCTGAGCTTAGCGCTATCCAGTTTTTCGTTTTTGTTCTAACCCTACCTAAGCAACTTTCGCCCAGATATTAAACAATGTCAGAATTCTCCTGCCTTGTGGTCGAAGATTCCCCGATGATGCGACAACTGCTCGTCTTTGCGTTGGCGCGCGTCAAAAACCTTCGCGTGACTGAGGCCGACGACGGTGTAGATGGTTTGCGCAAGCTCGCTTCGGCGAGCTACGACATCATCCTCACAGATATCAACATGCCCATCATGGATGGGCTCAAGCTCGTCAAGCGTGTTCGTAGTGACCCGAATCACAAGGATACCCCGATCGTGATCATCACTACTGAGGGCGCCAACGAAGACAGACAACGAGCGCTGCAGCTCGGAGCCAACGCCTACATTACCAAGCCCATCCAGGCTCCCCAGGTGATTGCGACGGTCAAAGAACTCCTCAAAATCGAGTAGAACCACTGCGTCCGTGGTCCGCGGACGCGCGTTTGTGAACCCAACGTTGAATACTTGGATCAAGATTTGCGGTGTTACTCGAGTGGAGGATGCGCTGCTGTTAGTAGAGTGCGGAGTCGACGCTGTCGGGCTGAACTTCGTGCCGAGCTCCAAGCGCCGAGTCCGACCTGAGCAAGGGGTTGAGCTAGTGAGCGCGCTCAGGCGTGCGTCTAAGAAGCCGCCCACGGTGATTGGGGTCTTTGCCAATCAGCCCCAAGATGAGGTCCTCGAAGTGGCGCATGCCGTTGGACTGGACGGAATCCAGCTGCATGGAGACGAGTTGCCAAGGGAGCTGAGGTCGTATCAAGACAACGGTTGGTTTGCGTTTAAGGCCGTCAGGATCGCCGATGAAGGTGACGTGCTGCGTGCAGCGCAGTTTGCCGGGGAAACGCTGCTTGCGGACGCCAAAGTCGGCACGGAGCTCGGTGGCACAGGCCATGTCTTCGATTGGAGATTGGTCGAAGAGCTCAACCAGGACCGTCGATTGATTCTCGCGGGAGGGCTAACAGAGCACAACGTTGCCGATGCGGTTCGACAGTTGAGGCCCTACGGGGTCGACACGGCGAGCGGTGTTGAATCGGCCCCCGGAATCAAATCTGAGGAGCGCGTGCGCGCTTTCGTTGCTCGTTGTCGGGCGGTCGACGCGACCCGGGCTTCCGGTTGAAGGCCGGTGTGCATTTCTCTCATCGAAGAATTGAAGGGTACTTGAGCGAGTACTCCGACAAACACTGGCGAAAAGTCCACCTGGGTGCTTTGATCGAGGGGTGCTGTTGCGACGTCTGAGGGGCGAGAACCTGTGGGCCCCGGCTGCGGTCGGATTATTGGTAGCGTGCGCGCGACCTGAGCCCGATCCGGGTGAAAACTCGTACGAAGACTCCATCACGGGGGGCGTCGAGAGCTCGGTAAGCACTGGCGGTAGAGGAGGAGGCTCTTCGAGCTCAAGCGGAGGCTCTTCGAGCTCGAGCGGAGGGACTACTTCTTCACAAGGGGGAGGGTCGCAGCTGGGCTCGGGAGGAGTGACGACTGCTTCCGGTGGTGGCAATGGAGCGGGTGCCCAGAGTTCGGGATCGGGCGGAGAACCAGGCGGCGATAGTCAGATTCAAATGCCGTATCGCTATGGGGATCCGATCACGATCGAGGGGCGGCGTTTGCTCATTGGTGGTCGACCAATCCATCTGAAGGGTGTGTGCTGGAACCCCGTACCCAAAGGCGGAGAGCATCCTGCCGGAATTGATTTCGCAGGGCTTGCTCCTGTCGATATTCCGTTGATGAAGGCGGCTGGTGTCAACGTGGTACGCACGTATGAGCCGCTGCTCGACACCGACGTACTCGACCAATTGGCGGCCGCGGAAATCTATCTTATTCAAAGTGTATTTCCCTTTGGCAATGATCCTGGGGTGGTTGTGGAGCGGGTCGAACAAACCCAAGATCACCCAGCGATCTTGATGTGGGCGATCGGCAACGAATGGAACTACAACGGCTTTTACCAGGATGTTCCCTTCGAGGATGCTGTTTCGAATATCCAATCCGCCGTGTCGCTCATTGCGGCGCGGGACTTGAAGCATCCTATAGCTACAATCTATGGGGAGCTTCCGGAGGCGTCCCTGATTGAGGAGCTTGATGGTATCGATATATGGGGGATCAATGCCTATCGTGGCCTCGACTTCAACGGTCTGATCGAGGACTTCGCGCACCTCAGTGAACGTCCCTTCTTCTTGGCCGAGTTCGGGGCGGACGCGTGGGATGCGCGTGGCGAAGGCAGCTACAATCCGGACGCTCAGGCAGAAGCTACGGCGTCGCTGATTGGGGAACTCTTGGACAACTCAGTCACCGCCGGACCGGAAGGGGTAGTCTTGGGTGGAACGATCTTCGAATGGGCCGATGAATGGTGGAAGGCAGGGGATCCGAGTAAGCAAGATCTCGGCGGCGTCGCTCCAGGCGGTGGCCCGTACCCGGACGCCACCTTCAACGAAGAGTGGTGGGGGATCGTGGACGTCGACCGACAGACGCGTCCGGCCTATGAGGTGCTCAAGCAGCTTTACGCCGACTAGTTCGGTTGCGCACAAATTTCCGGTTTTGGTGCGCCAGGAGCTGCAGGAAGATACATAGGGGCAAATAATTCGTTTCTTGGGACTAGACTGGGATTGGCAGCCCCGTGGTAGGCTCCCGTCGTCTATGCTTCTTGCTTCGAATGTGACGGCACCCCACGAGCTCCTGATCAAGAATCACGGCTTTCTCGTCCTTGCCTTTATCTTTTTGATGTTCGGTCTGGCGGTCGTTCGCTGGAGCTCGGTGCGTCGCAGCATCTTCTCCCTTGAAGACCCGCGCACCTACGCCATCCTCCGCATCATCTTTGCGTTGCTCACCTTCTGGTTGTTCTACAATCCGATTGAGCATTGGCGCAATTTCTTCAGCGATGAGGGCTTGTATACAATGTACGACGCCCGCTTCAAATTGGGAGGAGACGCGCTGGCTCAGTGGGATCCCAAGGAAGGATTTCAATCGGTTGAGGCCGTTTTGCACTTCATTTGGAATCGCGGCTCGCTGCTCTACCTCGATAGCAGTCCCGAGTTCGTTCGCCTTCATATGTGGGGCTTTTTCGGAGTGCTCTTCTTCTACGGGATCGGTTTCTTTACCCGTACGATGGGTGTGCTCGCCTTCTTTCTTTTGCTGAGCATCTACAACCGCAACGCTTCCTATTTGGAGGGCACAGACTCGGTCTTCAAGTGCTTTTGGTTCTTGCTCATGTTCGCCAAGACGGGGCACGCCTGGAGCGTCGATAACTGGCTGAGATGCTGGCGTTTGCGTCGTAAGGGGTTGCTCAAAAATCCCGGAGCGATCCCGTCGGACGGCCGTATCCTTCATCCGGTCTACCGCCTGGTTCCGGCTTGGCCCCGTTATCTGTTCATTTTTCAGCTGACCGTTCTTTACGTCCGAACGGGTACGTTGAAATTTGGGCGCATTTGGAACGCCGGAGACTCGCTTTACTACGCGCTCAACAACACGCATTTCTATCGTTTTGAGTACTTTACTCAGCACATGAGCGCCTGGCTTGTCTCCAACGTGTTTCGTCTCAACACATGGACGACTCTTTGGTGGGAGCGTCTCTTCTTCTTGGTTCTGTTCGGCCTCGGGGCTCGATTTGTCGCCAGACACAGGGAGGAGCCATGGCTGAAGGCTGAATTTTCGGGAGTCCGAGGATGGATACAACGCGGCATCTGGGTTGCCCTGTGGGCAGTTCTGTGGCGCGTCAATACCTTGGGCCTGACTCCCAACGATGATGCTCACACCTATGGCGTCCCCCCCGCGCTCCATCTGGCCTACGGCTTGGGGATCCCGGCTTGTTATCTCTTGTGGCGCGACGCTGCCGACACCAAGGATCCACTCGTCTTCTTTCCCAAAGGGCTCACCTTGCCCAAGGGCATCAAGATCAAACCTATCCTTGTGGACCAGCCGCTCCTGAGAGCCATCTTCCTGAGTCGTCGTACTCTCTTGGGCCTAGGAACGATGTTCCATGGTTTCTTGATTCTCTTCATCAATCTTGGGCTCTTCCCTTTCATCATGATCGGTACCTACCCGTCGTTCTTCGCGGGGGATGAGTTCTGCAAAGTTTTCCTCAAGTTGGGCCGGCGCTTCTTTGGGTCAGGCTCTTGGGAAAGGTTCTTTCAACCGGCAGCCGAAGAACCGAAGAGTCGTTGGCTCAAAGCATGGGCCGCTCCTACTGTTGGCGAAAACAGCCCTCGCATTGCCTACGGCTTGGTGGGGACGACCGTGGTTGGACTTGCCATGGGTTATCACGTGCTTGCGATTTCTCTGCGGCTTTTTCAACCTCCCCCTCCACTTTTGGAAACCCGCAATTGGCTGATTAATCAGCTTCAGACGGACGAATGGTTGTCTCATTCCCGCACCTGGCAAGGGTGGGGGATGTTTCCCAGTCCCCCCACGAGCAGTGGGGATCTCGAAACGACCATCGTGACCGAAAAGGGCGAGGAAGTTGTCTTGCCCAAGCGCCTTCCTTACGAGAAGCGCACCATCGAGATCGCTTATGATCGTGAGCGCAAGTTGCGTCGGCGCATCGCCCGCGAAAACGGCAAACAGTATCGAAGGCTGTGGGCGATGTTTCAGTGTCGAGAATACGAGCTGCGTACAGGCGAGCGCCCTAAGCGAGTGATTCTTCACGATATCAGCACCAAAATCCCAAGCGTGAAGTGGGTGAGGAAGCACGGCGTCTACAAGACGTCCAAGCTAGAGATCCATCGCAAGAAGCTAGGGACTTATTCGTGCACGGGGTCGGGGCAGGTTCCCGCCTACATGAAGCGACGCCGTGGTCTTGAACTGACCCGCTCGGATGAGCGTCGGGAGAAGATCCTTGAGGCGCGTCTCGAGCGGACCTTCCCCAAGCCTCCCTATAGGCCCGAAAGCGAGAAAAAGAAGAAGCCGACTTCCCACTCCAAGAAATCTCCAGCCCCTCCTCCCCAGCGCCACCCCAGCGCGCGAGACGAGCGTAAGCCCTCAACGACCAAGTCGACCGGGGACGAGAAAGACAAGGCACCGCAGACGAAGTAGTCCAGTTGCGTTCCTGGACGTCTTGTCTGGGAGTCCCCATGCCCATTTGGCGCCTCCGGGTTATCTTATAGGGGGCCTTTTTCGTCCGTTGATCCGCATGATGCATAGCTTTGAGCGAATCGGGATGGGGCACAGGCCATGAGTGCGGACCGACGCGATACTTCGGGTTTGGAGGCCATGGAGCAGGTCAGTTGGAGGCGATTTTTAGGGGCAAAGGTTGCGTGGGCCATTCTCCTGGCTTTTGGTCTGGCCGCCGCAGGCACATTCACGTTTGGCTATCAGTATGAGTACCAGAGAGCGACACAGGAGGCACACGAAGATCTCGAAATCCAAGTGGGTTCGGCGGCGAGTGAGATTGAAGAACTGTTTTCTCGCCATCGTGAGGCAATTCGTTTTCTCAGACGTCTCCCTCCGATCGACGGCCTTCTGCGGACTTACCAAAACGGTGGAGAGGACCCTATAGACGGCAGTACTCTGGAGCTCTGGGAGGGACGCCTACAGCAAATTTTCACGGGGTTCATTCAGACCAATCCTGCGGTCTATCAGGTGCGATATATTGGAGTCGCCGACGAGGGGAAGGAACTCGTGCGCGTCGAAAGACAGGGCGATCAGGTGTTTGTGGTTCCTCGCAGTAAGTTGCAAGAAAAGGGGCACCGCGACTACTTTCAGACGACCGTTCTTCTTAATCCTGGGCAAGTTTATGTCTCAAGTATCAACCTGAATCGAGAACACCGCTCTCTGCAGCGACCGCACCTCCCGACGATACGTTTTGCCACGCCCGTCCTGGATGACGAGGGTGACGTCTTTGGAATTGTCGTGACCAACGTTGATGTGCGCGGACTGCTGAATCGCCTGGGCGACGAACGGGAGTCTCACGTTGAACTCTACGTTGCAGACGCCGACGGCAGCTTCATCGTTCACCCCGACATGGGACAGACCTTTGGCGCGGACTTGGACCGTTCGGCGCGATTCTCCGAGACCTTCAAGGGGGTGTCTCCGCCTCGGCCGAACGAGAGTCGAGTGCTCCGATTCGATCACGATGCCGCTTCCGACTACCTGCGCCTCAAGAGCGTTCCATTTACGCCTTTCGACGACCGCGCCCTCTACGTGGCGGCTCTGGTGCCAGAAGCCTATGTTTCGGATTTGACTTGGGGAAGCATGACTCGAGGCTTGCTCGTTATCTTCGGACTGGGCGCCGTCGTTTTTGTCCTGGCTTACGTCTACTGGTCAAGCACACAACGAAGTCTACTCGCTCGTGACGCACGTTTGCGTCTTGGAGCGATCGTTCAGGGTTCGAGCGAGGCGATTGTGGGTCTTGACTTGAAGGGTCGGATAGAAAGTTGGAATCGAGCAGCAGAGAGAATGTTTGGTTTCGCCGAGAACGAAGTTCTGGGCAAGAGCGTTGACAAAGTGGTCCAGGCTGAGGGGCGGAGTCAGTCGTTTGATCTTTATCGGGCTTTGGCGGCCGGTTCGAAGCAAAGGCGCTATCGGAGGAGAGATGAGTCGAGCTTCGATGCCGAGGTGGCCGTGTCGGCCGTCAGCGGGAGTAACAACGAGATCATGGGCGCGGCTTTACTTGTTCGAGACGTGTCCGAGCAAAAGCTTGATCGAGAGAGAATCGAGGCATTGAACGCGAACCTCGAACAAGAAGTGAGGGAACGCACCGAGAAATTAGCCAGCGCTGTGGAGCTCCAGAGAGCGATTTTTTCGAGCGCCGGTTACGCTATCGTCGCGACCAATCGTGAGGGGGTGATCACTCGTTTTAACCGGGCTGCAGAAGAACTGTTCGGGTACCGAGCCGAAGACGTCGAAAACAGCCAGTCCGCTGTCATGCTCCATGATGCTTCTGAAGTGAGCGCGTGTGGCGTTGAGTTGAGCAAGTTGGTCGACCGACCCATCGAAGGGTTTTCGGCTTTGGCCGCCTACGCCGATAGCCAAGGTGCCTCTGAACAAGAGTGGACGATGATTCGCAAAGATCGTTCAACCTTTCCCGCCCTGGTGCGCATGACACCGTTGCACGATGAGCATGAACGCATCATGGGCTACCTCAAGATCGTCGTCGATCAAAGTCGGGTCGTCGAGCGCGAAGAAGCTTTGCGTCGAGCGCAACAGGAGGCGGAGCTGGCTAATCAAGCTAAGAGCCAGTTTCTCGCGAACATGAGCCACGAGATTCGGACACCCATGAATGCGGTTCAGGGCATGTTGCAGCTTGTTTTTAGAACACGCTTGACCCACGAACAGCGTGACTACGTCGCCAAGGCGCAAGCGGGGGCCAAGACCCTACTGTCGATTCTCAATGACGTCCTCGACTACTCCAAGATCGAAGCCGGAAAGATGACCATCTCGCCCGAGCCATTCCGGTTGGATGCTCTGCTCCGGGAACTCGGAGCTATGGTCGCGGTGAACCTAGGAGATCGTGATGTGGATCTGCTCTACGACATCGAGCCGGGCATCCCCCATCATCTCGTATCGGACCCTTTACGCCTGCAGCAGGTGTTGCTCAATCTTGTTTCCAATGCGGTCAAGTTTACCGAAAGCGGTGAGATCGTCGTCAGTGTTCGGATGGAAAATAGCGCAAACCAGCGTCGACGGCTGGTGATCAGCGTGAGGGACACTGGTGTAGGCATGTCGGAGGAGCAGCTCCAGGCCGTTTTTGAAAGTTTTATGCAGGCAGAGAGCAGCACGACTCGAAAGTATGGCGGCACCGGCCTTGGCCTGGCGATCAGCCGTCGCTTGGTCGAACTCCTAGGTGGAGAGCTCACTGTGGAAAGCTCTCCCGGCAAAGGGAGCACCTTCCGATTTTTTATCCCGGTTGAGGTCGTTTCATCGAGCAGCGCCCTTCAGGCTGGTGAGGACTCTGATAATGCCATCGGGCAGCTTCGTGTCTTGGTGGTGGACCAAAACCCGACTTCTAGACGCATCCTTGGCAGGATGGTCAAGACCTTCGATTGGGTTCCGACGGTTGTGAGCACTTGGAGCGAAGCCGAACAGAAGGTCCTGTCTGTTCTCGAGCGTCCTGACGTAGTCATCGCTGACCATCGCGAGTGGGGGAGGAGCGCCTCCGAGCTCTTGAGCAAGGTGCGCGGGGTGACGACGCGTCCTACGGTGATCTTGACACAACAAGAGATCGCGAATCTCGAGTCCAATCGAGACGCTGTGATCGATGGACATGTCGTCAAACCTGTGACCGGATCGACCTTGTTTAATGCTGTGCTTTCAGCACGTTTTGCCAAACCGATCTCGCAGAAGATGACTCGCAACCCGGATCGCGTGCCGCGTCTATCTGGCGTTCGAGTTCTCGTGGTTGAGGATGTTCCGGTCAATCAACAGATCGCCCAAGCTCTTCTCACTCAAGATGGCGCAGTGGTGACGATTGCTGGGGGAGGGCTTGAGGCTCTTGCGATGCTTCGTGAAAACCCGAGCGGTTTCGATATCGTCCTGATGGATGTGCAGATGCCGGACCTCGACGGTCTTGATACGACGGGGAGGATTCGTGGACAGCTGAATCTCACCGATCTCCCGATCATCGCGATGACCGCCAATGCCATGAACTCAGACCGTTACGCGTGCCTTTCTGCCGGAATGAACGATCACATCGGCAAACCCTTTCACATCGACGAAGTGGTGGCGCGCATTCAGCAATACACGGCCAACTCCAAGCATGGCGAGGGGGCTGACGAAAGACCAGTCGCTCTGACCCCGTTGCTTCATGGGGATGACTTTCAGGTCGCAATCGCATGTTTTGGCGGGGATACGAGACTCTTTGTTGAACAATCTCGGGTTTTCTTGAGGGATCACCGTCACGATCTCGCCGCGATATGGACGGCGATCGATCAAGAAAAGTGGGATCTTGCCGCTTCGGCTTTGCATTCTCTCAAAGGGCTCTCCGGTACTTTCGGAGCCAAGTCTCTTTCGGCACTGGCGGGCCAGATGCAAACACGCATCTTGGCTCGCGATTGGGAAGAGTTCGATTCTCTTAAACAACGATTGACCCACACCTTCGAGACTGCGTTGTTGCAGCTTGAAGAGTTGATTGACGAACTAGAACCAGGACTACACTCCCAAGAACTTTCGACCCGAGAGGCCATGAGTTGACGATGTATCTACTCGTCCAGGTGAGGGCGTAGTTGTGCCTCAAGTTCGGTGGCCATTTGTTCGTGTGTCGACAAACCGGGGTGATAGTCGCAGCCCGGATTTTCGTTGGTGGTCTGCATGGCGTAGCTGGCTACCTTTGGGTCACCACTTTCGACCAAGCGGTCTACCACTGCTTGGATATTCTTCCGTGCAAGAACCAGATCCTGGCCCCCAAGAAGGGGACCGACGGTAGCAAGGATGAAGGCCTGGGGATAACTTGAGCGGATGGAGCGGAGAAGCCTCTCGTATTCGGCGATGAAGCGTGCGTCGCTCGGGTCATGATCCGTGCTGTAGTCGTTTGTCCCTAGGTTCACAATCACGGCGGCAGGGTGTGTTTCCTCGGGGAAATGCCAATCTTGTTCTGGATTCTGGGGGACAGCGAGGCGGTGGATAGCTGTGAGGGTTGGTGCGGTATCCCCCGCATAATTGCTAGCGACTCCTTTGCCCGACCATGCGATGGCGCTGAGTTCTGCCCCGAATCGGTCTGCAAGAATTCGTCCGTAGCTCTTCGCGTGGTTCTCGGTTTCTGGGGAAAGCCCGCAGTCGACACTCTTCCCCTCGTTGCCGTAGCCACAAGTAATGGAATCCCCGTAGACTTCTATGTACTTCCTTCGCGGAGCTTCCAATTCGAGCAGCTGGCCCCCGTCGACGATGATCTGTGAGAAAGTACTTACTCCAAAGAGCGCTTCCCCTTGGCGCTCAAGGCGGAGGGTATGCTCGCCCTCCGGCAAGTGTGCCACGACTTGGTGATCGTCTTGGCCTTCCGCGAAAAAGAAGTCTTCAAGGACTCGCCCATCGAGTGTGCGCTGGTAACGAACACGCGGGCCACGGTGAGTCAATCGGAGCCCGGTACCTTCGAAACGAAGTTCAAGCCCCGTGCCAGACCACGAGACCAGAACTGAGCCATTGGTCCTCGTCGCGTATCTTCCGATGACTCGTAGTCGTCGACTTTGAAGTAGTGAACGGAGGTCCGTTTCTGATGTGGCTGCGGCTCGGTCCTCGGTCGGCACTTGGGATGGGGACGGGGGTCTCAGGTCTTCCTCCAGAGGGGGCTTCGAGGCTGCGCAGGATAAAGCAAGGGTTCCCATCACGGTGGAGAAAAGGATCTTGCGCATAGTCTGGTCGCTAGCACGAGTTCGGCTTCCCCTTCAACGAGGCGCGACTGAAAACGACTCAGTCGTCTCGGGTTCGGCTGCGTGACTTCTTGAGTTCGCTTCGTGCCTTCTTGTCGTTCAGACGGCGGGCCCGTTGTGCTCGGCTCGGGCGGGTCTTGACCCTTCTTCGAGGAGCCCGCCGAATCGAAAGAATCATAGCCTTCAATCGAGCTAGGGCATATTCCTTGTTCGTTTCTAGAGACCGCGTTTCGTCGCAGACGATCAGCGCTTCGCCCAGGGTCGTCACATGTCCAGGAAAGTGTTCACGAAAACGTTGCTGTTGGTCTCGAGAAAGGACTCCTGGTGTATCCAGAGAAAAACGCAACTGCACCTTGGTAGAAACCTTGTTGACGTTCTGTCCCCCGGGGCCGCTGCTGCACACAGCTCGCATTTGGAGGGCACCCCCGGGGATCACCCAGTCTTTGTCCAGTCGAAGGGTCACCTCAAAACGCCGAGTTGCGACGCGGGTGACGACGCAATTGGATAACAAGGAGAAGCCCGCCTAATAGATAGAACAAGGGACGCCCGCCTGAGCTACCCCCTCGGGATGGGGCCAGCGAGCAACCTTGATTTGAGCTATTTTGAGCAGGTGTAGAGGGGGTACTTTCGGGCAGATCAGACGTAGTCATCCCGGTCGTATCATCAGCACCCGTCGTCGCCGTACCATCAGCACCCGTTGTCGTCGTACCATCTGCTGCCGTTCCGTCTGTCGTGTCCATCGGTTGCATTGAGGAATCGCCGAGCTGGGCCTCGACGAACTCTTCCCAGGTGGAATGGTGCACCGCATCATCGACGACCATCTTCTCGGGCGTGTCAATGGTGTCTCGTAGAATCCCCAGTTGGACGAAGTGCTGGTTGTCGTCAGCGAGACTCGAGCACGAGGCCTCCTGGACGACTTGCTCGCCGTCGAACCAAACGTTGACGAACCCGAGACTCGAATCTTTGGACCATTTCACGTGGAGCCCAATCCTGTGCCAAACCGCGGGTGTAAGAGCATCGGCGAGTGTCCACTGGGAGCGCATGGGCTTGCGCGTGAAAAACCAGAGCTTGGTGCCACGGGCAATGAAGGACATTGTTTGCTGGTAGCTTTGATCTGACTCTACATAAGCGATCTGATGCTCGTCTTCTGTCAGGGGCGTGGGAAGGTAGAGGGACCAAGTGAAGAAAAGCTCGGTGCCTTCACCGGTGTACTCAAGACCTGGGGCGTATTGAAACTCCACTCGATTGAGACCGTTGGGCCAGATGTGGTCGTCGCCATTCGTGATTTCGATCAGGGCTGCCGACGCCCCTTCATAGACGGGGTCCGAAACGACCGAGATCCCGCTCTTGTTCAGGAGGTAGGACCATTGGCTTGTATCTCCTGTTTCAAAGTCACCCTTCCAAATCTGGGTGGCGTGGCTCGTCGAAGTGAAAAACAGAGTTGAGCAGGCTACGCAGAGAGGGCAGAGGTTTCGGATCACCGGGCGGGGAAGTTGGGGTAAGGAAAGCACGAGGGAAGTGAAGCAGAATCTGAGCTCCGAGGCTCCCTTTCTGCGTCGGATTGTCACGGTATGCGACAAATTTGGGGCATTTGAGCAGGGTCCACCCGGCTCTCGACGAGGTGGGCTGCTCGTGCCATTTGAGCTGCCTATGCAGCTGCCGACGACTAAAGATGCTCTGAACGTACAGCGCGGTCCATCCGTGCCGAGCGCGCTGGATTCCAACGACGAAGAGGTGGTTTATCGAACTCATCGACGCTTTGACCGAGCCGCACGACTTTTTTCGGAACCTGGTTTGCATAAGCTGATGGGGTGCCGCGTTCTCGTGATCGGCGTGGGCGGCGTCGGTTCTTTCACGGCCGAAGCCTTGGCTCGCAGTGGCGTGGGAACGATCGGATTGGTCGACTTCGATCGGGTCTGTGTCACGAATACGAATCGACAGCTACACGCGATGCAGGGCACGATCGGTAAGTCAAAAGTCGAAGTTATGGCGGAACGTTTGCGGTTGATTCATCCAACCGGTGCTGTCGAAGCGATTCCTCGTTTTTATAATCAAGAATCGAGCGAAGAGATTCTCAGCGGGCGCGTCGATTTTGTGGTGGACGCCATCGACAATCTGAGCGCCAAGGCTCATCTCATCGCCCACTGCAGGCGTCGCGGGATACCCGTGGTCTCGTCCATGGGCGCCGCTGCGCGTATCGATCCCACCCAAGTGCGCGTTGCTGATCTGGTGGATACCTACAACGATGCGTTTGCTGGGGCGCTCAGGAAGTTGCTCCGAAAAGAGTACGGCCTCGAACTGGCGCCGAAGCGTCCCATCGGGATACCGGCGGTTTTCAGCCCTGAGTCGCCGATTTTGCCAAGTTCTCCCGCCTACGATGAAGGGGAGGGGTTTCGTTGTGTCTGTCCAGGTGGCAAAAATGGTCTTCACGACTGTGATCGGCGCGCTCGTATCGATGGGACGGCCTCGTTCGTGACGGGGACCTTTGGCTTGGTTGCGGCCAGTGTCGTTGTGCGCGATTTGATAGCTCGAGAGATCGATACTGCCGAGCGAAGCCAAGGCGCCGCTGCCATACGGGAATAGTTCACAATTCATGTCATCGATACCGATTCTGTCCTTGGCCGAGCGTGAAGGGCCCGCTTTCTGTCGCGATCTACGTAGCGCTTTTTCGGAGTTCGGGTTCGTGGCCTTTCGGGACCATGGACTTAGACCGGGGCTTCGTCGCCACGTCTTGACCGAAGTCGAGGCGTTTTTTTCGAGCACGGACGAACGCAAGATGAGCTGCCATTTGCGCGGAACTGGCGGAGCGCGCGGCTTTACCCCGTTTGGTATTGAGGTCGCAAAAGATCAAACGACTCCTGATTTGAAAGAGTTCTATCATATCGGCCGTGAGTTCGTTCGCGCAGCCGAGGTTGCACCCGCCGCTCCGGAACAAGAAGCCGCTCTTGCCTTGCTTCCTCAAAATGTGTGGCCGGATTGGCTTCCTTCCTTTCGACCCGCCCTACTTGAGCTGTACCGGGAACTGGACGAAATCGGCGGCCATGTCCTTCAGGCGGTGGCAACTGGCCTCGAACTCGAGGCCAGTTACTTCGAAAAGGTCGTCGACGTGGGAAACAGCCTCTTGCGCGCTTTGCACTATCCCGCAGTCCCCAAAAACCCGAAGGGGGCGGTGCGGGCGGCTGCCCATGAGGACATCAATCTCATCACGCTCCTTGTGGGATCCGAACAACCTGGTCTTCAGGTTCTGAGTCGATCCGGAGGGTGGGTTGCCGCTCCGGGAGGCGATGAGCTTATCATTTGCAATGTCGGGGACATGCTGCAACGTCTCACCAACGATGTGCTCGTTTCGACCACGCACCGTGTGGTCAATCCGCCGAGTCCATGGTCAGAACAGTCTCGTTATTCTCTTCCCTTCTTTCTCCACCCGAATTCAGATTTCTTGATTCGTTCTCTCTCCACTTGTGTGACCGAGAATCATCCAGAACGCTATCCGCAGCCCATATTGGCTAACGATTTTCTCCAGCAGCGGCTCAGAGAAATCGGTCTCATTTAGCGTTTTTCGGTCGACTAACTCTTGCGAGCGTCTCAAGTTGAGACTGCGCTTCGGTTTTTGGGTTGAGCGCTGAATCCGCGCCGAGAACAGTCGTTCTGACGGTTGAGGACGATTTTTTTGTTGGTTTCTCCTCTAGGTGCCCCATCAGGTCGAATCGCGACCCAGATGACGAGACAGGCCGGAGCAGTGGTGCCCGTCGAACCGGTGCGTCCGGTTGCACCGCGTGGTCCGCGCCTGAACGGTGCCGAGCGAGAGAAACAACCTGCGGCCGTTCTCGAGCTGAGCGACGAAGCGCGGCGTCTCGCTCAAGATGCGTTTTCGGGGGCGGGTAAGTCGGGGGCGCGCGAGCCGGGACTTTCGAGAAATGGTGCCGCGACGAAGGAGGTAAGCGTCGCTTTCGATCAGCTCGAGAGCGCGACCTCTACGCGGGAGCAGGAGAGGGCTCGCCAGACTTTACGCGCTCCTCAAGAGGAAGAATCCGAGGGTGAACTGAGCGAAGACGAGCAGCAGCAGGTGCAGGAGCTGGAGCAACGGGATCGTGAAGTGCGCGTGCATGAACAAGCTCACAAGGCAGTCGGGGGTCAGTACGCTGGGGCGATTCACTATGACTATCAACGCGGTCCGGATGGGCAGAACTATGCCATTGGTGGGCACGTGAATATCGACGCGTCTCCCGTTGCCAATGACCCGAGCGCGACCTTGGCAAAGATGCAGCAAGTTGTACGCGCCGCACTGGCCCCAGCGGAGCCGTCTCCCGCTGATCGAAGCGTTGCAGCCAAAGCAAGTGGCCAAGCCGCTCAGGCGCGACAAGATCTGGCCGAAGAAACTGCCGAGAGCTTAAAAGGTGGCACCGACGATGGTACATCGTCGGAAAGTATGAGTTTTGATGCCTTGTTGCGCGGCGTAGCCTCGAGCGAGGGCTCTCCAAGTTCAGACCTTGAGCCCGCTGATATGGCCGCCTGACCTCACAGCGTAGCTCATAACCCGGGGTGGCGAGATGCGTGTAGCAAGGCAGTTGTGAGATGTATGCTAGTTGTAATCGAGCTCGGTTCCGCAGCGTCGACAGTAGATGGCGTCAGGAAGATGTCCGTGTGCTCCACAGCCGGGGCAAGCGTCTGTTGTAATAGTCAGATTTTCTTCTGCTCTTGAGATGTCTGCCACGACGATTCCTGTTGGGACAGCGATGATGGCGAAGCCGCTCAGAATCATGACAGAGGTGAGAAAGCGACCCCAATCAGTTTGCACGGTGATGTCACCGAACCCCACGGTCGTAATCGATACAATGGCGTAGTAGATGCTGATAGGAATGCTCGTGAACGCCGAGTTAGGTTGGGTGCTTTCGATAAAGTAGAGCAGGGTGCCCGCCAGGGTGGCCAAAAGTAGAACGGCTGCGAAAAATACGGTGATCTTGGGGCGTGCATCCCGCAGTCCTTGAAGAATCACCCGAGCTCCACGCAGGTGATGCGCCATCTTGAGAACGCGAAACATTCGAAGCAGTCGAAGCACCCGAACGATAGCGAAGCCCTGACCCGAACCAACGAACAACGCGACGTACTGGGGAAGGCAAGAAACCAGGTCGATGATACCGAAAAAGCTTCTTGCGTAACGCAGAGGTCGGCGGCTGACCCAGAGACGAACCGCGTATTCAACCGAAAACAAGACGGTAAACGACCACTCGAGCACCACCAAAGCAGAGCCGAATCTTTGTTGAACGGAGGCAACGGTCTCCAACATGACCGAGAGCACGCTGGCGAAGATCAACCAAAGCAGTGCGACGTCGAAGGCCTTTCCTGCGGGGGTTTCTGCTTCAAAAATAATCCGCCACAGTCGTTGCTTCAACGATGTTGTTTGCCTTTCGTCCATGGGTTGCACTCGGGTACTAGCGTAGGGCTCGGTTGTTTTTCTTTCAAACCGGTTGCCGCGTTCGCTCTCTGTCGTTGGCTCATTCTGCCGTATCCTTGCCGGATTCGAGAAGGTTTCGAAGAAGATTGTCCGCTTATTTTCTGAGGAGCGCGACATGGTTGGCTTCCGTTCGATGAACGTCCATGCTGCGCCCCGCAATGGAACCAACGCCCGTGGACTGGTCATCGATTCGTCTCATTTACGGCATTACTCCGCCTAAGCTCTCCTCACCGGAGGAACGTCGGCGAGAACTCGCCCAAATTCAAACGGCTCGTATCAACCAACTGCCGATCGATGCTCTGGTCGTCTACGACCTCCAGGACGAGTCTGCTCGTACCAGTGTAGAGCGCCCATTTCCTTTTTCCGCGTGCATCGATCCACTGTCCTACTCCTACGACTACTTGTCCGGTATTCCTCTTCCGAAGATCGTCTACCGCTCGGTTTCGGGTCAGACGAAAGAGGGGCTCAGCGATTGGTTGACGCAGCTACAGGCTCGGGGTGGAGCAACGGTGCTCGTGGGTGCACCCTCGGATGAGCAACGGGTGAATATTCGCATCGGAGACGCATACAAGCTGCGGCGAAGTGTGGCTCCACAACTTCCGCTGGGCGGCGTCATGATTGCCGAACGTCACGAACAAGGTGGCGCAGAAGACGAACGCATGCTTCGCAAATGGACGAGTGGCTGCACCTTCTTCGTCAGCCAAGCCGTTTATTCGGTGACCAAGAGTAAGAATCTATTGAGCGACCTCTACTATCGCTCTTTGGCCGAGTCGCGACCCATGCCGCAGATGTACATCACGCTCAGCCCGTGCGGCTCGAAAAAAACTCTGGAGTTTATGGACTGGCTAGGGGTTTCCGTTCCTCGTTGGCTCAAAAACGAGCTCCTTCATGCGGGCGACATTCTCGAAAAGTCCGTCGATTTGTCGATTTCAGGTTTCGCTGAGCTGCTCGATTTCGCGAAAAGTAAAGGCTTTGAGCTCGGCTGCAACGTGGAAAGCGTTTCTTTGCGCAAAGCAGAAATCGATGCTTCCGTTGAGATGGTGCATCGCATCCGAGAGCTGATGACTCGTTGAGTGGCGTGCCTGTGCTGGGACGGCCCTGGAGGTCAGTCGGAGCTCGTGGGTCTTAGGCAAAGTGTATGAAATTATGTGGCAATTTTGAGAGAGTCTATTTTTGTTGAGAAAGCGAACGTTCGTGCTATTTCATCCTCATGGCTCGGACGACTCAAACGAGTGCCACCAAGGGCGAAGATACAAAAGGCCGGATCATTGCCCGTGCTCTGAGCCTGGCCAGTTCCTTGGGGCTTGAGGGCGTCACCATTGGGGAGTTGGCTTCCGACCTGGGGCTATCTAAGAGCGGGCTCTTCGCTCACTTCAAGTCAAAAGAAAAGCTCCAGCTCGACATCTTGGATGCGGCGGCAGAACACTTTCGTTCGAAGGTTTTTCTTCCTGCTCTTCAGCTCCCTCGGGGACGTCCACGCCTGGAGAGGATCTTTCAGAATTGGCTCGATTGGGTTTCCTCAAGAGAGATTCCTGGAGGGTGCATTTTTTTGGCAGGGGCCCTTGAGTGGGATGATCGGGGTGGTCCAATTCGTGAGCGTTTGGTGAGCTGGTTTCGAGCTTCTGAAGCTGGAACTGAGCGAGCGGTGCAACTGGCCATTGATGAGGGACATTTACTCCCAGAACTCAGCGCCGCTCAGTTTGCCTTTGAAATGCACGGCATCGTGATGAAGTACCATCTCGATGCGCGTTTGCTGCGCAGTGAAGTCGCCCGAAGACGTGCCGAGGCAGCGTTTTCTCGCCTGCTGCACGATGCCTGTTGCGCCTAGAGCGCTGTTTTTCACCAAGGAGCCATCATGAGTACGTTAAGAAATAGCACGAACGTTCGAAAAAGCGTTATACCAATGGTTTGGGACGGATTTTCGACCGCGATGCCCCATCTCGCGCAGCCCGTACTGAGCGAACTGTTCATGACTCCGTTGCGCAAAGTCACAAGACAGCCGCGCTCGGAAAGTTTACTCGGCCACGTGGAATCTCGGGGGCGTTCAGTTGCCGTACGTTCGGTGGGACGAGGTCCTGTGGTGGTCCTCGTGCACGGCTGGCAGGGACATATGGGACAGTTTGATGAGATGCGTGCTCGTCTTGTCGAAGCCGGCTATCGAGTCGTTGGAGTGGACATGCCCGCCCACGGTGAATCCGAAGGACGAAACACTAACATCGTGGAGTTCAGCGATGTCTTGTTGAGTCTAGGGAAGTTGCTCGGGCCCATTGTCGCCGTTGTGGCCCATTCTCTGGGCGGACCAGCTCTCACCTTGGCTCTTAGGAGAGGGCTCGAAGTTGGGGGAGCTCTGATGATTGCTCCTCTCATTTCATTCGATTTCGCGCTGGATGAGTTTTCGAGGAAGCTTCAACTCGGTAAGCGTTCCCGCGAGTTAGCGGCACGTGCGACAGAAAAGCGTGTCGGTATCCGGCGCGCGGATCTCGACCTGATGCGGTCTGTTCGTCCCCACGAACGTCTCGAGTTGATACACGATCGCGATGACCCAAGGACGCGCTACGAAGACACTGTTCGCCTGGCCCAGCACTGGAACTGCAATCTCGTCGAGACCCAAGGGCTTGGGCACAGCCGGATTTTGCGCGACCCTGAAGTGCTTCGCCGGGTAGTGCGATTCGTCGATGGACTTCCGCGCCCTGACTTTTATCGCCTCGAAACTCATGTGGATGTCGTGGGAGAGTTTTCCATTTGAGCAACATTTTGTCCCAGAGGGGGCAAGCACCTCTTCTGCGCCGATGGAATAGCAGGCGCTGGCAGCGCCGAATCCACTCATCTGCTCGATCTTCGGATCACTATTGCCTATCGTTCGCCTCCTATGGGCGACACCTTTTCGCACCCGAATTTTTCAGTGGTCGATGACTTTCTGGATGAAGAAAGTTGGACGCAGCTTTGGACAGCCTATCAGTTCATGGATCTGCTTCCCGTGACTCGCTCGAGTGGGGCTTGGAAGTTGGACGATGGAGTTCCTCTAGCTGGAAAGGAAGCGATCGTCGGGCGACGAGAAGAAAACGAGGCGAGCTCGCCTTCCTCCGGAGACCCTCTTTCGGTTCTTTTGAGGCGCGTTCTTTCTCGCACCGATTTGCAAGAGCTTCACGTGGAAGGAAGCTGGGACCGACTAGTTGGGCGTCCCTATGTCTATCCGAGGGATACGGCGCTTTCCTGGCATGTTGACGATCACGAGACTTACGCTGGCGCGTTCATCTACTATGCGCATCCTATGTGGAACGCCCACTTTGGGGGTGAGCTTCTCATCGCCGAAACAGACGGTGAGAATTTGCCCATGATGGGATATCGCTTCGAAACCGAACAATACTCCGAGGCGCTGTTGAACGTCGGCTGCGGCAACTTCATCATGCCAAAGCCGAATCGATTGATCATTTTAGGGGGCGCTCCTCATATGATTGCGCGCGTGAGTCCCGCGGCGGGCCACCAGGTCCGTGCGAGCGTGGCAGGGTTCTTTCTTCGCCCACAAAAGTAGTCGAGACCTCTTCGAGGGAGGTCTCGATAAATGAAGCTGATGTGCGTCTGAAGGACGCTCTTCTTCTTCTTAGAAGGCCACGCCGACGAACCAACGCACCATCTGTGCCGGCTTCAATTTTAGCTCTGCTGCGCTGCGCCCCTCTCGGTCGTCTTGGAGGTAGCTGAGCCCTGAAAGCGGAAACGCAACACCGTACTGGAGCTGGGTGAAGAACCCGCCGGTCAAGTCGTCGCGCGAGTTCAGTGAGCCGTCCTTCGACTGGTAGTAAACGCTAGCGTCGAGCTCGATACCGAGGTCACGTTGGTGACCTGGCGTTTGCATGAAGTTGCTGGCGCGGGTCCAGATTGCCTCTGCTCGTCCCCCCAGCTTGAGGCCCGAGCTCTTTCGGATGAAATCGTACTGGGCCATTGGCTTGAAGTAGTAGCTGCCCTGTACCCGACTGAGAATGTGTCGGTTCAAGATCAGATCGACGCGGTACCCCGGATGAAAGCGAAAAGTTTCGATGGATCGATCACCGTGTTGTTCTTGCACACCAGCTGGAGGGATGAGGGTGTCGACATCACCGTCTCCACTTCCGTAGCCGAAGGAGAAACCAAGTAGCAGGCGATCCTCTACGAGCTTCTGTTTGAGTTCGCCCGCAAAGCCCCATTGGTTTACGCGCCACCCGTCCTTGTTGCCGTTGGGGTCGGTATAGTCGTTGTCGCCAGCAGCGGTGGCCAAGCTGTCGAACTTCCCTTGGTGGGTGACAGCTTCGAAACCGAAGAAGAACTTTTGGTACTTGAGCTCGACGTAGACGTCGGGCGTCCAGATCTTCATACCGCGCCGCACAAGACCGCTGGCCGCCTCCCCGGGCTTGCATCCGAGAGCATCCGCTCCGCCGGAGCACGTAGCCGAAGGCCCTGTCACGTCATTGGCGATGCGTTGCCAGCGATATGAGAGGTAGAGCCCACCGTTGACGACTACTTTGCCCTTGGCAAGTGCGTTGCGCTCGAGCTGGGGGTCCATGCGACGATACAGTTGCAGGTTCATGCGACTCACGTCGTCGCGCTGCGATAGATCGTAGGCCGGTCCGCCAGGTGGGGTAAAACCGGCGCTGGTTGCTCCTTCGTCTTGGTAATCCCAAGAGCCGCCGATATAGGTCGACCACGAGGGAAGACCGGTGGTGAAGGCGATGCGATCGGCGGTACTTTGGTAGTCGCCGTCGAGGTTGTCACCCGCATTATACAGAACCCCCAAGCCCCAGTGGTCGGGCATGCGTCCAAACTTGAGCTGACCGACGGGGGTATCGTATTCGGCCCAAGCGCGACGCACGCTGATTGCATCTTGAAGGCTATTGATTCCCGAAACGGGCGAATCTTGGCTAGACGACATCCCGCTGATGGGCGAGTAACCGCTGCGCCCAGAGACTGCATATCCGCCTCCGGTGGCAGCAGGGTAGTTCATATTGCCCTGGGCAGTCGAGCCCATCACCAGATTGCCGAGGAGATCGATCTGTGAGCGAACGCGGAGATTGTCCGAGATAATGATGCTCGGCTCGACTCGGAAGCGGATGTCGGCACCGCCTTGAGTGGGGCTCTTGCAGCCCACCATATTTTCGCGGGACGGCGTGTCGCTTGAGCCCGTGTCAGCTTCGTCCGGCGTGCAGGCCTCGGCTCCTTGTTTGTTCCCGTTGAGATCGTCGTAGTGTGCGTCCAGCGGTCGAGGCCACAACGCGGATTCGGGTGCGTCGAGTCGATTGAAATGAAAGTTGTGGTAGAGGTTTGCTCGCACACGGAAATTGCCGTGCAGCTCTATCGTGGGGCGAGTATGAGCCCACCACTCTTCGGCAAAGACTCGATCGGGCTCGATGTCGGTGGGGCGCTCCTCGCCCTGCTCTTTGAGCTCCTCTTGGTCGCTGGCTGGGTTGGGATATTCGCCGAATCCTAGGCCAGCGTCTGCGCCGCTTTCCATCGAAGCAAGTCCACCGGGCTCGGCAGCTGGAGCGTTTGGGGTGGAGTCCGGCGATGCAGCGGGGGCCGTTGCTTCGACCTTGTCACTCGGAGCGGCCGCATTCGCACCATCTATCTCATTGGAAGCCGCTTGGGCCGATTCTTCGCTTGTCGAGCTTTGCCCCGTGGCTGCAGCAGGCTCTTGCGTGTCAGGTGCGACTTCTGCCTCTTCCTCTTCTGACTGGTCCGCCGCCTTCGAGGTGGGCTGGTCCTGTGCATCAGGTGCCGCGGGCTTTTCAGGCTCGGCCGGTTTGGGGCCAGCCTTGGTCGGGGGCTGAACTTCTTGGCCAGGGGCCGCCTGCGCGAGGGCGTTCGATACGTTGAAAAGAGCGAGCGATCCCGCGATCGTAGCTATAAATAGAGGGCTTGCCGGCTTGTTGAGGGCTGAAAATCGTGCGGTGCGCATGAGTGGCCCTCCCTATACATCGATTCCTGTCTTTCGCTGAGCCATTGAGCGGAAAAAGAGCAGAAATTGTTGATAAATCCGAGTTTTGCTTCCGTACGGGCCCGACGCACCTCGGCTGCCAGTTCCGCGCCGGCTAAAACTCTTGGGTGGGCTCTCGCGCCCTGGACTCTGAGCGGTACGGGCGCCCTTTGGTGAAAGTGTACAATATTGGCTAGTTGCATCAGGTGGCGTAGCCGTGAGAGCCTCCTGACGGGATGGCCTGCCAACGGGGGGGCCGTTTGCCCGTAGTTCAGAACGCGAGAGAGGCACAAGACAAGTGAAACCTATGTCCTTCCGAAAAAGCATTTCAGCCGGGGTCATGCTCGGTGTACTGATGATGACTCAGACACCCGAGGTCCTGGCTCAAGACCTGGACGGAGAAGTTTCTGTTCAGCGATTCGACCCAGCTCCTGGTTCGGGCAACTTCCTGGTGACCCGCACCGCGGCTGTGGATGGTCATTTGAACTGGACCGCCGGCATGATCGCGAACTACGGCTTCGAACCGTTTACCGTTTTGCGTTGTGCGACAGACTGCAGCGACGAAGATCCCATCGAGATCAAGGCCGTCGAGAACATGGTGACTGCCGACGTGATGGGCAGCCTTTCGATCGTCGATCGACTTCAAGTGGGGTTGAAGATCCCAGTCAGCTGGGTGAAGGGCCACGGTATTCAGGAGACCGCAGAGGACGGTATAACCGGTGCCGACGACGAACTGAGCGCCGTGGGCCTTGGCGATGTTCAGTTGGAGCTCAAAGGGCGATTCTTAGGCAACCCTGGGGATGTTTTGACCTTGGGTGCCTACCTTACGGGCGCAGCTCCGCTCGGAACGGTGACGGCCGAGGGAGCCTACATTGGCAATAGCTCACCTTCTTTTGGCGGAGCTCTGATCGTCGACGGCGACTTGGGCCCTTTCAGCTATGGCGTTAACTTGGGAGGCATTTACCGTAAGTCCGCTAGCGTCGGAGGGGATTCGAGCGTGGGGTCAGAAGCGCGTTGGAGCGTCGGTTTGGGGTACGAGATCTCTCCCCGTATTGCCGCTGTCGCTGATGCGTTTGGTGCGACTGATTTCAGCACAAAGAACGTCGGGGCGAGTTCGGTCGAAGTTGACCTTGGTGCCCGCATCTTCCCTGTGGGGAGCGTGCATATTCTTTTGGGCGGAGGTGTCGGCCTCTTCAAGGGCATCGGTGTTCCGACCGCTCGCGGGTTCGTCGGCTTTGGCTACGATTCGACCGTCCTGGATGCTGATGGGGACGGCTTTTCGGACGATGTCGATGGTTGTGTGGACGCCCCGGAAGATTTCGACAACTTTCAAGATAGCGACGGCTGTCCCGAGCTGGACAACGACGAGGACGGCATTCCCGATGATGCTGACAAATGCATAGATCGTCCGGAAGATCTCGATGACTTCGAGGACGACGACGGCTGTCCCGAACCCGACAACGACAAGGACGGGCTCCGAGATGTTGGCGATCGTTGTCCTAACGAGCCCGAAACCATGAACGGTTTCGAAGACGAGGATGGATGCCCCGATGTTCCCGACACCGACAAAGACGGGGTTCCCGATGACAAGGACGAATGCAAGGATGCCCCTGAGGACACGGATGGGTTTGATGACCTCGATGGGTGTCCCGATCCGGACAATGATGGCGATGGCATTTTGGATGAGAAAGACGAATGCATCGACCAGCCCGAAGACGGAGAAGGGGAGGACGAACGCGAGCAGACGGACGGCTGCCCCCAGGAGGATGAGACTCTCGATCTCGACTAGTGCTGCGACCGTTTAAATTTGAGCGCTTCTTGGTCTGTCAGCGTTGAGAGACGGCTCGGTTTTACCGCCGCCGCTCGCCCGCAGGAATGAGGCAAGCGTCTTGAATCCAAAGACGGCAGTAGGCGGTTGTCCCTCTTGGGTCATTGAAGAAGAAGGCGCCGGCCCTGTTAGGGCTAGGCGCCTTCTTCTTTAGTGTCGCTCGGGTGCTCGTGGGGGAAGGGCGGGCTCTGCGTTAGGATCCATCATTTCAAAGTGTTCGAACTCGAAACCCGGACTCACCGTACATCCAACTAGACTATAGGCTCCCATACTCCTTGCTGCCTGATAACAGTGGGGGGCCACTACGAGTTGCGGATGTTGCCCCTGGGAAAGATCAGGGCCCAAGACACGCCGAGTTATCGACTTGACCCCCTTCCTTTCCTCCAGAGTGAAGAGCTCCAAGGGGGCCCCCGCGTAGAAGTGAAAGACTTCCGCTGAGTCCACCCGATGCCAGCGAGAAACATCTCCTTCTGTCAAGAGAAAGTAGATGGCCGTGCTGTGGCTTCGCCCCCCGTTTGGTCGTTCATCTCGAAAGGTCTCACGAAAGTATCCGCCTTCGGGGTGCGGGGAAAGTTCAAGTTGGGCAATGATCTCGCTAGCAGAATTCATGACGTTCGTTCTCTTGCGCTGAACGCGCACAACCGCGCTCGGACACGGACAGCCAGAATGGGGCCTTCCCTTCCTGGACAGAGCACTGATACGCCTCTGGGCTGCCCCTTGGGTACGGCTCAAGCGTCCTCTATACGGAGGCATGAGTCGAATGCCTCGGGTGCTTTTCGTTTCCAAGCCCATGAGTCCTCCTTTTCGAGACGGCTCCAAGTGTTTGGTGCGGGATATCTGCAACGAGCTTTCCACCATCGAGGCGCATCTCATGGCCACTCAAGCGCGATCTTCAGAAATCTCCTCTCGGGTGCACATTCATACTGCCTACCGCAGCGCGGGCAGTTTCGCCCCGGGGCTGATGCAAAACGCCCAGGCGTTCGCGTGGTTGTTGGCCAGCCCGCGGGTAGACATCTGGCACTCGATTTTTGCTCCTAACCCTAGGTCGAGCCAGGTGTTGGGAGCCTTGGCTCGACTGCGACGGGTGCGAGTGTGTCAGACTATTGCCTCGCCGCCGCGCAACTTCCAGCGTCCGGAGCGACTCTTGTTCGGAGATACAGTTGTCGCCCAGAGCTCGTGGACCATGCGGCAGTTTGAACAATCCTTTGCAGCTCAAGGTCGAGTTGCGCCAAAGATGGTGGAGATCCCGCCTCCCTGTCCTCGCCTCGAAGTGCCTTCTACCGCCCGACTCGACCGATTGAGAGCGGAACTGGGGCTTGAAAGAAGTCGTCCCTTGTTTCTTTACCCTGGAGACCTCGAGGTGAGTTCGGCGGCTCAACGGCTCTGCGAATGGTCACAAGAAATCCAATCTCGTGTACCTGGCGCGCGTCTGGTGGTCGCCTATCGCGACAAGACATCCCAAAGTGCGAACATTGCTCGACGTCTGGCCGAAGGTGTCGACCCGAAGCAAGTCACCTTTTTCGAGAACGTCTCTGACATCGCGGCGCTGGTCGCCTTGAGCCGCGCCGTTTTGTTTCCGGTGGACGATCTGTACGGCAAGGTCGACCTGCCTATTATTTTGCTCGAAGCATTGCTTCTCGGTACCCCCGTGTTGGCTCTCGACCAAGGGCCCCTCGCAAGTTTGAAGGGAGGACTTCTCTTGGATGCGGCGCCTCAGACGTGGGTTCAGCGTATTGAAGACCTAGAAGCGAACCCTCAACTGCGCGCTCAACTCATTGCCTCGGGCAAAAAGGCCGCTCAAGAGCACTATGCCCCCGAGCGCGTCGCGCTGGAGTACCAACGTATCTATGCTGATCTGATGCGTGAAGATACACGATCGCATAGACCGCTTGTGATGCAGTAGTGCCCGGCCAAGAAGCTGGAACTTTGGTTGCCGAAAGGCGCGCTTGGCTGCTCATCGGCGCGTTCTTCGAAGGGGCGATGGTGGCGGGCATGAAGCTCGGGTGAAAGAAGCAGTCCCCAGTGCTGAAGGCGCGCGACCAAGAGGGGGACGTCTTTCGCGTGAGCCCAAGCGTGGATTTGATTGGTTGCCGCAAGGAACAACGCGCCACTCAGCAGAACAGAGCTGGTGAAAGCGCCTTGCAGCGGACTGAGTCCGTGGTTGAGCATCGACAGGAGCGCTGCCCCTCCGCAATTCCAGCCGTTGCGCTCAAGAAAGCCGTGGGACAACATTGCGCGAGGCGCATTATGGTGCTCGCGAAAGGTGCGAATGATGGAGTGCCCCACCAGCGGCGTCGCGGGGCTCCCGAAGTTGTCGGCGCAGTAGTGCACCAGTCCCGAGACGAAATCGGCCAGCGCCCACCCGACGATGAGGCCGAAGATGGCCGACATCAGACTTGTCGGGCGCTCAAAAAACCGGAGCCAACCGTTAGCTTGGGCGGCGACGAAGGCACCAACAAGGCCAGCTTCGAGCCAGGGCTCCCATTGAGAACGGATGCTGTTCGAACTCGCACGATGAAGAGACTGTTCCGATTGCATGGGCGACTTGAGTCTGCTGGAAGACAGCTCTACCTTCGCAGGGTGCTCTGATGTTTCAAGCCTTTTATGAAAGCCCTTGGCAGCACCCAGTCCTGCTCCTTGTCGTTCCCCTGTGGTTTCTCGCCAAACTGCTCAAGTACCGGGGGGCGAATCGACGCAGTTTGCTCGTTTTCACCTGGCTTACCATCCTCGACCCCTTGGCCACCGGCCCGATCAGTGAGGCGCTTGCACTTCCAGCAGAGGTCGCCCAGTTGGTTGGACTTTTCTTCGTTGTCCTGGGAGATTTTCGTTGGTTCTTCTTTTTCGAAGCCGAGGCGTCTCTCACGAACACCGAAACTCCCCGCTGGGCGAGCGTCAGCCTGAGGGCGTTTGCTTGGTCCTTGCTTGTTCCGATCTTGCAAGGAGCCCTCATCCAGAGTTTTCCGGAACGATTCGAGGACTCGCGCTGGGTGTTCTTGGCCTATGAGTTACTCTTTTTGGCCTTGGCCGCGGGGTTTCTCCTAGGGCGTCTTCCTCGGAAGGAACCCTTGCGTTCTTTCCGAAAGGAACTGTGTTTCTATGCCCTTGGTTATTACGCGCTCTGGGCGCTCTCGGATGTGCTGATTCTCGCCAGTATCGATGGCGGGTACCTTTTGAGGGTCGTGCCCAACCAACTCTACTATTCGCTCTTCCTCCCCTTCGTTTTCTTTCGAGCGCGGCATTGGTCGTCGCAGGAAGAGCTTTGAAGTCCCATGTTCGTTGTGGCTGAAAGGCGAGAACGGGGGCGACTTGCACGCTGTGCCGTCCTTTGTCTGGGTGCGTTTGTTCTTACCCTCAGCTGTCGAGGTGAGCCCGAGGGAGACACCCGGGCGGTTCCTTCCGCTAGGCCTGGCCCCGCGCCGAAACTCGCCGCGGTATCGAAACAGGCTGAAGCTCTGTCTTCTGTCTCGAAAAGCATTTCGGTCGTCGATCAGCAGGACTCTCGACGGTTTGAGCTCAAGGATCTGTTGACCCGCCTTGGCCCCGAGGCCGTCACGACCCAGGACCCCTACTACCGCTCCGAGAAACGATTCATGGCAGTTTCTCTTTCGACTCTCTTGAGCGAGCTGTGGCCCGACTGGACATCGGAAAGCCCGGCCGTGTTGGAACTCGAGGCTGTAGACGGGTATCGGGCCCGTATCTCTAGTGCGCTTGCCTTTCACCCGGATGCTTACCTAGCCTTCTTCGATTTGAGGCACCCTCCTTTCGCTCCCATCGGGGAGCAAGAGGCCTCACCAGCTCCTCTCTATCTGGTATGGCGCGGGGCCAAATTGACGGACTTGCGAACCCATCCTCGACCTTGGGGGATTGTGCGTTTCAGGCGTGTGCCGGCCCATTCTGAACGGGAGCGCCTGAAACCGGCTGGGGGATTCGACAGCGACGCCGCAGAGGCGGGGTATACAATTTTTGGGCAAGAATGTGTGAGGTGTCACAGCATGAATCAACAAGGCGGAAAGGTGGGGCCTGACCTCAACGTTCCGCAGAACATTCTTGAGTATCGTCCGATTGATCAAGTGAAGGCCTATATCAAAGATCCCGCGACTTTTCGTTATAGCACCATGCCCGCGCATCCCGACCTTTCCGACGCGGACTTGAATAATTTGATTGCCTACTTTCGACTCATGCAGGACCACAAACACGATCCTCACAAGGAAAGACCATGAGCGACCAACAAGAGCCAGGTGTACGCGCTCGCCGCTGGTTCGATGAGCGGTTGGTCAAGTTGCCCGACATCCTGCGTGAGGCGATCAAGCTGGAGCTTCCCGATTTGGGTAGGCTTTCGTCCTCGATCTGGGACGTGTGTGGAGTGGGGGGCTCGTCGGGTCCGGCGCGGCTTTGCGTTCAGGCGATGAACCAAACGGACCAGCGGGCTTGCTTTCGCGAAGCTTCGTATTTCGCCGGTCCGGCCCCGGTACGGGGCCAGAGTCGGGGGTTGATTCTCTTCTCTCAAGGCCTCTCTCCTCATGCCCGTTTGGTCTTGGAACGTGGTCAGGTCTATGCCTCGCTGATCGTCGTCACTTCGCGAGACCCGGGAGACGTCCAAAGCGCGTTGCCCTCAAGTTTCGACCAACAACGCTTGACAGTGATCCGTCATCCCTCTGGAGACGAGGCCGCAAGTTTGCTGCGCGTCGGTGGCCCGAGCTGCGCGGCCCTCGTGGGGCTGAAACTCGCTGCCGCGCTGACCGAGCAAGAGAGCGAAGCGACGAGCTCAGCCCGTCTCTCCCTCGTTCCGTCCTTTTATCAAAGAAGCGGAGGTGCCGGGGGGGCTTCGGTTCCTCCTCTTCCCGAGGGGGGGCTCACCTATTGTCTCGCCACGGCGACCCATCGGGGCTCGGCCCAACAGCTTATGTGGAAGTGGCACGAAGCGTTGGGAGACAAGCTGCCTCCTGTCATTGACGCAATGGGCTTTGCTCATGGTCCTTTTCAGTCGATCTATGAGGGCCCGGCTTGCCTCTTGGTGCTCCATGGGAGGTCGGCCGAAGAGGAAGTGATCGTCGAGCGTATCGCCGCTATCATCGAGCCTACTCGCCACTTCATGGTCGTGCTCGCGGCGCATTATGAATTTCCTCTGAGCTACTTTGAGTTGGAGGCTCAGTTTTTTGCCCTAATGAGAGCTACCGCGGTGCATAGGGCCTTTGACCCTTCGACCTGGCCGGGCAAGGACTTGGACCGCCCGCTTTATGCTCTTGGTTGCGAAGAATTGGACTTCGGGGTCTGAGTCTGTCGCTTTCGCTCAAAAAAAGTCAACAAAATTAACGTCTTGTCTGGGTCTCGCCCTGGCTGACCGACCCGTGCTAGGGCAGCGCAACATTTCTAAATCCGGAGTCGCTCCCCTTTATCGAGCGGCTCGCGGGGCCCCTCGATATGACCAAGACCACCGCACAAATTCGACAGTCGTTTCTGGACTTCTTCTCGCAGCGGGAGCACCGCATCGTCAAGAGTGCTTCCTTGATACCCCAAAACGATCCGACCCTGATGTTCAACAATGCGGGGATGGTTCAGTTCAAGGATGTCTTTACAGGCAAGGAGTCACGCGATTACTCCCGCGCGGCTTCAAGCCAGAAGTGCATCCGCATCAGTGGCAAGCACAACGATCTCGAAGCAGTCGGCCCTTCGCCGCGACATCACACCTTCTTCGAGATGTTGGGCAACTTTTCTTTTGGTGACTACTTCAAAGAAGAAGCGATTGTTTACGCTTGGGAGTATCTCACTCAAGTCCTCGACCTGCCCAAGGAGCGCCTCTGTATTACCTACTTCGAGGGAGACGCGGATATTCCTCGCGACGAAGAAGCCTGTCGCATCTGGAAGAAGGTGACGGGATGGGGGGATGATCGGATTATCCCCATGGGCGCCGACAACTTTTGGCAAATGGGCGACACTGGTCCGTGCGGGCCATCGAGCGAAATCTTCTTTTGCAATGGCCCTAAGGTAGACCCATCTCTCCTTGTTGACGAACAAGACGAGCAAGGCAACGGATGGATGGAGGTCTGGAACCTTGTCTTCATGCAGTTCGAGCGGTCCCTGAAAGACGGCAGCATCGCGACCACTGCTCTACCCCGACCGAGCATCGATACCGGGGCAGGTCTTGAGCGACTGGCGAGCGTCGTTCAGGGCAAGATGACGAACTACGGTGTCGACTTGCTCGAAAGCCTCGTGCAAGAGGCGTCCCGACTTTCGAACAAGCCCTACGGAGGTACTATGGCTCCGGACGATGTCAGCATGCGGGTCATCGCCGATCACGCACGGACCAGCGCTTTCTTGATTGCCGAGGGAATCCTTCCGGAAAAAACGGGGCGCGAGTACGTTTTACGTCGAGTCATGCGTCGGGCCATTCGGCATGGCCATCGCTTGGGGATCGCCAAGCCTTTCCTTCACGAGGTGGCGGCTCAGGTCGTTTCGAGCATGGGTCAACAGTATCCAGAGCTCAACGAGCGTTCGGACTTGATCTCGAGCGTGATCGAGGCCGAGGAAGTTCGGTTCAGGCAGACGATTGAGCGCGGACTATCTCTCCTTAATGAGAGATTTGATAGCCTAGAGGCCGAACGATCCAAGACGCTCTCGGGGGCAGACGCTTTCAAGCTCTATGATACCTTCGGCTTCCCTCTCGATCTGACCGAAGTTATTTGCTCCGAGCGTGGGATTTCTGTGGACCAACAGGGCTACGATAGCGAGCTGAAGCGAGCGCGTTTGCGCAGCAATTTTGTGAGTAAGGATGCCGCGGTGCAAACCGTTTACCGCTCGGTTTCCGAATCTTTGGAAGTTCCGATCGAGTTTACTGGCTACGAAAACGAAGAAGATACGGCCCGTATTGTGGCCATCATTTCTTCGGGGGCCGTGGTTTCAGAAGTTGACGCACAGAAGGCCTCCGGGGAGCTTGAGCTGGTCCTCGATAAAACTTGTTTCTACGCTGAAAGCGGTGGGCAGGTGGGGGACCAAGGTGAAATCAGTGCTGAGGGGACTCTTCTTCGGGTAGCCGATACCCATAAACCAGTCGCAGGACTCTTCGTGCATCGGGGGAGCTTGGACAAAGGAACCTTGAGGGTTGGGCAGACAGTCCAGCTCAAGGTGAATCACTCACTACGCAGAGCAACGAGGCGCAATCACTCGGCCACCCATCTTCTTCATTGGGCGCTGAGGCAAGTCTTGGGCGCTCACGCCCAGCAGAAGGGGTCGCTCGTCGGTCCTGAGCGGCTCCGCTTCGACTTTACACACAATGCGGCCCTCTCTTCAGAGGAAGTCGGTCGTATCGAAACTCTCGTCAACGAACAGGTTCTTTCCAATCATCCCATAGTGACCGAAGTGCTCACTATGGATCAGGCTAAGGACCGGGGCGCGATGATGATCTTCGAAGAAAAGTATGGGGACGTTGTTCGCATGCTGACGATGGGGCCATCCACCGAACTGTGCGGAGGAACCCACGCCCGATCGACCGGTGAGATCGGGTTGTTCAAGATCGCTTCTGAGCAGGGCGTGGCCGCCGGTGTGCGTCGCATCTTCGCAACCACAGGTATGGGGTCTCTTGAGCTTACCCAAGCTGTAGAGCGGAAGCTCAGCGAGGTGGCTGCACTCGCGCGCACCACCCCGGAGGCGCTGCCGGAAAAGGTTGCAAAACTGCTTGAGAAACAAAAGAGCCTCGAGAAGGAGATCGAGACTCTGAAAAAGGAGCTGATGACCGGCGGTGCCGCCGGCGGGATCGATGCGATGGTTGCCGGTGCTCGCGATGTCGTGGGGGTCCGGGTTCTTGGGGTCGAGACCACGGTGGGCGATCGCGCTGCTTTGCGTGAACTCGCCGAACAGTTGCGAGACAAGCTGGGCGAGTCTGTTGTCCTCGTGGGGGCCGCCGACGGAGAAAAGGCCGCGCTCGTTGTGACCGTTTCGAAATCCCTCGTGGGGCGTTTGAAAGCTGGGAACCTCATCAAGTTGCCTGCCTCGAAGGTGGGCGGCAAAGGGGGAGGGCGGCCAGACATGGCTCAGGCCGGGGGCACCGACGTTTCTGGGCTCACCGCTGCTGTGGAAGCGATCTACGAGGCGGTTGAGGCTGAGGCCCGGTGATGCGTTGACCGGTAGGCTGCGCTTCGGCTATTTGTCCTTTTGAAGATGGCGCCCCCAATTCCGACAGATGATCTCAGGCGCGGCTATGGCTGCGTTATGGCTGCAGGACTGCTCGCTGTTCTGGTTTCGGTTGCGGGGCTATTCGTCTCTCGATGGGTGGAAGATGCTCCGAGTCAGGCGAGATTGCTCTCGCCTGAGGGCAGCTCGATGACGTTCAGGGTGAGCGTCGCTTCGGACGACTAGCTTTGCCCGCCTTGGGGTTTTTGGGGCTCTTGGCGAATGTTCCTGCATCTGCCTTGGTTGCCGCCTGCTCCGTGGTCGTGAGCGCGTAGCGCTCCCGTAACATTCGAAACACGGCCAACAGACCGAGTGCCTCCCCGCCGTAGGGGCGCCCCGGTCGCGCTTCGAGGTTAAAGCCCATGGTATCGATGTGGAGCCAGTCTTGATCTCGCGAGGCGAATTCCCGCAAGAAAAGGGCTGCAGTGATTGCTCCGCCGAAGGAGTCTGTCGAGATGTTGGAAAGATCGGCAACTTTGCTTTCGAGCTTGCGACGATAGCCGTCGAAGAGCGGAAGACGCCACAGGGGATCATGGGTCGATTCGCTGGCTCGGAGCAGATCGCTGTATGTGGTATCTCGATTGGAAAACACGACCGGGATCTCGGTCCCCAAGGCTACCCGAGCCGCTCCTGTAAGAGTCGCGGCGTCGACGATGAGATCCGGTTTCTCTCCCTGGGCCTCGAAAAGTGCATCCCCGAGCACCAGGCGTCCCTCAGCGTCGGTGTCGCCGACCTCCACAGTGACGCCCTTCCTTGTGCTGAGCACGTCCAGGGGCCGCATCGCATTGCCTGATACGCTGTTTTCGACCGCTGGGACGAGTACACGTAACTGCACGGGCAAATCATGGCTCATGATGGTGTGTGCCAAACCGAGGATAAATCCAGCGCCGCCCATGTCCTTCTTCATGAGCTTCATGTACTGAGCCGGTTTGATATCGAGCCCGCCCGTGTCGAAACAGACTCCCTTGCCCACAAGGGTGAGCTTGGGATGTGACTTCTTGCCCCACCTCAGGTCGATGAGGCGGGGCGTTCTGCTGGAGGCGCGTCCCACCGCATGAATCATCGGATAATTTTCAGTCAAGAGTTGATCACCCACGGTGACCTTCAACTTCGCCTTGTGCTCCTTGCAAAGATGCTCCGCCACTCGCGCCATCTCTTCGGGGCCCATATCCGAGGCGGGTGTATTGATCAGATCCCGGGCGAGACAGATCCCCTCGCCCAAGGCGAGCACTTCGCTGCGTGGAGCTTCCTCCGGCCAAACCAGTTTGCGTTTTGGGCGTGAGTTCGACGACTTGTACTTGGTGAACTGATAGCTTGACAGTAGCCAGCCGAGGCAGAGGGCGTGGGCGACTTCAGCATCGAGTTCTGGTTCGGCTTCGAAGGAGCCCTCTGGTAAAATCTTGGTGAGTCCAGCAAATTCCCACGGATTGTGCGGGTCACGAACCGTGATGAGAGCTCCGGCGCAGCCACCGGTTTGGGGAAGCAGCGCACAGGCACCAGGCTTGGCCTTGAAGCGGTTTCCTCCTAGCCAGGCTTGGATTTCTTCGGGTGCCGAGTTGATCCAGGTCGAGTAGTCGTCCACGGATACAACGAAAATGGGCAAGGTCGATTGCTCTCGTTTGTCTTGAAAGCAAGACAGGGGGACGAAGAGCTTGTCCGAGGCCGAAGGCTGTTTGCCTTGCTTGGAGGAAGAAGACTTCTTGCTCTTATTTCCCGAGGATACCGACTTTGCCATGGCGGATAAGATAACAGCTAGCTTCGAAATGGCCGAGGCCCGAAGGCGAGCGTTCTGCGCTTCGATATGAAGTCAGGCTACTGCTACAGTTGGAAAATGGTAGACGACGGGTCGAGTCAGGCCTTTTGGATCGTTTCGGATCGGGCGCTATTTTCGTCGGGAGAAAGAGCCGCAGCGCTGTTGGTCGACGGAAACCGGATCCGACAGGTTGAAGCTGCTGACGCCGTTCGAAAGGGGGGGCAACGTAAGGTTTTCGACGTGGGAAGCGATCCACTGGTTCCGGGGTGGGTGAATGCCCACACTCACTTAGCGATGTCACCTTTACGCGGGATCACCTCGTGGGGTGCGCGCCGAGGAAACGTCGTCACGGATGTATTCTTTCGGATTGAATCACATCTTACACCCGCAGATGTCTACGCGTTTTCTTGCCTCGGGGCCTACGAGAGCGCCCTGAGCGGCGGGCTCTTTGTCTGCGACCACTACTACTTTGGAGGTGCGATTGCTCGGGCGCTTTTGGATGTGGGGCTGGGCGGAGTGGTGGGGGCAACTCTTCAAGATCGAGCCGGTCCGTTTGCCCCAAAATGGGAGGCGCAGCTCGACGAAACGTTGGGGCAAGTCGGCGACGCGCGACTTTTCCAGGCTGGTATCTTTCCCGCGCTCGCGCCTCATGCGGCCGATACCGTGAGTTCTCGGCTTATGGCTCGTATCGGTGAGTTGGCCCGTCAACTTCAAGTTCCGGTCCACATGCATTTGGCTCAATCCTACGAAGAGGTACGCACGTTGGCGAGGGATCGGCCATCGATTGGACCTGAGCTTGAACGGGTTTTCGACCAACTCGATGGCTGTTCAGTGCTGATTGCTCATGGTTTGCATCTAGGCCGCGAAGCGATACAGCGCTGCGTAAGCCGCGATTGGGTGCTTGCCTATTGTCCTCTTTCACAGCTTCAGTTCGGCTTTCTCGGACCAGCCGCCTGCTGGCTTGAGCTGGGGGGGCGCCTTGCTCTGGGGACAGATTGCGTTGCTTCGAACGATGCCCTGGATGTCCAGCGTGAGCTTCCGGTCTTAGCCGGTGATGCTGCTCTTCGAGCTTCCTTTTCTCCACAAAGAAGCCAACTTCTCAGCTTGGGCCGGGCCGAGGACAGTTTGAATGTCGAAAGAGCTCGAAAAGAGCAGCTGAGTCGACTGGATACCTCCGATCCCGACCTCCTCCTCCGGGCCGCGGATGGGCGGCCCTTTGCGTCCCTCGGAACTTGGCCGGTCGCCGCTCCCTTCGAAGTCGGCAGTCTAGCTAACATTCTTGTTCTCGATAGCGAGCATCCGAGTCTTTTTGCTGCTCAGGATTTGAAAAGAGCGCTCGCCTATGGCTCCACTCAGGGGGCAATCAAGTGGGGCGTCGTCGGTGGAAGAATCGTCGGCCGAAAACGGGGGTGGCGAAACGAGTGGATTGATACAGATGATTATCGAGAAGTTCGAAAGGAGGCGCTTAGGCGACGTGTGGAACTGTTAGAGCGGGCAGGGTTCGACTAAGTTGTCTCTAACAAAAATAAAAGTCGTTCTTTGTCGAGGAGAAACAACTCTTAAGGCCGCTGCCGTCGACCTTGCTGCTTCTCGTATTCTCTTCGAGCTCGGGTAAAACTTTCGTGTTCGCGCGAACGGGTCATGCGGTAGTTTCCGACCAGGATGTACCAGAGCTCATCCACGTGCCGTCGCACGAGCTTTCGGTCGCGTGTCATGTAGTCGACTGTGCGCAGTGATTCGATCAGGGGCCGAGTGACTCGACACAAGAGGGGTGTTTTCGGCGGCAAAGTGAGTTCGATGTGACGTTGCCAGATGGTTCCAGCGGGGCAGCCCGTTGCGCGCCGGTCGGAGGACACTTCCTCGAGTTCTGCCGCTGGGTGATCCTTGGCCCGAATCCACGAGTCCTGCCAGGGCAAAAACCATACTTTGACCTGCTCGCCCCTTTCTACGACCGTCGCCTCGTCCAGAAGGTGGACGCGAAAGAGCGGATGGGGGGACTCGCGGGCCTCGTTAGACACCTACCCAGGTTGTCCGGATCTGGGCTTGGGAGCAACAGTGACCCTGTCGAGCTTCTACGCTCGCCCATATCTGAGCTTTTTTTTGCCCCCGAGGCCGCGACCTTGCGCAGTATTCGGTCACGTGGCTTTCTTTGGGCCCGCCCACTCAGACTAGACCCTCACTCCAACTAGCCCTTCTATAATATGCAGTACGGATACTTTGACGACGAAAACAAAGAATACGTGATTCACCGCCCGGATACCCCGGCCTCGTGGGTCAACTACCTCGGCACAGATCAGTATTGTGCGATCGTCTCGAACAATGCGTCCGGTTATGGCTTCCATAAGTCGCCGAAGTCCGGACGCATGCTGCGATTTCGCTTCAACTCGGTGCCCTCGGATCGTCCCGGGCGTTACTTCTATCTGCGCGATCATAGTGATGGGGATATTTGGTCGGTGACTTGGCAGCCGGTAGCTAAGCCCTTCCAGGTCAAGGGCGAAGCGGTCGACCCGAACGCGGTCGACTACGAATGTCGTCATGCTCCCGGTTCGAGTCGATTCATCGCGCGCTATCGCCAAATCACTGCCGAGGCGAGAGCCTTTGTACCGAGCGGCGAAAACGCGGAAGTCTGGTCTCTTTCTCTTGAGAATCACTCGGATCAAGAAAGGACCCTGGACGTATTCGGCTACGTTGAGTGGTGCTTCTGGCACATCCAGCAGGATGCGATGAACTTTCAGTACATCCTCTACACCTGCCGCATGGGCGAAGAAGACGGTATCATCGATTACTCACTGCGCCTTTGGCCTTTCGAAGAGCCTAAGGCTTTCTTTGCTTCGACCGAGAAGGTCGAGTCCTTTGATACGGATCGTGAAGTCTTTCTAGGAAACTACCGTCACGAGGGAGAACCTGTCGCCGTAGAAAACGGGCGCTGCTTCGGCAGTATCGCAATTGGCGGTACGCCCTGCGGTGCTCTCCACCACATCGTGAAGCTCGCGCCGGGTGAGAAAAAAGTCATTACCTTCATTGCCGGTATCGGAGACGCCAAAACAGAGGGCAAGCGGCTTCGCGCCCGCTATCAAAAGGACTCGGCCGTCGAGGACGAGCTCGTCAAAGTGCGTCGGTACTGGGATGAGCGTCTTTCTGCCATGAGCATTTCGACTCCCGATCCCGCGATCAACAGTATGGGTAACATCTGGAACCAGGTGCAGTGCCAGACGACCTTCAATTGGTCGCGTTCTGCTTCCTTCAACGAGGCGGGAGGGCGCGACGGTCTGGGGTTCCGAGACTCGTGTCAGGACGTTTTGGGGGTCCTTCATTCTATCCCAGAGCTCGTACGCCCGCGTCTCATCGAGCTGCTCAAAGCTCAGCACTCTTTTGGTGCCGCGATGCACCATGTGCAGCCACTGACTTGGTCACAGGGGGATCACAATGTGACTCCACCGCACTTTTCTGACGACCATCTCTGGTTGCTTCTCGCCGTGCCAGCCTATTTGAAAGAAACGGGCGACTACGGCTTCTTGGACGAGCAGGTACAATACGCTGACCAGGGGAGCGCGACCGTTTATGAGCATCTGAAGATGGCCCTGGAGTTTTCTTGGGAAAACCGCGGCCCGCACGGGATGTGCACGGGGCTCGCCGCCGATTGGAACGATTGCCTCAACCTCAAAGGTCAGGGCGAAACCATTTTTTCGACATTCCTCTTTCTGCGCGCATTGGGCGAGTTTTTGGAGCTTTGCGCCACCTTGAAGAAAGACGCAGCCGAAAGCGATCTCGCTCACTATTCAGCATACAAGACGGAAGTCACGGACAAGATTGCCGAGTTCGGCTGGGACGGCGAATGGTTCCTGCGCGGTTACGTCGACTCAGGAAAGAAGATCGGTAGTGCGGAAAGCTCTGGCTCGACTATCTTTCTCAACGCGCAAAGTTGGGCTGTCCTTTCGGAAGCGGCCGGACGACAGCGCCTCCTCAAGTCGATGGATTCTGTCCACGAACACTTGGCCACCGAGCACGGCGCCGTGCTCAATGCCCCGAGTTATGTTGATCATGATGCCGAGGTCGGAGCCATCACGACCTTCCCCGGCGGGTTGAAGGAAAACGGAGGGATCTTCTGTCACGCTAACACCTGGCCGGTCATCGCCGAGGCGATGCTGGGGCGGTCTGATCAGGCGTACAAACTATACCGTGCCTTCTTGCCTTCCGCGAAGAACGATACGGCGGATGTTTATTCGATGGAGCCGTATGCCTACGCCCAGTTCATCACGGGCAAGGACCACCCCTATAAGTTTGGACGGGCGCGCAACAGTTGGCTCACCGGAACAGCGACCTGGGCTTTTGTCGCACTTTCGCAGTACATTATTGGAGTCCGCCCGGGTTATTCTGGGCTACAGATCGATCCCCAGGTCCCCTCGGATTGGAAGGGTTACAGCGTGACTCGTCGCTTCCGCGGGGCGAACTATCAAATCGAGGTGAGCGGAAGTGGGCCTTTTCGACGTGTTGAGGTGGATGGCGTCGTTCTGAAAGACGTCCCCACAGAGGGTCCAATCGTTTTGCCCTTGGCTGCGTCGGGAAGCTCCATTCAGGTTAAGATCGAGCGGAGCGCCTGATCCCGGCGCTGCTTTCCGTTATTGTCCAGGACGTCCGAAGAGTGTGATGGCGAAAGCCGGTTCGCTTACCGTTCGTCCCGTGACAACCACCTGGCCTCCGTGAAGTTCGATGATGGACTTTGCCAAGCGCAGCGCCAGAGATAAACCGCGGTGCTGGCCCGGGTGCGTTTCTGGGTGGAGCATGCTTTCGAGATCTTTTGCGCTAAATTGAGAGCTGGGGATCTCCACGTGGATGGTGATCGTTCTTTTCTTGAGAGTGGGGCGCTCGGGTTTGGGCTCGCACTCCACGAGTACCCTAAGAGAATCTCGCTCGGCGGTGCGGCGTGAGTGGGCAAAGAAGGTTGAAAGCGCGTGGGCTAGACGGAGTCGGTCGCCCGAGGTTTCTGGGAGGTCTTCAGAGAAGTCCAGCTGGGTGAGAATATTGCTGTCTGGCGTGAGGTCACGTGCCTTGCTCAAGGCTTGCTCAAGCAAGGCGTCCACCTTGAGTTCGGTGTGCTCCAATTGTAGCTGACCCGCTTCGACCCGTGCGGCATCAAGAATCGTCTCGACCAGGATGAGCAGCTCTCGCCCTCGCCGCAGGATCATATCCAAACTCTCTTGCTGGGGAGGGCTGATGGTCGGATCGGCACGGGTGATTTCGGCGAACCCTAAAATGGCGTTGAGCGGGCTCTTGAGATCGTGGCTCACGCTGGCAAAGAAGCGCCCACGTGATCGGGTAGCTGCTTCGCGGGCTTCGACAGCGAGGGACTGAGCGTGGGCGAATTGGCGAAAACGATCGGAGAGTTGCTCGATGGCCTGGCCTAGCTCGGCCACGGCTTGGAAGCGAGCTGGTTGCATGACGCGAGTGCCTTCTAAGGCCGCATCCGTGCCCAACATGCGCACTCCGTGATTGGCCATCTTGAGGTCGCGCGAAAGCAAGCGGGCTAAGGCAAGACCCGTCCAAATGGAGCCAAAAAGAGCCAGTAGCGTTACCGGAATAGTGAGGAAGTTCGTCGCCCAATCAGAGTCCTGAGCGAAGAGAACCTGGAGACTCCCTCGACCGCTCGGCACGAGTAGTTCGACGATGCCGTCCTGTACTGTGCTTTCGGGTTCGTCGACCTGGTGCTCGAAGAACTGGAGCTGATATCCTTGGTGAGAAAGTTCGGTCAAACTCCGCGCTCCCCCAGGGAGTTCGTCGGGAGATCCATCCGTTTGTTTCCTGTCTTGGACCAAGATGGCGGCGACGAGCTGTTGGGTTTTTTGGGGGATGATTTCTTCTTCCAAGGCGCGTGCGTGAGAGCTCGCGATCAGCACCGAGCCGATGACGATGAAGCCAACGGGGGTAGTAATGGCTGCCAGAAGCCGCCGCGAGGTGCGTCCTCTCAAGCGTCCTGATCGGACCTGAGCGTCGATGATGTCCGCCATGATGTCCGACGGCACTTGCTCCATCAGATGCACGAACGCACGACGGACGATCACCAGAAGAGGAAGACTACCAGCGGCGAGGATGATTGCCGAAAATAGACTGATCGTCAGCGCCAGGGCCAAAGGGATCGCGGCAGGACGAATGGCGGTCATTGCCAGCAAGACTGAGAAGATACCCGAAAACATCCAGGCATTCGTCAAATGCCAAGGGTCGTCGTTGAGCTTCGGGATTTCAATGTGTTGGTGGCGGCGCTTGCGCTTATCTGAGAGCTGCGACAGAAGGCGCCTGCGACGCCGAATCAGTGTCCAACAGAAGGCGCCGCTCAATACGAATGCACAACCGAGGGCGAGGGCGACCGCGAAGGCGGTAGCTTGAGACTGCTGGTGGCTGAGAAGGAGTAGGGTAGGCGAGAGCAGAATGATGGCGCAGCTGGCTCCGGCGCTGAATAATAGTTGCCCAAGCAGGACCTTGAAGAAGAGGCCTCGCGAACTCACACGTGCACCATCACGTCGTCACCGTCCAAGGTGAGTTCAAGGCGCGTTAAACTGCGTCCGAGACAGGGGCCTGTTTCACAACGCCCATCGGGAAGAACGAAGAGAGCGCCGTGGTTCTTACAGTAGACCCTATCTAGCTCGGGGTCGTAGAAATGCCCGTCCCCCAAGTCGAGTTCGACTGACCAATGCGGACATTCGTTTTGAAACGCCAGAAGCTGGTCCTGCCAGCGGAGCACGAAACCCTCCAGTTCTCGTGCTCCGGCGGCGCGCCTGAATTGGAAAGATGTGGTCTCGCCTTCGCGAAGCGAAAGACAGTTGGGCACCCGTACGTCCATTGTGCCCTAGGTTAACCTCGCTCTACCGCCCCGCCAAATCGAAGGGTTCAGCCCGGGATGATCGCCGGGGAGCGAGCGAGGCCGTCCTCTCTGTGTGCGTGTTTAGCTTTCGGTTTTTACTCGTACCGCGCAGTGCTTGTAAGAGGGCTGTCTCGAGTGTGGATCGAAAGCGGGGAAGGTCAGCTGATTTGTCTTTTCGTAGTGCATCGGAATGAAGAGTTGCCCAGGCGCTACGATTTGGGTGACGTAGGCCTTGGCTTTCATCTTGCCCCGACGAGACTCAATCGTGATCCACTGGTTGGGCCCAATCGAGAGCTCTCTGGCGTCCTTCGGGTTGATCTCGACGTAGGGCTCCTCGCTATAAAGTCTACGGAGGACCTCAGATTTCGAGGTGCGTGTTTGTGTATGCCACTGCGCCGAGGTGCCACGCCCGGTGAGGAGCGTGAAGGGATAGCGTTCGTTGGTCGCCTCGGGGAGCTCCGCCGGGGGGTCGAAGAGGAACTTCGCCTTCTCATCGGCGTGGTAGAAGCGACCGTCTTCGAAGAGACGACGCTCACTGCGTCGAGTGACCTCGGTACCCTCGGGGAGCGGCCACTGAATGCCTCTGAGTTCGTCCAGCATCTTGTAGTCTTTGATGCCCGTGATGTCGCACGGTTGGCCTCTTGAGCACTCCTTGAGAGTCTGAAAGACGTCTTCAGGCTTGTCCCACTTTTCGAACCAATCCGCGGATCCCCACGCCTCGGCCAGAAGCTTGAAGATGTAGAAATCTGCGAGGGACTCCCCTGGTGCTCGAGCGACTCGCTTGAGCAGGCTGATTCTGCGCTCAGAATTGATGAAGCATCCCTCCTTTTCGCCCCAGGCAGCTGCAGGGAGAATAAGGTGGGCCTGTCGAGCCGTCTCGGTAGTGGAGTACATGTCCTGGACGACTAAGAAGTCGAGCCGTGAGAGAAGTTCGCGGGCGTCGCTTTGGTTGATCCATGAGTGGGAGGTGTTCGTTGCAATCACCCACAGGCCCTTGATGGTCCCGCGGTGGATCCCTTCCATGATTTGGTCGTAAGCGAGACTTCCTTTGCGGGGGATGATTGACTCTTCGATCCCCATGACCTTGGCGACCTTCTCGCGATGCTCGGCATTTTCGAAGGCATGACCGCCAAGAAGATTGGTTGTGTTTGAGAACAATCGCGATCCCATGGCGTTGCACTGGCCGGTGATCGAATTGGCACCCGTCCCAGGACGGCCGATGTTTCCGGTCATGAGCGCGATATTGATGATCGCCTGGGCGACGCGGACTCCCTCGTGGCTTTGGTTGACGCCCATTGTCCACCAGAAGGAAACCCGTTTTCCATTCATGATGGATGCCACGCACTTCTGCAGCGCGTCGACGGACAAGCCAGTATCCCGGCTCGTGCGCTCCAGATCGTAGTCCTGAACGAAAGTCTTGAATTCTTCGTAGCCTGTCGTGTGGGCGTCTACGTATTCTTGTTTTACCGCCCCGCGAGCGATGAGCTCCCGGGCCAGACCATAAAAGAGAGCCAGGTCGCTCTTGGGCTGCAGTGGCAGATGTTGAGTAGCCGCCATCGCGGTTTCAGTCTTCCGCGGGTCGACGACAATGATGTCTGGGTTATGGGGGTTCTTGCACACGCGTTCCCACATGATTGGGTGAGCGATGCACATATTTGAGCCGACGAGTACGATGACGTCGGAGTCTTCGAAGTCTTGGTAGGTGTAAGGGGGAGCGTCGAAGCCGAATGCTTGTTTGTAGGCGACAACGGCGGTGGCCATGCACTGACGGGTATTGCCGTCGCCGTGCTGCATCTTCATCCCGAACTTGGCCAACGTACCCAGCGCCGCCATCTCCTCCATGGGGATCTGTCCGGTGCTGATGAAGGCGACGGACTCGTCACCATGTTTGGCTTGGATCGCCTTCATTTTCCTCACGAAGGTCTCAAGAGCCACGGTCCAGTCGACCCTCTGCATGTGTCCCTTGCTGTCTCGCAGCATCGGGTACATCGCCCGGTCTTTTGCGCGCAGAGGGGTCAGTGCTTCCCAACCTTTGGGGCAAGCCATTCCCAGGTTGACCGAATAGTCTTTGGCGGGGGATAAATTGATGGCCTCGCCGTCCTTAAGATGAATGTCCAGGCCGCACCCGGTGGCACAGAAGCCGCACACCATAGTTGTCGTCGCATCGGGCTTGAGCCGACTGGGGACTTGTCCCAGACCAAAGCCTCCGGGTTCTCTGAGAAGTTCGCGGGTGAGCAACCCGTTGCGTTCGAAGAGGATATTCTGTGCTTGTTTGAGCAGTTTCATTTTCCGATGGCTCCGGGCATACGAGGGGCGCTAACAGCCGTGAAAAAGAGAGTTCGTTCGAGGAGCTCTCCTCCCATGGTGATGATCAGGCTGATTCCGCAGAGAACTGCTGCCGCGACAGAATCGGCCTGTGAATTCGAAAGAAGACCTAGGCTGGGCAGGGCGATGCCACCGACTAGACCACAGATGAATCTCCACTGCGTGACTTCTTTGAGGTCTCGTGACATCAAAAGAGCCGTGCGCTTTAAGTCGCCCTGCTGCTTGTCAAAGAGGTGACGGAACATGCTTGCTTCGTATACGAGCTTGAGGGTCGAAAGCGCGGCGAACCAGGCGAGAAGGTTCTGCATGGGGGCGGTTAGATCCGTCGCTCCGGTTACGAGGGCGGCGACGCTTGTTGTTGTCGCCATTGTACCCACGCCGAGGATAGCTCCGGTTCCGAAGAACTTGAGGGTCGTAGTCGAACCACTCCACCATTTGCGCTTGGTTGTCACGTAGATCATCACGGAGCAAGCCGCTGCCAAAACTCCGATTGCGGACGTGAGGGCCGCGAGGCCGTCCTGAATCATTGGCATCGTGACGCCCAAGAGCTGGGGCAGTTGGATCAACTCGAAGAGCTCTGGTTTCCAAAAGCTGAGTGCATGCAGCACAGCGATCTTCACGAATAGGCCGATCGCAATGATTTCGCGGCTCATCCACGAAGTACGGAGTCCGATGAAGGCGCGGAAGGCAAAAAGAGGTCTGCCCAAGTGCAGAGTGGCGGCACCCAGTGCCAATAAGCCGAGGCCAAGCGCAACGAGACTGTGGGCCCGGCCCAATGCCAAAGAAACACCAGAGTGCGTTCCCCAGTTGAGGAGCGCATCGACAACGTAGGCGCCCACTGAAAGTTGAGTTAGCACCAACATCACAACCAAGGGCATGTGTTTCGCCGCGGGGCGTACGTCGTAGAAGTTCGCGGGCAGGACGTTGCGCGGGAGATTGCGCTCGGTCTTGTACGTCGTAGTTGGAGCGGTGATCCCAGGCGAGGGAGCTCCAGGAAGAAAGGCATCACCCTGAGCGTCGTCCAGAACCTCGGAAATTTCGACGATTTTGATCGAGATGGCCCCATTGGGGCAGGATTCGACGCAGGCGGGAGATTCGCCTTCTGCCAGACGGTCTTGGCACATGTCGCACTTGCGAACGATTCCGAGCCGTTTGTTGTACTGAGGTACCTCGTATGGACAAGTGAGCGTGCAGTACTGGCAACCGATACACTGGTCGTCCAGATGCTTGACGATGCCGGTTTCGGCGTCCTTTTCGTAGGCGCCAACGGGGCAGCCGTTCATGCATGCGGGGTCAAGGCAGTGATGACAGGCGGTTGTGACCGTCTGCTGAATCGGACTCTCGGCGGTTCCTCCATGGATCGTACCCACTGCACGCCAGGTCTCGTCCGCGTCGAGTCCGTTCATTTTGTTGCAGCCCACGACACAGGCCTTGCAGCCCGTGCAAGCGTCGAGGTCGACCTGAAACCCGTATTGCTGCCCTTTCTTGGGGCGACTCAGCGGGATCTGCGATTCGTAAAGCGCAGAGCTGCCCTCGATGCCCTCGTCGTGAACGCGCGAAAACCGTTCGACAGCGGTAAGATCCTGTTGAGCCGCGAGATGCTCTTGAATGACTTGGAGCCGTACGCCCATGGTAGAGTCTTTTCAGTTCCTTGTTTCGTGAATGTTCCGGCGGGATATGAGTTCTTCAGTACGTCGATTATTCGGCTGCTGTGGCACAGTCCTCAACGCAACCCTGCGACTTCATAGACTCGGCGAGAGCATCCGCAGCGGGCAGCTCGGCAAAAACCCATCCGTCTTCCACTTTGACGGGGAAGGTCGCGATCGAGAGGTCCTCGTCCGAGATGCCTTCTCCGGTTTCGAGATTGAAGGTTTTCTTGTGGAAGGGGCAGGCGACCTTTGGGGTTCCTTCGACGTCGCCGAGGAGACCTCGGGCGATGATCATTTCTCTTTTGTGGGGACACAAGTTCTGGGTCGCGTACCACTGACCTTTGCTCTTGAAGTGGAAGAGGGCAAGCTGCACTTCTCCGTATTTGACTGCTGTCCCCCCTTCGGCGGGTACGTCTTCTGCTCGAGCTAGGCGTTGCCAACTGATCCCAGCCATGGGCAAGTGAACCTTCCCGGTGAGAGAGGTCTTGGGCCAAGGTGCCGGATAGGCCTGGCCGCGCTCCGGAACCATTTCTACGCCAGGAGCGGCCTTGTCTTCACCAGCAAAGTGGCGGAAGAGCTCGCGTTTCTCCGGGTTCTCGACCGCATCTTTCCATTCGCAGACATAACCATCAATGAGCTTTTGGATATCCGCTTCCAACTGGTCGGCGATTCCCAAGGAGTCGCTGACGACCACATTTTTCACGTGTTCGATGCCTCCTTCGATTTTGTCGACCCAAACGCTCGTTCGCTGTAGTTTGTCAGCGGTTCGGATGTAGTACATCAAGAAGCGATCGATGTATTTGATAGCGGTATCCTCATCGATATCGGCTGCCAGTAGATCCGCATGGCGTGGCTTGGCGCCCCCGTTTCCACACACGTAGAGATTGTAGCCATGCTCGGTCGCAATAAGACCAAAGTCTTTGCTTTGTGCCTCAGCACATTCGCGAGTGCAGCCACTGACCCCTGACTTGAGCTTGTGTGGAGAGCGTAGGCCCTTGTAACGATTCTCTACCCGAATAGCGAAGCCGACCGAATCACCGACTCCGAAGCGGCACCAGGTACTCCCGACGCAGCTCTTCACTGTTCGGAGTGATTTGGCGTAAGCATGTCCACTCTCGAAGCCGGCGGCGATGAGTTCCTCCCAGATGTCAGGCAACTGATCGACGCGCGCACCAAAAAGGTCGATGCGTTGGCCGCCAGTGATTTTTGTGTAGAGCTTGTACTTCTTGGCGACCTCACCAATTACGATGAGCTTTTCGGGTGTGATTTCTCCCCCGGCAATACGAGGAACGACCGAATAAAGACCCTTGCGCTGGATGTTGGCGAGGAACCGATCATTGGTGTCTTGCAGCATCTGGTGTTCGATGATGGGGTCGGTTCCCGTAGTCGCGAAGATGGACCCTGCTACTGGCTTGCACATCTCGCAGCCGTGGCCAGTGCCGTGTTTTTCTAGAAGTTCTTCGAAGGTCTTGATTTGTCCAACGCGCACGAGGTCGAAGAGCTCCTGACGACTGTAGTCGAAGTGCTCGCAGATTGACTTCTTGACCACCTGTCCACGAGCAGCCAGCTCTGCATTGTAGAGATCGGCAACGAGGGGGACGCAGCCGCCACAACCTGTTCCTGCCTTGGTGCACTTCTTGAGAGCATCGAAGGAGCAGGTCGGGTCGGCGTCGATGGCTTGAACGATATCCAGCTTGGTCACGTTGTTGCAGCTGCAGATTTGGGCGGTGTCGGGCATGGGCAGAGCTGCGCCACCGCCTTCGCCTCTCGTTCCGAAGAGTAACTCCTCGGGGCTCAGAGGAAGCTCGTCCCCGCTCTTGGCGTAGGGGAGGAGGGTTGAGTACTCCTTGGTGTCACCCACTAGGATGGCGCCAATCAACCGCTTTCCCGTTTCGTCGACGACCAGCTTCTTGTACACGCGGGCCAACAGATCGTGGTAGACGACCGCTGTTTCACCCTTTTCGGTGTCCGCGAAAGCGTCCCCCAAACTGGCCACATCGACGCCAAGGAGCTTGAGCTTGGTGGACATGTCCGCGCCGGTAAACTTGGTAGGGTTACCCAAAATATTTTGCGCCGCCGCCGAAGCCATTTCGTAGCCGGGGGCGACGAGCCCATACAGCGTCCCTTCGTGGACCGCGCATTCTCCAATTGCGTAGATGTTTTCATCCGAGGTGCGAAGTAGATCGTCCACGACGATGCCACCCCGTTCGAAACGCTTGATTCCGGCTTCTTTCGCGAGAGAGTCGCGCGGCTTGATGCCGGCGGAGATGATGATCATGTCGATGGCCAACGCGTCGCCGTCGGCAAAGCAGACGGCGCTGACCTTTTCGTCTCCTGCGATACCGGTGGTTCTCTTGCCCAAGTGAACGGTGAGTCCGAGACTCTCGATTTCTCTCTTGAGTAGAGCCGCCCCGGCGTCGTCTAATTGTCTTGGCATGAGTCGCGGAGCCATTTCGACGACATGGGTTTCAAGGCCCAAGTCCTTTGCCGCCTTTGCCGCTTCCAGGCCAAGCAGACCACCGCCGATCACGGCGGCTGACTGGCAGCGTTTCGCATACTCGGTGATGGCGTTGAGGTCATCGATGGTTCGGTAGACGAAAACCCCTTTTTTCTCTGTTCCAGGGATCGGCGGAACGAAGGGGCCGGCACCGGTAGCCAGGACGAGTGTATCGTAAGGAACCTCGTCGCCGGTCTGAGTGATGACCAGACGCGATTCACGGTCGATGCGGCTGACCTTTTGATTCATGCGGAGGTCGATACCCCGCTCGCGGTACCAGCTTGCGGGCTCAAGTAGCAGCTCATCGGCTGTCTTTCCGGAGAAGTATTCGCTGAGGTGTACGCGGTCATAGGCCGGGAGAGGCTCTTCTCCCAGGGCCACGACCGAGAGTTTCTCACGGCTTTCCTCTGTCTCGGTGAGTCGGTCGCATAGCTTATAACCGACCATACCGTTGCCTACGATGACCACGCGTTCGCGGCCGACTGCTGCGTTCTGATGCATTTTTGATGTACTTGTTAGACCTAAGGCTTCAGCGATACTGTCCCTGTCGGGAGTCGCGATTGCTGAGTGATTCATGACGAGGTGGGGGTGAACGCCTCGACGGCGGAGCAGATCAGTGGCCTGTTCCGAGGCGAGGACAAATACGGTGCGGAGCGCCTGAACAAGGCGACTTTCCTGTCCTGAAACGCGGCAAGCATCAAACATCCATGCTGCTGCGCGCTCCGAAAGAAAGGCGACAGCTCCGAGTTCTTCGCTGAGGATGCGCTCCAAGAGTCGAGTCGCCTCCGGGTCGACGGTGGTAGCGGGGGCCACGAGGCGAGCGATGCCGCCCCGAGCTTCGATACCGCTTGCAAGCTGGTGTTCTTGGGACTTATCGAAGGGCTGAATGCCCACGACCTTGCCCACAAGGTCGTACTTCGACAGGGTTTCAAGCAATCCCTCAAGGGTTGGAGGCTTGACCACGTGGTGGGCATGAATCCCGAATTCGGATAGTGCCTGAGCCGGCATTTTGCCACGAGCGACGATGACGCACTTGGCTAGGGCTGAGAGCATTCGATCCCGACGCTCGCCTTCCGGCTCCATCTCGATAACGAGCCGAACACCCTGTGCCGATGCAAAAAGCACATGGCTGAATTCCCCGGCGACCAACTGGGCACTCCAGCGTTCGAGCGGTACGGCACCTGCGTCTCCGGCTGAATCAGCAAAGCTCTCGGCAACGACATTGAGCTCTTCTAGCGTCTTGGCTAATTCGCCGCGCTCGCTCAGGTTCGATACGGCAACGCGAAGGGGGGCTTCGAGCTTGAGACTCCGGGATTCTGATTGGGACAGGGTTGGGCGTTCCATTTCCCTCGATTGTCCTGAGCAAGTGTTTCTGGATCAGTCTCCAAAGAATCAATCTTAGAAACGGACGAGAAATAATTATTCACAGTGAAACGGTCCCGAAAAATAAGCGCTTCGTGCCTCGTTTCGGGTCGCGAAACTTTCGGGGCTCTTTCGGCGCTCAAGTGGACGAGGAAACATGCCGGCAACAGACTTGTCGTTGTCTTTTTCGTCAATACCCTGGGGGCATGAGCTCTTCATCCTCTACAACAAGTCAACCCCGCGTTTCTCGACAATTGGCCATGGTCGGGCTTGGACGCATGGGAGCCAACATGGTGCGTCGGCTAGTGCGATTGGGCCATAGCTGTGTCGCCTTCGACGCTAACGAAGACGCACGACGCGCGCTTGCGGAAGAAGGTATCCAAGTCGCTGACTCGCTTGAGCATATGGTAGAACTATTAGAACGCCCCCGCGCGGTTTGGATGATGGTTCCCGCTGGGGTCACTCCTTCCTTGGCAGAGCAACTGGCGGCTCTTCTGGCTCCGGGTGATGTGCTCATCGACGGTGGAAATAGCCACTATCGTGCCGCTGTCGACCGCGCCGAGCTCCTGAACGAACGGGGTATTTTTCACCTTGATGTGGGGACGAGCGGCGGGGTTCATGGCCGAGAGCGTGGCTACTGTTTGATGGTCGGAGGGCAAGAACAAGCGGTGTCTCAAGTTCAACCCTATTTGGAAGCGTTAGCGCCGGGGCGTGATGCCGCTCCGCCGACTCCGGGTTATCAAGGAGAAAGCTCGGCGGATCAGGGGTATTTGCACTGCGGAAAGCCGGGTGCTGGGCATTTCGTAAAGATGGTGCACAACGCCATAGAGTACGGAATGATGGCTGCATACGCTGAAGGTTTTAATTTGCTCAAGCAGGCGGGCGTGGGTCATGAGCAGGTGGCTCAAGATGCGGAGACTCATCCGCTTCACGATTCGAAGTACTATCGTTATGATTTTAAGATAGATCAGGTCGCAGAGCTGTGGCGCAGAGGTAGTGTGATTCCGTCGTGGCTTCTTGACCTCACTTCGGAAGCCCTTGCCCAGGACGCCTCGTTGAGCTCGTTTTCGGATCGGGTTTCGGATTCGGGCGAGGGGCGCTGGGCGATTCAGGCTGCCGTCGACGAGGGGGTACCGGTGCACGTCCTGAGCGCCGCGCTTTTCGACCGATTCGCCTCAAGGAGTCACGCTGAGTTTTCGAACCGCGTCTTGTCGGCTATGCGCTTTGGGTTCGGGGGGCATCAGGCCCATCCGAGTTCTGGCGTGAAAAAGTAGCGCGGCCATGCCTTGACAGGCCCATTGGCCGGACACATGTGTGCAACACAAAATTTGAATTCGCTCCGGTGGGAGCGCAACGATCTCAACGAAATATGACCGAAGTTCAAAATCATTCGTTTCAAGCAGAAGTTTCCCAGGTCCTCAGTCTGGTCGTCAATTCCCTCTACAGCAACAAGGAGATCTTCCTGCGGGAACTTGTATCCAATGCTTCGGACGCCTTGGATAAGCTTAGATTCAAGGCCCTGTCTCAGAAGGAGCTTCTGGGCGCCGGAGAGTCGCTCAAGATCGGTCTCTCGCTGAACGAAAAAACCGGCACGTTGACGATTTCTGACAACGGAGTCGGAATGACGCGGGACGAGTTGATCGAAAACTTGGGCACAATTGCGCGTTCGGGAACGCGGGACTTTGCAAAGTTAGTAGAAAAGGCCACCGAGGCGAAAGACTCGGGAACGCAACTGATCGGTCAGTTTGGAGTCGGTTTTTATAGCGCCTACTTGGTGGCCGATCGTGTCGAGGTGATCTCTCAGGCGGCGGGAAGCGATGAAGCGTTTCGCTGGGAAAGTGAAGCGAAGGACGGTTTCACCGTCAGTTCGGCTACTCGCGGTGCGCGGGGCACGACGATTATTCTTCATCTCAAGAAAGAACAAGAAGAATACCTCAAACCCTATCGCATTAAGGAAGTGATTCGTCGTCATTCGGATTACGTGAGTCATCCTATTGAGCTCACTTTCTGGGAAGAAAAGAAGAAAGAAGACGAAGACGCCCCTTCGGAGCTCGAACAGAAGACCGAGGTCATCAACCAGGCGAACGCGCTTTGGCAGCGTAACCCCAAGGAAGTGACCGAGGAGCAGTATGAGGAGTTCTACAAGCATCTCGCACATGATTGGGAAAAGCCTCTCGCGCACAAACACTTCCGCGTAGAAGGAACACAGATGTTCACGGGCATCGTCTTTTTGCCCGAGACAGCGCGCGCCGACCTCCTCGATCCGCGAGGTGATCATGGGGTACGCCTCCATGTGCGACGCGTTCTGGCCATGGAAAGCTGCGAGGAACTACTTCCCAAGTGGCTGCGCTTCGTGCGCGGGGTTGTCGATTCAGAGGACTTGCCTTTGAATGTTTCTCGAGAAACGCTTCAGGACTCAAAGCAAGTTCGAATCATTCGCAAGCAAGTTGTCAGCCAGATTTTGGCAATGATCGAAGAGCTCGGCAAAGAGCGCCCAGAGGACTACGACAAGTTCTACAAGAACTTCGGCGCAATCATGAAGGAGGGCTTTCACTTCGAGCCTGAACACAAGGCCAAGCTCGCAGATCTGGTCCGGTTCAAGAGTACCTTCGAAGCGAAATCAAGCGATACCGAGACCGAAGGCGAAGAGAAGAAGTATCAGAGCCCGTGGACCAGCTTGGCTGATTATGTTGCTCGTATGAGCGAAGCCCAGGAAGGGATCTACTACGTCGAGGGCCCGTCTCTTGAAGTGCTGAGGAACAGTCCGCATTTAGAACGCCTGAAGAAGAAGGGGTACGAGGTTCTGTTCATGATCGATGGGGTGGACCCCTTCGCTCTTGAAGCCCTTACCGAGTACGAGGGAAAGCGCCTGATCAACGCTGCGCGTGAAGGGTTGGATTTGAGCGACGACGAGTCCGGAAAGTCGACAGAAGACAAGGACGCCGAGTCTTCATTTGCGGCTCGTCTCAAGGAACTTTTGTCTTCTCGAGTTTCGGATGTGCGCATTTCCAAACGACTCGCAGAAAGTCCAGCCTGTTTGGTGACACCGGACGGCGGTCTCCCGCCCCATCTCGAAGCGATGTTCAAAGCTCAAAACCTGAGCGTTCCCCAGACCAAACGGATCTTGGAGGTGAATCCAGAGCATCCCATCGTGGCGAACATGCAGAAGTTGGCCGAGGCGAAGCCCGACGCCAAAGAGCTACAGGATTGGGGTGAGCTCTTGGTGGATCAAGCTCTCATCGCGGAGGGCAGTCAGGTTGAAGATCCAAGCAAGCTGGCTTCTCGCCTTACATCCCTGCTCACAGCTGCTTCGCAGTTGGCGGTGAGCCAGGTTGCGCCCTAACTCGAAGCGTGAGCGAATAGGCAAGTGACGGGTCGAATCCTGGCGCTTGCCTTCGTTCTTTTGTTGATCGGAAAACTGTTTTACCGGCCGCAACTTGCCGCCGTGAGAAAGTGGTTCGACGGGGTGATCAACGCCATGCTGATCGCCATCGTGTGCGTCTATGCCGTTCACGGCGTACTTTGGTTCTTCTCGTGAGGCCTGGGGCGATAGTCTTGCCTCGACGAACCAGCGAGTCTTTCAATTGCTTTCATTAGAGCACGTAGGTGTGCCGTGTCCCACCTGAACACGCGAACTGTTATGTTGATGTGGGTTCATGAAGTGAATGTTTAAGTCGGCCCGTTGGCGGGAAAAAAGTCGGTGGATTATCTCCTGAAGTACCTTCTAACTTCGCGAAAATATTGGGACACTCTCTCTGCCGATGTCCCATTCTGAAGTCCCAAAGCAAGAAAGAACCTCAACAGTTCCCGACCTACCCCCCGAGCTGTCCGAAGCCTTGAGCGCGGTCAGAAAGAACCCCCTTGACCTAGAAGCTTGGGAGAATCTGAACGAAGCTTGCCGGGACCTGGACAGACCGGATGAGGCGGCGGCTTTGTACACCGAGATTCTCGACGGCACATTGTCAGGAGAGACGCTCAGTGGTGAGCACCTTGAGGACGTGGGGCGTTCTGCTGCGGACTTCTGCGAAGAGTGGTTCGAAGATACTGGTCCAGTTCTCGAGATGTTGGGTCGCGTGCTCGAACTCGAACCCACGCAGCAGTGGGCGTTCGACCGTATGACCGTTTTGTTAACGGCAGGTGCTCGGTGGGACGAGTTGCTTAAGGCCTACGACGTCGCTCTCGAAGCGGCTGAGAACGACGCGAAGAAGCAGGCGCTGTACGAGGAAGCCTCCAAGATTGCTCGTGATTTTGCAGCTCAACACGATAGGGCGTCTGACTATCTCAAACAGCTTCTTCTGCTGCGACTGCAGGACGAACAGCTCGCCGCTACGACAGAACGCCGGTTCGATGAGCAAAACCGTCACGAAGATCTGATCGAGATTTGGACGGCGAGGCTGAGCGTTTTGGATACCTCAACGGCTCTTCGGACACGTCTGCAAATTGCTTCACGCTACTTCGAGCACCTTCATGATCCCACCCGCGCCCTCAGCGCGGTCGATGATTTTCTGCGAGCCCAGGGCGAAGAACAGGCCGCCGTTGAATTGCTTGAAAGGATCGCCAATACCCAAGAAGCCGATAGCGCGGCACGCAAGGAGGCTTTGGTTCGACTGGACCAGATTCATGCGTCAGCCGGGCGTTGGCCCGAGGTGATTTCTGTGGCCGAACGGGCCCTGCTCTTGGCGGAAACAGACGAGGAGAAGGCGGTTCTGCATCGTAAGGCATTGACCCTCTACTCGAACTCGGAACAGTTTGAACCGGCCCTCGAGCATTGTGGGGCGCTGCTCAAGATTCAGGCTTCCGCCGAAGATGTCCGTAGGCAGGCGCGGTTGATTGCCGAGCGTATCGGATTGATGGATCGCTTCGCTGACGCCATCGTGGATGCCGCCGGTACGGCGGAGGACCCGTTGCGTCGAGTTGCGCTTCTTGTCGAAGCCGCGGACGTGCGGGCGTCGGTCTTGGCCGACGCGTCGGGTGCGATCGACCTCTACTTCCGCATTGAGGCCGACGAGGCTTCCTCCGAAGAAACAAGATTGCTCGCGTGCCAAAACCTCGGACCGCTCCTTGAAGAAAACGGGCGCCAGAACGAGTTGCTCGACGTATCGGAACGCTGGGCGAAGCTTGAGGCTTCGGTAGGCGCTCGAAGGGTCATCCTTGGAAAGGCCGCGAATCTCGCTTTGCAGCTAGGGCAAGCCGAGCGTGCTCTATCACTGTGGGGGTGGTGCCTTCGTGATGATCCGAAAGACGATGAAGCCCTCAGTCTTCAGATAGAGATTCTGACGAGTCTCGCTCGCCATGCCGACTTGGTTGAGGTGTTTCAGGCGCGAGCGGTTGTCGGCCAGGATCAAGAGCGTCGACGAACGGATTTGATGGCGGCTGCGGCTGTTTATGCCGAGCAACTTTCGGACCTCAAGCAAGCCATCTCGATGTGGCGACTGATCGAGGAGCGTTTTGGCCGAGACGATCAGACCGTCGATTCGTTGGTAGATTTGCTCAGCTCGGCCGGACTTCATGAAGAAGTGGTGGAGCTGCTGAACGAAGCGATTGCCGAGGAGTTAGATGCGCAGCGGGTGGTGGCCCAGTTGGCTTTCTTGGGCGATACCCTTCGCCTACATGTCAAAAAGGTGGAGGCGGCTCTTTCGGCTTATGCGCGGGGTCTGAAGATCGATCCCCGCCACGAGACTGCTCGTGAGGGGCTGCGTGCGCTGTGTGAAACCCCTGACCTTGCTCATGAAGCGAGTGAGAGTTTAGTCGCAGGCTACAGGGCGGCCCAAGATACCGCGCTCATCATCGAAATCGCCGAGCTCAGGATCCAACATGCGCCGACGCGTGGCTTTCAGTCTGAGATTCTTCTTGAGGTGGCGCGGATTTTCGAGGCAGATCAGGATCTTTCCCAGGCTCTTTCAGCGCTCCGTCGTGCCTTTTCTCTTTCGCCGAGTGATTCGACCGAAGCCGAACTTCATCGTTTGGGCGAAGCGACTGGACATTGGGATGTTGTGGACGCCGCGTACGCCGAAGCCATCGAAGGGTGTGAAGATCAAGAGCGCGTTGCCGTCCTTTACGTCATGAAGGGTAAGGTCGAAGAGCACCGTTTGGGGAATTCGGCCGCAGCGACGGCGTCCTTCGTTGAGGCTCTCCAAAGAAACGCGGCTCAGCTCGGTGTCGCTCGCTTGCTGATTCGTTCCGCTCATCAGGCGCGGCTGTTTTCCGAAGCTGCGTGGTCAGTTGTGGAACACAGTCGGTTCACCGACCACGTGGAGCCAGAGCTGCTTGAGACCTTCTCTGCTTGCACGTCGGAGCACGGGGATTGGGATTCGGCTTTGGATGGTATGGCCGATCGCATCGCTTCGGCCGACACTATGAGCGCGCGGGTTGCCCACGACATCAAGAAGCAGCTTTCGATTTGGTATAGAGATCAAGTACAGGACCCGGACAGTGCAGAGCTCGTACTCAAACGAGCAGTGGCGGATTACCGCGAAGAAGAGTCGCTGCGTATGTTGGCCGAGCTGCAGCGAAGGGCCCCGGGCCGTCCACTCGTCGCGACTCTGTGCACTTTGTCCGAGGTCTGTGACGATGACCTTTTCGTTCTCCGCGAGGCGGGGGAGGTCGCTCTGACGGCGGTAGGAGACTCTGCGCTCGCCTTGCCTATCTTGGAAAAGACCCTTTCGGGGAGCTCTGAGGCCTTCTTGGCTCGCGGTCCTGTGGACTCGGCGAAGGACATTGCAGAGATCTGTGCATGGAGCACGGATCGACTTGTCGAGCTCGCTCTTGAGGCGAAGGACTTCGAGAGAGGGATCCAGCTTCTGAAGACGTCTGCTCAACTGCCTTTCGCGGAACAAGAGCAGATAGCCCTTTTGTACCGCGCGGCTCAGGTTGCCAGCGATGGGACGCTGGATGAAGAGGCTGTAGATATTTGTGAGGTTATCTTAAAGGCTCAGCCTTATCACGAAGGAGCAATCACTCTGCTCAGCGACTTGCACGAGAAGTCTGGACGCCTGGAAGAGCTTCTTCAGCTTCGTAAGCGTGAGCTTCTCCTCGATCGACCTCTGGAGCGTCGGCTCTTTTTGCGTTTGGATCAGGCCCGCGTCATGGGGGAGCTTGCTGGGGACCCAGACGAGAGGCTGCATGCTCTGCACGAAAACCTGCATGACAAGCCCGGGCATGAGGACACGATTTCGGCCTTGGACGACATCTTTACCGCTTCGGGTCAGTTTCAGAATCTGGTTCAAGTCTACGAAGAACAAGCCGACGCGCTCTCGTCCGCCTCGCCAGCCCGCGCTGCCCGCCTGTGGGAGCGCGCTGGAATCTTGGCTCATGAGCAGTTGAAGGACGAGGCTCGTCTGGTCGCAGCATTCAAGAAGTCGGCGGCGGCGAAGCCAAGCATCTTCGTCGTGGATCAACTCGCCCAGATTGCGGAAAGCCACGAACAATGGGACGAACAGGTTTCGTGGCTGACTCTTCGTTTGAACCTCACCCCCGAAGCCAGTGAAGCCGAAGAAGGGCCGGAGGACCGCCGTGTCGTTGTGGTTCGACTGGGCGAGGCGCTCATCCGAACCGAAGAGCTGGCTGATGCGAGCCAGATGATCGAAGCCGAACTGGCGAAAGATCCAGGGGCGGACGCCTCTCGTCAGTTGCTCGCTCAGATCTATCGTGAGTTGACCTCTTGGGAAGCTCTGTGTGCTTTGCTTGAGGCCGGAGTGCAGTATGCACCAGACGATACGCAACGTATCGCCTACCTGCGCGAAGCCGCCGTGGTGAATCGCAAACAGCTAGGAAACGTCGAGGCGGCGATCCCTTTGCTTGAGTCGGCCATTCAGCTCGACTACAGCGACCGTTCTTTGCGCCTTATGCTGGCCGATACCTTCCGTATTTGCTCGCACTTCAGTGAAGCTCGAGAGCTTCTAGTGGCTCTTCTTGATGAGTTTGGGCGCCGGCGTACTCGCGAAAGGGCGATGGTTCACATGCAGTTGGCGAAAATCGCTGAAGCAACTGGAAACCTCGATGAGGCGGTAGAGCAAGCAGATTCGGCCGCAAAAATCGAGCGCTCGGACGCGGCGATTCTCATGTTGGTTGGTCAGCTTGCCAAACAAAAGGGCGCGCTTGATCGAGCCGAGCAAGCCTACCGAACCTTGGCGCTCATTGCCGGTCGTCGCAGTAGTTCGCCCAACAACTCAGCTTCAGATGAAGACGGGGGCGAAGAGGTGGGGGAAAGCTCTGTGCTTTTTGAGCTCTACCGAATTGCTCAAGAAAAGGGCGAGATGCAGCAGGCTCGGGAGCTCTTGGATTCAGCCATTGATGTGGCGAGTCGAGACGAGACTGAGGCTATGCGGCTTTCCCGTGCTTTGGCCGCCTTTGGACAACTCGATCTACTGGTCAATGCTCTGCAATCCGGAATCGACAGTGGTCTAAAGGGAGAGGCTGCGGCGCGGATGCTCATCACTAAAGCGAACGTGCTCGAACAGGGCGACCGGGCCGAAGAGGCTTTTGCTGCCCGTTTGCGGGCGCTGAGCGAGTCACCTTCGGACCTCCGTTTGCTTGATGTGACTCAGAAGTTGGCAGAGCGTCTGGGGCTTTCTGATGACCTGTGGATCCATGTGACCCATCTGGCAGAACAGTTCCAGAACCAACCGAAGCTGGCAGGGGAGCTCTGGTTCCGAGCCGGTCATGCCGCGGAGATCAATGGGGATTTGCAGACGGCTGCCAGTTTGTTCGAAGCTTCGCAGAGTACCGGATTCAAGCCACGTCGAGCTTTCCTGGCGCTCGACCAGGTTCTCGATGAGTCAGCCGAGCCAGAGCGGGTACGTCGGGCGCTGAAGACCTTTGCCAGTGCTCCGGGAGCAGACTCCAATCCCGCGGTTTTCGCCGATGCGCTCTATCGTCTTGCCGAGATGGACATCGTTCAAGGTGAACTGAGCGAGGCGACGAGTTTGCTCGGACGCGCTATGGATCTCGACCCGCAGTCCGAACGGGTTGTCGGTTTGCTTGAGCCCCTAGCTCGAGACGGTCGTGCTGATCAACAAACGCAGAATTTGTTTTTGAGTGTCTGCAAGAAGGCTGCATCGGAAGATGTATTGCTGTTCGCGTTTCTTCGCTCCGCGCAGCAGGAGGATGCAACCCCTGCCGTGGTGGTGGAGGCGATCGCCCTGGCGAGGAAGTTGGACGACAAGGAAGCTCTTCGAACCTTGTTGTCTCGAGCCATCGAGCTTTCGGTCAATGAACCCCAAGCCGTGGCTCAGCTCATCGTGGAAAGGGCTGCGATGGCTCGAGAAGATGGCGACTTCGCACAAGAGGCGCACTTGATTCGCTTGGCTTTGCCTCTCTACGAAGGCGAAGAACTCTTCGAGCTGCGTCTACGGCTCGCCACTTGTCTTGCAGAAGATCAGGGGACGCCGGCCGAAGGTCTACCCATCTTCGAGGAACTCTATGCCGCCGAGCAGAGTGATGGGCGGGTTTGGCGGCCGTTGCTTTCCGTTTATCGATCGATGGGAGCCACTGACAAGATCGTCGAAATCATCGACCGAATCGCTGATCAAGTGACGGACGATGCTGATCTTGAGGCTCTGAAGCTGGAGCGAGTTCGGCTGATGATGCGGGATGGTCTTCACGAAGAAGCTGAGACCGAACTCAGAAGTGTGCTTGACGCTCATCCGCAAATGGCCGAGGCAGCTTCTCTCCTTGTGAAGATCCTGCGTGCCCAAGAGCGATGGGACGAGTTGCGTCAACTCCTCAGGCAGCTCCTCGACGATGCTCGCGGCCGACAAGACGCCAAGATGGTTGGTCAATTGAGTATGGATCTTGCTCGTTTGGTTGAGGCCGAAGACCGCGAAGAGGCGATCAGCATTTTGGTTTCGGGGTTGGAGCTGACCAAGCAGAACCGGGACCTTCTCGTATACTTGCTCGGTCTGTACACCGAAGAAGACAATCAGAGTGAGCGCGCCGACGTGATGGAGCATCTGGTGGCACTCTGTAGCGGCGACGAGGCCAAGCAGCTCACTTTGAATCTGATCGAACTCCGGCGTTTCCTCGATGACCCGTTCGGTATTGGTCGCGCTCTCGAGATCGGCGTCAGGGCCGTACCCCAGGACGTTGAGCTGGCCGAAATGCTGCTTGCCCACCTGCGCGAGAGCCAGGAGCATGGACCGCTCGCCGACGCTCTGATGGTTCGAGCCAGTCAGCTCACGGGAGAAGAAGCGGTCTCGCGCTATGCAGAGGCGGGGGCTCTCTACGACGAGTTCCTGGGCGAACCTCAAAAAGCGGCAGCGGCTTTTGATGCTGCGTTTCAGGCTGATCCAACCACGGCTCTCCACTTGGAAAAGGCTGTTAGTCTCATGGTGAACGTGGGTGAGGTCGAGGGGGCCTTGGCGAAGCTCGGTAGCGCCATCGAAGGTTGTGAGGAGTTTCTCGTGGCCGATCTGCTTCAGCTCAGAGCATCTGTTATTTCAAGAGAAAAGATGATGGACCGCGAGGCGATGATTTTGGCCTCCAGTGACCTCGCCCGAGCCCTGGCTCAGTTCATTCCCGAAGAACAAGAGCAAGAGCTCCAGCAAATGCGAGTTTTCGTTCTGACAGAACTGCGCTCGCTCCATCAGGCCGAAGGCGATATCCAAGAAGAACGCATGGTGGTCATTGAACTCTCTCGACTACTTCTCGCTACGGGGAACGTCGGAGGTGGGCTTGACGCGCTCGCATCTTGGGTGCGTGACCACGAGGACGACCTTGAGATCGCAAGGAGGCTTGGCGAAAAGGCCATCGAGTTAGGTGATCCAGCAACTGCGGTATTCGGTTACCAGAAGCTCGTGGAAGGGTCAGAAGGTGAGGCAAAAATCCCGGCCATTCTCAGCCTCTCGGATGCCGCCATGGCCGCCGAGGATCACACCACCGCTCGCATGGCGCTCGAAGATGGTTTGGCGATTGAACCGCAGAACAGCGACGTGCTCAGGCGACTGCGCGCGATGTATGAGGCGAGTGGTGCTTTCGGCGAATTGGCGGCCATCTTGCAGGGCGAGGCTGATCGACAAAAGGAGCCCGCCGCTCGCTTCGAACTGCTTGTTCAAGTGGGAGATCTCTACCTTAAGGCAGGAGATCCTGACGCTGCGTCTTCGAGCTATCAGGCCGCGAAGGATCTCGACGTGAACAACAGTTTCATCGTATCCAAACTGGCTGAGGTTTTTCTCAACACTGGTGAATCCGAACGGGCGCGAGAGATTTTGGACGAGGCGGTCGCCGAGCATGGTAAACGACGCTCCCCTGAACTTGCTCTCTTGCAGCGTGGCTTGGCAAGGGTGGAGGAAGCCGCAGGGAACCGAAGTGGGATGTTTGCCTGGCTCGAGGCAGCACTCATTAGCGATCGCAACAACGCAGCTATCGCTACCGAACTCGCTGTTCGGGCTCAAGAGGCCGAACTCTACGATGTGGCGATTAAGGCCTTGCAGAACCTCACTTTGAGCAAGGCAGAAGGGGGCATGACTAAAGCCGAGGCCTACTTCAGGCAGGCTCAGATTGCCTTTGCCCAGGGCGATGCAAAGAAGTCGCTGCTGATGGCGCGCCGAGCTCACTCCGCGGATGCATCACTTCCCGGCGTGGAAGACTTGTTGGCGCAACTGACTTGAGGACTCATAGAGGCCGCTTTCGCCTTGAGTGCGCGAGAGGGCCTCTGTTGCAGCTTTTTTAATAGCTGCGTCGTCCTCGCTTTTGATCAAGCTAGTCAGTGCGCCGCGGTCGTTTACCGCAACGAAACGCCCTTGGAGGAGGGCAACCAGAGTCGACTTGGAGCGGGGGATTTTCGGTTCTTCGTCTAAGATCCCCCTTAGGTTGAGCGGGTCGTAGCTGGAGATCCAGATGAGGTCATTCGTTGGGCTGGCTCTTCGAACCGAACGCAAGAGTGAAATGGCTTCGGGTGTGGCGAATTGTTCTCCGGAAATATGGTCAACGAAGCGTCCCCCTCTAATTTCTCCCTGAGCTTCGAGTCTCGACAAGACGCGTCTGAGCTCATACCAAGGAAGCAAGGGCTGTTCCCGTTCGAGCAACTTTTTGAAGACGACTCCCCAACGCTGGAGCAGTCGAAGGGCATAGAGCTCGGCTCGTGGGTCTTCGCCCCCTTCGAGCGCAGGTTCGCCTCTCACTTCCGAAAATCGGCCCGAAGGTGTGATACGGCGTCCGCTGCTTCGTCCTCGACGAGCCCGTGCGCTACCGTTCTTGTGTTTTGAAGAGAGAAAGCGACGCGTCTGGATCATGTGGTCGCAAGTGACCAAACCCAAGGACAGGAGTTCGCTGAGAGCATCCTCCGCCTGGGAGGGTAAGAGTTTCGCATCGCTCGTCAGTTCATCATAGAAGAGTGCACCGCGCTGCTGCATCAGGGCGAGAAGTCGCCGTGCGTCCGGCCCAGCCCGCTCGTTCTGGTCGGGCTGGAGTGTTGCGCCAAGAAAGAGCGGGCCTTCAGCGCGTCGGCAAAATGAGACAGACGTGCTCCCAGAAAAACGCGGGCGCCCAGAGCTGCCGCCGCTAGAGCCGCGCCAAACTATCTTTCCTTGCTGCGCCAATTCGTTCAGATAGTTGGGGCTGAAGTCAATGACGCGTCTGGCCAGGAGGTTGTCCTCCCAAGTTTGGGCGGCTGCCCAAAAGCCCGAGAGTTGTTCGACCGCGGCGAGCGTTCCTTCGATACCTCGTCGTTTGGTAGCAGGGGTGAGTCCCTGATACTGAACCAAAAACTCAACAAACTGCACGGGGCTGACCGGCTCAATTTCCTTTCTTAGCCGAGCCAGTGTGAGTCGATGGATCCGAGCCAGCAGGCCACGTTGGCAGTATTCATCCTCGTTTGCTCCTGCTCTGAAACGACCTCGCAGCACGAAGCCTTCTCCTTCTAATGCGGCTAAGGCTACTTGGATGTCGCCGTGCGGCAGCCCGAGCGCTTCGGCGAGCTCCGTCGCGGTGGTAGGCCCGACGAGTTCGGTGCGACTTCGGACGACTTCGCGCAGTGCTTTGTCTTTTGTGATCTCGGAGAGGTTCTTGGGGCCTTTACGTGGGTGGAGAGGGGGTGCACCAAAGAGGCTCAGGTACCAGGCGTAGCGCTCGGCGGCGATTAAAAGGGGGGCTGCACCGGTTTCTACCCAATACGCTCGATGGGAGGCGACCAAGTTTTCGACCCACGCTGCTTGGGGGAGTTCGTCGCTCTTGAAGAAGCCAAAGATGAACAGAGCGTCGTGTAGCTCATCTTCGTCGCGGATTAGGGGTCGAGCTTCCGCGAGCACCTGTTCGATGGCCTCGGGGCTGAGCTCGGCGAGGTCGCGAGCCGACTCCACGGTAGCAAAACGACGCATGTAGATAGCTTGAGTTCGTCGTTCTTCGAGGGGCGCGTCATCGAGGAACGCGTAGGGACGAGCGGCGATGACCTCGTGGGCGAGGGGAGACGGCTCTGTTAGATCTCGGGCCAGTGTTCGAACCTCGTGGTTCTCGATCTTCTGCAGGAGCGAAAGCAGCCCGGGGAGATCCATGGCCTCGCGCAGGCAATCATGCAGGGTTTGCTCGACGAGGGGATGACTGGGGATTTCTCGGTGGGTACCTATGTTTTCGAGACAGGCGACTTGGTCTGGAAAGCATACGGCCAGAAGATCGTCGGCCGCGATCCTTTGGAACTTGGGGGGAACTCGTTTGCCTCCCGCGAACCGTCGGACGGCCAGAGCTCGAGACGCATTCCATCGAAATCGAGTGCCAAAGAGAGGGGCATCGAGCAGTGCCTGAGTGAGCGTGTCTTGGGCAACCTTCGAGTGAAGAAGCTGGAAAATACTAGCCAAAGGGAAGCTGTGCATCGGGCCCAAACTCAGTACGATGGCATCGTCGGTGATCGCGGCCTGGAGTTCGACGTTGAAGCTTCTGCAAAACCGTTTTCGGAGCGCAAGACCAAAAGCTCGATTGAGTCTGGTGCCGAAAGGGCTGTGCACGACTACATGCATGTTCCCGCTCTCGTCAAAGAATCGCTCAGCTATGATCTGTTCTTGAGTAGGGAGATCGCCCAGGGCAATGCACGCGCTTTGTAGATATTCCGAAAGCTGGCGCCAGAGCTCCTTCGGAACACCTTCTAGATCCAATCTTGTTTGTAGATGATCTTGTAGGGAGCCAGAAGCGGCATCACTCTGCCAGCCGGAAGCCAACGCGCGCACATGCGATACAGCTGTCGAGAGCTCGTTGCTGCGCCCAGGCGCCTCTCCAAGCCAGAAAGGGAGGCTGGGTGGTGCGCCGTGCGCGTCGCTGACCAGGACTCGATCTCCCTGGACTCTTTGCACCTGGTAGCTGGTGTTTCCGAGTTGGAACACGTCCCCTGGGCTGGATTCGACGGCGAAGTCTTCGTGCACCGACCCGACCCGAATATCCTGGGGCGTGAGGACGACGTCGAAGTCGAAGTTGTCGGCGATCGCTCCGCCGTTGGTGGTGGCAATGAGTCGAGCGCTCTTTCTTGCCTTGATACGCTGGCCCACTGTATCGAGGTGTATGAGAGCTCCTCGACGTCCTCTAGCGGTGGAGAACCCGTCAGAGAGCATTTCGAGTACGCTCATGAACCTCTCCTCGTCGAGATCGCGGAAGGGGTAGGCGCCCCTCACGAGATCGTAGACTCCTACGACGCTCGATTCTCCAGGAACCAGATGGGCTACAATTTGTTGAGACAGAATATCCAGTGGTTGTTCAGGGAGCTCGAGGCGATCAAGCTTTCCTGATTGTCTCGCCCACAGAAGGGCCACGCATTCAACGAGATCGTCACGTGTCATCGGAAAGAGTCGCCCTTTGGGAAGACCGCCGACCCAGTGACCACTTCGACCGACGCGTTGCAAAAAGGTGGAGATACCCCTCGGTGAGCCGAGCTGGCAGACGAGCTCCACGTCCCCGATATCTATCCCGAGTTCCAGAGAAGCCGAGGCGACCAAAACGCGAACGCGTCCGGCTTTGAGGTCCTGTTCGGCCGCCAATCTACGCTCCTTGGACAGGCTACCGTGATGGGTCGCGACGAGCTGTCGGCCGAGGCGTTCACTCAAAAAGCGTCCCACTCGCTCGACCAACTTTCGGGTGTTCGTAAAAACGAGCGTGGTCTTGTGTTTGAGGGTGAGTTCGGTCAACTGGTCGTAGATGTTCTCCCAGCCTTGAGCGGACATCACTGCTGCCAGGGGTTCATCTGGCGCGCAAAGTGCTAGATCAAGTGGGCGCTCATGGCCCTCGTCGATGATCGTGCACGGGCGAGGCGAGTTCGTCGAGGGGTCCCAACCGGAGAGGAAGTGAGCCACGGTGGATATCGGCCTCTGGGTTGCGGAAAGCCCGATACGTTGCGCTCGCGGTAAGCTGTTTTCGGCCAGAAGTGCGTCGAGCCGCTCTAGAGACAAGCTGAGATGAGAGCCCCGTTTGTCCCTCACGAGAGCATGAATCTCGTCGACAATAACCGTGTTGACTGCGCCGAGCGCCCGTCTGCCGCTGTCCGTTGTGAGGAGGATGTAGAGCGATTCTGGCGTTGTTACCAGGATATGAGCTGGTTTTTTGGCCTGCTTGGTTCGTTCGTGAGTTGGGGTGTCACCGGTGCGCACGCTGGTACGGATCTCGGGCTCGGCTTCGCTGGAACGTCGGAGCCGACGAGTGATCCCGATGAGGGGCTCTTTCAAATTGTGCTCGATATCTCTCGATAGAGCTTTGAGCGGGGATACGTAGAGGACAAAGGTTTGAGCGGGCAGCGCCGCATGCTCGCTTTGTCTCACCAGAACGTCGATCGCGTTAACGAAGGCGCAGAGGGTTTTCCCGGACCCCGTAGGTGCTGCGACGAGTACGTGCTCTCCTCGTCGAATAGCCGGCCAGGCTCGCTCTTGGACTTCGGTTGGGCCCGCGTAGGTATCGCTGAGCCAGCGCCGTACGGCCGGATGGAAAGAGCTGGTGGCTGAGGTCAAAGGGTCCCTCCCGCAAGGTTTCGGCCGCTGCCCTTGCGCAAAACGGCTATTTCCCCTGGAGTATGGAATCCAGATTCAGAAGAGCAAGCAGGTCGTCCTTGCTGATTCCTCCTGCGGCGCCACCATCACCGAGAGCCGCTTCGGAAAGCTCTCGCTTCTTCTTTTGTAGCTCGACAATTCCCTCCTCAATCGTGTCTTTCGCGATAATTTTATAGACCGTAACGGGGCGGGTTTGACCAATGCGGTGGGCTCGGTCTGCCGCTTGATCTTCAGCAGCCGGGTTCCACCAAGGGTCGAGAAGAAACACGTGGTCTGCGGCCGTCAGGTTGAGGCCCGTTCCTCCCGCCTTGAGAGAGGACAAGATCACCGGAGGGCCGTCGTCTGCCTGGAACTCTTCCACTACGGCGCCTCGGTCGCGGGTACTACCATCCAGGCGAACGAAGCGGATGTCGTTCTTCTTGAGTTCGGGTTCGACTAGATCAAGAAAGCTTGTCCACTGGCTGAAGACGATGCACTTGTGCCCATCCGCGGTGGCATCTGACATGGCGTCCACCAAAGCTTCGATCTTGGACGATGATTCTGCTTGCTGGCCCGGTACAAGGCCAGCGTGGCACGCTGCTTGTCTCAGGCGAAGTAATGCTTCAAGAGCCGCCATCACGCTGCCCCCGGCTTCGAGGGCTTCTACAACTTCCTTGTGCTTCGCCGCGTAAATGGCGTCGTAGAGCTCACGCTCTTTTTCGTCGAGTTCGACCGTAAGGGTCACGTCCGTTCGAGGCGGGAGGTCCTGGGCGACCTCGCGCTTCATACGGCGAAGTAAAAACGGTTTGATCAAGCCTTTCAAGCGCGAGGTCGCCTCCTGGTTGCCTTCCCCGATCGGCCGTCCGAACCTCTTCATGAAGTCGCTTCTTTTCCCCAGCAAGCCAGGGTGGGTGAACCTAAAGACGCTCCAGAGTTCTTCGAGGCGGTTCTCGATTGGTGTACCCGAGAGGGCTACGCGAAACGCATCTTCGGAAAGTGACTCGGACAAATCGAAGGCAGCTCGAGAGGCTTGGCTGTTGGGGTTCTTGATCGCCTGGGCCTCATCGAGAACCACGGTAGAAAAGCCGTGGTCCATGAGCGCGCTCGTATCAAGTCGAAGAACCGAGTAGGTTGTGACCGTGACGTCGGCTTGGGTGAGTGTTCGCTTAGGACCGTGGTAGATCTCGACGCGAAGGTCCGGTCGAAACTTATGGACCTCGGCTTGCCAGTTGAACACGACTGAGCGGGGACAGACGACCAAGGTTCTGCCGACCACCGTGCACAAAGTCTGCAGAGTCTTTCCCAGACCCATGTCATCAGCAAGGACGGCCCCCAAACCGGTCTTCGAGAGAAAACTGAGCCAGTTGACACCTTCCTGCTGGTAGGGGCGAAGAGTGGCGGTCACGGCTGTCGGCGGGGGCGAGAAGGGGAGCTCCGAAAAGTCTTCCAAAATGGGGCGGAGTTTGTCGAAACTGGGCGGACTTGGATGTCCGAGCTCCTGACAGAGGGCCGCGAAGGGGGCCGCGGCGTACTTGGGAACGACGCCATCTTTGTTTCGCGCGGCTAGAACATCGGCGACTCGGTGTCCGTAGCGTTCGAGCCAGTCAACCGGCAGAGGCGCCCATCCTCCGTCTTGCAGAGGAACCACATCGAGACCATCGCGCCAGGCCTGATAGACCGAGGCGATCGAGGCCAGGCGCGCTTCGTCCTCATCCGTTTCAAAAGCGACTTCGAAGCGGTTTCCATCAATGGTGATGCGTGGAACGATTCCAACCTGACTCATGACTTCGCGTGAGAAGGTGGTTTCTACCGAAGCTTGGAAGGCTTGGAGCCTCTTGGCAAACTTACCCGCGTCGTTGCCGTCAAAGTGAACCAAGCGGCCGGTGACCAGGTTCAGTTCTTCGCGCAAAGATAAGAGCAGTCGCTTTTCCGCGTTGAGGTCCCGTCGAGGGATTTCTCCGCGCAGGTGAACGACCTTGTCGCCATCAATGCGGATCTCTGGGGGGTCTCCGTAGACGAGAGTAGGCAGAACGCTGAGGGTGTGTCCGTGAGGGGACATGTCGAAAGAAATGCGCGGGGGTTTGATTCCACCCCGTTTCGGAAGCCGGTCTGTGTCTACCTGAACCCGTACATGTCGCTCGATCTCCGGGAGCACTCGAGCCATAAGCTCCCCGATTTCGTGCTCCTCCACGACTTTGCGCAAGGGCAAGCGTTCACATCGGGCGCCTGAAAGCTCGACGGCTCCCAAAGGGCGCAACTTGCCAGCCGCCAGCCCAACGCCGCGGTCCAGCACTTCTTCCAACTCTGAGCTGGTCTCGACTTGGAGCACGACTCGTCCTCCGTCGTCGAAGACGCGCGCCTTGGGATAGATGGGGGAGAGGTCAATGCCCACCTGTGTGTTGTCGAGCCTTACGTCTTTAGCTGCACTCAAAGCTCGAAGAACCCGCTCCATTCCCTCGGGCGATAGACCTTGCCCGGTAGAGACTCGCGTCGGACCAGTACCCGCTGCTACCAGCAGGCGATCCACCTCTAAGTCTTCGGAAGTCGGCTGGACGAGGGTACGCCCCGCTGCGACCGAACGAGAAAGGGGTTCTTTGAGTTTCTCTTCGCGGCCCCCCGGAAAGATAACGAGGCGCTCGATCGTCACGTTCTTGTTGCGACCGCGACGGAGCCGGTAGGCGAGCTGGGGCTCGACATCCTCGCTCTTGGCCATGGTACGACCGCTCGTGCTCGCTTCGTTGGCATAGATAGCGGCGGCGATGGAGTGTTCACACGGATCCTGGTCAGAACCGCAATCACATGTCCACTCTCTTTCTTGCAAGTAGAGCACGCACAAGGGGGCTACCGCTCTGCCTGGAGTCTTTACACGAAAGACATGTTCTCCAGGAAGGGACTCCTTCAGGGTAACGGCATCGGCCCGGGCCAACTTGACGCCCTTCGACCAAATTCCGGGCAATGACTCTTCTCGAATGGCTGCTAAGAATTCCCGCATGGATAAGACCTGCTCTCGGGGCTTAGCATCTCTTTTCGTTGACTGCGCCTCGATGCACGAAATGAGGCGTGTTAAGGCAGATCCCGTGAACACGGCTCCACTTCCTCTCCATCCCGGCGCGAAGGAGCACTACGCGCACGCCGCCCACTATGAGGCTCGTTACGCCGAGCGGACGGAGGATGTGGCATTCTATCGGCGCAGGATCTCCGCCTCAAGTTCTGTACTCGAGTATGGCGCGGGCGCAGGGCGGCTCACCCTTCCTCTTGTAGAAAAAGGGGCTTCTGTGTGCGCCGTCGATGCGAGCCCCTCGATGGTTGCGCTTTTGCGTGAGCGACTTCGTTGCTCGCCTGCAGCTCTTCGTTCACGCGCGAGCGTGCATCAGGCGGATATGCGCAGTTTCCGCTCCAAGAAGCGATTCGACTTTGTCGTAGCTGCGTTCCACACGCTCTGTCACCTGTACTCGGTGCAGGACATGGCCTCCTTTCTATCCCATGCTTTTACGCATCTAAAACCCGGGGGGCGGATCCTGTTCGACTTGCCCTTTCCTCGGATCGACATGCCAGAGTACGATCCTATCGCTGGCGTGAGAGTGACCGAAATGGACGGCCCCTCGGGGGCGCAACTTTTGACCCAACGTTGGTATCAGCCCCAGGAAGTAGCTCTTCACTTGCATTACGCGGGCTTCCACCGCATTCGACTGACTTCCGACTTCACCCGCGAAGCGATCGACGCCGAAACTAGTGTCTTTGTGGCTTCCGCGATGCGCCCTGCATGCTGACTCAACTCGATCTCGATCAGATCACGATCATTGGAGTATCCGTAGGAGGGGTCTATACGGCGATCCACGTTCCCGAGCTCTCTGCCGTGTTCGACGCGGGCATGGCTCCCCGTTCTTTTGTGGGAGCACGGTACCTCTTCCTTTCTCATGGGCATGCGGATCACATCGGCGCGCTCCCCGCGCTCCTCGGCGTTCGCGGGCTTTGCCGGGCCCCCGCGCCACTCACCTTTGTTCCGGAGGAAATTAAAGGCGACATCGCTGACGGTCTTGCGGCCTTCAGTCGAGGACAACGCCGCGCTCTCGAACTGCCCATGGTGGGAATGGCGCCTAGCCAAGAAGCTGCCCTCTATGGCGATCTTCACGTCCGCTGTTTTCGGACGATCCACTCGGTTGTCTCTCTAGGGTACCAGTTGTTTCGACGAGTCGAGAAACTACGCCCAGAGTTTCTCGGGCTTTCTGGGGCAGAAATTGCTCGTCACAAGAAGGAAGGGCGCAACCTTTTTCATTCTGTTGAACGACTTGAGCTCGCCTACGTGACTGATTCGCTGGTTGATGTGCTTGACGACCATCCATCTCTCTACGAGAGCCGTGTTCTCATTTTGGAGTGTACCTTTGTCGATACCGAGAAGTCGAAAGAAGAATCGCGACGCAAGTATCATGTTCATCTTGACGAAATCATTGATCGAGCGGACCGCTTCCAAAATCAGCATCTCGTTTTGATGCACTTCAGTCAGGCGTATCGCCCGCGTGAGGTGCGTGAAATTCTGAAGCGTCGACTTCCACCACAGCTTCGAAAACGAGTAACAGCCCTGTGTCCTTCAGGTGGCGTCTGGCCGGGCTAACTGCTTACCTCTCCAATTTTCGAGAGCCGTGCTCTATTCGATTTCGCAGTCCGCAATAAGGGGCAGATGGTCCGAGGCCGTTCCTTCGAATCGACCGCAGTCGCGCGGCAAGTCGATTGGCCTCATATGGTAGCCGAAAATCCCGTCCAATTTCATGAGCGGTAGCGCCGCCGGGAAGGTGCGCTGTGCGGCCGCCATTCGGCAATAGCCCCGGGGGCTGAGAAACTTCCTTTCGAGCGAGCCAAACACGTCGTTGAAGTCACCGCCCAAGACCGAAGGTGCAGATGGCGCGTGGTGGGATTCGACCTCGAAGAGGCGGGCGAGCTGTTTGCGTCTCTCGGTCTCTGCGAGTCCGAGATGCAAACTGGTCGCAAATAGCTGCCTGTGGTGAGCTTCTTCGGGGAGCGTAAGCCCAACCTGCAGCGCGCTGCGTTGCTTGCGCCAACCAATCTTGAGGTCGAGGCGTGTTGTTTCGACAATCGGTAGTGTTGATAAAACGGCGTTGCCGTAACCGCCCACTTTGAACCGGTGCTCGGGAGAGAAGGCGAAGTCGACGAATCCGCAGTCGTGGGCCAGGCGCTCCGCTTGTATATCGCAGCCGGCTCCTGGCCAGTGGTCGGCCACTTCTTGCAACAGAGCCACGTCTGGTCGGGCTGCGAGTAGAACCTCGGCAATCCGATCCAAGCGATAGCGTCGGTCGATTCCGCCGATTCCTTTGTGGATGTTCCAACTCAATACTCGGACTCGCATCTAGTCCCCTGAGGGTCGCTCAACTCCTCAGCTTTTGCTATACCCCGGCGGGTCTTTTGGCCCGCTCTGGCTCCTAGGCGGGGCCCATCTAAAATGTCGAACTGCCCAAGAAATCCGGGCCAGAATCGGCGATCGAGGAATCATGATCGAAGAAGTATTTGAGGAATTGAAGGACTCCCTGGACAAGGCGCACGAGGCACTGCGGGGCCAGTTGTCGAAACTGCGTACAGGTCGAGCTCATCCTGGCATGTTGGATGCTATCCGCGTGGACTATTACGGGTCAAAAACACCTATCGGTCAGATGGCGGCGATCGGGGTTCCCGAGCCGCGCATGCTCACGGTCAAGCCTTGGGAAAAGAACCAGGTTCAAGCCATCGACAAGGCGATCCGCGAAAGCGATCTGGGACTCAACCCTCAACTGGACGGCGACTTGATTCGCGTTCCCGTTCCTCCCCTCAGCGAGGATCGTCGTAAAGAACTCACGAAGATTGCGAAGAAGCACGGCGAAGATTGCAAGATCGGGATTCGCAAGGCGCGTCACGGGGGCCTCGACTTCCTCGCTGAAATGAAGAAGTTAGGAGACGCGAGCGAAGACGAAGTCGAAAGAGCCAAGAAGAAGGTAGAGGACACCGTATCGGGTGCTGTGACCGCGGTCGATGAACTCGTTGCCGCCAAAGAAAAAGAAATCCTCACCGTTTGAGCTGCAGGTTCGGCCGGCGATTGCGTTTATCCACACTATGCATCTCCCACCATGGCAAACGCTCGTCGCGTCTTGCCCAGCCCCTCTCCGCCCCCATCGCTCGGTGCGAGCGAGTCGCACTTGTCCGCGTCCTCTGGGCAACTTGCCCCATTGTGTCGCTTCGTTGGTAGTCTTGACACCCCTGATGCGGCATGAAATCCTCCCCTCAATGATGAATCCAGCCGCTCAGCCTATTGATGGGGGACGAGTCGCGTCGTGATGCGTGCAGTTGGGGCTGGACTCACGGATGTGGGACTTCAGCGAGAACACAACGAGGATAGCTTTGCGGTCGTTCCCGCCTACGACTTGTATGTCGTGGCCGACGGAATGGGGGGCCACCAGGCTGGGGATGTTGCCAGCAAGATGGCCGCTCAGATCATTCCCGAGTTCTTCGAGAGTGCAGCTCTGGAAGAAGTGACCTGGCCCTTTTCTTTTGATCCGAGCTTGTCGGAAGAAGAGAACCGTCTAGTCACTGGGATCCGGCTTGCAAATCGGAGCATCTGCGAGCTAGGCGCCTCCTCTTCCGAGCATCAGGGGATGGGGACTACTGTTGTGGCCTCACTCTTCAGTCCGCGGCGTTCGCGGATCTACATCGCGCATGTGGGCGATAGTCGCGCCTACCGCATTCGAAACGGCCAAATCGAACAGGTCACAAGGGACCACTCTCTAGTGAATGACTATCTAGCAGCGATGCCCGACATGTCTGAAGAGCAGCGGAGTGAGCTTCCTAAGAACGTGATCACACGCGCTTTGGGAATGCAGGATCAAGTAGCCGTGGACGTTGGCTCCTTCGACGCTCAGGTTGGAGACGTGTACTTGCTTTGTTCCGACGGTTTGAGCGGAATGGTGGACGACGATGAGCTCGGTAGAATCATTAGCTCATCGAAAGACCTGATGTTGACCTGCCAGGAGCTAGTCAATACCGCCAATGAGCACGGTGGTGAGGACAATGTGACCGCCGTGTTGATTCGTCTTGAGGACGTTTCGGTGGACGAGATGCGTGCCACAATTCCAGATGCCAGCTGATATTCGGTTTTAACTTCGGCGCGGGGGGAGCCTGCCCGTTCAAAGAGTGCCGCCCAGGTCCATCTGTTTTCCTACGAGCGAGGTAATCGAAAAAAAGCACCCTAGGGGTGCTTTTTTTCATCGAAGCCGAATGGCGAAGACGGGAGTCAATCTTCGAGACAGTTTTCGACGGTCACCGTCCCACGCGTCTCACATCTCGAAAATTCGGCTGTCGTCGGGGTGTTGTCTTCGCACACGAAGGTGAGGTCTACCTTACCTGGTTCGACCCGATAGATACTCGCATCGTTTGAGTCGGTCAGGACTTGCAGCGAGCAGGTTTTTTCCGGATTAGGACGAATTGCTGCCGTTTCGGTGGTTCGGACATAGACCTGACCCGTTCCGACACCCGTGGCCCCGTCCACGGAGCCCACGAGTCGCAGAGCGGCCTCACCGCTCGTACTGGGTGCAAACTCAGACGCGTTCGGCCCGGCGAGATCGATTTCGATGGAAAAGCTGTTTTTTCCTGACACTTTGCATTCGACTCGGTAGCTACCGAAGTCGCCGGCTTTTTCGCCGTCGGCCACTTTGCGACCCATGTTGACGGGCTGTACTGTGCTTCCCCTCGTGGGAAGGTCAGGGGGAAATCCAGGCTTTGGCCGAGTCGGATCCTCTCCGGGGGCACCGATTCCGCCGATACCTGGAACAGCACAAGTGAATTTAGCGTCTCGCAGATCGGAGGCGAGGGGATCATCCACCGCGAAGTGAGCTGCGCCCCGTCCAATGGGATCGGCCGGGGGACTACATGCTGACAGAACGCTCACAGCGGAGGCGATAACGTACCTGGCGTATCTCATGGTTGGCACACGCTAGCAGGAACAGTATTGCTGTAAAGTCGAAAGGAAGCAGAGTTCTTCCTGCATTTATCGCTGCCCAGTTTGGGGTGCTGTTGCCCATGCCGGCGAACGGGCCAATGGGATCTCGGGGGCGACCTTGCTTTCTCTTCGCCAACCGGTTTTTGGGCCTTGCGTTGAATTCACTCTGCGGCTACATGACCCCTCCCGCGGGGACGCCAGCGTTCCTAGCGAGCGAACCGTTTGGTTCGGTCTGGTGGGTGTAGCTCAGTGGTAGAGCACTGGATTGTGGCTCCGGGCGTCGCGGGTTCAATTCCCGTCACTCACCCCCTTCGATAGACCCCGTCTAGGTTTGCTTCCGGCACACCTGGGCGGGGTCTTCCTTGTCGACTCACGAGAAGGCTTAATCACCGGCTTCTTTGACCGCTATTCCGGAGGTGTTTTGTTTGAGGCTGCACAATGGTAGCCTCAATGCGTCAGGGACGGCGATCTCGAGGGATGGGATCGAGTCACTAGAAACTCAAGCGGAGAGGGACCACAGGGAAGGCAAATGCGCTGGAAAATCATCCTCGTAAACGGCGGGATTGTTTTAATACTTTCGCTCATCACATTCTTCTTGTTGCGCACGTCGCTTGAAAGCGCGGTGGCCGATCCCAAGTTGCAGAGGGCTGAGCTGAGCCGGTCGTTGACGGCTGCCGAAGCACGACTGAGTCTTGACGCGCTGCAAACAGAGCGCTGGCTTGACCGGCAGGTGGCGCTCGACAAGGTGACCAGCCCCTTTGAGGCAGGAACGGCCGACGCGCGCGCCGAGGCCGCCACGAGCGTTGCCAATCAGTTGCGCGACCAAGCCGTGGCTTCGGGGGAGTTCTCGAAGATGGCTCCTTCTATGGTGTTATTCGTTGACGCCGAAGGTGTGGGCATGGGGCGCAACGGTTCCGAGCTCATGCGCGGTGATCGCGTCGCCGCCGCTTATCCGGGGCTGAAGGCGTCTCTCCAATCGGGCAACACGGGCAGTGCTCTTTGGACCGATGAAAAGCGCCAAGAACAGCTTCTCGCTTCCTACGCCCCTGTTCGCGACAAGCAGGGAGAGATCGTAGGCGCGATCATCTTGGCAACGGCGCTCAACGACGAGCGTCTGTCGCGTCTCGTTGAGACGTCTGGCAACCGAATCGCTCTTCTCGTCGAGGGACGCCCTATTGCCATTGGAGGCGGTCGAGCTTCCGTTTTCCAAGAGGAAGCTGTGTTGACGGCTGCTCAAGGTGCCCAAAACGGAAAGGTCGTTCAGGTGCCCCGCGCCCACGCCGGCCAGTTTCTTGGAACAATGGGCATGACCTCCTTTCCTGGGGCAGTACTGGTGGCGGCGGTGCCCACCTCCGCGATCTCAAGCGTCGATTCGCTACTTTGGCCGGTTTTCGCTGTCGGTTTCTTGGGGCTTTTTCTCGTCATCACTGGAGGCTTCTTGTTGGGCAACTATATTTCGCGACCCATCGCCGAGATTGAGGAGGGGCTTCTCCTGGTGATCAACGGTCAGCAAGATCTCCGTTTCGATCTCGAGCACGACGAGCTGGGGGGGCTGACTTCGCGTATCAACAGCTTGCTCAATAGCCTTCTGGGCGTGAACGAAGGAGAGGAAGGCTAAGAGACCTTCTTCTTCTCTCGCTTATGATCAAGTAGGGGCTCCCAGGGGCCCCTTTTTCTTGCCTTGGGGTTGCTGGATCTTGTGGTGGCCTTAGTTTAGGTTGCGCGGCGTCTGGGCCATTGACCGGGGCATTTCCAAAGCCGAGCGTAGGCTCCAATCGAGATAAGTAGGGTAAAATGGGATTGTTTGATCTCTTCAAGAAAAAAGACGGCACATCGGGCGATGAAAAGGAACTTCAGCGTCTACAGAAGATGGTTTCAAACAAGCTGTCGCAAAACCTCGACCGCGAAGATGCCATTCACCGTCTAGTTCAAATGAAGAGCGCTAGCGCCGCTCGCGTACTGCTTTCGCGCTTCAATTGGAACCTGGACCCTTCGATCAAAGACAACGAGGAAAAAGAACTCGCCGTTCATGGAATCATTGCAGCGGGCACCGAGGCGCTCGAACCGATTCGACAGTACTGCCCCAAGGCTCCTTCCTTGACGTGGCCGATGAAGGCACTACGTGGGATCCTCTCTCAGGAAGATCTTGTCACGGAGCTCTTGTCTATCTTGGATGAATTCGACACCGAGTACGTCCGCAACCCGGAGCCGAAGGTACAACTTCTACAAGCCTTGGCCGAATTCCCTTCAGAAGAAGTCATGGTCGCTGTGCAGCCTTTCTTGACTGATATGAGCGAGGAGGTTCGCTTTGCAGCCGTTACAACCGTTCTGTCCTGTGGTCTCCCTGAAGCCGTCGAAGGACTCGTGGACGCGATGAGTACCGAAGAGTCGCTTCGTGTCAAAAACCGCATTGCCACCGGCCTGGTCGACAAGAGGTGGACTATTCCTGCCGCCCTAACAGAATCGGCGCGGGATCACATTCCCCTAGGTTTTTCTCTCCAAGATGGTCAGCTTTCCGGAGCTCCGCAAAATTAGTCGCGGTGGCTCTCTTTCAAGGCAAGGAGTGCATGTGCCTGCTGAAGAGCGGATGAGAACGCCGTTCTAGGTTTGACGGTTTGAATGAAGTCCTGCTGAGGCGCCCGACGGGCAAGACAGTGACCCACTGTCAACAAACGAAAAAAGCTCCCCTTTGGGGAGCTTTTTTCATGGGCGACCCGAGGGGTCGTCACTCGCTCACGCGATGCTTTTGCGGGAAGAACATGCTGAAGCTCACGCTGAGCATCTGATTGAAGTGAAACTCTCTGTCCGCCTTACTGATTTGGCCGTCCGGGAACTTGCCAGCGTCGCCGTCTGCATCGCCGGCCACGTCGAAGCCACCGGTGTTCCACTTGAAGGGAAGTCCGCGCCACTCTGCACCCAACGCCGTCCAACGATTGGTAAAGAAGGTGAAGCCTAGACCAAAGGTCGGGGCGATCGCCATGCGATCCTCTTTTTCGAAAGTTGCCTCTGCGATGCACTGTGAACAGTCGGGGCGCTCAGATAGGCCCACAAAGCCAACACCGCCGAAGAGATAGAGGTCCGCATCCACGAAGATCTCGTTGAAGAGACCGAGCTTGCCTCGGAAGGGATAAGCCGTGATTTGGGGAGCAGCGATCCAGTTGATGGACGCAATTTGGTTCTTGAAGTCATCCCCCAAGTTCACTGACGTCAGCTTACATTCTAAGTCGGTGGGGCGATTGGAACAGTCGCGACCACCATTGACGTCCTGAATTTGCTTGGTCAGATAGGTATCGATATCGAGACCAACCATCGAGCTCGAAGCCGCACCCCAAGCGCCGATGCTCAGCCAGTCGGTGAGACCAAAGTTGGCACGGAGGCCCAAGAAGATCTGACGTCGATACTGATCGAGTAGGGTGAAGCTGACTACCGGCGCAACTTCCAAACGGAAGTCACGATAGAGTCGAAGGTGACGCACGGCGGGGGCGCCAGCAAGCGGCCCCGTCAAGCGGATTTCCTCTGCCTTCGCCTCTGAAGGCGCTACGGTCAGAGCTGCCCCTGCCACTAGGGCGCCCACCAGAAGATTGCGAATGGTCTTAAACATCGTGCTTGTCATGGTGCTGTGTCCTCGCTCCTGAGCCATCACTTTGCCCCCGCTGAAGGACCGGTCGTATCTGCACCAGCCTTGGGTAGTCTGTAGTCAAACGAGAACGGAACGAAGACTGAGAAACCAAGCTGAGCTTGAACGTTGTTGGTGAGCTTGCTTTCGTCCAACCAATTCTTGCCGCCCTTTCCTCCGTCTGCGCGCTCGGCGTCCGAGGACGCGATTTCGAGATTCTCAAGCTTATCGAGGAAGATGTAATCGCGGACTTCGAGAACAGCTGCGAACCATCGGTTCAGGAAGATTTTCAAACCGATGCCTGCGTTGAACGCCGGTTTGATTGCGTAGTCAAAGCTTCGGTAGTCAGGATCAATGATGGGCTTAGGACGGGTGCTGATTGCGCCGATACCCGCCACTACGTAGGCGTCGTAGTGAAAAATGAAGTTTTGGAAGCCAGCGAACTTGCCGTTAGCGGGCACGTAGGTGAAGTTGAATGCAGCGGCCCACTGGTACTCCGTGAGGGGAACACCAACGCGTGCTGCTCGACGAACCTGTGCGTTGAACGATGCTTCCACGTTGAAAGGCTCGTAGTATTGGCCATTGACACCGATGGCGAGCACCTCGGTAACGTAGTAGTTGAGGCCCAACCCAACACCGGGGTGACGAACGAACTGGTCGTTGAGCGTCACTCCCCAGAAAGGTTGGAGCTCGAAGCGTCGCTTCTTGATGATGAAGCGCTGCTGCACGGCCAGGATGGTTTCATCCAAAGGCTTTGCTGCCTCGTCCTTCATGTTGAGGGTGGGACAAGCGGCAGGATCGATCTTACAGATGTCACCTACACCTTCTCCGCCTTCGGCGCCTTCTCCTTCGAATTCAGATTCGTCGAATTCAGATTCGTCGAACTCATCCTCCGTGCCTGCTTCGCCTCCGGGAGTGGCTGCCTCGCCACCCTCGTCCGCGAACTCTTCTCCGCCTTCCTCGGCGGCCTCGTCTCCTTCTTCCTGAGCTAGCGCAGTCGTGGGGAGTGCCCACAGGGCCGCAGCCATAAGGAGCGCGATGCGAGTGTTCTTCATCGATGCCTCGTTTTGTTCCGTTCTAGGGGTCGATTCTTGCCAGTTTGGGATTCAATTTTAGTAGAATTCACCGAGTGCCTCGGTTCCGCATAATGCAAGTCCTCAAAAACATTGAGGAATTTAAGCGACCCACAATGCGGGGAGGACTATATCACGCAAAAAATCGCGCGATCAATAACCATAACAATTTAATCAGGGCGGATTTTAGTCTTTCTCCGTGCCGAGAAGCGCCTCAACGAAGGCATCCGTCTCAAATTCGTAAAGATGTTCCGCACTTTCTCCCACGCCGATATAGCGAATAGGAAGCTGCAAAGCGTCACAAATGCCCAAGACGGCTCCTCCTCGCGCGGTCCCATCCAACTTCGTTAAGATGAGGCCCGACAGTTCAAGCGCTTCCTTGAATTCTTTCGCTTGAGCCATCGCATTTTGGCCGTTGGTCGAGTCGATCACAAGCAGGACTTCATGGGGCGCGCCAGGAAGGGCCTTGGCGACGGTTTTTTGAATCTTCGTCATCTCCTGCATGAGATTGGTTTTGGTGTGAAGTCGTCCCGCGGTGTCAGCCAACAAGACATCGACGCCTCGGTCCTTCGCCGTTGTTACAGCATCGAAGAGCACGCTGCTCGGGTCCGCGCCGTCCTTGCCGTAGACAACCTCACATCCGACTCGCTCTCCCCATGCTCTGAGTTGATCGACGGCAGCCGCTCGAAAAGTATCACCAGCAGCTAACATTACAGTTTTTCCAGCTTGGCTAAATTGAGAGGCAAGCTTGCCGATGGTTGTCGTTTTTCCGGCGCCATTCACACCTACCATTAAGATAACGGTTGGTTGACCCCGAAGTGCTACACCCCCCGAACGTCCATCTACTGAGAGCGTGCGCCGAGCTTCCTCGCGGAGTGCTTGCCAAACCTGCTCTTCGTTCTTGAGGTCGCCCCGGTCCAGCTGCGACTTGATACGTTCAAGAATGGCCTCTGTCGTCTGGACGCCCACATCCGAGGTGAGCAGTACTTCTTCGATTTCTTCTGCGATGGCTGGGTCGATGTCTTTGCGACCCGTGATTAAGCCCCTGAGTCGACCGAAAAAGCCTTCTTCTTGTCGCGATTTCGCGAGACCTTTTCTCAAGCTCAGGAGTGCTGGGCGGTGGCCGACCGTTTCTGGAGTGGGGGTGGCGCCTCGTACGGGAGGGGGTGGCGGAGAAGCACCCTCTTCTTCGAGCTCCTCCTCGAGATCGGCCTCGGGGGATGACTGTTCTTGTGTCTCGGTATCGGAAGTTGGCTCGTCCGCGGAAGATGCGGTGTCTTGTGCTGTGACGGAAGGTGAGGCTTCTGTTGGGGGAACCAGACTCGCCTCCACCGGACCGTTGTCGGTGGCGCCCGGGGCTTGCTCTACGACAGACGTGGCGACGGGACCTGTGGACTTTACCTTCGAAGACGCCGCTGGTTCCGAACTTGCTGCAGCAGGTTTGTTGTGAATTTGTTTTGATGGAGTGGTGAAGGGAGCTGCATCATTCGTGTCGCCAAAGTTCTGTGGTTGGCCCGTCTTCTTCTTCAAGAGAAAGAAGACGACAAGGGCCACCACCACGAGGCCGACGAGTGCGATTTCCATGGTGTGTTCTATTCCTTCCAAGTCGCCCCACGGCTGATGAACCATCGCCCCGGGGGCCGAGACTATAAGAACTGAGGATCTTTGCCGTCAACGCTCGGCTCAAGATAGGTCGGAGGAACGCTTTGGTGTCGGTCGAGGCCTGGTGCCCAGTCGTTCGATGTCCGACTCCGAGGGAGAAGTGGGGCCGTAGGCCATCTGGCTCACGTTCTCGGTCCAGCGCGCGACGTCGCGTCGGCCTTCCGCTTGAGCTAGAGTTTCGATGTGACCAACTGTGGGTTTAGTGGCTACATTCCACGGCGAACCGGCGGCCGCCGACCAGTCGTGTAACCTTTGCAAGGCGGAGCGGCGGGTCGACGCCAGCCTCAGGGTGACCGTACTTCCCTTGAGGGTCGTTTTCATGGAAACGTAGTCCTCGTGGCAGCAGGTGAGTTGGGACAAGGGCCGCTCGGAGAACGCCGCTTCGAATTCGAAGCGGCCGAACTCGTCACTGACCGACGTTAACGCCTCGCCGTCAGTTTTTCGCACTCCCAGCGGTTCGAGAGAGAGAGTCGCCCTGGCAATGGGCTCTCCGGTATGACAATCGGCGACAGTCCCCCGAATCGGACCAGTACTTGTAGTTTCGAACTGGACGGAAGGCTCCGGCTTCACCTGGGGTTGCCGGTTTCTTGTCTTGCGAAAGGGTGTCGCCCAAAACCACTTGTAGACAACCCAGGCCAGGAAGACCGAAAGGCCGCTTGCGTGCCAGGGCCAATCCGAGAGCGGGTGAGTTGCTGGTAGATTCACCAATAGCGGCGGGCCAGCTAACCAGTAGGGGCCTTCGGCTCGATATTGGAAAGAAATCTGCCGAGATTCCTGGGAGATGGGGACGGAGAAGGTTGTCGTTTCTCCTTGAACTAAGGGCAGGGTTGCGAAGGGGGCCTCTCCGACAACAGCCCCTTCAATCACCCCTCCAGCGCTCCAGCGAGGAGAGTCCTGCTCGACCGATACTTCTAAATGGTTGCCCACGACCGTGTGGGTTGCCTCGCTCAATCGAACTTGGTCTCTGACGATGAGCGGGTGGGTGCTCGATACCCGACGCATTCCGGTTGTTGATAGCGTTGCCTCAAGCTCGCACGGCCCGGGCGGCATCCACTCGCTCGCCCGGATTTCGAAACGCGCGAGACGACTTCCTACTATTTCTTCGGTACCGACAATGCTTTCTTCGTCGCCACATTTGATCTGGAGGTTGAGCCGCGCCCGTCGGCGGTGTCCAGCGGAGAGCGTGCTTGCGAGGATTTCGACGGCGAGTGACTGCTCGACATGTTTGTCGAGGTGGAGCGGAACCTCTGTAAAGAGTGGGTGGCGTAGGGATAGACGTTCTGGTTGGGGCTTGCTCGTGACGAGCGGGAAGTGATCAGCGCTGGCCTGGACTGTAATCTGTTTGTGAGTTGTTGTGATGTTGGCACAGAACTGTCCGAGGTCGTCTGTGCGGAGCTGTGGGACGGTTCGTGCTGATTGGCCCCGCTCCTTGCCACAATCAAGCAAGGGTAGGGGCTGTTGTCCCACATTGCCGTCAAAAATAATGACTTGACCTACCACTGGCGCACCGAGTTCGTCACTGACTTGGCCGAGGACTCGGAGCGTTCCCTCCGCGTTTTCCAGATAAGTCTCCAGCCGCAGTTCACCGGTGATCTCGATTTCCTGTGCTGAGCTCGTCGCGCAGACGACAAGCAGCGCAGCTCCCAGAGCCACGCTCCGCCACGTCGCATCGTTCTGCCGCATGTGGTTCACGCTATCATAATCTTTATGCGTTAGAACAATGACTCGGCGAAGGTGTTTTGATAAATATCTCCTCGTGGAGGGAAGGATGAACGAGGTCCCCGAATACAATCATTGGTTGGCTCCAGTCGCCTGTCGTTCACCTAACTCAAAGACCCACATTCTCCACAACTCTCAGCAATGATACCCTCTTCTTGGATGCCAATAGCGATTCGTAGCTTGTTCTTGGGATTGGTGCTCCTGTTTTCCAATACTGCCCTTGCAGGAGGACAGGGATTCGAACGTAACGTTCAGCTCTTGAGATCGGCTGACGACTTCCGAGTGAGGACTCAAGCTGCTCTGGCTTTGGGAGCTTCTTCTGAAGTTCGCGCAGTCTCCCCCCTTTGCTCCGCGCTCGCCGATTCGAATAGAACTGTGAGGATCGCGTCAGCGACCGCGCTTTCTCGGCTGAAGAAAGGGGGGAGCGATTGTATCAAGAGCAGACTGAGGACAGAGAAGGACACGACCGTCCTTTCCGCGCTGCGTCGAGCCCTGGCCCGACTCGGTGGTGCGGGAGCCGAACCTGCGATCGGACCGGGTACTCAGTTCTTGATTGCGATCGACAAGGTGGCTGGTCCAAGCCGGCTGAATGACCCGGTGCGTGCGGCATTCGTCAAGGGGGCAGCTGGTCGCTCGGACGTCGCCTTTGCCCCGGCTGGCCAGACCCCTCAACAAGCCTCTGCGGATCTCAAGAAGTTTCCGGGCGCGAAAGCCTTCCTCCTGGCTCCCAAGTTGAGTCGACCCGTCTATGAGGGTGGAATTCTCAAGGTCAAAATCAACGTGGCCATTCTTACTTATCCAGGCAGCGCCTTGATGGGCACGTTTTCGAAATCCGCTGGAATGTCTGGAATTTCTTCTCGAGACCAAAAATCAGAAAACGAGTTGGTCGTGACTGTCGCAGAAGAAGCGATGAAGCAATTCTTGGCTCTCGCCCCTTCGCTTAACCCGTGATGTTCAGCCTTTCTCCCGCGCCATCGTCCAGTATCCTCTGTTCTGATAACGAAAGCGCCGAGGACAGCCATGCACTAGACTTGCTGACCTGGTCGAAATCCAACTACGATTTGGATCCAAGACCTCAGCGACCCTTGTGGGAGATGACTCAGTGAATATGCAAGCAAGCTCAAGCATTCCGGCGTCTGGGCGACACCAACGAAAGCTCAGGAACCTTCTTCTCGATAAGAAGTTTCAGCTCAAGTACACGGGATACCTGCTCGCCATTGCTTCGGCTTTGGGCATATCGCTCGGCGTGATCCTTTGGCGGACCAGCTCGCAGGTGATCGCGCAGGGCGCTCAAAGCGCCGAGCAAGGCGAGCAGATCGTCGCATTGGGGCGCGAGGTCGTCGCAGAGTCAAAGAAAGTAAGCGCTGTTGTTCGGATGAACATCGTAAAAGATCCGGTCTACCAGGACGATCCGGATCTTTTGGCGGCCTTCAACTCCGAGGCGAAAGCCGAGGACCAAAAGTTTGACGCACAGAAGCAGAAGCTGGAAGAGCAACACGATGCGCTCATTCACCAGGCTCAGGCCCTCAAGGACACCCAGCGCACCATGCTTTGGACTCTCGCGGGCGCACTTGTTCTGCTGATCTTGGGTATCGGCTTTGCGGGGATCGTGGTCACACACAAGGTAGCGGGGCCGATCTTCAAGATGCGACGGCATCTTCGCGACGTGGCCAAAGGAAAGCTCGAAGTTCCTTGGGGGCTGCGCAAGGGCGACGAGTTGGTCGAATTCTTTGAAACCTTCCGAAAGATGGTGGCAAGTCTGCGCAAGGAAAGGGAAGACCAAATCGCGCAGTTGAAGTCAGCTCTCGCGGAGCTCGGGCCGGATAACGAACAGGCCGCGGCGTCCATCAAAAGGCTGATCAGCTCTCTCGAACGCTCGCTTGAATGAGCTTTGTCAGGGCTCTCAGAAGGCCGCAGGCACGTACTCTACTTGCGGTTGCCCTTGGACGAAGCTGACGGCCGCCACGTCGAATCTCATATTGAGGACGCTCGTATCGGCTCGATACCGGCGACGCCACAGGCGTTCCCCCGCTCGTCGTAGGTGTTTGCGTTTCGTGAGAGACACGCTCGAAAGAGCTGTTTCCCAAGAGGCCTGAGAACGGTACCTCACTTCCACCACTAGAATTAGGGTTTCAATTCTGGCGACGATGTCGATCTCCAGTGAACCCAATCGGAGGTTTCGTGCGACGATTTGCGCACCCTGCTCAACCAAATAGTCCGCTACGATGGTCTCTGCTCGATTACCGAGCTCTTTACGAAAACTCCCCATATCAATATCGCAGACGCCCGCGCGTCGATGGATGCACGAAAGCAGAAGGCTGACAGATTTCTTCGAACTACAGCCGCTTGCAATAACATGGAACGGCTTTTCCTAGGTCTCACCCCTGTCGGGGCGAGGGCTCGACCTAGGAAAGGCCTGCGTTTGACATGTTTAGCGTGTGTAGTTGGTTACCGTTTGCTGGGGCATGCTATTGTAAGTCCCAGTAATTCCACAAAAAAAGAAGGGCCAGGTTACCCTGACCCCGATTCCGTGAGTTTAAGAAAACTCGCAGACCATTAGTTACAGATGGTACCGTCCTTGGTGCACTTCTCTGTCTCGACGACCCAGATTTCCTCCCAGGTTGAAGGATCTGCACCGTGTTTGCAGAGATTGCCCTCGCAGGTCCCGTTGCAGTTGCGCTCGAGGCCGCCTTCATCCTGAGCTCGGCAATCATCACGTCGGGGAGCCTTACAGCAGCTCTGCCCCTTGTCGCAGGTTGCACCAATGGGCAAGCAGGCGTTGCTATCCTGGTTGCGCGCGGCTTTCTCGGTCTCGCCTTCGTCGTTCTTGCGCTCGAAGGAGTAGTCGTCGTCACACGGGCGAATCGACGGATTACAGGGCTCCACCGCCGGGTCACCGGGATCCCACTGGGTGCCGTCTTTGACACAATAGCTACCAGCGAGTTGACCTTTGCCGAGACCTAGGTCTTCAACCAAAGGTTCGCACTTGTACTTGCTTGGGCATTCGCAGAAGGTTTTTGGATCTCCTGCGCCGTCACAACGGCACGAGCAGTACACGGTGTCGTCTGCTTGGCGCTCGGCGAACTGGGGTGCAACCGGCACCGCAATACGATCCTCCCATCGAGCTCCGTCACGATCAGGGACCTGGCAGCTCTGCTCATAGAGAACCCCGCCGGGCAGACACTCCGGTGACTTTCGGTGTTCCTCGGTTCCCATGCACGTAGCCAAACCACTGTTGGGTGCGTCGGGGTCCTCGACCTGACCGTAGGGGCAGGAAACACGTCCCTGAAAGTGATTCACTAGGCAAACGCGCGTGAGACACTGAAAGGAGCGGCTCTCAATATTGACCTCGTTCTGCGAGAAGCCACTGAAAGAGGTGAGGTATTCGTCTTCCGGTGTACATGGGTCACCGACGTCGCTGCCTCCGCAGTTGGACCCGATGAAAGAGGCCCCAATGGCCATCGCTAGCAAGAGTGAGATGCGCATTCGTTTGCTTTCCTTCTTCAACTGGCAGGTTACTCCGGGGTTCGCCCCAATGCAGGAGCAACCTCACCACGGCCGGGAGGAGAGACAGACTCCTCACCCTCGTTTGGCCGCGGCTAAACTAGCGAATGTACAGGAATTCCGTCAACGCCAAAACTAGGTAATTTACCAAGGTTATTCGAAGTCGACAAGGTTCCGTGCTTATTGTAATTTCGGTGCTTCTGTGTAGGCCGAATCGATTTAGACTACCTGCCTGTAACAGTACCGACTTCTGTGCTTCAGGCCCGACTTCGCTTGACATTGGTTTCAGGCTGCCCGTAACATCCCGCAACCTGTAGTTTATCTATCTACACGTACTTATTGGATTTTTTTTGAGCTTAAATTGTTTCAGCAGTGACGGACCGGGTCGCACCAGGGTGTGGGCCGTCTTTCGTTATTGGCGCAGTACTGTATTTTACAGACTCCGCAGCCTGAGACTCTCATTCGACCACCGCTCAACTACGAGGACACATGTTTCGTAAGCGCATTGCCACTGTTGGCGTCATTGCCGCATCTACTTTTACCGCGGGGCTCTTCCATTCTACGCCTGCACTGGCCGAAGTAATGGACCTCGACGACGAGGATGAAGTCGTTGATCTAGACGAAGGGGGAGGTGGAAAGGTCGTCGACCTGGACGCCGAACAGACCGAAGATAGCGGTGGAGTGGCCGCCGTGGCCGGGGAACCGACCGACGCGATGAAGCAGGCTAAGGCGGCTTTTGACAGGAAGAGCTACGCTCAAGCGGCTCAGGGACTTTATGAAGTCGTCAACGGAAACACCGGGGACGATGCCGGCAACCAGCAACTTGCTGAGTTTTATCTCGCGCAGTCGCTCTATTACCTCAAATTTTATCAGGCGAGTTTCGATACCTTTACCAAGATCGCCGCCAACCAACTTCATCTGAAGTTCGGGGAGACTCTCCTTTGGCTGGCAAAGCTGGCCACTGATCTGCCAGAGCCTGCGGACATCATTGCTCATGTTGGTAAGTATTCTGATGAGCAGCTCGCTCGCTTTGACAACAAAGCGCAGCAAGAGATGTACTGGAAGCTCAACTACCTTCTCGGGCGCTACAACTATCGTCGGGGGCAGCTCCAGGAAGCGATCCGACTTTTCCAGCGTGTGGATGCTAAGTCATCTGACTACGTGCACGCTCAGTTCTTCAGCGGCGTCAGCTATATCCAGCTCAAGAAGGCCGTTGCGGCGGTAAAGGCGTTCCAGCGTGTGGAAACTGCGGTGGACGAGGGAGCAGACGTTGATGACGCGGACCGCATGCGCGATCTCGCGAATCTTTCGATGGCGCGGACCATGTACAGTGCGTCGATTCAACTCGACCCCGAAACCAACGTGCCGGAAATTCGCGCTGATGCTTTGAGCGCCGCAGTGAACTACTGGAACAAGGTCGAGGAAAGCAGTGAATACTGGCTGGACGCCCATTTCGAGGCGGCCTGGGCCTATTACATGGCCGGTCAGTACACGCGTGCTCTGGGCAATATTCACACGCTCAAGTCGCCCTACTTCCCGCGGTCATTTTACCCCGAGGCAGAAATCCTCAAGGCGATCGTTTACTTCTTCAACTGCGATTACGAGCGAGCAACCGCTGTCGTGGCGCGATTCAACGTCAAGACTGTTCCCAAGAAGGACAAACTTGAGGCCGTTTTGAAGAAATATCAGGGCGAAAATCAGGCAGAAGCCTTCTACAAGTTCCTGATTAAGGTGCGCGAAGGTGAAGCCGATATCGACAAGGATATTGAGCCGCTTGTTCAGACGGCGCTCAGCGACCGTCAGTTGCTGCGCAATATTTCTTATGTGCAGTTCTTGGACAACGAGCTGGTCCAGTTCAAGAAGTCCCCACCGCCCTTCCAGTCATCGTCGGTGGGAACTTTCGTTAAAGAGAAGGTCGCCGCCGCTCGCTCCAAGGGGGTGTCCAACGCTGGAAAGCTAGCCATCTCCAGGTACCAAAGGTACGTCGACGAGATGGGAGAGCATTTGCGCAACGGAAAGAAGATCTTGATCGATATCGTTGCAGCTCAAAGAAACCTGTTGGACCAGGCCATCAAAGAAGGCCAGGTCAGTGCAACCGACGCCAAGATTTTCGGCGTTGTTAACCCCGACGATGAGCACTTCATCTGGCCATTCGACGGGGAATACTGGCGGGACGAACTCGGGTTCTATCGCCAAGAAGTAGCTTCGGCCTGCGGGAGGTAATGTAGGATGAATTTGAAACTAACGGCGACACTGCTCGCCGCATTTGGACTTTCCCTTTCTGCAAACGCTTCGGCGGCAGAAAAGAAGATGAGTGCCGAGTGCGTGAGTGAAGAGGCGTACAAGACCATCAACGAATGCCCTTCCGGTGCTATCAAATCGGAAGGTCGCAAACGGGCAGGGACTTCGTTTAAGAGTAAGCCCCCACCCCCCAAAGCCAAGAAGCGCAAGGACATTGGTCCCGGGGACCTCAGCGCGCTTGAAAACCTAGCCGAACGCGATACTCGTAAAGGGGCGATGAAGCAGCGGGCTCGTCAGCTTCTGTTTCATGAGATCTCGAGCACCGAAGATCTCTACAAGGAAACGCCAAAAGGGACGAACGAGCATCAGCAGTTGATTCTGCGCCTTGCTGAGGCCTATGCCGAGCTGGAGCAGGCTGCCGTTCGTGAGCGGATTACCAAGGACATTCAGATCCAGGATCTGAAGCGCAAGAAGGGGTCCTCATCCAAGATCGCTAAGTTGCGCAAAGAAATCGCCAAAGCAAAGGCGGTCGAAAAGACGGCTCGAGGCAAGGCGATTGGCTACTACGCGCGTATGGCGAAGTGGTACTCTAAGTACTCAAAGATTGACGAGGTTCTGTATTACCTCGCCTACGAGTACGAGCAGGCGGGCAACATGAAGAAGGCTCGCGACACCTACCAGCAATTGGTCAAGGTGGCGCCTAAGTCCGAGTACGTTCCCGCTGCCTACCTTGCTTTTGGTGAGCTCTTCTTCCAAGAAGCAACGGCTGACCCGGGCAAGTGGCCTTTCGCCGAATCCTTTTACAAGAAGGTGATGGAGTACCCTGCTCCTAAGAACAAATTCTGGGGCTACGCGGCATACAAGCTGGGTTACGTCTACTGGAACCAGGGCATCTACGACAAAGCGCTCACTCAGTTCAAAGAGGTCATCAAGTTCGGCACCACTCATTCGAAGTTGCCGAGTGCTGAACAACTGGCCAAGCAGGCTCGTCGCGACATCATTCCCGTGTATGCAGCCAGCCAGGGCCCTGATCGCGCCTACAACTACTTCAAGCCGCTCAGCGGCGATAAGGGTGGCTCGGACGATAAAACCATCGAGATGATGCGTGAGCTCGGTTTTGCCTATCTGGACACTGGTCACTATCCCGAGGCGATCGGCTTGTACAAGCAGTTAATGTCTCGCGACAAGGGTGAGTTCTGGTGCGGGTACCAGACGCAGATCACTAAGGCTGTTCAGGCGTCCAAGTCGGGTGACAAAGAAGCTATCGTTCGCGAGCTGGATTCTCAGATCGCCGCTCGAAAGACCTTCGGCAGCATGAAGGTGCCCGACAAGGCAAAGCTCGAATGCGACAACGAGACGGCAGGTCTTCTATCCGAGACGGCCATGAGCTGGCACCTTGAGGCTGTTGGTACCGGTGGCGTTCGGGGTACGGGCGACGAGAAGACGATGGACCTTGCGGCCGACACCTACAAGAGGGTGGTCGACAACTTCACGGAAGATGATTTCGCGAAGTATGAGTTCCCCCGTATCGTCAAGTCCGATTGGCCGACGATCTACAAGGTCAAGTACGCGATGGCTGATCTGCTTTACTTCCGCCAGCGTTGGGAAGAATGTGGTCCGGCATTTGACGCCGTTGTCGAAGCCGACCCCAAGGGACCAGACGCAGCTGAAGCCGCCTACGCTTCTGTTCTTTGCTATCAGAAGATGTACGACCAGGTTCACAAGGGTGAGTCGGATCGCAAGGGACGAGGATTAGGTCCCAAGGGCGCTTCGGAAGAGGATCGCAAAGGAAGCAAGGGTGAATGGGCGAAGTTTAAGCCCAAGGAGTTCACCCCCATGCAGAAGGGCATGGTGACGGCTTTCAATCGCTACGTTTGCTACATCACTCCCGGTAAGGACGACAAGGAAGCTCAGGAGCAGTACGTCGAGGTGAAGTACGCCCGTGCGCGCACCTACTTCGAGTCTCAGCACTGGGAGGAAGCGGCGCTCGGGTTCCGAGATATCGCTCTTAACCATCCTGACCATGACGCGGGAATCTTTGCCGCTCAGCTCTATCTGGAGTCGGTGAACGTTCTTGGTTCAAAGACCGAGCCAGCAAGGCCGACTTGTTTCGAGGACATGGCCGCTGATGTTCCCCAGTTCATTAAGAACTTCTGTCAGGGTGAGGACGCTGAGTTCAACAAGGACCAGTGCGAGCTCTTGACCCGCATTGAGTTCGACGTGAAGCGTCTTGCCGCGCAGAAGAGGGTAGAGGTTGCTGATTCTCAGGCCGACAGCGGTAACTACAAGGAGGCGCTGGACAACTACAAGTCTGGCGGTGACGCGTACCTAGCTCTCTGGAAAGACTACTGCGAAGGACCCAAGTCTCGAGGCGAAGAGGTCAAGCAGTGCGAGACCGCTCACGAGATCGTCTACAACATGGCGCGCGCTTATCAGGCGGGCCGCCTGCTTGCGAAGTCAATCTCGGCTCGAAAGATCCTCCTGGATCCGCGATACGGGATGCAGGACACCGATCTGGCGCATAAAGCAATCTACGAGATTGGCGGGAACTACCAAGCCATCGCGATGTACGACAAGGCGGCGGAGTTCTACGAGCGTTATGCTGAAACCGTGAAGTACAAAGGTGATGAGTCGGTTCAGGCCCTCTCGGATGCCGTCGTACTTCGTCTCGGACTAGGCGACGAGGACAAGGCGCTGGACAACGCCAAGACGTTCCGCAGTAAATTCGGCGGTCGTAAGCCAGAGCAGGCCGCTCAGATCGCTTTCGCTATTGCCGCCCACTATGGCGACAAGGGTGATTGGAACGAGGCGCGCAAGGCATTGCTCGGTCAGGCTATGCGATTGATTGACCGTGCGGCTGCCCTCGACGTGCGTATGCAAGCTCATGCCCTGTTGGCTCGTGCCTATGCAAAGATGAAGACTCACCCGGCTGCTCGTCGCGAGTACGCCAAAGTGGTCGGACTCTGGAAGGATCCAGCAAAGGCCGTGGAGCTTATCCGCAAGACTGGTGGAGACCGTGAAGTCGGTCGCGCTCTTGAGTCGGTCGGTGAAGCTCTTTTCTACAACGCCGAACAAGCGAAGCAGAAGGTCGATGACTACGAGTTCCCGAAGTACAAGGGTCGCAAGGACAAGGACGGTATTTCCAAGCACATCGCTACGAAGGTGAAGGATTGGTACACCAAGAAGAAGACCATGATTATGGACGCGGCCTTGGAGTACAAGAAGGTCGTTGATCTTCAGCCAGTGCCTCCGCCGCGCTGGGTTATCGCTTCTGGTTCTCAGGTGGGTGCCATGTGGGGCAAGTTCGTTGCGGACTTCCGTTCTGCGCCTATCCCCAAGGAATGGGAGCGCGACTACGAGATTCGCACCGCCTATTACGGTGCTCTCGACGACGCATCCGAGCCTTTCAAGCAGCAAGCCAAGGGGGCCTTTGTGGTCTGCATGGCCTACACCGTTCAGCATCAATACTTCGATGAGTACAGCCGTGCTTGTGAAGAATGGCTGGCCGAAAACTACAAGGCGGACTTCCACTTGATCGACGAGTTCCGCGGTGCACCCAACAAGGTCAACAACCCCCTCGACGAGCAGCCTCAACCGCTCAATCTGGGTGGAGAGCCCCTTGTTGCGGCACCAGTTGTGACTGAGGAAGACAAGCAGAAGATGAAAGAAGCTGCTGAAGCCAACAAGGCCGATAAGTAAGGCCAAGACCGCAAAACGAAAGAGAAGATGATGAACTTGAGAATACTAAGTCAGAATCTGGTCGCAGTCGGTCTTCTGCTAGGCACCGTCGCTTGTGGCGGCGGTGCTGGTAGCGGCGGCGGCAAGGTGGAGGACCCGAGCGGTCTGAAGGACAAGAGCGGTGCCATGGTCTCCAAGAAGGCCGCCGCTGGGTACAAAATTGCTCTGGACTCGTTCGCGAAGAACGATGCTGCGGGTAGCTGGACCCCGACCTCCTGTAAATCAGTTGCAGACCAGTTCTTGGCAGCTTCAAAAGAGCAAAAAGACGCAGGCGGTCGAGCTCTCCCTGAGGCCCACTACAACGCGGGTCTCTCCTACCAACGCTGCGGTGACGATGCCAAGGCGAAGGAGCAGTTCAAAGAGGCGTCGGGTGTGGACAAAGACTTCCACCGTCCACGTGCCCAGTTGGCTCTCTACCGCTTCAAAGAATCAGGCAATGTGGACGCGGCTATTAGCGAGCTGAACCAGATCATCATTGATGCGAAGTTCCAGAACGTCGAAGGGCTTGTTTCGCTAGCCGCTCTTCAGATGCAACGGGGTGGAAGCGCCGGTGGTCCTGGCTGCAACGACGATCTGTCGTGTGCTCAACTCAATCTGCAGCGCGCCTTGGCACTCGACGACAGCTTTATGCCGGCGTTCAACCAGCTCGCGCTCTATTACCTAGAGCAGGCGCGGGGAGGCAGTGGTAAAGAACGCAGCAGTCTCGTTGTTTCGGGTGCAAAAAAGAAGAAGATCAACAAGCAACGCCTCGATCTTGCGGCGCTCGTTGCTTCTCAAGCCCAAAAGAAGAACCCCAACTACGCTCCTATTCACAATACGACCGGTCTGATCTTGGTTGAGTTGGAGAACTACAATGGAGCAGTGAAGGCCTTCGGTCGGGCGCGAAAGATCAATCCCAAGCTCTTCGAAGCGCAGATGAACTACGCGGCAGTGAACCTTTCGTTCCGGGGGTTCGGCGAGGCTGCGAAGGCCTATGGGGAGGCGATTAAGTTGCGCCCTGATACCTACGAGGCTCATCTTGGCTTGGCGCTAGCGATGCGCGGTATGATCAGTGACGCCAACTACGACAAGAACGTCGCTTCCGCTCAGAAGCACCTGGATGAGGCGAAGAAGATCGATCCGAGTCGTCCAGAGGCTTTTTACAATGAAGCGATTTTGACAGAAGAATTCCGAGCTAAGCGCGCTGGTGCGGGCAAGGAACAGATCGCAGCTTGGGAAGAGCAGGTTGCAGTCTACAAGAAGGCGACTGACCAATATCAATCCTTCATCAACAACGCTAAAGGCAAGTCTGAGTTTGAGGCGGCCGTAAAGGTATCTGAGAGTCGAATTCAGGACATCAAGGATACCGTGATGTTCATCGAGGACAGTATTCAGATCGCTAAGAATGAGGCAGCTCAAGCCAAAGCTGCTCCACCACCACCTCCGGCGGATGCGGCACCGGCTGACGGAGCAGCTCCCGCGGACGGAGCTGCTCCCAAAGATGGCGCAGCTCCCGCGGAACCGAAGAAGAAGTAAATCTCTTCGACCTGAAGGCAAGCGCTTCGAGTCTGTTGGCTCGGGGCGCTTTGCCGTTTCATACTCAAAAGTCCATTGACGAGCCGTAGAGTTCGTGAGTACAATGGCACTGTAAACCAAGGGAAAAGTTTACTTTAACTGCAACTTCCCTGCAGTTAGAAATCAAGAGGCCTCATGATCAACTTCAAGAAAATTTCTTGCGCTCTCCTCGCATCCTTTCTCGTGCTCGCTGCGGCACCTGCCGCTTTCGCCCAGGACGTGAAAGAGTCCGGCGGAGACGATAGCTATGGTTACGAGTTCGAGGATGACCCTCTATCGGCTGGAGGCTTTGGCCCCAATGATTCTCGTATTCGAGTTCGTCGAGGCGCGCAGCGGTCCACGCTGATCAAGCCGCGTACGCAGTTCATTAGTGAATTGCTCAAGTCTGTTGAGAATCTTTAATCAGAGATCTGAACCTGGGCCAGAGACTGCTCTTTAGCCCAGGTTACCTGTCTACGCCCTTTACCTCTCATTGAGTCCCCCATCTGAGTCTCGTCACCTTATCTTCGGGTCGTTCGGACCCTGTAGAACTAAGGTTTGAGTTGAGCTGACTCGCCTCGACCCCAGATCGGACAAAAATTATCGACACTGGGAACCTGAAGGGTTCTTGGTTGTCCAACAACACGTCACCAGGCCATATAGCTGATGACGTCACCGCTCACCGAAAAAACAAAATGGCAAAAGCAGTCCTGACATTTGCGCTCTACCAGAACAACGCTCTGGTGCGCCGCGAGACCCTCAGTCACGATATCATCAAGGTAGGCAAGGATCCTAAGAGTCAACTCTTGGTCGACGACGCCATGGCTTCTCGCATGCATGCGGTGATTGAGGTCATGGGGCCGCAGGAAATCGCATTGACCGATCTGGGCAACGAACCCGTTACTCATGTCAATGGCGCGCCTGTCAACAAGTGTCGACTGTCGGTCAACGATCAGGTGTTGATTGGCGGTACCTTGATCGTTCTTGAGCGAGCCGAAGCTGCCGGAGCCGAGGCTCAACCGGCCGCTGCGCCGGCGGCTTCTTCTAATCCTTTTGCTGCTGGTGCGGCCGCTGCGGCTGCGGTTCCTGCGGCGGGGACCAACCCCTTCGCTTCGGCGCCAGCTGCCAATCCTTTTGGTGCAGGCGGCTCGAATCCCTTCGCTTCGGCGCCCGCCGCGAGTCCTTTTGGTGCTCCGGCGTTCGGTGGCGGACATGCTGTCGTGCCTGACGATGCTCCTCCCGGCACCTACACGTATGAGATGTTGAAGTCCGGACCTTCTCCGACCTCGGATGAGGTCGAGACGATGGCGGCTGCAGTTGAGGTGATGATCTCTTGGGGCGGCAATGTGCTCCACGTTTCGCACCTGTCCCCGCCCCGCACCTTTGTGGTCGGTGAGCCCGCTGGAGAAAAGGACAAGGTCGACTTCTTCATTCCTGCAGAGAAGCTGCCTCAGTCCAAGATGCCGTTGGTCGTGGCCGACGCGATGAGCGTTGCTGTTGTGATCCCTCCTGGTGCCGGCGGAACGGTTGAGATCGCTGGACAGCCTCAGATGTCCATGGATCAAGCCCGTGGTCAGGCTCAGCCTTCAGGGGCACTGCCGGGGGCTCAGCAGTTGAGCCTGGGTACTGGGTCAAAGGCAAAGGTGGAGCTCAACGGCTTCGAGTTTACCGTTGCCTCGGTGAACGCAGGCAAGCCGATTCCCGCCGGCATGTCTGGTATGGATTTCACGCCGGTCGCCTACTTCGGCCTAACCGCGGGTGCATTTGGCGCGCTCCTCCTTTCTCTTGCGTTCTTCGTGCCCCCAATGGGTCTCTCGGACGAGAGTGAGATTGACAAGGACCGCCTCCTGCTCATTCAGCAGTATCTCGACGCCGCTGCCGAGCGTGAGCAAGAAGAAAAGACAGAAGAAGTCGTTTCGGAAAGTGCTGACAACAAGGAAGGCGGTACGGGCACTCGCGCAAAGGGCGAGGAAGGTTCGATGGGTAAAGAAAGCAGTAAGGCGACAAACAAGCGCTACGCTGTGAAGGGCCCGTCAGACAATCCAGATCCACACCTGGCTCGTGCTGCCGCTCTCCGTGAAGCTCGCGACTTCGGTATGATTGGTTTGCTCAACGCGGGTGCGTCGGGTGACCCCAACGCACCGACTGCACCGTGGGGGCGCGACACTTCCTTGGGTATGGATGACGTAAGCGCTCAGGGCAATATGTGGGGCGACGAGATCGGTGATGCCTTCGGTTCGGGTGGCTTGGGCCTTTCGGGTATTGGCGAAGGCGGCGGCGGTCGAGGCGAGGGTATTGGTCTCGGCAACATCGGAACCTTGGGCCATGGTGCCGGTACCGGTACCGGTCAGGGCTTTGGTTCTGGGCATGGTCGTCTCGGCGGTTCACATAAGACGCGTGCTCCCAAAGTACGCATGGGTGCAACCTCGGTGAACGGTCGTCTGCCGGCTGAAGTGATTCGTCGTATCGTACGGCAGAACTTTGGTCGTTTCCGCATGTGTTACGAGCAAGGGTTGGCCCGTAACCCTAATCTGGAGGGACGCGTGGGGGTGCGCTTCGTCATCGGTCGTGACGGCGCAGTTTCCAACGTAGGTAATGGCGGTTCGGATATTCCGGATAGCGGTGTGGTCAGTTGCGTGATCTCGGCTTTTTATGGTCTCAGCTTCCCGCAGCCCGAAGGTGGTATCGTGACGGTAACCTATCCGATCATGTTCAGCCCCGGCTGATCGAAACGATTCTTCGCCAGTGTAAGACGCCGCGCTCCCTTGGGAGGCGGCGTTTTTCTTTGAGGATACTCTGTGGGCTTGGGGTCTCGGTACGGGGAGGATTTTCTCGAAAGTTGGTTTACTTCCGCGGCTGGGTCTGACTATGCTCACAGCGGAATTAGGGGGATACGTTCGTCACGTTTCCTTCCCGATTCGAGTAGGCCTGGTCCGAGCTTCCGCTCTCAATATGAGTTAGTTGTGAGGTCCGTCCCAGGAAAGCCTTCCAGATGAATCTACCACGTGGGCCCGACCGGGCTTGCTGAGGAACCGAAAGCGAAGATGTCGATGTCTCTCACCCTAACGAAGTTCAAGAATTTGGCGCTTGGTTTGACCTTTGGTCTGAGCGCCATGGGTTGCAGTCGTGCTCATATCGAGGCCATTGAGCTCTCGAATGAAGCGGACAGCGCCGTGAAGGTGGATACTGCTGGCGCAATCCAGAAGTACGAGCAAGCAATTCAGCTGGATCCGACTAACCATCTCATCGTCTGGAAACTGTCTAAAGCTTACGAAAAGAAGGAAGACTGGGACAAGATGGCTTCCTCCTTGTCGAGGGCAGTGAGTGTCGCTCCTGGATTCGCCAATTACTGGGAGCGCCGTGGTTATGCACTGACGAAGCTCGCCGAGGGCGGTAATCCTGACGCGTGGAACGAGGCGAAAGAGCCACTCAAGAAGTGCATCGAGACCGATCCGAACCGGGCGTGGTGTCACTTCTTGTTGGGTGAAGCGCACTGGTGGACGGACGAAACCCAGGAGGCATTGCAGTCCTATTCGCATGCCATCGAGCACGACCCGCGCGTTCCTTCTTTCTACGTTGGCTTGGCTGACGCCTACCAGGTGCTGAGAATGTACAAGGAGGCAGGTGACGTCCTCGCTCAGGGTACGAAGAACATTCAAGCGACTGAGGAAACTCGAGACCACGTCTACAATATGTTCTTGCTCCAGTTCAACTTGGCGCAAGTGGAGGGCGATAAGCCCAAGATGTTGTCTTCCGTGAAGCAGGCCTACGAGATCGGCGGCGAGCAACATCCCGAGGCGAAATTTCACTTGGGCAGCACGTACGCGAACATGGATCCTCCCCAAAAAGAGCAGGCCAAGCAAATGCTTGATTCCTTCCAGAAGTCGGTGTGCAAGGGCGCTAAGGCGAAGAAGTTCCGTGCCCAGTGTGCGCAGGCCAATTCGTTTCTCCAGCGTTTGGGCTCCTGACCTGCTGCGGCACCCCACAAGTGGAGACCGATTGTTTGGTGGCTGAACTTGGCAAGACTGCCTGTGTAGAACCGCAGCGCTCCCACCTCGTGAGGAAGTTCCTCACCTGAATTGGGTGAAAGTCGATTTTAGTAAGGTTGAGACTTGAGACGAGACGGGACGCGGACTTATCTTCCGGCGTCCCGTCGCGCATTTTAGGGCTACAAAACGTGGGTCGAAGTGCGAATGCTTGGGTGGATGTGGGCTTGGTATCGAAAGGCTCGAGGCGGATTAGTTGATGACCCCAGATGAACGATTGGCGGCTTGTGCGTGTGCCCAAGATCTGTTCAAGCTGCGGACGGAGCTGGAAGCTGCGCTCGAATCGACTTCTGATCGTGCGGAGCAGGCTGTTTTACATGTCCAACTGGGGCATTGGGTCAAGGCTCAGTTTCTCGATGGTGTTGAGGCGCTGAAGCATTTTCAGCTGGCGTTTAAGCTTGATCCGCAAAGGCTGGATGCGGTGGGGGCAGCACGTTGTGTGTATCGAGAGCTAGGGCATTTGCCCTTGGTCCAAAAGCTTTTAGGGATCGAAATATCTGCGGCGGCGGATATTCAAGCGGCTGCACCTCTGTACCAAGAGCTTGGCGATGTCTTGGTCGACCAGCGGGCTCCAGAGCAGGCTGCTGCCGCCTATGCGGAGGCGATCAAGGGAGGGGCCCAGATTGGCGAGCTACTCGAAGACGTTCAGGTGGACGCTTCGGGGTTCCAGGAGCGCGTTGACTCGCTCATCGAACGGGCGGCCGGAGACCAAGAGTTCCTGCTGCGCGCTGCGGGCGTGGCTATGCGGTTCGATTCGGAAATGGCAGCTGGAATTTTGCTGCGCGCCTACCGAGTTAACCCGCTGAATGAACGCGTTGCAGCCCTGTTAGAAGGCCGGCTTATAGAACAAGATCGAGGTGACGAGCTGTTTCAACTTCAGGGTGAGATTCTTGAAGATTCAGGCTCCGACCCACGCATCGCATTTGCTTTTGGGTCTCGATGGGCGGAACGCCACCAGGACCCGATGGCGGTGCCGTTCCTTGAACGCGTTCTGTACCAAGAGCCGCATTCGATTCCGGCGGTCGCCTACCTTTATGGGGTAACACTACGCGACATTGGGTACCGGGGTAGGTTCTTCGAGATCATTGACGCAATAGGCAAAAACCTGACACAAGATCAGGCGCTTAGCTATCTACTTGCGACCGCGGGCCTGATAGCTTTGCAGGACCAAAAAGATATTCGGGAGTCGATCAAGTTTTTCGATCGTCTCGCCGTGGTGGACCCAAACCACCGAGTTCTAGTCGAATTCCGCGAACAGGTCGCGGCGACAACCGCAACATACTCAAATTCCGAGAGCATTCAGGAGTCAGGACAGATGGACGAAACGTCAAACGAAGCAGCTGAGAGCGAAGCAGTAGCAGAAGCTACCGACGAAGCTGCCTCGACCGAACTAGGTGTGGAAGCAGAGGTCTCAGAGCCTGTGGCACCTGCGGTCGACGAAGCGCTCATTGAGAAGTTGCGCGAGAAGCTCGCCGCTGCGGAGAAGCGTCCTCATGAGTATGTTAAAGTGTTGGTGGAGCTGGCGTACGCTTTGGGCGATCCAGAGGAGAAAGCCGATCATTTTCGACGGGCTGCCGAGATTTATTCCGGCAAGGGGAACGCTGCGGAGGCCGTCAAGGTCTACGAAGCTCTACTTGAGGTGGAACCGGACAATGAGGGGGCAAAACTTTATCTCAAGGAGACCTACGAAAAGCGTCGTGATTGGGAAAAGTTGATCGCTCTCTTGCAGTCGGATGCCGAAGCTCTCGACTCGCCCGATGCTCGAACTGACGCATTTCGTGAGATAGCTCAGCTGGCCACCGATCGGATCAAGAAGCCTGATCTTTGTGTGAAGCTTTGGGACCAGGTTCTAGAGGCAGATCCGGATGACTCTGCGGCACTATCGGCGCTGGTTCAGCTGTACGAACGAGCTCGAGATTATGAAAAGCTGTGTAATGCGCTGGAGCGCGTCGTTCCCGTTACCTATGACGAAAAAGAGCAAATCGGGTATCTGACTAAGCTCGGTCAGATCGCAGGCGATCGTCTGAAGGACGATGAACGTGCTGCTGAGGCCTATCGTCGCTTGTTGATCTTGTCACCCGACGATCGTCGGGCGCAGGAGCAGTTGAAGAAGCGCTACGTTGCGCTGGGACGTTGGGACGATCTAGAAAGCTTCTTTGCTGAAAGTCAAAATTGGGACGAGTTCATCCGTTTGTTGGAAAGTAATGAAGGGCGTGCGGAGTCCGCGGAACAGCGCGTGAGCATGCTGTCCAAAGCGGCAGAGCTTTGGATGACCCAAAAAGGGAAACCCGACCGCGCTGCTCGTGCACTTGAAAAAGTGCTTTCGATCGACGCGTCCAACTTGGATGCGGCTGAGCGTCTCATTCCGATCTACGAAAGCGCTAATAATCCAAAGGGTTTGGCGAACGTCATTGAAGTCAAGCTGACCCACACGGACGATTCGGGACAGCGGCTTGGACTATTGCTTCAGGTCGCAAGTCTCTACGAAGAGCGACTCCGCGACAGGAAAGGGGCACTTTCCAAGTTGATCGAGGCCGTGGGCATCGATCCGTCAAACGACGAGACCTTGGAGGCAGCCGAACGAGTCGCTGGTGCCGCGAAGGCATGGGATGAGCTAGTGATCGCCTACCAGAACACTTCCGCTGAGGTCGCTGAGCCAGACGCGCAAGTGGCGCTCAAACTACGAGCTGGACGCGTCTTCGCCGAGGAACTGGGCCGCGTGGATGAGGCTCTTGCCGAGTATCGTGCGGTCTATGACGAATATCCCGACAACACTTATGCCCTGTCGGCTCTTGAGACTCTCTATCAAAAGACGGAGGGTTGGGCGGAACTCCTTGATGTGTACCGCAAGAAGCTTGAGCTCGTAACGGAGCCCGAAGAGCGGAAGGCGACGCGCTTTGGTATTGCCACTGTGCAACGCGATCGCATGGAGGATGTGCCCGGGGCGATTGCGACTTACGAGGAGATGTTGGAGGAGGACGAGGACGACGGTGTCGCCCTTGCGGCGTTAGACGCCCTCTACGCCGAAACGGACGCTTGGGCAAAGCAAGCTCAGACCCTGCTGAAGAGGGTTGAGCTGGCAGAGTCCGACGACGAAATGGTGGAGCTCAAGTTCAGGTTGGCTGAGGTGCAAGAGTCCAGGATGGGGCAAGCCGAATTGGCTCTCGAAAATTATCGGGAAGTCTTGCTCATCAAGATGGACCATTCTGGGGCGCGCGTGGCTTTGGAGGGTTTGCTCCAAAACGCCGACCTCAGAGGCGACGCGGCGGCGATCCTTGAGACAGTCTTTGAGCAACGGGAGGACTGGGAGAAGCTCGTGCATGTCTTGGAGGTGCGCGCTGAAGAATCCGCTGATCCGGATGAAAAAGTTGAGCTCCTGCGCAAGCTCGCGACGATCTCGGCGACCCGCTTGGGCTCGGCTGATGATGCCATGAGTGCTCAGGCTAGGGCTCTGCGCGCCGCTCCTGAAAACGACGACACGCGAATCGAACTAGAGGAACTGGCGGAGCAATCCAATGCGCTTGAGCAGCTCGCTGGCATCTACAAGAAGATCGCCGAGGAGGTTACAGACGACGCTCTGGCACTGGTTTACTTCGTGCGCGTGGCCGAACTGCACGAACGACTTTCCGACGTGGATTCGGCAGCGGGAGCCTATGAAAAGGCCCTCACGATCGATTCGGAGAATACGGAAATCCTAGGCGCGATGGATGGACTGTTCCGTCAAGCGGAGCGCTGGGACTCGCTCGTGAGCGTTTATCGCAAGCGAATCGAGCTGAGTGTCGATCCTGATGCGGTCGAGAGTCTCTATGCTGAAATGGCAGAGGTGCTGGAGACAAGGCTGGGACGCGCAGAGGATGCCGTTTTGGCTTATCAGGAGGTCCTGGGCCAGTTTCCGGCGAGCCTTCGTGCCCTTTCTGCACTCGAGGTTCTTTTCGCGAAGCTTGAGAAGTGGAGCGAGCTTGCCGCCAATCTAGAAACCCAACTCACGCTTGCCGAATCGACAGAGCATACGATCGATTTGACGATGCGCCTGGCTGCTCTTCGGGAGCAGCAAATGGGCGAGGTGGCGGCAGCCATTGATGGCTACCGGGAGGTTCTCGATACAGAGCCGAGCCATGAGGCCGCCCTCTCGGCCTTGGAGCGACTGTTTAGCGATCCGGAGCACGAGCTGCTCATCGCCGAGATTTTGGAGCCGCTTTATCGAGCATCAGGAGACTATCAGAAGCTCATCGGCGTCTATGAAGTTCAGGTTCGGCGTTCTGAGGATTCAAGTCAGCGGGTTGAGCTATTGGGTTCTATTGCTGAGCTCTACGAGGATGCTGCGGGAGACCAGGCGTCCGCTTTTGAAACGGTCGCCCGCGCTCTTTCGGCAGAACCTGGTAACTCGGGAACGTTGAGCACCTTGACCCGACTGGCTGCGGCCACAGATCAGTTCGAGCGCCTGGGGCAAATTCTATCGAGTCAGGCCGAGTTGATTGAAGATGAGCCTGAGCTCACGTCGTCCTTGTTGATGTCGGCCGCCAGCATCTACGAGGAGAATGTCGGAAACGCTCCTCGTGCGATTGAGTTGTACAGGAAGGTGCTTGAGTACGATCCCCTGCAGCTTTCTGCGGCGGAGGCGCTTCAGTTGCTCTACCAAGGCACCGAGCAGTTTGCCGAGATGTCCGCCGTTTTGCAGCGCAAAGTGGAAATGCTCGACGATCTTGATGCTCAAAAAGAAGCACTCTACCAAGCTGCTCATCTAGAAGAAGAAGTCCTCGAAAGACCCGACAATGCGATTGCTGTCTACGAGAAGATTCTCAGCGTTGATGAAGAGGACTTGCGCAGCGTTGATGCCCTCGTCAGTCTTTTACTTGGCCTTTCGCGTTGGGAAGAGTTGCTTTCCGCTTATACGAGGAAGGTTGACCTCGTTCTGGATGCGGACGAGAAAAAGCAGGTGCTCTACGAGGTCGGGGCCGTCTATGAGCGGGAGCTCAAGGACGTCTCGAACGCCATCGACACTTATCAGCGCGTGTTGGAGCTTGACCCCGACGACTTGACGGCCCTCGGGCGTCTCGACGTTCTGTATCAGACTGCCGAAAATTGGCAGGAATTGCTGAGCGTCCTCATGCGGGAATCAGAGCTAACTGCCGATCCAGAAGAGGCGGTCGGCTATCAGTTCCGCATTGCCTCCCTCTACGAGAAACGCCTCGTGGACATTGAGCGAGCGGTCGACTTGTACCGAGAGTTGCTTTCGATCCAACCCGATCATGTCGAGACCTTGGAAGCTTTGGAGCGTCTCCAGCATTCCGACGGTGCTCCGCTTGCCGCATCGGCCGTCCTTGAGCAGGTCTACGAAGCGGCGGGTGAGGCCGAGAAGTTGATTGGCGCATTGGAGGTTCAGGTGAAGCACGCCGAAGAATCCTTCGAAGGTGTCCAGCTGCTTCAGCGTATCGCGGGGCTGTACGAAGACAGTTTGGGGTCTGCAGAACTCGCTTTCGAGACCTACAGCCGCGCCATGGTTCTTGATAGCCAGAACGAGGAGGTTCTTGAGTCGTTCGAGCGACTTGCTCTAATGACCGAAAGTTGGATCAAAGCTGCCGCTATCTACGATCAGCAGTTGTCTGTGGCGGAAGACGATGTCGAACGCGCAGTGGATTTGGCTCTTCGTGCCGCTCGTGTCTATGAAGACCAGCTTGAAAATGTAGGAAGTGCGATTGAGCGTTATTGCACCGTTCTTGAGCACGAGCCAGAAAACCGAGCCGCGTTGGTTTCTCTCGATCGGCTCTACGAGCAGACGGAGCAGCCCGAAAAACTGGCCGAAATTCTTGCTCGCGAGGCGGAATTTGGACAGACCCCCGACGAGATACTGGGGTTCAAGTTCCGCTTGGGTCAGGTGCGCCAGCACCAGCTATCGGATGTTGCCGGAGCCATTGATGCTTATCGTGAGGTCGTATCCGCTGCACCCGAGCACGAGGGAAGCCTAGCTGCCCTCGAACAGCTGTTTGAACACGAGATAGAGGTTCTCCAGATCGCCGAGATCCTTGAACCGATCTACCAAGCTTCGGCTGAGTGGGAAAAACTCCCCAAGCTTCGAGAGGGACAGCTAGCCAAGACGGAGGAGCTCGCCGACCGCATCACTCTTTTGCACAGCATGGCCGAAGAGGCGGAGGAAAAGCTCGTCAATGTCGATGCTGCCTTCAACTACCAAGTTAGAGCACTCGGCGAAGAGCCGCTCAATGAGCACACGATTGACGAGTTGCATCGTCTGGCCAGCGTGGTGGATGAGGGCTGGGATCATCTAGCGGCGGCCTATACTACTGTGATTGCTGCGGACGGTGTCTCTCAAGAAGTCGTCTCCTCAACGGGGCAGCGTTTGGCGGCAGTCTATGAGGAGGAACTCGTTGACGTCGATCGCGCTGAGGCCACCTACCGTCGTGTGCTTCAATTCGTTCCGACGGATCTGGTGAGTCTAGAGAATCTTGACCGCATCTATTCTTCGTTGGAGCAGTGGGCCGAGTTGGCTCAGGTCCTCGAAGTCAGAGCGAAGGCGGTGGAGGACGACTTCGAGAAGGTCGAACTCTACCTCCGGCTTGGTCATACCTACGAAGAGCGATTGGCTCCTCCCGGTACCTCGCGGGTGAGCGCCAGAGCGCTTGTGAGCGCTGCAGCGGAAGTGGTCGAAGCACCGGCAGCTCCCGAGCTGGACGAGCCTGACGACTTGATGGCGTTGGGTGATTCAGAGCCGCCTGTGGAGCCATCCCTTGATGATGTGATGCCGGTATCGGCTGAGGGCGATGACCTCGGTCAGCTCGCCGAAAGCATGCCCCCTGCGGATTCTGAAGAAACAGTCGATGGTGAGCTCATCGAGAGCGTTCCTCCGTCGGAAGGCGTGGAGCTCAGCAGCGAATGGGACCGCACTCAACTCGACAAGGCGATTGTCGCTTATCGCGTCGTCTTCGATCAGCTCCAGGCAGACAACGAGGACGCGATAGAGTCTCTCGCTCGTGTCTACACTTTGACCGAACAATGGACTGAGTTAGATGGCGTTTACGAGCGCGAACTTGAGATCGCCGGGGGCGATTCTGCCGAAGCAGATGTGAGAGCCAAGCGGGCGCATCTCGCCTCAGAGCGTCTTGGCAATGTCGCTGGTGCGATCGAAGGATGGAAGCGCGTCCTAGATCTTCGGGGCGAGGATCCGGAGGCCCTGCGGGCCTTGGCTCACCTTTACGAGGCGGAGTCACAGTGGAGCGAGCTCACCGATGTTTTGGAGCGTCACTTCGACATCGCGGATTCGGACGACGACCGGGTTCATGTCTTAACGATCCGCGCGCGTCTTTTCGACGAGCAACTCAATCGTGATGATGAGGCTCTGGAGACCTACCAGCGTGTCCTGGATATCGACTATTCGAATCCCGTGGCGCTGCGCTCGATCGCGATGATTTGGCGGCGTCGCAAGGATGTCGACGAGCTCGTGGCTGCTCTCAATAATCTCGTTGAGTCGGGTGCTGCTCAGTTCGAAGCTGCAGAGCTGACCGAATACTTCAGGGAACTGGCGAAACTTTACCAGGATGAGCTGGAGCAACCCTTCGAGGCTGTCGACTGCTTTAGAAAGTTGCTCGACGTGGGACCGGGCGATTTGGAGGCCTTGGAGCGCCTTGAAGGTCTATATCGGGCCGAGGAGCAGTGGGCCGAGATCGTCGACGTCAAGATGCAGCGGGCCGCTGTCTTGCCGGAGGCCGAACAGCAGGTGCGCGAGTACCTCGAAGTCACCGATATGTGGCGTGCGCAGTTGCACGAGTACGACAATTCCGTGGAAGCATACGATCGGGTTCTCGCGCTCGATCCGCTTCACGAACGCGCCTTCGCCGAGTTGGAGAAGCTCCATACGGCGGCCGAACGTTGGGAACCGCTCATTGAGCTTTACCTCAATCGCCTTGAGCATTACGAGGACGTTTCTGCACGTAGCGATTTGCTTCGGCGGATTGCTCGGGTGTTTGACGAGAAGTTGAACGACCAAAATCAGGCCTTCGATGCGCTCGTCACCGCCTTTGCCGATGACTACTTCGACGACCTGACTTCGTCCTACTTGGAGAAGATGTGCCAAGCCACCGAGCGTTGGGGTGAGTTGCTCACTAGCGCCAATGGTTGGCTCCAGGAAGAAGAAGATCGCAAGCGCAAGATCCAACTGAGCTTGCGGTTAGGCAAGTGGTACGGCGAAGACTTGGGGCGTCCGAAAGACGCCATGGCCTACTATCAAATGGTCTTGGAGATTGACCCCCAAAACACGAGGGTCATGCGACAGATGGCTGCTATTGAGCGCCTTGCGGGTAACTATCCCAAGGCGGGCCAGATGTTGAACAAGGCGTTGGAAGCTGCTGTTGCCAACGATGACCGCAAGGTCATCCTGGCGGACTTGGGGGAGCTTTTGCACCGACACATGGACCAGGCCGATCAGGCTATCCCCTACTATCGAAGGGCACTCGATGTGGACGCCCTTTATCTGCCCGCGCTCAATGCTTTGGAGCAGATCTACGAGCAGCGCGGTCAGATCCAAGAACTCGTTCAGGTACTCACGAAGAAGGCGGATGCTATCGATCGGCCGGACGAGGCCATTCGCCAGAAACTGCGTTTGGGCGATTTGCTTGAGAATCAGCTGAAGGACGACGAAGAGGCGACTAAGGCTTATCGGGAAGCGCTCAAGATCGACGATGCGGGTCTACCCGCGCTCAAGGGCTTGGAGCGAACTCTCACTCGTCTTGAGCAATGGACTGAGCTGGTTGAGATCCTCGAGCGTCAGCTCGAAGTGACCGAAATCGAGCGCGACCGGGTCGGTCTTTTGATTCGTCTAGCGGACGTTCTTGAGGCGCAGTTCCTTAAGGCGGATGCGGCGGCATCACGTCTTGAGCAAGCTCTCGAAATCGATCCCACGCAGCTCGTGGCCTACGATGCACTGGCTCGTTGCTATCGTCGACTCAAGCAGTTCAACGATCTCATTGACACCTACCGTCGCCACATTGAAGAGACGCCTGAGCGCGAAAAGAAGCTAGAGCTCTTTATCGCTATCGGGATGGTGTATCGAGATGAGCTTGATGCTCCGGACGACGCGATTGATGCCTTCCAGGAAGTCGTCGATGCCGATGATACCAACGTTAAGGCCCTGGACGCTTTGAGCAAGCTCTTCGAGAAGCAAGGCGAGGCTGCTCGAGCTATCGAAATGATGACCCGTGTGGCAGAGCTTACTGCTGACGGCGCCCAACAGGTCGATATGTTCTATCGAATCGGTCGAGCTATGGAAGAAAAGCTTTCGGATCGATACGGTGCTCGAGAAAAGTTCGAGATGGCCCTCGACCTTGATCCTGGACACCTGCCTTCTCTGACCGCTTTGCGCACCATCGCAGTCGACGAGGCCGACTGGGATTCGGCCTGCAACTACTTGGAGCAGGAGCAAGCCCGTACCGAATCGGCGCGTCAACGAGCTCGCCTCTTGGTGGAGCTCGGGAAGATTCGCGAGGATATGCTGAGCGAGCACGAATCAGCGATCCTCGCGTACGAGGAAGCCATCAAGCTGGACGACGACTGTGAAGAAGCGGCGATGCCTTTGGTCACCGAGTACGGTGAACAAGATCGTTGGACCGATGCCGCGCCCTTGGCAGAAATGTTGGTACGTCGCTCGAAGAACCGCGAGCGTTCCGAACAACATGCTCTGCAGAAGCAGCTCGGTATGGTGATGTCCAAAGTAGGGGCTTTTGATAAGGCTCTTGCGGCCTATCAAGCTGCCCACCAGTTGGATCTCACCGATGCCGACACCATTCGCGGTGTGGCAGATGCCGCCTTCTCGATGGAAGACTGGCCGACAGCGCTCACCAACTATCAGAAAGTGCTCACCTCTCTGGGTGAGGACGAGATTGAGGGGCGTACTGAGGTTTACTTCCGGTTGGGCGAGATCAAGAAGGCTCAAGGACAGGACCGACAGGCGATCAACAACTACGAGAAGGCATTGGCTCTCGACGGAGAGCACCGCCCCTCACTTGAGGCCCTGGTCGACGCCTACGACAAGGCTGGTGATTTCAAGCAAGTCTGCGAATTCAAGCGTCAGATCCTCGATACGGTCTTCGATGGCGAGGAACGCTTCGACATGCTGATGGAAATCGGTGACATCTGGTCCGGAAAGGTGAAGGAACCCCTCAAGGCGCTTGAGGCGTATGAAGAGGCTCGGGATCTGAAGCCACAAGACCACGTGCTTTTGCACAAGATGCTGCAGAACTACCAGGCTGCAGAAGAGTGGCAGAAGATGGTCGATATTCTCGACTCCATCTTGGCTCTGGAAGAGCGCCCGAAGGTGAAGGCGAAGCTGCTCAATACTCAGGCGCAGATTTACCGAGACAAGCTTGAGGATTTGGACAAGGCGGTTGAGCTCTTCAATGAAGCTCTCGACTCGGATCCCACCTTCCTCGAAGCTTTTGAGCGCATCAACAAGGTGCTCACAGTTCAACGCAACTGGAAGCAGCTGGAGCGTTCTTATCGCAAGATGCTGCACCGCATCGCGGGTAAGCAAAACCAAGAGCTTGAACACAATCTGTGGCATCAGCTGGGATTGATTTACCGCGATCGTACGGCACAGACCGATGAGGCGATCGAAGCCTTCCGTATGTCGGCGAGTCTCGTCGCACAAGCTCCGACCCAGCGTCAGATCTTGGCGGAGCTTTACGAGGCAACAGAGCGCTGGGACGACGCGATCAAAGAGCAGCGACGTCTGCTCAAGCTGGACCCGCTAGCGGCAGAGCCCTACCTGGCCCTGTATCGTTTGCAGCTCCACAAGCAGGCCTACGATGATGCGTGGTGTCTTGCTTCTGCTCTGTCTTTCATGGGCAAGGCGGACGCGGAGACCGAGCGTTTCTTCCAGGACTACCGGCCACAAGGGATGCTTCCCGTGACAGGGCGCTTGGCCAATGACCACTGGCTGAAGGCACTTGTGCACGAGGATGAGAACCTGCACATCTCAAAGATCTTCGAGATGATCGCCCCTGCAGCTCTTCAAGCGAAGCTTGCGCAGCTCAAGGCGCAGGGCAAGTTGGTGGCTCCTGATGAGCGTTTCCGCCAGGATCCAGCGACATCGACCATCAGCTTTGCCAAGACCTTCGGTTGGGCGGCTCAAGTGCTAGGGATCAACGCTCCGCAACTGTACGTCCGCAACGATGTGCCTGGGTATATCCAGCCCGTGGTGTTCAATCCCCCGTCATCTGTGGCTGGGCAGACCGTGCTGAGCGGGTTCCAGCTGCAAGAACTCACCTTTATTTGCGGCAAGCACCTGACCAAATATCGACCCGAGCACTTCTTGCAGATCCTCTTCCCGTCCCGAGACGAGTTGATGATTATGTTGTTTGCCGGTGTATTGCTGGCTGCGCCTCAGCAGCCCATGCCGCCCGATTTGGACCCGACCATTCGTCAGGCAGCGGCTCAGCTTGGACAGTTCATGCAGCCAGCTCACCTGGAGGGGCTACGTCAGGTGGTCAAGCAGTTCATTGCTGCTGGCGCCAAGGCCAATATCAAGGCTTGGAACCAGGCTGTGGAGTACACGGCGTGTCGCGCGGGGCTCCTCCTCTGTGGTGATTTGGAGATCGCAAAGAAGATCATTGCTCAGGAGCCCCAGTCTCCTGGCGGTGCCAGTCCGCAGGACAAGATCAAGGATCTGTTGGTCTTCTCTGCAAGCGTCGAGTACTGCGCTCTGCGCAAGGCTCTCGGCGTGGCTATTCAAACCTGAGGCACGTGCGCCCCCGGGCAGGGGGGGTAAGCCCTGGGAGCCTTTAAAGGACCCAAAAAGAAAGGGGAGCCTAGCTTTGGCGGCGGGCTCCCTTTTTCATGGTTGATGCTTGCGTCGGAGAGGCATTTAGCGGCCAGGGAAGTCCAGGGCCATTCTCAATCCGAAGACGAAGCGCAGGTCGACCCGTCCGGCCGTTTCTGGATCAGGAGCGTCCAAAGTCGAGGCAGCCGAGAAGACAGCGACGGGGCTGAGCGCCCAATTAGAGGTGGCGAACCAGTTGGCTCCCACGGAGAGACGCATCCATTCGAGCTCGGGGTATTCTGCGGTCTTGTGCGCTGACTCTGCCGAGAGAGAGCGAAACCCAACACCGTAGGAGATCCATGGGTCGATGCGAAGCCCTTGGACGAGGTGATAGCCCGCCTGGAGCCCTGCGCCCCATTCTGTAGCCGTGCAGCCCTCGCACTTCGCGGATGAGCCCAATAGGCTGTACTGCCCATAGGTACCGATGAAGACAAATCGGTCGAGACCGTAGTTGAGGTCTAGGTTAAAGAGGGCCCCCCCTCCGCCACGGGCGGTTCGCGCATACTCGTCAGAAAGGCGACCGAAGGGGGCGACGTAGTTGGCGCTGACACCGATCTGGAAGTGTCCCGAAACGTGATCGCGCTCAAAAGGCACTAGCGGTGTTTCGTCTTCTTCTTCACTTTTTGCCTCAATTTCTTCGGCACGAGCCGTCGAGGCAAACCCAAAGAACAGAGCTGGAAGCAGCCAACGAAATTTCATGGCGTCCGCCTACCACAAAAAAAGAGGCAACGATCTGCTGGTTTGTCCGAAGACTACACCATGAAGGACAAAATTCTCGATCAAACCAGTGAGTTGCCCAGTTTTGGCCCTGTTCGGCGTTGGAGGCTGATGATTCGCCGGGCTGACCAAGAAAAGAGGCGCACTCTCCGCCCAGGGACTCAACTCGTACTTGGAAGTTCGGATCTTGCCGATGTACAGATTTTGGACTCAACGGTGAGCGCCGAGCATTGCCGAGTTGAAGCCGAGGAGCGTGGGGTACGGGTGGTGGATCTAGGAAGCAAGAACGGCACATATGTTGGCGCGGGACGGATCAGCAACGTTCTCCTCCAAGGATCTTGCGTCGGGTTTTCGATTGGGCGCACAACTATCGAAATCCAGGAGTATCGCGAAGACGACGGAGATGAACACATGGGGCTCGTTGGAACGGCTCCCTGCATGGTTCGGCTTCGTGAGCAGATCGGTGCCTTCGCGATGCTCAGCAAACCTGTCTTGATTTTGGGTGAGTCAGGGACGGGGAAGGATGTGGTTGCTCGGGCTCTTCACCGGTTCGGAGAGCGCTCTGGACCTTATGTCGAGACGAATGCGGCCGCCTATCCCGATTCGCTGATCGATGCGGAGTTATTTGGGGTCGAGAAGGGAGCGTTTACGGGGGCGGTTGTGTCTCGAAAAGGGCTCTTCGAAGAAGCGCATCGAGGCAGTCTTTTCCTCGACGAGATTGCGGAGCTCAGTCGAGCTGGACAGGCAAAGTTACTTCGTGTGGTCGAGGACGGGCAGGTTCGAGCGCTTGGAACTCAGGGAAGGAAAAACGTCGACGTCCGCCTCATTTCGGCGACGTGTGGAGATTTGGAACGGCTCATCGTTGAGCAGCAGTTTCGTGCCGATCTCTTCCACAGGATTTCGTTGCTGACGATCAAGGTACCGCCTCTACGAAAGCGCCTTAGTGATATTCCACTCCTGGCCGAGCACTTTTTTCGCAGACATTCCGACGAACTTGGACCTAAGTTTCTCCTCCCTGCCACGGTCGAATTGCTAAAGGAGTACGAGTGGCCTGGCAATGTCCGAGAGCTATTTGCCGTCTTGTATCGATCAGCGATTTTGGCCCCTGGAAGCGAAATCGCCCCCTCTCTCGTTCGTCTTCCCCAGGGGTGCATTGGACGGAAGATCAGACTCTATCCCGAGCAAGCCGCTCAGCTCGTTTCTGTGCACGAAAGCGTGAGCGCAGCAGCTCGGGCCGCTGGCATTCCGAGGTCGACCTTTCGCTCGATGCTCAAGCGAGCAAAGGTCAATGAGTAGCCAGTAGGACGGAGGCAGGTTAATAAGTCTCCTAGATGCTTCGCCATCGAGACTCATTTTCCAAAGTGTTGTGCTCCCGTGCTTTGCCCCTCGGACGCCTGAGGCGGGGCGCGCTGATTCTGAGTGTTCTTCTCGGAGCGGGAACTTCTCTCGGTGGGTGTGATGCCGAACAATCCAAGTCTGAGAAACCTTTCGAGCTCGATATGGATGCGTTGGCGGCTGCCCCTACCTCAGAAAAGGGTAGTCGCGCCGAGTTTGTGGCTGAAGCGGATCGACTTGCATTGGCGGCGTCGAGGGCAGCGACGGAGGAGTCTGCTGGTATGTATCTTCAGGCTGCCCAGCTCCGTTATGAGGCCTTTGTCGAGTTTGGTCGCAAGGTCGATGCTTTGGAGGCTCTCGAGTTGATCAAACATCAATCCGAGGCCCCCGACGATTGCGAATCCAGTCTTTTGGTCCTGCGCCTGGAGGCTGCGTTGGGCAAAGAAGCTCCTGAGCAATACCGAGAACTCTTTGTTTTGAAGGAAGAAAGCACGGATCTGGCTTGTCGAAAGCGTCTCGACAAGGCTTTGGTCGCTCTGGCAGCTTTCAAGCCCCCCCCGGGAGAGTTGCAAGTGCTCAGGGACAACGTGCGCCTTCATCGCGAGCATCGCGACAAGGTCGCTACTGAAGATGACGACGCTGTACATCATCACGAGTTGAAGGAGCAGGTGGTCATACCCGAGGTACTTGAGGCGTCACTCGACCAACCAACTGAAATCACGAAGCTGGAGCCCTTCGCGGCCGAGCGGACGGCTCGAGTGGTGGTTCACGTCACCCATCCGACTCGTTTCAAGGTGGGTACCCTACAAGCATCGGGAGGGCACGGCCCTCGGCTGTTTGTTGACATCGATCACGCGAGCTTCGACAGCCTCTCGACCGTTGAGTCCCAAGGGCTACTTAAGCGCGTACGTTTGGGCAAACGAGAGTTCGGGGCGCGTGTTGTCCTCGACCTGAACCAACCGACCTATCACCGCGTTTTTTATCTGCCCGAACCGTTTCGATTGGTCATCGATCTCAGTCTCGATGCACCGGATAAAGAAGCGCATTTAAGGAAGATTCGCCGTGTGGTTCTGGACCCGGGTCACGGGGGACACGATCCCGGCGCCGTTGGGCCAAATGGACTTCTGGAGAAAGACGTGGCTCTCGACATTGCTCACCGGGCCGCACCGCTTCTAGCCCGTGAGGTCGGGGTTTCTACCTTGCTGACTCGGGACGTGGATGTGTTTGTTCCTCTGGATGAGCGCGCGGCTAGAGCCAATGCCTTTCATGCTGATCTGTTCGTCTCGATTCACCTCAACTCGAACCAAGATAGCTCCTCGCGAGGGGTCATGACTTTCGTGCTCGACGCTTCACGGGACAGAGCGGCGTCAAAGGTAGCCGCCCGAGAAAACTCGTCGACAGAAGCCGCTGCCGTTGAGCTAGCGAACTCGCTGAGTCGAATTGACAGCAGTGCGCGCCGGGAGGCATCCGAAGTTTTCGCTTCTCTTCTCCAGCGCGCCGCAGGGGCGTCCCTTCGTCAGAAATACGATGATGTATTGGACAGCGGGGTCCGCCGAGCTGGCTTTTATGTTCTAGCGGGGGCCGCTATGCCGGCTGTGCTTTTCGAGGGGTCCTTTATCTCGAATCCGATCGAGGCGGATAGGCTCAATCGGGAGGACTATCGTCAGCGTCTTGCGGACTCGATCGTGAATGCCGTCCGCGCCTATCGAGAGGGAATGTAAGGTAAATCCCCACATCTCAGGACAGAGAAACCCCGCTATTTGCGCGGGATCCGAATAATTGGATGTCGTTTCTGGTTTCCTATTTGACTCGGGTCGATCTCGAACTTACCTTCAGGGGCTTCCCAATTTTCGGGGCAGACCCGGGGTTTAGGCGCAAGAAAGAGAAAGTATTTCTCCAGATTGCCATGCCGTTTGAAGGCGACAAGCAATGGATAAAGAGCAGCTAAAGAAGTTTCACAGTCTTCTTGAAGAGAAGCGACAGGATATCTTGGCTCGGGCCAAGCAGACTCTTTCGCAGGATATGACTCTGGATCAAGACGATCTTCCTGACGAAATGGACCTCGCTTCGAGCGAGTACCTACAGTCATTCACCTTTCGTTTGCGTGGTCGAGAGAAAGTGTTTTTGGACAAGATCCAGCGAGCTCTCGAGCGCATCGACGAGGGTACCTTTGGTACTTGTGACGAATGCGGAGAAGAGATTTCTTCGAAGCGTCTCGAAGCTCGACCCGAGACTACGCTTTGCATCCGATGCAAAGAGGACCAAGAGCGCGTTGAGCGCGACTTTGGTTGAAGTCTGAGTCTCGTTTCTGATCAAGCGCCAGGAGCGCGCCCCAGCGTTTCGTGAGTGACGCTGGGGCGGGCGAGAAAAAGGCGGCCGGATTTACTTCCGAGCTGCCTTTTTTGATGCTTTTTTGGACGAGTTCGTGCTGCTCTTCTTGCGGGTCGCGCTGGACTTGCTCGCTGTCTTCGTGGCTGACTTCTTCGCTGGAGTCGCCTTTTTTGCGGCAGTTTTCTTCTCGGGGGCCTTCTTGGCTGGGCTCTTCTTATCGACCGGCGGAGTTTTTTTCGTTGCCGTGGTCCCACGAGTTGATGCCTTGCTCGGAGCTTTCTTCTCGGCGGGACGCGCTTCGCCCTTTTCGCTCTTGCGCTGCCGGACGATATCGAGGCTGTCGAGAATTTCCTTCAATGCGGCGCCCGTGTAGCTGTCCGGATGGGCAGCCACTTGTTCTGGTGTTCCTTCGGCGACGAGTGTGCCACCACCATCGCCGCCTTCGGGGCCCATGTCGATCACCCAGTCAGAGCAGGCAACGAGTTCGAGATTGTGTTCGATAATCACGATCGAGTTGCCGCCCTCGCGGAGTTCGAGCAACGCGTGAGTCAGGTGTTCAATATCGGAAAAATGCAAACCAGTTGTGGGTTCGTCCAGGACGTAGAGCGTGCTCCCAGTGGCTCGGCGGCTGAGTTCGAGAGCCAGTTTAACTCGTTGTGCTTCTCCGCCCGAGAGCGTCGTGGCTGGTTGCCCAAGGGTGACATAACCAAGGCCGACTTGGTTCAATGTCCTGAGGCGTTCGTAGATGCGGGGGATTGGTTCAAAGAGCGTTAAAGCATCTTCGATGGTCATGTTTAGGACGTCAGCAATCGAATAGCCGCGATACTTAATCTCGAGAGTCTCTCGATTGTACCTCGTCCCGCTACAGGCATCACAGTTAACGTACACATCCGGGAGGAAGTGCATTTCGACTTTGAGTACCCCGTCGCCTTGGCAGGCCTCACATCGACCACCCTTGACGTTGAACGAGAAGCGCCCGGGCTTGTAGCCCCGCGCTCGGGCGTCTGGAAGGCTCGAAAAAACCTCTCGGAGATCCGAGAAGATCCCGGTGTAGGTTGCGGGGTTGGAGCGGGGAGTCCGACCAATGGGGGCTTGATCGATGCTGATGACTTTGTCGATCTGATCCAGACCTTCGATGCCTTCGCAGGGGCCGATGAAGCCGCTGGCTCCATAAAGCTTGTTGCGCGCCGCGGCGAGCAAGGTATCCACGATGAGGCTGCTCTTGCCAGAGCCGCTGACTCCGGTGATGGCAGTGAGCACTCCCAGGGGGACGCTCACGGTGACGTCCTTCAAGTTGTGGGCGCTGGCTTTGACAATCTTGAGCGCTTTGCGCGAAGAGGCCTTCTTCCGTTTAGGGATGGGAAGGTGTTTGTCGTAGCTCAGGTACGGCCCCGTGATCGACTTGGGGTTGCGCATGAGCTGCTTGGGTGTCCCCTGAGCTACGACCTGACCGCCGTGGACCCCTGCTTTGGGCCCCATATCGACTACATGATCGGCGGCTAAGATCGCCTCGCGATCATGCTCCACGACGAGAACGCTGTTGCCCTTCTTGACCAATCTGCGCACTGCATCGAGGAGCCGCAAATTGTCGCGAGCATGTAGCCCCACCGAAGGCTCATCCAGGACATAGAGCACTCCAACCAGGGAAGCGCCAATCTGGGTGGCTAGGCGGATACGCTGTCCTTCGCCGCCCGAGAGGGTGGCTGCCGCGCGATCAAGGGAAAGATAGCCCAAGCCTACATCGATCAAGAATCCCAAGCGGTCGGTGACAGCGGGGATCAGAGGCGCGGCGACGGCGCTTTCTTTGCGGCTCAGTTCGTCGCTTTGACCGATGGTTTTGAGCTCGTCGCGGAGTCGAGTCAGCGGCATGCGACAGAGCTCGCCGATTGTATATCCCCCGAGCTTTACGCTCAGTGCTTCCCGTCTCAATCGGGTGCCATCGCAGGCGGGGCAGGGCTGAGCGGAAGTGAAGCGTGCGAGGTCGTCGACGCCAATCGCTCCTTCCAAGTAGTCTTCACCTTCGGGGCCTTCCTCGCTTTCCTGCATCGCCAGGAGTCGAGGAATGACGCCTTCGTACTTTTTGTTGTCGCCGTGGAGAATGATCTCACGCTTGGATTTGTTGATCGATTCCCAAGGCTGATCAGGATCGATCTTTAGTATCGCGCAGACCCGTTGCACTTCGGAGGCGTTCGCCTCAGATCCGCGGCGTCCAAAGGCGGTGACCGCACCTTCTCTCAGGGAGCGCGATGGGTTCGGGACGAGACGATTCGCGTCGATCGATGCCTTTCTTCCAAGTCCGTTGCATTCGGGGCAAGCGCCATGGGGGCTGTTGAAGGAAAACAGCCGCGGCTCAAGGGGGGGAAGGGTGATCCCGTGTTCCCATGAGACGAGTCGCTCGCTCATGACGACCGGTTCCTCGTCGTTCATCAGATCGAGCAAGACCGTGCCGTCGCCGAGTTTGAGGGCGAGTTCGACCGAATCGGTGACTCTTCCCTTGATGTCCTCTCGAATCGCGACGCGGTCGACGACGAGATCGAGGTTATGAGGGACATCCGGATCGACTTGGATGTCTTCGCTCAGATCGAAATTTTTTCCGTCGAGTCGTGCGCGCACGAAGCCTTCCCGACGGAGGCGGGTCAATTCATGGTCGAGGTCGCGCGCTTCTTCGCGCACCACCCGCGCCATGATGATGACGCGCGCGCCGTGTCCTCGGTCGAGGATGAAGTCCACGATTTCCTGAACGGTGTAGGCGCGCAAGATGTCGCCCGAAATCGGACAGTGAGGCGTGCCCACGCGCGAAAAGAGCAACCGTAGGTAGTCCGCGATTTCGGTCACGGTGCCCACGGTGGACCGCGGGCTCTTGCCTAAGGCTTTCTGTTCGATGGCAATTGCCGGACTCAACCCATCAATGCTTCCGACTCGTGGTTTCGGCAACTGATCGAGAAATTGTCTGGCGTATGCCGACAAGGACTCGACGTAACGTCGCTGACCTTCGGCGTAGATGGTGTCGAACGCCAGGGAGGATTTACCGGAGCCGCTGGGACCGGTGATGACCACCAGTTGATTGCGGGGTAAGCTGAGGCTGACGTTCTTGAGATTGTGTTGTGCCGCGTCTGTGACGACCAGGCTATCCATATTAACGGCGCGTGTAGCACAATCGTTTCTTTCGCCACAGACCGAATCTTCTTCCCGTGCCGTTGGGACCGGTCGAATGCGCATCTTGTTCGGTGGAGCACGCGGGCTAACCCAGGCGGGCGAGGGGGGGGAGGCCACTGATCTGGAGCAAAACAGGCACGAAACCTATGTAAGCTACAGGGGGAGACGATTTTCTTCAGCTGAGTTCGTCGAAAATACCCGGATCTGCTGACGGAAACGAGGTGCCTGTTGCCGCCATCTTCAGGTTGAACTAGCGTCCCGCTCAGCCGAGCAGTTGGGGCCTATAGCTCAATTGGTCAGAGTCCCCGGCTCATAACCGGGTTGTTCCTGGTTCGAACCCAGGTGGGCCCACCAAAGCCTCTTTTTCGAGTTATCCGTGAGTATTCAAGCAAGCTTTGCAATTCTTCAAACACTTCAGGTCGTCGATCGCAGGGTCGCAAAACTGGAGGCTGAACTCGGTAAGGAACGAGCGGGCATTTCGCACAAGGCGGAACGTCACGCCGCCCTCCTCGGGAAGATCGCCAAGATCGAGAAGATCGTGGTCGGGATGGAGGGCACGCGCAACGAACTGAATCAGGAGCTGCGCCAGCACCTCATCCAGGTCGACAAGGCGCGCGAAAAAATGGCTCGGTGCCGTAACGAGAGAGAGGCCAATGCCGCGCAGCGCGAAATGGAAGAGGTGCGGCGTCTCTGTAAGGAACGTGAATCCGAGCTGCAGAAGTTGGCCGGGTTGATCGCCGACGCGCGAGCCGACGTTCAAGCTCTCGAAAAAGAGCGCGATGAGGTAGCAGGCCAAATCGACGAGACAGAAGGGCTGGCTTCGCAGCGAGTCCGCGAACTCGAGGCTCAGCTGACAGAGCAGCTCGATAAGCAAAAAGCAGCCTTAGAGCAGCTGCCACAGACGGTTCAGCGGCGCTATCACGCTGTGCACGCCAAGAGAGGCAGTGGAACCGCTGCGGTTGTTGATGGTTCATGCATGGCGTGCCACATTTCTCTCTCGCCTATGCTTTACCAAGAGCTGATGCGCATGCAGGAGTTCTTTCAGTGCCCCAGTTGCCACCGCATGCTCTACGTGAGTGAGACGGCTTCGCACGACGACTCAGATGACGATTCGGATTCCGAGGGTGAGGATGCCGCCGAGGGCTGAGGGATGAAAGCGTGCCCGAAGTGTGGCCGGCTCTACCCGATGGACGCGGGGTTTTGCCCTGTTGATGGCGGGGAGCTGATGTCAGCGTCCCAGTTCCCCGTTGCCCCGAACAACGACGACCCTCGGGTCGGCGCCACGCTGAAGGATCGATTTCAAATTCGCCGTGTGGTTGCAGACGGCGGCATGGGACGCGTCTACGAGGCCCTCGATCTGGTCGAGCGGAAGAACGTGGCCGTCAAGGTGCTGCACAAAGATGTGGCCCAAGACCCGGTGCAGGTGGAGCGATTCAAGCGTGAGTTCGAAGTCAGCAAAGAGCTGCCTCATGAGCACATCGTTGATGTGATCGACTTTTTCGAGCTACCTGACGGTGCATACGTGATGGTGATGGAGTTTCTCTTCGGTGAGGAACTGAGTCAGCTTCTTGGACGAGAGAAGTTCCTCTCGCCCGAACGCATCGTCCGCATGTTGAGCCAGGTGGCTGTGGGCTTGGACGAAGCTCACACCAAACAGCTGGTTCACCGTGATCTGAAACCGGACAATATCTTCCTCGTGCAGACAAGCTCTGGAGATATCGTTAAGATTTTAGACTTTGGATCGGTGAAGGACAAAGCGATGGGAGCGAAGCAGCTCACGGTGATGGGAACCACCATCGGCTCGCCCTATTACATGGCTCCTGAACAAGCCCAGGCCCTGGATACCCTCGATCATCGCGCTGACGTTTGGGCCATGGGGGCGATCGTTTACGAATGCCTCACGAGCAAAGTTCCCTTTCCTGGTTCGAACGGACCTCAGATCTTGCTCAGCATTCTGTCGAAGGAGGCTCCGCTTCCTAGCTCGGCCGAGGAGACAAAGCACAAGATCCCGCCGGCTTTGGATGCGGTATTGGAGAAGACTTTCAAGAAGACGGCTTCCCTCCGCTACGATAGCGTGGGGGCCTTTGCTGATGCGCTCGGTCAGGCTTATGGGCTTGAGGGGACTCACCTAGATTGGGCTAGGACTTCCGAGTCGGAGCTGCACAAGAAGATCTTTGGCAAGCTGGATGAGCTCATGGCGGCTCCCAAGGTCGAGACCAAGCGCACGGCTGCCGATGATTTCTTCGGAGAAAGAGATTCGCTGGGTGACGGCGTGGGCGTGGATCCGATGGCAGAAGCGATGGCGCAAGCCGGCGACCTTCCAGCAGACGAAGCCCCGCTCCCGCCGATTCCGGGTTCCTCTCAGGGATTGCCACTTTGGGTTTTCGTCTTGGTGGGCCTCGGCCTCATCGGCCTCGTCGCCTACTTCGCCCTCTGAGGTCCCTGCCACAGGGTGGAGGCGATCGCAGCTCGGGCGCTGTCCTGCCCTCTCAGTGGTTTTGTGGTAGACGAAGGCCATGAAGCGTCAGGGTATTGAGCGAAGCTTTTGGATTGGGGTGGTGTCTTGTGCTGCCCTGGCTCTCCTCGGATGTGAGAAGTCCGATAAGAGTCCCAGTGCCTCCGAAAAGGTGGCGCAGGTGGCCCCTTCTCCGGAAGCTCAGCCTGCGGCGAGTCCAGGCAAGCCGAGCTATGATGAAAACGCGTTCCAGCTCGAGTTGCGTGGGCCGAAGGCAGCAAAGGTCGGTGACACTTTGGAGCTCACGATCGTCCTTTCGGCCAAGAACGGTTACAAGGTGAATGCTGAGTATCCCGTGAAATTTCGTTTCGGGCAACTTCAGGGGCTGAAAGCTGAGAAGGCTGTCGTCACCAAGGATGACGCCAAGCTAGAAAAGATGAAGGTCGAACTTCCGGCGCGGGTGACGGTAGATCAATCCGGCGAGCTCACGGTGAAGGGCAAACTCTCATTTAGCGTGTGTACCGACGATCAGTGCCTTATCGAGAAGCGCGATCTAGCGCTACCGATCGACGCCTCCTAGCCCGAACTTGGTTCGGCCGGGGCGCGTGTTACATTAGCTGTGATGGGTAATGATACGGCCTCCATGTCTGGCGATGACGCTTTGAATTCGCTTCTTGATGGTGACGAGAGTTCGGTGCTCGATTCGATTGCCGAGTACGTCGAGAGTGACTTCCAGAATCAAAGGCGGGTGCTGTCCTACGACGAGTTTCTTCGCGTCTTCCAGGAAGATCCACGGCGCTATTGTCGGGACGCCTCGACCTATCTGCTCGACATGATCCATCACTTTGGGGTGGAGGACGTCCAATCTGCGATGGGCAGCAAACGGCGATACAAGATCTTCGACCAGAGCTTTCTCCCCGAACAAGAAGCCAAAGCAGTCCGTCTTGTTGGGCAAGAAGAAGTACAGCGCAAAGTTGTTGGGCATCTCGAGAACTTCTGTCGAGAAGGTCGCCCCAATCGTGTGCTTCTCATGCATGGCCCCAATGGCTCGGCCAAGAGCACTATCGCTGCTTGTTTGATGGGCGGACTCGAAGACTACTCGGCTTTGGACGAGGGCGCATTGTATCGATTCAGTTGGGTTTTCCCCAAGAAGGCTTCGATCAAAGGCGCCATCGGTTTTGGGGGGACGCAAAGGCGCAGCAAATCCGACCTCAGCAGTTATGCCCACCTTCCGGACGAAGAGCTGGAGACACGACTTGCGGTGGAGGTGCGCGACCATCCCTTGTTTCTTCTGCCGCGTGCTCCTCGCCTCAAGTTGCTCCAATCAGCATTGCCTGAGATGCGGGTGCCACGTTGGATTTCTCATGGGAGCTTGTGTCAAAAGAATCAGCAGATTTTCACGGCTCTCTTGAGCTCCTATTCGGGGTCACTCAGGGAAGTCCTGCGCCATGTGCGCGTAGAGCGCTACTTCTTGTCACGACGCTATCGCGTAGGGGCAGTGACCTTGGGCCCCGAGCTGAGCGTCGATGCGAAGGAGCGACAGGTGACGGCCGACCGAAACTGGGGCGCTCTACCCGCTAGCCTCCAAGGACTTTCACTCTTTGATGCCAGTGGCGAGCTAGTGGACGCGGCGGGCGGTGTCTTGGAGCTTTCTGATTTACTCAAGCGGCCCATTGATGCCTTCAAGTATCTGCAGATCACCGCCGAAACAGGACAGGTGTCGCTCGGTTCTCAGAACCTCGAAGTGAACTGCGTCATGCTCGCGAGCTGCAATGAGCTGCACCTAGGGGCTTTTCGTGAACACCCCGAGTTCGAGAGCTTTCGCGGTCGCTTCGAGCTGATCAAGGTGCCCTACCTGCGCGATTTCCGGCAAGAGCACGCCATCTATGACCACCAGATTGTGAGTCGCTTGACGTCCTACGTGGCCCCTCACGCGACTGAGGTCGCTGCACGCTTCGCCGTGCTCACCCGGCTCAGAAAACCCGAGTCAGAGCATTATACTGAAGAACTGCGTCCCTTGATGCAGACGATCACCGCCTGGCAAAAGATGCAAGCCTATGCGGGAGAACTGACCGAAGTCGACGTAAAAGGAAAACGTACGCCGCTACGGCAGGCTACGGTGGAGATGGCCAAAGAGTGGGCAGAATCCCATCACTACGAGGGGATGCTGGGGGTGAGTGCCCGAGTGATGAGGACGCTACTCTTTTCGGCCGCTCGAGATCCGCTTTATCAGTATCTTTCCCCATTTGGAGTATTGTCCGAGCTGGACCGACTTTGCGAAAAAGGGCGTGATTTTGCCTTTCTGAATCTCGAAGCCGAAGCCGGCGGGTATCACGATCACAAGGCTTTTAGGCGCCAACTCAGGACTTGGCTTTTGGATACCTTCGAGGATGAACTGCGCCAGGCGAGTGGGCTCGTTGACGAAGGACGTTACGAGGAGCTCTTTGGGAGATACGTTTCCCATGTGAGCGCGTCTGTGAAGGGGGTAAAGTTGAGAAACGCGATTACGGGTCAGGAAGAGCCCCCTGACGAGAACCTCATGCAGGAAGTCGAGAAACTGCTTGGAGGGACAGAAGAGGTTGGAGAGTTGCGAGCGGGTATCATGGGACGCATTGCGGCGTGGGCCATCGATCACCCTGGAGGAAAGATTGCTGACTCGCCCATCTATCAAGAGAAACTGAACCAGATCCGCAGCGCGGTGTTTCAGGAGCGTCGGGGAGCTTTGGTGAGCCTGTGCCGCGAGCTCATGACCCTTGAAGAGCCAGATGTGCCCCCCCAAGACGAGCAAGCAGCCCGTGCCGCGGAGCAGTTGTCTCAACGCTTCGGTTACAACTTGCGCGCTGCTCGAGACGCCGCTGCCCAGTTGTGGGCCGACCGGTACCGTTAGGGGCGTTTCGTGTCAGCAAATGAAAGAAGGGCCTCTCTGTTTCCAGATGGACCTTGAGTCGCGTCTATCCCACCACTCACACGAACTCAAAGTGTGTGGACTGCAACCGAGGTTCGTCAACTGAAGCGATTCAAGATGTCCTGTAGCTCGATGACTTTCAAGTAGAGTTCAAGGCGGTTTTTTTCCAACTTTCGAATCAAGTCGTTGTTGTATGGGGCGAACGCACGTTCAACCTTCGCCGCGGAGTCCGAGCCTTTGGTCGCAATAGCGCCCAAACCTAGGACTGCGTCTATCTGATAGTAGGCATATCTGTCGTTCCGCTTCAGGAAGTCCTCGACTGCTGTGAGTACGCCATTCCTTTTCCCGCCTTCGCGAATCGCCACCGCGAAGTTCCCTTCCCCACGAAGCCCCCCTGCGATAGGGCTTTTCTTCTGAAGCGTCACGCCTTGTTGGTACGTATGATCCCAGCAGTGTTCCTTGGGTATGGTCTTCGGGGCATAGTAAAAGTCACGTCGAGCACAAGGCCATCCTACGTCGTGGAGGAACGCTACCCCATCGGTTGAGTGACGCTTCCAGGATTCGTGCAACAACTTCAGCTCGTTGCTCACGGTAAAGTAGTTGTGGTCGCCGTCGATTAGTGCGAGATCTGCCTCAAAGTCGTTCGTCTTCATGAAATGCAGACTCAGGTCTACCGCTAGAAGGAAGTTCTCCTTTCGTTCGGCTCTGCGGACTAACTCGTCGGTCGGGCAAGGCTCAACCGTCGTAAGTTTTGCCCCATTATTATCGCAATACGCTTGCAGCCAGTCGGTGAAGACACCGGTTTCAGAGCCGATTTCGAGAACGCTTTTAGGTGCAAGCTCCTCGATCAGAGGGCACAAGATACTCGAAAACTCTGTCAGACTATGCAGGTAAAGCTCTGCCACGGTCGTCAATACGAGGCATCTGGAGGGAACTTAAGGCTTGCGGCTTCCCTAGGACAGTGGTCCATTTTGAGTGGTCTTCCGACGCTCATAACTGAAAGGTAGGGGTCGACATGAGTAACATCTCAGCAAAGTATCGCTGTGACTAACATTTGGATCGCTAACATCACGAAGCATGATCTTAATGTAACGCTCACTTTCTATTACAGGGACGGCACGGTCCGCACAGGTGGCGCTACGTACACAAACTTCACCAACCGTGCTAGTCGACCGTCTCAGCCAACCATCAAAGGGAGTCTCCCTCCAGAGTCTTCCACGTCATCCAAGGTGGTGGTGGGAGCGTCTCCGAAAGTGGTGGGACAAAAGAAAAAAGCCAGTTGGACGAGATGTCTCAACTGGCTTAGTTGGGCTCTAGACTGGGTGCCGAAGGGCAGACTTGAACTGCCGACCCCACGCTTATGAAGCGTATGCTCTAACCGACTGAGCTACTTCGGCTTGTTTGCCCCTTGGACTTAGGTCCAAAGAACTCGCTGAGGGGCGGGGAATATGGAGGGAGAAGTTATCTTCGTCAAGTACTAGAATGGGCAGAAGGTAATCCCCTGCCCATTTTAGTGACTGTCGCCGTCCCAGACGGAGTCAAAAGCCAAGTTCGGATTAGTTGTCTCCAAATAGGCCGTGGATTTTTGCGTCGAGGGCGACGGCAATCTTATACAGACTCGAGATTGATGGGCTTGACTCGGCGCGTTCGATTTGGCTCAGGAGCGAAATACTCAAACCGGTCCGTCGACTCATCTGTTTGAGGGTCAGTTCTTGATCTTTGCGAAGGCCACGAATCGTGTCCCCGATGATCTTGTGGAGCTGCTCTTCCGGTGTGCGAGCGAGGCCCTTCTTCTTCATGACGCGGGCAAGCACGTCGCGGAACTCGTCCACATTGAAAGGCTTTTTGATGTAGTCGACAGCGTCGAGCTTCATCGAAGCGACGGCTGTTTCGAGGTTGGGGTGAGCAGTGAACATGACAACGGCCACATCGCTGTCGATAGCTCGAATCCGCTTCAAGACTTCGATACCGTCGAGCTGGGGCATCATCACGTCGAGAATGATGACGTGAAAGGAACCCTGACGAACTTCGTCTTCGACGCGAGTTGGATCACTTTGCGTACGTACGTCGAATCCGTCCTTCTCGAGGAGGGTCTGCATGTATTCAAGGATCGCCTGATCGTCGTCTACGATCAGAATATTGACGTTAGGGACTTCGATGGGCACAGGCTCTGCTTTCTCTGTAGGTCTCCGGCTAGGGGAAGCCAGAGGTGAAACAAAAACAAACCGGACGCGGGGAAGGTAAGAGGTACGCCCTGTTTTCAGTGTGAGCACAATACCCCTGAGGGGTTACCGTGTCACTAGATCAAACATAAAATTCCTCCCCGGCAGCAGCGGTTGTTACGATTTTCACTAGCTTAGCCAAGTTTGCGCCAAAAATGAGTGATCTATCTCTCATAGTTGGCGTCGCTCTATCTGGAGGGAGGCTACGATGGGGCGGAATTCTGGGTAGTGAACTTCGGCACTAGGTAGTAAACGGTTGCAGTTTAATTACAATCTATGCGGTGGCGAGTTCATGTTGACACGGCGCCCTCCAGGCCTCATTCTTCGCGCCCCGACGTCGCTTTGAGGTCGGGACCCATCGGGGCGTAGCGCAGTTTGGTAGCGCGCACGGTTCGGGATCGTGAGGTCGCGAGTTCGAATCTCGCCGCCCCGACGGAAAGAAAAAACCTCCGCGAGAGCGGGGGTTTTTTCGTTTAGCTGCACGCTTCGCGCCGCAGGGGGACAATGCCCTCCGCCCTGCGGCTTCCCGGGCTTCGTGTTCGCTTGCACCGTCTTTTCGGACGCGAGTGTCTTGTTAGCTCACTATTGGACGATTGCTCGGCGCCATCTGGGGTCCTTCGGGCTCCGGGCATGGTCCCCCCGCGGCTCTGCGCTTGCGTGGGCGTCATGAGTCAGAGCTCTCCTCAGAGCGCACATCGGTACGGCGTGGCTCCCTTGTCGCACGTCGAACCACTGATGCAGTCGTCGTCACTTAAACACGGAACCGTGCACCGGTACTTATCTGGGTTCTCGTCAAAAAGGGCGCAGTACCCGTCTGTTATCCCTTCCGCTCCACACAAATCGTCATTCTTGCTGCCCTCCGGCGCGCAATCACGGCTACTGAAGTCGGTCAGCGCCGGACACGTCGTAGCCCTGAGGCCGCAGATGGTCGCCATCGTCCCGTCTATCGTGTCCACATCCTTCTTCGTGTCCACGTAGGGGCGATTTGTCTCATCCGAGCACGACGTGGGCGCTCCGTTGCCTCCGTTCTTTTCCCAAAAACAGAAGTAACCCACGTCTTCGCCTCCAAAGGTTTGCAGCACGCATGCTTGACCGGCTTTGCATTGCTCGTTCGCTACACACGGCTCGCACAACCCCGCG
>JBNKYC010000034.1:0-4562 GCA_050300635.1 Polyangiaceae bacterium
TCGCTGCTGGCAAGAAGGCACCACCTACGACGAGTCCCGCTATCTCAAACACCTGAAAAACCGCAACGCACCACTCATCACCGGAGATCAAGAATATGCGATTTCTACTTGACGGTCCCCCTCAGGGCCTGAGTTGGGCGGTAGACCTTGATATGGGCCGGAAACATAGCCTAGGACGATCCCAAATACATGCGCGAGGCGAGTCCCGTTTGGCTTTTATGATGACATGCAAGTAACCTACCGAGAGCCATGGTAACAGGGAAGGGTGAACAGGAGAGGGTGGGCAGGGACCTGAAGGCAGAACAGACCAATGATCTTCTACTATTGGTCATCATCACACTAGTTCTAGGATTCGTTTCTTGGTTTTTTACGGATACGCTGGAAGTACTGCGGAGGACGATCGAGAACGCTTCCGCATCCAGCTCGCGTCCCAGCGCGGGCAGGGTCGAGTTCATGCGAGAGATCAGCGTGCTGGTGCTCTATGGCTCCGCGGTAAAGACCAGTGCAGCTTTCCTCGTTGGTAGCCTCGTTGCTCTTATCGGCTGCCTAATCATCGTTCGTGGAACACGAGTGGATTTCACGGGAAGTTTCTCTTCGGGTGACGCCAAAAGTAGTCTGAAGACCAATTCGGCCGGGATAGTAGTCACAGTGGTTGGGGCAACGCTTGTTGGGTTTTCCATTCACGGAAGTCAATCGCAGCTCGATCTTGCCTTGCCAAGTCGCGAAAAGGTCGCTGGAGAAGTTCCGAAACAGGACCTCGAAGAGTTCGCTCAGGATTATGAACGATTCAGAAAGCGCTTCTCGACGGAAAGTGCTCAGGAGTCTGGAACGATCTCGGGATCGCCAGCGAACTCCGAAATAGAAGAATTTGTGGAGGAATATGAGAAAGCTGACAAACCGTAGCGCCCGTCATGCGATCGTTTCTTTGTCGATCGGGGGCACTCTTTGGGCGATTGCGACGACGTACGCGCAGGCCGAATCCTGCGGGAGGGTGTGTCAGCTTGAAAAGGAGGTGCACATGTTGATCAATTCGGCGACAAGAGAGAAGGATACGCCTGGGGGGTTTTGTTCGCGCCTGGTTGAGGTGACGCAACTCGTTCGCAGTTATGACACCCAACGTAAGTTGGAACGGAAGAGGTGGTCTGACGCGACTTTGCACTTCGTTCTCGGTTACCTGGGTCTGTGCTCAACTTCGAAGGGAGCTGGATCTCGAGACGGAGAGTTCAGCGCCACATGGATCGGCGGTGGGCCGGCGGCATCATCGTGGGAGATATCAAAAGCGATAAATACAGTTGTTCGGGACACGAAGTTACAGGAGCCGGGGGAGCAACGAAATCAGTCATTGGACTCTGCCGTTCAGCGCTTGGTCCAAGAGAAGGGAAGACTTTCGCGATTCGTCTTTTCGCCTCGAGAGCTGGCTCTGCGCTCGAGCCTGAGTGGGAAGCCATGCGACTCGGTTTCAGCCAACAATCGTGACTTATGTCTACGGTTTAGGAGATGGGAAAATGACACGTATTGACCAATTGGATGGTGCGACGCGGCTCAAAGTCTTCCTTCTTATGTTGGGATGCTGGATTTGTGCGACGACCCGAACGGCTTCGGCCCAAGCTCCACCAGAGCTCCAGAAACTCTATGCGTCCGCAAATGGCCCACCTTGTCAGGCGCTAATGCTACCGCGAATATTACAGTCCCATAGAGCTCGGCTTCTCGACGCAATGGACCCGCTGTCGAAGGCAAAACTTGGCAATACTCCGGTTAAATGCGTTTCCTATGGTTACGGTGAGGCTATGGCTGTGCGAACGTCCCAGGGCGAAGTCCTGATCCACACTCACTACGCTGCATCGCTAAGAAGGATGATCGAAGCAAGTCTCATTGAGAAGCGTTTTCCGGATCCAGCCCGGCGGAACTTGGCTGAACGCTATCACTATCGCGTCCTGGAAACGCTTGAGTTCAGCAATCGACCCTTCGTGAATCTCCTGGACTTTGCTCAACTATCCACCAGAGAGAAAGCCATATGGTCGAACGATAGTAAATCGTTGAATGAGCTTCAGTCGCTATTCGAAATGTCACTTCTTTACGTCATGGCCCACGAACTGGGCCATGAGTTTTACGGGCACATCGCAAGCTCGCCCGCCAATGAACAGGAAGCCGATGACTGGGCAACTCAGGTCTTGCTTGACGCGAACATTCCAGCGGGCCTTGCAGCTGCTGCTGCAATGCTTCATGTGCGACTTCTTGAGATGCCCCCATGGTATCGGACAACGCCACCTACGCATCCCGAACCAACCGAGCGAGCTCTACGTGTCTTGAGGCTGTCCAGTGTGAGGTCTAAGCTAATGTTCAAGACAGTTTTCAAAGCCAAAGTGCCTCCAGGAGCCTTTGAACAACAGGAGGCCGCAGCCAAGCGCGCATTGGAAGAGCTCCAAGTATTGGTGAAGGAATCGACAGACGAGCAGCAACTTCTAAAGAGTGCCAGCGGTCAGTCCAATGGAGCTGTCGTGTCCGCCTATCGTCTTGGTGAGATGTATCTTCGTGGCGCTGCCGGGGTCAAACAGAACAAAGTTCTGGCGCGAAAGTACTTGGAGAAGGCGGTGGCTTTGCCACGCGCCCAATTCACACTCGCATGGATGTACGAGATGGGTGTCGGCGGTCCGCGTCAAAGCTGTCTGGCTCTAATATTGTATAGCCGGGCCGCGCGCGTCGGATTCTCGAGAGCCATGCAAGCCTTACAAATGCGCGGCTTGGATCCCGCTAATCCGGTCCATACTCAGGCCGGGTTCGTTGAGCAATGTCCGAGGAATTGAGACTTACTTCTACCCCCCCAACGACTTGCCATTCTGCCGCGGGCCAGAGCATTTCGAAAGAGCAACAACCGGCCGCCACGACCAAAGGGAGTGAAATAGCGGCGGCCGAGCCACAAACTTTCGAAGAAACGGTCACCTACACAACCCCCGTCGGCAGCAATGGCCAGTTAGACCGGCGTAAACAAATCAAGAAGGCTCGGGCGCGCGCAAGAGACGCCGAAACAACTATTATACCATAAATCTGTCACCCACACGAAGGCGCCAGAGATTCGTGGCTTCCCAGTTTCAGACAACAGTTGCAGTTGAAGACAGTGAGAGCGCCGGACGTGCAGTGCCCGCGCGCCCAGCCGTGCCGAGACGAAAAGCACCACGAGAACAGCGGCCCAGAAGAGCTTGCCACAGACGAGAGCCCGCGCAGAAAAGCCACGTCTTGAGACGAGTTCAGCCGACCAAAACAACGACAAGCAAAAGCGCGGGCAACGCAATCGATACGGTCGAGCATCAGACGAGATTCAGATGCAGACAAACTCAGAAGCCCGCTTGAGAGAAACGGTCTCCTCACTCAAAGGCAGTCAGCGCCCATTTCATCAGCCCGCGCATCGAGCTCAGTAGACCGCGCGATTCCAGAAACGACCTCGCGACAATCACAACGTCATAGCAACGACGGCCTCACCGCAAAGCCATCAACCTCGCCACAACCCACGACCCTGTCGATTCGAGACAGACCAATCCGAAAAGCCAAACGGCACCGCACCGCGCGCGGTCGTTTCTTCCTTTTCTCCGCGCCCAAGATGGTCGGCCCGCGCAGATGAATTCATTCCTCTCTCACAACGCAAGGCCGTACCCGCTGAACAAGCGCGGCTACAGCAAAAAAGCCAACCCTTTCGCACAAGAGCCGCTACGCGAACCGGCGTAGAACCATCCAACTCTGCAACACACTCCACGCACGAACTGTAGAACCCACAAGAGCGCGGGCCGTCTTGAAAAACACGACGACACGTCCACGCACGACGCGCTCCCTCAAGGGCGCGGCCGTCAACTGAGAAAGGCTGAGACAAACTCCGACGCAATCCTGGACTCCAAAATTGCGCGGGCGTCAGCCGGAAAGAATCGAGATCGCGTCGACTCAATTCATGCCTCATCGAGGGCGCGTGCGCAAACGAGGCGCAACTCAAGAACGCGGGCGAAGCCCTCATCCAGAGCAGGTCGCTGCAAGACGAGCAGATCACAGGTCAGCTCATCGCGCGCGGAATCTCAAGTCCTAAAACAATGACAGCTCGACAACCATCACGCGCGGGCCGGCTTCCAAAACAATGGATCCAAAGACCACATCCGCTGAAAACAATGCGGCAAGCGGAAGAGCGCGGTCTAACATCTCGCGATTCGGCTGCCGCATCAAATGGTAGCTGAAGAAACAATAGGCCCGCTTCCCCGCAGGGGAAAGAGCGGGCCGTCGACCCAGCGTCAAAGCAAAAACCTCGCAGTATGCGGTCAGCCGCAATCGCTCGTTATACCCGCCCCGCCGAAGCCCCTTTGGCGAAGGGCGGTAGTCAAAATGCTTTCGCCCGGATTGTCTCACGAAAAGAAAACGCATCGGTCTCGAGCGCGCTTCAAGTGACGAAACTTCGCCACCAGTCCCGGCAGCCATGCGCAGTGAGGAATCAACTGCAGCGCGCAAGAGACTCGAACGCCCTGAGCCCGAGCGGCGAAATCAAAACGACGCGAGCAGTCTTGAGACCTCACGAAAACGCTCCGGTC
>JBNKYC010000035.1:0-37048 GCA_050300635.1 Polyangiaceae bacterium
TGAGCGCTTCTTGGTCTGTCAGCGTTGAGAGACGGCTCGGTTTTCAGGAAGGGTCGCGGCACAAATGGGAAGAGAAAAGTGCGGAGACAGAGAGGGACGAGCGCGGTTTCGAAGCCGACCTCACTTTCTTGGGGAGAGCTTCGAAACCGCTCATTTCTAAGGGGTCGTAGCACTAGTTAGGGGCCGATCGAAACGTCGAAGGAAACGCTTTGCTCCAGGTTGTTGCGCTCGGCCCTCACCCAGGGGGTCGGGTCGTAGGCGCGAGCTGTCACCGTGTGCTCACCTGAGCTCAGGGTTGTGGTGTCAAAGCAGGAGCCGCCGTCTTCTTCGACGAGCTCCCCGTCTACGCTCCAGTCGACGAGGATCACTTCGGGGTCGACGACGCGCACTTGCAGAGCCATCGGGTCGACGAGCTGCGAATCATTGGGCGTGTGGGCGTCGATGGGGGAGACGATGTCGTAGATATCGAGAACCATCTTCTCGATAGATGGCATGTTGAAGTAGTCCGGAAGCTGATTCATTTCCGAATTTTCGGTCGGTCGATATACCCCTGTGTCGCAGTAACGAGCACCCTCGTAGGAGCCGTGTAGACCTGTTCCTGGGGTATGATCAAAACCGAGCCAATCGGCCCACTTGGCTCCGGTGTTGTCGAGGCTGACGTTGATTTCGGGGGCATAACTGCAGTCGGTCGAGCCGGAGGCGTACTCGTCAGCGAGCCCATGAAAGGTGTGTCCCCCTTCGTGGAGGGCGACGCTGGCCGTGTAGCCGGTGTTTTCGTAGCCGCCGTTCCACACCATGATGCTGCCGCCGCTGGCCCACCAGTTGTCAGGTCCGGCATTGATAGTGACAGCAACCCAGTCGATATCGATGGTTTGGGGTACATGAGCGGCCACTGCGTTCTGCACTTTTGACGTGCTGACGATGCCCAATCGAGAAGCATCGTCGCCATAACCGTCGAAGGGGGTATCGCACTCGAGACCGGTGTCGAGATCATCGACGCAGTCGTCCTGACTAGCCACCTTGATCGCGCAGAGGTTGATGAAATTGCGGTAGCGAATGTAGGGTTCACCGAGCTCGCCAAACATGCCTTGCTCGTGATCGAGAACATTCTTGACGTGGTCCATGAAGGGGCCGTCGAGTTGAGTCTCGGTGTAGCCATCACCCAAGATCGCGTAGTTGACTCGATTTTGATGAGGGCCGGCGTCCAGCAGGAGCTCGGAGCTTTCCCCGCAAGTTAGTCCTGGCCCAGTGAAGGGGAGTTCTTCGCCCGGGCAGCTGGCTTCTGTTCCGCCTGAGCCCGCACCTCCGGAGCCGGCGATTGTGCCCCCGCTTCCTGAGGGAGAGGAGCCTCCAGTGCTGGGCGCGGCACCGCCCGTTGAGCTCGCTCCTCCGCTCGAATTGATGGCGCCTGTTGTACCAGTCGTGGAGTCCGAACTCGAAGAAGAAGAGGTCGTCGTCGCATCGTACGAGCTTGTTGTCGTTACGCCCGTTGTCATTTCGTTCGGCGGTGCGGAACTCGAGTTGGAACCACATGCCTCGGTCCAGGCGAGTGCGCCGAGAGCCGCGACCAAGGTTCGGGTTTTGGGAGAGGCTCGCATCGTAGGGTCGAGTGTAGCAGAATGGGTGGAGAGAAACTGGAACGCTCGACGAGTTCGCTGGGGTCCGAGTCTTGTTCGGTCGCAATTTCGTGGCCATAGTGTACAAAAGCCAGAGCTAATGGAGTCAAGTTCAGAAGGACCGCTCAAAGGCCACCGTTCAAGAGGGACGTGGATAGGGGGGCTGATCCTTGTCGCCGTTGCTTTGGGCGCCACGTGGTTGTCGAACTCTTTGTTTGTCGCGCCTTCGAGGTCGACCCCTTCGGGCCCGTCTGGCTCGGCGAAGGACGGAGCTGGCGGGCAGTTGGTGGACGTGGCTCTCGGCACGTCGGTCGAGCCGGAGGCGAAGATAGGAGACTCACCGGCCAGAGTAGCCGGCCCGCCACCGTCACCGTTGCTTGACGCTACCGATCCGAAGATCCATGGCGGGAAAGCGGACGGGCCCGAAATCGAGGCTAAGGGAGCAAAAGTGAGCCCCCATCCAACGTCTCCCGAGCGAACTCGGCTTTACACTGAGCGAATGACGATGGAGCAGGCGAAGGCCGCTGCCCGCGCTCGGGACCCGGTAGCCCTTACAGAGGTGCTTGACAACTTCGACCGAGATCAATCGTCCGGTCAGTTCGACGATTGGTATGACGCTTACAGAGTGATAGTCGAGTGCTTGAACGAGCCTGGAGCCGAGTCGACCGCTGTGGGAGCTCGCTTCGTGACGGCCCATCCCGGCTCGACGATGAGACGCAGTGTTCGTAAGTACTGCAACGTGTCGCGCTAGTCTTCGCGTCCAGCGTCATCCTTCCTCGGCGGGGGGGAGGCTGTTACAGTAAGGCGAGTCGACTCGTCGTTGTGTTCGCTGCATGGATGAATTGCTGAACATGCCCCGCGCGCGCGCCTGCCATCCCCGGGAGGAGCACTTCCTCCCTCTCCTCGTATGCGCCGGTGCGGCTGAAGAGGATCCCGTGACACTGCCTTTTCACGAAAGTTTGATGGGGCTTTCAACTCTCGCCGCTCAGTTTGGGTAAACCGCCACGCTCGCCTTTTGGGCATACAGCTCGTATGCTGGGTTATGATTTTTAGGCAGCTCTTTGATGCCAGTACGTCGACTTTTACCTACCTCTTGGCCGACGAAGACAGCCGAGAGGCAGTGATCGTGGATACCGTTTTCGAGCAGCACTTGCGAGATGCTGCGTTGATCCGAGAGCTCGGGCTCAATCTTCGCTTTGTGCTCGATACCCACGTTCATGCCGATCACGTGACGGGTGCCTGGTTGATGAGGCAGGCTTTCGGTTGCTCCATCGCCGTGGCACGGGCAGCCGGTGCCGAAGGAGCGGATCGCTTTCTCGTCGACGGTGATGAGATAGTTTTCGGCGCCTTTCGCCTCTTGGTCCGAGCGACTCCTGGGCATACGAATGGCTGCCTGACTTACGTGTGCCCAGAGGAGAAGAAGGCACTCACTGGGGACGCACTCTTGATTCGGGGCGCGGGGCGAACCGACTTCCAAGGGGGCGATGCATCGAAGCTCTACAGCTCGGTGCACGAGCAGATCTTCAGTTTGGACGACGATTACCTGCTCTACCCCGGCCACGACTACAGCGGTCGCAGTGTGACTACGGTACTTGAAGAGAAGTCATCTAATCCGAGACTCAGCCTCCAGGTTCGACAAAAGGATTTCGTTGCCTACATGGAAAACTTGGGGCTGCCGCACCCCAAGAAGATGGACTTGGCCGTTCCAGCCAACTTAAGCTGCGGCAAGCCACCCGAGAACGAAGGGGAGCAACCCGCAAAGGGGTGGGGTGAGGTTGTGCGTACTTACGCCGGAGTTTGGCAGGTCGAGCCGGAGTGGGTGTACTCCCATCGTCGTGAGCTTCTGCTCCTCGACGTGAGGACCGTGGAAGAGTTCACTTCAGATGGGATAGGGCACATTGAGGGCTCCTCGAATCTGCCACTGTCTCAGCTGCGCAGTAGCCTTGCGAGCTTGGATCGAAAGCGACCGATTATCACAATCTGTCCTTCTGGTGCGCGCTCGGCAGTCGCCGCCCAAATCATCGAGAACGACGGTCGGTTTCAGGCGGCCAATCTCAGGGGCGGCGTTTTGGGATGGGCCGGGCTAGGGTATCCCATCGCCTCTTATTCGGCCGCCTCGTCGTAGCCCTGATGGGCCCCGCTTGTGCTTAGGTCCATAGGGTAGGCTTCTCCTCCATGTTCGCTAATGTCGAGCCCATCGAGCTCGTCTTCTTCTTGTGCTCGAAGGCCGACCGTGGCGTTGATCATGCGAAAGAGAACGTAGGCGCACCCGAAGGTCCATACGAAGCAGAGCCCCACGCCAATGGCTTGGGATACGAGCTGGCGTCCGGAGAATCCTTCGACATGAAATAGGGCGGCAGCCAAGGTCCCCCATGCGCCACAGACGCCGTGTACGCTAATGGCACCGACGGGATCGTCGATCTCGAGGCGGTCGACGAACTCGACCGAAAAGACCACCACCACCCCTGCTACCAACCCGACAAGGACCGCGCTGGTTGGTGTTACGGTGGCGCAAGGAGCGGTGATCGCAACGAGTCCAGCCAGGGCCCCGTTGAGAGCCATGCTGATTTCGGGCTTTCCGACTCGGGCCCAAATCGTAAACATGGCGGCAGCTGCCCCTGCGCAGGCAGACAGATTGGTATTGATGGCGATCAAGCCGATAGCTTTACCCGCGCCGGCGGCGGGGTTCGCTCCCCCCGTGACGCCCGTGGTGCTCCCGGCGTTGAACCCGAACCACCCCATCCAAAGGATGAAGACTCCCAAAGTGGCCAAGGCCATCGAATGGCCGCGAATGGCTCCTTGGGTGTATTTGCCGAGCCGAGGCCCCACGACCAGCGCCCCTGCAAGCGCGGCCCAGCCTCCTACACTGTGAACAACGGTTGAACCAGCAAAGTCGATAAAGGCAGGGAGTCCGATCCGGTGCATCAGACCGCCCTCGGGCGCTTCCAGAAAACCGCCACCCTCGAAGAGTCCACCCCACGCCCAGCTTCCGAAAATGGGGTAGATGACTGCTGTGATGAAAACGCTGTAAATCAAGTAGCCAACGAAACGTGTTCGCTCGGCGAGTGCTCCGGAGACGATGGTTGCGGCCGTGGCCGCGAATACGGTCTGAAAGAGTAGGAAGGTGTAGGTCCAGGTGTCGTTCTCGTAACCCGACAAGAAGAAGCCGGTAGTTCCGCAGAAGCCATTTGTGGCTCCAAACATGAGCGCAAACCCAACCGCCCAAAAGAAGAGTGAACCTAGGCTGAAGTCCATTAGGTTCTTCATGAGAATGTTCACCACGTTTTTCGCGCGGGTAAAACCTGCTTCCACAAGCGCGAAGCCCGCTTGCATCCAAAACACCAAAACGGCAGCGATGACCGTCCACAAGGCGTCGACCGCGTAGCCTCCTTGCCTTCCAACGGGGCTGTTTTCAACGGCTTGGATGTCGGTCAGTCCGAGGTGATCGCGGTATTGTTCCCACGTAAGTGTGGGAGGAGGGCTGACTTCGCCGCCGAAAGCCTGAGAAGTCAGCCCCAGGATGAAAAGAATGAACAGAACCCGGGAAAGTGTTGAACATCGAAACAGAATCGGGGCGGTGTGTGAGCGAAACATGACGTTCTCCATCGGTAGGAAGCCGACCGATGGAACGAACCTACAAGGGGGCCATTTCGAAACAGTTGCACGTCGGGATAGGTTTTGGTTCTGTTTTTACTTGCTGGATGAAACAGTTCGGAATCATTTTCTCCGTAAGTTGAACAGGCACACGAGGAAACCACTAGCTAAATGCCCCCCCCTTCCCAACGTCTTAGTGAACTCAAGGCGGAACTGACGAACGGTGTCCCCCAGTCCTCTCGGCTCGTCCAGTCTCAGTCTTCTGCGGGTCCTTCGTCTGGGGTCACGGCGACCTACGAGGCGGAGAGCCTTTTTGATTTTGTTCAGTTCGAATGTATGCGCGGTCTGACCCGCGGGGTGCATGTGAAGGCCGGCAATGACGAGGGCGTGCTTTTCTTCGACGAGGGGCAAATCGTTCACGCCGAAACGGGATCTCTGGAAGGTCAGGAAGCGGCGCTGAAGATATTATCTTGGCAAACGGTGAGTATTCATCCGTGTTCAGACGTTTGGGTGAGTCCGAATTCGATTACGACTAGTTGGCAAGGGCTTTTGATGATGGCGGCACAGAGACTTGATGAGGCTGTACTTGAGACCGAGTACGGGCAGAGCGATTTGGAAAGCGACTCTCGACTACAAAGGTCTCAGTCGGATGACACTTTCTCGAGTTTGGAGGAATTTGTGGAGTTTCGTGATTCGAACCTGATCCGAGCTGTTCGTCTTGATAGCGAGGGTGAGGTCATCACTAGTCGCGGCAACTTGCAGAACTTTCCTGACGCCGCGAGCTATGCGGTGCGTCTCGCCGAACTGATCGGGGAAGGGCTCGGACTCGAGCGGTTCTCCGGTCTTGAGTGCGTGACATCAACGAGCGTCATGCTCGCCTACGTTGACGAGGACGATCTAGTTGCCGTAGAGGCTGAAAGTGCCGCCGAAGTTAATCAGCATCGCAAACGCGCGGGGACCTAGTCAGGTCAGAAACGGACGCTCATCATGAACGAACAGGCAGTGCGTACTTTAGAAACGCTCAAAGACCTGGAAGGGATCTTGGGTAGTTTTGTTATCGGTCCCGGGGGCTCTGTCCTCGCTCAGGACTTTCCCTCGTATTTCGGTTCAGCTGCTTACGATATCGGCGCTCGGGCACTCCGCCTCAAAGAAGCTCTTGAGGTCTCCGAAGGTGAGCTCAGCCACTTTGTTCTTCGATACGGGTCGCACAAAGTGGCTCTCCGGCCCGTCAAGGGTGGGCTACTTACTATAGTGTCTGAGTCTGCGGTCAACATGCCGGCCTTACGCATGGCTATGAACCTTGTCGCTCGAAAACTGGAAAGCACTGGGCTCGATACCAATGATCACGCGAGCCCGCCGCCTCCGACGACACGTCCTCGCCCACCGACACAGTCCGCGCGGGCGACGACGCAAGCCGCTCCCGAGGCCCAGGGGGCTCGTCCATCGAGAAACAGAGCGATGTACTTCAGGGGGAAACGAATACAGTAGGGTCGCCTTTGTTTGTACAACGGGCTCCTATCGAGACGACCAACCGAGGGAAGATGATATTTGGGTGGGGCAGCACTCTCTCGACTCTTGTCGTTCGATCCTAGCTTTGTTAAGCGGCGAGGATGCTTCGCTGCTATCGATTTTTGGTACTTCTGGGAACCCTGTTGGGCTTGGGGTGCTCGACGCAAAAGCAGCTGACCTATAGTTCCCGGCCTCTAGGGAACCACGGCGTTGTTGTTGTCGAGGAGGTCGTTGACCTCGGAAGTCGTCCACTAGCGGCGCAGGAGGATCTGCGCCTTCGTTCCGACGGCAAGCTGCACGTTGGTGAGTGGTTTGCAGTGGAGGGGCGCCATGTCGGAGCAGAGGACGTGGTCGTTTCGATAGACGGGGTTGTGTGTAAAAGGGGTGGGTTCACCAAGTCAGGCGGAGTGATCGTTCGCGTGCCCACTGGTTTGAGTCCTTTTCGTACCCACGATCTTGAAATTGCCCACATCAAAGGCACCGCGCGACAAACCCTTGAGGTCCAAAATTATCTTTTGGTGAGCGACGTTGGTGATTCGAAGATCCAAGCGTGGACGCTGAGCAAGAAGACTGAACTCTTTTCTGGAGAACCCTGGGAGCTCAATGTGGAGGGGCTTCGTGCCTTTTCAACGAGCCACGATGGAAGCTTGCTGTTCGCAATCGGCGAGGATGCCATCACAGAAAGCGAGAGCGGCGCTCAGCGTTATCCATTGGTGGTGATTGATCTTGGGGCTGCCGGCGAACCTCAACGCCTCTATGAATTGCCGGTCGAACTGCCTTCTCCTCCCGTCGACCTTGCCCTCTCACTCACTGATACGCAGCTCTTCATCTTAACGGAGAAGCACTTTGTTGCCCTGGAGCTCGATTCCGAGAAGTTGGTTGGTTTTTCATCCATCCAGCTACCGACCGGGGCGGCGGAGGTGACTGCATACCGACAGCTTCAAGTGGTGGGTAAGCACGTGGTGGCTTGGGAGGCCTATTCGAATCGCTTGGTCCTCATCGAACCCACTTACCAAAAGGGTGTCGTGCGCGAACCCAATCGAGTTGTCAGTTCCATCGATGCCGCTCCTTCGCAGGTGCCGAGCGTCGTCGGGATCGACGGGTGTTCAGGGGCCGACCACCTTTGGGTTCTCACGGGCCCGAATACTCGTTTCGTTGGCATGGGGCTGCGGAGGCTCGTGACCGGTGAGCTGGGTAAAACGCAAGAGGTCGAGCCGGGGGGAGAGGCGTCGGTTCAGAGTCCCCAGGGGGCTCCGGACCTTGCCTCTGACGGGGGGCTACAAGCAGAGCTCAAGGAGTTCGAGCTTGTGCACCAAGCGAACACGGCGATGCTGCGCGAGGTGAATCGAATCGCTTTGCCTGAAGGGTTTGCCCCCCTTGCCCTGAACGTTGCCTCTTGTAAGCGCGCATACGTTTCGGGTGTTCAGCTCGAACTCCTTGATCCGGCTGCTCGCGGCGGTTTCTCGTCGATGGTTAAAGCGCTGGGCTCCTCGTTGGTCCCGGGAAAAATATTTTCAACCAGCGGGCAGAACCTGAAGAAAGAGTACGAGGGACTTGGAGTCTTCTTGGGCGCGACACAGGTGCCCCAAACCGGAGAACTCGTTCATGTTGGGATGCGCCTCGCTCCTCGCTTTGTTCCTCCAAGCATCGGGGTGAACTGGAAGCTCGAACAGGGAGACGACTGGTCCACGTCGCTTCGCGCTATGAATTGGACGAGTACGCTGCCTCCGTACCGAGCGCCAGCTCTTCTTGTTCCTTGATCTTTGCTACCGTCCGATACTCGCCGCTAGGTCTGCTTGACTCGGAGAAGCTCTGGTGAAATGACTAGTTTGCGGATGAAGTCGGGGATTTGGGTCGGAGTTGTTCTAATCGGTTGCGGGTTCCCCCCAGTTTTTCGTGGAAACGAAGGCAGCGGGGAAGAACCGCCTTTTCCAGTCCTATCCAGACCGACTCAAGGTAGCGGTGGGGCTCCTAACATCATCGCGTCGAGCGGCGGGAGTTCAGCTGCAAGCGGCGCCCCCTGTACTGTCTCGGGTGAAGCTTGCGCCATTGGCCGTTATTGCGATCTAAGTACCGGTTCTCCTTTCTGCGCGTGTAGTCAAGGTCGGGGGGGGCCCGACTGCAACAATCTTGCCACCTGTGAGCAGCTTGGCTGCTCGGACGAGGCGGTTTGTGTCGAGCTAGGAAACGGCGCGCAGTGTTTCTGTGGACCGGGCTATCAAGGAACCTATCCCAATTGCGGGGACGTGGATGAGTGTGCCCGTTCTGAAGACCTTTGCGCGGAGAGTGCCCAATGCCACAACACGGGCGGAGATTATTCCTGTTCGTGCAACCAGGGGGAGGGGGACGGTTTCTTCTGTGAGTTGGACCCGTGTGCCGCGTCGAACTGTGGGGCGGGGACGTGCCAACCCTCGCCCGGGGGATACATCTGCCAGTGTCCTCCTGGTCGCGGTGGCCCCGAATGTGAGATCGACTGCGGCGGTTCGCTTGACTTTTCACCGGCCTTGGAAGCGTCGATTCGTCGCCAACTCAACTTGCCCGAAGGGGATCTTCGGGCAAGCGATCTGCCCGAAGATGGGATCTTGGTAGCCAGCGCTTCTGAAATCGAAGACCTGTCGGGCCTTCAATGCTGGGGTGGGCTCAAACAGTTGGTCTTGCGTGATAATCAAATCCGCGATCTGGAGCCGCTTAGGGGGCTCGTTCACCTCGAATACTTGGACTTGAGTTGCAATCCGCTGCAGTCCATTGGGGCATTAGGGCGACTGCCTTATCTGCGCTCCTTACGTTTCGAGTTCGACGCGGAATGTCCCCCCATCGCGTTCGACTCCGTGGAGCCGATTGCGCAAGCCTTGAATCTGGAGGCGGCTCTCTTTCAAGGGGTGCCGATTTTCGACTTAGGCACCTTCTCGGCTCTTCCTCACCTACGGTGGCTGTCGGTTGTTGATGCGGGGCTGGAGTCGCTTGCTGGGCTGGCCCCCGCGCCATCGTTGGAGAACTTGGTTCTCTCCAACAATCGGCTGGAAGATCTGAGTGACCTGGCCGACTTGAAGTCTTTGCGCACCCTGGAGCTCGACGAAAACCCGATATCTGATATCACTCCTCTGGGGCAGTTGCATCGCCTTCAAACATTGCTCATCAACGACGCACAGATCAGTGACTTGTCTTCGTTGGTTCCTCTAGAGCGTCTCTCTACCTTGGGGCTCCGAAATAACCAGGTCTCCGACTTAGGCGATTTGGCTCGGATGACGTCGCTCAAATCCCTGGACCTCGGTGCAAATCCTATCGTCGATTTTGCTCCTCTTGTCGAAAGTGATCGCTTTGGCTGGCAAGGGCAGCTCTTTATCGACGGCGTCGCTGCAGATTGCTACCGGCAGAAAAACGCGGCGCGCCTGCTTTCTGCCCGGGGGTTGAACACAGCGATAGATGAATCTTGCGGTTACCTCGACTAGAAGAATACGACTCATCAACCTGAAGTCGCTCCTCTGCCGCTCACCTGCGGGCGTGAGGTAAGCGTCAGCGGTGGCGCACGGAAACCCAACATCCGGAAAGATCTCACTAGTGCTACGACCACTTAGAAATGAGCGGATTCGAAGCTCTCCCCAAGAAAGTGAGGCCGGATTCCGGCGCAGGACCGTCTCTGTCTCCTCAAGTCTGACTCGAAAGGGCCGTTCAGAATGGCTAGTGGCGGCCTCGTCCTTTTACTTCTAAAACGGTCGCGTTGAGCATTTCTGGAGACCTACTTGATCGAGCCCGGCGACGTCATTCACGATCGATACGAGATCGAGCGCCTGATCGGGGCGGGCGGGATGGGATTGATCTTTCGCGCTCGTGATCGAAGCTCTGACCAGCTGGTTGCTCTTAAGGTTTTGCGACCGACGGGGGATTTGACCGAAAAGGACGTGCAGCGCTTCCATCGCGAGGCTCGACTGCTCAGCCAACTTGATCACCCCCATGTTCTCGATGTCTCAGAGGTAGGAGAGCTCGAGAGCGGCATGCCCTTCCTAGTCATGGAACTGCTCGAAGGGCGAGATCTGAGGGAGGAAATCAAGGTCCGCGCTTCCTTTCCCGTGGACGAGGCGGTGGGTTATGTAATTCAGGCATGTACGGCTGTTTCTGCGGTACACGCGGCGGGGATCATCCATCGAGACATCAAGCCGCAGAACCTCTACATCACCCAGCTGACCGGGGTGCGACATCTCAAGTTGCTCGACTTCGGGATTTCGAAAAACGCATCCGATGGCGGGGAAGCCACCCTCACTGCGACGCAAGGAACGCTGGGGACCCCTCAATATATGTCCCCCGAGCAAATCTTGGGAGCAAAGAACGTCGATGAGCGGACCGACGTGTGGGCTTTGGGAGTGATTCTTTATTTTCTCTTGGCCGGAAGGTTGCCTTTTTCTGGACCAAGTCCGAGTGCTGTCATCGCGGCCATCCCTACAGTTGAACCTCCGCCTCTCGTCGAGTTTAGAAAGGACATTCCGCCCGAACTGATCAGCGTGGTGAACAAGTGTTTGTCCAAGAACGTGAGTCGGCGCTATCAATCCGCACTAGAGTTGTCGAACGCTTTGCGCCCTTTCGCTCCGGAAGATGGAGACATTATCGCTCCGGCGATCGACGTTCCAAGCACCGTGCCACCCATTGTGGTCCGAGGTCGAAGCCCGTTGCTCCGTTCGACTCGGTCTCAAGCGACTTCACCGGTTACCGCGACTTTGCCTCAGAAAGTCGAAGTTCGGCCCGTCGAGCTCCTGGATCCCCTGCCACTTCGACCACCTGCCCTCCCGTCGATTCAGGGCGAAGGACTGGGAGTGCAAAGAGACGTCCAAGTTTTCGAGGGCGGTTTGACAAAAACTTGGGGGAGCGCGGCGAAAAATCGCCGCAACCTGGTCATCGGACTTATCGCTGGGGCATTGGTTACCTTTTTTGCCACGCGCTTTTGGATAGCGCAGGAAGGTGCGCCAGAGGAGGAAGCCCCCCTTGCAGAGATCGATCTCGATCGGGAAACAGCTACGGTGCAGGGCGCGGTCGTTGTGGAGCGTACCCAAGCTCCAAGTGAGCCTAGCTCAGCTGAGCAAACGGATGATTCTTCGGGGGAGCAAGCGGCAAGGAAAGAGGACGTTATCACGCCTACACCTACGCCTCCCCGCCCGCAGAGCAAGAAGGTTCCAATTCGGCCCGCACCTCGGGTTGCTCCGAAGGCGCCACCACAACCCGCACCGACTCCCGGACCATCAACGCAAGACGCCCCCCCACTGTTTCTTTAGATGGAGGAACGGCCCGGGTGAACGCTCAGTCGACGGGGATTGTAATCGTACCGGGGGGAATGTCGCCGCTGTCGGGGGCGCGTTCGGTGGAAAGTGCGACTGCCAGGGCTGTGCCTCCCACGATGACGGCGCCCACCCCAGTCCAGAACCACCACTTCTGATACACGCGAGGTTTTCTTTCCAGATCAATGTCCAGAATTTTTGTCTTTTGACTAACCACGACGACTTGCGTCTTTGTGGTTCGATACTTGGGGTGCTCGACGACCACTGAGTGCGCGCCCGGAGAAAGGGCCAACTCAACGGGGACCATGCCCTGCGACTTCTTGTCCACCGACACTTGGGCCGAGGCGACTGATGATCTTACTTTGAGAATACCGCGGCTATCGAGTGGTTCGACTTTGGGCTTCAGGGTTTGTCGTTTGCCGCCGACCAACAGGTAGGACCGAGAAAAGGTGGCGTAACCTTTGGCTTCGACACGCAACGACGCTTCGCCCGCATCGAATCGAAAGGTCCGATCCACCACATTGAAGATTTCCTTGTCCCGTACGTAGACTCTGAACTCAACCGAGGGAGGAAGCTCGAAACTGACAACGGCAACCTGCTCTTTTACCCGAGCAATCATTTCGTCCAACTGTGGGACTCTGGCGAGCAATTCGGGCGGAGCGGTGCTCTTGAACTGTTCAAATTGATCGAGAGCATCAGAGAAGCGCTCGAGTGCCTGCAGTGCCCGCGCTCGGTTGTAGAGCAAGCTCGGGTGGGCTTCCACCGCAGTCGCTTTCTCGTAAGCTTCGAGGGCCGACTTGTAGTCACCCTCCTGCATCTTCCCGTCCCCCGTTTGCTTGAGTTCTCTCGCCAAAGGATCCACGAAGCCGTCGGCTCCTTGGGCAGGCGATGCGACAGCGAACAGAGCGAAGAAGAGCAACAGTCGAACAGCAAAACGGCTGAGTAACATCTACTCACAACACGGCCGAAACGCCTCTTCGATAATGAGCCAATCCGCTCCCTCGACCTTACTTGGACCTAGCAAGGCTGCCCGCAGATGGGCAGAAGGCCTGTGTCTGTCCACTTTTGACCAAGAGCTGCGTGTGCATGCTCCCCGAGCGATACCCGGAGGTGTAGGCGGTCCAGAGCATCGCTCCCGTTGCGACGCAGAGCAAGAGCCCTTTCAAGTATCGTGGGGGGGCGTCGAGCTGACGCCTGATGTGTATCATGTGTCCCAACATGCCGGTGCGGGCAAGGTGAAGAGTGGTTTTGGATACGGTTCGAAGCGACTGAAAAGCGATTTTTAGCTGCTCCTTCCACTGTTCGTTTTCTTGAGAACACAGGGTCTCAAGCGAAACTTGGGTCATGGCGTCTGCTCTGCCAGCGCGTGGCGTCAAGGGCTCATCGGGAAGGGGCGAGACGCGGTAGGAGGACTCGCCGTTCGAGGTTTCTCTTTTCTTCTGACGGCTTCGACTATTATGAAGGGCTCCCTCGATCACCACGAGACGGGCGGCCCTCTGCTCGCGGAGCGGCTCAAGGGCTCGACTGAGATCACCAGAGGTGAGGGGACCTTGGCTTTGGGCGAGGCGCTCGAGATCGAGCTCCATCTCGCGGGCGCTGGCGTAGCGACAGCGGGGATCCGCCGCGAGGGAAAGGGATAGTATTCGTTGTAACTCGGGTTCGAGCTCTTTCAGGCGCGGGTAGGCGTCAATCGGGTCGAGCAGCGGATTGTAACGTTGCGGGTTCTCATGGGGCGAAGGCGGGTCTCCGAAGAGGAGCTGATAGAGAACGACTCCGCAGGCCCAGATATCCACTCGATGGTCTATTGGCATGCAAGCGGCTTGTTCAGGAGCGAGGTAGCTGATTTTGCCTTTAATCAGGCCGGTGCGGGTGTCTTCGCTCAGACGTTCTGCAGCTTTGGCTATTCCAAAGTCGATGAGTTTGACCTGGCCTTCTTGGCTGACCAAAACGTTCTGGGGGTTGACGTCGCGATGAACCACGCGAAGTCGCTGCCCGTCTTTCTGAAGCTGATGCGCCGCATGGAGTCCGGCGCAGACTTGCGCCACGATTTTGAGGCCGACTTTGGTTGGAATGGCCTGATTCCGGCGACGTGCGACGCGGTGCAGTGCCGCGAGTCCGTCTCCGTCGATCCATTCCAATACTTGGTATGGAACACCCTGAAAGACCCCGACATCGAGCACTTCGACGATGTTGGGGTGCCGCACCAGAGAAGCGATACGAGATTCATCCAGGAACATCTTTTGGTATTGGGAGTCGCGCGCGAACTTCGCCCGAATCGTCTTGACCGCTACCAGTTTTTCAAATCCGAAACTTCCTGTTACGCGAGCGAGCCAGACCACGGCCATTCCGCCTTCGGCGATGCGGGTCAGCAGTTCATATCGTTCGATGAGCATACCCGGTTTCAGCACGGGAGCTTCGATGACTACCGCTTGTCGAACTTCGGCGAATGCATTCATGGCTTTACACAAAGCAAGCGCCGTACCACTAAATTTGGTATCCGTTTGGGCGTTGTTGACCTGGAGAGAGTCACATCGAAGAGACACTTGCTCCTCTTTGTTACACTTCCATTCCTGCTCAAGTTCTACGTGCCAGACTTACCCGATGAACCGACACTCGCCATTTCAAATGCGCGACAATCTCTTCGCATTCGAAGTGCGGTGCTCAAGATTACCAGTGGATCCGACCAGGGCGCCCAGTGCGAAGTCGGAGCAGAAGAGGCCGTGTTGGGGAGCGGTGACGACTGCGATCTCGTCATCTCGGACGGATTCGTTTCGCGTCGGCATTTGGCGGTCATTCCTGAGGAGGAGGGGGTGCGCGTGCGCGATCTCGGAAGTCGCAATGGCTCCTTTCTGGGTGGAACCCGTTTCATTGAGCTGTTCCTGCGCGAGACAACGGTGCTCAATTTGGGCAAGACGCAGATATCGGTAGAAATCAAAGGTGACCATCTCGACGTTGCCCTGTCTCCCAACCAAGAGTTCGGCGTTGCTCTTGGTGCGAGCAAGAAGATGCGTGCTGTCTTTGCTTTGCTCGAACAGGCGAGCCAAACGGATGTCACGGTGCTTTTCGAGGGAGCTTCCGGTACAGGCAAAGATGTATTGGCGACCTCCCTTCATCAGGTCAGCCCCCGCCGAGACGGTCCCCTTGTGGTGGTCGATTGTGGTTCTATCCCCGAAAACCTCATTGAGAGCGAGCTCTTTGGGCACGAAAAGGGGGCCTTCACCGGGGCTTCGGCCGCTCGAGTTGGGGTTTTTGAGCAAGCTCATGGCGGCACGCTCTTCCTCGACGAAATAGGTGAGTTGCCCCTGGAGATGCAGCCGCGATTGCTTCGCGCCCTTGAGACCAGGTCCTTTCACCGGGTGGGAGGTTCTCGCACGATCACAAGTGATGTTCGATTCGTCGCCGCGACGAACAGGCGTTTGGCAGAGTCGGTGCGAAAGGGCGAATTTCGCGAAGACCTCTACTATCGCCTTAACGTAGTCCATGTGCGGGTACCCTCGCTCGCCGAGCGGGTGGAGGACATTCCTCTCTTGGCCCAACGATTCTTTGGACGAGCTACCGGAGACCGGCATGCGCAACTTCCGGAGTCGTTCTTGCGTATTCTCAGCTCTCACAACTGGCCGGGCAACGCCCGCGAACTGCGCAATGCTGTAGAGCGTTTTGCTACGTTTCGCTCGACCGACCCTCAACTCTTGTTCGGGACTGCCGACCACCGGGAAGCTTCTCTGTCTCGAGTGGGCACGAACACAATCGACCGTTTCGAGCAGTTCATGGATCTCGACTACCACGAGGCCAAACGACAAGTCTTGGACGAGCTTCATCGCCGCTTGATCCCCCACGTGCTGGATGAATGCGGCGGAAACGTTTCCGAAGCCGCGAAAAAGCTAGGTATTCCCCGTACTTCGCTCCACCGTATGATAAAAAAACTCGAACATTGAAGGGGATTTCTTGCTCGACCTGTGTTGGGGGAACGCTCAGCGCAGTTGCGACAAAAGGGCGATTACAAGGCCCGCGGTAAAAGCGAAAACCAGGGCCCAGGGGGAGGTCCCCCTTGTTCGTCCCGGGTTTTCTGCTGGATGGATCGGAGGGGGCGGCAAGCTTGAGTTTTGAACCTGCCGGAGCAGGGCGTAGACCTCACTCAGTGACTGAAAACGAAGGTGGCGTTCGGTGCGGAGACAACCGAAGATGATGTAGGCGATCCCGGGGTTGACGTTCCTCAGGGTCCGAGCGGTATTGGTCGAGTCGGGAGCTTTGGGCTGGCAGTCGAAGATGAGGTGATAGAGCACCATGCCGATGGACCAGATATCGCTTAAGTGGTCCCCTTCACTCTGCCTTCCTTCCACCTGCTCTGGGGCCAAAAACGGGGAAAGTATTTCGGCGCGGTTTCCGTCCGTGATGGTGAGTTCCGATTCGGTCCAGTTGCGTCCCAAGCTCGCGAAGAGGGCGAAGTCGTTGAGGTAGATTTCGTGGTGCTGTCCCAGTGAGATCGTACAAGGACTGATGTTCTGGTGACTGACCCCGATTTGGTGAGCGGCTAGGGTGGCTGCCGTTATTTGCACGACGTAAGCGAGGGCTTGAGCCTGAGAAAACGTTCCCCTCTTTCTGATGTGGCTCGACAACGTTTGGTGCGCCCAGCAGTCACTGACCAAGATGGGTCTCCCCGAAAGGAAGCACACGTCCCTGGTGCTGATATTGGGATGGTTGAGACGCACGATGGCTTGGTTTCTTTCGACAATGTTTGCCAGTTCGACCTGGTTGAGCCCACCGTCCCGTTCACCCTTGAGCACTTTCAGTGTCACTTGTGTTCGACTGTCGAGGTCGATAGCCGAGTAGGCATCATAGATGCTTTTTGAGGCGAGGTTGGCTACCAAGTAGTAGCGCCCCTCGATGATCACACCGGGTTCCAGTCGCCTTCTCACCCAGGATTGAGGCGATAGGCTAAAACGATTCGTTTCTTGCATGGGCAACGTTCTCCAAGCCATCAGGCTTCAAGGAGATGTAGGTGCAAGTCTGTTGCCAACTGGTGCGGGGGGACAAACCCGCTGATTGGCGCGCTCTTTGATCAGGGGTGTCACCCAACGGAGACACCTGGCCCCCGGCACGACCGCGCGTTGCGTTCCCTGCTCTTTTTCGTCGCGAGGGGGGTTGGTGTATGCATCGTTCGTTCGTTCGTTCGTTCGTTCGTTCGTTCGTTCGTTCGTTCGTTCGTTCGTTCGTTCGTTCGTTCGTTCGTTCGTTCGTTCGTTCGTTCGTTCGTTCGTTTTGCTTGAAATGATAACTGAGCGAGCTCCTGGTTGACCGCTCGATGCGGGCGAGGAAGGTTGTATTCATGAAGCGGCGTGACCTTCTTTCGTCGTCCGTTTTGGCCTTGACGCTAGGGTTTGCCTCGGGGTGCGCCTTTTTCGAGCGGCCGACGATTCCCATGGCCCAGCAAAGATTTTCGGCGGGCCCAGAACCGGCCAAACACCTGATGCTCTTCTTGCCAGGACTGGGAGACCATCCCGAAGATGTGATCGAGGGAGGGCTCATCGCGGAAATGGATTTGTTACCCCAGTTTGACAGCGTCGTGGCCGATGCTCACTTCGGTTATTACAAGGCCGGCGTGATGACGGAGCGCCTCCATCTCGACATCGTTTCGGAGCTGCGCCCTCGCTACGATGAGTTTTGGATCGTTGGCACCTCCATGGGAGGCTACGGGGCGATCGCTTACGCCGAGAAGTTTCCCGGCTCTGTTACCGGATTGATACTTCTGGCTCCTTACCTTGGGCAAAACAAAGTGCTGACGGATATTGAAGAAGCGGGGGGGCTTGCAAAATGGGATCCGAATGGCTTCGTAACGAACGATACCCGGACGGCTCATGGCGTGCGGGTATGGGCTTGGTTAAAAGAGCACGCCTCGACTGAAGAGCTGCCTCTCGTCTATCTCAGTACGGGTGATGACGACAAGTTGCTGAGGAGCTTCCACCTACTTGAGCCGGCTCTGCCTAAAAAGCGAATTCGCATTATCGACGGTGGGCACAACTGGAAAACCTGGCGCAGACTCTTTCACGAGCTGGCATTAGGCCCCCTCCACTCACGATCGCGAACAAGCGGTTCCCGGACTCGAGGTCAAGTCGAGCCTTGAAATCGAGGTCGTCTCCGGCTGCGGTCGGAGCGCTTCGTTTCGAGAGCCATCGAGCACAGTAGAGCGGGCGGTCTCGGGCGGCCGTGTCTGGGTCAATGGCACACTTGCTCTATTCCACGACCCCCAACTTGCGACTTCGGCTTGTTTCGTTCTTCTCTAGGGTATGGCACGTTGTTTGCTGTTGGTGCTTTGGGCTCTTTGGGCGGCTTCGTGTTCTGTCCGCGCCAGGAAAAGATTCAGAATGAAAACGAGGTTTCAATCGGTGCTTCTCCCTCACGTGGCTTGCGCGCTCCTTTTGGCCTGTGGCCCAGTGGATCACCCCGAAGAGCAAGAAGACTCGGGACCCTGTGAATTTCAGGCCAGTGATCCACGGGTGGACTTTGCGATGGGCAAGGGGGCCGATTATCATATCGTCGAAGAAGGCGAGGAGCTCCAGTTGGTTTTTGGCTCTCAGGCTGGAATGGAAGCTCGTGTGGTCGTGGAGACAAGCGGCGTGCCTCTCAACGAAGTGGAGTACTCAGAGGTGGAATTACTCGTTGAGGACTTCCCGATCGCCCAAATGGAGATCCTGGCCGAAGACTGCTCCTGCGTGGACGAGATCGTGAAGATGGACGCTCCCATGCTCGTCGACGTCGTCCCGCATCCCACGGTCAAGAGTGTTCTGCAGCTGTCTCGCCGGGAGGCGGAGCTGGTTGTCCGAATTTACGATGGTGCCGGTGTCATGTACTCGACGACGACTCCTGTTATCTTGCTAACCTAATGATATGAAGTTACGCGTAGCTTTTTTGCCTTTGCTCTCCCTCTTGCTGCTCGCTTGCGGTCCCCATGAAGAGCCTTCCGAGCCGCCCGTCTTTCGGGAGATTGTTGCCCACCCGGGTGCCGCGCTCATGGCCGTCCATGGAACGAACGAAAACGATGTTTGGATGGTGGGGGCCGACGACGGGAGCGGTCCTTTGGTGCTCCACTACGACGGCGCGCAGTGGGACCACCTAGGTACGGATATCGTCGGTGACTTGTGGTGGGTGCAGGCTCTCTCCTCTGATGACGTGTTTTTCGCGGGTTCGGATGCGAACCTCTACCGCTACCACGATGAATCGTGGAGCCGGCTCGAAACACCCGGTCTCGGCAAGGACATCATCTTTGGTATTTGGGCCGCGGCGCCTGACGACGTCTATGCCGTCGGCGCGGAGGCCGGGCGCAACGGGTTCATCTGGCATTGGGACGGCGACTCTTTCTCGGAGCTGGAGGTGCCGAGCGAGTTGGAACGAAGCAATCATGATGTGCCTCCGCTGTTCAAGGTGGCAGGACGCGGCAGCGATGACGTTTGGATTGTCGGGGGAGACGGAGCCGTTCTGCGGGGCAGCGCGAAGAGTGGTTTCCAAGTCGTGGATTCACCCACGCGAGACCGCCTCTTCACCGTTCACCTCAACCAAAGCGAAGCCGTTATCGTGGGAGGCGGCAGTCAGGGAATCATTTTGCGGGCCGATCTAGGACAAGATGAGATCGAGCTCGAGGATGTGACACAGCGCGGCACGCCGCTGCTCCAAGGCGCCTGGGTTCAATCTGCTCAGGAAGTGTGGGTCACCGGTCGCGACGGAACGCTGCTCTCGGGCTCGTCAGATTCCTTCGCCGAGCACCCGTTGCCCGGCGACTTCAATGTGGAGTCCTTGCATGCCGTTTGGGAGGATCCTAAGGGGGGCGTCTGGGCAGTCGGTGGCAACGTGATCTCCGGGACACTCGACGACGGGAAGGCTCTGTATTCTCGTGATGGAGTGCCAGAGTGGATTCTTACCCCCGAAGACATCACGCCGGACACGAGGTGTCCAAAAGGCGCTGTCGATTTGGCACCTAAGGGTTCCATCGCTCGCCAATTCAATGAGCAGCTACTCAATGCCATTCGTCGTGACGTTCCTCGGCCCACGGTGCATGCTCGCAACCTTTTGCATACCTCGATAGCGATGTGGGATGCTTGGGCGGCCTACGATGGTCGGGCTCAAGGGGTTGTCTACAACGAGAAAGAAGAGGCTCAAGATATTGAGGCCGCCCGTGAGGAAGCGATTGCCTATGCCGCTTATCGAGTGCTTTCCCATCGTTATCACGACGCGGTAGGAGGGGCGGTTTCCCAGTCCTGTTTCGACGATTTTATGGACGTTTTGGACCTCGACCCGGAGGACGATGCGGAGGCGGGCGATTACCCGCGCGCTGTCGGTAATCGCATCGGTCGCGCTGTTATCGAGGCCTTTGCCGACGATGGCGCGAACGAAACCCATGACTATCGAGACCCAGATGAATACGCGCCCGATCATCCGCCTCTCATCGTCGATGAGTCCGGAGTGGTGACCGATGAGCCGACAGAATGGCAACAGATCCTACTTGCGGAGGCGGTCACTCAGAACGGTATTTCAGAAGGTGCTGGAGTGCGAAAATACGTGGGGGCCCACTGGCGCGAGGTGCAGCCTTTCGCCATGAGTCGCCCGGAAGGCGAGTCGACTTATTTTCAACCCGACATGGTTCCCGACGAGTTGAACGCCGATCTCATCGATGCGGCCGTTGAAGTTCTAAGAAAGACAGCGGAGCTCGACATTGAGGACGGCGTAGAAATCGATATTTCGCCCGCTAGCTACGGAAACAATAGTCTCGGAAAGAACGACGGGACCGGCTATTCCGAGAACCCCAAGACGAAGAAGCCCTACGATCCTCAGAAGGTCTTACGTGGGGACTTTACGCGGGTTTTGGCCGAGTTCTGGGCTGACGGTCCGACCTCGGAAACCCCACCGGGCCACTGGAATACGATCGCGAACTACCTGGCCGACCATCCCGATCACGAGGCTCGACTGTTCGGCGAAGGGGACGAACTCGACTCGCTTTCTTGGGACGTGCATATCTACCTCGCGCTCAACGGCGCCCTTCATGATGCCGCGATTGCCGCTTGGGAGCTCAAACGTCATCATACGAGCGCACGCCCCATCACGCTCATTCGTTACCTATCCGAACTGGGGCAAAGCAGCGATCCCGACGGGCCGAGTTACGATCCCAATGGCCTTCCGTTGGTCGACGATTTGATCGAGATCATCAGCGAGGAGTCTTCCGCTGAAGGGGAGCGTCACCACCACTTGCGTCGCTATCAGGGCGAAGTAGCGGTGCGTTCATGGAGAGGCGAGCCTGGCGACCGTGAAAACCACATCGGGGGGATCGATTGGGTTCGCGGGGTAGACTGGATACCCTATCAAAGAAGAACTTTCGTCACGCCCGCCTTTCCTGGTTATGTCTCGGGGCACAGTACCTTCAGCAGAGCTGCGGCAGAAGCTCTGACCCAACTCACAGGAGATCCCTACTTTCCGGGGGGATTGGGGTTCTACAGACTCGAGCCGGGGTATCTCGTTTTCGAGTATGGCCCGAGTTCCCCGATTGAGCTGCAGTGGGCCACCTTTTACGACGCGGCAGATCAGGCTGGGCAGTCCCGTCTTTGGGGGGGGATCCACATTCGCCACGACGACTACGATGGGCGCATCATTGGCTCCGAAATCGGGCAACTTGCCGTGGACTATTCTCGGTCGTTTTTCGGCGACTAGAATACATCTCACAACCAACAGAAGCTCTGCCACCGCTCATCTCGCCACCCTTTGGGTTATGAGATGCGCTGTAGTGCTGCGACCGTATATATTTGAGCGTTTCTTGGTCTGTCAGCGTTGAGAGACGGCTCGGTTTTCAGGGAGGGTCGCGGCACAAATGGGAAGAGAAAAGTGCGGAGACAGAGAGGGGCGAGCGCGGTTGCGAAGCCGACCTCACTTTCTTGGGGAGAGCTTCGAAACCGCTCATTTCTAAGGGGTCGTAGCTCTAGAGCTGGGACGGCTTGTTGGCGTGGTAGGCCGCACCTTTCGGTACTTTTGACACCGAGTCTCGACTCACTATCGTCCCAACATGGGCGTGGAGACAGCTTCGTCGCGGCAATTGGATTGGGAGGTGCTTGCCACCAACCTTCGCGTCCAAGAGGCATTACTTGGCGTTGTCGAGCTGCTCGACCCTATTCCCCTGGTTGTGTTCAAGGGCCCCCTTTTGACTCAAATGATTTACGGGGACTTGCGCAAGAGGGCCTCGGGGGACAACGATATTTGGATCCCCGATCCTGCCGACCAACGGCTGGCTGTGCAGCGACTTACCAAGGCGGGGTATCGTCCGCGTCCCGGACTCGATCCTTTTTTAGAACTGAATCGCTACGGGCAGGTCGAGTTGTTTCGGAGGGACGAAACGCCAGTCGACCTCCACGCCGAGCCATTTTCCGCCCGATTTTTTGAGGTAGACGACGAGACCCTGCACGCGAATTTGTGCGAGGCGGCTCTCGGCGACGGGCGGGTAAGGACTTTCAATCCGGCGTTGGCGGTCACGCACATGATTGCCCATTGGGTCCAGCACCACTTCGAGGCTCGCCTGCTTCCCGACGTTCTTTCGGCTCTGAGCGTCCTGCACGAGGAGCAGCGGGCTCAAGTTCTTACTTTAGCGGACAAAACCTGTACGAGGTCGGCTCTCGAGCTGGTCGAGCTGTACGGGGGCCGGGCTCCTGGGTCGCTGTCCAGTTTTTCGTCACGCGGGGCGGATATTCCACCGAGACTGGCTGGCGTGTCGGATAGGGTGCGAGTCCAGTTCGTCTATAAATGCCTGCGCCGTGATGAGGCTCTGTCATCCTTGAGTCGTAAGTTTTTAGCCCTTTTTCTTGTCGCTCCTCGCCGTCTGCCCCGGGGAGTGCTCGGAGCCACCTTTCTCGATCACGATGATCTGGTTTCTCGCTATGGCCCTGGCCGGTACGAGGTACTACTATCACGTCACGTGTGGCGAAAACTGACCGGTTAATTTGGGGTGTCTTGTGCCGTTGGCAGATGCGTGAATGCAGCAGTTGAGCCGTGACTCGTCGCTGCTTCAAACACCTCGCGAACGAGTATGGACCCAGGCGTAAAGTCTTTCGTCAATTCAAGTGCTATTAGGATTGGTTTAGTATGAAGCGTTCTCTTTTTAATTTGCTTGGTTCCATGGTGGTGCTCTCGCTGGTGGGCCAAGGCTGTGGCGACAATGAACCCAACAATCCCAGCACAACTGGAGATGGCGATTCGTCGACCGATACGAGCGGCGATGGGGACGGTACTGGTGGTGGGACGAGTACGACCGGCGACGGCGACCCCACTTGTACATCGAGCCAGACCGACTGTGATGGAGTTTGTACGAACACAAACTCTGATCCGGACAACTGCGGTGCGTGTGGTGATAGCTGCGAAAGTGGTGAGGGCTGCAGTGGAGGCGAGTGCGTCCGCTTTGGCTGTGCCCCTGGGCAAGTGGAATGTTCGGACGCCTGCGTGAACCTCCAACGCGATCCCGAACATTGCGGTGAGTGCGAATCTCCTTGTGCCGACGGTGAAGCCTGTTCAGCGGGAGCTTGTGTTACGAGTTGTCCGGATGGACAGCTCGCATGCAACGGAACGTGCATCGATCCCTCTCGTGACACGGAGTTTTGCGGAGCGACCGAATGTTTTGATAACTCGGGCGGCGGCGGCGCCGGTGGAGGAACCGCTACCAGCGACGGTGAAACCTGTGGTGGTGGAGAGCTGTGCGTCGAAGGCGCTTGTGTAACGAGCTGTTCTCCCAGCCAAGTCGTCTGTGGCGACGAATGCGTCGACCCGCGCAAGGACCGCAACTTCTGTGGAGCAACCACTTGTGAAGACGGTGCCACCAGCGGCGAGGCTTGCGCCAGCGGCGAGGTTTGTGTCGCCGGCTCCTGCACGGCGAGCTGTCCCAGCAACCAACTTGAGTGCGACGGCAAGTGCGTTGATCCCTTAGGCGATCGCAACTACTGCGGCGCGAGCGATTGTGAGTCCGCCGAAGGCAGGGGCGAAGCGTGCGCCGGGGAAGAGAGCTGCGTTATCGGTGAGTGTCGTGCCTTCGTGCCGGCATGGTCTTTGGGCGAACGCGTCGATGTGGTCGATGAGCACAACGTCTATTACTACCAACGCATCGATGCCAATGCGGCCGGCCAAGCGGTAGCTGTTTGGCGACAGGCAACGCAGGACGATCCGGATGTGGACACCGAGTTCCTATCGAACCGCCTCTATGCCTCCGTCTATGACCCAGGCACCAAGATGTGGAGCCCGCAGGTGAGGATTTCCCCCGCAGAGGTGGATATTCGAACAGTTGATGTGGACATCGCCGCCGACGGTACCGCTCTCGCCGTTTGGATCGAGGGGGGACTTATCAAGGCGCCGGCAGGCGAGGATCCGGGCAATGAGGCGATGGTAAGCAATCGCCTGTTTGCGTCACACTTCGACGGAACTAGCTGGAGCACTCCAACGCGGGTCGACGACGGTTCCGATGACGGGGATATCGATACAAAGGATTTGATCGATTCGCCGCGCTTGGCGATCGATTCTGACGGCGATGGTTATCTCGTATGGGCCGAAGGCGATAGGGCCAATGGTTGGGCGACCTCGACCATTTATGGCCGTCGTTGGTCAAAAGACGCCGCCGCTTTCGACGATACGATTCATCAATTCGCCCGGGGAACGAGTATCGATCCCAACAAGCCTGTCAACGCCGTATCGCCCCGCATCGCTATCAACTCTTTTGGTAAGGCTGTTGTAGCAGTGATCGAGACCGTGCGTGGGGGACCCGGACCGCTTCGAAATACGACTGTCGCGTATGTCTCTGACATCTCCACAGTATCGGACCCAGTTTGGAGCGCGCCGGTGGATGTGCAGGCGAGCACCCAAAAGTCCGTCTTGCGCGATGCGATCGATGTGGGGATCGATGAGGCCGGCAACGCCCATCTGGCTTATGCAGCAGGCGGTCGCTACTCGAGAAACCTCTACCTCGACTACTTTGATGCCAGCGGCTCATCGTGGTCGTCCAAGTCGGTCACAGACATCGTCGGTGACTCATCCGGGACCCGCCTAGTCCAGTTCTTGGATTTGGAAGTTCAAGGCGGAGGCGACGCCTGGGTCGCCTTTGAGGTCGACTCAACCACTGGCAGTGCGATCGTTGCTCCCAAGTATGTCTACGTGCAGTCCTTCAGTGGGACCTCTGAGACCTGGAGCGACTACGAAATCATGTCGGCCGCGACCACCGTCGATGAAGACACCTCGCGACCGATTCCAGTGGTCGCTTCCGACAATGATGGAAATACTTTCGTTTCTTGGGTGCGACATGACGCCAGCACCTTCGCGGAGGCTCGGCGTTATGATGCGAATCGGGGTGTGTGGTCGGATGTGGCTCAACTCAATACGTCGAAACTCGCCGTGGGGACTTCGCCTCAGCTCGCCGTTTCTTCGGGGGGCGTCGCCTTCTCCTCATGGGTGCAATACGTGCCAGACATTACGGGCAATCATCTGTACGTCGCTCGATTTAATTAAGCTCTAGGCTGGGAGGCCTCGCTCGCGGCGGGGCTCCGTCGGTTCGCCAACACGAGCTTGTCTTCACCCTTTGCAGTCTAAGCGCAACCAGCCGCTTGTGGCGGCTGGTGCAAGTGACCGGTTGGTGTCTTGTGGGGCGAATTGGAGCATGCTTTTACATCACCGGAATACGTAGTACCCTTGGAGACAACCATGTCGCGTAATGGAAATAATGAGCCAATGGAGTCCGTCCCCCATTCCAAAGAGGAGCACAGTCCCTCCCGAAGAAGGGCCCTCAAGAAGCTGGTCTGGGCGCCGCCCGCTATTGTCGCCAGCGCGAGCGTTTCGGCGCGGGCCGCTCATGCCACTGGCGCAGGCTGCGATCCAGACTTCCTGTGATTAGGGTTGGGGTCGAAAAGGCGCGCCCCGAATCGGATTTGGGGCGCGACCAGCCAACATGCTCGGCAGATGAGTGACCATTGCGGCTCGATGCCAGTACGGCACGGTTCGTGGGCGTGTCAGAGCTCAGAAGACGCGACCTGGGCCTACGATCTGGAGACAGGCCGTTCGCTTCGTCTTTCAGGTACACTTCATGATGCGTTTCAGGCGGGTAGGTCGCCCGAGGCGCGTGGCCTTGTTCCCGAAGTGGATGCTCTCTTCGAGAGTTGGACGGTCGATGCACCTGGGTTGAACCTGGGAGACGTGCTGCGCGGCAACGGGTTTCGTCGACTCTTCCTTGAGTTAACGGGTCGGTGCAACGAGCGGTGCCTCCATTGTTATGCGTCATCGAGTCCCGAGGTCGAAACAGCCCTGGACCGCGCAACGATTCATTCTGTGATCGAAGATGCGGCCGAGCTGCAGGTGGAAGGAATCCAGTTTACCGGAGGCGATCCGCTGTTGAGTCCTGAACTCTTGGGAGCGGTCCAGTACGCCCGCCGTTTGGGTATCGCTGATCTCGAAGTCTACACGAATGGTTTGGCCCTTCGAGACAAGCTGCTTGCCGCCCTTGCGGGCGAGGGGGTGCGGTTTGCCCTGTCCATCTATTCGCATGACGCAGCGACCCATGATGCCATTACGGGCACACCCGGGAGCTGGGCCCGGACGATTCGAGCTGTGCGTTCCGCCGTCGACCTGGGCTGTCGCGTTCGAGTTGGGGTGGTGGTGCGCAACGAGAACGAGAAGCATTTGCCGACGCTCTTGGGGATGCTCTCCGATTGGGGGGTGTCCCGCGAAGCGGTCAGTATCGACCGTGAACGGCAGGTGGGGCGCGGTCTGTGGGATGGGGTGGCTGTTGAAGGAGAGACATACGCTCTTGGACATGATGAAAAGGCGGGGCACTCCCATGTCCGTTCAGGGAAGCTGGCGGTGACCTACAGCGGCGCCGTGGTACCCTGCATCTTCGACCGCGATACTATATTGGGTAGGCTTGGCTCCGGGGTGCGGTTGAGTACGGTGCTTGCGACAAGAATCCGTCGCTTGCAGCAAGATCATGCGAAACACGTCCTGCCCCAGCTTGAACAATCTCTTTCCTGCTTCGAATGCCGCGAGAGGCGCCTGGTTCTCAGGCGAGCCGACTGGGATAACAAGGCGGATGGCTAGCGTTTGTCTGGGGGTCGGGGGGGAGTGTCTGAGGATCGAATGTCCTTCTTCCGATGTGATTCGAGAAATATCGACGATTTGGAGCCCGGCGGTTCTCCGCAACGAAGGTGAGCCAGATCGAAGGATTCGCGTCGACGAAGCTGAGCGCATTTGGGTGGACGGCGCACCTGCGCCAGAAACCGAGGAAAGACGCGGTCTGACCGCACGTCTTCATTGGTTCCTCGTTGCGGATTATCTCAGAATGAGAGCAAATCTGGTGCACTTGCACATGGGAGGAATCGTATGGGGGGGCTCTCTCGTGTGTTTGGTCGGCGCATCGGGCGCCGGAAAGAGCACCATGACTTTGCAGGCGGTTCGGGCGGGGGCAGGGTACATGAGCGACGATTGTCTGCTTCTCGCCCAGGGGTTGGTGTTCTCAATGGGGCGCGCCGTTCACTTCTCACCGCTCAAATGGCCAGCGGAAGTTCCCTCCTATCTCGACGGTTTCGACCTGACTTCGTTTCGCTACCACAAAGACACGCAGACTCGTGTAGTCCCCTTGTGGGTCGGTGACTACGAGGCAATTCAAAGTCGGCCCGTGAGGACGTCATCCGTGGTAGTCGTGCAAATTGCTCGAGGGGAGTCTGACGCGATCGAAGAACTCGATTCTGTGGAGCGTTTGCGTACGATTCATGAGGCCGTCATCACCAGCGGTCGCGAGTACGAGGGAGAGTTGGGGTTTGGGCCCACCTACCGCTTGACTTGGAAGCACCCTCAAGCAGCCTTTGCGCTGTTGCGGTCAAGGTTGGAGCATCAAGCATGAAGTTATTTCGTTTTGGCGAGCCTGGACGGGAGCGTCCTGGTATTTTGGATTCTCGAGGCTGCGGGCGAGATCTTTCGACGAAGGTTCGGGATTTCGACGAACGTTTCTTTGGGGAAGGTGGCTTGGAGTTTTTGGTGACGCTTCAGACCGACTTGTTGGGCCTTGAAGAAGTGGATCTGCAACGAGTCCGCTTGGGTGCGCCGGTTGCTCGTCCCAGTAAGATCATCGGTATCGGTTTGAACTACGCGCAGCACGCAGCCGAGACAGGAGGTCGGCTTCCCTCTGAACCGAAGATCTTCATGAAGGCTAGTTCGGCTCTTTGTGGCGTTTATGACGATCTGGTTTTACCGCGCGGCTCCGAGAGCACTGACTACGAGGTCGAACTGGCCTGCGTAATTGGACGGCGGGCGAGCTATGTGTCGGAAGGCGAAGCCTGGAGTCATGTAGCCGGTTTCACGATTTGCAATGACTACTCCGAGCGCGAGTTTCAGAGGAATCGAAGCGGCCAGTTCGTGAAAGGCAAAAGCGCGGATACCTTTGCCCCCTTGGGACCCTTCCTCGTGACCACGGAAGAGTCGCTTTTTGAAGATGCGCACCTTTGGTGCAAGGTCAATGGAGACACACGACAGAGTGCGACGACCTCGCAGATGATATTCAAGGTGCCGCATCTGATCAGCTCGCTCAGCCAGTACATGACTTTGCTGCCCGGTGACGTGATTACGACGGGCACTCCCTCGGGGGTGGGAATGGGCCACAATCCTCCCTTGTATTTGAAAGCAGGGGATGTGGTCGAATACGGCATCGAGGGGATCGGGGAGGCTCGCCAGAGGGTGCGCGGACCGACAATGTCCTAGCTTGAGCTCGGGCGGGAGCGAGGGATGGCGGGCTGTGGTAGGAGACCCGTCCACGATGAAGATCCTTCACTCCGCTGATCTGCACTTGGATAGTCCGCTGCGCGGTCTTTCCCAATACGATGGTGCTCCTGTCGCCGAAGTGCGCATGGCGACACGCCGAGCGTTTTCGGCCTTGATTGAGCATTGTCTTGAGGAATCGGTTCGTTTTTTGCTCATCGCCGGAGATCTCTACGATGGCGATTTCAAGGACTACGCCACCGCACTCTTCTTCGTCGATCAGGTTGCTCGTCTTCGAGAATCGGGCACCCGCGTAATTTGGCTCCGCGGCAACCACGACGCAGCCAACAAAATGACTCGACACCTCCAGGTTGCCGAACATGTGCACGAGCTCTCTGTCGACCAGCCAGAGTCCCTCGCCTTCGAAGCGGAAGGGTGTGTCTTTCATGGGCAGGGCTATCCGTTGCGCGACGTGCAGGAAGACCTTTCGCGATCCTACCCCGCGCCCCTTTCTGGGTTGCTCAACTTTGGGCTCCTACATACAGCCTTGGACGGTCGCCCCGGCCATGCGCCCTACGCCCCCTGTTCTTTGAACGGCTTGAGAAGCCATGGTTATGACTACTGGGCCTTGGGGCACGTTCACCAACAAGAAGTCCTGTCTGAGGACCCTTGGGTGGTGTTTTCTGGCAACCTGCAGGGGCGTCACATCAAGGAGTCGGGCCCCAAGGGTGCCATGGAGGTCATGGTCGAGGCGGGGCGCATTCAATCGGTAGAGCCCGTCACCTTTGATCAGGTGAGGTGGAAGCTTTGCGAGGTGCGACTCGATCAGTTCGATCACCTGGACGACGTGCTCGACGAATGTGCCCGCCAAATCAACCGCTGCCGAGCCAGTGCGGACGGTCGGCTCCTTTCCACCCGTGTGAAGTTGCTTGGGCGAACTTCAGCCCATAGTCGCATTCATCAGTCACGTGCTCGCTTGGAGAACGAACTGCGCGCGCGCTGTCTTGATCTGGGGGACGTCTACCTGGAAAGCATCAAAGTGGCGACCGAGAGCGAAGTCACCGCTGAGCTGCTTCAGCAGAGGCGCGACGCCTTGGGGGATCTATTTCGAGCTTTCGAAGAAGCGGGGAGCGATCCGGATGCGGCATCCGCCTTTTGGGATGAGCTGCTCCGCCCGCTTTCTTCGGTATCGGGTGATTTGCTTCGTGATGAAAGCATTGACCGCAAAGAGATCATGCAGGAGGCGGCCCGTTTGCTCGAGAGCCGTCTCCTCCACCCCGAGGAGGCCCATGAGACTTGAGGAGCTTCGCTTACTCGCCTTCGGTCCTTTTACGAACGAGAGACTGGATCTTGGAGGTGGTGCTCCGGGGGGGCTTCATGTGATTTATGGTCCCAATGAAGCGGGGAAGAGCACTTCGCTGCGTGCGGTCAAGAACCTTCTGTTCGGGATCCCGCGGCGTTCGGTGGACGCTCATCTTCATCCTTCGCCCCGATTGGCTCTCGGCGCGATCTTGAGCGATGGAGATGAGTTATTTGAGGTCTCGCGTCTCAAGCGCAACAAGGACGACCTCGTTGGTCCAGACGGTCAGCCCCTCGCCGTTGATCCTATTCCTCGCCTGCTCGGGCATCTAGACGAAACCTCGTTCTCGCTCCGTTTTGGTCTCGATCAAGTCGAGCTCGAAAAGGGGGCCGAGGCGCTTTTGGGGGGAAGCGAACAAGGACTTTTTGCTGCAGGGACGGCCGGATCGGACGTCCGACGCGTATTGTCTGAGCTCGATCAGGAAGCAACCAGCCTCTTCTTGAGCCGGGGCAAACTCCCTGTCTTAAATCGCCAAAATACCGAGTACGAACAGGCCTTACTTGAAGTCCGGCGTGCAGAACGTCCGGTCGAAAAGTGGATCTCGCAAAAGAACGCCCATCAGGCAGCGGTGGAGCGCGTCGCCCAGATCGGAAAGGAGCGGGCGGAGACGCGTGCCGAACTGAGGCGGCTCAATCGACTCAAGGCCGTCATGTCTGATCTGCTGGAGTGGCAAGAGGCCGAGGCACGCTTGGAGCAGCTTGCCGAAGTCAAAGAGCTTCCCGCCGATACCTTTGAGCGTCGTCTCGAGATTGCGGCACGCTTGACGGAGTTTCAGGCCGAAGCGCGTCGCGTTTCAGAAGATCTCAAAGCCTTCGAGGCCGACTGGGAAGCTTTCCCCGAAGATTCTCCTCTCTGCGATATTGACGATGCGCAGCTTGAGCTGGGGGCTCGGATCGGAACGGCCATTTCTGCTCGCAAAGACCTCCCCAAGCGTCGGGCTGCGCTCTTGGAACAAGAACGTCAGATGGCGATCCTCCTGCGAGAGCTAGGCAAAAATGTGCCGCCCGGTCTAGAGCTGGCGACGGGGCGAGAGGCCCTCGCCGGCGCGGAAGTCAGTGGTACAGTGAGGCGTTTGGTGAGCCAATACTCAGGTCTGGAGAACGCCTTGGGTGCGGTCGAAACGCGCCTGCGTCAGATCGAACCACAGATCGCAGACTTGCGTGCAGAAGCAGATGAAGGGCGGGCTCTGTCAGAGCTCCCGCATCTCGAAGCCCTGCTTGCTCAATCCCAAGCGATGCACCTAAGCTTGCTCGAGGCCAGACAAGAGGAAAAGCAGCTTTCGGCTTTGCGGGTGCGGGCCCGCCGTTTGCGCGCGGAGCTTCGATGTGAAACTCCCTGGCAGAAACTGGCAGAAGGACTTCCGTCTCAAGAGTTCTTTGAGCAATGCGTGAGGAGTCTTCAAGAGCAGAAGCAGAGCTTGAGCGCGGCCCTGAAAGAAAAGGCTCTTCTCGAAGCCGAACTGGGGGAAAAAATCGAGGTTTCTCGAGGCGACGCAACACTCCCGAGTGAAGGAGCCCTCCGGGACGCGCGCTCTGAGCGTGATGACCTACTCCAGCGGGTTCGTGGGGGAGGGGGCAGCTGGGAGGAGTTTGAAGGTGCGGTGCTCGGCTGTGATCGCCTTGCGGACGACCTCCTGGCCCAAGCCGACCGAGTGTATCGCGCTCGTGCGTTGGCTCAGAAGATTGAGGAGCTCCGCCTGCGACTTCAAGATTCGAATCAGGCGATTTCTGCGTTAGAGTCGAAGCTAGAGCAGGGACGCACAGATATGGCCGAACTGGCCGGGCGACTTGGTGCTCTCGCTCCGCGACGGGTCGAAGAAATCCCCGGGTTCGAGCAACGTCTTCGCTCTTTGGTCGAAGTGGAAGAAGACTGTGCTGTTCGGGAAGCGCAGCTCGCGCCAGTCCAACATCGAGTACAAGAGCTGGTCGCTCGACTGCGGTCAGAACTCGGGGAGTCGGACGAGGGGCTCGACCTCAGCGGTCTACACTCGATGCTCGAGCAGGAAGTGAAACGCACGCTGCAGTTCCAGGAAAGAAGCGTGCAGCGCCAGAAACGGCTCCAGCTACTCGAACAAGAAAAAAAAGAGACTCTGGAAGAGCTCGAACGCGCCCGTCAAAAGATGGATCGCTGGAAGGAGGCGTGGGCGCAAGCCTTGTTGCACCTCGGCTTGACCCAGGACTGCAGCGTCGAACGGGCCCAGGAGGTGCTTTCGACATTGCAGCGGATGGAGCGCGTTCTCGAAGTGGCGGCCAACTACGAAAGTCGCATCGCCGGCATGCAGCGCGATACTCAAGCCCTGGATCGCGACATCAGTCGCTACGTGAAAGAGTACTTGGACGACGGGGCACCCGCCGAGGACGTGGTCGACAAGGCTGTTCGACTACAGGAAGCCATCCGCGCGGCGCGCCATCATCGGCAGGAGCGCCGACGGATCCGTTCCTTGATTGAGGAGCGGCGGGCGACGCTATCTTCGGTGCAAGCCAAGCGAAAGGCCGCCGAGGAACAAATCAACGCGCTTCTGCGCTTGGCCGCAGTGGAGGACGAAAGCCAACTTGCCGAGGCCGAGCAGCGATCCAACGAAAAAAGGAGACTGGTCGAGCGTCGTCAAGAGCTTCTTGAGCGGATCCGCATCGCTTCCGATGGCGCTCCCATCACGGAGCTGGCCCTCGAAGCCGAGCAGTGGGGCGGCGCTGTGCGCCGTCTGATTGCGCGTATCGACGAGCTCGACGAGCGTAGTTCGGAGCTTGAAGATGAGCTCAGACAGGCAGAAGCAGAAGCGGAGGGCATGCGCCTGGGCCTCATTTCGTATCAAAGCGAAGACGTGGCTGTTTCGAGGCAAATCCTATCCGAGAGAGCAGCGGCGGCCCGGGCCTCGTTGCGCCGGTACCTGGTGGTGCGCGCCGCCCACGCACTGCTGGACGAGCAAGTTTCTCGTTATGCCGAGCGCTTCAGTGGTCCGATTGCCGGGCGAGCTGGCGAACTGTTTTCTCGAATCACTCTCGGTAAGTATAGCCGTTTGTCTATCGGTCTCGGAGAAAATAGCTTGCGTTGCGTGCGCGATGGACACGAAGTCGATATCTCCGAGCTCAGTCGCGGAACGCGAGCCCAACTTTATTTCGTCCTTCGTTTGGCAAGTCTCGAACGCTACTTCGACGAGCATCCGGCGGTACCTCTTGTTTTCGATGATCTGTTTGTCGATTTTGACGACGACCGGACGACGGTCGCGTTCGAGCTCTTGTCCGACCTCGCCAAAAAGGTGCAGATTCTCTACTTCACGCACCTCGCCCGCGATGTAGAAAAGGCCCACGATGCGGTCCCTCAGCAGAGGCTCTTTACCCACACCATTGGGGTGTATTGAGGCAAACTTGCCCCTTGAGCTGGGTTTTCCTAACAAGGGGAGGTGACCACTAGGACCGCCCTCTTTGGGGCCTTTTCTGTACTCTTTCTGCTCTCTGCCTGCGACCAAAAGAAACCCAAGGTCGAGCCTAAGCCAGCGCCCGCCGCCGAAGTCAAATCGGCTCCCATCAAGGAGGCGCCCGCTGCCGTAGCGGAGCCTGAAGAGAAGCAGCCGGAGCAAGGACTCAATGTGCTGCTGCTCACGGTCGACGCTCTTCGTTCGGATATGCCGTGGGCTGGTTACGACAAGAAGATCGCCCCTCATCTGACGAAACTAGCCGAGGAAAGCGTCGTTTACGAGCAGCACCGCTCCGTGTCCAGCTACACGGCTCAGACGGTCGCGACGCTCATGTCAGGTCGCTATGCATCGACCCTGTACCGGACCGGTGTGTTTTTTACGAACTACTTTGATTCGAACGAGTGGATCACGGAAGCGATGCAGAAGAAGGGCATCGCCACCATGGCGGTGCAAGCGCACTTGTACTTCGACCGAGCTCCCGGCTTAAAACAAGGTTTTGATACCTATCAGATGGTCCCTGGACTCACTTGGAACTCTCAAACGGACGAAAGCGTCACGAGCCACAAGAGCATTCCGGAAATCATCAAGCTTCTCGAGGACCCAAAGAACACCAAGGGGCAGTTCTTCTTGTGGTCTCATTTAATGGACCCCCACGACAAATACGTAAAACACGAAGAGTCTCCCGACTTCGGGAAGGACAACCGGGGGCGTTACGATTCGGAGGTTTGGTACACCGACATGTGGCTGGGCAAGCTCTTCGAGTTCTGCGAAAAACAGCCCTGGTGGGACAACACTGCCGTCATCATCAGTGCGGATCATGGGGAGGCCTTTGGCGAGCACGGTATGTACAAACATGCGTTCGAGTTGTGGGAAGTGCTCGCACGCGTCCCCTTGATCATCAAAGCGCCTGGAGCTCTGCCCAAGCGGATAGACAAGCCGCGCACGCACATCGACATTGCCCCGACCATTTTGGATTTGATGCGGGTGCCTGCCGTGGAGGGGATGCAAGGGACTTCCCTAGCGATGGAGATCTACGGAGCCGAGCCGGAAGAGCGAGACGCGGTTGTGCTTGAGTTGGCCGAGGACACGAACAACCCAGCCCGTCGTGCGATCATCGAGGGAGACCACAAGTTGATCGTCTTCGACGGCGGGTACAAGAAGTCACTTTTCAATTTGAAGAGTGACCCCGGCGAAGAGAAGGATCTAAGCAAAGAAAAGCCCGAGAAGGTGAAGGCTCTGGCTGCGAAGTTGGACGCGTACTTCGAGAAATTGCCAGTGATCAAGCCTTTTGGTGGCAACAAGCTGCGAAGTGGTAAGATTGCCACGGGTCCCAAGGGGCCTCCCAAAGAGAAATAGATGAAGAAGCGTGCCCTCCCGGAACAGCTCGAACTCAATCTCGGATTGGACGAGCTCGCGGCCGACATTGGTGCTCCGGGACAACAAGATGCTCTTGCCGTAGCGGTGGCCCATCGCCTGCGCGTCTCGGTTGACGACCTGCCTCTCATTTCGATCAGGAAGAGAGCCGTGGACGCTCGCCGTGGGCGTGTCCAGTTCCATCTGACGATCAGCGTTGGCGCGGAGGAAAGCCGCGACCTAGGTGCTCCGCTTCCGGTTGAGTGTCGGGGGGAGCCCCAAGTGGTCATCGTCGGGGATGGCCCAGCCGGACTTTTTTGCGCCTACCAACTAGCTCGTCAGGGCATCGGCTCCGTGGTGCTGGATCGGGGCAAGCCCGTTCAGCCGCGTCGCCGCGACTTGAAGCTGCTCAACGCGCGTGGGGGCGTGGATGGGGATAGCAACTACTGCTTTGGTGAGGGAGGAGCGGGCACCTACAGTGATGGCAAGCTGTATACGCGCAGTCACAAGCGCGGCCCGGTCAGGGACGTGATGGAGCTGCTGGCGCTGCACGGAGCTCCCGCGCAAATTTTGACCGAGGCGCGTCCGCATATTGGCTCCAATTTGCTTCCCAAGGTCATTTCGGCGATGCGCGAGCGCCTGGAAAGCTGCGGCGTTCAGTTTCGCTTCGGTGCGCGAGTGAGCGCTCTTTTGACCTCTGGCTCTGACGGTGATCGGAAGGCCACAGGAGTGCGCTACGAGGACGTCGAGACAGGCGCTTCTTACGAGCTGGGGGCCCAAGCTGTGGTCTTGGCCACTGGGCATTCCGCCCGCGACGTGTTTTCTCTGGCTCATGATGCCGGTGTGAGTCTCGAGGCGAAGGGCTTCGCTCTTGGGGTGCGCATTGAGCATCCCCAAGAGATGATCAATCGGATCCAGTACGGTAAGTTCGCGGAGCACCCTAAACTGGGGGCTGCTCCGTATAAGATAGCGACCCAGGTGGATGGTCGGGGTGTCTACTCGTTTTGTATGTGTCCTGGCGGTTGGATCGTACCGGCGATGACCGATGCCGAGCATCTTGTCATCAACGGCATGAGCCTTTCGAAGCGGGACAGCGCTTTTGCGAACTCGGGTTTTGTGGTCGGTATCGAGCCCCAGGATTATCAGGCCCTCGGCTTCGATGGCCCCTTGGGGGGCGTTCGGTTTCAAGCGCAGATCGAAAGGGTGGCTCAGGTAGCTGGCGGTGGGCAAAACCGCGCCCCGGCTGCTCGTGTGAGCGATTTTATCGCTGGTCGGATCTCACCATCTCTTCCCGAGTCGAGTTATCTACCGGGACTGACCGCCGTCGATGTGGCTGCGGTGGTCGACAGCGCCGGCCTTGCGCTCAGTGAGCGGATGAGAGCGGCTCTTCAACACTTTGGTCGTCGGATGCGTGGCTTCGATTCCTCAGAAGGCATCGTCGTCGGCGTTGAAACCCGAACTAGTTCTCCGGTACGCTTGGTGCGTGACCCACATACCTTTTCTGCGCAGGGCCTCTCCGGGCTTTATTTGGCTGGGGAAGGGGCGGGTTACGCTGGGGGTATCGTAAGCGCGGCGGTGGATGGCATGGTGGTGGCCGAGCAAATCGTGCCGGTCTTGCGCAGCTAGCATGCATATCGCAGCCGAGGAGGTCACCGTGGCTTTCTCAGGGGGAGAGGGGCTGAGCCATGGACTTCAAGGGTGACGGAAGGTTTTCCGGATGGTATCTACCGACCCGTGAGTGAAGCAAAAGATCTCAACAAGTTACTCGAGTCCATTTTCGAGGACGGCATCGTCGAGCCGGAGGAGCGTCAAGAGCTTGCCGCTTTTACTCAGTCGCTTCCGCGTGACGACGTGAGCAAGACTTTTGTCGCCTTTCTCAAAGCGAAGTGGGGAGAGGTGATTGCCGACGACGTGATCACCGGAGCCGAACGTGTGCTCATGGGCAAGATCCTCATGGAACTTGAGCTGGCGCTCGAAGATCTTCCCCATCAGGCTCAAGTCATCCTCAAAAATCACGTCTAGTGCTACGATCACTTAGAAATGAGCGGTTTCAAAGCTCTCCCCAAGAAAGTGAGGTCGGCTTCGAAACCGCGCTCGTCCCTCTCTGTCTCCGCACTTTTCTCTTCCCATTTGTGCCGCGACCCTTCCTGAAAACCGAGCCGTCTCTCAACGCTGACAGACCAAGAAGCGCTCA
>JBNKYC010000036.1:0-8250 GCA_050300635.1 Polyangiaceae bacterium
CAATCCGGAAGCTGCTGGATACGACATGGTGCAATGGGGAGGGGGGTGTGATTTTCTCGAGCTCTTTTACGTGGGTGATGAGTACGACTACTACTATCAAGAACCCAAGAAAGAATCTCTGGGTGGATGGGAGGACATTGCGGATGAAATGGGCCTCTTGGAGTGCACGGACGAAGACGACTGCACTTACCTCAAGTCCGAGCCCGCCTCCTTGCCGGATGACTTGCGGCGCGATTATGAGGAGCTCGACTTTTATCGCTTCAATCCGCCCGGCGGGACTTTGACTCTGGCGCTTGAAAGGGTGAGAGGAGACACGGTGAGTACCATTCTTTCAAACAAGGATGTGTTTGGGGTGTGGTGGTCAAATCAAGATCTCGGCAAAGAACCTGTTGCTTTTATGGAATGCAAATTTGTAGATGTCTTCTGTCTTTGTGATGATCGCTTCTGCGCGGCACCCTTCAGTCCGTATTACGTGGAGGGGAGCGACCGCGGCCCCTATGAATGCGATGCGCGGCTTGTCTACCACGCTGAGACGATGCGTCTTGAGGACACCACTCTGCACATCGACCTGGAATATGGTGAGCCTGTGCGCCCGGAAGAGTACTGAGTGCCAACCTGATAGCCTCCACCTGCTACTCTCCAGCCCATGAAGCGATGTACTCTTCTGCTTGTCTTGAGCTTGATGTTCCCCGCGCTGACTCAATGCGGCGGCAAGGCTTCCGAGTCGGATGGTGGTTCTGGGGGCACAACGTCGACGGCCACCACTGATTGTCGTTCAGGATCAGCTTGGCCGAACCAGCCGGGATCACATAGGGCGAGTTGTGATAGTTGGGGTCGTACTCAACGAGAGCAAGGTCGAACATGCACCCGCCGTAGTTCTGGGAGAAGCCTCCCAGACTGGAACTGCTGAGAAGTTGAAAAGCCAAGGGGATGTGTTCGTCAGCGTCGTTCAGCCGCGTTTCCGCCTCTGTAATTCCGATGGGGGAAAGTGCCGATGCGTTGAGTAGCGTGCCCAAGGCGAACGCCGCCTCTCGTCGCTGGAAGGCTGAAACGAAGTCGTCGTAGTCTTCGATGCGCTTCCGACTGCGATGAAGCAGAACTTGCACAAAACGAAACCCAGAGTTGCGTTTCGTTCGTGAACCAGCCGGAGCTTGAGAGACCGAGTTGGGACCGGCTGTTCGAGATTGCAGCCGGCCAAGCAGGCTATTTCACAACAAAACAGGGTTTTGCGGCGGTCACGCATGCAACTGCAGGGCCCTGATCCTATTGGTGTACTTTGTTGTCCCAGAGTTCGAGATCCGCTGTGTCAGCTCTGCTTCGCTCGTGCAACAGATCAACCCTTTCTCGTAGATCGGGCGCACATCGATAGTTCAAGAAGTTTCTTGCTAGCCATCGAGCCACAAGAAGTCCTGGAAGTTTGTCGCGACAAGTCGCCGGGTCATTCGCAAAACCTCCGCGGCAGGGTTGGTTGGGCCAAACCGGCAACGCCCACAGGCTGACGCGTCGAAAAACGAAAAGTGCCCCCGATCCCCCCTTCGAAACTGATTCCATTATGACAAAGGATCCATAACGAATCTAGACTGGTTCTTTCGCCTGCCGAGGCTCAGGTTTGCCCCCACAGGAGGTTGAGACCATGAGCCACACGCCCGCCCCGATTCGCCAGACGAGCCGCAATCTTCTCGCCCAGCTACTGGAAGAACCTGACCTCACCAAACAAATCGCTCGGCTTGACGGTGAGGAGCTCAAGTACCTGGTCGCCGAGGTGGGACTTGAGGATTCCGGAGAGTTGCTCGCCCTCGCCTCCCCACACCAACTCCTCGCCCTCTTCGACGAAGCTCTCTGGACTTCGGACGAAGCCGACGAAGAGCTTCTCGATCTAGAGCTTCTCGTGACGCTCCTGGAGGTCCTGCAGTGGGCCGATCCGAAGGCCCTGGCCGAAAAGCTGACAACACTCTCGGAGGAATTTGTCGTACTCGCCGTTGGCAGCCTCGTTTCGGTGTGGCCGACGGACTTCATCGAAGCCCACGCCGAAGCCGACCCCAACGGACAGGTCGAGAAGAAACTCATGAGTCAATACATGGAAGAGTTCGACAATCACTTGGTCTTGTCACGCAGTGGGGACGGCTGGGACACGGTGGTCGACCTTCTTACGACCTGGAACCAAGACCACCCCGAACTCCTCGAACGCATTCTTCTTCAGCTCTCCGCTGCGAACGTCAGCGAGGTGAGCGAACCGGATGAGCTCATTTCGGCCCTCGAAGGAATGGATGAAGTAAGGGAGCTCGCCGTCGCCGAACGCGAGGAACGTAGGGCTGCCAAAGGTTACGTGTCGATCAGCGACGCCCGAGCGTTCCTCCGGTTGCCACCCAGCACGAAGAAAGGAGAGAGGGACGCCATCAGCAACGCCTACTTCCGGCGCTTGCGCGCCTTGGTTGACTCAGAACGCCCCCTTCTCCCTCACCGCAAATCTTCTGCTGTCTCTCAGCTACTTTCCCTAAGGAGAGTTTCCACCGCCCTCCTCCCCGGTCCGGACCGTCCTCTGAAGCTCGCGATGCAAAGACTCAAGCACGAGGCGCCCGCGCTCCACACCAGGTTCGTCGACGAGCTCGCTTTCCTCGTGAACGTTCTCCTGGCGAACTCCACGGGGAGCGGAGGAGCTCTCGGGTTAGAAGAAGCACTCGCCGAAGTCTCCGCCTGCATCGAGGCGGGAGCCGGTCTGGGGCAAGGCGAGAACGCCCAGAGGGCGACAGACGAACTCGCCCAGAAGCTCGAGGAGTGGACGCCGCTCGCGCTGTTTCGGAAGGGTTTCTCCGCCTCCACTCAGTAGAGGCGCGATAGCCGGAACCATCTGTCTCCAGTAGGAGCCGTGACCTGCCTCCGCCGAAAGTGCCCGAGGCCTTTGCCGCAACCGCAACTCTCTGATGACCTGGGCCACGCCCATGCCGGTGTAAGACGAGAACAAGCGATGAAGGTGGAACTTGGAGACTCGTTGAGCGATCCCGACGAATGGTCGCCTTCTGGCGCTCGGCGCAATCCGTGGGCGATGGATCAGGTTATACCCCACGCCTGTGAGGCCTAAAACCGCGCCTTGGAGACGAGCCATTGATCCCGGTCGAGTCGCTTAGAACTTGCCAGCCACAGATAAGCCATATGAGTGTGTGTTCATCATCGGAACGACGGCAACGGTACCATCACCCGAAACCAGCCATCGTTCCGGCCATATTAGACTCATGGCGATCAACGCGAGTCCCGAGGTCTGTCCAAAAGCGAACGCTGCGTCGTAGAATCCCGTTAGACCGTCGGCTCCGCGGGCGTTGAGGATCGGACCGACGATTGGAATACATATCGTCCCGTTCCCGTTGGCCAAGCCACCGACGACAAGAGGTAGATATGTGACAACAAAGAGCGCACTACCTGGGATCAACAGCGCCAGCCGGGGTCGCCATCGTTCTTCGTCCTGAGTCGACGATCCACCCGAAGTGCCCTCTGATGGCAGATTGTTCTGACGTGACGGCAGTTCTCCTAGGGCTATCGACACAGGCTGCGTCGTTTCTTGCGCCATCGCACTTCGCGCCGTGATTAACACAACTAATGCCACCATGAGACGAAGTCGGACCATGCGATTCAGGATACGTGGAGGAGTCCGACGGGTCTAGTGGCGTGTCCCTCTAACGTTTCGCGATTCGGCTGCCGCATCAAACGCAAGCGAAGAGACGATAGGCCCGCTCCCCCCATAGGGAAAGAGCGCGGGCCGTCGACCTAGCGTCGAAGCGAAAACGGTGGACGCATGCGGCCTGCAGCAAGCGCTTGTTGAACGAAACCGCGCTTGCGCATGGTAGCTTTGGTTCGTCGAGTATCCGAAAGCTCCTGACCCGCCGTCTGAGCGTCATCTGAGGCCTGAGGCAGTGGCGCCACTCCCAGTGATTCATCCTAGCGACGGCAAGAGCACCACCTCGCGTCCAGAACTCAAAACCAGCGAGGGTCGCATGAGTGATCTTGTGAGACAAAGCAGAGGTCGAGGGTCCTGGGCACGCCTTGGCGCACCGGTGTGTCTCGCGTACCCACGCAGCAATCATTTGGTAAAAATCAGCTCAACGATGCGGGCAAACTCACGTCAAGATCGCTCAATTGGATCGCGATCAGCACTTGAAGAGCCAAACTCACCCCTGACTTTCGCTCCGCTGCTGAATGCGAATCACCAAGGGCTTGTCTGCTGACGCTCCGCCGAGGCGGGTTGTTCAACAGAGCTTTTAGCGCTGGTCGGGGGACGGTCGCGAGCTCCCTTACCCCCGTCACCGCGAAAAGCCTATTCCGTTTTTGGGGAGCAACCTCGATGCGTCGCTAGCATCGGGCGCCACCACGCTCTGCGAGTCCGCGAAGCACCGCTCAGCCAACAGCACTAAGGGGTCGAACGGCGACCATTTCGTCCTCCAAGATGCTCCTGACGTCCTTCGCGGGAAGAGTCCGTGGGTTCAAGGCGGCAAGTAGTCCAGCCAGTCTTCGGAGCGCCTCTCGAATCAGAGTGGTGGGCAGTTGCTCACCGAACCTGCCGGTGGCACCATTGAGGTCTTAAACAGTACTTGCTTGAGGAGATTTGGTGATGACACGAATCAATTGGGTGGCAGCGTGGGCAGTGGCTGCGGTGGTGTTTTCGGTAACCGGTTGCGGATCAGACGACGAATTCACGTTTGAGTACGGGTTTGAACCCGGATGTAGCCAGAACGTCAGTCTCGCGACGACAGGAGTCAGCCTCGGGGCGGGTGGGACCGGCGCGAGCAAAGAGCGGTCAGAGGAAGACTTCACGACCAGCGCGCGGTGGGGAGAGTTTAGCCCCTTGGGCCAAGAAGATTTCTTTGTGAGATTAGGGCTAGATCAAGACGACGACGGCGACCGTGCCGCGTTCGAGAAGCTCTTCGACGGCCCGAAGATGCGGGTCACCTTCTCTCTTTTGGACAGTGAGCAAGGAAAGGCGGGTGAGACCCTTTCCGCTACGGTGTATGGTTTGCCCCGGGGGGCGTTTCCAGGCGGTGCCAACAATGCTGACGTTGCAGTTCTGAACGGGGGCCCTCTATCGGCAGCTCTGTCATCAGATGATGTTGAGGCCACGGCAAATGCCTTTGCTGAACTCGTTCAAGAGTTCGAGGAAATCGATGGGCCGGCCGCTCTGATCGCATACTGCCCAGAAAGCAACGCCTTCGTTGCCTGTGAGTTCAGAGACGACGTCTCCTACGCGGCCACGGGGTCGGTTGAACTGTCTGGACTCATCAGAGAAGAGGGGATCTTCGTAGCCGAAGACGACGAAAGCTTCTTTCGTCCCAACTATTGGGCGAACCTATCCATCGTAGGTGACTTCGAGGTTCACCCAGAAATGGCTGCCTCCGTGACCTGCGCAGAGTTTTGACCTCGACCACGTGATAGGACATCCGGTGGGAGCCAAGTCTGCCCAACGACTTGCGCTTCTGCAGCCGCATCAAACGCAAGCGAAGAGACGATAGGCCCGCTCCCCCGCAGGGGAAAGAGCGCGGGCCGTCGACCTAGCGTCGAAGCGAAGACCTCCCAGTATGCGGCCAGCCTATACCAGCCCCGCCGAAGCCCCTCTGGCGAAGGGCGGTAGTCAAAATGCTCTCGCTCGGATTGCCTCACGGAAGGGAAACGCATCGGTCTCGAGCGCGCTTCAAGTGACGAGACTTCGCCACCAGTCCCGGCAGCCATGCGCAGTGATAAATCAGCTGCAGCGCGCAAGAGACTCGAACGCCCTGAGCCCGAGCGGCGAAATCAAAACGACGCGAGCAGTCTTGAGACTTCACGAAAACGCTCCGGTCTCTGCGCGGGGAGTCGCAGAAAAAGCCGTACGAAGTTTACACCGTTAACATTCAAGCATCACACCTCCCGCGCGAGATGAAGAGCCGCGAATGAAGCGGCGCTCGCAAACCGGCTCGACCCAAAGCCTCCGCAGTCTTGAAAACGCCTGCACCCGAAGTGCGTGGCAACCCAAGAAACACTTTCAAAGTCCTTTTCGACGGGTCAAACCTATCCGACCGCAACGACCCTCCATCCGAACGTCGCCTCTCAGTACGTCTAAATCTTGACCTTTGAAAAGGCAGTGAGTTTGCCACGCACGAGAGCACCATCGAGCAAACCGACGGGCTCAGCAGCCTCGAAAACGCATCGCTCCAAAGCGCGCGGCAGCGAAAACAACAACGCTCTTCAAGAGCCATCAACCAGCAGAGACTCAGCGACTCGGCATAACCCAGTCATCGAACAACGCGTCAACTCAGCAAAGTCTGTCGAGCAAAATGGTTAGCTCGTCGAAGCGCGCGATCTGATCTGCGCCGCGTTGAAACTCGGGCCGGTATAACGCCCTGCCATTGTGCCGCGGCCTGACGCCTGTCGAGAATACGACAACCGGCCGCCACGACCAAAGGGAGTGAACCGGCGGCGGCCGAAGGTAGACATTCCGAAGAAGCAACGACCTATACGATGGCCGCCGGTCACCAATGGCTTGTTAGCGGGCTGCTTTTCGTGGAGCTGCGGTCTCCCCGGTTTTTTAGTAGGATGGTAGGTAGTGCAGCCCTCAGTCAACTTGAAGGTGATGATGCTGGCCGTTGGAGCGTGGTCCGCTTGCGCCTGTTCCCGAACGCATACTCAGGCGGCGAAACCGGTATCGACATCTCAAAAGGGGATCGTAAGTCCATCGCACGAAAAAGCCCCAGAAACTCCGCTCGCAACGAACGCCAATAAAGCGTCCGAGAGTCCTGAAGTCACAAGTTCAGACGACCAGCCTGACGGCCCCGATCTAGGATGGGATATACGGAAGCCGTGGGAGGCAGCCGAAACTCAAGAGGAGCATAACCGCGCTATCACACTTGAAAGGCATCAGCTGGGTACGATCGGTACACTGATCTTCGGGGCAGAAGCCTGCGAGCAAAACGAGAGAAGACCGCTGTTGACCTTGGTGCGTCCTGACGGCTTGAGTTTGACCTTTGCCGCCCCCGTCAACTTCGGTTGCCAATTCAAGCGTAGGCAAGGAGTTTGGACGGGGCAGGTTCCTTTTGAAGAATGCTGTTCGTCCACGACAGTTGCGGGAGTGGACGTGAAGCAGCTTGCAGAAAGTGCTTACTCCATTATCTACTCGGGAACGAACGGCTATGAGGATGTTTACCACTGGGCAAGCATTTTCATAGCTGATGCCGAAGGGCTATGGAGGGTTTGGGAGTGCGTTCCTCAAGGCCACGGGAGCAACTGCTTTGCCGAGTTTCAGGGCAACGAAGGCGCAGTTCGCATTGTGACACATTCGGAACACCGCTCGCCATATGGAGTTGCTCCGACGCGACCCGACCATCTGACGTGGAACCACCTGGTGTTCGACTTCAAGGGGAGGACAACCAAGGAAGACGAGCAGCCTGTACTGGTGGCTGCGCTATGGGAAGGTGTCGATGCAGAGAAAGGGCAGAACTACTTGAGAGGAATCCTCGCCGATTGCGGAATTCCTGGACGACCGGTAGTTCTGGAAAGGGGGCCCCCTGTCGCCTTTGAGCCAACGCGTCTCGTGGGTGGGTATGCTAGCGTGAATCGGGCAAAGGCCGCTGCATTCGCACAGATGGCGGCTGATTGCACAGGGCACGAGGTGAAGGTGGTCACCTCGAACGGCAACTGATCATAACCTGGTCAAATCGGCTTCAGATCCTCGGGAAACGCGGACGCCTCATGCCATTCAATTTCCGATAGATCCCCAACGTGGTCATGACGTCGCCAAGCCCGATTGAGGTGAGAGCAAATGTGTCCGAGGTCGATGGCAAATGACGGGGTGTCGACGGCCTCTTCGGTCTCAAGCTCCTGAAGTAGTGAGCGGAGGTGTTCTTGAGCGTCCTCAAGTTCAGATATGAAAAGGGCCCATTCCAACGGATGATTGCTGCGATTGATCATGATCTTGGTCCCGCTAACATCTCGCGATTCGGCTGCCGCATCAAATGGTAGCCGAAGAAACAATAGGCCCGCTTCCCCGCAGGGGAAAGAGCGGGCCGTCGACCCAGCGTCAAAGCAAAAACCTCACAGTATGCGGTCAGCCGCAATCGCTCGTTATACCCGCCCCGCCGAAGCCCCTTTGGCGAAGGGCGGTGGTCAAAATGCTTTCGCCCGGATTGTCTCACGAAAAGAAAACGCGTCGGTCTCGAGCGCGCATCAAGTGCCGAGAATTCCCCACCAGTCCCGGCAGCCATGCGCAGTGAGGAATCAGCTGCAGCGCGCTAG
>JBNKYC010000037.1:0-4495 GCA_050300635.1 Polyangiaceae bacterium
GTATCGGAAAAAAACCCACCACCCAGTTAGCCCACGATTTTTTGGCCGAGACTGGACACGACCTCGTTTGTGGAGAAGAGCAACTTCTGGTTTCGTACCTGAACCGCAGGGTGATTCAGGAAGGGCTTTCGTTTTCGGTGCGTGAGCGGCCACTTGCCGCGGCTGCCGCGGCAACCGAGGATGGATTGATCGTCAACTCAGGAAAGCGCGCTTGTCTCGACGAGGCCGAACGCATCTGGATCCATGAGGTCTACGCTCATTTCATCCCTCGCCGAAACTCCAAGGGGGCGCCGGCTCCCTTTTGGTGCGGTACCGCCCAGGCGAACGAGGACGAAGAGGGGCGAGCTCTTCTCCTGGAGAAACGTCATGCCTGTATGTCTCTCTCTCGCCGCCGAGAGCTAGCTGTGCGTCATCTCATGGCCGAGGCGGTGATTGAAGGACCCCGCGCTGCTCGAACGCGCGCTGCTCAGCTTGTTCGGCGGGACATCTCGTGGGGAAGCGTGGTCCACGCTTGGGCGCGGGCTGCGCGCGGGGGAGGCCTTGCGCGTGAAGCCGTTTACTTGCCAAGGTACCTGGCCTGCGTCGCGGCCTTCGAAAAAAATCCACAGCACGAAGTGTGGATGACTCTCGGGCGAGTGGCGCTTCACGCCTGCCCCGTCTTCGATCAACTTCAAACCGAGAACTCGACCACGCATGGCGCATGATCCGAGGGCTTTTCCCAGGTTCGAGGGGTCTTGTCGACTTCGGCCCGCTGCAACGTCTCTTCGATCGGGGGGCTCACAAAGATGTAGTCGATGCGCAGTCCTCGATTGCGCCTGAACGCTCCGCCCCGATAATCCCACCAGCTGAACAACTTCGGGTCCTGGTGAAGAACCCGCAGACTGTCGGCGAGTCCCCAAGCCTCTATTTGACGGAGGGTTTCGTGTTCGGGCGGCGAAAAATGAATTTTCCCCTTCATGACCTCGAGATCAAAGACGTCGCGCTCGTCCTTGGCGATGTTGAAATCGCCGCATAGAGCCACGGGTTCTTCAGGGGAGGTGAGGGCGCTCAGAGTTTCTCTCAGACGCCCGAGCCACTCGAGCTTCTCGGCATAGGACGGAGAATCGAGGTTTTTGCCGTTGGGGATGTATGCAGAAAATACCCGCACCCCCTGAATCCTACCGCTGATCAAGCGCGCCTCATCGCCCTCTTGGGCCGGTGCGTGACCGATGTGAACGTCCGTGATCGGGTGTTTGGATAAGAGAGCTACTCCATTGTAAGTCTTCTGCCCAATCCGAGCTGTCTCGTAGCCGAGCCGCGAGAAGGTTTCCAAGGGGAAGTCGTCGTCAACGACCTTGGTTTCTTGGAGGCAGAGGACATCTGGAGAGGTCAGGCGCAGGTATTCCTCGACATGGTCGAGGCGCGCGCGTACTGAATTGACGTTCCAAGAAGCAATTTTCATAAAAATGGGCACCTGGTCCGCGACACTCATAGGCGGATGTCAGCGAGGAGCAAGTCGGGCCGGTTGGTGCCTCTACGCCGCTGGCCTCACTCCTCTGGGCGAGGGGCGGCGGAGCTTCTGCTGGTTGTGAGATGTATTCTTTAGCGCATCTTCATACCCAGCAGATACGCGCAATAAGGCACACCTATATCGAACGTACTCGTGCTACGACCCCTTAGAAATGAGCGGTTTCGAAGCTCTCCCCAAGAAAGTGAGGTCGGCTTCGAAACCGCGCTCGGCCCTCTCTGTCTCCGCACTTTTCTCTTCCCATTTGTGCCGCGACCCTTCCTGAAAACCGAGCCGTCTCTCAACGCTGACAGACCAAGAAGCGCTCAAATTGAAACGGTCGCAGCACTAGTCCCAACAGCTCCAGTTCATGTACGGGTCGGTACAACCGCTGATCTCGAGGGTGTGCCCCGTGGCCCCAACGCCGCTCACCCCCTCAGCACCCGCCGGTTCGCCATCAAAGACAAACGCACAGCCAGTGGCTTGGGATGCACTCCAACCACCGTGGTCTCCTGTCATAAAACTATAACATTCGTCCTCCGTAGGCGTGAAAACGCTGCCCGTGCCGCAAACGACCTCGGTGCAGGGACCGCTTTCCCCGCCGCCTGTGCCCATCGCCTCGCCGCCACTGCCCGATGGATCACCGCCCGCACCTACCGACGATGCACCGCCGCTGGCGTCGGTGGCACCTCCACTTGCCGTTGCTGAGCCACCACCCGACGTCGAGCTGCCTCCCGCACTGGTAGCCACACCGCCCGCCCCCGAGGAATCAGCGCCACCTGTTCCGTCCCCGGCACTAGTCACATTGTCACCGTCATCTTGCGCTAGGTCCTCGGAGCTGACTACTTGAACGCAGGCCGCAATCAGGAATAGCGGAGCACAAAGAAAAATTCTCTTCATTATCCAATACTTTTAAGAAGGCATCATAGAGCCGTCGACTCGACGAACAAAACGACCGGCCTATTTTGCATGATCGAATGGACATGTGCCAACACTTCCGTTGCTCTTGGAGCCCTGTCCGATAATCCCAATTGGGTTGGAAAATTAACTATGACATCTTCGTGGAAAATCGCAGCTCTGCTTGTCGCAGGCGCCTTCACCAGCTCCCCTGTTTTTGCCTCAAAAATGCTCGCCAGAGGGGGGTATGCGGAACGCCCGCTCACTTTGGACAAAGGAACGCTCCGTATCGACCTCGGACCCAGCGACTACGGCTACATGGACTTTGGAGAGCTCAACGATGGGCGCGCCGCCTTCGAGTTCATCAAGTACCCGGGGGGGACCACCGTCTACTCGGGAGTAGGAGCCGCCATTTCGATCATCGACGATCTCGAACTGGGTGGTCTGGTTTTTCCTCTTCCGATCCACCCAAACTTCGACTTTGGGAACATGGAAGCCTACGTCAGGTATCAAATCACTCATGGAACCTTTCAGCTCGGAGCGCAGGGAACCATTCAAGTCCCCACCCAGGGTCGATTTGGAGTCGGTCTGGGGTTACCGATGCGCATCGCCGCCTCTGATATGGTGCGCATCGACACCGGCGTGGAGTTCGAAATTATGGCCGACCCCGGGGACCTCCACTTGGATGTCCCTTTGGCCGTCGCTTTTGATATCGACGACAGCTTCTTCATCGGCCCCCGTACAGGAGCTCGCTTAATCGACATGCGAGAATTTCAGATGCCTCTCGGACTCTTCTTGGGAGGAACAGTGGCCAATGCGGTCGACCTCACCGGCGCCTTTACGGTGTGGAACTTCATCCATACCGCTACGGAGCCAGCTATCGACTTCCGCGTTTGGGAGCTACTTTTTGGCGCGAACATCTACTTAGACGTTTTTTAGTGTTGAGACAGGCGACCTCGCAGGCGCTCGACCTTGGATCAAGTAGTCGAGCTCCGGAGCCGCTGCACACCAAATACGCCTACTAGTGTCAAAACCACACCCAGCACCTGGGCGAAGGAAAGGACTTCGGCCAACACCCAAGTACTTGCGACCAAGGTGATCACCGGCCCCACCATCGACGTCAGACTGGCTTGGGCGGCTCCGAGGCGACGGATCCCTTCCATCATGAGAAAGTAGGGGACTACCGTCGAGACGACAACCATCACGGCAACCCAAACAAGGGCCCCATTGCCCACGGAAGGCAGCTCACCTCCTGACTGCACGAACAGAACGCTCATCACCACGACCGAAGTCGCCAGATTAGAAAACAAACTGAGGCGACTGGACCCCATCCAGCGGCTCATCCTTCCCGACACGAAGACGTACGCGGCGTAGAAGAGGAGAGAAGCAAGGCCCCATGGCAGATGCTCCCAAGTGGTCGCTTGCGCCCCAGCTCCGCCCGCGAACTGCTCATAAACACCGCACACGAGCAAGAGGCCCAGCCAAGCCACCCCGAAGCCGAGGAGACGCTCAGCGCTCGGTATGGCACGCCGAGCAAGGCTATCGAAGACGAGCACCACCAAGGGATACCCAAAGAGGACGACGCGGGAAACTCCTGCTCCGAGGTAGTAGATGGCCTGAAAGTCGCAAAACATCCCGACCGAAAAGAAGGCTCCCATGAGCACCCCGATCGTCAAATGAGACAGGCGAAAGGGGACTTTCTGACTTTCGAATCGACTCGAAAAGACGTGAGCGCAAACCAGGATGAGCGGCAGAGAAAGTGCTGCTCGGTAAAAGAGGACCGTCTGCACACTGGCTCCCGCCCCGTAGGCCAGGCGCGCCCAAATCCCTTTGAGGGCCAAACCGAAGGTCGAGAGAAGAACGAGACCAAGAGCGCGCTGCGACGGCGACAAACTCGGAAACACAGCCAATTTGGGAAGTACATTCTGCACAGTGACCTCTTGGGGACGATTTTTGAACGCAGCACTCTAGAGTGCTGCGACCGTTTCAATTTGAGCGCTTCTTGGTCTGTCAGCGTTGAGAGACGGCTCGGTTTTCAGGAAGGGTCGCGGCACAAATGGGAAGAGAAAAGTGCGGAGACAGAGAGGGACGAGCGCGGTTGCGAAGCCGACC
>JBNKYC010000038.1:0-9138 GCA_050300635.1 Polyangiaceae bacterium
TCGGCACTTGATGCGCGCTCGAGACCGACGCGTTTTCTTTTCGTGAGACAATCCGGGCGAAAGCATTTTGACCACCGCCCTTCGCCAAAGGGGCTTCGGCGGGGCGGGTATAACGAGCGATTGCGGCTGACCGCATACTGCGAGGTTTTTGCTTCGACGCTGGGTCGACGGCCCGCTCTTTCCCTTGCGGGGAAGCGGGCCTATTGTTTCTTCGGCTACCATTTGATGCGGCAGCCGAATCGCGAGATGTTGGGCGGACGGCACTCCGTGTCGCGGAGCTTGACTGGCTGTGGCAGCAAGCATAGCCATCCATGGTGCGCTTTGTTCTGAGAGCCAGACTGCAGAATTTCCAGAGATTTGAAGATACGGAGGAGCTTGAACTGCAAGACCTCAGCGTCTTCTTCGGTCCCAACAACGCCGGAAAGTCAGCCGTACTTCGAGCGATCCGTCGGATGGCCTCCGTGGACATTGCCCGTCACCCACATATCCCACTGCCGGGTGCGGTTTCGGTCTTGGGAGGTGATAGCGGTCTCCAACTTCAGACCGGAGATAGGCGTGAAGGCAGCGAAGCCGCGTCGATTAGTCTAACCATGTCTGAACACGTCCGCTGGCCAGGTTGGGAGGACGATGACGTTAAATGGCCACATGAGGTCACAGCGACGTTTCCGAAGAGCAAGGAGAACGCCTGGCTTCCCGCCCTTTCGGCCTCCAGCGTGGACCAGCTGGATAAGTCCGACATTCCCGTTCTCCGTGCTCTTGAGTCCCTGCCCATCGTGGTGCTTCCCGAGCGCCGAGAATTGCGCGCTCCCGTCTCGTATGAGTTTCCCAGTAGACCAGGAATCAGAGAAGAGATCGTGGACGCGAATCTACTGGCTCCCACCTTGCTGCAGTGGCATTTCGAACAGCCAGAGAAAGTACGCGAGCTCACCTCGCGTGCGTCCCGCATCTATGGTGCGGCGATAGAAGTAGAGCTCAGACCAACAAGCTCTGCTCTGTTGGTGAGCGTAGAAGGCGAGCCATTCCGTTCAATTGAGGATGTAGGATGTGGCGTTTCCGAGGTTCTTGTTCTCTCTCTTGCGTTGACCAAGTATCCACGTGGTCTTCTGCTCTACGAGGAGCCCGAACAGCATCTCCATCCCAGAGTTCAGCGACGAATTCTCGACGAACTGACAGCGTGCGCCGTGGACACTTGGCAGGTGATAGCAACCACGCACAGCAACCACTTCATGGAGAACCTCTTCAACGAACGTGTGGCCCAGTTTTCGATCGAGCCGGGTGAAAACCGAAGCAACGTCGTATGTGTGAGCCGCGACAGGGAAAGGCTCCTCTCGGTGCTGCACATCTTGGGAGCCCGACCATCGAGCCTCCTGCAGGCAAACGCGGTCATTTGGGTAGAGGGACCATCGGACGCTGAGTATCTCAGATTCTGGATCGACCAGGCGGTCGGGCCACAGCTGCAGGAGTTTGTGGACTATTCGTTCGCATTCTTTGGAGGATCACTCCTTCGGCATACGTCGTTTACCGTTGCGCCTGTTCCACAGCTGATTGACTTGCTGTCGGTACACTCCGGAGCATACGTCTTCCTCGATTCCGACCGTACGGGCGACTACGAGGACCTGGGCAAAGAGTACGCGAAAGATTTCGTTGAAGCGTCTCAGTTCAAGGACCGAGTTTGGGTCACAAAGGGGCGGGAGGTCGAGAACTACCTTCGCGATGAAGTGCTTCTTTGGGCGACTGCGGCGCCCGCCCGTCGAAGCGACGCAGCCACAGCGCTTGGAGGTTCGGGAATCGACCGAGCATTCTCGCCACTTCAGGAACAGGTGTCTGCACTAAAGAAGGCGATGAATCTCGGCCGCGCCGCGCACGATGCATCCGACGCGAACAAGGCAAGCTTTGCGAGGGAGGCGGTAGAGATGATGCGCTCTGAAGACTCCGTGAACTGGCTGGACTGCCTCGACTTGAACCAGCAAATAGAAGCGCTTCGAAAGTTCATTCTCAGGTGTCGGGGCGACGCGGTCGCCTAGCTTCCGATAGCTTGCCGGCCGCCCAACACCCGCTGCGGCCGACCGCAGACAGCGGAGTCCGTGCTTCGGTGCTGGCCTTGTGTCTCGGCCCTTTATTCTTCCGATCATACGGAAGGGGGCCGGCCGCGGCGGGCGCTAGGGTCTGTTGCGGCGGCCGAGCGGGAGGTGCGTTGGGCGGATCTCCATGGTTGAAACGAGCAAATGCGCGGGGTCGCGGTCTTGGCCTCAAACTGCGTCGCCAGGTTTCCTCCCGTCGCAAGTTCATGCGTCTCCCTGAACTGTGTCGGTCGGCGTCTTCTGAAGAAACAAATCGGGCAGCGTCAACCGCTCTCGTGAGTTTCGTGTTTTCGCCGCAACGTGTTTCCCGCCACGTGGTAGCTCAGCGCAATGCCGCAGTCGGGGCACGTCAACGACCACACCGGAAAGCTGGTGGACGGAACGTAGCCGCCCTGAATGGTCGCGATTCCATCATTTTCTCGACCAATCGCTTCGGCAGCTTCCCTTGCGCTTTCGCGTCCGACAATCTTGTCACAGCTCGGGCACTGCAGAGCCGCCAGGCGGTTGATCGCAGCTCCGTCCGTAAGCGCGTACGTGATGTGGCCCTGGAACAGAAGCAATCCCAACAGTGCGAGACCGCCAATCAGGGCTAGTGCTTCCAACATGACAGCCAGAATACTACGTTACCTAACCATGAGCGACAGCGCGTTCGCAGCTGGGCACCGCGAGAAGCCACTACCGAGTCTGACCTCTCCAGGCTCGAGCCGCACGATACACCTTCGAACGCGCTACACTCCAATCTGGGGACCCGACGGAGATGATATCGTTTGTTGCTCTGACATGGTTCGGAGGCTTCGTGGCCGCCACTGGCTTTTTCTTGCTCGCCCGGGGACTCGTTCTCCTCTGGCGTAGATGCTGGCTTCCCGGCGGCCTGCACCTCCTCGCATTCCCTATTGTCGAGTTCGTAGCGCTCGCTGGCGTTCCCCTTGCTATTATTGCCTTGATCGGGGCAGACACGATGCCTGCTGCCACCGCCGATCTCGCGATCGATCCATCCCAGAAAGCACGCATTCTTGGCGAGACGATCTCGGAAGTGATGAATGCTTCCGCGTGGCTCGTGCTCCCTGCTATTTTGGCGGGCTTTATCTTAAGACCGCCTCAGCGACAAACGTAGTCACCGGAGTGTCTTGAGGCCGAGGTAACACTTACCGGAAGTCCACTGCCGACTACTACCGCCCAACAAGCCGTTGGTGACCGGCGGCCACCGTCTACGCTTGCGCGTCGCTGAAAGGCCTCGTGCGGCGCTCGCTCTTTCCCCGTTGGGGTCGAGCGCCGGTCGTCGTATCCTGCTGACGCCTCAGGCCGCGGCACAACGGCAAGGCGTTAGGCGCACAGAAACATGAAAGATACGACGCTCCCTTTGGTTGTAGTTCGCATGGACACCATTCCGGCCTTGGCAATCCAGCCACTTCTGGACGAACTCGACAAGGCAAACTCTCCGGCGACGCTAATCGAGGAACCCGAACCAGGCCCCTACGCCTGTGCCGAGTGGTATGTTCCAACCGCAGTAGTGCTCTTCATCGCAAAACCGTACTTCGAGACCATTCTCAAGAAGGCTGCTGAGGACCACTATCCGCATATCAAGCGCGCCGTGGGAAGCATCTGGAAGAATTTTTTCGGAGAAGCCCCGCTTGTGCCTCGCCGAACGACCCTTTCTAGTTCCAGCTCGCCGCTTAAAACAAATCTAGACAGTGAGTTTTCGCTCACGTTCTCGATCTTCGCGCAGGGAGGTGATCGGGACAGGTTCAAGCTCCTCCTACCCAACGCATGGTCAAAGCATGAGTTGGAGCGCGCCACGGAGATCTTTTTGAACTTTGTCGGTGCTTACCATGCTGGAGAGATAACCCCCGAAGACCTTCGCCAACTGAGGGAAGCCGCCCTAGGAAATATGGTGGCATTGACTGTCGACCAAGACACAGGTCGAATTGTGTTCTTGAATCCAAGACCCACGGCCTCCTTCGCTACAAAACTAGACTAAGAGGCACATCATCCATGCCCAAACCTATCGTCTTTATCTCCCACACGTCCGAAGAGGCGGACGTCGCCCAATCCTTCCAAAGCCTCATTGGCGACAAATTTCTAGGGCTGTTTGATGTGTTCGTATCTTCCGACGGGAAGAGCATTCGCGTGGGGCAGCAGTGGCTTGACTCCGTATCCCAGGCGCTTCAGGCGTGTGTTCTCGAAGTGATTATCGCAAGCCCGACGTCTGTGACACGTCCTTGGATAAACTTCGAGGCCGGCGCGGCGTGGGTGCGAGGCATCCCAATCATTCCTCTTTGCCACTCGGGAATGACGCCAAGTAAGTTGCCGGTGCCACTAAACCTGCTGCAAGGGGCTAGAGCTACTGACGACGCTGATCTTCGTCGAGTCTTCGCGACATTCGCACATGCCCTTGATGCTCGAACTCCAGATGTCGATTTTTCGGACTTCGTTGCCGGTGTGGCGACGTTCGAGCGAAACTATCTCTACTGGAACAAAGTCAATGCGGCGTTTCAATCACTTCACGATTTGGACCCTCAACTACCCTCGTTGCTGCTGTCCGGAAGCACAGTCAAGGCGAATCTGGATGAAGAGCAGATCGGGAGGATCGAGTTAGCATGCAAGACGCTTGCCGAGCACAAACTCGTTGATTGCCAACTGCGGCTGGCGGCCGCCTACGGCCCGAGTGGTCCGAACTATCTCTGCCACTTCGTTCCGGATGCGTCACTATCGATACGCACGAAAGATTCTGGGTTTCAGAAACCAAAGTAGCCGCTAGCACCCGACTCACGCCATGCCTACACCTCGAAGGAGCCAGCATTGAACCATGAAAGCCTCGTGTACCAGCGAATCGGGGAGTTCACCGTTACCTTCCAATGGCTTGAGAACAAGCTTCGCGAGATAGGGTGGTTCATCCTAGATCCCGATCGGGCCGAATGGCCCCCAAAGGGGCTAAGGAACCTAACGAACGAAAAACTCATCGACAAGGTTCACGGACTATTTGTTGCTGCGTTGCCAACGTGCAGGCTCCCTAGCGATCTGGAGACCCAATTCATCGATTCGTTTGCAACGGCTGCTAAGAACTTGCATCAACTACGACGCGATAGAAATCGCATACTCCATTCGGCATTCATCGAACTCAAGGCGGGAGGAGAGGTTCAAGGAATTCTGCGTTCCAATCCGAAACTGCATCTTGATGACGAGACGGGCGAAGTCTTGTTCGAGAGAGAAATGCTAACCGCGGACTCATTTTCGGCCGAAATGCAGAGAATGGCCGAGGTGGCTGTGTTCTTGAACCAGGCCTACCTCCAACTGATCCACCGATACCCACAGGCTGGCGCCTAACAAGCGATTGCGGCTGACCGCATACGGCGAGGTCTTCGCTTCGACGCTAGGTCGACGGCCCGCGCTCTTTCCCCTGCGGGGGAGCGGGCCTATTGTCTGTTCGGCTAACGTTTGATGCGGCAGCCGAATCGCGAGACGTTAGACCGCGCTCTTCCGCTTGCCGCGTTGTTTTCAGCGGATGTGGTCTTTGGATCCATTGTTTTGGAAGACAGCCCGCGCATGGAGGTCGTCGTGAGCTGTCATTGTTTTAGGATTTAGGAGTTCGCGCGCGATGAGCTGACTTTTGATCTGCTCACCTTGAGTCGACGGGCTCTGGATGAGGGCTTCGCCCGCGTTCTTGAGTTGCGCCTCGTTTACGCGCGCGCCCTCGATGAGGCATTGATTGAGTCGACGCGATCTCGTCTCTTTCCGGCTGACGCCCGCGCAATTTTGGAGATCAGGATTGCGTCGGAGTTTGTCTCAGCTTTTCTCAGCCAACGGCCGCGCCCTTGAGTGAGCGCCTCGTGCGTGGACGTGTCGTAGTGTTTTTCAAGACGTCCCGCGCTCTTGTGGGTTCTACAGTTCGTGCGTGGAGTGTGTTGCAGAGTAGGATGGTTCTACGCGCGGTTTGCGCAGCATCTCTTGTGCACAAGGGTTGGCTTGTTTGGTGTAACTGCGCTTGTTGCGCCGGTTTGGTCTTGCGTTGTGAGAGAGGAATGAATTCATCGGCGCGGGCCGACCATCTTGGGCGCGGAGAAGAGGAAGAGACGACCGCGCGCGTTGCCGTGCTGTTTGGCTTTTCGGATTGTCCTGCCTCGGATCGCCTGGGCCGTGGGTTGTTGCGATGTTGATGGCTTTGCGGAGAGTTCGTCGTTGTTATGACGTCGTGATTGTTGCGAGGTCGGTTGTGGGAGCGCGCGGTTTACTGAGCTCGATGCGCGGGCTGAGGGACTGGGCGCTGGCTGCCTTTGAATGAGGAGACCGTTTCTCTCTCACGCGGGCTCCTGAGTTTGTCTGCATCTGACTCTCGTTTGATGCTCGACCGTATCGATGGCGTTGCGCGCGCTCTTGCTTGTCGTTGTTTTGGTCGGCTGAACACGTCTTAAGAAGGGGCTTTTCTGCGCGGGCTTTCAGCTGTGGCAAGCTCTTCTGGATAGCCGCTCTCGTGGTGCTTTTCGTCTCGGCACGGCTGGGCGCGCTGCCAACGCACGGCCGGCGCTCTCACTGTCTTCGACTGTGACCGTCGTCTGAAACTGGGAGGCGACGTATCTCCGGCGCCTTCGTTTGGGTGACAGATTTATGGTATAATAGTTGTTTCGGCGTCTCTTGTGCGCGCCCGAGCCTTCTTGATTTGTTTGCGCCGGTCTAACTGGCCATTGCTGCCGACGGGGGTTGTGTAGGTGACCGTTTCCTCGAAAGTTTGTGGCTCGGCCGCCGCTTTTTCACTCCCTTTGGTCGTGGCGGCCGGTTGTTGCTCTTTCGCAATGCTGCGGCCCGCGGCAGAATGGCGAGTCGTTGGGCTGACTCTATGAGAAATCAATTCACCCTCTGGCTCGCGACGATCGGATTCGTCTCCTTCTCATTCTACTTCTGTGCTCCTAGGCTGGTCGGTCTGTATGCGGGCGGTCGCAGCTGGGGAATGACTTACACGTTTATTCAGGCAAGTGGAGCACTCGGCCTGATTTGTGCATTCCTTCTAGTCACGATCTGGGCATGGCCTCATTCGGCAGTCCATGCCAAATCCAGGCAAGCCGATCTTTGAACTGATTCGCCCGCTTCTCGGATCACGATGAATGAACGACCACCATCCCGCGACGAGCTGAGCGAACATCACGTTCTCGAAAGTGTTGATCGTGTATCCGGGGATCCGGAGACAACCGCCTTCAAACAGCGTGCCCGTTTGCATCAGGCACTATGGCGCGAGGCAAATGGTTTTCCGGAGGGAACACAGCCGACGCGCCCAAAGATCGGAGCGCCGTCCCGACCAATAGGCAGTCGACTCGAGATCAACTTTGCATTCGCTACAGGCGCGAACTTCCTGACAGATGCCGCACGTGATGCCGCGCAGCATCGTGTTTCCCACGCTGAACCCAAGGAAACGCTCAATGTCGACCGACTGTATGCGGACCTGCTCTCGTCGATGCCGATGTGCTTCAATCTCTTTGCCCCGCTCTGGGCTGAACCTGAACGTGGGGCGGAAGTAGTTAGGCACTGGTGGCCCGATGCTCCGGGTCGCCTGAGTGCGATCCGATTTGAGTGGTCACCGGGAAGGCAGGTTCGGGGCAGGTACTTGGAGAACCGAACTGCGTGCGACGTTGCGCTGGAACTTGATGACGGGATGGGCGCTCGCGGACTGATCGGCGTTGAAACCAAGTACCACGAGGACTGCAAGGCCGAACCTGTTCCAAGCCCTGACCGCGTGCGACGTTACCGTAAGATCGCAGACCTGAGCACTGCGTTTCGTCCCGGTGCGGTGGACAAGATTCTGGGCACGCGACTGCAGCAGATCTTCCTCGATCATCTCTTAGTCCTCTCGTGCAATTGCGACGCGATCTCCTCCTATCAGTGGGTAAAGTTTGTGCTCCTGCATCCGGAACACAACCCTAGTTTCGCGTCTGCGGCGCGAGACTACGCGACCTTGCTCTCGGACGCCTCGACGTTTGAAGTGCGCACGCTGGAGTCGCTCCTGAACGAAGACGTTCTCCCATCCGCAGCCGTCGCTTCTTTCCGCGCCCGATACTTCTGGTGAGGAGTACCCGAAACCAAAATTCACAATGCGCCTCTAGGTTCATTCGCTGAGTCTTGGATCTCTGTAATCGGGATGCGAAACGTCGAGAAAGCAGCCCAACAAGCCGCTGCTACCTGACGGCGACCGTGAAGGTTTTCGCTTCGACGCTAGCGCGCGGTGCGGCCGCCACTGGGCCTTCTCCCTTTTGTCGTGGCGGCCGGTTGGCGTATTCTGAAAGGCATAGCGCCGCAGTAGAGCGGCGAGGCGTTATACCGGCCCGAGTTTGAACGCGGCGCAGATCAGATCGCGCGCTTTGACGAGCTAACCATTTTGCTCGATGGACTTTGCTGAGTTGACGATGTTTCGTTTGATGGTTGGGTTATGCCGAGTCGCTGAGACTTTGCCGGATGACGGCTCTTGAAGAGCGTTGTTGTTTTCGCTGCCGCGCGCTTTGGAGCGATGCGTTTTCGAGGATGCTGAGCCCGTCGGTTTGCTCGATGGTGCTCTCGTGCGTGGCAAACTCACCGCCTCTTCATCGGTCAGTGCACAGACGTACTGAAAGGCGACGTTCGGATGAGGCGTCGTGGCTGGTCGGAAGGGAAGACTTGGCGGGGACGACCTTGCGGGTGTTCATTCGGTTGCCACGCACTTTGGGTCCAGGCGTTTTCAAGACTGTCGAGGCTTTGGGTCGAGCCGGTTTGCGAGCGCCGCTTCATTCGCGGCTCTTCATCTCGCGCGGGGGGTGTGATGCTTGAATGTTAACGGTGTAAACTTCGTACGGCTTCTTCTGCGACTTCCCGCGCAGGGAATGAGAGGTTTTCGTGAGGTCTCAAGACAGCTCGCGTCATTTTGATTTCGCCGCTCAGGCTCAGGGCGTTCGAGTCTCTAGCGCGCTGCAGCTGATTCCTCACTGCGCATGGCTGCCGGGACTGGTGGGGAATTCTCGGCACTTGATGCGCGCTCGAGACCGACGCGTTTTCTTTTCGTGAGACAATCCGGGCGAAAGCATTTTGACCACCGCCCTTC
>JBNKYC010000039.1:0-76771 GCA_050300635.1 Polyangiaceae bacterium
TTGAGCCGCGTGTTTGATTGAGCCGCGTGTTTGATTGAGCCGCGTGTTTGATTGAGCCGCGTGTTTGATTGAGCCGCGTGTTTGATTGAGCCGCGTGTTTGATTGAGCCGCGTGTTTGGTCAAACGATGTGTTAGATTCGAAGGCGCCTGTGCTCCGTTGCGTCTCAGCTTGGTCAAGGAAGCATATGTTCGATCAGGAGCTGTATACAGAGACGTCGCCCCACTACTCTTGCGCCTATGCCTTCGCTATTAGACTATGCTCAAGGAGCACCCCCGAAGGACATGATGAAGTTGAACTTGACCTATAGAGTTTGGACGCCGAGCTATCTGACACTCGTCCTGATGGCATCTACCGCAAGCTGGGCCTGTACGGGCGGCAAGGAGCACGCTCCTCATCGAGAGACGAGCGGTGGGACATCTTCGATTTTGTCGGTCGGCGGAAACCGCTCATCTTCGGGCGACGCTGATAGTGAATCGTCGGGCGAGGTAGACACCGGAGAGAGCGACGCCACCACGCAAGGGTCTGCGCCCATCGTTGAGGTGCTTTCTCCCGAAAAGAACGAAGTTATCGCCCGAGAAGTTGCAGTTACTTGTCTGGTTGAACAAAGCGAAGAAGAGGACGCCTCACCTGTCGACGTGACGACCATCGTTGGGGTCCTCAGAGACGAAGACGGAGAGATATTGGCTTCGGAATCCGTGAAGCCGTCGGACAATGAGTCCGAATACTCGGCCACCTTCTCGATGGCAGAGCTCGATTCCGGCGTTTATTCAGTGGGCTGCAAGGCGCAGTCGGTGGATGACGAGCCTCTAGAGGGTGAAGATTTCGTCGATGTGTTGTTGGATCTTGGTCCTAACATTTTAGCTATCTCTCCCGTCGAAGACAGCTTCCTGTCTGGTGCGCGCGTTCACAGTTTTGAGTTCGAAGTTACGGCCAACCCGTTGTTTGACGGCGACGATGAAGCCGAACTGGATGGCTCACCCGTCGTTGTCATCGATGGCGTGGAGTTCGAATTGTTGCCAAAGCCCGATAGCGATCACGTTTATTGGTTGGACGAACTTAGTTTCAGCCTGGATGAGTTCGATATTCTGCCCGACGGTCCCACTTCCGTTTTGGTCAAGGTGACGAACAAGCGAGGTATCGAATCACGTTTGGACTACACGGTTACGGTGGACGCCGAGGTTCCGCAGGTGACTGTTGTTTCTCCGGCAGCTGGCGAAATTGTGGGCAAGAACGGGGTTTTCGTTTTTGATGTCACAGACATGGGCAGCGGGGTGGATTGGTCCAGCTTCGTGGCCGAATTTGGAGAGAGTTCGCTTCCGTACGAAAAGAACTCCGATAGGTGGTCGCTTTCGGGATCAGAACTGACTCTGTCGTTCCCGACCGCTGAAGTCACGAAGGATGACGGCACCCAGATTCAGCTTCATGTTCAATTCAAGGTGCGGGACCTAGTCGGCAATGAACACGTCGCCGATACCGCACAGGTGTTCTTTCTCGACCAACGTTCGCCAGTGATCTCCCTCGATCCGCCCACGGTACGTGTTCGCCGGAACAAGGACGAGAAACTTGAATGTTCGCATGCTTTTGACCCAGTGGGGATTGGTGCCATCGACGACGGTGAGTCGAGCCCCAATTTGACACGTTTCCGGGCCTTTGTTTTGGACAGAACGAACCGCGCGCCCAACCAAGCGATACAGCACTTTTCCGGTGTTGACGCATCAAGCTTGCTTCTGCACGTGCGCGAGGCGGACGTACCGTTGGTGGTCGACCACAATGACGACGGGGTTTGTGATGATGTTATCAGCGACGAGGCGATCGGTGTGGTGCCGCTTCTGGCGATCGAGCCAACGGGGTCCGCGTTCTTCGGAGATGGTGGGAGTGACGAACCTGGCCCCAGTATCGATGGCCATTGCGAGTATGCGGGTCCGCCAGCAGTTGATCCCCCGAGCGCTCTTTGCACTGGAAACACAAGCGATATGTTTTATGCGGTTCCGCAAACCTTTGCCTTGGGCGCAGAGCCTGCAGTTTTTGCTCCGCTCGTTTCGAGTGGGCTGAAATGTATGGGCGACCAACTTGAAGTCAGTAACCTGATTTCGGGGAAATCTGATCGCTGGGTCTGTGTTGCGGCCGTTGGCTATGACAGCGCCGGGAACCGTGGGGTTTCAGCACCCCTTTCTGTATGTGTGGGAACTTGCGATGGCCCAGCGCCCTCTTGTGTCGATGATTGCACTCCGGCAACTGTGGACGAGTCGGAACGAATTCTCGACCTGTATTGAAGGTCGTTTGATCACCAGAAATTTCAGCTCTATATCTAGTCTGAGCTATGGAAATCACTGAAGAGTGCGTGTTTCAGCGCGCGTGGCGCGTGAGTCACGAGCTACCCGAGGAAAACAAGGTGGCCTTCTTCGACGAGGCGCAATCGGAATTGGTTGTGGTCAACGCGATGGGGGGAGCGATTTGGCAGCTCTTGGACGGTAAGCTGTCTGTAAAGGAAATCTGCTCTATTCTCGAGACAGAAGTCGAAGGTGTTCCTGATCGGCAAGATATCGAAGATCAAGTTCAGCAGTTTTTGAGTTCGCTTTTGGAGCGCAAGGCCATCCAAGTCACTAACAAGTAGCTAGGCATCCATGTCGATCGTCTTGGCGACTCATCTCCAAAAAGGTGCGTCGTCTTTTCGGAAGATGGGCTTTTTGACCGTGCGTGCTTTTGTACGCCCACCAAAAGGGTGAGGGATGTCGTGGGGATCCGAGCGGGTACCGTCGCTTGTTCCAGGAAAGCTTTCCTTGATGGAGCCCCGGGCTAGCAGGAGACCTGTGACGAAGCCTCCGATGTGCGCCAGGTAGGCGACCGGAGAGCCGCTGCTGAAAAGTTCTCCCATGACGTTGAGAAAGAACCACCAACCGATCACCATCCAGGCAGGAAAGGGCAAGATCGGAAAAGGGATGATGAAAGGGTTGAAGACGATCACCGGCGCGCGTGGATAGAACACCATGTAGGCGCCTAGGACGCCTGCTATCGCACCCGAGGCGCCCACCATCGGGATGGGACTCGTCGAGTTCATTAAGTATTGCGCTGCCGCAGCTCCCCATCCGCTCAAGGCATAGAAGATGACAAAACGTCTTCGGCCCAAAGCCTCTTCCACGTTGTCGCCGAAAATGTGTAGGTACAGCAAGTTGAGCAGGAGGTGAGACCAACCGGCGTGCAAAAACATGCTGGTGAAGATCTTGGGGATCTCTCCCTGAAAATCGGCTGTGAGCCGCGCCGGGACCATGCCGTAGGCACTGGGGATCCAGCTTACGCCATGGCTTTCGAGCCACAGGGTTCCCACGAAAACCAGGATATTGATCCAGATCAGCCACTTCGTGGCCACGGCTTTGGTTTTTGTGGGATTCTTGTCGTAGAGCGGAAGAACCATGTGCGCCGTGTTTCATACCGCGAATCGTCGCTCTTGCCAGGGCAGCGCTCGTGCTAACGTGGGCGCCGTGGCAGCGGTTGTCGGGAAACTAGGTACGCGGGAGCGCGCGCCGATCATTTTGCCTGTTCTCCCCCTTCTCATGGTCCTCTTCTTTTGTTGGTCTATCTGGGGTTGCGGCGCATCTCGGTTTGATGGCGTCGAATATCGGGACAGGCAAGTTGCTTTTCGTTTGGGTGCTCTACCCGAAGGAATGCGTCAGGTCGAAACGGATGAAGCGCGGATTGCTCTGCAAAACGACACTGTTGGAGCCACCGTTGCTGTGGGCGCTCGTTGCGGCCAGAAGTCCGACGACGTGCCTCTGCAAGCACTCGTTCAGCACCTCTTTCTTCAGTTTGAGGACAAGAAGGTCATCTCCGAAGAGCAATTCGTTTTGAATTCGCGTGCGGCTCTGCGCTCGGAAGTGGTCGCGCGTTTGGATGGGGTCAAGCGCCATTTCGTCGTTGTCGTCATGAAGAAGAACCGATGTGTTTATGACTTTCTGCATGTAGATGGAGGCGGAGACGCTCCTGCGCTGCGGAAGAGCCGGCGCGATTTTGACGAAATGATCCAGGGCTTCGTTGTTCTGGAGGAACCCTAAAACTAACTCCCATTTGGACCTCCTCATGCCGCGCAGTAGCCCACCCCGCAGAGATTCGACTCGCATGAGTTCGCCTTCGGTGTTCCCGCCTCCTACCGCCGGTGGCCATCCCTCGTTCAAAGACGGTAAAGTCATCGTCGAACCCAATCCAGGGCTGATGGAGCGTTGGGTCGACAACGTCTTCTTTCTGCTTTCTCAGTTGGGGCAGATGAGTCGTATGGCCTGGGGGGCGCTTCGTGGAGGGATGCGCCGCCCCTTCGAATGGAAGGCGATTATCGAACAGATCGAGGCTGTTGGGGTCGCCTCTTTGGGGATCGTCTTCGTTGCGAGCCTGTTCATCGGCATGGTGATGGCGGTTCAGTTTGCCTTTGGACTCCGCAAGTTCGGGGGGATGGAGTACACACCGCGAGTTATCTCGCTTTCCTTTGCTCGTGAGCTGGCCCCGACCATGACGGCCGTGATCGTTGGGGGGCGCATCGGCGCGGGTATGGCCGCCGAGATGGGTAGCATGGCGGTGACGGAACAGATCGATGCTGTACGAGCCCTCGGGGCCGACCCGCTGAAGAAGCTCGTCTTTCCGCGTTTGGTTGCCTCCATCTTGGTGATGCCTCTGCTGGGGGGCATCGCCCTCGTCTTGGGAGTGGGAGGCGCCATGCTGATTGCAGATACCCAGTTTGGGATCCCAGCCCCCTTCTTTCTACGAAGCGCCTTGAGCGTAGTTTCGATGATGGACTTCATGAGCGGTTTGATAAAAACGCCCGTCTTCGGTGGCCTGATCGCTTTGATTGGATGCCACCTTGGAATGATCACGCGCGGGGGCACGGCGGGTGTGGGTGCCAGCACGACACGGGCCGTAGTTGCCATATCTATCGCGATATTTATATCCGACTTTTTCTTGACCAAACTGGTGATTATCCTCTGGCCGATGTGAGGGGTGTCCGGCGACGTTGCCGTGACGATTCCTCTGACGAGCGGTCCAAAGGGGGGCGAGAAAGAAAGCATGAATCAGGTAGACAAAGAGCGCGCCCGAGCGGCGATAGCTGAGTTTCTTCAAGCTCTCGGACTGGGGCATGTGGCTGCAACTGATACTCCAGCGCGGGTGACGGACGCCTTTGCGGACGAACTGCTCAGCGGCTACTCGGTGGATATAGAGGCGATGATCGCGGAAGCTTCCGAGTCGATCTCCTCTCCCCATGATCCCGTTTTGGTGGACAATCTTGAGGTCAGCACCGTCTGTCCTCATCACTTGTTGGTGGCTCAGGGCAAGGCCTTGGTGGCCTATGTACCTGGCGAGCGTATTTTGGGGTTGGGCGCAGTCGCACGCCTGGTGGACGCCTGCAGTCGACGTCTTATTTTTCAAGAGCAGATTGCCGGGGCGGTGACAGATGCCCTGATGACTCATTTGGGGGCGGTGGGCGCCTTCTGTCGCATTCAACTTCATCACGCTTGCATGGGCGCGCGCGGCGCTCATCAGCCCGAGGCCGTTGTGACGACTTGGGCCGGGCGCGGCGCTTTGGAGGACCCCAGTCTGCTCGAAACCATTTTGGGCCGCTTTCTTGTTGAGCCCGAAGCCGAGTCGGGACCAGAGTCCGAAGAAGGCATTAGCCGCGTGCACAACTTGCCCCCGGACGAAGAGGATCCCGAGCCTGCATGAGGGAGCGGGTGCTTATCACGGGGGCTAGTCGCGGCATCGGTCGAGCGACCGCCCTCCTCGCGGCAGAGCGAGGTTGTGGACTATTGCTGCTCGGTAGGCCCTCCCCCGAGCTCGAAGCGACTGCCCAGAAGGTACGCGCATTGGGGGCAGACCTCGCTATCCATTATTGTGATCTTCGGAGTCGCTCAGAGGTTGATCGTGCTCTTGAGGCTCTCCTCTCGGAGGAATGTCCCGATTTGGTCATCCACAACGCGGCCCAAGTCCAGCGAGCTTCAGCCGTCGAGCAGAGCGATGAACTTTGGGATGAGACTTTCGAACTCAATCTCAATGCGCCAATGCGCATGACTCGAGCCTTGTTGCCCCGGATGTACCAACGCGATCGAGGCCGAGTGCTCTTCGTTTCGAGTATTTCTGCTGTAGTCGGCACTGCCAAGCAAAGCGCTTACAACGCGAGCAAGGCGGCGCTGGTGGGGTACATGAGATGTCTTGCTGAGGAGATGAGCAAGACGGGACTGATGACTGCGGCGCTCTTGCCCGGTTCGGTGGACACCCCCATGTTGGCGGGCAGTGGATTCGAACCTCGGATGAGTCCGGAAGAGGTGGCACGGACTCTGTTGTTCTACGGTCTCGACGCTTCTCGTGCTCACAACGGAGCGCTCGTCGAGATGTACGGTATCTGAGCAACGGGCTCAAGATCCCGTGTGCGACGCCGCTTACTTGGGGCAGTGCATGTTGCACCCGCCTTTGCCTTTGCATTCGTTCTTGCCAGCGCAAGAGTGGGATTCCGGGACGGCGCATCCACCTTTGCCTTTGCATTCGTTCAATCCCATGCAGCACTCCTTGCCGTCTTCGGTCTTCATGGGAGCGGCTTTTTGGGCGGTTTCGGTCTTCGCCTCCTGGTTGTCTTCGCTCTGCTTCTGGTTACAACCGAGCAGGGCTAGTCCTGCGGCTGCGGCTGCAGAAAACTGGGCGACCTTCCTGGGGCTCAATCGATACGACATAGCCCAAAGATAGCTATCCTACTTCCCTTCTGCCAGAGAAGCGTGACCGCCTCGATCTTTCTGCCCGGCCAGATCGCGGTCCCTTTTTGAGTCTCTTGTTACGCACGATGTGAAGGCGAAACGAAAAGGGCGATTACGAACAAGGTGACTGGGCTACAAAATAGGAAAGGGCCCACCACACTCGCTTTCCTTTACCGTTGCTCCCTTCCGGGCCTGGCGGGGTTCAAGGCGCGCTGTTGGTGGACCCACACAGGCCAGCTCTGGGTACCCCAGGTCCCGGGAGCGCGCAAGCGTCGACCTTCATTTTCGTCGTCGAATCGAGCACCGGAGAACACGGCATGCCGATTTTTGAGTTTCTCGGCTGAAACGGAAGAAGATACGGCAGCCGCGGGGGAACTCGACTTACGTCGAGTTCGTCCACACGAAAAGGAGTGCCAGGACCAGCGGTTCGGAGTGAGGAGAGAGAATGACGCTTGCCCCGTGGCTGCCACCAAAATAGAACGGCAGAGGGAAGATACACCCAAGAGAAAAAACGCGGTTTTAGTTCGTCCGCTTGTGCTTTCACTTCCCAATCGCTGAAATATCCAAAGTGGCGTCCGATAAGAAGAATCCAAACAGCGGTCCCGGCGCGTCCTCGCTGTTTCCTGGGCGCGATCCGAACGAGCCCGTCCTTGAACTTGATCTACAGCAGGAGCCCGAAGAGCCCACCTATGCGCGCATCGATGAGTTGGAGTTTGACCCCGTTGCCGAAAGCCGCCGCTCCTTGTGGGAAGGGGACGAGGGAGCAACCGAACTGGAGCTACCCGCGTCGGTCCCTCCGGGGGTGATGGAGCCGCTCCCGGATCCCGACAAGGAACCACTCCAATCACCTGTCCCGACTTGGGAAGCAGAGCCGGCGCAACCGGCGGAGTCAGCGCAACCAATTGGGACGAGTGCGGTGTCTTTAGGGGCCGAGTCGATTCCCGATTTGACGACCCAGGTGGAGAGACCATCTCGAGCTGTGGTCTTGCGGGCGCCCGCCGCCCCTCAAGCTCAGGTGACCCCGGGGGGCTCTCGTGGGGCCCAGGGGGTACCGGATTTATTGGTGGCCGACCGAAGAAAGTCGCCCGCGGTTCGGAAAGAGCAGGAAAGGAGAAGTCAAAATCCTCCTCCTGTTCTCGACCTGGACTATGGTTCCTCGCCCCACCCGGAGGAGCGTGCGTACCGTCGCAGCTCTATCCCGGCGGCGTCCTCTTCTGCTGGTATACCGACCGATCGAGCCTCCCAGTATCCAGGTGGGTTAGCGTCGCCGAGCCGTCACCCGTCCCAGCCACCGCCCCTACAAGTGGGACAGTGGGGAGGTTTGATGGGGGAAGCCGAGTTGGGGGGGGTGGATGACTTTGATCTGACTGGGACGGGCCGTTCCGCCCAACTCGATGTGGGTGTGGCGCTTCCCAAGCAGGACGACGATCAGCCGTGGCCTCTGGGCTGTACCCCTTTCGCTGATGAGCTTGAAGTGAGTATGGATGCGGTGGCCTGTGAAGGTTATGGAAAGCCGCCCAGCGCTTGGACTGGTACGCCCGTCTACGCTTTGCGACTCTTTCTTCGGAAAGGCTCGGTAGAGAACCGCGCCCGAGTGGCGGAGGCTTCTCTGCGCGACCAAGAGCAACGACGCGATCGGAGATTGTCGGTGTTGGCGGAGCAAACGCGGGCGACCATCGGAGGACAAGAGCGATTTGCCCCACTGTTTGCTCAGGTGGATCAATTGACCGAGCAACTGGAGCTCAACACGCGCGAGCTTGAATCGTTGGACAGAAGTTCGGCTCACGAGATGCACGCGATCGAGAAAGAACTCGACGAGAAGAAAGCTCGGCGTCTGCGAGCCGAAGCCGAGCGCGACGCCATGCGTCAGGCCCACGACGAGCAGGAGCGCCAAATTGAGCGCCTGCGTGTTCTTCAAAAGCGAGTGGCCATCGAGGAACGCAACCTGGATGATCGGCTCGAGGCCGGCGGAATCTCCAACTCTGAATACGAGCTTGCACGTGCCGAAGTACAAAGCCGCCTTCGTGTGCTCGAAAATCAGCAAAATGAGCAGCGGCGACAGCTTTCGGTTACCGCGGCGCGGCTGGTCGAGAAAGAAAACAGTCTGAGGGTCGCGCTGGCGGACCAACAGAACAAGGAAGGGGCGCTCGAAACCCATCTCATTGCTATCGAGGGGGAAAATGTCCTGCGGTCGGAGCGTTTAATGGAGACGCGTCGAGCGCGGATTCAGGTCTTGGCTGATATAGGACGTGCGATTTTAGAACTGCGCGGTGCAGTTTCGGTCGATGTTCCAACTCGACGCGAGTTGATCGCGTTGGATGCCGAGGTGAGCGAGGCGGCGCGTCGTGTCCGTTTGATGGAGCTTGTGAAGCAGACCGTCGATCGCCGGGCGCAAAGGTTGGGGCTCGCGCTGGGAGTGTCTCTCGTTGTGCTGTTTGTCGGCGGACTTGTCTACCTTCTGAGTCGCTCAGCATGACCGTCGGTTCGCCCTGCGTGGTGCGTCCCTTTTTACCGCGCCGCGTCGAGGCCTGCTCCCCTGCCCGAGGCCGATCCCTTGTGAGTGGAAAACCTCGCCCTTGTCTTGGCTGAAATCACCTGCTCCAGGGCTCACCTGCTCCTCGCCTTGCACCCAACGTCTGTTCAGCCCTCTTGTCGGCTTGACTCACCCCTGTCCCAAGGCCGAAAACGTGCATCCCTCGATATGGACCTCTCAGATCAAGCTCGCGTTGTTATTGAACAGGTGACCCCCAGCGTGGATAGGGGGCGCTACCCCATCAAACGAATCGAGGGGGAACCCATCGAGGTGACCTGCGTCGCGTTCAAAGATGGTCATGACCTGATCCAAGCACAGGTGGTCGCCACCTTGGGTGACCGAGAAGAGGTGACTCCTCTGACCTACGATTTCGATAGCGATCGTTTTTCCGGAACCTACTCGCTCAGCCAGCTCGGGCTTTGGTCCACCTACGTCGAAGCCTGGCCTGATTACTTTGGTACTTGGGCGCGCGACTTGCAAAAGCGCCTTGATGCGGGGCAGGACATCGCTCCCGAACTACTTGAGGGGGCTTCATTGCTCCGACGTCGCGCTCTCGTTGCTCCGGCTGGTGACATCGAGCCGCTCGAAAACGCTGCGCGGGCGATTGCGGATCCGGACATGAAGATGGAGCTGCGTCAACGCGTAGCGTTTTCACAGACCTTACGAGAGCTCATGTACGGCCCGATTGAGCTCGAGGATGTTGCGCGGAGCGTGAATCAACCGGTGCGTGTGGACCGGCGTGAGGCAGGCTTTGCCTCGTGGTACGAACTGTTTCCCCGGTCGGCGGGAACAACGCCTGGGCAGCACGGAACCTTTAAGGACGTGCAGAACCGCATTCCGGAAATCGCCGCTATGGGATTTGAGGTGGTGTACCTGCCGCCGATTCATCCTATCGGCAAGATTCATCGGAAGGGGCGTAACAACACGACTTCCTGCGAACCGGATGACGTTGGCTCGCCCTGGGCCATTGGCTCGGACGAGGGGGGGCATACGGCGGTCCACCCTCAGTTGGGTTCTCTCGATGACTTTCGAGCCCTGGTGAAGACTTGCTCCGAATACGGTTTGGAGATCGCCCTCGATTTCGCGCTCCAGTGCGCGCCCGACCATCCCTGGGTTAAAGAACATCCCGATTGGTTCTTCATTCGACCGGACGGCAGCATCCGGTACGCGGAAAATCCTCCGAAGAAGTACGAAGACATCTATCCTCTCAATTTTTGGGGGCCTCGTAGCGAAGAGCTCTGGGAAGCAGCGCGAGACGCGTTGTTCTTCTGGATCGATCAAGGGGTACGCACTTTCCGAGTAGACAACCCTCACACCAAACCTCTGTCTTTTTGGGAGTGGTGTATCGATGAGGTGCAGATGAAGCACCCTGACGTTGTCTTCTTGTCGGAGTCCTTCACTCGTCCCAATCGAATGAAGGGGCTTGCCAAATTAGGATTTACCCAGAGCTACACTTACTTCACTTGGAAGAACACCAAAGCCGAGCTTGAGCAATACCTTACCGAACTCGCGTCGAGCGAAATGGCCGAGTACTACCGCCCGAATTTCTTTGCGAACACTCCGGACATCTTGCACGAATACCTTCAGCACGGTGGGCGTCCTGCGTTTCGAATTCGTTTGCTTCTGGCGGCTACGCTTTCCCCGATCTACGGCATCTATTCGGGGTATGAGCTTTGCGAAAACGTTGCAGTGCGTCCGGGAAGCGAGGAATACTTGGACTCCGAGAAATACGAAATTCGGGTGCGCGATTGGAGCGCGCCGGGCCATATCAAGCGAGATGTCTCGAGACTCAACGCCATTCGGGGGAGCGAGCCAGCCTTGCATGAACTTTCGAACCTGAAGTTCGTTACGACCTTATCGGATGACATCATCGCCTACCTGAAGCGGGATGATCGCTCAGGTAAGAGTCGCCACTTGCTCGGCGTCGTGAATCTCAATCCCTACGAGGTGCGTGAAACCAACGTTAAGGTGCCTCTCGATGATCTGGGTTTTGCTTCAGATGCCGAATACAAGGTCAAAGACCTTTTGACGGGGACGACCTATACATGGAGGGGTGAGGAAAACTACGTACGCCTCGATCCTAATGATCGAGTGGGGCATCTCTTTCGGATTGAGGCGCCGCGACCGTGAAGCGCATTTGGCCCGGCAATGGCGTCAAACTCGGTGCGACCTGGGACGGGGAAGGCGTCAATTTTGCGCTCTTTTCTCAAGATGCGACCAGCGTTGAGCTCTGTCTCTTCGATTCGGCAGATCCGTCCAAAGAAACGGATCGAATCGCGCTCCGAGAACGCACGAACCGTATCTGGCACTGCTACTCACCGGATGTCCGCCCCGGTCAGCTCTATGCTTACCGGGTTCATGGCCACTATGGTCCCGAACAAGGGCGGCGTTTCAATCCGAACAAAGTCGTTGTTGATCCTTATGCCCGCGCTATCGCGGGTGACGTCGTCTGGGACGACGCGCTTTTCGGTTATGAAGTAGGGCATCAAGCCGGAGACTTATCGTTTTCCGAGACGGATAGTGCGCCCTTCATTCCCAAGTGTGTTGTGGTCGACGATGCGTTTACTTGGGGAGGCGATCGACCGCCGAACATTCCGTGGAGCGATACCCTCATCTACGAGGCGCACGTCAAGGGAATGACGATGCTGCATCCCCAGGTGCCCGAGAAGCTGCGAGGTACCTACTTGGGGCTCGCTTCTGACGCGATTTTGGATCATCTCAAATCCCTCGGGGTCACGGCGATTGAGTTGCTCCCCATTCATCACTTCGTAAACGATCGACGTCTCTTCGACCTCAACTTGACGAACTACTGGGGGTACCAAACTCTCGGCTACTTCGCCCCTGACCCTCGCTACGCCACGGGCTGTCGTGGGGAGCAGGTCCAAGAGTTCAAAACCATGGTCAAAGCCTTCCACCGCGAGGGCATCGAGGTGATCCTCGACGTGGTCTACAACCATACCTGCGAAGGTAACCACATGGGTCCGACCTTGTCCTTTAAGGGCATCGACAACGCGGCCTATTATCGCCTCGTTCCCCACAACGAACGCTACTACCAAGATTTCACTGGCTGTGGGAACAGCTACAACGTCCAGCACCCCCGTTCGCTCCAGCTGGTGCTGGATAGCTTGCGTCATTGGGTGACAGAAATGCACGTGGATGGGTTTCGCTTTGACCTAGCGCCGACCCTAGCTCGCGATCCCTTCGATTTTGACAGCTTTGCTCGTTTCTTTGCCACCGTGCAGCAAGATCCAGTTCTGAGTCGCGTCAAGCTGATCGCCGAACCCTGGGACATTGGTCCGGGCGGTTATCGTCTGGGCGGGTTTCCCCCGGGGTGGGCCGAGTGGAACGGTCGCTATCGTGATTGCATTCGCCGTTTTTGGCGGGGCGATGGGCACCAGGTTCCCGAGATGGCTTCTCGCCTAAGCGGTTCGAGTGACATCTTTCAGGCGAGCGATCGCGGGCCCTATGCTTCGGTCAACTTCGTGACCTGTCATGATGGCTATACCTTACGCGATTTGGTCAGCTACGAAGAAAAGCACAACCTCGCAAATGGCGAAGGAAACCGCGATGGCCACAACGACAACATGAGTCGAAACTGGGGCCATGAAGGCGAAACTCGGGCCGCCTGGGTCAATCGCATGCGCGAGCGCATGATGAAGAACTTCTTTGCTACCTTGGCCTTTTCTCAAGGTGTTCCCATGATCGCTCATGGCGATGAGTTCGGCAGAACTCAAAAGGGCAACAACAATGCCTATTGCCAGGACGGAGAGTTGACCTGGCTCAATTGGGACTTGTCCTCAAGTGAGAAAGAACTGCTCGCCTTCGTGCGAAAAGTTTTCGCCATCGCCAAGGCCAATCCGGTCTTTCGGCGACGCACTTTTTTTGCGGCTGATCCGATCAGTGATCGCGATCGCAAAGATATTCTTTGGATCCGCCCTGATGGCGGCGAAATGAATATCGACGAATGGAAGGATCCAGAAAACCGAATTTTGGGTATGCTCGTGCACGGGGATGCCTCAGATGAAACGGACGAACGGGGTCGACCCATTGAGGGACAGACGCTCCTACTGCTGCTCAACGGCAGCAATAGAGCGAAACCCTTCAATCTTCCGGATCTCAAAGAGCGTGGGTACTGGCACGAGATTGTAAATACCGCTCAGCCCACACACCGCATTCCCAAAGGGACCACTCTTAACGTAGCACCTCATTCTTTGGTGCTGCTCTGTTACGAAGGAACATAAATGAGCTCGGCGATCGACGCTTTTCAAGTAGACGAATCTGACGCGCAGCGCTTGCTCGACGGCGAGCACCACGATCCGCACTCGGTGCTCGGGATCCACGAGACCAGTGCTGGTCGCGTGTTTCGAGCTTTTCATCCGGATGCGGAAGGCTGCGAACTCATCAAGGCAGACGGCGGGACTCATGTCCTACAACCTTTAGGCAAGGGGCTTTTTGCGGGCCAGGCCGAGGGTCTGGGGGCTGATGGGGTCGCCCGCGTACGCTTTTGGTTTTCGAACGGGACTACCTGGGAGCGGGGTGATCCGTACGGTCATATCCCGACGGTGGGTGAGCTTGACCTCTACCTATTCGGCGAGGGTACCCATCGCCAACTCTACCGCGTGTTCGGTTCGCGTGTGATCGAGCACAACGGTGTGCGTGGGACGGCCTTCGTTGTTTGGGCACCCAACGCCAAGCGTGTGAGTTTGGTTGGTGAGTTTTGCGGTTGGGACGGGCGACTTTTGCCCATGCGGAGTTTGGGGGCCTCCGGCGTTTGGGAACTCTTCGTGCCAGGAGTCGAGGAAGGGGCTCTTTACAAGTACGAGATCAAGGCCCAGTCGGGTGAGCTGCGTCTCAAGACCGACCCCATGGCGCGCTCGATGGAGTTACCTCCGGCGACGGCCTCCATTGTCTACGAAGACGACTATCTATGGGGAGACGACGAGTGGCTGAGGCAGCGAGCTGAGCAGGACATCGTCCGTAGCCCGGTGAACATCTACGAACTTCACTTGGGTTCTTGGGCGCGCGACATGGACAAGGGCGGGAGCCTTTCCTACCGCGCTATAGCTCAGCCCCTCGTGGATCACGTGAGGAGGCTTGGTTTTACCCACGTGGAGTTCATGCCCCTGGCAGAGCACGCCTTTTATCCGTCGTGGGGCTATCAGGTGACCGGCTACTACGCGCCGACCTCACGCTACGGTTCACCCGAAGATCTCAAGTACCTGGTTGACTACCTGCATCAGTACAACATCGGTGTGATCGTGGATTGGGTTCCGGCGCACTTTCCCAAGGACGATTTTTCACTGCGTCGTTTTGACGGAACTGCCCTCTACGAGCATGAGGACTCACGACGAGGAGAGCATCCTGACTGGGGTACTCTGATCTTTAATTACGGGCGAGCCGAGGTGCGCAGCTTCTTGATCGCCAATGCGATCTATTGGCTAAAAGAACTCCACGTGGACGCCCTGAGGATCGATGCTGTAGCTTCGATGCTGTACCTCGACTACAGCCGCGAAGATGGTAAATGGCTACCAAACGTCTACGGTGGACGAGAGAACCTGGAGGCGATCGACTTCTTACGTCAGCTTTCTATAGCAGTGGATGAAGAGTGTCCGGGAGCCTTTACTGTCGCCGAAGAGTCGACGGCTTGGGGAGGAATCACGGCGCCTGTCACCGCCGGGGGGCTTGGGTTTACCTTCAAGTGGAACATGGGCTGGATGCACGATACTTTAGGGTACTTCCAGAAGGAGCCCGTGCATCGCAAGTTCCATCAGGATCAGCTGACCTTTGCGATGATCTATGAAAATAGTGAGCGCTTCATCAACTCCATCAGTCATGACGAAGTGGTGCACGGCAAAGGAGCCCTGGTCGAAAAAATGCCAGGCGACTTTTGGCAAAAACTGGCCAACCTTCGTTTGCTCTACGCCTACCAAGCCACACGACCCGGTAAGCTCTTGATGTTCATGGGAGGCGAACTAGCTCAGCATGCCGAGTGGGACGTCGACGGCGCTCTTGACTGGCATCTCGCCGACGCGCCCCAACGGAAGGCGCTTATGCATTTCGTTGCCAGTCTGGGCCATCTCTATCAGGCGCGGGCCGAACTCTGGAAGGGAGATCCGGATCCGGAAGGCTTTAGCTGGATCGATTGCTCGGATCACGACAACTCCGTGCTCTCCTATTTGCGTTCCGTACCTGGCACCGATCAGCACCTGATCGTGGTGCTCAACATGACCCCCGTTCCGCGGGAAGACTATCGAATTGGGGCGCCCCGGGGTGGCAAGTACCGGCTCCTCATGTCTACCGACCAAAAGGAATACGGCGGGAGCGGTTATGGCGTACAGGAAGTGGTCTCGACGGAGCCCGTCCCGGTGCACGGTCTTGAATATTCCCTGAATTTGAAGCTGCCGCCCTTGGCCGCCGTGATTTTCGCTCCAGAACAGTAGACGCTTTCGTGCCCGGCGGTTCAGCTTCTACCGCCGTGGCCGTTTTTCTGACTGGTGGCTGAACTCAAGGACAGTACCGCAAAGTTCGCTCCGCTCTCTCATCGTGAACTTGAGGCGGCGGATGAAGACGAGCATGGCGTAGTGCTTTTGGACCAGGACTTTCGAGTTCTGCAGATGAGCGAAGAGGCAATGAGAATTTGCTGCCAAACTCCCCGGGAGGGGGACTTCTTCGCCGATGTGGCCGAGCTTGTTCTGGATCGAAACCTCGGTGTGAGTTCCTTCAAAATAGAGGCAGTTCCTCTTGAGCCCGACCCTCGAAGTGGACTCAATATTTTCCTAGGGCCCGGGTCCACGATTCGAGACGAGGGTTTGTTACGCAGGCTAGACGGGGAAAGGGTCCCCGTTCTGGTGAGTATTTCTCCGGCCCGGTTTGGGGAAGTGATGGGCTTCCTGCTGCTCCTGCGCGACATTTCTCAGCGCCTTGTGGCCGAACAACAGCTCGAAAAGGCGCGTGTGGAAGCTGAGGCGGCCCTAAGGGAAAATGAGCTGAAGAGCCAGTTCTTGGCCACCATGAGTCACGAGATCCGCACCCCCATGAACGGTATCTTGGGGATGCTTTCCCTTCTGCTCGACACGAAGCTGGACGCAGAACAACATGACTATGCGCAAACGGCTCATCGTTCTGCAGAAGCGCTGCTAGGCATTCTCAATGACGTGCTCGATATTTCTAAACTAGAAGCAGGAAGATGCGAGCTCGAGTCCATCCCCCTCAATCTTAGGGAAGCCGTCCGTGATGTGCTCATGATTCAACAAGAGGCAGCTCGAAGTCGAGGTTTAGCCCTTGCGGCGGATGTCGACCCGCAGGTTCCCGCGCTTTTGATGACGGATCCGACGCGTATCAGGCAGGTGCTGATGAACCTGGTTTCGAATGCCGTCAAATTCACGCTCCGTGGCTCAGTGACTTTGCGTGTTTTTATTCTTGAGACGATGAGTCAAGAAGGGGTGGCTTTTGAAGTCATTGATACTGGGGTTGGGATCCCCCAGGACAAGCTGGGGCGACTTTTCCGTCCCTTCTCCCAGGCCGATGCCTCCACCACGCGTCAATTCGGAGGGACCGGCTTGGGTTTGACGATCTCAAAACGTTTGGTTGAGCTTATGGGTGGGGTCATCGAGGTTGAGTCGTTGGAGGGCCGGGGTAGTGTATTTCGGGTTCTCTTGCCGCTGGTGCGCGCAGAAACGTCCACCTCGTTAACCGAGTCCTCTTCTCGGGCGAAGCCAGGTCCACCGTCTCTGGGAGTGTTTCGTTCGACGAGCCCTTCGAATTCTCCCAGGAGCACTGACTTGCCGCCGGGGGAACGTGTCCCGGCAGAACTCGATCCGGTCCTGGTGGTGGACGATAACTCGGTCAACCGGAAGTTTGTCTCGAAGGTTCTGGAGAAACTTGGCTTTACTCATGATCTGGCCGAGGACGGACGCGAGGCTCTTGAGCTAAGCACGACGCGCCGCTACTCGGCGATTCTGATGGATTGCATGATGCCGGAAATGGACGGCTATCAGGCGAGCGAAGCGATTCGCCTTCACGAGCAAGACACCGGAACGCATGTACCGATCATCGCCGTTACGGCGAACGCGATGAGCGGAGATCGTGAAAGAGCGATTGAGGCAGGTATGGATGACTATCTGACCAAACCAGTCAAACCTGTTGCCCTAAGGAAGGTGTTGCGTCGTTGGTGCGGTGTGCGCTTTGACGACTAAAATGCAGCTCATGACCGGGGAGATACACTGCCTGTCATGCTGCGGGAGTTGAACCCCGCCGATGAGTCCGATGCAGATATGTCTTTCGGTGGGGCATTGGCTAGACGAGTTCTTCGGGCCTCACTTCAAGAGGTCATTGGCCTCCAGCTCTCTCAGCGTGTTGCCGATACTCACGATGGTGTTGAACGCATTGGTCAGCTGGTTTTGCATATTGTCGAGTTTCTGAGCGTTGGGCTCCTTTTTTTCGAGAGCACGACTCATTTTCTTGGCGGTCGAATGGAAGCGATCAGCCTGACTCATGAAGCTCTTGAAGGCAGCATTGGTCGCGTCGCCTTTGCTCGTTGCGAATGACTTGAGACCCTCGTACGCCTGGTCGACCGCCGCATAGCGCTTCTGAAACTCTTTGGGGTCTTTAACACCAAGCAGCTTTTTCGACTCGAAGCTAAACAGCCTAAACCAGTAGCTGTAGCTCTTGTTCTTTTCGTACTCAGCCAGCTCCTTCTTGCTCTGTTCCTCTTCGATTTTCGAAAGAGCCATCTCGAGCTTCTTCATGCTTTCTTGGGTGCTTTCGGCGAGTTTCACCATTCTTGAGTGAAGCGCTTTCCCCTTCTTTCCCTGATCGTCTTTGAAGTCCTCGGCGTCGTAGTACTTGTGTACTTCGGCGAAGGTAGAACACGCCTCTTCGAGGTTCTTGATGGCGGCTGTTCCAAGTGCTTCCAAGTGCGAAAGAGAAGCGGGTGCGCCCGCAGCGGCCTGCTTGAAGGACTTCTTCGCATTTGTGATTTCAATCGAACCTCGAGTCTGTGCAGGAAAAAACCGGTACACCTTCCCTTCAAGCGGACCATCCAACGACACATCATCAAAGTATTCTGTCAAACACTCCTGAGGATCATCAATGAGTAGATTGAACCCTCTTGCGTAGAGCCCCAAGGTCTGCTGCCCGGCATCTGGTCCATCATCGAGCTTCTTCGTCGCCTCTTGGACTTCTTGCGCTGCTTTTTCGCCGAGCTTCTTTGCCAACTTGTTACAGCCAGCCATCGGGGGTGTAAGCAGCAGCGCGCCCAGTAGTACTCCCCAAGTTCCCATCTTCGTCCGCATGAAACAAAGGCTACAGCTTGCCCTCACCTCAAGGCAAGACTGCTGACAGCTACCGGGGTTCGTATGGCGATCTAGCGTGAGAAGGCGTTACTCTGCGCAGGAAGCTTGTCTATTTAGCCTTCAGCGGTCGATCCAGTCAGGCGTTCGGCGTGCCATTGAATGTGGTCCTGCATGAAGGTCGAAATGAAGTAGTAGCTATGGTCATAGCCGGGCTGGCGCCGCAAAGTGAGCTTGACCCCCGCCTTTTGGCAGGCGCTTTCGAACAATTCTGGTCGGAGTTCGCGCTCGAGAAAAGGGTCGCTGTCTCCCACGTCTATCAGGAGCGGGTGTGGACAACCTCGACTCTGTACGAGAGCGCAGGCGTCGGCTTCCGCCCAAGCTTTGCTCTCCTGGCCGAGGTAGTGGGAAAACGCCTTCTGGCCCCAAGGAACCAGGGATGGCGCGACGACCGGCGAAAATGCAGAGACCGAAGAATAGAAGTCGGGGAAACTCATCCCGAGGGTGAGCGCTCCGTGACCACCCATCGAGTGGCCGAACAGGCCCCGCCTTCCGGAAAAACCATTGAGCTCAGGTTCGATCAGTCGGGGCAACTCCTCGGTCACGTAGGTCTTCATGCGGTAGTGAGATGCCCAAGGCTGCTCGGTGGCGTCGACGTAGAAGCCAGCACCCATCCCCAGGTCGCTCGCCTCCGGATCGTCGGCTACACCTTCTCCCCGTGGGCTGGTGTCGGGACAGACGACCGTCACCCCGAGTTGGCTCGCCCACACCTGAAACCCACCCTTGGTCACGACGTTTTCCCAGGTGCACGTGAGTCCGGAGAGAAAATAGAGCACCGGCCGGGGGCCCTCGCCTGGGGGCTCGAAAACGGCGAACTCCATGTCCGTCCCGGTCGAGGTACTTGCATGCCGGTAGACCCGTTGGGTTCCTCCGAAACACTTCCATTCTTTGATGATCTTCATGGCTTACTCGTAGATCACTACCGAGCGAATGCTCTCGCCTCGATGCATGAGTTCGAAACCTTCATTGATATCCTTTAGCGCTAGACGGTGAGTGATCATCGGATCGATCTCGATCTTGCCGTCCATGTACCAGTCGACGATCTTAGGTACGTCTGTGCGGCCTCGGGCGCCTCCAAAAGCTGAGCCGCGCCAGACTCGCCCCGTCACGAGCTGAAAGGGGCGCGTTGCGATTTCTTGCCCGGCACCAGCCACACCGATGATGATGCTCTCGCCCCACCCCTTATGGCAGCATTCGAGGGCCTGACGCATCACCTCTACATTGCCGATGCACTCGAAGGTGTAGTCCGCGCCTCCGCCGGTCAGATCCACCAGATAGGGGACGAGGTCACCTTCGACCTCCTTGGGGTTGACGAAGTGAGTCATACCAAAGCGCTTGGCCATCTCTTCACGCGCCGGGTTGAGGTCCACGCCGATGATCTTGTTGGCCCCCGCCAGGCGAGCTCCTTGGATGACGTTGAGGCCGATGCCGCCCAAGCCGAAGACCACCACGTTGGCTCCGGGTTCGACCTTCGCAGTGTTGATCACGGCGCCGATACCGGTGGTGACGCCACATCCGATATAACAAATTTTGTCGAAGGGTGCGTCTGAGCGGACTTTCGCGAGGGCGATCTCAGGAAGCACGGTGTGCTGGGCGAAGGTCGACGTCCCCATGTAGTGCAAAATAGGCTCTCCGCCGATGGAGAAACGCGAGGTTCCATCAGGCATGACGCCCTTTCCTTGGGTCGCGCGGATGGCTTGACAGAGGTTGGTCTTGGGGTTCAGGCAGAACTCACATTCTCGACATTCTGGCGTGTACAGCGGAATGACGTGGTCCCCCTTCTTCAGGGTGGTCACTCCCGGTCCCACATCTACCACGACGCCTGCACCTTCGTGCCCGAGGATCGCTGGGAAGGCGCCTTCAGGATCGGCCCCGCTACGAGTGAATTCGTCAGTATGACACAAGCCGGTGGCCTTGAGTTCAATCAGAACCTCACCGGCTTTCGGGCCTTCAAGTTCGACTTCTTCTATAACCAATGGCTTTCCTGCAGCGAATGCCACTGCTGCCTTCGTTTTCATAATGCTCTTCCTTTCCCAAGAGTGGGGCCCATCTTGCCCGTTGGCGAAGCAGGTCACCACCCCTAGGGGATCTGGGCGCCATTGTCGGCGGTTTTCCCTCGCTCAGTGAGCAGGCCGAGCCCCAAACGACCCGAAACTCGTGCTGGTGCAAGAAGTGGGACTTACGGGCCGCTTCACCGAATCAATAGTACCAAACTGGCTCGTCTTCGCCGCGTTCTGGTGTATTGGTTAGATTATAGAGCTCACTTCCGTCCAGGTTGGTGACCCAGATGTCTCCTCCAATCGCGAGCGCCATCTGGGTGCCATCCGGAGACCAAGATGGATGGGAATGATATTGCGTATCCACCGACAAACGGCGAGTAGAAAGATCACGCACATCATAGATGTAGACGGTATCGTTCACCGTATAGGCCAACCTGCGCGAATCTGGCGCCCAACTCATTTGTGTCGAGCCATCTCCCACCGCACTGATAGGACCCAGCTTCGTATTCGTCTCCAAGCTGTAGAGATGCACCTGTTCACTTCCGAGACCGTCGGCGACTCCGTAGGCCAGGTAGCGGCCATCAGGTGAAAGCGCCGTTGAAGAAATGTACTGCTCCGACAGAATAGGTCGCTCTTCGCTGCGGTCGAAGTTCATTACATAGATGTAGTCATTCGAGTCTTCGCGCAAAGTGAAAGAAACTTGTTGAACGTCGCGGGCGATTGACAGAGTGCGGGCGTCTCGCTTGAGGATGTAGGGAGTGCCCCCCGGTCCTTCCTGCTGATACGCGCCGCGGACAAAGTCGAGGCCAATGTACACCGACCCGATGTAGGCTAGGCGATTTAGTTCGGGAAGCACCGAGACGTGCCTGACGTAGCGCGTATCATTGCTCGATATCTGCTGCTCGCCACTACCATCAAGGTTGCTGGAGTAGACGTGATAATAGACGAGCGACCCCTGCTGGGTGACCACGCGATAGTGGATGCGTTCACTTTCTACGGGGCGATCGCACCAAGTATTCGCTAACTCGCGGGCTGTCTCGTTCCCCTCTGGTGCTTCCACCTCGATAGCGTCTTTGCCTGCAAGAGCTTGGCAAACGGAAAGCTCTGCTCCTGGTCGTCGTTCTTCGGGCACCACGAAAAACTGGGCGAAAGATTCACACAGATCGCAGGCGTTTTCGCGCACCTCCTCCGAAAGACTTGGATCAGAGCAGCGCGCCTGAAAGGTCAAAAGCGAAAACTCCCCGTTTCCTCCTTCTTCCAGCAGGGAGCACCAGGGCGAGATATTCGCTTCGACGAAGGTGCGAGCCATGATATTCGAGGACTCCAAGGGGATTGGAGACACGGCACTGCGCACTTCGGTTGGCGTGTACGGTGGAAGTGGGTCGCGGTAGCTCAGGTCGGCTGCGCTATAGGATCCATTGGGGCCCATTCCCAAAAAGTCCCCCATGCCGCCATCTGCGAGCTGGGTGCCTTCCGGTTCGGTTGAGGCGCGCTCCACAAGGGCTGCGTTGATGCGAGCCATATCCTGCTTCCAAAGCTCGATGAGCTCCTCTTTGGCTACCTGAAACTCACCGGGGATCAAAAAATTGAGCTGATGCAGGACGGGTGAGCTCAGGGGAACGTACAGGCCATTGTCTCGAATTTCCGAAGCGACTGGGTTGATCCCGATGGACGCCAGATAAGACAGGTGGTGGTAGACAAGCTGCCCCAACAGGGCGAGGGAGGTCGACTCCGCGATTCCTGCGGCTACCAAAGCGCTCTGGACAACTACGCGTGGGGCTAAAATCACCGCAGCGGTAGCGGCTGCCCCGGCGGCAGCGATGGTTTCTTTGTGCTCCTTCCAAGCATCAGAGACAGCTTGAATCACTTGCTGAATGAGTTCTTCTGGGATCTCGAGTTCACTCAAGTCAACTTGAACCGCCGCGCCCAGAGCCAAGGCGCGATTGGTCGCGCGCTGAGTGAAGCACCGATCCAAGTCAACTTGGGGATAAGCCGAAGCACTCAGTGGTCCAAGGCTCTGACTGGAGGCCTGATAGACCTCTCGTAGGGCGGTAGTAAAACACTGCATCATCAGCGTCTTCTGACGCTCGAGATGGGGTTGGTTTTGGATCTCTTCCAAGTAGAGATCGCCCCCACCCGGGATGAGCTCCCCAAAGTAGCTGAACTGCACGCCGTCATCGGGGGTGCACATGGCGTCAGGTAGGGTCGTGATCGCACGCGCGCCATGGATGATGCCTGCCGCCCGGCCCAAGCTATCTCCTACGGCAAGCACGCTTGGCACATCTGCGTTTTCGGACACCACTTGCTCAAATTCAAAGTACTCGGGCGACCCCCAGCGCTGCCACATGTGGCCCATACTCCAGGCATCCTGTAGATAGTGGTGTGCTACTGCCTCGAAGAGCAAGGCTTGGCGATCACACTGCATCAAAATTTCTTCGTGGAGGGCAGTGCCGGCCAGCTCTTGTTCGAGTTGTTTGCAGTAGCGTGCGTGCTCCAGGGCAGAGGCATGCAGCTCAAAGAAAAGGTCCTTGGACTGAGGCATGAAGTGGTTGGAGTTGAGCCAGCCCATATGCGCCTTAAAGCCGTGACACTCAGGAAAGTAGGTGTCATTGCCCAAAGGCGGGCACCCTTCGTTGCCAGATGTCCAGTCCCAAAGTGAGTAGGACTTGTCCGGCAGTTGGGCGAACACAGGAATTTCGACGCTACGCGATACGCTATCACGAGCCTGATCGAGGGGCGCCGAGCGCAAAGCGTCGAAGTTTTCAATGCTGTCTCCCATCGTCCAGGTCGTGACCTCAAAAGGTTCATCGACCAGGGCAGGCAATCCACCCGCGTCGCGCGCCCACATCCACAACTGAGCGTGTTCTGCGACAACCCACGGTGTGCGAGCCGCCTTCAGACCTTCGCAGTCTTGGGCCCCAGGTCCGCAAGCTAGAGAATCGTAGGCGAGCGTCTGCGTTGTTAGGGCAAGAAGGGTCGAAAACACGGACCAACCTAGAACCGTCTTCTGCATCATTTGGTCCTCCGCGGAGCTAGATACGGGTGCCCGCCGCGCTTTTGATACCACTCTTGTAGCCCGGGAAAGCATTCATGTGTCGATCCAAAAACGGCGAAACTCGCCTCCTGGGGTTTTGCACCGAGCTCGCGCTGCTCTTGGTACGCCTCGATACATGAAGCCGGGCAACAGGCGCTCTTCTCGTCCCACGGCTCGTCCGTTTCACACTTTGGAAGGGCCAAAATGCACTCTTCCAGCAGGCCGCCGGTGGCAATCAGACACGAGCTCTTCAGATCGAGGCAGGCCGTGTTCGCCGTGTTGGGGCCGGGCTCGGGTGCGTCTTGTTCCAAGATGATATTGGTTTCGCCCACCTTCCAAAGTGTCGCTCTTCCTTCTTCGTCCTTGGGTAACAATTCACTCAGCTGCGTGGGGGTGAGACTTGCTGAGTGAAACCACCCGTTGTCTTCCTCGTCGCCGTCCCCATCGCCTCCAGCGTCCCCGTCGCCTGGGTCCCCGTCACCGGAGTCCCCATCGCCGGAGTCCCCATCGCCTGGGTCCCCATCGCCGGAGTCCCCGTCCCCGGAGTCATTGTCGCCCGAGTCCCCATCGCCTCCAGCGTCCCCGTCGCCTGGGTCTTCTTTGGAACGCGCGCCGTCATCAGAGGCGGGATCGGGGCGGCGCTGGTCTTTGCCGCAGCCTGACGCCGCCAGCGTGAAACTCAGCCCACACAAAACAAGCATGAACCTGCTGGCGCCCAGCGGCGCGAGTCGAACCAGACGGCCGAGCCTTTCTTGTTGCTTGAAGTCAGCCGAAGACGGGCGCTCTCGAACGACGAAGAAGCGTGGCATGGCCAAAATAGTAGGCGATCTGGGACGCCCAAAGATGTAGTCAATTCCTCCTGAATTCAGCTTGCCCAGGCGGCAAGCCTGCGGGCCGGTCTCAGGTTTCTGCTCTCTTGGTCGAGGGTTAATACCCGGGTAAAAATGGTTAAATTAGCAATTATACCCTGGTGTTATTCGTGACAAGTCACGAGCTTGAGGCGTCGTTGGCGACGATCTTTTTTGCGACTTCGATGCGTTCGAGCTGAGAATGAATGCCTCGCTTTTGAAATCCGCGGACCAGATTCTTGCGGATATCCGCCCGAAGCTCCCATGCATCTTCAGGGCTCTTGGCCCATGCCGCCACCCAGATGACGATGGTCGCAGTGTTGAGGGAACGTACCCACATCTGCGGACTTTCGTAATCGGCGTGATACCGACTTTGTTTGGCGGCTTCGATCGCAATGTGCTCGACCACATCAAGGTCGGCCTCATAGTCGACGTGAAATTCGACATGAGCCCAAAGATGCTGATCTTTGTGGCTGAGGTTCGTGAAGTCTTTCTGCAGCATCACGCTATTGGAGACGATATGGCGACGCCAGTCCCACAACTTGATCACGGTATGCGTGATCGTAATGTCCTCGACAGTGCCGTATAAGTCGTTTTCTAAGAGAACGGTATCGCCGATGCGCAGTTGGTTCGAAAACGAAATCACCACCCCACTAATTAGATTTTCGACGAACGGGCGTGCCGCAATACCCAGTACGGCCGCCGCGATAGCTACTAGTAGTGAGACGATCGCGCGTGGTAGTGTGTCGAGAGCGGGGAGTGAAGCGAACAGAATGGCGACCGCAAACAGCAGCCCGGTCGCCATGCGGTTGATTACACTGTAGCGACTCTTGATACTCCGTTTCGCGTGCCGAAGGGCCTCGCGCAGGGGATCTTTGTGTGGAGACTCAGTTTGAACGGCGTCGAAGTGCTCGATTTCTTCCAGCCGTTCGAGGCGCCCCTTCAGGCGACGCCTCACAGCAATGCGAATGACCAACAGTAGGCTGAGCGCGACGAGAATCACCACCGAGCTGAAGATGATCTGCAAGTGGGATAGCTCGATGTCGCCGAGCTGACGGAGACTGGTGATGGTGGCGGTCACGGGGCGGGAAGTGTGGACGTCTTGGATGCTCTGGCAAGTTCAACGAGCGAGCTTTCGAAGATTTTTCGTGTCAATGTCGCAGTCGGCGACCTTGGTGGCGGGTTGCACCGACACGATCTCGTAAGACGCTTTTTGAGGCGCCCAGTTTCGGAGGCAAACTTACCAGGGGAAGACGTGATTGAAGAATTCGGCTCGACTCGCTACCCCGCACTTTTGGTAGATACGGGTGATGTGTTGTCGCACCGTCTTGTCACTATTGTGCTCGATGTGCGCGATTTCAGAGCTGGTTAAACCTTTGAGAACCAAGCGAGCGATCGAATGCTCCTTTTCGGTCAGGCCGGCCGAGTTGAGGGCTTGGTCGACCAGGGAACCCATAGGGGGTCGAGCATCGGCAACGCGGTTGATCGTTGTGATCAAGTCTTGAGCGCGAAAGGGCTTTTCGAGGAGGAAAGCAGCGCCTTCGTTTAACGCCTGTTTGACGTTCTTGAGGTCGGCGAAGGCGGTGATGATGACCACAGGTGCAGGGTTGCCTCGTTTTCGAAGTTCTTGGACAAAACGTATGCCTCCCGATTCCTCGCTACCCAGTACCATGTCGGTGACTACGGCGTGCAAAAGGTTGTGCCCTTCGATGTGCTGTATCGCTTCATCTACGGAACTGGCACTCAGCACGACATGCCCGGCGCGCTTTAGACTGCGCTCCAGTGACGCTCGTGCGTCGTCGTCGTCTTCCAGGAGCAGCACCGTGGTTTGTGTTCGATTCATGGCGCACCTGCCCCAAGCGCAACCTGAAAACAGGTTCCGCTTTCGGTGCGCTGCAAGGTCAAGTCGCCCCCGATCGAACGCGCCAGACCGCGGGCGATGGAGAGACCCAGGCCCAGCCCTGTTTCTTTCTGCGTGAAGAGAGGATCAAAGACCTTTTTGCGCGTCACCTCGTTCAGGCCTGGTCCATTGTCAAAGATGTAGACGAGCGCGAGCTCGTCTTCCGAGCGCACGGTCAGTGTGATCTTGCCGTCTCGGACCGGTTTGAGGGCGTCCATGGCGTTTTCGACCAGGTTTTCGACGATGATGCGTAGATACCCGGGGTGGGCGTAGGCGAAAACACCGGATCCCTCGAGCTCGAGCGTCACACCCTGTCTGGAGGCGAGACCCATGAGCGGTTCGAGTGTAGTGGTTAGACATTCGCGGAGATCGAGTAGCGGTAGATCGGCCGGGGTGTGATGTTCTAGGGATCGAAGAGCCATCAGGCGTTCTTCAATGCGCTCGCTTTGAATGCGGGCACGCCCCAGGAGTCGTTCGCGCTCTTGTTCGGCGTCCGCCCCGAGTTCGGCGACTTCGTCGAGTAAGAGTCCCAAGGCGTGCAGCGGGTTTTTTAGCTCGTGCAGCAGGGAAGCAGAAATCACCCAGACCGCCTGGTCGCGTTCGATTTTGTGAATATGACCTGCCAGTTCGTCGGCGCGTTGTTTCTCGAAGGCTGCCATCTGTGCCCGGACTCGAGTGAAATGGATCACGAATCCGAGGGAAGCCCCGGCGATTGCAGGGAGTACCAGATCGATGATGGCGTGTACCACCTGGATGGGATGAGCCGAGGGGACGAGCTTCGCGCCCATTACATGGTCGAAGTAAACATCCATGACGATGTAGAGGCATCCGACGAGCAGGCCCAAGCCGACAGCAACGTCGAGGCGCTCGAAGAGGGGTGCTGTTCGCCGCTTCATGGTTGAGGTCAAGGTAGACCAAAGCGTCTCGCTCTTCATCCGACATTTGTCCTACAGACGAGGCGGGTGCTCGGAGCTAAATCGATGAGCGTCATGCAGGTTCGGCGCTGGACATCAAACCAGCTGAGCAACACAAAGAGCCCAGTCAGGGGCGGCTTTGTAAGAAAATTCCCCCTCCGGAGCTGGCGGAAGCGTCTGCTCGTGGGACCTGTCACCGTCACTCTCGCTCTGAGTTGGGCCTCCTTTGTGTTTGCCGAAATGAGCGAGCCTAAACCCACGCACAGTGGGCATCCCGAAGAAAGCGAGCAAGTCGTTTACCTGAGCTTCGAGCAAGCGTTGCGAAGGGGAGGCAGCATCGGCCCTGAGGTCGCGCTGGCTCGCGCTTCGAGCGAGGCCCTCAAGGAGGCGGTCAGAGAGTCCAATCCCATCTTCACCCAGCTTCCTGTCCTGCAGACGCAGCTTGGACCTCGTTTTACGGGGGGTCAGATCAAGCCGGACATCATCGTGAGCTTGAGCCAGCCCATCGCATTGACTCGGAAAGGGGCCATCCAAGAGCAGTTGGCGCGCGCCGAGCAAGATGTAGGGAAGAAGGGGGTGCAGTGGAGTGCGCTTCAGGGGGCCGAGCAAGCGGGACAGGCATGGATCGAACTTGCCCTGTCGGAAGAATTACTCGAAATACGCAAGCACTCGGTCGAGCAAGCCAAGTTGAACTTGAAGTTGGTCGAAAGCCGAGTGCGAGTCGGCGAGTCCGATCAAGCCGAGCGCGCGCTGGCTCAAAGCGAGGTGGCGTCGGCTCAGTCGCTCGTCCTCGACGCTGAAGGGCGACACTTTGAGGCAGCTTCGCTTCTGGCGTTTCTTACCAGTCTGCCTGGTGAAAAAAGGGCCGAAGTCAGAGCGCGTCTGTCTCGCCCAGTCGAGACTAGCGCGGTTGAGGGCGAAGGGGGGCGGGGTTCGAGCGAGGCAAGCTCGCGCGTGGAGTCACACCCCTACGTGCAGATGGCCGAAGCCGAGGCCAAGGTGTCGAAAGCGAGCATCGCCTACACCAAGACTCAGCAAGCACCCATGATGGCCGTCGGTGTGCAGTACCAGCGCGAAGGAACAGGTGACCACATCATTACTGGAGTTTTAACGCTTCCCCTGCCGATTGGAACTCCGTGGAGCTACCAACAGGCACGAAAACGGGCGCGTTACGATCAGGACAAGGCCCGCGCCGAACTCGTCAAGCGACGACAGAGGCAAGAGCTCATACAGGCTCGCCACGAACGCCTCCATGCGCGTGCCCAATACGACTTGCTTTTAGCGTCCCTGCTGCCGCCCAAAGAAGAGGCGGTGCGCCTCGCCCAGATCAAGTTCAAGGCGGGTGAGTCCAACTTCATGCGTTTGACCATCGCTCAGCGCGAGCTTCTCGCCGCACGAGAACGTTTGGCTTGCGCCTTGGCAGACGTGTACCGGGCGCAGCTGCGCTACGAGCAAAGCTCGGGCACTTTGGGCATCGAACTTGAGCAGAAAGAAATGAGATGAAACGAAAGTATGAGTTTTCGCTGCTTGGGGCGCTCGTGGTGGTCGGGGGCGTTGCCTGCTCCAAACCGACTGCAGGTGAGACTGCGACTGAGCAGGTGCATTCGGCCCAAACCCCTGCGGAGGTCGAGCTCCCGACTTCTCTGCGGGTCAATCCCGAGGTTGTAAAATCGGGGCAGATCACCATGGCCACGGCTCGAGCCTCCGGGGTGTCGGGAGGCGGACGTGTTCCCGGTGAGGTGGTTTCCTCGCCGGACGGCGAAGCGCAGGTGGGGGTTCTCGTCAGCGGCCGAGTTGCAGGAATCGAGGCCAATGTGGGCGATGTGGTGGAAAAGGGTGCGGTCTTGGCTTGGGTGGAGGCGGTGGAGATCGGTGTCGCGCGGGCGGAGCTACAGAAAGCAAGCGCCCGTTTAGCCATGCAAGAAGCGCGCGTCGGTCGACAGGGCGTGCTTGAGGCGGAAGGCGCAACGTCGACCGCAGCCGTCGAAGCGGCTCGCGCCGATCTCAGTGGGGCCAAAGCGCAGCAGCGTGCCGCCACGATGCGCTTGAGTGCAATGGGGGCGGGGTCTGGAAGCGGATCGCGTTATCCTCTTCGTTCGCCGATTGAGGGTGTGGTCACCGAGCGTTATGCCGTTCTCGGCGCCGCTGTACGTCCCGAGCAGACTCTTTTTTCGATCGTCGCGCCGGGACGTGTGCTGGTGGTGGCTCGTTTTAACGAAGGTAAAGCATTGATCCCGCAGAAGGGGACCAAGATGCAACTGACCCCAAGAGGTGCGCCGGCTGACATGTGTTTTGGGACGGTTGAAACGCAAGCACAGGTTGTCGACCCCCATACACGAACGATATTGGTTCGCCTTCGCCCCGATCGGAGCTGTACGGGTCTTCGACCCGGCGCTTACGTCGAGGTGCATGCCAAAAGAGATCCGAAAGGGATAGGCGGGAGGCAGCAGGGTGATGGTAGCGACGCGCCGACCCCGTCCGGTGCAGAGTCGAGCGTGGAGGTTTCCGCCGAATCAGTGGTCTTCGTCAGGGGCAAGGAAACGGTGTTCGTCGCTGAAGGTGAGCCAGGTCACTTTGAGGCACGGCGAGTCGTCGTTCGTTCGATGGACGAAGAGAGGGCCTTTATCGGAGAAGGGCTCGTGGCGGGTGATCAGGTCGTCGAGCGCGGCACCATCTTACTCAAGGGTGAGATGCTTCGCGAGGTATTGGGAGGCGAGTAGGGCCCGAAAGCCCGATCGGAGTACCAAATGATGATTGCATCACTCGTAGCGTTTTCGGTGAAAAACCGAGTGCTCGTGTTCGTATTGGCCGCGGTGCTCGTTATCGCGGGAGTAAGGGGTTACCAAAAGCTCACGGTTGATGCTGTGCCAGACGTGACGAGCGTCCAGGTGCAGATCCTCACGCAGGCCCAAGGTCTCTCGCCAATCGAAGTCGAGTCCCTCGTGACCCGACCCATCGAGATGGAGATGGGGGGGCTCCCGGGGGCAGAAACGATTCGTTCCACCTCGCGGACGGCGGTGAGCGCCGTCACCATCGTTTTCGAGGAAGGAACGGATCTGCTCCTGGCTCGGCAGCTTGTCTCCCAGCGACTGGCAGGGGCCCGTGAGGCGCTGCCGAAGAGCGCGGGGAGACCACAGCTGGGACCTCTCTCGACAGGTTTGGGAGAGGTCTACCACTTCACTATGCGTTGGCCTGGTCACTCCCCGACCGAGCTGCGGACGCTCTTGGACTGGGAAATTGCCTATCCGCTTTCCACGGTTGCTGGCGTGGTGGAGGTCAATGGCTGGGGCGGCGATGCTCGCCAGATCGAGGTGGCTCTGCGGCAGGACGATTTGCGGGCGCTGTCCGTGTCCCAGTCTGAGGTCGAGGCCGCTATCCTGGGGAGCGGAGAAAACGCCGGCGGCGGCGCGATCATTCGAGGAGAAGAGCAAGTTCTCGTGCGACTCGATGCCCAGTATCGAGCCTTGAGTGACGTGGCCAATCAGGTGGTGCGTACGGCCGAGGGCGGCACCCCCATCCTGGTGCGTGACGTGGCCACGGTGCGTGAAGGGAAGGCGCCTCGTGTCTCGGCTGCGACCGCTGATGGTGAAGGTCCCACTCAATACGCCATGGTGCAGATGATCGCGGGCGGCAATGCCCATGATGTGGTGCGCCGGGTCAAGGAGCGTTTGGCCGATATCGAAAAACGACTACCCGAGGGCGTGGAGATCAGGCCCTTTTACGATCGCTCAGCCTTTGTCGAGCGTGTGCTGTCCACAGTGTGGAAGTCGCTCGGTGAGGGAGGCATTGTGGTAGCCCTGGTGCTCTTGCTGTTTCTCGGGGACCTGCGAGCCGGGTTGGTGGTAGCGACGGTGATCCCTCTTTCTATGTTGGGGGCTTTTGCTTGCATGCAAGCCTTGGGGCTTTCGGGAAACCTGATGAGTTTAGGTGCCATCGATTTTGGACTGGTCGTCGATGGGGCCGTGGTGATCGTTGAGGGCGGGTTGGCTACCATGGCGGCGCAAAAAATCAGCGCCGAGTCGGCTCTCGTGCGCGACGCCGAACGGCACGGGTCGGCGATTGCATTTGGGGTCATGATCATTGCGCTGGTCTATGTGCCCGTGCTTCTGCTCGAGGGGGTCGAAGGAAAGATGTTTCGCCCGATGGCGCTGACTGTCTTGTTTGCGTTGGGGACGGCCTTGGTGTTGACCTTTACTTGGATCCCAGCGTTGGGGGCTTCACTGCTGACAAAAGTCGCTGTCGCCGATCCGTGGATCATTCGGAAGCTGCGTCCCAGCTACGAATCGATACTCTTTGTCTTCACAGGGAGGAGGGGGCTGGCTCTGGGGCTTGCGGCAGGGCTTTCGGTTGCCGGTGTACTCGCGGCTCGCACTTTGGGAGCCGACTTTGTTCCGCGTTTGCAAGAGGGCGACATCGTTTTGCAAATGACCAGACCCGCGAGTGTTTCGGTAGACGAAGCGGAGAGAGGATCAACCCGCGTGGAGCAAGTTTTGCAACAGTTTCCCGAAGTGACTCGTGTGATCACGCGCACGGGAAGCCCGGATGTCGCAACCGACATCATGGGGCTCGAGCAGAGCGACATTTTCGTCGGTTTGCGGCCGAAATCGCAGTGGAAGGACAAGTCCCGCGAAGAGCTGATTGGTGAATTCGAAGCGGCGCTCACCAAAGCGGTCCCTGGCTCGACTTTTGGTTTCACCCAACCCATCGAGATGCGGCTGCAAGAGCTCTTGGGTGGGGCCAAGAGTGATGTGGGGATCAAGTTGTTCGGCGATGACCTCGATGTGCTCAAGACTTTGGCCAGTGAGGCGGCTCGGCGAGTGAGTCGCGTGGTGGGTGCCGCTGACGTACGCGTGGAGCCAAGCGAGGGGCTTCCGATGATCACCCTCCGCCCCGATACCCTTCGGGCCGGGAGACTGGGGATCGATGCGCAAGAGGTGCGTAACAACATCGAGGCGTTGCGCGAAGGTCGAACAGTGGGCTCATTTGCCGAGGGGAACCGACGCTTCCCGGTCCAGTTGCGCTACGAACATCCTCCGCGCGCTGATGTACAGGCAGTGAGTGATTATGCGCTTTCGCTTGGTCGTCCCGAAACGATCACTGTGGGGGATGTGGCGGATGTGCGTCTCGAGGATGGCCCCGCGCAACTCAGTCGCGAGCAGGGACGTCGGCGCATTATGGTCGAGGCCAACGTGCGGGGCCGCGACTTGGCGAGCTTCGTCAGCGAAGTCGACAAGCAGCTCTCGGCCATGAACAGGCCGGCGGGCTACTTCTATGAGCTGACGGGACAGTATGAGAATCTCGTTCGAGCGACGAAGCGTTTTGCCTTCATCGTGCCAGCCACCCTCGTGGCGATATTCGTGCTGCTCTACTTCACCTTTCAAAAGGTGCGCCCGGCCCTACTCATTCTTCTGAATATTCCCGTGGCCGCGAGCGGTGGTCTACTGGCGTTGGCCGCACGGGGTTTGCCGATTTCGGTATCGGCGGCCGTTGGTTTTATCGCGCTCTTTGGAGTCGCAACCATGAATGGGGTCGTGCTCTTGTCCGCCATCCTCTCGCGTTATGAGGAAGGGGACTCTCCTCTCGAGGCGGCCCGACGTGGGGCCTCTGAGCGGATGCGCCCGGTGCTCACGACGGCAGTCGTCGCCGCCCTCGGTTTTTTGCCGATGGCGTTGGCGACGGGCACTGGCTCCGAAGTGCAGCGGCCACTCGCCACCGTGGTCATGGGAGGTCTACTGACGGCGACAGTTCTGACTTTGCTCGTGCTGCCGTCGCTGAGCATCAGAAGGCAAAGACGGTAGAGCAGGCTCTATTCAGCTGAAGCAGCCAGACCGGAGTGATGACCAAAGAGCAAGGAGGCTAGTTCTGCCCGGGAAACCACTCCGCATTTATGGAAGATGGCTTGTACCTGATTGGCGACCGTTCGCGGTCGACTCCCGCGCAGTTGTGCGATTTCACGATTGCTCTTTCCGCACAAGACGAGTCGCGCCACGTCTTGCTCTGCCTGGCTCAAGCCTTGTGGAAAGTTGATAGAACTGTCCACTTCTACAGCGACAACGGGTTCTTGAGGTGACAGAGCCCCGACGCAATGAGCCAATCCGTAGGGCGCCCGTTGGTAGTCCAAGATGAGCTCCAAGCGAGAGTTCAGTCCCAGCTTTTCCAACGCTTGGCGCAAGTTTTCGGCGACTACGCTTTGCGCCAAACCGAGCTCGAGGGCCACTTCCTTGTCCATCATTCCCTGGGCGACCAGTCGAGCCACTTCGTTTTCACGTTCGCTCAGACGACGGGGATCGAGCCCTCCCCGCCCATTGGCATGCGCCACGATCAATCGCTTGCCATCGCGTTCGATACGCTCCACCAGGGACCAGCGCCCCTGAACGATGCCAGGCCAGATACTCTCCCCGGCCCAGTCCTGCTGCTCTCTTTGAATTCGACCACGCTCGATGTTAGCCGCCTGGTGACTGAGTGCCTTGAGGCTATCGGCATCTCGGGCGGCACCTACCGCATGTTGCGCCTTGCCACCCGGTTCGAAGATCGCTTCGACAGAGCTCAATTCCTCGGCGCGATGCAGGCGCAAGCGTTGGGCGGCCTGGAGCAAAGGCATGACATCGCGCATCGCACGATAATGAGAGGGGGGATGCTTGCGCTCGGAGCAACCCAGGGACAGCCCGCCGCCCCGCTCATTTGGCACATGAACCCCCCAAGAATCCCCCATGTTGAGCAAGTCGGCGATGGCGGGCACATGGGGGATCCACTCAGGATGGGCCTCTGCCTCCGCGACTTTCTTGCCCCACTGAAGGAGCAAGCCGGGGCCAGAGGGTTGGAGCATCGTGCGCTCGACCAACTCTGGATGGACCTTTTTTAAGAAGTGGGTGGCCCCAAAGTCGCAAACACCCGCCCCCCATTTCTTGAACACCGAGGCAAAACCGCCCTGATCTTTAGAATGCTGGATTCCGCTGGCGACACGAGCGCTCCTTCCCTGGACCTCGTAGCGGAAACAATAGGCGCCCCCTCCCTTGCCGACGACATGTGCGAAACAATCAGCCAGTTCCGAAAGCCAGAGGTGTTCGGGCAAGTCGAATTGGTACGCTACGGAGACCAATCGAACGAGATCACGATTCCGGATCCTTCGCTCTGCCATTTCATGATCGAATTATCAGACCATGCCTATCCCTGACAACGAATAAGCCGCCCTCGGATGATTTTGTTCGGATCAATTGACCATGGAACGATGGGGCCTCCTGAGGCAACTAGCGAAGAAGCGCCATCTTGCGCCCCTAGGAGACCAACTTGCCTCGCGAAATCAGAACCTGGCCGCAAATGACTGCCGTTTTCATTCTGGGTGCCTTCTTGCAAGGCTGTCCCGACGACGTCATCTCAGACCAGGGTTGCACGGAGAACGACAAGCGCACTCGCACCGCCTACGAGGCCGAGGAGGTTCCGAGTGGGCAGGAGTGCAAGAGCGAAGTCCAACGTCAGGTGTGTATTTTCGACGAGGACTACGAAGCAAATTATTGGGGACCCGATCCCGATGCCGAGAGCGATGAGGTCACGGTCGACGGCTGGTCGGGCAGTTTTCTCTACGAGAGCTGCACGGTGCTTGAGGAGCCTCCAGAATGCGAGGGGGACGAGGAAGAGACGCGTACCCGCTACGAGACTCCGGCTGCCAACTCTGCGGACGACGAAGCCTGCAGGAGCGAAGAGCAAAGTCGCAGCTGTGAAGACGGCGAGTGGGGTGAGTGGAGTGGCTCCTTCACTCATAAAGACTGCGCGGTCGTGTCCTGTGACGACGGGGAGACGGGCACTCGTGAACGCTACGAGGAGGTCGATGGCGCTTGCCAGAGCGAGACTCAGGAACGCCGCTGTGAAGACGGCAAGTGGGGTGAGTGGTCGGGAAGCTTCTCGGACAAGGTGTGTGGAGGGCAGTCCGCTCCCCAATGCGTCGCAGAAGACGAAACGAGGGTCGACGCTGGAGACACGGAAACGCGGCAACGGTACGAGGCCGAGATCGTAGCCGCCGGCGACACTTGCGTAACCGAAGAACAGGTCCGACGCTGCGAAGATGGAGAGTGGGGCGAGTGGAGCGGCAGCTTCAGCTACGAGGAATGCGAAGCGGTGGAGTTCATGGACTGCGCGGAGGACCATCATCACGGCACGGTGCTGAGACGAGAGCGCTACGAAACCGCTACTGTCCCCTCCGGCTCGACCTGTAATTCAGAGACGCAAACCTTACCTTGTGACAATGGAGTCGTCGGAGAGTGGACGGGAACCTTCACCTTCGAAGATTGTGAGGTCGAAGCGGGCTCGGCCTATTGCGCAGTGAGCCCCGGCTTGTGTATAAGTGCGCCTACGACGACCGAATCACTTGCAGCGTGGTGCACGGTGACCCCGGCAGAAGGCAGTTGCCAAGAATATTACTTTGGCCAGTGTGCCTTCGAGGATGACTCCCATCCGGAGGGTTACACCGAGTACTATTACAACTGGGACGGGCCGATGAAGACGGAAACCGACTGCACTCAAGAAGGCGGAAGTTACACCGCAGCTGGCCCCCAATAGCGGTGGGGTGGCCTGAGAGATGAAGAGATGGCTGGCCGCACTGGCCCTGGCTTTTTCAGGTGCTGTGCAGGCATTGATCTCCCCACCCCTGAATTTGTGGTGGATTCATCCCGTTGCGCTGGCTCCGGGTCTTTTCGTTCTGCTTCAACTGAGCGGCAGGCGGGCCTTCTTGGCGGGCTGGCTGCAAGGGTTTTGCGCCAACCTTGCCATTTTCTCTTGGCTCCCGGCGACCGTTCACAACTTTGCCCAGCTCTCTTGGGTGATCGCATCCGCGCTGTGGTTCGTCTTCTGCGCCGTCTACTCCTTGTACATGGGGGTGTTTGCTTGGGGACTCTCATGGCTGCGGCGAGAAAATTCACGATGGCTGATCCCGCTCATCGCAGCTTGGTTCGTGGCCTGTGAGTTCCTCAATCCGCAGCTCTTCCCCTACTACCAAGGGGTCGCTTGGTACCAGGTGCCCAGCGTCTTCCTCGTCAGTAGCTACGCGGGAGTCCCAGCTGTCTCCTTTCTGATTGTTTTTTGTAATCTGTTAGTTGTCACCCTGGTTGTTCGCAGAGGAGCCTTTACCCAAGAACAGCGAGTCGTCGCCTGGGGTGCCTTTTCTGTTTGCTTGGCTGGTGCGCTATTTTTGGCTTCTTTCAGGAGCAAACAAATCGCTCATGCGGAAGAAGGTGCACCTCGTTTAAAAGTCGCTTTGGTTCAGGCCAACTTCGATGTGGACGAGATCAAGACTTTGAAGAGCGAATCCTACATGCAACTGGCGGAAGCTCACGTGGGGCTCTCGCGAGAAGCTCTGTCAAAACACCCGGACATCGATGTCTTCGTCTATCCAGAGGGAGCCCTTGCCGGTCGACCGGACGCTCGGGGTCATGAGTCGCTTCGAAAGTTTGCCAGGGACAATCAGGTCGAAGTCTGGACCGGGGCGAGTAACAAGATTTTCGAGAAGACGGGTCTGAGGCGCTACAACTCAGCCTGGCAACTCACAGGGGATGCCGAGGTTTTCGGCCCCTACAACAAGATTCATCTTTTACCCTTTGGTGAGTACATCCCCGGGCGCGACACCCTCCCAGTGCTTAAGCGCTATCAAATCGGTGGCAACATCCTGGCCGGCAGTGAGCAAAGGATTTTTACGGGTCCGAAGAAGATCAGATTCTGTTTCTTGATTTGCTACGAGATCACTCTTCCCCATGCGGTAAAGGCAGTGACCGAATTGGGGCTCGATGGCGTAAATTCGTCACGTTCTGGGCCCGATCTCATCGTGAATTTGACCTACGATGCCTGGTTTGGAAACAGCTCTTGTCTTGCCCAGCACTTGATGCTGGCAGCGATCCCTGCTGCCCAGTTAGGAGTCCCGGTGATTCGTGCGGCCACCACGGGCATATCCGCGGTGGTTGATGCTCGAGGACAACTGATCGCCCAGACTGAGCCCTGGACAGAAACGGTTCTCGTTCAAGAGTTAGCGGTGGCCCAGGTGCCTTCCTGGTACGCAAGGTGGGGCAATTGGTTCGCTTGGTTGTGTACGGCGCTTTCAGTCGGCGCATTGGGTCTGAGTTGGGCGCGTTTTCGACGAGGTCGCCCGGCGGACTTCGCCGAGCTACGGGTCTGACTTGCCATTGTTTGAGGAAAGGCCGATAAGGGCGAAGAGGTCTATTCGTTTTTTGATGGGGGCAGAGATGGTTCTTTCGCGTTGTAAGTCAGTGGTCCTTGGGTTGGGGGTATTTTGGATGGCCTTTCCCGTCGCTTGCGGCGGCAAAGGAGGCGAAGCTTCTGACATCACGACAGGAGGCGGAGCTGATCCTTCTGGCGACGGCGACGAGACCGGTCAAGGAAAGGGCGACGGCGACGAGACCGGTCAAGGAAAGGGAGATGGCGATGGCGACACGGGAGCGCCTCTTCCGGAAACCTGCAAGGAGGATTCCGATTGTGACGATGGTAGGTTCTGCACAGGGGTCGAGACGTGTGACGAAGGTAGGTGCGCACCTGGTGACGTTGTCGACTGTGACGATGGAATAGCCTGCACGAAGGATAGTTGCTCTGAATCCGACGAGGCGTGTGTTTTTACGCCTCCCGATGAAGACGAGGACGGATTTGCCGACGCATCATGTGAGGATGCCGCGGGCAACGCCCTCGGCTCTGACTGTGACGATCTCGATCCCGGCCGTTACCCGGGCAACGTCGAGATCTGCGATGACAACGACGAAGACTGTGACGATACGACGTTCGGGTATGCCGACGAAGATGGAGACGGCGAAGTCTCAGGCCTTTGTTGTAACGGTGACAATTGTGGAAGCGACTGTGACGATACAACCATCTACAAAAGAAGCGGACAGGTTGAGATCTGCGATGGTGTAGACAATGACTGCGATGGCGAGGTCGACAACAACACGCAACAGGTGCCTTGGTATGAGGACAAGGATGGAGATCTGTTTGGTTCAACAGTCGTTTCGGCGATGAGCTGCTACGTCGTTATTGGAGCTTCGCTACTCGATACTGATTGCGACGATACCGTGGCTTCGACGAATCCGTCCGCCCTCGAGCGATGTGGCAAGAGTGATGAGAACTGCAACGGGGAAGTCGATGAAGATTTGGATTGCTCTGGTTCGCCGAGTTGCGAGGTCGAAAACGGGTATTGTGGAGAGGAGTCTGTTGTCACCTGTGATGATACAAAATCCGGGGAGCCTGTAAGTTGCGAGGACGTCGACGAGTGTGCCGTCAACAACGGCGGATGTGGCGACGAAGACCAATATGAATGTTTCAACGTATTCGGGGCGTCTCCTATCTGCGATATTGACGAATGTTCTGTTGACAACGGCGGGTGCGGGACCCCGGCGCTCTATGCTTGTGTGAATCGAATCGGTGCTGCTCCTGTCTGTGACCTCGACGAATGCCTGACAAATAACGGCGGGTGTGGCGACCCGGCGTACTTCACTTGCACGAATCAGGTGGATGATGTGCCCATTTGTGAAGATATCGATGAGTGCGAGACAGACAACGGTGGATGCGGCGATGCGGCGATGTTTACCTGTACGAACAATGTTGGCGCCGCACCCACCTGCGATGAAAACGAATGCGCTACGAACAACGGTGGATGTGGGGACCCTGCGTTCATAGAGTGTGTTGACTCAATCGGTGGCTTCGAGTGTGAAGACATCACCGAATGCGACGTCGAAAATGGCGGATGTGGAGATCCCTCCCTTGTTGTTTGCGTAGAAAACAAAGGAGCGGCTCCTACTTGCGCGGTCAACGAATGCGCAACGAACAATGGCGGTTGCGGCGATCCGGATTATATCGATTGCATAGATAGCGTGGTTGGTTTCGACTGCGTCGATATCAACGAATGCGAGGTCAACAACGGTTCATGCGGTGAGCCGGCTTATGTCGACTGTGTGGACCAATACGCAGCTGCGCACGAGTGCAAGGACATCAATGAATGCGAATCGAATAACGGTGGTTGCGGTTCGCCCTCGTACTATCAATGCACGAACAACTACGGCGCGGCGCACGAGTGTTCCGATATTGACGAATGCGAGACAAATAACGGTGGCTGTGGCGCTGAGAATCTATGGCATTGTACGAACAACGTGGGAACTTCGCCCACTTGCAGTGACAAGTGGCAGGCCATTGATACGGAGGATGGACTTTCCTGCGCACAGAACGCGGATGGGTCACTGCACTGTGATGGCTACGACTATTCGGATGCCGGACCCGATGTTGATGCTGCGGCGGCGACTGACATCAAGCAATTCGTGGTGTCGGCGGGTGGAGCGTTTACGATCTCCTCGACTGGAAAACTCACGGCCTACGGAGATAACGGGGGGAGCGGTATCGGTTCACGGTATAATGCGATCAACGCCCTGTCTGTGAGCGACTTTACTCAGGTCGATGCTTACTGGTATCGAATGTGTGCACTGCATGAGGGGGGGGATCTGTCATGCTGGGACGATGCAACCGAGACTGCTATTGCCACGGGAGTTGAATCGTTCAGCGTTGGAAAGCATCATCGGTGTGTCATTTACTCGGCCGATCACACCATCGAATGTTTCGGGACGGATACCGACGGGTGTGTGAGTGGTCCTAATGCCGACCCTTCTACCAACTTTTCCCGCGTGACGACCGGAAACGGTTCGACCTGTGCACTCAAGAGTGACGGAACGATCCATTGTTGGGGACCGGATTCGAGTTTCATCAACGATACAAACGCCAATCTCGACTACGACTACGTCGATATCGATATGGGTAACGATCACGTCTGCGCGCTGCACACGGATGATACGCTTTCCTGTTTCGGAGCCGACGACAACAGTCGAATCACCAACGCCGAGGCTGAGCCGGTCGTGACCGACTTTTCTGTGGGAGACTCCGGGATCTGCGTGATCCGGCCCAACGGAAGTGGTCAGTGCTTCGGGACTTCGGCGTACGGGTATCTTGCCTTGAACCCGATTTTGTCCATCCCTTGATTGGAAGGTGCCGCGTGTAAAAGCTGGCTCGCGGGGACGGCTCGAAGCCGACCCCTGCGCCCAGGAGACTCATTCACCGAAGCACCGAAGCACTCAACGCGTCCAAGGGTAGAACCTATCATACCCGCCAAAGAGCGATGCGTTCATCGGCCGTGCCTGGGCCTGTATCGGTTGGCCAAAGACTAGAGTCAGAGAACGCGTCTTTTGGGGTCAGCCGAAAGCCAAGCTATCCTTTCAACGCCGAGTTTCGTCGCAGGGGGGCTCAGGGGGGCTTCTGGCGAGGGTGTTCGCTCGCTTCCGATTGTGGTTGACCCTCCGGTAGGAGGAGGCCCCACGCTCCTGGGACAGACGTACGAGATCTATATGTACACGATTGGCGAATTTTCGAAGTTGACCGCGCTGACGGTTAAAACCTTGCATCACTATCACGAGCGGGGACTTTTGCTGCCCCGTCATATCGATGAACAGACCGGGTACCGCTACTACGACCGAGAGTCGCTCGAGCGAGCTCGAATCATCAGCGTACTCAAGCAACTCGAATTCTCGCTCGATGATATTGCCGCCATCCTCGAAGAGTGCGGCGATGATGGCGATGCTCTGACCTTTTTGGAAAAGCACCGCAACACCATCGAGACCAAGGTCAATCGCTACAAGGATATCCTGTCCACTTTGGATCGCGTCGTTTCTCTCGAAAAGGAAGCGAAAACCATGAGCCACCCATTTCATATCGAAGAAAAAACCTTGGCCCCTCAACTCATCGCCGGGATCCGCAAAGCGGGCCGCTACGACGAATCGGGGGACCGTTTCAAACTACTGGGACGCACCTACGGATTTTCCCTCGCGGGAAAGCCCGGTAACCTGGTCTTCGACAGCGAATACAAAGAAGAGGACGCGGACTTCGAGTCTTACTTTCCCATCAAGAAGGAAAGACCTGCGGCCTCGATCACCGTACGCATGCTTCCCGAGGAGCGCTGCATTTGTCTCGTTCACCGAGGTCCGTACAGTGAGATCTCTCGCAGCTATGCCCGATTGCTCGAAGCGATCCACGAACGAGGGTTAGAGCCGCAGACCCCGTCACGCGAAGTGTATATCAAGGGGCCGGGTATGATCTTCAAAGGAAATCCAAAGAACTATCTGACCGAGGTCCAGATCCCAGTCAGGTCAGCCCAAGAACGTACCGCTCCTCTGAGCGTTCCCGGATAGAACGTACGAAGGTTCCGCTTGTCTTGTCTTTACTGCGGGCGCCAGGCTCTTGAGCTAAGCCAACCTTCCGGTCACTACCGCTGGTGTTCTTCGGAAATGGCGCCGACTATGCAAGGATGAGCTTTCCCCATGTCCAGAAGTCTCCGCTCAGATTCTATCCGGACAAAGCACGCACAATCACCAAGCGATTCATTCCGACAGCGGAGAAACAACCGAACGGAACCTCTCGTCTTGATCGCATCCTCGCCCGTGTTCTGGCACTCACGGAAGCACAGGTTCAACGACAACTGCGGTTCACACTCGAGCGCTTTTCTAAACGACACCGAAAGTTTCGCACGATCCTCGAGGCGAACTTCGTGGCCGTTGTCCACGCTATTGAGCATCCCGAAACTCTGTCTGACGAGCGACGCCAGTTAATCGGGGCGTACTTCACTCACGAGTACTCCGTCGAGGCCGCCGCCCTAAGCAATCCCTCCATGATCCTTTCGCCGGACCAATCAGGCTTGGAAGAGGGCAACGTGCGTATCGTGGTGAGTTTTCGGTCGATCGGTGAAGGACACCTCTCGTCAATACAGTTTCGTGCTGGCGTCATCGATGGCGATGGGAGAATCACTATGAACGAGGCCGAACCCCACCTCGTCACCGCCCGGCATCGAGCGCCTCCTTTTTATGTAAAGGAAATATTTCGACAGAAGCTGGTCGAGCTACGTGTGCACGGAGACATTGCTGCCTCTGTGCTCGACTCTCTATCAAAAGAATTCACCATGGAAGAGCTCGACGTGGAGATTGCGAAGGTCAACTGCCAGGAAGATACGTCTTCGGAAGCCAGCCGAGCTACGCGTGCCCTCCATTGGTTGGCCGCGTCGAACTACGAAAGTTCGTTTGATGAGTCTTCTGATATCTCGGAGAGGATCTTGTTTCCTGCAGGACCCACTGAAAGCAGTGGCATGGAGGACGCTCGATTTGTTCGCTTCTTCGATGATGACGGAAGTCAGACCTATTTTGCTACCTATACGGCATACGACGGCTACCAGATCCTTCCTCAACTGATTGAAACCAAGGATCTACTGAATTTTAGAATTGCCACGCTCAATGGTGCATGTGCGAAGAACAAGGGGATCGCTCTCTTTCCCCGCAAAATAAATGGACGTTACGCTGCGCTCAGTCGGTTGGACAACGAGAACAACTACTTCATGACCTCGAATAATGTGCGTTTTTGGCACGAGGCGCAGATCATTCAGCGACCATCACAGCCCTGGGGACTGACGCATATTGGTAACTGCGGATCACCCCTGGAGACCGAGGCAGGTTGGCTGGTGATTACCCACGAAGTGGGACCGATGCGGCAGTACGCGCTTGGTGCGATCTTGTTGGACCTCGAGGACCCAACAAAGGTAGTTGGGTGCTTGCAGGATCCATTACTCGAGCCTGACGAGAATGAACGGGAGGGCTATGTTCCCAATGTCGTCTACTCTTGCGGAAGCGTGCTTGTGGGAAAACGTCTAGTCGTGCCTTATGGGTTCTCCGATAGCGGTGCCGGTATCGTGACCTTTGATCTGGACGAACTCCTTGCCGAGTTAACAAGCAGCCCGGCAGCCGTAGCTTGAAACGTTAGTCGTCAAAGGGGGATGTTTCTCCGAGTGCTGCACAGTACCGACGAAAGAGACGTTGGAGGTGTCTTCGAGGCGCATCGTAGTATTCGTCGACAGTGAGGTCGACAAAGTCTTCTGTACGAACACGGGGGGTTCTCTCGACCAAGGGGTGACGACGAGAGAACTCCCGCACCTCGGAGACAGACCGCTTGGCAGAACCATCCGAACGAAACAATCCAAAGGTGCGCTCATGGGGAGCGCTGTCGAATGGCGGCCTTCCAAACAGACTCGGTACATAGTCCGAGTAGCACCACAGCATCGCGCCGGTGGCACCGGATTGATGAAGGGCGCGGAGAGCCCGACGGTAGTAATGCGCGGCGTTGTTTTCAGTCACCAAAAGAGGAGCACCCGTCGCGCCAGCCGGACCGGAATCGGCACCTTGCGTTTCGGGAGGCAAGGTGGGAACGCCAAATTCGGAAAATAAGACATCCATCCCGTTGGCCAAGAAGCGAGTCAGCTGAGCGAGAAACGGAAGCAACCGTTCATCGGTGGGACCATTGGTGAAGGTGGCGTAGTCGGGGTAGCCGTGCATCGTCAGATAGTCACAAAATTCAGCCGCATCTAATGGAGTGAGACCCCGATCTTCTTCTAGGTCTTCCATGTGAAGACCTAGCGTGATGGGCGTCTTTGAGTCGGTCTTGCGGAGTGCATGGGTAATCACTTCGAGCCATGTGCGCGCGCTCTGCTTGTCCGGAGGCAACATGCAGTTGGAGGCCTCGTTGCCCAAGTCCCATGCAAATAGAGCGGGGTGGTCTGTTAGTGCGGTTGCGCATTCCGTCGCAAGCTTTGTCTGAGCTACGCGGAGCGTCCTGTCTGAGTACCAGTTGATGGGCTCTGCGGCGACCACGCGTCCACCGCAAATCGAGGGAAAGCGTCCCGGTGAAGAAGACCGACGAACGGCCCACCCTGGGAACCAATTGGCTCCACTCATATGTCCCGTAAATAGCGTCGGCATGACCTTCAAACCCGCAGTCTCTGCGCTGTCTAAGGTTGTCTTAAGATGCGCCAGCATCTTTCGGTCGATGACATCGGCCGAAGGTTGGAAGTCCTCCCAAGTGAGAAAGAGCCGAACCAACGAAAGGCCTGCCTCCCGAATGGTAGCAAAGTCTCTGGAGACTTCTTTCTCGTTGAACTTTCGCCAGAAACCCATGGCGGTTCGTGCGGGCCAGTAGTTGATTCCGAGGTCAAAGGAGCGCTCATCGACGCGCGTATCTGAAGAGGGTCTCATTGACTTCTGCCTTTCACTCTTCGCTCACGGGCAATGGCTTCGTAGAGCGCTAGATACTCGTCCACCATCCTGTCCTTCGAGAAACGCTGCTTCACCGAAGCCCTCACACAAGCCGCATCGAACTGAGAGCGAGTAGGGATAGGGATGTTCTGCCCTGGGTTGCAGAGCAAGCCGTTCTTTTCTTCCGTGATGAGTTCTGCCATGGAGCCTCGATTCATGGCGATGACGGGAGTGCCGCAGGCCATTGCTTCGATCACGGAAAAGCCGAAGGGTTCGTCAAAGCTGATGAGATGAAGCAGTGCACGAGCTCCTCCCAAAATTTTGGCCTTTTCGCTCCGAGGGACGGGGCCGACAAAACGTACCCTTTCGCCGTCGATGTGCGGGGCGATGGCCCCTTCGAAGTACTGTTTGTCCTGTACGATTCCAGCAATAACTAGAGGCATGTTGGCTTTGCGCGCCGCCTCGATCGCCTCACGGGTGCCTTTGTCGGGGTGAATTCTTCCGAAGAACAACAGGTAGTCGCGGGCGCCTGTCCCCAGGGGGAGCGCAGAAAAGTCGATGCCGTGATAGATGTTTGCCGCGTAGCTTAGTGAGGGATGCCGGTTGGCGTTGCTGATGGAGACGTAGTGCCCGTCAGCATTGTACTTCTGATAGACAGGCACGATCTTCTCTGAGGAAAACCCATGAATCGTGGTCACTATCGGAGCGGATATCACGCGCGAAAAACACAGCGGCAAAAAGTCATAGCTGTTGTGGATGAGATCAAATTCGTCTGCTCGTTCGAAGCAGGAAGCGAGATGAAGCCCCTCGGCGACCTTTACATCAATGGTTGGGTCTTCCGAGTAACCACTCGAGACGACGGCGGACAACTTCGCCTTCGTTAAGGAGTCCTTTGTGGCAAACAGAGTCACATCGACTCCACGCTCCACTAGACCTTCGGTCAGAAGAGAGACGAACTGTTCCCATGGACCATATGCTCGCGGCGGTACGCTCCACGAAATAGGCGCCAACATGCCGACTTTCAGTGGAGCGGACGACCTTTTGGGGGCTGTCACGCCGTGAGTTCTCTCGGGGGAGGGATAGTGGCGCCGTCTTGTCTTTCGTTGTGAAGACGCAGCTCTTCCATCAGTGTTTTCATGTCCACGAGCGCGAGCAGAAAGGACACTGTGGATTCCGCACCTTGGTTTTCATTCACACTGTCTGAATGTAACCCATCCCTACAACCGCCGGTGACCGGATCGAAAAGTACGGCATTGACGTCGTTTTCGCCAAGAAACCAACTGAAGGCCAACCACATCTCCCTCGCCCAGGCTTCGTTTCTTGTTGCTCGCCACGCGTCCAGGCAGGCCGAGACCGTGGCACAGGCTTCTAACGGTTGTTGGTCGAATCGCGCCCTGGTTCCTTCTCTCGTAAAAAAGCCGTTCGAGCCTACCGGAGAAAAGTTTCCGTTTTGTGAGTGCTGTATCTTTGTGAGCCACTCAAGCGCGGTTACGCCGGCTCGCACCATCTCATCGTCACCCAGACATTGACCCGATACGATGAGTGCTTGGGGGAGTCGAGCGTTGTCGTAGGTGAGACTTTCCTCGCACCAGGGCCAAAGGGCATCGAAACTTCTAGAGAATGTCGACAGAAGCTGAAGGGACATGGCTCGCTGTAGCCCTTCGATTTCTCGGTCTCCTTGGAAAGCTTTCATGTATTCGGCGATGCCCAATAGGCTGAAAGCTCGAGCGCGTGGGCTAGTGAACTCGCGAACTGCGGGCAGAGCCTGACGAAAAAGCTGCCCCGCCAGGCTCTTTCTGCCGGGCTCCTGTGCCCTTCCTACGACTGCACCGAGTGACCAGACTGTCCTGCCATGGCTGTCTTCGCTACCTATCCCTTCGAGCCAATCTCGATTGAAGCTCATGAAGTTGCGGAACCGAGAGCTGTCTCGGTTGAATGCGTGGTTGATGAACGCCAGGTACCGCGTGGCGAGCTTGCTCGTCACCGCCGGGTCTTCACTTCCCACTTCTTCACTCAACGTAGTAAGCAAAAGTGCGCGCGAGTTGTCATCAATGCAGTACCCATCCTCGTAACGCGGTACACAGAAAATGGCATGCTGAAGAATCCCCGTATCGTCCGTCAGTGTCTGGACATGTTGAAGGTTCAACTCCGGCAACTTGACCTGCGGTCCCTTCCACGAGTTCTTGCCAGCGTGGTTCCGCCGTCGCGCGGCGAACTGCCCCTGGGCGAGCTCGAAGCTCGCCTTGTAGCGTGCAGCGACGTAGGACCAGGTCATGGTAGCGCCTAGAGTTCCGGCGCGATCACCAAAAGCCTGCCTTTCCTCTGGGCGCTGCAGAAGGCCAATCAATGCCTGAGATATCGCCGAGGAATCACGATAGGGGACGAGAACCCCGCCACCGTCGGCGAGGAGCTCTTTTGCGTAGCTGTAGGGAGTCGAAACGACGGCTTTCCCTGAACCGGCAGCATAGGCAAGGGTTCCAGAAGTGATTTGTTCTGGGTTGAGGTACGGCGTCAAGTACACATCCGCAGCGGACACGAACTCTCCCAACTCTCGAGCGCTGACGAAGCGATCATGGAACACGACGTGGTCGGTGACACCCAGCTTGTTGGCCAGCAGCTGGAGACTCAATCGATAGGCTTCGCCGTGCGACTCTTTGACTTGTGGGTGAGTGGCACCCACGATCACGTAGCGTGCCTTGGGAAAGCGCTCCACTACTGCGGGGAGAGCATTGATCACGTACTCGAGTCCTTTGTCCGGCGAAAGGAGTCCGAAGGTCAGAAGCTCTAGACTGTCTCCTACGCGTAGTTTCGCCCGACTCATCTCTCGATTGGGCAGCGAGGGGATGCCGTGGGAAATCAAGTCGATTCTCCCCGGCGGTACGCCATGCACATCAGTGAGCAATGCGGCGCCGGTTTTGCTCATTACAACCACGCGCGTGCTGAGCCGCAGAATACTGTCCATCACACGACGTTGGTCCGCCGTCGGGTTCTTCAGTATTGTGTGCAGAGTCGTGACAATGGGGATCCTCAATTGCTCTAAAATGCCGAGCACGTGAGCGCCTGCCCTCCCACCGAAAATTCCATACTCGTGTTGCAAGGAAACAACGTCGAATCCCCCGACGTTCAGAAAGTCCGCAGCGCGGGAGTAGGACGAGGTATTGCCTTCCGCGACTTCGAAAAGAACAGTCTCGTCGTAGACGTAGTGCCTACCGATGTCGTTCATTGCTACGACCCCGCAAGAAAGTCCTAAGCTTTCTTCACCAAGCGCGGTCACCAAGTCGGTGGTAAATGTTGCGATTCCGCATTGTCGGGGAAGAAAGTTTCCCAGCAACGCAACGCTCCGGACGGCGCTCGAACGCTGTTCGTGTGTCATTGGCTCCTCATTTCGAGCGCGTAGACGACAGCGTCGGGTTGCCACGCCCGACAACCTCGGCGTTTCTCATGCGCCCAATGATCTGGCTTGTCAATCGGACCGTCCATGGGTCGCTCAGCTACAGGCACCCCATGGAAGCAGGCCAAGAAGTCGGCCGAGCCGCCGAATGCTGTCGCAAGTGTTGGGGCGATTGGTCAGCGATAGCGCGAAGAAGGTGAGTGCTTACCGAGCTCGGTGAGCAGCAGCTGATCGGGTGCACCGGGAGACGCCCGCGCGGTTCACTCCGAGCGGGCGTTCTTTCTTCTGTCCCTGGAACGAGGAAGAAACACTTGTCACCGAGCTTGGGTGATTGAATACTGCGCGAGGAATGCGCTTAAACTCCACGTTCAAATGGCTCTCTACCGCTGGTCTCTCCTTGCTCTTGTCCGCAGCCGGCTGTGGGCCGGATTCGGGATCGGACTCGTCCGGGCCAGGCGACGGCGGAGGTGATGGCAATACAGGAGGTGACGGCAACACAGGAGGTGATGGCGACACCTCTCTTCCCAGTGCCTTTTGTCAAAGTGACAAGGATTGCCGCGACAACGACCAGCTGTGTGACACCGAACGGAGCGCCTGTGTCGATTGTTTCAGGGAGGTCGATTGCGCAGACGACGCGATGTGCACCGCAGGTATCTGCGTCGAGATCACGTCCTGTGTCAGCAGCAAGGACTGCGGCGCAGATGAAGTGTGCTCAGACGCTCTCGGCTATTGCGTGGAATGCGTCGGCGACAACGATTGCGCAGAGAGTCAGATCTGCACGAATTCGGTGTGCCGAGATTCCTGCGATTCGGACAAAGATTGCCGAATCACGGATGCTGTTTGCGACTTGGAGAGTGGTGCTTGTGTGGAATGTAACTCCGACGCGGACTGTCCGGACAGCGACTATTGTGCGGAAGGCAAAGAATGCGTCACCCGCATTTGCACCGATGGGGATTCTTTCTGTTCCAATGATCAGCTCACCTCATGCAACGAACGAGGCGCCGGGTTTGATGTTTCTACATGCCCCCTCGGATGCGACGAGCTGGGCGCCGCTTGCGGAGATGGTGGGGATTGTGTCGATGGGACGGAGGGGTGCCCTTGTTACCCGAACGACACGTGTAACGATGACCTGAGCTGTTTGAGCGGGTTTTGCGTCGATCCAAGCGCTGGAACGGGGGGCACATCTGGAACAGGAGGAGGCAACCCGGGCACCGGAAACTACTGCAATGACATCCCCTCGTTCACGGGAACGCAGACAGTCGACGGCGATCCCGCCGAATTCACGGACTACCCGTCGATGGTCTTCAACTTCGCTAGCTCCGGCTACCAGATGATCGAACCCCCGCCAGCGGACGACACCACCAACACGACCGAGGCGACTGTCCGCATGGCATGGGACTCGACCGCCCTACGCATTCACATCCATGTGGATGACGACCTGGTCGCTCACTCCGGCGTGGGGTACTACGACGGGGATAACGTCCAACTCTTCGTGAGTTCCAGCTCCCCTGACAAAGGGCAGATGGCCCTAGATGGCGCAGCACAGGTCGCTTTCGTTCCCGATGTCGACTACCCGACGACCACGCCTGCGTATTATGTGCACGCTTCGGGAGTTGCGGGAACAGCTCCGACCTGGGCAACACGCAGGGTCTCCGGTGGCTACGAACTCGAGATCGAATGGTACTGGCGGGAAACAACTCCGGAGCGAGGCGAGTCCATTGCTCTCAATTTCCAAGTCGGCGTCGCCAACACGGCCACCGGAGAGAGAGACTACGAGTACGCTCTGAGTCTCGATAAGATGCTTGGGAGCAGCTACTGCCCCACGGTGGAGACGCCCTGGTGCGACACACGCCACTGGTGCTCGCCTCGGCTGCAGTAATGCTGAGCGAATACCAGCGTTCCGTCCGCTTGGAGATCGTAAGTCTCGCGCCGACGCACGCGAGCTCGCCGTAGGCGCATGATTCGTCCCTATAGCTCGTACGGGCACACATTGATGTACGCAAAGTACAGCTCCATATCGTCGCCATCCGTCCACGCGTCGTTGAGGTTGTCGACTCTCAAAGCGAAAGTGCCTTCGTCGATTCCAAAGACGGTTCCGGTGAGATTGTGGAATGTGCGGTCACCGCTCGGAGTCGTGATGTCGTCATAGACGTCTGTGCTTCCGTCGAACTCGAGGCGCACCATCCCGTCGAGGGAGATGGCGAAGGCGTTGTAGATTTCGCTGGGCGTGCCTTCCTTCCAGGCGTCATCCGCCACTCTGACGGTGATGTAATAAAACCCCGAAGCCGGGATGTTTATCTCGTACTCGTACCATCCCACCCAGCCGTACCCCAGAGCGGTGATCTCCTGCCCGTCGTCGATTAGGTAGGAGAACGGCGGGCTGCTCGGGTAGCGGGTAGCCGTGTAGGTGCTGAAGGCATCAATGGTGATGCAGCCTGCGCCGCCGCTGCCGTTGCCGCCGCTGCCGTTGCCGCCGCTGCCGTTGTCGCTGCCGCCTGACCCATCTTCTTTGATGCAGATTTCACCATCACAGATCAATTCAGAATTGCAGGTGTTGTTGGGATAACACTCGCAAGTTTCTTCCCCGGTGTCGCAGCCCCCTGTGCCCCCTGTCATGCCGGAGCCACCTGTGCCGCTGGAGCCCCCTGTCATGCCGGAGCCACCTGTGCCGCTGGAGCCACCTGTACCATCCCCGTCGCCCGTGCTCGTACTGTCGTCGACACAAAGGCCACTTACGCAACTCAAGTCCCCGTTGCAGGTATCGTTAGGGTAGCACGAGCACCCCTCGTCGCCGGTGGTGCAAACGGGGACGATGCACGCCGCTGCATCACCATTGGCCTCACAACCCACCGGGCACTCCGTCGATACGAAGCCCGTACCTCGCTCCGCGCAGCTCGTCAGGAGGTCACCATCACAGAAGACGTCGGTGGTCGCGCAGAGCTCGTCGATGCACAGACCCACCTCATTGCACCATTGGTCATCATCGCAGTCAGCATCCACTACGCAGTCCACGCAAACCGAATCCTTCTTCTGACAGACCTCATTGCTCTGTGCGCAGTCCTTGTCCGATTCGCAACTCGGCAAACATGAAAAGTACCTACAGGTTTCTCCTGTCGCACAATCGTTGTCCCCCTCACAATTGACGCAATACCCGAGTGTCTCCGAACAAATCTCATCAAGCGCGCAGCTCTTACTGCTCTCGCACGGAGTGATCGGGACGCAATCGTTTCTCCGACACAATTCGTTGGTTCCGCAGTCACTTGTTTCCAAGCAATCCACGCACACGCTCCGCTCCGTATCGCAAAGCTTTCCCAAGTCATGACAGGTCTTGTCAGTTCTACAATAGATGGCAGGCGTTTCATCCTCTTTCGAGTGACTCCCCGCCATTGCTGAGTCACTGGGGTCCCCATTCCCCGCCGCGCCTCCCTCAGCTTCTCCCGGCTCGCCCGATTCCGAGCCGTCGCAGTTCGTCGCGCTCGCAACCAGAAGGGCAGAGACGGAGACGAACGGGACAAATGAGCGAGGAAATAACATGTCTCCGATTATGGGAGCGCCGTCGCCCGGCTACAAGATCTTCCCTTCTCTGCGCGATTCACGCCCAAGCCATGGGAGAGCCAATGCGCTCGGCGAACCTGCGCGTCCGGTACGATTCACTGCGCCGGGGGCGCCCCCTCGCTTTGCTCGGGTCGTGTCTCCGAGTGAATCTTTCGCGCTGCACGGACTGACGTCCGCTCCGTCTGCGAAAGCTTTACTCGGAGTCGAAGGAGATCTTGGTAACCGGCGTACAAAGCGAAAAAGGCCAGCCCTTCGGGACTGACCTTTTTCGCTTTGCGCGCCCGGTACGATTCGAACGTACGACCTTCGGTTCCGTAGACCGACGCTCTATCCAGCTGAGCTACGGGCGCCTGTGGGAGGCGCTATGTAGCATCGCCGAGATGAGTGTCTAGGGGGATGGCTTCATTTTTCTCCCCTGGCGCGTAAAGCTGCGAAAAATTGCTGCAAACGCTGCACACACTCTTCTTTTCGGACCTGGGAGGTGACCGAAAACTGGTGGTTCAAACGCCGGTCGTCCCCCACCTCGTAGAGGCTTTGGGTGGCCCCCGCTTTGGGGTCCAAAGCCCCGTAGACCACGCGCCTTACCCGAGCATTGATAAGAGCCCCTGCACACATGAGACAGGGCTCAAGGGTCACATAGAGAGTCCCTTCGATTCTCCAATGCCCAAGTCGTTTCGCAGCACGGCGCAGGGCGTCTACCTCGGCGTGGGCGGTTGGGTCGCCGTCCAACTCGCGACGGTTACGCCCTTCAGCCAAGAGATCGCCCTCCCCATCCACGACCACTGCACCCACCGGAACGTCCCCGGCAAGAGCCGCCCGATCGGCTTCAGCTAGGGCCAAGCCCATGAAGTGCTCGTCGACGGTCCGTTGCTCTTCTGAAAGTCCTTCGAAGGAGAGCTCATCAGCCAACGACTTCATCAGAGTTCGATTCCCCGTCGCGGACGAGGAGCGTCCAACGTGCGCTCGCGCTCGTCTCGACTCGTCGTCGCTTCGCTTGGGTCGCGAGGAGCATCCTTCAAGTCGAGGTTCGGTTCCCCCTCGTGATCCCCCAAGGTCGGCGCCGCCTCGCTCGCTGCCTGCCCAAATCGAAGTTCTTCGGCTAGCGCAGCTTCGAGCTCCTGATCATTGAGGCGACCGCGCTTATGAGAAATCTTGAGCAAGTGGCGCACGTGACGTGCGGTGCCGTCTTTCATCGAGCCATCCTGATTGAAGAACTCACGGTTGGGATTGGGCAAGACTGAGGCCAAAAAGAAGCTTTGAGCCGCGCTGAGCTCGGAAGGTAGGCTGTTGAAGTAATATTCGGAAGCCTGTCTGATCCCGTAGATCCCCGGGCCAAACTCCACAACGTTCACGTAAAGCTCCAAGAGTTCTTTCTTCTCGAAGCTCTGTTCAAGGAGCGATGTGAGTGCTGCTTCTTGGAACTTGCGCGAAAGGGTCTTGTCCCGAGACAGATAGAGGTTTTTCGCGAGCTGCATGCTGATGGTGCTGGCTCCGCGCACGAAGTTTCCCGCCATGGCATTGTCGAAGATCGCGCTTTCGATGGCCCGATCGTCAAAACCGTCGTGGCGAAAAAAGCGACCATCTTCTGTTACGAGCAAAGCCGACTCCATGTGAGGGCTTACGTTTTCGTAGTGACTCCAGTTCGAAGAATGAGGACCGAACTCTACCCGCATGGGGATGGCGCCAGCCCCGCTGACTTCTCGGAAAAAGAGCTCACGAAACTGCTTGGGATCAAGGACCCGCGGTACCGAAGTCGCCTTGCAACCGTTTTCGAAGTTCCATTGGACGCGCATTTTGGAAAGTTCTGAGGTGTTGAGATTCACCCCCGACTTTAAAGAAAAAGTCCCCCGAAACTTCATGCCCTCCACCGGCCCCAAGAGCCCGCGTGGCGCCGAGTCGAGCAATGCTTGGCACGAAACGAGCGGCGCTACAGCCCGCGCCTTCAGGAGCACCGCCTCACCTTGTCGCTGCAGATGGAGATTTCCTTCGAAACGTGCTTCGCCCAGGGCCACTTCGATCTCGTCGGCACTCACTTGGGTGCCGTCGGTCGCGACAAGGCCATTGCCTTTGACTTGCATCCTCGGAAAAACCACCACCGAATCCGACAAGGCTCGACTATCGATCGATAGACCATCCAAAGCGGCGTTGCCGCTTGCGGTGATCCGTTTCGCATCCGCCGAGAGTCGCGCCTCCACTTGGCCCTCGGCAAAAGTACGCTCGGTGCCACGCAGTCCAAAAGGACCGTCTTTCAAGCCTAGAGCAGAAAGCGAGACCGGGCCCCCCTGCAGGGCAAGACTTACGGCCGCTTCGTCTTCGGAAGGTGCAGCTTTAGGAACGCTGAGCTTCACCGCGAGGGGAGTCCCCTTTGTTTGCTCGCGAGGAGTGAGCTCGACCTCGAAGGCGTGCTGCTTACTTTTTGCCGAAAGTCGATTCGGACCAATCTCGAGCCTCTCGCCCTCCTTAGTTGCGCTCAGCCACAGGCGGTCGATTTGAGCTTCGTCCGGAAGTCGGGGCAAGATCTTCTCTCTGAGGACAAGCAGGGCTGCTCGGAGCTGAGTGGTGCGCTCCGGATGGGGTTTGAGCATACGGGCCAAAGGAGGAGGCTTCTTCTTGTTTCTGCCTCCCGCGGGTCGTCGGTTTTCTTCGTCGCCTTTGGGCCTGGGTTCAGGAGCGGGAAAGTCACCGTCGCTTGGGCGTCCCGCTTTCCAGTCGATGCGCATTTCTGCGGCACCCAGCTTTTGAATATGACCCCGAACCAATGCCTCTCGGCTCGTCTCTAGCGAAGCTCCGGCGATTTGGGTGACCATCGAACCTGAGTTCAAAGCGACCAGATCGGCGCCGACCCGCAGACCTTGGGGCGTCCGTTCCAGTTGGAGCCCTTTCACCGTCTGTACGTTCTTGCCACCGAAGGCGGAAGACCAGGTGAGCTCAAGGTCGCGAGCGATCTCCACACGAGAGCTGCCTCCTCCGTTCGAAGAAGCTGGCAAGGCGGGCCGCCGGCTCTTCCACGCCGCTACGCTCTCGCGCAGGGCGTCCACCGTTCCCACCAGGCTCGCTTGTCCCCCATGTACCACCACTCGCTCAAGTGCTAGGGACGGCCCCATCTTCGCCTCTACCTGATCGAGTCGGACCTTTACTCCTGGCACACCTTCAAGCTGGAGGTGCACCCCCCTGAGCTCAGCCCGAAACCAACCCAGGGACAGCTTGTCCACGGCGACGACCAGGCCGCGCCCTGCGGCTTTTTTTTCGATCACCTGGCGAGCCAGGGGCTTGGCGGCAAGAGCCGCGCCCCCGACGAGGGTCAAAAGGCCGAGGGCCGAAGCCCAGATCCACGTCTTGCGCACCCCATTAACCTAATCCGCTTCTCTGAGAGGAACCAATTCGACACAGCTATTTGAACTCTTTCAAGTACTTCGGTCGCTTTGGACTTGACCCCACCAGCCCAGGTGATAAGAGCCCGAACCCCAAAGGGAATCGGTGCCTCCGCTGCCGCGGTCGGCTTCAGAGTTTCCTGAGGAACCCCAAACGGGTCATTAGCTCAATTGGTAGAGCAGCGGACTCTTAATCCGTTGGCTGAAGGTTCAAGTCCTTCATGACCCACTACTGGGTTCTTCGAAAGAAGAACCCTTTTTCTTTTTCAGGACTTGGGGTCCGGTCGATCTCCGGTACCGCGCGGGCGCTCCAAGAAGCGGCAACGTTTGTTCGATCACAAGTCCTTCATGACCCACCAAAACGGCAGCTTTCTTAGGCTGCCTTTTTCTTTCTGTTGGCCCGGAGAGTGGCCCGGCTGGGCCAGTTGCTGGGCCAGTTCAGTCGTCCTCATCCTCCGGGTGGTGGAGTTCGGGGATGGTCCGGTGGAGGGGGAGAAAGTCTCCCAGACTTGCCTCACGGTGGTTGCGGGCAGCTCGCCGGTAAGCATTCAACATTTGGCTCGTTGTGTGACCAGTCCGGTCCATGACCCAGGTCTCACTCTTGCCGTTGGCGAGCTTCACCGTGATGAAGGAACTGCGGAGATCGTGTGCCCGAAGTGCGATCCGATTCTCCGTGTGCTCGAACAGCTCAGCTCTCTCAACACCTGCATTGCTCATGTACGGAGCGTAAATCACCTCTACACCCGGACGCACTTCCAGCTCCTTGGCAAAATACTGCCCAACGAAGGACAATTGTTGTCCGACTCCGAGGCGCACGGTTGCTTCAGGAGCGATGAGGAGTCCGTAGAAATTTGCCTCCAACACGACAGCGTTCGTTCCTGTTTTGTGTCGAGCGCCCCCACGGGGGAAACGCGTTGCGCTCATGCATCTCTTAAAGGAGCGTTGGTGCTGCGACCGCGGCGCCGCTGCGACAGAACGAGCATCAACCATACCGAAAGCAGCGCTGGCGTGCCGCCCGACCGTCTGCCACCAAAATAGCTACACGCGCCGGAGTCGGAGGTAGAACCCGAAACGGGATCGGATCCTGTTTCTGTATCCGTGCCGACATCGATATTGTCGTTCCCGTTTTCCGTGCCTCCCGAGGCGGGGCTTTCGCCAATACCGGTCGCCGCACCAGAGCCTGGGTTCTCACCAGCATCCATCTCCCCTCCGAAACCAGCGTCTGCTCCAACTCCGGTCTCTCCTCCAGAGCCCGGATCCTCGCCGACATCCGTCTCTCCTCCGGAGCCAGTATCTGCTCCAACTCCGGTCTCTCCTCCGGAACCCACTGCGCCACCGGAACCCACTGCGCCACCGGAACCGGTTGCTCCTCCAGAGCCCGATGTGCCGCCCGCTCCTCCCGTGCCGCCGTCGTCGCCTTCGTTGCCGCAGAACTCGGCTATGACCCCCTTGTCGCAGGCCTCTTGGAGCGCGGTGAAGGCGTAGACCCCGGATTCCCCGCTGCCCTCATACCCATCTTCAGGAACGACGCCCTGTCGATAGCAACCGGTCACGGCTGGTAACCCCTCTTCGACCCAGCGGGTCCCGGTGTCGTCCCAGTCCATCCAGTCGAGTCCTCCAACAAGGATGCCGACGACTCGACCGTCCTCGGTCCAAATCCCCGAGCCCGAGTTCCCGCCCATCGCATCGACGCTCAGCACGTAGCGGATGAAGGGGTCGGTGCTGTCCGCGTCGAGCCAGTTTCCCTCGGCGTCCATCTTGCTGTGCATCACCCAGCCGTTACCGGCAATCTTCATGGGAATGCCCTGGGGATAGCCGACGACGATTTGCGGCGTGCCGACTGGGAGTGCGGAAGTGTCGATGGTCACAGGCGCCGGTCGGTGCCCCACGACAGGTCGATCCAAGCGCACGATCGCGTGGTCGAGACCCGGAGCCTCGTTGGAGTGGACGATCACTTCCTCGCACTTGTATGTGTGCTCCGACAAGGTGAGCGGCGGAAGGGTTCCGTTCGTCCACTCGTAGTCGACGACGAACCTGGTCGAGTAGGTGCTATCGCACTGAGGATGGAGGCAGTGGCCTGCCGTGAGGATCAGATCTTCGTCGATCAGAGTGGCGCTGCAGCGGGCCTTGGGCGGCTGCTCGACGAACCGCTCGCCCTCGCAAAGCTGATAGGCCGTTCCCAGGTACCCATTGATCTCGACGTCATCCGGATCGGGGGTGCCCCAAGTCGGAAGGAAGCTGAAGATCGCAACTGACGCCTCGCGAGCTCGCTGGGCGAAGTCCTGATCCGGATAGTCGCTCGGCTCGACACGATCATCGACCTCGCCAAAAACGACCTCGAGCCGCTTGTGGCGTATCTCCTCGTGAGAAGCGTTCGAGCATCCAAGTGGACCCCAGATTACAAGGTAAGCACACAGGGGTAGTGCAATGTGGGAGGGGAAGGTTCTGAGAATAGGTGGGCGCAAGGTCATACTGACCCAGTCGGAGTGCAGGGCACGAATGTTCCGTGACGGCGGCATCCTACTGGGACTTGCACTAGCATGTCCCAGCAAACGGTAACCAACTACACACGCTCAACAGGTCAAACGCAGGCTTTTCCTAGGTCGAACCCTCGCCCCGACAGGGGTGAGACCTAGGAAAGGCCGTTCCGTGTTATTGTAAGCGGCTGTAGTCGTCGTGCCGTGCCTTTTTTACTGAGCCGGAATATCACCAGACGAGCACGGCAAAATCGCGAATGCGGTCGAAGAGGCGATCCGCGTCCTCGGCGAAGCAATCAGTACAGACCTCTGCACCGAACTGAAGTTCTGAGCGACATTGTGTCGGGCACATGCAGCGGACGCGCACCTGGATGCAAGGAGCCGTCCAGATGGACGTGCAAATCAGTCTTGGGCAGTGCCACGAAGACCTCGTAGGGGACTTCCACAAATCCGGATTCGTCGGCGACCTCGGGGCGCGCCCCATCCATAGTTGAACCAACGACCTTGGAGTCAGCCGCTTGCTTCACGTCCGTAGCGCTTCCACTGGGCTCACCCTCACTCCGATCTCCTCCCCGATCATACTCCATTTTATGGTATTTTATGGTTCACCTCCTATTATACAGCCGCTTGCCCTGACATGGTACGGCCTTTCCCAGGTACGGCGCTTGTTTTCTTTCGCCATCCATCACCTCCTTTTTTTGAGGCGGCCCCGGGACGCCTCCTGCGAAGTCGCCTCACTTCAACGTTGACCCAAAGTTCGTTGACCCCAAAGAGTACTCTCTTTGCATCAAACGGACGCTTGTAGCTGCCAAGTACCGCCTCGATGCGCGACTCAATCCATAGACGACCAAACCTATGATCGACAAGGCGGAGCGCAAGCCACCGCGAGTAGTAACGACTCAGAGTGCACCACAGATTGTGCCGGCGCACGCCACCAACAGTCGGATGCCGTCACGAAAAGAAAGCGCCACAAAGGCGGCTGCCATTATCCCGTCGCGTGGAGTAGTCGTGGTCAGTTTCCTTATCTGTGGTTCGCTTTGTTGGTACTCGGAGTCACTGCACGCAGACGCCTTCGTTCCTGAAGGGGACACCAAGACGCGGAACGACAGGCACCCGCACGGATAGCCGAGCCTGGGCCCCACGAGGACCAGGGCGCCCCTTGTGCCACCTGGGCTCACCTAACTTTTGTGCTGCAGGAACATGGTCGCGGGCTCTCTCGACACAAGAGGGGAGAGCAAATCATGATACACAAAAATACTCCTATACGCCCCACTCCATTCACCCTCCGCCGAGTCAAACGGACCTGGACTCCTGCATCGATGAGCCTCCTCTTCGCGCTCGCCTGCAGCTCAGGAATCGATTCGAACCAGCTCGATCCCTCGGACGAGAGCAACCAAAACGACTTCGAACCGGTTCACGAGAAAGTGGGCGACCAGGGAGGCACCCTCGAGACCACCCAAGCCAAGTTGCTCGTCCCCGAGGGTGCACTCAGTGATGACATCGAACTGACCTTGGAGCCTCCACAGGTGGACATCGCACCTGAACCGAAGGGCTACGACGGTGCAGGCGCTCCTGTCGTCTTCCTGCCCCACGGCACCCAGTTCGAAGTCCCCGTGACGCTCACCCTGCACTACGACTCCAAACTCGATTCCTCACATCTCGCTATTCTTCGTCTCGACGACGAAGACGACACGTCGTGGGAAGTGGTCGAGGGAGGAACCTTCAAGGACGGCCGAGCTACGGTTGATGTCGAACATTTCAGTGTCTACCGGGTGGCCGCTGTCGATGATGGCAGCGATGGCGACGGATCAAATGCGGATGGATCCGGGGGCTCGAGTTCCTCCGGCACCGGTCCCGATCCGATGGACTCGTCCGGCGGCAGCTCTTCAACCAGTACCTCCTCAACCAACAAGGACGACTCGAGCAACTCCTCGGGTGGTGCCAGCAACTTGGGCGATGGATCCGCAAGCGCCTCGGGAGGAGCAGCGTCTACGGGAGATGGCTCGGGGAGCGCATCTGGTGGCGCAGACGCGGCCGGAAACAACCCCGACGGCTCCACGGGGGGGACTACAGGTGGCGGTACAGGTAGCGCCTCGGGAGGAGCAGTGTCTACGGGAGATGGCTCGGGGAGCGCATCTGGTGGCGCAGACGCGGCCGGAAACAACCCTGACGGTTCCACGGGGGGGACTGCTGGTGACGGAACTGGCAGCTCTTCGGGGGGCTCAACTGCATCGGGCGGTTCGACTGCATCGGGGGGCGCGGCTTCTTCAGGAGACGGAACCGGAAGCTCTTCGGGTGGCTCAAGCTCCACGGGGGGCACGACCAGTCCGGACGGCTCAGGTGGTGCTGCTTCAAGCGGCGGCGGCTCCTCCGGTTCGACTCAGGCCTCCTATTCGCCTGAAACGGGAACCGACCTGGGAATCGCCTTCTTCAACCAATCAGTCGAGCTGTATAGCTACGCCATCGACGGCTCCACGGCTGAAGACGACATCCCAGGAGACACCTGCATCGCAGGAGACTTTGGGCCGGGAGTGGATCAAGTCCTGTTGCAGGCCGTGTTTCTGGATGCAGAGGGAGTCACTGAGCAGCCCCTCACCCCGAGTGCCGACAGCTTCGTGGTGTGGACCAGCGATTTTCCGACAGACAACGTCGAATTCTTGACCCGAGACATCATGGGCAACACTTGGTGCGCGGCCCCCTTTCTCAGTGCGGACAATGGTGGCTCGCTCGAGTATACTCAGAATTGGTCGTCATTTGAGGACTGTTCTGGAACTGGTGCAGTCTACGATCCAAGCATAGCGCTCAGCTGGTTCGGGGCTCGCCTCTCGGGGACCGGCGCTTATTCTTTCTGCCTCGACGATTTCTGGGAGCTCCTCTGAGTTCAAGCGGGTAGAACACACTGCCTCCACACGTTCCGGCCTATTTGAGCCCTAGCGGTCCTTCGTATCTCTTCGATACCTGGGACGGTGAGGGCTCTGGCTCATGATTCGTAGGCCATAAAGCAGTAAACCTATTCCCAGGATCGACCAGGGAAGCCGTCCCGTCGGCATCGTAGCCATCGAACACCCGTCGCCTCGGGCAGAGCGAGGCGATTCACCGTGGTCGCTAGCCCCACCACCCAACCCCCCTGAAGCACACGTCGCGCCCCCGCTTCCACAGGCCGTACCCCCACGGCCAGCATCACAATCGCCACACGTGGAGGCACAACTGTCGTCGATGAGCGCACACGCTTGACTCGCGGGGCAATCACTCACGCACGAACTTGGGTTCTCGAGATCATGACAGTTCCCATCACCACAGGCGGGACAGAGGCGCAAATCTTCTGGCGAGCGAGCGCAATAATCTTGTAGCGCCGAAAACGCATAGGTGATGAGCTCCCCACCGGAATCGAGCACGACAGGAGCCAAGCAATCTCGGTCGGGATCGTTCGAAAAGTCGGCTCGCCCCCCCCCATAAATCCCAATCAATCGACCGGCTTCGTTATAGACTCCCGAGCCGGAGCCTCCCGAAAAACCGTCGGTATTTCCGAGGAAAAACCCGCTATCGATACTGCCTGCCAGCTGCACAGAAGCGCCGTCGTCGACCTTGATGGGAGTCCCTAATGGCGTCCCCACCTGAAGCAGAGGAGCGCCCTCATCCACTGAGTCCGCCTTGAGCTGGAGCTCGACTGGTTTCCTCGAGGCTCCGACTCCGCGGTCGAGGCGAACAATCGCGTAGTCTTGGTAGGCCTGTATTAGTCCCTGACCGTCTTCTTCGAGGCTCTCCTCACGGACTACGAGCTCGTCGCAATAGAAGATGTCATCGGAACTCAAGATGTTTTCGACACGGTCTTCTTGGACAAGATAGTAGTCGAAAACGAACATGGTCTTTTCGCAGTCCTCTTGCGACAAAACACAATGTCCCGCGCTCAGAACGAGGTCGTCAGCAATCAAGGTCCCCGTGCAGTGCGCCCCGTGTGGCTGAGACAGATAGGGTGTCTCTGGACAGTACTTGTCCGATTCCGAACTCGGAATCGCCCTCACTTGAACATCGTAAGGATCATCAAAGTTGACTTCTTCACGATAAAAGAGCGCCAACGTCGACTCTTTCACGAGATCGCGCTGGCGCTGCTCTCCGACTTCAAAATAGTCTTGCAGATCATTTTTTTGATAAATGACCGACTGCCTGCGCGTCTCCAGTTCTTTCGAACTCGAGGCACAGGCAAGAAGCAAACTCGGCAGTAGGGCCAGCGACGCCCACTTGGACGAGATCAGTTCACCGATCGTACGCATCGCACGTATTTGAGAATGCCGCCGCCGCGCGGAGCACCAGCCATGTACTTCTCCAGGGTCAAAGTCACACTATCCGCTGGGAATTCGTCCCCATCAGATAGACCCTCCCATTGTGAAGCCGGTCGAAGCCAAAGCGAGCCTTCGCTGATGGTGACATCAGCATGCAAGAAACCGTACAAGCTGGCACCCGACGAAAATTCAGCGATCTCGTCGAGACTCGATGATTGAAGAGCGAGGGGAAGCGAGTCCCCTGCCTTGTAGGGGTCAGGAACCCCCATGCTGTTCCTCTTGATCTGGGTGAGGGGTGCACCCGCGCGAATATCCAAAAGAGCCATATCGAGACCATAGGGAGCTCCGGACGGCTGAGTCCCTACACCAACACCACCGTGATAGAGCGTATACTCGTCATCCGTTGGATAGCCGTTCCATGCGGTCGATCGTAGGAGCAAACCGGCTTCGAGGTATTCGTTGGTGACGAACCCTTTGTTGTCGACACTCGTCTGACCCAGACCACCGCTTCTTGCGGTGAGGCTTTCGAGAAGTCCGGCCATCTCTCCCCCCAGCTTCTCTCCCTCCTCGGCAAGCTCGACCGTGGGCAAGCGCCAACCATCTTCGGTGTTGCACACGTCATAGAGCGCACTCGTCTGACTGTAGGCAACACCATAACGCTGATAGCCGTCGGTGAGCTTGGCTAGCTCGATAGACGTGGCTGGCTCGTCACCCTCTGCGTGACCCACGGTGCGTTCTAGGATACCTATGAGGTGTACTACCTCGCCATCGAGACAGAGCTCGCTATTGTTGTTGCAAAGCAACGCCTGCATGTCGTCGACCTGGACGATGTTGGCTTTTTGGGTTACCTCGTCGACGCCGGTCGAGATGAGCGCTCGCTTGGAAATGTTGTTCTTGGGGCTCACCCACTGGCTCGCCGGATCGTCATCCGACCCAAGGTACCTCATATTTTGCTGCATCCATTGCACGTCCCCATGCTGCACCCACGTGTAGGCTTTCCCGTCACGCGGATCGACGTAGTCTCCCGTCACAAGATCACTTGGCGCACCACCAAAGCCCGCCTTGAGTGCTAGATCTGCGGCCGAAAAACCAGACCCTTTAATCGCTGACGGGCTCACTTTTGAACCGCGACTCGATGCGCTGCCCAATCCATCAGATTGTTCCCCACCAGAGCCACACGCAGCGCAGAGCAGCGCTCCGAGAATCCGTATTCCTTGAGCAGTATGTAGTTTCATAAATCGTCCCGATCGATGTGTGCAAAAAAGTAAGGCCCGACGGTTTCGCCCTCAGGTCCGTGCCCGGTGTCTTGGACTGTTCGTCGTGTCGCGACCCCCACGTGTTCCAAAGAAAATCTAAAATTTTGCTTCCCCGTCGAAACATTCGCTCAGAACGCTCCGACGAAGCAGGATATGAACTTCCCGTCTCGTCGTTGGGCCCTGCTCCTTCCGAATATCGCTGTCTTCGTGGCTTGCTCCACTCACGATGCGAATCAAGAGGACGATCCAAATGATTCGTCCACAGGTATGGGTGGTACCGACATGTCAGGCGATGATGATACCTCCGACTCCACCTCGTCGGGGAATGGCACTACGTCAAGCACCACCGGCTCGTCAGGGGACGGCGACACGTCAACGACCACAAGCACGTCAGATGATGGCGATACATCAAGCACCACGGAGTCGAGCACGAGCGGCAACGGCGACGGCGGAAGTACTGGGGGGGGAAGCAATGACCTATCTTGGCCCAGCCCGCCGAAGAGCGGCTACATCAAGCTCGTATCAGCCGCCCTGCAAAGTTGCGCCCTCACCTCGACCGGAGCCATCGAATGTTGGGGAACGGGGGGAGCAACGCGCCCACCCACAGGCGCGTTCTCTGATCTCCTCTTGGTGACAGTTGGGGCACCCTACGGCCGCACCGAGTACGGCTGCGCCGTCGCCCAGGACAGCGGTTTCGTCGAGTGTTGGGGAGAAGGCTTGGAAACGCTTCTCGCTCCGCCCGATGACGTCGCCTTCACCCGGATCAGTGCAAATGGCAACGGCTCGATCTGCGGCATTCGTCGCGATGACGGACACGTGCAGTGTTGGGGGCCCTCAGAAAAGCTAGGCCTTCCCCCCAGCAAGCTCTCCTCTATGGTCGACGGGGGAGACATTTGCGGAGTGCGAGAGGCAGATTCGACCCTCGACTGCTGGAACCGAAAGCTGGCAGGACGCGTCGACTACAGCGATCTTCCGCTCGGTCGCTTCCACCCAGAAAGCTTGATTCGCGTCGGTGCTGCCGCAATCTGTGCTGCGCCCCAAGATTCGCTGGAACTCGAGTGTTTCGCCTTCGAATCGGATGCAGATCAAACCGCACTCAATCCCGATGCCCTAAGTGACGGCTACTTGCACATCTCAGGAACCAACAACTATGGCTGCGGAGTTCAAGCTGATGATCGCAGCCTCAACTGTTGGGGTACTTTCCAAAAATTCTGGGACAGAAGCGACAGTGTCCGTGACTTTGGTGCTGAAGTATCGACCGATATCTCCGCCAATCAGGAGTACTGGCAAGTCTCCGCGGGGCTCTTTGGCGCATGCGCGATCGAGGACGAAGCCGGCAAGATCGACTGTTGGGGAGCAGCTCGCGCGTATCCGGATGATGGAACGCGCTTCGACTCCATCGCCGTGAGCAACGAAATTTGTGGCCTCGACAAGGGCACCTCCACGGTGAAATGTGTCGCCGATCATCTGCTGCCAGGCGAGTCGCGTTTCGCCGACGCCCCATCCACGCCATTTGCAAAGCTTGCCTTAGGGCAAGGATTTGGTTGCGGACTTGCGAACGATGGGAAAGTGAAATGTTGGGGCGAGGTGTACATGGCCTCACAACCGTCGGGGACCTACATTGATTTGGCGGTGAGCTCATTCGATGTGTGCGCGGTGCGTAAGAGCGATCAAGGCATCGACTGCTGGTCCATTTTCGAAGGTGGGATCAGTGTGAGTCCTCCGGACGGAAGCTTCTCGAACATCGTTGCCTCAGCCGCTGTGGATGTTCCCGTCGCGTCAGGAGCAAGCGAAAATACCGGAGACTCGACCGTATCCCTCGATCGCAAGGGCGGAGAGGCGCGCTTTTGCGCGCTCAACGACAGTGGCGAGGCCATTTGTTGGGGCTGCGCGGACGGCGATACGACTGCGGCTTGCACGCCCACAGGCAGCGGAAGCTATTCAAGCCTGGCGGCTGGTTTCGATGAGGTCTGCGGGATTTTGGACGACACCAAAACTGCGGAATGCTGGCCAAGCAGTGCGGCACAACCATCTTCGACAACCACCTTCACTCAAGTATCCGTCGGCGTGACCTACGCCTGCGGTATCCGCGCTACCGATTCACATGCAGAATGTTGGGGGACGTCACCGGCAGAGCCGCCCGTTGCCGCCAGCTTCGTGGACATTGCGGCAGGAAACGGATTTGCGTGTGGGGTGACCAAGACTGAGGGCAGGTTGATCTGCTGGGGAGCCTTCGAGCGCAATATGCACGCGGGAGACTAGGGAAACTGCGCAGTAGCGCCACCGGACGCTTGAGAAGCGGTACTTTTCATCAATAGTTTGGCTCTATCGAGCGCCGCATCGTCCCTGAGTCGCTCAGTGAAGCATGCCAGGTACAACGTGAGCTCCAGCTGCGTTGGGAGTTGGAGATCGAAGATATGATCCGCGCTTCGCGGACCGACACGCTCTACTTCTGGACGGGAAGTCGATCTTGCTTCGCTCGAACCAGCGTGCCCGGACGATTCACTGCGCCTGCAGCGCCCCCTCGCTTTGCTCGGGTCGTGTCTCCTCCCGAACGTTTGGGAGCTGCCTCGGGTTGCAGCTCTACCTGCCGGAAGCCTGGTGTGAAGATGCGGATCGCCTCGCGGCGGCGAAGATGCCGGAGGGCTCGGAGTTCAAGAAGAAGTGGGAAATCGCACTCGCACTCCTCGACTCCGCCCTGGACAACGACGGCCCATCACTACCCGTGCTCGCCGACGCCGACGCCGACGCCGGCTACGGTGATTCACGGAGCTTCCGAGACGGACTTCGAGAGAGAAAGCTCCAGTATGCGGTGGGCATCTCATCGCAAACCAACGTTTGGAAAGCCCAGATACAGCACAAGGTACCGCAATGGCGTGGTCTCGGAAAGGTCCCGACGCGCAGTCGACCAGCAGACGACAGTCCGCCGATGCGAGTCGAGGAATTGGCTCAAAAACTTGAGTTCAAAGAAACGTGCGAAGTTGTCGGTGGATCGTGCAGTGCCTGCGCTACACTTGGCCGAACTCATCTGCGATTGGGCGCCGCTACGGACTGGGCGCCGCTACGCCGCCTTCGCCTCCTATTGAGCGTCTCGAACGCAGCGCACCGGATTGAGGGAAGACGCCGTCCAGATGTCGTAATCCATCGCGTTCAGATGAAGGGAGTCGACGCTGTCTCGGGGAGTGATCTGAATATAGGACAGTTGCGCGATATCGGTGCTAGGATCCCAATACGAAGCAACGATTTCCTCTCGCGTACTCGTCTTGCCATGGTATTCGGCTACCTCCTCAGAGGTGATGCCGCCCCAGGAGTAGAAGCCGGTGGGCGTCATATTCAGTAGCGACGTGTTGGTGCCGTTCTCCCAGGACTCGCTGCGCAGCCGAGAGCCCACTCCTTTGAATAGATAGGGCCGATTGGGCTTATTGCTTTCGAGATCCTCACGACTCGACAGCGTGTGCGCCAAATCGACCCAGTCTCCCCAGTAAGTGTCCGGAGTCTGCTTACAATAGCTACTCGAAGCGCCCGCATCGCAGGTGGCGATCCAACCTTCGCGACAGCCTTGGTCCATGGCTTGAAACGGGTACGCGCTACACATGTCCTCATAGTCCGGTTCGATCACGCAGGAGACATCAGACGCGTAGGTCGGATCTGCGCAGGTCGCCACCCAGCCGTCCATGCACGCCGAAAGGTCGACACCGGAAAGTCCGTCACACTCCCCTTCCAGAGCAGTCGGCGAGCCCGAGCACTCAGTTGAATCGGCATATTGGCTATCCGCACAGGCGCTCTCGATACCGTCAAAACAGGCAGCTTTTCGAACTCCATTTTTCTGCTCACAGTTGCGCTCGAATGCGGCGCGCGTCTGGCACTCGGTCGCACTGGAAAACTGGGGATCGTCGCAAGTACCTTTCCAACCGTAGTAGCAAACCGACCTTTCGATATCGCTGTCCTTGGCCAGGCAATCGAGCTCGTAGTAGACATTTTTTGAAAAGGAAACAGAAGGAAGCCTCCAACCGCCCTCGGATGGGCACACGCCCAAGGCGTCAAAGTAGGAGTAGTACACGCCATTGCTCAGGTATTTTGCCGAGGCGCGTGCTTCTTCGACGTCGGACCCGTCGTACCCGGCGACCACTCGATAAGCCGTATACTCAATGATCTGAACGGCAGTGCGTGAGCCTCCCGGGGGCGTATAGAAAATGTCGTCATCCACGAACTCCAGATCGTAATAGTCCGCCCTGTAGGCTTCCACTGGATTGACGCCGTCAGGCTCTGCTGCCACCCAAACCAGACTATCGTCCTTGTACACGTCCACATGCTCTTCGCCAGAATCCCCGAGGTAGGTGAGGTTTCTGGTCATCCACTGGAGTTCGCCGTGCTGCACCCAACCGTATTCCTGACCGTCTCGGGGATCCGTGTAAGTGCCTGTGACGATACCGCCGTCCGAGCCGTCCGAGCCGCCCGCTCCGCCCAAGCCCTTGTAGACAAAATCCTCTTCGCCCGGCTCATCTCCATCGGTCATCGCGGCGCCACTCGCAACGTCGCCCGCCTCAGTAGCGCCGTTGCCCGTCTTACGCTCTTCGTGTCCACGATCTGACGAATCGTCCTTGGTGAACGATCCCTCGACTTCACCATCGACTCCTGCACCAAGCTTCTCTCCTGGATCAGCACAGGCGACCAAAGCACCAAAGCCAAGGATGCCGAAAACAATGAGCGAAGAACGTGGGTGAGAAGGGACAGTTTTCATAGGACTTTCATGTAGAAAAGGATGCGGAAGGTGTGATGAAGGAGCCACGGCCCGGCCCGCTGTCTCCAATGGCTCAGTCGAGACGAGCGGCCGGCATGTTCCACGACGAAGAAATTTTTCCGAAGGAAGGAACACCGAGAGCTCGGTCAACGACCAAGAGGCATGAACTTCCGCATTGCTCTTCGTTCTGGTCTCTTGCTTTCCCTCTCGTGGACCTTGCTCATGGGCTGCGGTCAGGATCATGGATCCGCACGTGTCGGTGATAGCGATGGGGGGACTGGTGTGGGTGAGGGGGGTACAACTGGCGACAACAATACGAACGGGGACGGCGATTCGTCACGTGGTGGAGACACCAGCGGCGATGGTGATTCTTCGGAGGACAGGGTCATTGCGAATGGGGATGGCGACAGCAGTGGAGGCACTGGAGGCGACGGCGATGCCAGTGGAGGAGCCCCTGCGGTGGGGGGCGCTTCGGGGGGGACCTCGAGTGGCGGTAGCTCAAGCGGAGGAGCTTCTGGCGGGGACTCGAACGGCGGCGCTTCAACTGGGGGAAGCGCCAGTGGAGGAGCTTCGACGGGAGGAGCAGCAAGCGGAGGTACTGGAGGCGATGAGGTCACACCAGCCGTCCCGCCCGTCTACAAAAAGATCGAAAGCGCAGCTCGTCAGTCGTGCGCCCTGACCGACGAAGGGAAGCTTGAATGCTGGGGAGCGGGTGGTGCGACCAGACCCCCAAAAGGCACGTATTCTGACTTCACGCTGTCCACCAGCGGTGGCCCGTTCGACAACTTGGAGTTCGGGTGTGCGGTTCCGATCAACAGCGGCGTTTTGGAATGCTGGGGAAGAGGTCTCACTATTCCCCTCCTTCCACCAGACACACCATTTACCTCCGTTTCGGCTGGTACGGATGAGTCCATGTGTGGCATTCGAAAAAGCGATGGACGAGCAGAATGTTGGGGTCGTCTCGTCAAACAAGACCCACCAAACGTAGGGTTTTCTTCCCTGCTCGATGCGGGCGACGTGTGCGGAGTGCGCAACGCTGATCGAGCGCTGAGCTGCTTCAATCGCTTCTCCAGTGTGATCGTCGACTATTCGACGGTCCCCTTAGGACGGTACCAGCCCGATACGCTGACTCTCGTGGGGGGGACGGCCTTCTGCGCGGCTAAGGAAGGCGAAGATACCCTCAAGTGTTTTGCTTTTCCCATCGACAACCCGAGCCAAGCCTTGACTCCTGAATTACTCATGCCAGTTGGAGGTGGCTATCGCCTGCTTGCAGGCTCAAGCTCACATGCGTGTGGGGCCGCGATTTCTGACGACACCATGTCCTGCTGGGGAGAATCCACCTGGTCCTGGACTGCAAACTCACAAGTCTACGTCGCTCGTGACACCAACTTTCTGTCGCCCTTGGATGGTCGTCAGAAGCAACTATCGGCAAGCGCAAGCGGCATGTGCGGATTGAACGATTCAACTGATTTGGTGCGGTGCACGGGGGGCCAACGTTCACAGCCCGACAATGGTCTTCAATTTCGAGCCGTGGAAACTGGCAACGTGACTTGCGGACTCTTGAGGCAAACGGGAAAGGTCGCCTGTGTGGCAGATTTTCTTGGCAAGGGAGAGGCTCGCTACCCGGACGAACCAAGCGACTCGTTCGAACAACTGGTTTTGGGCGATGACTTCGCCTGCGGACTCGATGCCTTAGGCGAAACCACCTGTTGGGGTCCAGCATATGAAGCGACGACCCCGACCATGAAGTTCCACAGCATCACTGCAGGTTCGCTGACGATCTGCGGCATCAAGATCGACGACTCGGAACTGGAATGTTGGAACGCTGATGGAAGCCACGCCGCGACGCCTCCAAGTGGAGCCTTCCTCGCGATTTCTGGTTCCGCCGAGACCGATCAACCGATGGCAGGCCACGTCGACGTCTATTCAGGAGACTCCCTGGTACAAAGTGGCGCCAGCTCTCAGGGTGATCCTCGCATGTGTGGGATCCGGGCTGACCACACGCTTCAGTGCTGGGGCTGCGCGGTAGAAGACGACTGCAATGTGCCAACTGGGACCTTCGAGACCCTCGACATCGCCTTCGATCAGGCATGCGCGGTCACAACGGAAGGCAAAGGCCTGTGTTTTCCAAGCACGGTCCCACAACCCGACGATAGCCGCATCTTTTCGAAGATTGCCGTGGGCGTGAACTACGCCTGTGGGCTCGACGAAGAAGACAATGGAGTTTCCTGCTGGGGAACGGGAACCACACGTGTACCGCCCGAGCAGGAAACGTTCTCTGATGTCTCGGCGGGTTTCGGATATGGATGTGGTGTGCGCAAGTCGGACGGGAAGCTGCTGTGCTGGGGAACCTTTGAGAGAAACCTCTAGTCCGGACTCGGGCCCCCATGGACTCCACACGCAACTCGAGTCGCTTTGAGCTGGAAAGCAGTAAAGACCATTTGATAAGTGGCGTTTCTCTAGCTTTCGTCAGCGTCCAGGGGCGGATTGAGAGCGAGTGTTGTATGATCGACCCCGATGTTCGGGCCCGCCACGAGAAGCATCCTGATGCTCGCTTTCCTTTGGTCTTGGTCCGTCACCGCACATGCCTTCACGGACAGCGAACGTGCGGCGGCTCGCCAGATCGCGCAACAAGGCATCAATGCTTATGCAAAAGGCGATCTGCAAAGCGCGGTCGAGCTACTCGAACGAGCTGAATCGATCATACATGCCCCGACGCATTTGCTCTACATTGCGCGGGCCCAAGCCGAGTTGGGCCACTTCGTCGAAGCGAGGGAAGCCTACACGAAAGTCATCAACGAAAGCCTACCCTCGAATGCATCGAAGGCCTGGTTCGCAGCGCAAAAGGCAGCAACCAGCGAAGTCATCACCTGCAAACAAAAAATTGGTACGCTGACCGTCGACATTCAATGGCCCGGTCCAAGCGCAAAAATGAACCTCTCCGTTCTCATCGATGACACCCCGCTGTCCCTTGGTTTGCTCGATAGCGTCATTCCGATGAATCCAGGACAGCACCGCATCGTCGTCAAGGGCCCAGAACTCATCCAGCAAGAGCAAGTCTTCGAGCTGAGCCCAGGAGAAGCCAAAAGTATCCACTTCCAACTGAAGTTCGCACCAGTCGCGCCGACATCGCAGAAAAAAACGAGCGAGCCAGCACAGACGAGCGAGCCGAAGCCGCGGATGAGCAATCCCCCGTCCCAACCTAAGAAGTCGACCTCAGCAGACCCTGACACACTCGGCCCTGCCGCAGAGTTCGATCAAGCGACTGCCTCGACGCAATCTGGAACAACATTCGCTTGGGGCACCATCGGAGCAGGGGCTGTCTTGGTCGGCACAAGTGCCGCATTTGGCATTGGGGCCCTGAATCAACTGCACGCGACCCGAAAGAGCGACCGTCTCTGTCCTGACTACCAATGCACCCCCGAAGGACGTCACCAGGTCAATGCTGCCAAGACCAAAGCCTTGGTGTCTGACATCAGCTTGGGAGCGGGCATCATTGCCATCGGTGTCGGCACCTACTTGCTGATCACGCGTTCGCCTCGGCCTTCGAATTCTTCACCAACCGGCACCTCTCCCTCTCCCTCGCGCCACGTCGACGCACGGCTGAGTCCGTCCCAATTCGTGCTCTGCGTGGGAGGACAGTTCAAATGAGACTCAAGGCGCTCCGTGTGGCCTGGATGCTGGGCTCATTGCTACCCTTGGGATGCAGCTTGATCGCTGGATTTTCCAAGTACCACGATGCAGAAGGCAGCGATGATACGGGAAATGCGACCGGAGAGGGAACTGCGGGCAGCAGCGACTCGAGTGGCTCTGGCCTAGGTGGCCACGACTCGGGTCAAAATGACACGTCCATCGACAACCAAGACAGCGGGGGCGCATCAAGCGGCAGAAATTCTGGAGGCACAGCTTCAACAGGTGGTGGCGCCTCGGGCGGCTCGAGCCCGGTCTTTTTGAGTTGCGCCCAAGAAGGGGACGTCTTCAACTTGATGACGAACCAAGATTTGGCCGATCGTGGGCTCGCCAGTGAGTACCTGGTCGACAAGGCGGAGGCTCCCATTTTGGTAGGCGCCCCCGAGGGTGCATATCTCGTCGCCGTCGTGACCGGATCGGGCGTGACGGACCAAATCGTCATCCGTTACATTCCTCGATCGGGCGCTCTGGGACCGATGCAGACCTACACCGAACTCAACGACATTCAGGGTCATATCTCGGCGCGCCTCGTTCAAAACGAACTCGAAGTTTATGGCGGGTCTCACAATATGCTTGTCAAATGGACCTTTGGTGTCGCAGAAGAAACCATTGCTCCTCCTATCGAAAACGAGCACATCGATACCACCTGCGATCAACAGGACTTGTACGTACGCCTCGACAGCTATGCCCTCGATCTGGAGAGTCGAACACTTAACTATGCTCTGGTGTGCAAGCAATATGCACGCGAGTGTGAAGGTGGGGTGTGCGGCTTCGCGGGCTCCCTGTGCTCCGACGACACAGACTGCGCCAAGAGTCCGGTCGACGTAGACACCTACCAGCTCTTTGTCTCCCCGCTGCCCATGATCCCTGTGGCGACCGGACAAAATGTCGGACCCGCGTGGTCACTGACCGGCTACGCTTTCGTAGACAATGCTCACATCATCATGGGAGATTTCACTACTCAGCTGCGGGCCGGCACGTTGCCCGATCTGAAGGACCCCATCGATCTCTCCTTCGCACCAAGCGGCGTGGGCTATTCTGGCGGGGTACTCGCTGTGGAACAGGGGGCCTTGATCTTTGGTCTACAAACCGAGGGTGAGCCAGAATTCGCTCACGACACCTATTATGCCGGCAAGGTGCCGCCGACTTCATTTGGTCAACTCAACTTGAGCTTTTCAGGCGCCACAGCCATCGACGAAGGCACGCCTCTTCCCTACTTTCCAAAGCGGCCTACCTCGGGGAACGGTCTCGTGACGGTGACTGGCGAGAACTTCGACGGAAACGAAAACGCAATGGTGCTCTTCGACCCCACCACCGGGAAGCAAGCATCCCCCATCACACTGGTCTATCAAGCACCCAGCGGGAGCAGTCTACTGCACACTCACGGTGTACTTATGCATCAAACCGAGCGTGTGGTTCTTGTTGCCTGGCTCGAGTGGGACGCGTTGAAATCGGAAGCCAGCTATCGCGCTGCGCGCTTCCTGTGTGAATGAAGGGATCTCATCTGGGGCGCAGAAGAGGCAAGAGCACAGGCAGCCAGAAAAGAGCCGGTCGTTCTGGGAACTGTTCACCTACATGAACTCCTACTCGCAATGACATGAAATCCGAGTTCCGCAGCGACAGAAAGGAATAATGAGCAGGCAATAAGGCTTGCCAGCAGGCTTCGAGCACCCCAACAGCAGGTGATCCACATTGCGATTGTGGTACCCTTTGCTCAGTGGACGATGTAGAGGATCTTTCAAGACGGGCACCGTCTTTCCCGCCTCCCGCCGGGGTCATCGGTGGAAAGTACGAGCTCCGCGGGATGATTGGCCGCGGAGGGATGGGATCCGTTTGGGAAGCCTGGCACCAGGAGCTGCGCGCTCGAGTCGCCTGCAAGTTCATCGATCGCAACCTGGCGAAACTCAAGCCAGGAGCAGTCTCGCGTTTTCGTAGCGAAGCTCGCGCAGCTGCTGCGCTACAAAGCAAGCACGTGGTCGACGTCTACGACTTTGGCACCATGACGGACGGAACGCCGTACATGGTCATGGAATACCTAGAGGGTGAGTCGCTAGGAAAGCGTTTGTCTGTTGTCGATCATCTTGATCGCGAGACGACATTGTCCGTCATCTCCCAGGTGGGCAAGGCGCTCGCACGAGCCCACGAAAAAGGGATCATTCACCGCGACCTCAAACCGGACAACATCTTCCTGGTGTGGGACGAAGAAGACGAACGCGAACACGTTAAGGTGGTGGACTTCGGGATCGCGAAATTCAGTCAGAGCGACGTTCTGACCACCCACACGACCAAGAGCGATGCTCTGCTGGGAACTCCCGCTTACATGAGTCCGGAGCAAATTCGAGGAGAAGGCGTCGTCGACCAGAGGGCTGATCTATGGGCCATGGGGGTCGTGGTGTATCGCTGCCTCACCGGGGAGCTCCCCTTTTACGGGAGCACCATGGGCGATATATTAGTCCAAATTTGCACTCAAGAGGCAAAAGCTCCTACCCTGATCGATCCCGAATTGCCGCAGGCGCTCGACGCCTGGATGAAGAAAGCGCTTGCGCGCGACCCGGCGCAGCGGTTTTCAAATGTTCGAGAGCTAGTAACGAGTCTTTCGGCGAGTCTCGGTATCGAAATGAAAGGCATGAGCCCAACCTTGCCCGACGGGCAAAGAGACGGCTCCTTTGCGCTCGAGGAATTCACGGCGAGCCCCCCTCCCGCCACGGAAAAGGGCAAACGGGGCTTTCATTGGGCCGCACTTGTTGCAGCGCCCCTTGCCGCAGGCCTCGGATTTTTTGCCACCCACAGTCAGCGGGAGGCGATGGAGCACGGATCTATTCAGGCCGAAACCGGCCCGCTCTCCCTGTCTACAGCCAATCTGGTCACAGGATCAAAATCAGCTAGGTACCCGACGCTCGACCGCGATGCGCGAGACGTGTCCGATCCCAACTTGCCCAACCTGGACGCGTCAGACGCGAGCACCGAAAAGCAATCAGAACACGATGCCCCCGCAGAAGAAGCGAAGAACTCCAAGCAGCCGTCGTCTTCTTCGAAGGAACATACGTCCAACACGCAAAGCTCCCTCTCCCTCTCCACAACCACCAGTGCCGACAGCCAACCAGTCGGAACCCTTCCGAAACCTGTCGTGAAGGCCCACAAGAAAACAGCGAGCGCCCACCCCGCAGCAACCGCACCTCCACAGAGCACCTCAAACACCGCCAGTTCGGGGCCCTCAGCCTCAAGTCCGCGCGTCGACATTGCCCTCGGCTACTGACTGACTTTGCACTGTCGTCCCACCGATCCCTGACCCCTGACTCAATCACTGCCATCGATAGTGACATGGCCCTAGACGAAAATGCACACCTCCGGCGCAGGCCTCCCAACTGATAGAAATACCGCCGAAGACGGTTTCGATCACGAGCCGACTTCGGACGCGGTCCGCGTTGATCAGAAGCTCGCAAGGGACTTCGGCAACGATGACGAAGTTCTTGAGGCAGCCCGAGCGGGGGATCCTCTCGCATTTCAGGAACTCATCCTACCACACGCCGACACAGTACGGCGCATGACTCGCTCGTTCTCGCGTACCTGGGAGGACGCAGACGATATGGCCCAAGACGCGATGGTTCGCGCGTTTCGCGCAGTGCGCAGTTTTCGCGGCGACTCCGCATTTTCGACCTGGCTCTACCGGGTCACCCGTTACACCTGCATGGATTGGTACCGGAGCAAACTCGGCAAGGAGCGCATGCGGCCCAACGAAGACTTTTCCGATCCGGCCGGCAACACCGCGGACATCCCTGACCGCATTCTTCGCAAAAAGCGCCGCATCGCCCGCGTTCACCTCGCCATCGAGACCCTCGACCCCAAGTATCGACTTCCATTGATGCTATTCGATATCGAAGGTCTAACCTACGAACAAGTCGCCGAAATTGAAGGGATCCCCGTCGGAACGCTCAAATCAAGACTGAGTCGCGCCCGCGAGAAGCTGGCCCAGGCTCTGGCGGAACTGGGGACGATAGACTAACCATTGTAACTAAGTACCCATGATCCACGAAGATCGGTTCATCGACACCACAAGGAGCACCGATGGACAAGCTCCCTGACGAGTTGAAGCGAGACTTGCTCGAGCTCCGCAGCGCCCCTGACTCGAGTCCATTTTTCAGAAAGCTCGATCAGAGGTTACAAGGCAGCAAGACTGACCCGAATGCTGTCGCCATGGCGCACTACTTCGAGTTGCCGACGCCAAGTCACGGCCCATTCAGCGAACGACTGACCACGACATTGACGACGATGAGTGGCAAGCTGGATCGCAGCGACTTGAATCGCGCCATTGCTGATGCAGAACGCAGCGCGGCAGTGATCGAAACAGATGCCCCTGATGGAGCGACTACAGCCGCTTGCAATAACATGGAACGGCTTTTCCTAGGTCTCACCCCTGTCGGGGCGAGGGCTCGACCCAGGAAAAGCCTGCGTTTGGCATGTTTAGCGTGTGTAGTTGGTTACCGTTTGCTGGGACATGCTATTGCAAGTCCCAGTAGACGCCTCGGATGGAGACGCGATGCATTGCTGTTTGTCGCCATCGTACTGGTCGCGGGGCTGTTGGGAGCTCTCGCCGGAATGTCTCTATAGCCAGGCGGGGGGCAGGCCGACCGCGTTCCCCCACTTTCGACGTTCAATTCACTGGACATCCACATCGCGAAGGCAACGCACGTTGATTGCGAAAAATGCTTCTCCGCGACGTTTATAATTGCGCCAAAAGGTCACGAGAGCATCGTCATCTTTTGCATTGACCTCATCAGGGTAACTGAGGTCCCAACCGCTTTCGGGCGAGATCCCCAAATAGCCAAACCAGACTAAGTCGGTGCTCGCGGAAACGCCCGCGTAGGTGGTATCGACCAGAGTGCCGAGATCATCACCCTGCAAATACATGAAGAAATTGTAGCCGCCATCCCCCACCATGGACGCTTGGGTTGTGTAAGTGGTGGACCCAGAACCCCGAATATCGAGGAGTGCCGCGTCATCTCCGTAGCGTAAGTAGCTAGCTGGATCGGGAGCGTCATCAGCCCAGCCATTCCAGTGGGTCGAGCGCAGCAACTTGCCGCCTCCCGTGTAGCGATTTGGGTATAGGAGGGGTCCTCGATCATCACTGCCAGTCAGTTGGGTCGTTGCACTTTCGGCCACGGGGGAATTGCGAAGGGTGACCTGATCCAAAAGCTGAATCAGATCGCCGTCCAGCTGCTGGGTGTTTGGACCCACCCAGCTCTTGGGCAGTCGCCAACCGTCTTGAGCCGGACAGGCCGTGAGGGCGGCAATGTAGGTGTATTGCACTCCGAATTTGAGAAAGTTCTCGTGATTGCGCGCCACCTCCACGTCAGTCGTGATGGCACCATCGACGTAGCGCATGGCCGGCCCAACTAGCACTACCTGATCAGCCGTCTTCCTGGGAAACATTCGAAGGCGCGACTGCAGGTGGGGCAGTGCCCGACCCAACAGATCAGGACCTGCGCGACGGCACGACGGAAGTCATTCCAGGTCCACTTCTGCCCCGAGTCCAGAGGGGGAAAAAGCCTCGCGATGGAGGGAGATGAAGGCGTGAAGGAGGGCGACCATGGCTAGGTGTCTGTGGAGCCCTC
>JBNKYC010000040.1:0-80006 GCA_050300635.1 Polyangiaceae bacterium
TGGGGCGCCGAAGTCGAATTCGAAGGCTCAGCCGTCTCCTTCGAGGGAGGGTGAAGAGCCATTCGTCAAAGAAAACGTCAATGGGCGAAACAGAAAACCCCGGAACCGCATCGGATTCCAGGGTTTTAAGAGTGCGAAGAAGAGGACTCGAACCTCCACGGGAGTTACCCCACTAGCACCTCAAGCTAGCGCGTCTGCCATTCCGCCACCTTCGCGTGGTATTTCCAGCAGACACCTTGGTGCCGGCGGGGGCGGGGTATCTAGCCGAGGGGGTAGGCGGGCGCAAGGGGGAACGGCGATGGCTTTCACTCCTCTTTGCGGGGGCACCGCATAGGCAACAAGAGCTCTTCGATTGAATAGAAATGAATTCCGGTACTTATGACTATATGAACTTCCGCCCAAGGGGAGTCGACCGTGACAGCAAGATCCGGTTTTGCTTCGGGAAGCTCACGGAGCGGATTGAGTTTTGGGAGCTTTCTTGTCTGACCTAAAATTTGTACCAAACCATAAAATTGACTTTGGTTTCGATGGTTTCGGCGACATTGTGACGAAACAGACGCCTTTGGTCGCCATGTTGGCACGATGCCTGCTTATGCCCCACTGACACCCGTCCCAAACATTTCAAACCCATGGGTTGTTCGGAGGAATATTTATAATGAAGAAGCTTTTTACGATTTTCTCGATTGTTGCACTCGGTACCGGCCTCTCGATCGCTGGTTGTTCTAGCGACGACAGCGAAGGCGACGGCGACGGCGGCGAGAGCAGCAGCGCCACCAGCGGCGACGGCGACGAGACCAGCGGCGACGGCGACAAGACCACTAGCGGCGACGGCGACGAGACCACCGGCGGCGACGGTGACACCGGCGGCGGCGCAGGCGGCGACGGCGGCGGAAGCGCAGGCGGCGCGGGCGGCGCGGGCTGATTCCCAGTCCCTGACTGCTTAAAATAATCGAAGTGACGAGGACTCCACCAGCTGGGGGGTCCTCGTTGTTTTTTTGTTCACACTAGAATGGTCAATTCCCTTGATGTGAACGGAAACAATCGCCAAACCTGACATTCTTGTCATACCAGTTGAGACCTGCCCAAGGTCAGCGCTTGGAGTCGATTGAAACACCCGTATGACCCTGTCACACATTCGCCTAGAAAAACCGTCGATTCTCTTCAATCGCCAATTTTACCGCCAGGCTAATGAGCATGGAACCGCTACCGTGACAACCTTGTCATACTTGCCTCAAGTGGAGTGGAAGTGCTTCCAGCCTGGACAATCAGCTGGTCGGTGTATTTTGTCGGTAGGTGAGGGTGCAGGTGACAATAGTCAATAGTTAAGGTTTTTCCCTTCGAGTTTCGAAAGGACCCTATCTGAGCTAAGGCCTCAGCCCATGAGCGTCCAGCTTCGTTTCTTTTCTGGCACACTCGAGTTGTCCGGTGTGGGACAAGAAGTGACGCTGCCGGCCGCCACTCGAGCCAAGTGGGACCCGCGCTCTTCCCTCTACCGAGCGCCAGCGTGCGCCTACGCCCCGCTCGTCCGCTACCTCCACGAGGTGAAGGTTTCGTTTCGGGACGAGGCGCGCAAGTACGAAAATCTGACTTTGGCCGCCCCTGAACTTCCACCTCCGCGCCCCTTTCAGACGGAGGCCTTGGCTTCGTGGAAAGCTGCGAAGTACCAGGGGGTCGTTGTTCTCCCAACGGGAGCAGGTAAGAGCCTGGTCGCCCTCCTCGCCCTGGCGAGTCGCAAACGCAGTACGCTTGTCGTCGCGCCTACGCTCGATCTCGTCCGTCAGTGGCACCAGCTGATCTCAAAGACCTTTGGTTGTGAGGTGGGAATAGTTGGGGGAGGGGAGCACCACGTGCTTCCGCTCACTGTGACGACATACGACTCAGCTTACCTCCATATGGAGCATTGGGGTAATCGATTCGGCCTGATCGTTTTCGACGAGTGCCATCATCTTCCTGGTGAAAGTTATGCTCTGACGGCTCAGCTGTGCTTGGCGCCTTTTCGTCTTGGCTTGACCGCTACGCCGGATCGCGCGGACGGACGTGAAGAGCTTTACGATGAACTGGTTGGTCCGATCGTCTACGACAAGCAGATAGACGAGCTCGCGGGCGAGTATCTGGCGGATTACGAAACCCGCCGCTTGGTTTTGCAACTGACTGAGGAAGAAAGACAGGAGTACAACGAGGCGCGCCAGACCTACCTCGGTTTCGTCCGCCGCAGCGGCATCCAAATGGGGAGCCCGAATGGTTTTGGCGAGTTCATCAAGCGCAGCAGTCGCTCGGCTGAAGGGCGCGCCGCGATGGTCGCCTACCGCAGGCAAAGATCGCTGGCTTTTGCTGCCGCAGAAAAGCTCCGAGTACTTTCCGAACTTCTCGATCAACATCGAGCTGATCGCACGATCATCTTCACCCAGGACAATGCTACGGTCTACGAAGTGAGTCGGCGCTTTCTCGTACCGGCGATCACACACCAGACTAAGGTCAAAGAGCGGACGGAGATCCTCAAAGGTTTTGATGTAGGGCGCTATCGCGCCATCGTCACCTCACGCGTCCTCAATGAAGGCGTCGATGTTCCCTCTGCCAATGTGGCGGTCGTACTCAGTGGCAGCGGTTCGGTCATGGAACACGTGCAACGCCTGGGCCGCATCTTGCGGAAGCAGGACGGAAAGCGAGCGTTGCTTTACGAATTGGTGTCTGGCGACACGAGCGAGTCCCAAACGAGTGAGCGACGCCGAGATCATCGGGCCTACCAGGGCAAGAGCAACTTTTTGGGAGGACGGAGCTGATGGTGCTCAGTGCCGATCTAGTGCGAGCCCGCCGTCGCGGTGACGAACTCAAAGTGACCGAGCTCAAGGGGGCAGAGCTGCCCGAAGTCGAGCGCATGGGTGAGGCCATGTTGTTCGCCCTTCAAGCAAACATCGGAGAGAACTTCGAAGAAGTCGAGGCGGCCCTCAATCAAGTCTCCCGGGTCAACAAGCTGGAGAAGGTGTGGGCCGGCTTCAAGAAAATTCTCTTAGATGCATGTGAGTTTTCTGACTCGACTCAGAGAGAGCCGATCGAGCTGCGCCAAAAACTTTTTTCGACGGCGGCCGAGGCGCGACTGTCTCAGTCGGCGCAAGAGCGTTTCGACCGTGATGCGGTGCTCAGAGCGGTGGCCAAAGAGTTCGAGATGACGGCGGAGAGTTTGGAGTCGGCGCTCTATAGTGATCTCAAAGGGGCCAAACGGCTTCTTACGGCGCCACGATTCGGCTGCAAAGAGCTGGTTTTCGAGTACGAAAAGCAGCACATTCAGGGGGTACTGCTTCGAGCCGTGAGGATCAGCTGCGAGTTGCACTGTGCCGACGCCGAAGAGTTGCGCCGGCTATTCAGAAAGCTGAAGTTTCGCCAGTTGCTGTTCAGGATCGAAGAGTTTGCTCCTCAGAGCTACCGTATCGAAATCGACGGCCCGTTCAGTCTCTTTGAGGCAGTCACCAAATACGGTCTCCAGTTTGCTCTCGTCCTGCCCATCTTGATGGAGTGTGAGCGTGGGAAGCTGAGTGCCGAGTTGCGCTGGGGGAAGGAGCGAAAATCTCTGACCTATGAGAAGTCGTGGACCACGCCGCGACGGGCTGACAGCGAGGAGAAGGAGTGGCTCAGGCCCGAGCTGAGAGCGCTCATCGCCGCGATCAAAAAGAAGAAAACGCCTTGGAAAGTCGAACCCTGGGGGGAAGTCATGAATATTCCTGGGGTGGGGGTCTGTGTTTCGGATCTCAAGTTTTCGGCCCAAGACCGCAAGAGCGTGTATCTAGAACTCATGGGATTTTGGAGTCGAGATGCTGTGTGGCAACGTGTTGAGTGGGCACAGAGTGGTCAACATGAGCGCGTGATCTTCGCCGCTTCGTCCCGCTTACGCGTGAGCGAAGAGGTGCTTCCGCCCGAGAGCGGCGGCAGCCTCTATGTCTTCAAAGGGGCGATGAGCGCTGTTGCGGTTCTAAAACAGGTCGAAGAGCTCGCTTCGAGGTCCTTGTGAGCCGCGAGGACGCGGGCACCGGCCGCCGGTCCAATCGGCGGGGGGGGCTCGAGTTAGAGAAACCTGCCTCTCGTCTCGGCTGGGTGAGCGTGTCCTATTTCGCGGAAGGTTTGCCCTGGTCTTTGATGCACCAGGTTGCTGCGGAGTTTTTTACGGCGATTGGCGCGCGTCCTGCGGAAGTGGGGCGGACGGCTCTTTTGCACATTCCGATACTGCTTAAGGTCATCTTCAGCCCCTTTGTGGAAGGGTATTTTACTCTTCGTCGCTGGATGCTGGGGACGCAGCTGATGATGGGTGTGATCATGGGTGGCGTTGCCGTCGTGGCTCATCGGGTTGCAACCACCATGCACCCCTCAGCCGCGGATTCTATGCTTCTTTGGGGGCTGTTGTTTTCTATCGGTATCCTCTCAGCTGTCTATGACATCGCTTGCGACGGTTTTTATTTGGAGCAGCTGAGCCCGCAAGATCAGGCGCGCTACTCCGGCTTACGCGTGGCAGCCTATCGGGTGGCGATGTTGTTAGGCTCGTTTCTCCTCGTCTTCTTGGGCGGCTTGGTCAACTGGTTGCTTAGCTTCTCGCTCGGGGGACTGCTGCTTGGTAGTGTAGCCGCTGTCATGCATCGGGTGCTCCCGGCGCAGCCGGGAGCTGACGAAGAAAATTCGGTCTCTGGGGTAGAGCGGCGAGAAGAACGCGGGGCATATCTGAGTTTTTTGCGCCAGGACTCGATTCTGCTCGTGATGGCTTTTCTCTTTTTTTACAAAGCGGCGGACGCGATGATGTTTTCTATGTCATCGGTCTTGCTTAGCCGTGAGCTCGGCATCGCCACCGAGCTCCGGGCGTTGCTTGGTGTTTTGTCTACTTTTGCCAGTATCTTCGGTACCATTTGGGGAGGAGCCTGGATCGCGAAGCAGGGTTTCGAGCGAGCCCTCGTCCCGATCACCTTCCTGATGGTCATCACCGAACCACTCTACTTGGCACTGGTGTTGGCTAAGGGGCATCTGGCGATCCCTCCGGAGACTGCCGAGCAAGGGCTGATCGCGGCTTTTTCCTCCTCCTTCTTGCAGCTTTCGATCGTTAGTCTCGTTCTCGTGATCGAGAAGCTGTGCGCGGGGCTCGCTGTCGCCGCTCAGATGATCTTCATCATGAGGCGCTGCCATCCTCACCACAAGACGGCCCACTACGCCTTCGCCACCGTGGTTTACTCGCTGGCGCAGATTCTACTCGGAACGAGCAGTGGGGACATTTTTGAGAAAGTGGGAGCTTTTTATTATTATGTAATTGTGAGCGCTCTTGCTGTGCCGGCGCTGCTCCTCTCACGCTTGGTTCCCACGGGTCAGCGCGGAGTGAGTGACGTCTGATCCGACGCCTCGTCAGAGGGATGCTCGGGCGGTTTCTCCTGGGGTAGGCGCTCGATGATCTCGAGGATTTCCTCGGCGTGCCCCGGGGGGGAAACCCTCTCGTAGACTTTGGCGATGCGGCCTTGACGATCGATGATGAAGGTCACCCGTTTGGTAAAACCGAGGACCGAGCCGACTCCGTAGGCCTCAGCGATCTCTGCATCTTCGTCGGGCAACAGCAAGAAGGGAAGATTGTAGCGTTCGGCGAACTCTTGATGGGACTGATTGTCCTGCGTCGAGACGCCGATCACGACGGCCCCGGCCCGATCGAGGGATTGATGCCGGTCGCGAAAACCCTTGGCTTCGGTGGTACAACCGGGGGTTCCGTCCTTGGGGTAGAAGTAGAGAATCACTACCTTGCCCCTCAGTTCAGAGAGTTTGATCTTTTGACCTGAATGCGCGACCGCCTCGAAATCGGGGGCAGGCTCCCCTACGCGTACGGGACGGTTTTCGGCGCCAGCTGGGAGCGGATCGGTGGGGGAAGAAACGTTCTCGTCACGTTTCGAGCAACTCGGTGCTGCACACAGCAGCGCGAGAGTAATCAGAAGGAGACGGGTGCGTCCCTGGCGTCGACCCAAGGTCATGGAGGGAACTTGGCCCGCCCGGCCCCGGGTGTAAAGCCAAGTTCGCAGATGGTTCGTTTCTCTTTTTATTTCAATAGCTTAGTTAGCAAATAACATCAGCAGCAGCATCACGAGCCAGTTGAGGTGCAAGATACCCTGACCCATCGCCATCTTCTTGAGCTTCTTGGCTACCGTTTCTTTGTCGAGTTCCGGCGCCTGCGCCAGTTCGACCAGTTGTTTTGAGGTGGGGCGCATGATGGTCGCACTGACCACGATGGAGGCGATCATGATCGTCAGAGCGATATGGATCTGAAACGGTACAGCCTTGAACCCACCACGGACGAAGATCAACGAGACGCCCGTCCAAAGTACTATGAAACTGGTAATGCCCATGATCTTTCCTCGGCGCAGGGCGTCCTGCGCCGCCAGAAGGAAGGTGTTTCCGCCGGCCTCACAGGCTCGTCGCAAGTGGCGCAGCAAGCCGGTGCTTCCCCCGAGGGTGACGGCGGCGGCCGAAATGTGGATGACCAGGAGCAGCTTGTAGAGCGCGTACATCGGCAAAGGCATAGTGCGTCTCAGCCAAAGCACAACCTCGCTTTCGTGGCGTTAGCTCGAGTCAGTTTAGGCGGGTTTCGTAAAAATCTGCCCCGCGCTCGGCGGCGACGCAGGGAGCCAGTTTGGATACTTGGATGACCAGATGTACAGGCCGGTCCGTGCGGAATCTCCCGCGTTGCGGCGAAAAACCGCCAAAAATGGTTCTGTCCAGTCCGGCATGCTATTTGTATTGATGATGGCGAGGCGGCAGCATCCGGCCTCCGATTGCAGCCACTCATGAAACTACACCGCCTTGTCCTCCTACTGCTCCTTCCCCTTGGATGCGCGGATGTATTGGGGCTCGATGGCCTGACGTACGAGTCAGCCGAGCCCGAAACCGTCGCGGCCTCCGGGGGGACATCGGGGGAAGAGGCGTCAGGGGGCACTGGCGCCGGCCTGAATGCCGGGATCGAAACGGGGAACTTGGGTGACCCTCTGCCCACTGACAAGAGCGCGATCATGGATGACTTCCCCGCGACTTGGCCCGAGGGGACGCTCTTTGCATTTGAGCCGGGGGTCAGCGAGCCCTACTACTTCGCCTACGAACCCGAGGCCCATCGTCTTTCGGTCCTCAAGGTGAGAGAAGGTGACGACTTGATCACCCGGACCCTGTGGGCCGAAGACTTGACCTGGACCCAGCTAGTTGTCGTGTCTTCTGAGGCTGGGCCGGTCTTGCGCGGTTACGACCCCGTGGGGTTGGTCGAGCGCGTTTCTGCCTTTGATGAGCAAGGGGGTTTTTCGATCCACTCGCGCCAGGCAGCCAACCCCAGCTATAGCCATCTCACCTGCATCCATCTTGAGGTCGGGCCCATGCTTTTCGCCTATGACGAAAACTCGGGAAACTACCGGGGGGTGCCGGCGTTGAGCGAGCAATCCTTCCCCATTGTTCGGGGTCAGCTCCAGGCGGGGCGGAGCAAAGTGACGCAGATGATCTGGGAAGGTGATCCTGCTGTTGCCTTTCTCGATCAGGAAAGTGGGACTTTTGAAGTTTTTCGTATCCCAACAGAAGAACTGGTGGCGGATGCTCCTCAGGTCGGCATCGAGCTTCAAAGGGTTGCCGACGGCTCATTGGCGCCAGGTGAGCAACTTGTGGGTTTCTACTGGGAGGGTGAAGATGAGCTCTTCGTTTATGGTCCCGACTCAGGAGAGAGCCATTTGGCGGACTGGACGTCGAGCCTGGGAGCGGGAGGCGCTGCGGCTGCATTTGAAATCAACGAGCAGTACGAATACGTGCTGAGACGAGATCTAGAGTGGATAGAGACTATCCCTTTAGACGGAGGTTGGGCCATTGGGAGTTTTGGCGGCACCGTTCTTGAGGTGGAATTCATCGCAAATATTAAAAACGAGGACGTCGTTCGGTAGGCGCTCAGCAAGGCAAATGGTAGCCTTCCTGCTACATTGGAACGTCGGGCTGAGCAGATGGTTGCCGGGAAGTACCGGCTCGTTCAGCGCCTGGCTCGTGGGGGCATGGGCTCGGTATGGCGGGCTGAACATCTCGATTTGCAGGTTCAAGTCGCCCTGAAGTTCATTCGCAATGAAGCCGAAGCGGGGGGCAAATCAGCCGATCGATTTCGCCGCGAAGCGCGCCTTCTGGCTCAGCTCAAGAGCCCTCACATCGTTCAAGTCCTCGACTTCGGTGTCGACGAGGAATCGCCGTATCTAGCGATGGAACTGCTCGACGGGAGCGATCTGGCCCTTTACCTGGAAGGTCAGCGGCGCTTGAGCCCCAAGGAGGCCTTCCCCCTCGTGATTGAGGCTGCCCGGGGCCTGCAGGTTGCGCACCTTTCTGGTGTGATTCATCGGGACGTCAAGCCAAGCAACCTTTTCATCACTGAGCTAGGTGCGGCTCCTCACCTCAAGTTGATCGACTTCGGTATCGCCAAAGAATGGGCTGGAGATTCGAACGAAACGACGCAAGGGATGGTGCTCGGATCCCCAGCCTATATGAGCCCAGAGCAGGCGCGCGGCGACCGGCTGAGCGCCTTGACCGACGTGTGGTCGCTTGCGGCAGTAACTTACCGCATCTTGAGTGGAAGACCCCCCATTTTAGGTAAGAACCCCAACGATACAGTGATCCGGATTTGTACCGAGTCACCACCTTTGCTTTCCACGCATGCCCCAGAGCTGGGCGCGTCTTTTGATGAGTTGTTCGTTAAGGCGTTTAGACGAGCTCCAAGCGATAGGCATCAGTCGGTGGGTGATTTTTGCCTCGATTTCAAAGAGGCGGTGCGGCAATTTGCTCCCGCATCTGCTGAGAGTTTTCGCTACTTCGGTGAATTCGACCAATGGCTGAGTCGCGCGTCGCTGGCCCGGGGGATGAGTGGGAGCGTGGGGGCAGAAGGAAAAACGAACCCTGAGGGGCGTCTCGAAGCGACCGCCTCCTTGAGTCTGCGGCCTCCCTCCGAGGCGACTGAGCTGGCGGCGCAAGCGGGTCAAAGTGACGGCTCGTCCGGGCGAGATAGCCAGACGGCCTCGATTGCGGTGGCGCGCAGTACCGAAAAAACGAAGTCTGGGCGACACAGGTCCCGGAGCGGGCGTTCCGCGTTCTGGGCGCGCTGGGCGGCGGTCGGGGCCCTTGGTGTGGGGATGTGGTTCGCGCGCAGTCCGGATGGCAAGGTCGAGCCGCAGCTGCGTCCCGGCGTCGATTTGTCTGCTCCCACCTCGGAAACCGCCACGCCAGTGCAGGAGCCGGAGCGGTTTTTGTCGCCGCGGGTGATGCCGGACGCCGCTCCTTCCTCCCACCAATCGCCCTCAATCGTCCACGAACCGGAGGCTCAGCACCGAAGTCAGCGTCCTGCTGCATCTGAGCCCTCTCTTGAGCCAGTTCGGATGCCGTCTTCTCCTCGTCCACAGAGTCAGTCTCGAGCAGGCTCGAAACCTTCGACTGCATCACTCGACAAGCCTAGCCCGAGCCCTGCCGTTTCTTCCGGCTCAGGTCAGGATGACAAGAGCGCCCCGAAGAAGGTACAACTCTCTGACGCGCCTCCGACCGATCCCCTCTTTGGCCTGCCCCTCACTGACCCTTGATCTGCCGGCTTTCATTCTTTCGCTTCTCTGACGCCTGGTCAACCGTCATCTCGCTTCGGTTGGTCTGGATTTGTGCAAGTCTGATGGTGAGCTGCCCGGCATGGGCCGACAAGGGCACGGGAAGTCACCAAGAGGCGAGTTCTTCTACTGGACGCGAGTCAGCGAAAGATGATCGGAGCGCAACGGGTGAGAATAAGCCGGCAAAGCGCGCCCTGTTGCTCGGGCATCAGGCGCTGGCCGCCTTTGAGAAAGGCGACTTTCAGGTCGCTCTGGACCAATTTGCCGAGGCAAACGAATGGGCGCATTCGCCCGTATTTGTGCTCTACCAGGCGCGTGCAGCCGCTTCTTTGGGGAGACACGAACTCGCTTTGAGGCTCTATGACCGCTGCCTTGCTGAAGCGATCACCGAAGCGAGCCCTTCGGCCTGGAAGATGGCCTACACCCAAGCCCATGAGGAAAGGCCTCAGTTACGGGCGCGTCTTTTCGAGATGGACTTGCAGCTTCTGGGTGAGCTCAGTCTTCCGGTCCAGATCGTGCTGCAGGGCGTAGAGCCCGCTTCCTCATCTTTCAAACGTCGTGTTGATGCGGCGGAGGAGGGGAGGGTATCGCTTGTGGTTCCTGCTGGTGAGTACCGACTCGTTGTGGTCGACGCTGAGCAACGGAGGCAGGAGCAAGATGTGAGAGCTCAAGGTGGCGGGACGCTGCGTCTTGCCCTGGCTTTTGCAGGCGGATCGACGGGGCTCAAGGGGAGCGAACAGGTCGTGAACGAAGGCGCGTCGCAAAGGGGCATCGGGGATCTCAAAAGACAGGGGCCGGGCGTGCTACGAAGAGGGGCCTACGGGGCGCTCGCGAGTGGCGCCGCTCTTTTGGGCGGCAGTCTGACTTATGGGGTTATTGCCTGGCAGCTAGGGCGTAAGGTGCGAGCCAATTGTCCGAACCAACGTTGCCCCTACGAGGAAAAGGCACGAACCGAAAAGGCTCTTTTGCATGCGCGTATCGCGACCGCTCTCTTTGTGGGGGGGCTGGTTGGTGTATCTTCCGGGGCGGCGCTTTGGGTTTGGGACGTTCGAAAGCGAGGTCCACAAAAAGCGCACAAGAAGGGGCCGCTTTCGCTGGAGCTCAAGGCGACGGAGGCGACGCTGTCTTTTCGGTTCTGAGGATCTAGGTGAGCCTAGGGCTTCGGAGGAGGTTCGCTATCGGGGCCGCCATCGAGGCCGTACTTTTGCAGGAGTCGCCGCAGGTAGCCGCGTTGAAGCTGAGCAACCCTGGCTGCTTCGGAACGGTTGCCATTGCAACGCTGAATGAGTTCTTTGAGATATAGATAGGTCATGCGATCCACCAGGGCTTCTTTTTGCTCAGCGTACGGTTGGGTGGGATCGGCAAAGACCGAGATGCGATCGCCCGTGAGGCCGTCGGTGGGAGCGGCTGCTCCTAAGGGAAGCTCGCCGATGGCGGAATAGGCCAAAAGCGCGTGTTTGAGCTCGCGCACGTTGCCCGGATAAGAGCGCTGGGCGAGCTGTTCGATGATCTCGCCAGGAGGGGAGGCGATACCCGCGGACTGAGCGATCGCCTGGGCGAGTACTGGTAAGTCACCCATGCGCTCGCGCAAGGGCGGAGCCGAGAGTTGAACGACCATGAGGCGGTAGTACAGATCGGTTCTGAAGAGACCGTCACGTACGTCGTCTTTGAGGTGGCGATGAGTGGCGGCGATGACCCGCACTTGCACGGGGCGAGCGCGTGTTTCACCGACTTTTGTGTAACTTCCCGATTCGAGGACTCGCAACAGGATGGGCTGCACTTCGAGAGGAAGCTCTCCGATTTCGTCCAAAAAGAGGGTTCCGCCGTCAGCATCGGCAAAAGCGCCGGTGGTCTCGCTTTGAGCTCCGGTGAAGGCCCCTTTCTTGTGGCCAAAGAGTTCGCTTCTGACCAAGGAGCGATCGAGGGCGCCACAGTTGATCGCGACGAAGGGGCCGCTTTTGCATAGGGAGTGTTCGTGCAGGGCGCGGGCGATGAGTTCTTTGCCTGTGCCTGATTCGCCTTCGATGAGTACGTTGACCAGAGAGCCTTCGAGCCGCTCCATCAGGGTGAAGAGCCGTTGCATCGAAGGGGCCTCGCCAATGAGCGGTCCGTAGCTCTTGCGGCCACTGCCGCGCGTGCCTTCGAAGTCTTCGCGATCGGCCGAAAAGTGCAGCTCGGTCTGCCCGATGGTGATGCGACTCTCCAAGCTGAGGGTGATTTGGCTGAACTTCTGACCCAAGTAGTAGCTGCCGTTGCGACTCTTGAGATCGGTCACCGATACGCCGCCTGGCGCGAGGGCGATTTCGACGTGGCGTCGAGAAACGGCGGGATCTTTGACCAACAGGTCCACATCTGTTCCTGCTCCTACGACGACCGGTTGGTGACCCACACGCAGAGTCGCGTTTGTAGGCGGTGTCTCGAGGCCGGTGGTTTCTGCGCGCACAATGATGGGCAGTGGCTCGACGGCAGGGGCGCTGAGAGCATGAGTGCTCTCGCTCGAACTAGTCACAGACGAAGTGTTGGGCTGAGTCACGATGCTGATTGCTTTTGTCAGAGGTTAGCGAATGACTTGGTAGAATTCGTCTTCGGCGTCAGCGCCGCTCCCAGGGGTCACGACTTCGTCGTTGCCGGTGGGGGTGCTTCCTACGGCCAAATTCTGCAAGAAGGCCGACGCTTCTTCCGAACCTGGCAGTCCGATGATGCGCAGCTCGACGCCCCAGGTGCGCCAGATATTGGCCAGTTGAAGGACTCGATTTTGGTCTGTGCCACAGTTGGGAACGCCGTCCGTCACCACCACGACGCGGAAGCGACGGTCGCTTTCCATGAGTCCCGCGTTTTGTGCTTCGGTCAAAGCGATATTGGCCTGTTCGAAGGCCGGGCCGAGGGGGGTGGAGCCGAGGGGAAAGATGCTGGATGATTTGGCCTTCCAGGAGGAGACGAAGCTACGACCGCTCTGGTACTCGAATTGGTTGGGGGCAGTCATTGGAGCGACATCACACTCCCCATCTGTCGGGAAGAAGAGCGCCCCGAGGGTGACGTCGTCCTCGACACCGATGAGACCGAGGAAAAAAGCGTTGAGGGAGACTTCCCACTTGCTGCCGCTGTCCCAGTTTTCGGCCATGCTCGATGAGCGATCGATGAGCAGGAGCACGGTCAAATCTCCCTGCCCGAGGCCGTTGTTGGAGGCTCCGCCCTCGCCGGAGAGCCCAAAATCGCTCCCCACGGGGTAATAGTCCGCACCGGTTGTCGACGAGGAACCTCCGGATGGGCGGTTCTCTCCCGTCGAATTGGTCCCTCCGCCGGAACCGTTGTCGGAGTCGTTCCTAGGGTCGTAGACAGGAGTCGTCTCACTGAACTCGCGCTCGGGGGAGCAAGCCAGGAGCAATCCGCTTAAGATCCCTAAACCGGGACATACGAGTCGACGAAGATGGTGCATCTTGGTCGGCGTAGCGGGCGGGCCATTCGAGAGCAAGGGGGCGGAAAGAGGACCGGCTTTGGGTGGCGATGGACAAGTCACTTTCGTCAATAAGCAATTGATGTGCCACCAGAGCTCATCCGCTCGGGGCGTCCATCAAAGTCGGGCGACCGGGCCGGAGTCGGTCGTTCGTTGGGCTTGAGAGGCCGTTTAAGCGAGCGTCGTGCTGCAACGCCCTGTGGGTGGGTCCGGAGCCGTTTGGGGCGAGGTGGTCACCGCGAAGCCTCTGCCCTGGACACAGGTGTGCCCAGATTTGGGCCAGTACCGAGGCGTAAAGATCAGGTGCGACGCCTGCGAGCGATGAGATTTTTCCCTCGTGACGGGGGCCGGGCAAAAACGAAAGAAGGGGAAGCCCACTGTGACTTCCCCTCGGTTTCGTTTCGCTAAGAGCTGAGGCTAGAACTTGATGACGCCCGAACACTTCGTGTAGGTGCAGCTAAACCCCGTAAAACTGCACTCCCCCGTCCGGTAGGTCGAACCTTCGCAGGTCCACGGCGTGGATGAGTCGAGGCAGCCGAAACCGTCTCCGCGAGTATCGCCACACACGTCGATGGCATAGTTGCACTTTCCGTCCCAGCAGACTCCTGTCTGGCCCTTGTTGATCCCACTGGGACACGCCGACTTGGCTTGCTTCCACTGGCCACTAATACAAGTTTCGACGTAGCGTTGCTTGCATCGACGATTGGGATACTTTTCGCTGCCTTCGGTACAGACACCGCAACCGAGAGTCCCCTTCGAGTCGATGGGGAGGCATTGCTCCCCGCTTGCCTTGCAATCTTCGACCTTCTTCTCCTCCATGCCATCGTCTGAACATTGGAGAAGAACGCCATCTTCGCAACGGGTCTGATTAGGCTTGCAGACTCCACCGCACTTAGCCTGCCCAGTCGTGCTGCCCTCGACACAGACAAAGTTGCAAGCAGTCGTGTTGCCATACTTGCCGTCGGCACCACAGGTTTCGATCTGATAGGAAGGTCCGTTTTCGTTCTTTACGCATTGACGATACGGCTCGTCCTTACCCAGCGCCGGCCGGCATTCGCCAGTGCATGCGCCGTCGATGCAGATCTTGTCCACACATTCGACGGCGTCGCCGAAGGTGCCGTTATTACAAGTTTGTACGCCCTTGCTGTCAGCCGTGCATTGGGTGTCGTCGCCCGCACAAGCCGTGCAGCCTCCGTCCTGGCATTCGCCGGCGGTGCAAGCCTCACCGACTTCCCATTCGCCCATCGAGTTGCACAGGCGCTTGCCTTTCCCCGTGGTGTCGTCGGGATCACAGCTGCGCTCACCAGGCTGGCATACGCCGCCGCAGGAGCTGCCCACACAGACGTTGGCGCAGGCGGCGGGCTCGGTCCATTGACCCACCTTGGTACAGCTACGTGATTCGGTCTCGCTCACGCATTCGGTGTCGCCGGGGATGCAGGTGCCGTCGCACGCGCCATCAATACAGACGAATTCACACTTGTCGCCCGCGTTGATGAAGGCCTCTCCGGTACAGACCTGGACCTGTCGGCCGTCTTCGTCGCAGCGCAGCTCGCCCACCATGGTGCACTCGGGTTCGACGGGATCTTCGCCGGTGGTGCTTCCTCCTTCGCCCGTAGTGCCGTCGCCGTCACCGGACGAGCCGCCACCCGAGGTCACATCCCCATCACCGCTCGTTCCGTCGCCGTCGCCGGAGCTTGTTCCGTCTCCGTCCCCCGAGGTGGAGCTGGAGCCTCCCCCCGAGGTTTTGTCCCCGTCGCCGGCAGTTGTGTTTTCGATTTTGTCGAATTTGTCGTCGTCAAAGACGAGCCCCTTGGTATCGACGCTACAACTGGCGAAGATGGTTCCACTTACGAGGAGTAGGGTTGTGATGGAGGAACGAGAAGGTTTGCTCATGATGATTGGTCTCGCGGGCTTAAGGAAAAAGTCGAATCAAGTTTGAAGGAAGGCTCGCTCTTAGAACGAACCGAAGGCGAAGACCCCGCCGCCGCCCGGCTGAGCCATGGGAGAGAGCTGGAGCGTGAAAGGACTAGGTTTCGAAGCGGGAGTGTGAAGCAGGGCGGAGTCCTGGGGACCTGAGTCGCTCGTCGAGCCGATGACAATTAGGGTCACCCCCGCTGCGGCAAGCACGCCTCCGGTGATGAAGAGTATGTTGGCGACCTTGGCTTGGTTTTTGGCCTTGTCGAAGTCGCCCTTGGTGTCTTCGGCGCAGATTTCATTGAAACAATCGTCGAGTGCTTCCTTTTCGGTTCCTTGGCTCAAGAGACCCAACGCCACCCCACCGCCGAGCGCTCCTACTCCCAAGCCGGCAGCGGCAATGCCGCCGATCTGCAGACCACTGAGGCCTTTCTTTTCGGGAGCGGGAGCGGCAGCCGGCGCCGAAGCGGCGGTGGCTGCCGCCGGGGCGGGCTCATCTTTGGCGTCGAAGTCAAAGTGATGAGAGGCTGATTCTCCGGCGGCAATGGTGGCTTCCCAGGTAAGGGACTTGCCGGCCTCGTTGGTCGCCGTCAGCTTGAGTGTGCCACCACGGAGACCCAGTTCGAGTTCGCTGCTGTCGGTCTCGTAGATCTGCGGCGGTACAGGTGAGCCCTGACGACTCACGCTGATGCGTACACCGGGAGCGCTGGAGGTGATCTGGGCGGTGGCCATATTGCCTTTGATGAGCAGCATTTCACGCTCGATGTGGGAGCGCTCTTCTGGATCGATATCTTCGCCGCCCTTGGCCAGGTAGCCCTCGTAGTAGCCGAGAGCTTCGCCATCGCGCTCAAGTTTGAGGGCGCAGAGTCCGAGATTACCCATGACCTTCCAGCTGCCATGGGTCAGATTGTAGGCGAGTTGAAACTGGCGAAAGGCGTCCTGGTAGTTGGGCGAGGAGTCCTGAAGGAGCTCCACACCGTTGGCGAAGTGCAGTCGCGCCGTCGCCAACTCCTCTTCGTTCGGGCCGTCTGCTGCGGGAGCAGCTTCGGCACTTTCGGTCACGGTTTCTTCGGCGTGAGCGTTCGCTGTCTGACCCAAGACCAAGGCGCCAACGAGCAGCGGGGATAATGACGTGACTGCGAGGCGGCTGCCTCTGCCCAAAACTCGAAACATGTTCAACTCTGTGTTCTCCAAAAATACCTGCAGGGGGAGGATGGAGCGTGCGCTGTCATCGTCTCCCCAAACTCCCATGAGACTACCTGACCCTGGCTAATTGGTCAGCCATCTACAGCCGAATTTTGGCGGGTCTATCCGGCAGACCCCAAATTTGTTGCCCTCGATTTGAGCTCAGCGGAATTGCGGCCCGAGCATCCTCTTCCACTTGTGGGTTGCGGTGTTCCACCTACATAGTCCCGCTATGAGTTGGTCTTGGGCGCGAGTTGTCGTGGCACTTCTGGGGGCGAGCGGTGTTGCCGCTGCAGCCTATTATGCACATGGGTTAGAAGCGATCGCCTCACCCGCACAAATGAGACACTGGGCCATCGGCTGCGCGCTACAGTTAGTGACCGCGCCAGCGGTGCTCAGTCGGGTGCAGTGGGGCTCTGCTTGTGGTGATCGTCTGGCCTGGTCGGGGCGCCTGATGAGCGGGGGCGTCTTGCTCTTTTCGGGCTCGCTCTACCTGATGGCTCTGGGCTGGCCGCGCTGGCTGGGTGCTGTGACGCCGCTTGGCGGGCTGTGTTTGATCGCCGGTTGGCTGTCGATCGTCATTGAAGCACCCAAGTTACAGGGATGAGTTCTGGCGTCGCGGCGATCAGGCGGACTGTGGATTGCGATGAAGTCGCCCAGCCGAAGCGTTGCGTCCGCCTTGTGCGGGAAGCAGGTCGTTGTAGCGTCCCATGCCGTGGCGAGGCATGTTTGCGTAGATCGCTTCGTATTGTCCCTGCGGTACGAGAAAGGTTTCGTGCCAGATCCCGATCGCCCAATTTTTGAAGAGCTTGTTGTAGTAGCGACTCCAGGTGGGGCGGTGTAGCTTCTGAGGGTTGTGGGCGTAACGTTCGAGTTGCTCGTAACTCGCCCAGTACTGGACCATGGCACCGGCACCAAAGCGCTGTATGCCGAGGAGCCCCGATTCGGGATCAGCGAGGAGCTCCTCCACCATGCGATTCATGGTGGCTAGGATCGGGAGACTGAGAGGCAAAAGCCACCAGCGATTGATTCGGGCGCCAATGAGAAGCACCACGAGATCGCGGTCGTTTTGGACGGTCAAGCGACCTTTTTCGATCTTGGGCATATTCGTTTTCTTCCTTTTGTGTTGTTAACACTGTTAACTTGTTGGGTAAATAAAAGGTCCCGTGCCCGGGGACGGTTGACCCTTTCAGGCTGAGGTATCGACTTTGCCGGGGGGACGAAGTGAGTTGAGTGTGAGTCGGATTTGTTGTTCGATCAGAGCCTGGTAGGCCTGGTCGTCCGGGGGCAGACGTCCGGTGATCTTCAGACTGGCCAAGCCGTGGTACGACGACCAGATGTACACCGCCTGGGTTGTCGGGTCTCCTGGTATGAGCTCGCCTGCGGCTTGGCATTCTATTACGCGGTCGAGAAGGAGGACAAAGGTCTGGGCGGTTTCGTCTTGGGCCCGCTGATCGAGCTCGGTCATTCCGGCTTGATTACAGTCGAACATGAACAAGAGTTGATAGTCGTGGTGATGCTCACGGGCGAAGTCAAAGTACCGTCGCCCCATTTGCTCAAGGCGTTGGCGCGGCGTCGTCTCTCCTAAAGCGTCGACCAGGTAGCTCCCAAAAGTCTGCGCGCCCTGCGCGACTGCGGCGCTCAGAAGCGCGTCCTTGCTGTCAAAGTGTCGATAGAGCGCTGTGGCGCTCACTCCAACCGCCTGAGCGACTTTGCGCATGGAGAGGCCATCGAGTCCACTTTTGACCAGTAGATCGCGTGCGGACTCGAGGATGGCGTGATGGGTGTCTCGCTCGGCCTCGCGCTGCATGTTCTAATGTTAACACTGTTAACCGACAGATCAAGAGGAAATTGAAGCGGCGGCGGAGCTTCTGCCGAGCGTGAGTTAGTAGCCCGCGTTGATGTGCTCGGCGACCTGGTGGACGAGGGCCATCATGGGAAGCATGGGGTTGGCCGCCGGCGTGGTAGGCAGCAATCCGGTATCACAGATGTAGAGGTTTTCTGTGTCGTAGAGCGCCCCCGTCGGATCGGTGGCGTGGCGGGATGGATCGGTGCCCATCGCGGTTGTGCCAAAGATATGATTTGACGCAAAGGGAAGGTCTTGGGCGGAGAACCTGCGGGTGCGCAGTTGTTCGATGATGGAGCGGTCCGAAGTCGGAGCAGGTAGGGCGGGAACCCCGCACATCACCGACTTGGCTCCTACCGCGAAGAACATCTCGCACAACTTGGCCATCGATTCGGCCATACGATCACAGTCGCCCTGACCAATGTTGTAGACAATATCCGCTCGACGCCCGGCGCGGTGTCGGATCTGCCCGACGCTGTCTTCGCCGCTAACCCAGCAGTCCCAAGAACACATCTTGCGGTAGTTCTTGAGCAGACCTTGCAGCTCGGAGCCCAGACCAGGGAAGCGGCTCGCCATCAAACTAGAGGTGGCCCAAAGAGCTTCTAATTTGATGCCGTCCTTCATGAAGTCGAGGCAATGATAGCCCTGGGTCGCGCCGCTCCAAGGTTCGATTTCTTCGTCGAACTCACCCATCACCATGCTGCCAGGGTGGAACCTGAGGTTCTTGCCCACGTTCTTATTGCCTAGCCCGCTACGCTGCAGGATTTCTGGTGTGGCTAGGCAGCCTGCGGCCATCACAACGACCTTTGCGCGGATCTCGACGTTGTGGACCTTCTTCTTGGTGACGGGGTCCACCACGAAACCGCGCACACCTTCGACTCGACGCCCCTTCTTGATCAACTCATGGGCGGCGACGCAGGTGTAGACAGTGCCCCCGAACTCGATGACTTCAGGGATCCCTCGCCGGTCCACGCTGAACTTGGCGTCGTTGGGGCACAAGGTGAAACACTCGCTCGACCCCTTGCACCCCTTTTCGTTGCGAAGAATGCGGGTGGGGGTGAAGCCAACCTTCGTGCAGGCCTCGGCGAAGAGTTCGTTGCGTGGTCCCATCACCTCATCGGCGACGGGGCGGACTCCCATGAAACTTTCGACGGCCTGGTAGTGCCTCTCGAGTTGACCGTCGGCTACCCTGAGACCGTGCTCATCTTGCCAGCGTCGCAGCGCAAAGTCAGGAGAGCGGAGACAAATGGCGCTGTTCCAAACCGAGCCTCCTCCCAGGTTGCGCGGTTGCATGCTGGGCATCACAGTATTGCCGCGTGTGCTACGCATGCCCCCATAAAAGAAGTACTTGCTGAGAATGACGCCCGCGTCGCGGCTCGTTTGACCGTGTCGCACCTTGGGCCCCGCCTCGAGAACGATCACACTCTTGCCGCTCTTGGCGAGCTCGTAAGCGGCCAGTGCCCCTCCGGGGCCTGAGCCAATTACAAGGGCATCACATTCGGTTTGGATATCCCCGTCGTAGTCGCTCATTTCATAGAGCTTGTTGACTCGACGGGTTAGGGTTTTTTTGCGGAAGCTCCCGGCCCGAGGATCTTCTCTCGGGCTTGACGGAAGGCATCCTTTACAGCTGCCTTGCCGAGGGGAAGGGCGGGGCCGCCGCCTTTGTACATCTTCGACATCGTGGCATCGAAGGACTCCAAGAAGAGCTGGACGCCCTGCGCGTCGAGGTTGACCGGAGGCAAGATCTTGATTGCGTTGAGCTCGGGTCCAGGGATTTGGGTGATGACTCGGTGTTTGGCCATCATTTCCACATTGACCGAGGCCCCGAAGACTCCGGGATCGGCGTTCGCGAGCAGCTTTTGTTGCAGTTTGAGAACGGTGCGCGACTCGGACGGGCGGAAGTAGACTCCTACCATGAGTCCCTCGCCAGCGATGCGCTCGATCACGTCGTAACGGGTCTGGATTTCAGCGAGCCCTTCTCGAAGCCGAGCCGAGAGAGTTTGCGCTGTCTTGCGGGCGTCGATGTCTTTGAGCACTTTGACGGTGGCGAGGCCCGCCGCCATCGCGATGTTGTTTTCGGCGAAAGTGGAGAAGTAGATCGGACCGCTCTTGAAGTCCGCAAAGACCGTCTCGTAGACCTTCTCACCGATTAGGGTCACCGCTACTGGCGCCACGCCGCCTGAAAGCGCTTTGGAAAGGGTCACCATGTCGGGCAGAACCCCGGCCTTCTGGAAGGCGAACCAATCGCCGCCCATACGTGCGAAGCCAGTCTGGACTTCGTCGCCGATCATCATTGCCCCGTATTCGGTGCAGAGGCGGCGCATTTCGCGGAGGTATTCCTTCTCCATGACCGTCAGGGTCATGCCTTGGCAGTATTCATAGAAGACACCCGCGACGTCCCCTTTTTCGAGCTCGAAGCGCAGCTCTTGAAGATCGTTAGGGGTGATCATCGTGCAGGTCGGCAGCTTCGGATCCATACCTTCGTTCATCTGGCGAAAGCCGCACAGACTAATGGCACCGTAGGTGCGGCCATGGAAGGCACCCTGCATATGCAAGAAGCGTCGTTTCCTCGTGCAGAAGCGTGAAAAACGAATGGCAACCTCGTTCGCTTCTGCCCCTGAGTTCGAATACTGCACCTTGGTGAACCCCGGGCCCGCCATTTCAAGGAGCTGGCCGGCCAGGATACCGCCCAATACCGAAGCATTGACGACACATAGATTGGGCAGATCGCGTCCGTTGACTTCCGCTATCGCGTTCACAACCTCGGGGTGGTTGCGGCCGATGTAGTGGACGCCTCCTCCCGAGAGGAGATCGAGAAAGCGCTGACCTTCAGAATCGTAGAGGTAGCTTCCTTCGCCTCGAGTGAAGGCGACGTTGAGACCAGCCAGATCGAACATCTTCGAAAGGCGCGGGTGAATGTGCTTTTTAGAAAGATGGTCTGAGGAGCTGAGGTGCTCGTCCAATAGGCCTTTGATGAAGCTCATTCTCGGTATTCCTTTTCGTAGCCGTAGGTATCGTAGACGTTCCGCCAGCGGTCGTAGACGAAATCCTCGAGTTCGGGCTCGATGCTTAGCTTGTTGACTTTATAACCCTTGATGGATTCGAGGTACGGGGTGATCACCTTCTCGAACTGATCCCAATCGGGGATTTCGAGTTGGTCGTAGACGTTTCTCAGTACAGAAAGTTCGTTCCCGATGAGGTCTTTGTAGGCTATTTCGACCAGGTTACCCTCGGGGATCAAACTCCGATCCTCGATCAGCCGCGTATAGAGCCTGCTCCCGATCGTGGCTGTGTGTTCCCAGCGCTGTTCCAAGAACTCTTGCTTGGGTACGTGGAAGAAGTTTTCCCAATCTACCTGTTTGCGCATGTGCACCATCGAACGAAAGGCGCGCGCCGGATGGCGGTGGATGTGAATGAACTTCGCGTCGGGAAAGACATCAAGAATCATACGGATCCGCGCGCTGTGCGGGCAGGACTTGACCACAACTCGTTTGCCACCTGTGGCGAGCATGATCTTCTTGATGAGCAGTACCAGGGATTCTTTGAAGCGCCGCCGCTCGGCGGGGGTGGCCTCGAGAAAGTCGATGTACTTTTCGTATTCGGCCGCCCGATCGGGAAACATGATGGCGCCGTAGAAGGACAAGCCGCCGGTCATCTTCATGAGCGCGATTTCGTCCTCAGCCGATTCGAAGAAGTTTTGAACGACGTTGTCGTAACTGCGTTTTTCGGGAACTGCGTTTCTGAGCAGCTTGGGCCCCAGTTCACCTGTGGTGAGGAAAGAGTCGGGAAAGAGAACTTGGTACAGTGTCGAGAAGGTGTGGTTGGGGTCACGGCCGAGCATGTTGTGCATGTGCGTGGTGCCGGTACGCCAATGGCCGAGGATGAAGAGGGGAGTGGGGGAGATGTCCATCTCTTCGAGCTGCTTGCCGAAGCGAGCCTCTTCGATCTTGCCCGCGATCGAGGTCACCCCCGATAGGGCGGAAATGAAAGCGAGGCGGTGAAAGTACTCGGGACTGACTTGCCAATCGTTCTTCTTGAGTAACTCAAGCCAGTTGCCGAGGGTGATGCCGGTGATGAGCTGTTCTTGCGACCAGCGATTCTGAATTTCGAGAGTGGTCATGCTGGCAGGGGGGAATCTTGCCCTTTGAGTTGTGCAAAAGTGTCTTGGGCCAGGGCGCGTACCTGGTTGCGTCGTCGCGTGGCGTGAGTGCCTGGGAGAAATCCCATATCGCGTTCAGCTTCGTGGCTATCCACGTAGGCCCAAAGCAGGAGTGTTCGGATCGCCATGAAAACGAGGCGGCGTTGAAAAATGCGTGAGCTTTCCCATCCTTTGAGGTTTTCGGTGCGCTCCTTTTGGCTCGACCGAGAAAAGAGTTTGGGGGACAAACCGTTGAAGGCCAGCATCTGCACCTCGAGCAAGCCGATCAGACAGCGAACGAGAAGTCTTTCTTTGAGGGCCAGGCGGGCCAATAAGTCGTCTACGTATTCGACCACTTGGGCTTCGCTTACGCTCGGCATTCCCGAACCATCGTCTGGAAAGATAGTGTCAGCGAGGCTGTGTAAAATGGCGGCCTCTCGATTGGAAAGGATGCTGAGGCGACGGTGCTTGCGGATTCGGGGAATGGTGGGCCTCTCTTGGTGGGAAAGCGGCGTGTTCATATCGCCAGGATTAGGCTCGGGCAAGCGAGGGGAAGGCGACGAAGCGTGCTGAAGACGAGAGCCGTATTTGGCTGCATTGGGCGTTGCGTAGTCGTGTTTGCAGCAAACCCTTGCAAAACGCACGTGCGTTGGCGAGGGCCCACAGTATACACAGTCGCCCAGGATGGTCTCTCAAGCTCCCCCAGCTGCGTCTGCCGCCCGCCGTGTTTCGCGAGTCACGGGACTCGATGCGGCTCGCGTGCTCGCGACCTTCGGCATCGTTTGGGTCCACGTAGCGGAAATCCAAGGGCAACCCCCTGAGCTGAATACCCTGGGGCGCTTCGGGACATCGTTTTACACCCTGGCGGCTCTCTTTCTTTCGTCGCGCGCCTTTTTCTTGGGTCGTCCTGCTTCGGCTGGGGAAATCATCAAACGACGAGCCAAGAGGCTTCTAGTCCCCTACGTCATTTGGTGCGGGCTCTACGCAGCCTTTTATTTTTCAACCATGTATCCACAAGGGCACCCGGTTGACGTGATCACTCGGTATTGGGGCCCTTTGTTTGGGACAGCTCCTCACTTGTGGTTTCTGCCCTTTGCTTTCGTGGCCGGTGCGATCGCCTCGTTTTTCGTCCCGCGCCTAATGCAGCGCTCGAACCTCTTTCTTTGGTTTTTTGGCGGAGTCTCGACCATTGCTCTTTATGTGTATGTCTATGGCTGGGGATATCTGTCTCTCAACCAGCCTGCGATCACGGCGGCTCGTGTGCATCGCTTGGCACGCTGGACTGAAGAAGCTCCCTTGGTTTGGGGGGCGCTCTTCGGACTCGCTCTTTATGGCAAACACATACGGGCCCTGGGTGAAATGGGGCGTGCACGACGCCAAAAACTCGCGCTTGGAGCGCTCTTGGCCTTTTTCGCCGCGCAGTTCGCCTATGCGGTCTTTCTCGACGACCTGGGGCATATCTTTTGGAATCGAGTGCGTTTCTTTGCCAACTTGGCCGGGGCGGCTTGGCTCATTGCCTTCGTTGCTGCGCGGGACGGTAAGTGGATCCGCAAGGTGGCGCCCCTGGGACGGGCGACCTACTTCGCCTACTTGAGTCATCAGATGATTCTCGATTCGGTCAAAGGCGCGCTTGTGACCGTTCCGGGTTACGGGAGCCTGGCTTTTGCCTTAGTATCCAGCTTGCTTATTTTTGGGCTGGCTGTCGGATTGGGGCTTTCTATCGCCAGGGTCCGATTTTTGCGCTGGTTGAGCCCGTGAGCCTTACTTGCCCGGAGCGATCGACTCTGAATCGGGTTTCCAGGTGACCCCGCAGACAATACGTTGCGTGTCGAATACGTAGCGACCAGTGAGATGGCGCGGAACGTCGGGATACTTGGTCGACAAGAAGCTCACCAAGAAACGCTGTTCCGCGGTGTCCACATGCACGTCGAGGTCAAGAAAGCCGAACGGGGCCGCGCAGTAGGGATAGGTGCACTTGTAAAAGGCTTCTTTCATGGAGAACACCCAGAGGCCGAAGTCGCCGAGCTCCGAGGGGGCTCTCGCTTCTCGAGACGTCTCCTGGTGGTAGCGCCGCTGCTCAAGGGGCAGCATAATGGCGTCGATCATGCCATCGGAGAGACGCTTGTGATTTTCGGCGTCGAGTCCCACGCGATACTCACTTGTGCATATCGCCGCAGCGGCGTAGGTCGACGAGCGGCCGGTGTGGGTGATGCTTCCGTTCCAGCCCTCTGGAAAAAGCGGGAGGCCATCATCGCCTCGACGCACCTTTGGAGCCTCGACGCCAGAGCTGGTCAGGGCTAGGCGGGCATGGTGGCGCCCGGCTCTGTACTCACGCTGTCGCTTCTCGACCCATCGGTGATACCCCTCCGGGATTTCTTCGGGGCGAAGAGGAGAAAGAGAGTCGATTGTCTCGTTGTCAACTTCGCTTGCCGAAGTCTGCACTTCGACCTCGAAGAGTGACGATAGTGGACGCGGCGTCATTGGCGGCGGGGTATCGAAAGGGCTGGAGGAAGAGGGCGCAACCATGACTTCGGGAGACAAGATAGCTCAATCTTTTTGTTTCAAAACCCGATAGGCGGACATCAGGATGATACAAGCCCCGATCAGGGCGAGCCAGCCAGGTCGTTCACCCCAAAAGGCGACACCGACCAGCAGTGCGACGATGGGCTCGATCAGGGTGAGGATACCGGCAGTGCTCGGCCTCAGGTGTCGTACCCCTCCTACGAAGAGATACCCCCCGAGGGTCCCTGGGATGAGACCTGCCAAGACCAGGATTGTCCACGGCACCAGACCCATGTTGAGTTCGCCGCTCGGGATGAAGGCGTAGAGAATCAACAGAGCACCAGGGTAGTGGAGACAAAGCAGCTGATTCGACGAAAACCAAGTGCTCAGCTTCTTGATACTGAACATCACGGCCGCGAACAGGACTGCGCTCATCGCACCCATCGTGGCACCGAGTACAGGTTGAGCTCCTGAGGCAGTCGGGGTGGTGCCCCCCAAAATGATTTTTGGGTCCAGCAGGAGCCCCAGACCAATCACGGCGGTCAAGGCGCTTACGCCTGTGCCCCTCTGGCGCACTTCCTTCATCACCCAAGGGGAGGCTAGGGCCACGATGATGGGCTGCAGGTAGTGAGTGAGTACGGCGATGGCGACTGTCGTTCGCTGCATCGCGCCGAAGTACAGGAGCAGGTTGAGAGCATCTGCCACCGAAAAAAGCGCTAGCCATCCCCAGGCTTGAGGGGTTGGGGATGAAAGGGGCTTCTTGAAGAGCGATTGAGGTCCCAGAACGAGGAAGACGACGCCGAAGAAGATGAATGACTCGGTTGCCGCGCTGAGCTGCCCGCCCGCTTCTTCGACCATTCTTTCGGCCGGTCGAAAGAAGAGGCTGAAGCTGCCCCACAAGCAGGCGGCGCCTGCCACCATGAGCGCCCCTTTTCGGGGGTCGAGGCGAGGGGCCTCGTCTGAATCGCTCACCAGCTGCCTGTGTTCTTTCGGCTCAACCAAGGTTCTTGGGGAGGCAGGGGATCTCCCTTTTGGAGTAACTCGATCGAGATGCCATCGGGGGAGCGGACGAAGGCCATGTGTCCGTCACGCGGTGGGCGCGCGATGGTGACGCCCCTGGACTCAAGGTGAGCGCAGAGCTCGTAGATGTTGTCGACGGCGTAGGCCAGATGCCCAAAATTTCGCCCGCCGGAGTATTCTTCGGGATCCCAGTTGTAGGTGAGCTCGATTTGAGGTTGAGCAGGGTGTTTCCACTGGCTCTCTGCATCGTCGTTCGGCGCCGCGAGAAAGACGAGAGTAAAACGGCCTTTCTCGGATTCTTTGCGGCGGACTTCTTGGAGGCCCAGGCCCTCGCAATAAAATCGAAGAGAGGCGTCGAGGTCGCTCACGCGGACCATGGTGTGGAGGTAGTGCATAGGGGCGGGGCGCTAGGGTGGCTAATCGCTTGGACAATTTCAATCATGGCGGGGGATTTTTGAGGACAATGCTAGGCGTTGGAGGCTGGTCGCTTGAGAATCCGCCCTGCACCGACTAATCGCTTGCCTCATGCCCGCGTCCGATCCCCCATCCGTAGCGCCCGCGTCCGAAGGTCGTCGCGGTAGGATCCTGCTCGCGGTGAAAGTGGTGGTCACGGTGTCGCTCCTGACGTGGCTGGTCCGCTCCGGAGGGCTCAATTTTTCGACTTTGCGCCTCTTGTGGACGAATCCCCTGGTTTTCGTTGGGGGAATTTTTAATTTTTTCGTCGGGATTCTGGTGTCGGCTACTCTGCGTTGGCGCCTTTTGCTGAGCGCCCTCGGCATCGAACTCAGCCTGAAGAGGGCTTTCGGTCTGCAGCTCGTCGGGCTGTTCTTCAACTTCTACGTGCCCGGCAACGTGAGCGGCGACTTGCTCAAGAATCACGCGGTGGTGGACCGGGATGCCGGCCGCTTGGTTGCCGTGGCCCTGACCGAGCGTGTGACTGGACTCATTGGCTTGGTCTGGGTGGCTGCGCCTGCCATTGCCTACAGCGCGAGCGCGTTGATTGAGCTTCCTCAAGGGCGCGAGCTCATCTTTGCGGTGGGTACGCTCTTCGTGGGGAGCTTGTTCGGATTGTTTGTCAGTCGCGCGCTCTTGCTTCGGTTGGGTGATGGATCAGGGCAGAGGGCTCGGGAGGCTGGCTGGATCCTGCGTGTGATCGCCTTCGTTAAATCGCACCTCAAAAGCGGCCTGAGCACTCTCAAGGTGATCGCGGAGCGGCCGCGTGTGGTTTTTCAGGCGATCGCTCTTTCGATGATGATGCATGGCATCGCCATCTTAAACTTTTGGATCATTGCGCGCTTCGTCAGCGGTCCCCAAGCCGAGCTGAGCCAGATGGCCCTCGTCTATCCTTTAGGAGTATTGAGCATCATCTTGCCGGTTTCTATTTCGGGAATGGGAGTGGGCCACGTTCTGTTCAACGCGCTCTTCGCCATGATCGGCCTCTCGCGGGGCGCCGACGTCTTCAATATTCAAATTTTTTCCGGGATGGTTCCCGCCCTTTGCGGGGTCGTTCCCTACCTGCTCATGCGAGGGCGCGCGCGTCAGCAGGGAGACGAGTAGGCGTTAAAGCGGTTTGCGCTTCGGTTCGCCGCTCCGCCGGGGAAATCGGGGAGAGGTTGCCTTCGTTTTTTTGAAAACAAGCACCGTGGCGGTGGGGTGCCGAATCGTTTGGATGCAGGCCGTTCCCAGCACTTGCATCGCTTTGTCGGCTGCGTCGAGTTCTTCTTGATAGCGCTCGCCTTTGACAAGGAGCAGGTGCCCACCTGTCTTGACGAAGGGAACGGTCAGTTCGAGCAGAGTGGGCAGAGCCGCGACGGCGCGGGCAGAGACGATATCGAATTGCTCACGGAGCGGCTCGCCCGGCGCTGCGGCGACCTCAGCTCGTGCGCAGTGCACCTGGACATGAGAGAGCCGCAAATCGCGGGCCGTATCACTCAGGAAGGAGGCTTTCTTGTTGATTGACTCAAGCAACGCCACGCGCAAATCAGGACGAGCGATGGCGAGAACCATACCGGGGAGTCCTCCTCCGGAGCCGACGTCGAGCAGTTTTGCGTGCTCCTTCGTTTTTCGTGGAAGGAGCTCATCGAGCACGGAGACGAACCTGAGGCATTCCACAATGTGCCTTTCTCGCGCATCGGCTGGATCGCGGATGGCTGTCAGGTTGAACTTGGAATTGGCGCTCAGGAGCCGCTCTAAATATCCATCGAGCAGGAGTTCCTGTTCTGCGTTTAGCTGCGGCAGAGGAGGGGAGTCGTTCACGGCGTCCAGTGCTTGGTCCAAGTAGGCGGACTTGGCAAGCCCCTCTGCTAGCTCTGTCGCGTTTTGGGGTGCCACAGCCTGCCGCCCCAACGAAAAGCGATTTCGCCCTCGACTTCATCGAGCAGAGGTTCCAGCTTGAGCTGCGCTGAGCGACAAAACCGAGCCCATTCGGTTTCGTTTTTCACCCGGCAATAGACGTGATCGGCACCATCGACTGCCAGGGTTGCTCCGTCCAGTTCTTCCACCGTTCCGTCCGAAAGCTCGATGAGGACGTGGGGTGGGTCATCGAAGCGGATCCCTTCGACAAAGAAGGGCGTGTCTTCGACCCGAAGGTAGGTCCAATCATAACCATTGGAGAGAATGAAGCGACCATCGTCGGGGTGGCGTCGGATCCATCGAGAAAAAGCGCGTCGAATCCCTTCGTGTTCGATAAGTTCTCCGTGATTGCTGAGGCGACCATCTGAGTGCAGCACGATCTGGCTTTCGCGGCTTCGACCAGCCGGTGCCGGAAAGCGAAAGAACTCGGGATGATCGCCAGGTTTCATCGGGTCAGGGTCCGATATTTCTGAAGGTCGCTGCCATGTGCTCTCGAATTCCTTCCATGACTTTCGCGGGCCATAAATCGAGTAGCCCACTCGAGGTGAGAACGACGTGTTGTTTGACCAGGGTGGAAGACCCTTGTGGCTGTGCCGTGGTCGTGGTGTTGGCGGTATCGAAGGCGGGCCGGTGCTTCAAACCTGTCTTAGCTTCGAGTTCGTCAATGAGCTTGCGGTGAGACTCGTTCAACTGAAGCGTGTCGGTAGAAAAACCACCGCCTTTGTTCCACCGAATGGTGACCTTGGAGAAGTATTTTACGTCGCGCAGAGTGTTTTCGACGTGGCTCCAAGTATACCAGCTGCTGCTGGAGGCGTGGATGGAGAGCTTCTTGACTTGCACCAAGTTGGGGCGCTCGTAGCGGCAGCCTTTGCCGCAGATTTCCGAGTAGGCAGACAGCACCTTCCAGACATCTTCCGGTGACTTCTTCGTCAGGTGTGTCCCTGTGTGCTTGTGAACTCCGGCCCAAGCTAGAGCGCTCACCAGCAAAAAGGCAAGGGCAAGCGAGGCGGCCCAAAGTCTTTTTTGCGGGTGGCGGTGACTCATACGGGATCCTTAAACGAAGGTGGGGGGATGGGGCCAGTTCTTGAGGCCCGGGGGCAAGGGTTTGCCCGGCTCTGAATTCTACGGTGGATCGCCCGGAGATCTTCCGCAACGTCGCCCAAGGTTGTTGATGCGTTCAGGTTGAAGAATTGTCTTCCGGGGCGAAATGGTGTGGAGCTGGACTCAGTGGTCTCGCTCTCAGCTTCCGAATGCTAGGGACGAATCGTGCTTGTGGATTCGAAGAAGTTGGACTTGAGCGGCGTGCCCGAATGCGTGGAGTGTGGCACCTGCTGTTTTTCTCGGACGCCGGACTACCTGCGCGTCATGGGAATCGACCACGACCGCCTTGGTGAGGAGGCCGAGCGTCTGGTCCGATTCATCGGAAACCGCGCCTACATGAAGATGCAGGAAGGACATTGTGCGGCTTTGATCTATGAACCGACCAAGAAGCAGTTCTTGTGCTCGGTTTATGAGCGTCGGCCCGATGTGTGCCGCTGGCTCGAGCGAGGGAGCGGTCAATGTAACGCCGAACGAGTGGAAAAGGCGGACAGACCTCTGACCCTCGTGCGCTCCGGGCGAGATGGGTCCGCGTTGGGCGAGCACCCTTCGATCCGAGCTAAGTAGCCGCGCAGCAACTGCGATTACGCCCCGAACTCTTCGCGAGATAAAGGGCTTGATCGGCTCGTTTCAAAAGAGAACCGGTCGACTCGTCGCGGCGGCACTCGGCAAGGCCGAGTGAGATGGTGACCTGGGGCAACGGTTTGGCCCCTTCTTGTTCGATGACGAGCGCTTCTACCGCAGCTCGTAACCTTTCGGCCACGACGGTGGCGTCTTCGGCAGAGGCGCCGGGGAGCACTACCGTGAACTCTTCTCCGCCGTAGCGAGCAACGAAATCTCCGGGGCGGCATTTGTCGCGCATCAGGCGAGCGACTTCGAACAAGACTCGGTCGCCTGCCTGGTGCCCAAACTGATCATTGAACTTCTTAAAATGATCGACATCGGTCATCAGTACAGAAATGGGACGATCCTCGAACTGGGAGCGTGAGAGGTACCTGGGCAGGACTTCGTCGAGGCGCCTGCGATTGAACAAGCCGGTCAGACCGTCGATCGTAGCATGTCGCTTGTACTCGGCTTGTAGCTGACGACTTTGGGTGACTGTATCGTTGTTGCCACGCAGTCGTCGCGCCATGAGAGCAAGCAAGTTGACGGTGATTTCGTGGGAAGAGTGTATCAAACCCCAGAAGGCATCGGGGCCGATGGCCATGACGCGGGTAGCCCCTTTGGACAGCACATAGGCTGAGCGGGGACTGCTGTCGATCAAGCTAAGCTCTCCGACGTTTTCTCCCTGATGGACCTCGGCCACGGGCTCGGTTTCGGAGGATCCGATGTGAACGGTGCACACCCCTTCCAGAACGAGAAACATGCAGCGCATGTGGTCGCCGGGCGCGATCAATACCTCTCGATCTTCCAAATCGAAGGTGCGACATCGGTCAAACAGACCGAAGAGTGTAGACAGTTCGGCTCCGTCGAAGAGAACGCACGTTTCCAGTTCGGCTCGCGTGAAGGGTCGCGCACTCGTTTTGTGCAGCTTTTGAAGGGGGGCGAGCGATTCAGCGGCGGACATGTTGGGTCTGAAGATCCAAAACGGTCATTTGAGCTGGTTCTTGAGGCGCTGCCCACAACTACGGAGCATCTCATACCCGCAAGGTGGCGAGATGCGCGCAACAAGGCACTCTTGCTAGAGCTGCGACCACTTAGAAATGAGCGGTTTCGAAGCTCTCCCCAAGAAAGTGAGGTCGGCTTCGAAACCGCGCTCGGCCCTCTCTGTCTCCGCACTTTTCTCTTCCCATTTGTGCCGCGACCCTTCCTGAAAACCGAGCTGTCTCTCAACGCTGACAGAGCAAGAAGCGCTCAAATCTAAACGGTCGCAGCACTAGGCCGCACTGGCTGCCGCAATGAGTGTTTTGAGTTCGTCCAATTGACTCAGTACCTTACGCGAGGGCAGTTGCTCGGGGTCTGATGCGTCGGCCAAAAGAAGTGCGATGCGACCTTTCTTGTCCTGACACGGAAGGATGAGGAAAGCGGGCGAACCGATCACCTCATAGTAGCGTCGAGGGACGTGGGCGGCTGCCTTGTCGGAGTAGGTGTCTTTGACGAAGATGTCCTTGCATCCGTTGTAGGCTTTGGAAAACACATCGTTGGCTTGTCTCGAAAGGTTGAGCTCGAAGCGTACTTCGCTACTGAGAGCCTTTTTGTCGTCGCCAATGACATCGCTTACGAGGAGCTCACTGCCGGTTTCCGACGGTTTGAGCGCAATGACCCGCGGCAGGTTGATGCAGTCAGAGACGATGCGCAGGGCTTCGTTGAGTGCTTGCTCTGGCTGCCCCTGATCGTGCAGAAGACTTCTGACTTTCTCGACCGAGGTGCTCAGGGTGGACGGGGGGGAGGCTTCGTTTTCTTGGCTCGAGCCGGCCTTCTGAGGATGGGGAAGAGTGCTGTTGTTGCCCTCTGCCGGTTGTCCCAAGACAAGACCATGTACTGCTCTGCGTGCCCGCTTTCGGTTGCGTTCGGGAGGTCGAGCCAGTCGCCCGCTTTCTTCGACCTCGAGGTGCTTTCCCGCCACTTTAGCGCGAGCTTCGGCGTCGGCCTGTATGCGTTTTTCAGCGTTCTGTTTGGCCCGGGGTGAAAGTTCCGGCAGTTGCTTGAGGAAGCGACTATTCTTGGGCTTGGTGCCGAGTAGATTGGAGTAACGATCACGAAACGTCTCTTCGACCGAGGCGAGGAGCTCAGGGACCTCATCCGGTGTGAGATCAACTAGCGATCGATGGCGCTCAAGAAGCTTGCGGAGCTTGGGGTCGTGCTCTGATGAGAGGCCGTCGGCCACTAGTTCGCAGAGTTCGTTAGAAAGGTGAGCTAAGGAAGCTAGTTTTTGTTGTTCAGTTACCGGCTTCCCCCCCCCGGCCGGAGACGCTCCCATGGCTTCAAGCAGTTGAGTTGGTAGATGCCACTGCTCGGCCACACCTATGCCGATCTTTTGAAAGCTGAGGCCAAACTCTTTTTCGGCGGCGCGTTCGAGGGAGATCTTCTCTTGGGCTGAGCGTGCCAGGGCTTTGTCGAACTGTTCGGGCAAGTAAACGAGGGCCAGATGGCGCCCTAGGTTGCAGAACATCGCGCAGACGGTGGATTCTTCTTCATCATCCAATCCGACCCGTTTGGCGAGGGTGCGGGCCAACTCGCCGCTGACGAGGGAGTGAACCGCAGAATCGGCGACGCGAGCCGTCGCCGCTGTTTTGCGCTCTTTGTCGAAGACGGAGATGCTGAGAGCCAAACTGCGCACCTGCTCAAACCCGAGGATCACGATGGCTTGTTGCACACTGTAGATCTTGCCGCCGAATCGGTTGAGATAGTTCGTATTGACGATGCGCAAGAGTTTGGCTGTAAGAGCGTGATCTTTGAGAATAGACTCGCTCAGTTGATTGGCCGAGTACTTGCCATCGACGTCGGCCTTCTTGTTGACATCGCCCACGTTGGCGACGAAAGCGGGCATGTCGTCTCGACGTTTCATTCTCTGGAAGAGCTTCTTCAAGCTGGAACGATCATTGTCGTCCAGCAGCACCTCTCGCTCGCCGTCGCCTAGTTGGAGGTCGTCTTCTGTCTCGGAAAGCGGGTACGCTTCGCTTTCTTCGTGCGCTTCCGTGCTGCGGCGATGTTTGGCTGGCGCAAGGGGATTTTCGATAGCGGGCTCGTTGACTGTCTCGACGAGGAGGGCTTCTTTTTTTGTGGAACTCGGGGTGCCTTGAACCAGGCAATTCAATTGAGCCTGGGATGCGGCCCGGTCGGTGAGTGCAGCAGCCGAGCCCCTTCCTTCCTCGTCCCGTTCCACCCCAGGAGCTTTGGGCCCCTTGTGCGAGGACGAGGGCGGAGAGACGGCGTGCGCTCGGCGTTCAGCTAAGGGTTCAAGAGCCCCGGCTTGAAGAGCTCGCAGATTTCGCGCGAGCTCACCAGCCGACGCGGGGCGCGCAGTGGGGTTCTTTTGTAGGCATTTTTCGATCAGTTTGCATAATAGAGGGGGAGCTTGGGGCGCCAACTCGCGGAGTGGGGGAAAGTCCTCGTGGATGTGAGCGACGAGCAACATCATGGGCGACTCGTGCTCGAAAGGTCTTCGGCCTGCGAGGAGTTCATAGCCGATCACTCCGACGGCGTAGAGGTCGGTCTGGGCGCAGATTCGAGCGAGATCGCCGACTGCTTGTTCGGGAGCCATGTACGCCGGGGTTCCGAGCAGTTGACCGTAGTTGGTCTTCGATGTGTTCTGGGCCAAGACTTTGGCCACCCCGAAGTCCATCAACTTGAGGACGGGGGGCTCGCCTTCAACGACGAAGATGTTGGCTGGCTTGAGATCGCGGTGAACGACACCTCGCTCGTGCGCGGCCTGGAGGCCTGCACAAATCTGACTGAGAAACTCAACGCATTGAGCCGGATGTGGCCTGTAGCGCTGTAGGTGTTCGTCTAGATCGTGACCTACGAGGAGGTCCATGACGTAATAGAAACGACCATCGAGTCGCCCAAAGTCATAGATCCCCACCACGTTTGGGTGATCAAGCGAAGCCGTGATCCGAGCTTCGTCCAAGAAACGTCGGGAGAATTCGAGCTGTTCAGTTGGCGCATCGAGAAACTTGACCGCCACTCGTTTGTCCAAGGCAGGGTGGACGGCGATGTAGACTGAGCCCATGCCCCCCTTTTTCAGAGCTCGCTCAATCACGTAGTTGCCTACGCGTTGCCCGATCAAATCCATGGGGCGGGTGCTCCTTGTTTTCGCTTCATTGTCCCCGAAGAACCTTTTCAAGAGACATGACGGCCGAGGCGCGTAACCGTTCAGGGGCGGCCCAGTCGGAAAAGCTCCCCGAAGCAATAGGGGCTTTCAAAAGGGTCGCCATTTTCGAATCGGCTCGCTACAGGAGGCTCATGGTGATCGATTACCGATGTGCGATCAGCGGGCTCAGCCTGATGGGGGCCGAAACGATGGCCGTAGTCTTGGCGTCGCGTGATGGCCAGACTGGAACTTATGTACCCTGCGCCTTGCCTCTCTTTGGAACCTACGATGGGTCGGGATCATTGGTTGAAGTCAGTGAGGGGCCGAACGCGGAAGCGATCCTCGGAGCCTTCAATCGGGACCTGGAGCAGGGCCTCGCCACGGTCGAGTGGACGCGGTTCTCCCTGCAACCCATGGCGCTCGATCACATCGAAACCTGGTTGGGCCTACTCCGAGCCAACGCGATTCACGAGCTAGACGCGGTTTCGTGGCGCGGATATCGGTTGGACCTTGCCTTCTTCGAAAGTCATGTGGCGGCGGCCCATATGCAGGCCGAGCCCCAGCGGCTTTTTGGTGTACCCGTAGACAAATTACCGCAGGCCGTCTTTTTTGACCATCCGCTTGCGAGTCGTATTTACGAGGCGGCCTTTGAGTGCGGCCCGCAACTTCGCTGCAAGTATGGTCTCTCGCTTGTGGCCTTTGCCTCACTTTGGGAGGCACTGGGGCCGCGGGGTGCCGATCTCGATGGTCCAGGATACGCGTATCCCCTGGAGGCCAGTCAGGGGGCTCTTTGGCTCGCTGAAGCCTATCGCGACCTTGGCGCGGATGAAGCGCTCCTGGAGGCCCTAGACGATTATACGAGTGCGCTGGCCGGGGGCGAGGATGATCCTGCTTCCTAGAGACCGAGCTGGGACAGCTTCACATGAAACTCTTCCATCAGGGACTGCGCCTGATCATCATCCCCTTTGATTGAGGCGTAGAGCATTCGTCCCAGAGCGGCGAAGGGCATGGCCTGAGCACTGCGCCGGGCTAAGACTTCGATGAGGGTGCCGAGCTCCTGGAGCTGCACGTTCGCATCGATACCTTCTTGCAGATAGTAGTTGCGGCAAAGCAACAGCACCCGCTCGACATCGTTGCGCTCGGAAGGCGGGATGAGAGGAATCGCGCCTTCGGCTGATTCGAGTGTGAAATGAAGGGCTGAGGGGGTGAAGGGACGTTTCAAAGGAGACCTCTTCTGTTTTGGCCTAAGGAGCGCCGTCCGTTAGCTCGCTCGGACGCATATCGCGCTTCAGCTTCTGGGGGCCGCCCTTCTGACTGAGCAAAGCCCGTGCTTTTTCGTATTTTTCCTCGTTCCAAAAAGGGAGACAGCCGTTGCATCCGAGCCCGCAGCACCCTTCGGCGCCCAACTTTGGCGGCTTCGAACCTTTCATCGAGGCAATGACGTTCCGTCTCTCGTCGCTGGAGCGAACGAGATCGGATGCTGCGACGAACCCAAGTTCGACGGATTGCGTCTTATGGTTTTGTTTGAGTTGTAGCGCTTGGGTATCAGAAAGTGGACAAGCTTTGCGCGCGATCGTGAGGGGGGGGAGTTGCCCTTTGAGCCGCGCGATGTCTTCGTTGTGAAAGTGTGACGGTCGGATCCGAATCGCGCGACTTTCGCCGGCGGTCACCTTCTCGGTGATTTTGCCGTTTCTCTTGGGGTTATTGTGATCGACGTTTTCGAACTCGTAGAGTCGAAGGCGAACGCAGTCGATGCTGCCTGCGGGTAGGAACTCTAAAACGTCGCCCGGAAGGAGACGGTTCTTGACTTCGACAATCAGATCGTCCCCTTCCCAACAGCGTACCACGCCCCCGTACTCGAAGGCGCTCAGCGACCCGCCGTGGTCGAAGTTGTGCCCCGTGTTTTCGAGCCGTCCCGTATGAAAACCAAGGGTGTATCCTCGCGATGGAATGGTAGCGAGCTCCGCAACATAGGGGGCGGGATCGAAATCTTCTGGTGAGGCGTAGTAAGCATCAATGGCGGCCCGGTAGGCCCGCGCTACGACGGCCCCGTAGAACTCGCTCTTGTTGCGCCCCTCTACCTTCAAAGAGTCCAGGCCGAGGGCTAGGTATTCGTGGAGGCGGGGCATGAGATTCAAGTCCCTCGAGTTGAGAATGTAGGACCCTTGTTCGTCTTCCTCGATGGGGAAGAGCTCTCCCGGTCGGAACTCTTCTTCGAGGAAGAAGGAGAATTCACTCATGTTCTTATCATTGACTTCGATTGTACCGACCGAACCGTCGGGCCGCGTGACCTTGAGGTTGTACTTCCAACGACAACTGTGGGCACAGCTCCCCTGGTTCGCCCCGCGCTCGGCCATATAGTTCGATAGCAGGCAGCGCCCTGAATAGGTCATGCACATGGCGCCATGGACGAAGGTCTCCAAGCGGATTTCGGGGCAGCGTTCGCGGATTTCCTTGAGTTCTCCGAAGCTGACCTCGCGCGCGAGGACGACGAGAGCCGCCCCTTGATCTTGCCAGCTTTTTACCGTGAGCCAGCTGACGACGTTGGCTTGGGTCGAAACGTGCAGTTCGAGCTCTGGGGCGTGTTCCTTCAGGTAGTGGAACACGCCCAGATCCGAGACAATGACGCCGTCGGGGCTCATGCGGCGGATGGTGTCGATGAAGTCCGGGAGCTTGTCGATGTCTCTGTTGTGAGCGAAGAGATTTAAGGTCAAATATACCCGCTTGCCCCGCTCGTGGGCGAAGGTGATCCCTTCCTGGAGGTCCTCGATCGAAAACCCACTCTGCGTCCGGAGACTCATGTCCGGGGTGCCTGCATAAATGGCGTCGGCGCCGTAGAGAACCGCTGTCTTCAGCCGCAGGAGGTCGCCTGCGGGCATCAGCAGTTCTGCACGCCGCGGACGCGTGTTTTTGGTCGGAGGGGTCGCTGAAGCGGCTGAAGGAGAGTTGTCGGTGGGCGGCACGGTCGCCTTGCCTAGCACGAAGCCATCAAAAATCTTGGTTCGGGGCGATTTCAGGCTGGTTTTCGGAGGTCAAGCGACTAGTGCTGACGCAGAAGTGCCCATGAGATTACTTGCCATAGAAAGCTCCAGCGAGAGAGGGTCGGTTGCCCTCGTCGAAGCCGCAGGAAATTCTGAATTTCGGGTGGCTGGATATGCGTATCACCAGGCCTACAACGAACATGCCGAGCGCCTACATGGATTGCTGAAGCGAGCCTTCGACGAAGCGGGGTGGGAAAGGGGCTCTGTGGAGTTGATCGCCGTGGGCGTCGGGCCAGGATCGTTCACCGGAGTGCGCGTGGCGCTATCGGTGGCGCAGGGGTTGATGATGGGGTTGGGCTGCGCGGGTGTCGGCATCGGTTCGCTTCGCGCGATCGCGGCTGGGGCTGGGGACGACGAGCAGCGCCCGCGCATCGTGGTGCGCGATGCGCGAAGAAACGAGTTTTTCGTCGCGGCTTACGACCGCGATGGGGCTGAACTAGTGGCTCCCCATGCGGTGCCCCAAGAAGGGGCACCTGCTTACCTCGGGCGATTGATCGAAGAAGGCAGGGTGGGCTCCGAGCCGGTTTTGGTCGGTACTCAGATAGAGGGGCTACCGTATCTCGAAACAGATGAGACAGTGCAACCCGACGCTCGTGCTGTCGCACGTTTGGCTAGTGTGGCCCCGCCGAAGTCCCATCCGGTGGAACCCTGCTACGTGCGCGGTCCCAACTTGATCCGTCCTCAGTTGCCCACATCGCCCCTCGCAGGACCGCGCCTCTGACCGAAGGGAGACGCTTTGTTGAGGCCATATCGTTCAGCGGATCAAAATGTTGCGACAGCCGCTGCACGTTGAATCGATTGCGTCGTCACAGGTTTCTTCGTCGTCCACCTTGCCGTCGCCACAGAAGTCCCCAAGGCGACAGTCTGTTCCGCAGTGATTGTATTCGTCACGGTTATCGACCCCGTCGTCGCACTCTTCCCCGAATTCGACCGTTCCGTTTCCGCACTCGCCGCCGCAGCTTGAACGCCCCGGGTTGAAGCCCGACAGAGTCAGCTTGAAGGTCGAACCGGTCGTGTGCCGCTCGGCGTGGAAGATTTTGATCTCGTAGAGCTTTCCCTGCTCCATGCCGTGCTTTTCTGCGGTGCCCCCGACAAAACTGTCTTCAGAGCCCGAGACGGTGACTTCCCCGCTGATTGCAGGGTGAAGGCCTCCGAGATCGAGGGCGAGTCGACCATTGATGAACACCCATACATCGTCGTCGCCGGTAAATCTGAGGGTGGCCTCGGTGTTTGCATCGTAGGGGAACCAATAGGCGACCTCCGACGTGAAGGAAAAGTTGTGCTTGGGCCCAGAGCCCGTAAGCGCTTCTTCTGTGTAGAGAGTGCCGTCCATACCGTAGGAAGTCGTGGTCACCTCGGCAATCGACGCCCCGTCCCCGCGCGCGCCCTCTATCCCATCGATGGGGAAGAAGAAGGGGCTTCCGTCGAAGGGGCCGCAATGGGGCGCCACGCTGCAGTCGACGCCATCGTTCCAGCCGAGTTTGGTCACCCACTGCGTCCCATCGGCGCCGAAACGGTTTTTGAAGTTGCCCATCCCGTCGTCGTAGAGAACGAGCTCGCTTGCAAGTGTCGTGCTCTCGTCGGTGTCGTTGTACCAATCGTCGAAATTGGTTGTGCACATTGCGGTTCCGGTGGCGACCGGCTTCTTCTTGCTCAGTTGTGCTTCGACGAGTCCCTCGGTGGCTTCGAGCCCCCCACACTCGGATTCGAAGTCGCTGTGCGTGCTGTCAAAGTCGCGGTAGGTTACCGGAACGCGGATGATGCACTCCCCCGTATGTTCAGAAACCTCACACTCGAATTCCTGCAGGCTGCAGGTGTAGCCCGTTTCGATCTTGCAGTTTTCGTCGCATCCGTCGCCTGAGAGAGTGTTGCCGTCGTCGCACTCTTCGTCGAGTACGAATCCGTCCCCGCACGCCGAGGTGCATGGCCCATCCCCGCTACAATCGGGCGCAAGTACGCATTGCGAAGTGCAGCCCTTGTCCACACTGGGTTCGCACATTTCAGTCCCTTGGACTTTGCCGTCCCCGCATTCGGTGGCCGAACAGGAACTCGGCTCGCCCGAGCATTGATAGCCGAGCTCAAGGCGGCAGCGTTGGTCGCATCCGTCGCCGTCTTTCCGGTTTTCGTCGTCACACTGCTCGGGGAAGGAGACCAAGCCGTCGCCACAGCGTGCGATGGGGATGCACTCCTGCCCGTCATTGCCATCCTCGTTGGGTTTACAAACGTAACCCGGATCGACGCGGAGGCAGTTGCCCTGGCAACCATCGTGGTCGCTCCGGTTGCCATCGTCGCACGCTTCGTCTTTGTCTAAGACACCATCCCCGCAATTGTCGGGGACCTCCCCTGTTGTGGTTTCGGTGTCGGTGTCAGTGTCGCCGATGTCGAGCCCGCTACCACTACCTTGCTCCGAGTCCGTCGAGGAAGAGCTGCTCGTGCCGGTTTCTTTGCCTTCACCTTTCTCGTCTCCATCCTTTGGGTCGCTTGAGCAAGCAAAAGCGATGAAAGAAGCAGTAGCGAAGACGACGTTGATGGGGCGGTTAAGACGCATGGCTCATTTGAGCGGCTCTATGCGGCCGGTCTGAAGGAGTAACGGTGGGGCGGGTTGGACTTTTTCCTCTTTCGGTCAAAAGCAAGGCCATAGACGGAGCCATGGTGATGCACGACGTGAGCGAGCGCCTCGATCCCGACGCCATTGAGCTCGAAGTAAACTTCCACATCCCGGTCCAAGGGTAGCGGAAGTTCACTCTCGATGCACATTCCTCCGATCGATACATCTCGGGCCTGGGCGCGTGACCATTCCTCGTCGTAGTCCAAAAGTACCGGCCCCGAAAAGGCGCTGCGGGGAAAGTGTCGGCGGTTCATTGGTGTGCTGCTGCTCATTTGTTCGCTTCCATCCTTTTATAGGTGTGAAACGGTTACACATGAGCGACCTTAAGACACATGGGGGGCGAAAGCGTTTTCGACACCTACAACGGTGTCGTCTCTGCTTCTTTCGGGCGACTTCGGGGTCGATGCGGCGATCTGAGTGAGGCAGGTATTGATTGGCCTCCTCAACGCGGAGCCAGGGCGTTGTCGTCGTCCTCGTCCTCGTCCAGATCGGATGGGGTCAATCGGGATTCGTCCTTGGCAGAAGGGGAGAGTTGTTCAAGAGGGGCAAAAAGGTCGTCCACATCCGCTGCGCTGAGAAGAGCGCCCTTACTCGCGGCCTCGCCCAGGAGGTGGTCTGCCAGATTGCGCTTCCTCTCTTGGAGTCCAAGCATGCGCTCTTCGACGCTCGATGCCGCAATGAGGTTGTAGACGAAGACGGGGTTCTTTTGCCCGATGCGGTAGGCTCGATCTGTGGCCTGCATCTGGGCTGCGGCGTTCCACCAGGGATCGTAGTGGATGACCGTATCGGCCGAGACCAGGTTCAGGCCCGTGCCCCCAGCCTTCAGGCTGATGAGAAAAACGTCAGCCGCACCGGCCTCGAACTGGTCGACGAGACCTTTGCGGTCCGTGGTCGCGCCGGTCAGGGTCAGATGTCTGATCTTTCGCTGGGAAAGGCCCTGGCCGAGCAAGGCGAGCATCTGGGAAAATTGCGAAAAGACGAGAATGCGTCTGCCCTTTTCGAGCTGACTTTCGAGTAACTCAAAAAAGAGGCAGTACTTGGCCGACTGCTGTAGATGCCTTGCCGATTGAAGAGGTAAAAGGCGGGGGTCGCAGCACACCTGCCGGAGCTTCATGAGTGCGTCGAGAATCGTTACGGTCGAGGCGGCCAGCCCTTTTTGAGATATCGCCTTGCGTACTTCTCTATCGCCGGCGAGACGAATGCTTTCGTAGAGGTCACGCTGGGCGCCCGTAAGTTCGACGGCGCGAATGAGCTCGGTTTTGCTGGGGAGATCTTGAGCGACGTCTTCCTTGAGTCGCCGTAGGATGAAGGGGGTAACTCTCTTTTTGAGGGCTTCGATCTTGGTTTCGTCTCCCCATTTTTCGATCGGATCTCGAAAGTGCCGTTTGAACTCATGGAGCCGCCCCAATAGCCCGGGGTGGGTGAACTCAAAAAGCGCCCACAGTTCGCCCAGATTATTTTCGACCGGCGTTCCGCTCAGAGCAAGCCGATGGCGGGCAGAAATCGATCGAACGGCTGTGTTCGCCTGGCTGCGGGCGTTCTTGATGGCTTGGGCCTCGTCGAGGATGACATAGTGATATTCACGATCCGTGATGGGCGTCAGATCGCGGATGAGTACAGGATAACTCGTGACTATGACTTCGGCCTTGTGAAAGTCAGGGATCAAACGGTGACGGCGCGGACCCGTGTAGATTGCCGCACGAATATGCGGAGCAAAACGTTCGAGTTCGCGCTGCCAATTGAAGACTAGGCTCGTGGGCGCCACAATCAGCGTGGGGATGTCCATACGACGGGCTTCCTTCTCGCGCGCGAGAAGGGCAATCGTCTGTAGCGTCTTGCCTAAACCCATGTCATCAGCCAGCACCGCCCCCACTCCCGCGTCTCTCTTGTGTTCAAGCCACATGAGGCCTTCGTGCTGATAGGGCCGCAGGCTGGCCTTGAGGGCGGCGGGCTGGGGGCTGAAGTCCGGTTGAGCCCGCAAGGTGCGTGCACGACTCAACCAATCGTTTTCGCTTAGCCAGTTGAGACTCGCTCCCTGCTCCGAAAAGGCGTTGTCCAGGTCGCATAGCTCGGCCATCCGAGCGATGGGCAGTCGAAAATCGGTTTCTCTGCCCTGTCGTTCTGGGCACAGATCGGCGAGAACCAAGAGGATTCTTTCCAAGCGTTCAAAAGGCATCACCGCGTAGTGGCCGTCTCCTAGGGCGACCCCCCGCAAGCGGCCTGGACTGCGCGCCAGGTGCTCTAGGTCAAGGGGGTCTCCACACGAGGCGAGAAGCTCGAGCAAGGCAGGCACGAGGCTGTAAGAGCGCCCTTCGATCTCGATACCGATTTCGACATTGAACCAGTCGAGTTTCTCGTCTGGCTCAACCGAGGCATAAAACGGACTGTCGAGGGAAGCTGTCTTAAAGGGATAACTCTCGTCTTGCTCAACGACAAAACCGTGTCGAATCAGTTCGGGGACGCTGTAGGCCGAAAACGACACTCCCAGATGGGGCTCGCTTTCCAAAGTCACGAAATAGTTGGCAGAGCTGTCGTAGTCAGGAAGCAAGCCCTCGATCTGTGCCAATTCACACGCGCCCAAGCTCTCCAAGATACGTTGCGCGCGAGCTTCCTCTCTTTGATCCCGATCCGTTGTCGGATCGGGATCAAAGACGTCGTCGCTCCTGGGAGTATATCGGCCCCGGGAGTACTCGAAGGTGACGGTGGCCAGAGCTGCGCGCGCTGGCCGTTCCTGATCATCTTCGAGCAGTAGGACTTCCTCGCCGAAGAGTTTGAGGCGAGGCGTAAACGGGAAGGGCGACCCAGAAGCCAGGCTTAGTCCTCGCCGGGAAACTCCGAAGAAACCAGGGCGCTCGTCAGTGCCCCATGCTGGGGGCTGTACTGATCTTTGTAATCCTCGTGGGCGAACTCCACCATGCGGTGAGCTTCCTCGGCTCCGTAGACTTCAGCGATCTCGCAAGGGCTTGTCTTTCCCGGCTGCTGTTTGTAGGTAATGAAGTAGTGCTTCAAGCGCTCGACGAAGGCGTGCGGGCAATCGTTGATGTCGCGCCAGGCTCCAAAGGCGGGATCGTTTTTCATCACCCCGATGAGTTTGTCGTCCGCTTCGTTGTGGTCGATCATGCGCAGGCCGCCGATGATGCGCGCGGTGAGCAGAATATTGCCATGGGGGATGGGACGCTCAGAGACGACGCAGATGTCGATCGGGTCGTGGTCGCCCACGATCCCTGTTCGCCCCGTCACTTCCATGCAGCGATGGGCGACTCTCTTGTCGCACAGGGTTTGGGGTACCAGCCCGTAGGGGAAGGGGCAGGTGTTGGAGTAGGTTTGTGGTCGGTCGACCATCAACAAGCCGGAGTTCTTGTCGAGCTCGTACTTGACAGTATCCGTGGGGACCACCTCGATGAAGCAGCTCACACGAAAGGGGTAATCGTCGCCGATGTGGACGCCGTGCCATGGGTGAGCCTTGAAGAGATGGCTTTGGTACAGTCCGGGGATAACGCTGCGAATCGTGCCAGTGCTTGCGGGCGGGGGGCCGTCTGTTGCTGTCATGGTCGGCACGAGATTGTGATCGGGCGCCGGGCTTGGCAAGTCGCAACGCTCAGTGGGAAAGATTTAGCACGATGAGCGGAAGGCTCAGGGCTCCATCCACCCATAGCGCCAAGGTCGATTTCCGACTCTTCATGTCAACGAGCCAAGTGGCGAGCAGCAAGGCGGCTGCCAGAGTCCACAGAGGAAGTCGTGCAGGAGGCGCAACCCCGACCGAGATGATCGCTCCTGCTAGGATCCAAGCTCGTGACTGTAGTCGAGTGCTTTGGACGCCATGGCGGGTTGCCGTTGTTGGCACCCCCATCTGCAGGTCTTCGCGATGATCGGGAAGGTCGAAAAGGAGGGCGTTGGCCGAGCAAAAACAGGCTAGGGCGCAAGCGAGCAGGACGGCCATCGAATCCGGGCGCGGCGCCACATCCGATGAGGCGCGGACAAGAAGAGGGACAGCCACCGCGGCGCTACCTACCGCCCCGCCCACGAAAGGGGCTTTGAGCCCTGGTACCGATTTGATTTGCAGCGTGTGGCCCCCGACCACCAGCCGCACCGCATAAGTGGCGCAAAAACAAAAACAGATGAAGATAACCCCGGCCCACACGCTTCCCCAGGTGAGTAGTTCGGTCAAAAGCCAAAGCCCCGAACCCAGGGTGAGCCACCAGTGAGCTCTTCTGCGGCGCTGGCGCTCGGTTTCCTCGGGGGGACAATCCAAGGTCCCATCCAGGTTGTAGAGGGCGAGGGTAGCGGCGGCCACGACGCGCGGGGTGGTTGTCGGTCCGCCATCGACTGCGATGGTTGGAGCTAGCGTTTGTTCGCAGAAGAGAGCAAGCGAACCCACGCAAATGGCGACCCAGAAACGAAACTGAAGACCGAAGTGGAGGCCTAGTTTGAGCCAAGAAATCACATTCGCGTCCAGACTAGCGTCTCGAGCAGGGGGAGCCCATAGGTTCGGGTCAAGAGTCGCTCCGAGAGGTGCAGCGAAGGTGCATGTGAAGCAACCAGCTGCTCATAGTCGTACAGCTCGTGCCAGGGGTTTTGGGTGAGCAAGTTGAAAAGTGCCAGAGGCGGCAGATAGTAGAGCTTTTGAAACAAAGCCATCAGGGGATGGCCTTGTTTCGGGCCTCTAAAATCAACCGAGACGAAACGACCCCCTGGTTTGATATAGGTTTGGAAGATTCTGAGCGCGTCGACAAGCTTTTCTGCGTCAAAGACGTTGAGGAAGAAGGGGGCGACGACGCAATCAAAGGTGGCCGAGCGCGGGAGTTCGAGGGCATCTACTGCTAGAAACTGGGCATCAAGCCCGTGGCGCTGAAATCGCAGTCGAGCTCGCTGCAGCATTTGGTGGCTCAAGTCGACAACGGTGACCAAGGCGCCGCCCCGGGCAGCCGCGACGCACTCGCTGCCAGTCCCAGCGCCCAGGTAGAGCACTCGATCGCCGGGCGCGATGAGCTCGACGTGTCGTAGTTTGGCGCGTCTGATTCCTCCGCCCGTATAGATTGCTCCCAGCAGATCATAATAGAGCGCCACTTTCTCGTAATTCATCGCCGGGTCCATGGTCCGACCGATGTGGCAGTAAGCACCGGTCGGTACCAGAGTGTGGACGTTAGAGAAACGTGTAGACGAAGTTGACAGAGCTCGTTACGTCGAACTTCTTTACGCCTGGCAAGGGGGCGTTATTGTACATGGCCGTGGAGCCTATCGCGAGGGAGAACGAATCAACCAACTGAGTCTGGACCTCGGTGGTCCAATTGATGCGGTAGGAGGGTTCGTAGACGAAAGACTTGTAGAGCTCGAGCCCTGTGAGCACTTTGAGCCGGTCGTCGATGCGCTGTTCGTAGCCTAGATAGGCTCGAAAGTTGTGGTCCGTTTCGGTGCGGTCGCGCTGTGTGCCTTCGGTTTCTGCTAGATCCAGCGTTTCTTGGGTGAGGACATCGTACTGAAAGTCGTAGCCCAACTCAGTCCAGAGGCGGAGCGACTCTCTGCGCAGGAAGAAGTAGGAAAGACCCGGGTCGACGCCGAGGCGCAAGTTCAAGCCTTGAAAGCGATCTCGTCTGGCTTGAACGGCCAAGAAACTCGACAGCTTGCGTGTCCAAAAGTAGTCGTAGCGAACACGGCCCTGGTAGTTTTCCATGGTCGTCTCGAGACCGGAACTGTCCTCGGTTCCCGAGCGAGCGTAGTTTGCTGCCAGTATAGCCGCGAGCTCGCTTCGCCCGCGTCGCAACATAAAGCGGCTACCGGCGGTGCCCGCCGCTGACTTGGTGTTTCCTCCGGCCACGACTCCGCCGGCTTGGATGTTCCATTCTGTGGCGTTGGCTATTTCATCCGGCGTTTCTTTCATTGCCTCCGTACCATCGACCACGACTTCCGCCGGGCCAGAATACACTTCTGCCTTGAGCGAGGCCGTGGAAAAAAGCAATGAAAGCCCCGTCGCAAGCGTGGCCGACCGAGCAATAACTAGTGACGTTTTCATGAGTCTCCTTGTGAGAAGCCCTAAAGGGAGGACCGTCGATACGACTTCTTGGTCCCTACGGGTCAGCCCATACCATTGAGAGAGTTTCACTCCAAACGTCTGGATTGAGTAGAGATTCACGAGTGCGTTTCGTTCGCTTCTATTTTTGGGGGGAGGCCATCTCGAGTTCAAAGAAGGGGGGTGGAAACTCTCGCGTCCACCAAAGGCCGCATCCCACAGGATAAAAATGCTTGAGCAAGATCCCTCGGTAATAGGACCCGTTGCGGATGAAAATGTTGCTGTCGGTCCGCTCTTTGTCGGTCCGTTCCCGCAAGTCGAGCCGTGTGGTGATCTCTGCATACAGTAGTCCGCGTGACATCGCTGCGAGATTCGCGACCGCTGGTGCCACGTCCGGGTCGGGAAGGTATTGCAGTACACCTTGGCAGATGATGAGGTCGTGTTGCTCACGGTCCCGCCAACGAGCGATGTCACGGTTGAGAAAACCGTGCTCTTCGCACATGACCTTGCTCACCTCGGTGCCCAAGTAATGAGTCTTTTTAGCGTGTTTTTGGACCCAGTTCTTCCACAGGCCAATGCCCGCTCCAACGTCCAATACGCTCTCGATTTCGATCCCGTTGTACTTGGCAAACTCGAAGACGAACTTGGCAAGGTGCCCATGCTCCTCAGCGGAAGTCACGCGCGTTTTGGGCGAAAGATAGAAGCGATCATAATAGGCTTGATCGAACTGGCTGTGCAGATCCATGGGTCACGGATAGTAACTCTTTGCATTCTGCCCGCCAGATCGGGGCTCCTTTTTGCAATTCTACAGGGGTAAAACCAACGGTCGACATCAACCTGCGACGAGAGAACAGTCAAATCTTTGAGGTTTCGTTGGCACCATTGCTTCATCCGCGCCCCACTAGTAGGAGCCCCAGGCAGGAAATTCGGATATTCCTTCTGGACAGAAGGCGCGGCGGCATGGGGATTTTTCACGTGGCTGACGCGACACGCACTGAGCGTTCTAAGTAGAGCGACGACGAAAAAAGGAAACACACACAATGAACCAGCAACTTGAGACCAAGGTTCCCACGCAACAGGGCGAAAACTACCGCGTCGCCGATATCTCACTCGCCGATTGGGGACGAAAAGAAATCGAGATTGCTGAGACCGAAATGCCCGGTCTCATGAAGATTCGCGAAGAGTACGGGGCTGCCCAGCCTCTCAAGGGCGCTCGCATCGCGGGCTGTCTCCACATGACGATTCAGACTGCTGTTCTCATTGAGACCCTCATTGCTCTTGGCGCTGAGGTGACCTGGACTTCGTGCAACATTTTTTCGACCCAAGATCACGCCGCTGCGGCAATCGCCAAGAGCGGCGTTCCTGTTTTCGCCTGGAAGGGCGAGACCGAGCCCGAGTACGAATGGTGTTTGGAGCGTCAAGTTTTTGCTTTTCAAGGCGGAAAAGGCCCCAACATGATCCTCGACGATGGGGGAGACCTCACCATTTGGATCCACGAAAAGCACCCTGGACTTTTTGACGGAGACGATCCGATCCGTGGTCTGAGCGAGGAAACCACGACGGGTGTGCACCGGCTTTACGATATGTTCCGCGAAGGCAAGCTCAAGTGCCCCGCCATGAACGTCAACGATAGCGTGACCAAGAGCAAGTTTGACAATCTCTATGGTTGCCGCGAGTCACTTACGGACGGCATCAAGCGAGCTACCGACGTTATGTTCGCGGGCAAGGTCTGCGTCGTTGCCGGCTACGGCGACGTCGGCAAAGGATGTGCCCAAGCGATGCGCGGTCTCGGTGCGCGCGTATTGGTCACGGAAATCGATCCTATCTGCGCACTCCAGGCTACCATGGAGGGGTACGAAGTCGTGACCATGGACGAGGCCGCTCCTTTGGGCAATATCTTCGTCACGGCAACAGGTTGCTGCGATGTGATCCAGGGCAAGCACCTGGACGTGATGAAGCACGAAGCCATCGTCTGCAATATCGGTCATTTTGACAGCGAAATCGAAGTCGCCTACCTGGACGCGCGCAAGGATATCGAGTGCGAGGAGATCAAGCCGCAGGTTGATCATTACACCTTCCCCGATGGAAAGCGGATCATCGTTTTGGCCAAGGGACGCTTGGTGAACTTGGGCTGCGCAACGGGTCACCCCAGCTTCGTGATGAGCAACAGCTTCTCGAATCAGGTGCTCGCTCAGATTGCCCTGTGGGGAGACAAGATGCCGATCGGCGTTCACCTGCTGCCGAAAAAACTGGACGAAAAGGTCGCTGCTTTGCACTTGCCTCAGCTGGGGGCGAAGCTCGACACCCTCACAGAAAAGCAGGCTAGCTACCTCGGTATTCCGGTCGAAGGGCCGTTTAAGCCGGAACTCTATCGCTACTGAGCTCCCCGCGGATGCTCTTCGAACAACCGGCGACTCACCTGAGTCGCCGGTTGTTTCTTTTTGTGACCAGGCTGGCGCCGAGCGCCCTAATCGACACGTTTTTAGCTCGGTGCTTCGGTTGCTCCAAGCGCCTCAGCTTTTGTCGATGCTCGGCTCGACATTGCGTGAACCTTCCGATTCTTGCTTTTATTCCCCAGCGATGACGAAAAGGGATCAGCTAGGTAGCGAATTCAAAATCGTTCCGCTTCTCCTCGACTGCTCGCTTGACAAAGGTTGACCCGGATCCAAGTTGCCTCATGTCATGAAGTCGGATGAATCCAGTGTGCTGTTTCAAGAAGATGGTGGACAGTTGTTAGCGGTCGAGGTGCAGCGATCCAGTCGTCGTCCCATCATCTCGAGGCTCCATCGCGCATTGATGGCTACAGGAGTCATTGTGACGACCTATCAAGCGCAAACGAACGGTGGTGGCCTTCGAGAAAGGATCGAGCTCGCCAACCGAGATGGTCAGAGACTGTCTGGTATTCAAAGCTCTACGGTGCGTACCGCCGTATTGCCGCTCGCCTTGGGCGATGATGAGTCGTCCACCTGACGCCGCCATTAGGGCTTGGCGCAGCACTTTGCTTGTTTGGGCGAACAGGCAGTGGGTCGCCCCCGAGCGTCGAACTCAAGTTCGCAGCGCGTTTCTAGAGCCCTCCTGAGTCGTTTTCGCGCCCGTTGCACTCGGCTCTTGACGCTGGAGTAGGGAAGGTGATGCGCTTCGGAATAGGAACGCTGACTTTGCCCCCGCAAGTCGATGTCAGCCAGAAGAGCTCGGTCACCCTCATCGAGCTCATCGAGAAGCTCGACGAGGTACTCAGATATCGCCTCTGAGTCGAACTCCTCGCCGGCTTCTCTTCTTCGCTCGTTGCGGGCAATGCTTTGGTGAGCAGGGCTCTCTTCTGGAGAATCGAGCAAGGATGTTCGCGTCAGCTCTTCGCGTCTCTTCTTGCTCTGCGCCGCGCGTGTGGCATCGATAGCGGCGTTTTTTGCTACCCGAAAGAGCCACGGGGAAAATAGCTCGTCCTTCGGGTGGTCGGAGAGCAGTACTTTGAGCATGATCTGTTGGACCAGATCTTCGGCATCCGCGCTGGACGGCGAGCGGCGCCGAACGAATGCCAAGAGCTGGCCGTAGAGTGAAGAACTGAGCGTCGGCCGAGAGGAAAGATCCGCCCGGCCCGCGCCTGCATTTTCGTCTAGCAACATCCGTTTGGAGAGGGTGATGCTTCGGGGTCGGTGGCGCAACAGCATAGGTCGGTATCCATCTTTTGCGCTGTGTCGAAGACGAGCTGGTAGAGCTCCCAACTGTAGCCGTCGGTATCGCGTATCCAAAACTTGTCCTGCTCGGCGTAACAACAAACCGATTGCTTGCGCTCTTGGTGCAAAAGGGGAAGTAGCCGCTGGTAGTGTTGCTCCAGCTCATTTGAGGCCGGTATTTGCAGCCCGAGATGTAGATGAGGGGTGGGGGTGCCCAGATGAAACGAGATGTTGAGAGCGAGATGCTCAGGTTCGAACTTGAGGTAGTCGTTTTTTTCTTTCGTGGGGGCTGACTCGAAGAGGGTACTGTAGAACTCTTTGGTCTTTTTTATGTCTGAGACGGGAAGTGATAGATGAAACTTCATGGTGGAGACTTTCCTTTCATTAAGAAGAACGGAAGCGCACCTGCATGGACGCGGGGCACAGGCCAGTTTCTTCGAAATCCTCGTCTTGCTAGACCGACTGGTTGATGAATGGGCTTCCGAAAAGCGGGAAAGTCATGACAAGCTCCTTTGGTCTGCTTCTTTTGCTCGTCGTTCGCGCGGGTGTTGCGTTGCTCGAAAACCATGGCCGGTACCCTCGTCGTTTCTTTAGATTTTGAGCTGTATTGGGGCATGCACGATATATGGCCCCTCAGCAGTTACGCGAAGAACTTGGCGGGGGTTCCTCGGGCGGTCGCCTCGACTTTAGCGTTGTTCAAAGAGTTCAATGTTCATGCGACCTGGGCGACGGTCGGGCTCATTGGCTGTGCGAACGAGAAAGAGGCGGTACGGTTTACTCCGCGCGTGCGCCCCGCCTACCTTCGTGATGCAGCCAATCCGTTTCGACTCTTGGACGGAAGCGTGGAGCCTCGATACCTGTTTGCACCTCACTTGGTCCAGGCAATCGGCCATCAGGAAGGGCAAGAGCTCGCGACCCATACGTTCTCCCATTTTTCGTGTTTGGAGCCGGGCCACTCGCTTGAGGCCTTTCGGGCGGACCTACGGGCTTCACTCGATGTTCTCTCGAACTTCGGACCTCGGCCCAAGAGCGTCGTCTTCGGTCGAAATCGCTTCTCACTGGAGCATCTCGCGGTTTGTGCCGAGGAAGGGATTTGCTTTTTCAGGGGCTCTCCTTCCAGCGAGATCTACGATCTCGGCGATGGGCGTGTTCAGCAGATTCATCGACGCTTTGGGCGGCTTTTCGATGCCCACCTTCCCCTGATAGGGTTCGACCGTCTTGCGTCTCATCCTCGGACAAGTCGTCGTCTCGTGGATATTCCTGCCAGCCGCTTCCTTCGCCCTCATAGTCGATGCCCTGTTCTTCCGACTCTCGCCCTCCGACGGGTTCTAGGCGAGCTGCGAGAGGCCGCCCGAAGCGAAAGGGGCTACCACCTTTGGTGGCACCCCCATAACGCAGGGCATCAGCTCCTCGAGAACATGGAGCAGCTCAGACAGATTCTCGAGACCTTCAGCGAGCTCCGCGCGGCGGGGCAAATGCGCTCACTGAACATGTCTGAATGGGGGGCGGAGCTACTCTCCTCCAGTTAGTTGGTGGCTTTTGGGCGCGGGTTTACTTGGTTTCGACGCCGCTCTGGACCCCGAACCCCGAGGCGCCCCCACTCATCATGAAGGTCAGCATTTCCGCAGAGCTGACGTCAAGGGGCTCGACGTCGTCGCGACGGATCGCGAGCACTTGCCCGCCGATATTGTATGCTTGTGGGAGGTAGACAGCGACATGGTTGGGCAAGCCGAGGGCACTGAGATCGTCCCGCGTCAGGAGGCCCATTACGCGATGTTCGCTCGTCGGATGCAGGCGAACGCTCACTGGTTGACCGGTGGTTTTCTCTTCGCCGGCAAAGGTTTCTAGTAGGTCTCTGATCGACTTGTAGAGGAGCTTGACGACGGGCAGACGTGCCATCAGCTTGTCGAAGAGTTCATAGACTTGGCGTCCCACCACGTTGGAAACGAAGAAGCCAACCAAGGTGATGAATCCGACGGCAGTTACGACGCCCAGACCGGGAACCGAAACTCCCAGAAGACCGTCCATGGTGGTGATAAAGGCCCAGACGAGATAGATGGTCGCAGCGAGGGGAATGATCGCGAGGCAGCCCCGAGCAAAATAGCCAATGAAGGTCTTCATGGCTCGTTATAGTCCTCGCTTCGGAGCTCGTGGCAAGCGGAGAACTCTGACGCCCAGGTCCGCTTTTCTTTAGCGGTGGGACCTTACCCAGGTGGGTGAGGGCGTTTGCGAGGGTGGCAGGTGAGTCGAGCGGTGGGCAGGGGCGGTAGAGAGGATGCCGAGGGCGGCGGCCACCGCGACTTCAGTACGCAGCGGACCTGTATCGAGGGCGACTTGAGTCCATCCGGTCTGGGCAAGCGAGTCGAGTTCTCGCTGGATGAACCCCCCGTCCGGACCGAAAAATAGTGTGAACGGCCCGACAGCTTGGGGGGCATTCAAAGACCGGTGCAGCAGATCGGAGTTGCCTGGGTGGAGCACATAACGTTGCCTTGCGCGCGCCTCGGGAGTGTCGTGGTGTTGCAGGAGTTCGGTGAATCGCGAAAGGATCTTGAAGTCGGGCAGGTGGCACTGACGGCCTTGCTCGCAACCGATGAGCGCGTCTTCTCGGAGTCGTTCAAGCTCAAGGCGTGGCGAAGCGAGGTAACTCTTGTCCACCTTCCAGGTGTTGACCAGGGTAATCGAACGCGCGCCGAAGCTGGTTACCGTTTGAATGATGCGCGAGAGGCCTTTCGGTCGGGGAACAGCGAGGACTACGTCCAAGCTCGGACGAGGGCTGTCGGTGACTGCGCCGCAGCTCAAGGTCACCGACTCGGCGTCGAGGGCCTTCACTTGTGTTTCAACCGCTCCCTTGCCGATGATGGCGGCGCGCAGTGGTGTTTTCGGCTGAACACAGAGCACCTTTTGTAGGTGCTTTGCCCGACGGCCGACGAGCACGACTTCGTCTCCCTCCAGCTCGTCGGAGGCAAGCAGGAGCAGGTTCATGGTTGGTCGGCTTCGAGACGCTCGTAGCTTCCCAAAAGCCGATGCAGTGCCCCCATCGACCTGAGTCGTTCAATAGCGCGTCGCGTAGGACCTACCTCTCGGTGTCCCTCTAAGTCGACGACGAAAGCGTAGTGCCATTTTTGGTTGATCAATGGGCGCGACTCGATGCGGGTCAAGTTCACTTCTTCCTCATCAAAAACCGAAAGCACCCGAAGCAAAGCGCCTCGCTCGTGGGGGGTCGAGAGCACGAGACTTGTCCGATCGTGCCCAGAGGGTTTTGAGTCTCTGCATCCGATACAGATGAATCGGGTGGCATTGTCTGATCGGTCGGCGATGTCTTCCTCCATCACCTGGAGCTCGAAAGCGGTAGCGGCCAGGGGATTGGCAATCGCCGCAACGGATGCATCTTTCGCGGCTAGACTCGCGGCCGATGCCGTAGAGGCGGCGGTCCGCCGAGGAGTGGTGGGATAGTGGCGTTCTAACCACTTGCGGCACTGCGCTAGGGGTTGAGGGTGAGATACGATGCTGCCGCTTTGGGGGTTCCAGCCCGGTTGGGCCATCAAGCAGTGTTCGATGCTCATCTCGAACTCGTACTTGATCAAAGGACTCATCTGGATTAGGCAGTCGATCGTTTCGCGCACGACTCCTTCGGTCGAGTTTTCGATAGGAACGACCCCTAAGTCGACGCGTCCAGATTGCACCGCCTCGAAGACGCCCGTCTTCGTGAGCTCTGGACTGAAGCTTGGTTGTTGTCCGAACAGCAGCAGGGCAGCTGCATGGGTATTGGTGTTTTCCGGACCGAAATAGCTGACTCTCAAGTCGGAAGCAGCCGGTCTCAGGGCAGAGCGTCCCGGGGCGAGGGTGGAGTATGCGCCGCTCATGATTCGGTCGTTGGCTAGGATGGCTATTGGGCCATGAGCTCGTTGAGTGCCTGAAGCTTCATGGCCAATTCCATGTCGCCGTCGATCGTGAGCCTTCCTTCGAAGAAGAGGTTTTGTCCTTCGACGCGTCCCTCGATCATGTCGACGTAGTCGCTCGCAGCCATCTTGATGACGCAGTCAGCAGCTTCGTCTCCCTCGGTGATACTCGGGATCTGCTTGAGGTTGACCATCCAGGTCCCCCCGCCTTCGCCGTTTAGAACAAACTTGTAGGTTGCTCCAATTTGGCTAGCGACAGCGGCGTTTTTTTCAATCGAAACTCGAGCCTGAGCCATTTTCTCGGCGGCAGTGGTCATGGGGGGTAAGTAGCAAGAGGACGAACGGCCAGGCAAGGACTAACCTAGGATGCGAAATGCGACTTCAACATCGCCTCTTCGTCTATGGATCGCTCTTGAGTGGCCTGAAGCACCATGACCAGATGAAGGGAGCCCGCCTTTTGGGAGCTCGAGAGCTTCTTAACCATCATCTTGTGCTCTACGAAGACGCCTACCCGGCGCTGGTTCCCGGCCGAGCAGAGGGCGCCTCCACAGGGCGACTCCACGCCTCTTTAGTCGTCGGTGAGTTGTACGAGGTGAGCGAAGAGCACCTCAAGAGCTTGGACCAATTCGAGGAATGTCCGAAACTCTATCAAAGGCGCACAATCACCCTGTCAGACGGCAGTCGAGCAGAGAGTTATCTCATCGAGCCGGAACGAGCTGTCCCCTATGAGGTGATTTCTGGCAATTATCGTTGCTTCGACCGGAGCACTCTGTCTCTGCGAGAAAGAGTGTGAGGCGAGCATCTACGAGACAAAGAAAAGAGGCGAACAAGCAAGCTCGTCCGCCTCTTTTCTTGTCGTGCGCTTTCGATCAGATGTGTCGCTCTGCGCTACCCGTGTAGATCTGTCGAGGACGAGCGATCTTCTGCTCTTTGTCTTGGATCATTTCTTCCCATTGGGCGAGCCATCCGACGGTGCGGGGAATGGCGAAGAGCACGGTGTACATCTCGACGGGGATGTTCAACGCCTCGTAGATAAGGCCCGAGTAAAAATCCACGTTCGGGTAGAGCTTGCGCTTGACGAAGTACTCGTCCTCCAGAGCGATGCGCTCGAGTTCTACAGCGACATCAATCAAGGGGTTACGTTCGCCAAGTACCTCGAAGACGCGATCGGCGAGTTTCTTGATGACCTTGGCTCGGGGATCGTAGTTCTTGTAAACGCGATGACCGAAGCCCATGAGGCGTGTTCCGGCGGTGCCGTCTTTGACGCCCTTCATGAAGCCCGCGACCTTGTCTTTGCTCCCGAGCTGCTTGAGCATCTTGAGCACAGCTTCGTTTGCACCACCATGCAAAGGTCCGTAGAGGGCCGAAATAGATCCAGCAATGGCCGAGTATGGGTCGGCGTGTGAGCTGCCGATGCTGCGCATCACATTGGCAGAGCAGTTTTGCTCGTGGTCCGCGTGCAAAATGAACAACACGTCGAGAGCCTTGACGATGTCGGGATGGGGCTTGTAGTTGGGCTCCAATCCCTTCTTCATCATGTTGAGGAAGTTAGCTGAGTAGGACAGCTCGGGATCGGGCTCGACGAATTCGTGGCCGCGGCTGTGACGAAACCCCCAAGCGGCAAGGGTGGGCATTTGTGCGATGAGGCGCGTGATGTGCTTCCTTCGTACCTCGGCGTTATGCACATCTTTTGAATCGGTGTTGAAAGTGCCGAGAGCGCCTACCGTAGAAATCAATCGACCCATGGGATGGCCGTCAACCTGGAAGGAGCGCACCATTTCTTTCAGATGGCTAGGAGGTCGAGCGTCCGCCATCACCTCCTTTTCCCATGCGGATAGTGCGTCTTTACTTGGAAGCTCACCATCCAGAACTAACTTCGCGCACTCCAACCAACCGCACTTTTCGGCGATTTCGTCTACTGGATAGCCGCGATAGCGGAGGATACCCTTGCCTCCGTCGATGAAAGTGACTGCCGAACGGCAAGATGCGGTGTTGGTGAATGCGGGATCGTAACCCATGAGTCCAAAGTCCTCATCGTCCACCTTGATCTGTCGCAGATCCATCGTGCGGATTGTTCCATCCGTGACAGCGACCTCGTAGGTCTGGCCAGTGCGGTTATCGGTGATCGTAAGGGTGTCGTTCGACATGCGCTCCTCGTGCTCGTTCGTGTAGATTCGGGAATCAATAGTTGTGGTTCAAGCGCCGGGTCCGCGGACCAGGGTGAGCGGCACTTGCAGCCAGGTTGTATCTGGCGCTGGGGTTGTCCCTCTTGCGAGCCGATCATGCAACTGTTTCGAGCAATGTAGACACGCAATTTCTTGGCCCATTTGGTGAGAGCTGGCAGGTGCAGTGTATGGCTTGCGGCGGGGTCCACACGCGCTCGGCTCTTCGGACCGTTTCGAGAACAATTCCGCGCAGGAGATATCGCGCCCTTGTAGGGGTGTTTGCGCTATTTTCTGCCGCCTGCGATCCCGGGGCGACGGAAACAAATTCGAAACCCAAGGCGGTTCCTTTGATGCATAGCACCATGGCAAGCACCGCCTATGGCGTCGCCCAGGGCAAGTGGATGCATGTGCCCGTCCCGGCTGAAGGCAATCCCCTCATCGCCCCCATTTCTTTGTTGGCGCCGATTTATGAGGTGCCAATGAAGGATTCAAAGCCGGTTGGATATCTTCGTCTCGGTGAGAAAGTGGAGCGCTCCGCCCAGAGTGTTTCCAAGGCTGGGTGCCCGGGCGGCTGGTACGCGATTCGTCCCGTGGGCTACGTCTGCCATGACCACCACACAACCCTGAAGATGGACCATCCGCTGCTTCGAGCCTTCCCTCACGGGCCCGATCGCAGCAAACCGCTCCCCTATTACTACGGCTTCCTACGGGCCGTCGCGCCGAACTATCTGCGGGTTCCCACCCAGGCCGAGCAGCTCAAGTTCGAAATGCGGCTCGAACGGCATCTGCGCAACTACAAGCGTTTCCACGAAAAATGGGACACCCTGCAGCCCGGTGCCAATTCTGTCCCGCTCGCGGCTTCAGGTGCTGCGGTCGGTGATGCTCCCGAAGATGTCCTCGTTCCCGGTATGAACCAGCGCTATGGCGGAAACGGAGATGATTCGGTTCCTTGGTGGCTCGAGGGAGAGAGACGGATCCCCAATATCTCGAGCTTTCGTGCGCCCGCCTATGCTGTCATCGCCGATCGGGTGAAGCGCCACGCCGGCGTGGCGCTGATTGATTCTTTCGTGACCGGCGAGGAATCATTCAATCGTCGTTTTGCTGTCGCCGTGGATGGGCGCCTTATTCCCGCCGACAAGATCAAGGCAGATGGTGCTTCTCGGTTTCACGGTCGGGAGTTGGGTGAGATCACCCTGCCCGTTGCCTTCCCCTGGCGTCCGGGAACTCAGCTTTGGGAGGGGAAGGGACGCCTGCGGCCGACGAGTCGAGTGCCTTTGCGCGAGATGATTGCGCTGACTGGCGATGTGAAACGTTCGGGCGGTGAACGTTTTGTGAAGACACGCGACGGAAAGTGGCTTCGTTCCCGAGATATCAAGACAGCACCCGCGCCTTCCAAGCTCCCGTGGTTTGCCAAGAACAAGACTCGTTGGGTCGACATCTCCATCTTGAGCCAGACCTTGGTTCTCTATGAGGGCAGCACTCCCATCTACGTAACCATGGTTTCTACCGGACGCGATGGCCTGGGGGATCCTGACAAAACGTATAGTACCCCGACTGGGACTTTCCGGATCTACCAAAAGCATGTCACCACTACGATGGACTCAAACGTTGCCGACAGCGAGTTTGAGCTTCGTGATGTGCCGTGGGTGATGTACTTCAAGGGAGGCTACGCCTTGCACGCTGCCTATTGGCACGATGATTTTGGTCGTCCCCGCAGCCATGGTTGCGTCAATCTTTCACCGATTGACGCCCGCTACGTGTTCAATTGGGCAGCCCCGGATACCCCCGACCATTGGCATGCCTCTTACTCGGGCGATGCTTTCGGCAAGGGAACCCTCGTGCACATCCATCCCTAAGGGCTATTTGATTTCGAAGGTCTTGTTCACGATAACCGCCTGACCGCCAAAGGCGGGCACGCGAGTGGTCATGAACAGTTGGATGACGCATTTGCCCACGTTCGTTTGGTGAAACGGTTCGGACACGGCGACTTCGAGTGCTTTGCCACTTGGCTCAAAGAGTACCCGGGCGCGCCCCTTGCCCATGGGGCCGAGCGCTTCTTTGCATTGGCTAGCTCTGCGGGCAGTCTCGCCCAGAGCCTGGCCAGCTATTTTGGTATCGAACTCGGGCCCCGTGGTTTCAGGCGCGGGCGTGGGGGCGGGCCGAAGTTTGGCAACGGCCCCTCTGACTGAGCTGCGCGCTGTCGCGATCCAGGCGGGCTTAAAGCGATAAACACCTCCTCCGCCCATGGCTACGAGCGCAACAATCAAAAAGAGCCACAGGCCCGAGTTGCCCTTCGACTTTGGTGGCGGCCCCACTCGGGAATGGGCTGCGGACACGTCCATATCCCAGCCCGGTGGTCGTTGAGGCAGGCTCGCGGAGGGAGAAGAGATGGGTGGGGTAGATGGTGCGCTCGGGTGCGTCGACGAGCGAGGTGCGGTCGGGGCAGGAGCTGCGAGGGGCGAGCTACCGGCTGGAGACGGAGCTAGATGTGCGTCGCCCCCGTTGGAGGCGGCAGATGGTGAGCTTCCAATAGGCGAGGCAGCTTGTGCCGGGGCGGTCGAGGCCGTTGCCGGGCGCTGAAAGGGCGGAGGAACCGATGAGGTCGGCGCGTTCGTCGCAGCGACTCCTGCGAAGGCCGCTTCTCTTTGAGGTGGAGGCGGTGGCGCCGAACCTAGGGCGGGCGGGGCACTACGCATAGGCGGAGGAGGCGAACCCAGCGGTGGAGGCGTATTACCCAGCGAGGGTGCCGCGAGGGGGGGCGGCTGGACCCCAGCAGATAGGGCTAGCTGCTCGGCCTGGGCCATGGGGAAGCTTCCCGGGGCAGGCGGCGCCACGCCGATGGCAGTTGATGCTCCGATACGCATTGGCCGGGCGACTCGGGCTTGCTGAGGCGGTGCGGCCGCCACTCCCCTTGGGACAAGTGGTCCGGTCATGGGCTCAGGAGGGGGATTCACCGGTACTGGCGGCATTGGCGCTTGGGCCGGTACGGGAGGCGCAGGACGTGAGCTCGTCAGGTTGTCGAAAGAGCTCATGGCGTCGTTCAGATCCGTCGCGTTGAACAAACCTTCGTCCCCAGGCTGCGTGTCTTCTACCCTTGGTCGAGCTTGACCCTGCGCCGGGAGATTGCGGGATTGCGATTTAAGCACCTCGGTCTCAGCGCGCCCCAGGGCCACCGTTTCGTCCGTGAAGGTCGGCATCGGAGGACGGGGCGGTGGGACGTTTTGGCCTGCCTTTCTGAGCAGCTCAGGATACTGGCTGGGGGCGAGCCACGCCGTTTTTCCCGGAGCGCAAATGAGCGTGCCCTCGGTCAATTGGCCGGCTTTGTAGAACTCGGCCAATTGATCCAGGGTGGTTTCGATACGTCTCCCTAGGGGATCAGCAAGACGCCAACGTGGCGAAATATCCGAGCGGTTCTGGGGCAGCTCGTTGATTGGGGCCGAGTGGTGCGAATAACTCCCGCCCGGACGAGAGGGGGGAGTGTGCGGGCGCGGCGATGAAAGTTGGCTGCCTAGGTTTGTGCCATCTATGGCAATGGCGGTTCCACACTTTTTGCACCTCATTCGGGCCCGTTTGCCCGCGACTTTTGCGTCGGGAACGTTGAACTTGGTGGCGCAATTGGAACAGCTTACGATCATGAGCTCAAGAAACCGCTGGCGGTCACTCTCGTGAGGTCAGGCTTATCATGCTCCTTGAGTCTATACTATACCCCTGAGTACAGCTTGCGGGCACGACACCTCATTCACAGATGGGGACTGCCAAGTAAGGCTTGTCCCGCTGGGGAATGTCCTGACTGCACTTTTCGGGTGACACCGATTCTTGCGCCATCCACCTAGAAGGTCTGGCGGTGGTATTGAGCCTACTTGAGCTGAGTCCAGATGCGCACCAGGCTCGCTCCTTCGCCGTGGGGTTCGACGACCACTCGACAGACTTCGTCGAGACTCGGCTTGCCGGGCAAATGCGGCAATAAACGTTGTTTGAGCAGATGGGCTTTCAGGTCAGGGTCTTCGAGGCGTTCACTGAGCGTGCGAACGATGAATACGTGCTGTTGTTCGATAACGAGAGCACGAACGCTCGTCAAAGCGCGGGAAGGCGCCTCCTCGAAGTCGACGATTTCCTCCAGTTCTTCGTGGACCTCGATCTGCGGCAGGTCACCACCCAACTCTAGGTCGATCGCGGCGCTTGTCTCTCGGCCGGCGGGAAGGAACGAGACGGAAACATCCGGTGCGTCGTCGAGTGCGCGCTGCGTCTTCGGACTTACAGCACCCGGTGCGTTGGAGATCCGATCGCCGTAGAGTTGCGTGGAAGCAGGGGCTCGATGGGCAAGCGGATGGAAAGCTTCAACGCGGGACTCCGCGATGGCAGCAAGGGTTTCGCGTCCGGCGAAGTCTTCTTTGAAGCAAACGAGGGGAGGACTGACAGGTTTCTTCCGAGGCACTTTCGGCACACGGTCAGTTTTGCACAATCCGAGCGCAGCACCAAAACTCGAAATAATACCTATTGAAACCAGCCAGTTGAGATGCGCCGCTTTCGGGGCCCGTTCACAATTCGCTTGTGAGTGACTTAGGAGCATAGTAGCCGAGTGTGGGTCTTTGCCGTTCACTCGACTACTTGTTCCGCTCAGCGTCTTAAAGCAAGCGCTGCGGTGCCTTACGCATTGAAGCGTGGATCAGCTTGGTTTCCTTTGGGGAGAGTGGTTGCCCCCATCAGGTAAGCGTCAATAGCGCGCGCGGCCTTGCGACCGTCGGCGATACCCCAAACCACTAATGATTGGCCCCGCTGACAATCACCTGCCGCGAACACTTTCGGATCAGAAGAAGCGAAACTTTCTGGGTCGACCTTGATGTTGCCGCGCCGATCCAGCTCTACTCCGAGCTGTTCTACGATGCCCGGTTTTTCTGGATGTACAAAGCCCATCGCCAGAAGAACGAGATCGGCTTCCAGCTCGAACTCGGTGCCGGGTACGGACACAAGCTTGCCGCCTTCGAATTTAACCTCCGAGCACTTGAGGGCTTTGACCTTGCCGCCCTCCCCAATGAACTCTTGAGTGCCAACAGCGAACTTACGTTCCACGCCTTCCTCATGCGAGCTTGAGGTGCGCAGCATGAGCGGCCATTGGGGCCAGGGGGTAGACTCGGAGCGTGTTTCAGGAGGCATGGGCATGATTTCGAAGTTGGTCACGCTCACGGCCCCTTGACGATTCGACGTGCCAATACAGTCGCTGCCGGTATCGCCACCACCGATAACGACGACTTTCTTTCCGCCGGCCAAGATAGCCCCCTCATCGGAAACGGGTAGTCCGGCGACCCGTCGATTTTGCTGGGTCAAGAAGTTCATCGCGAAGTGCACGCCGTCGAGTTCGCGCCCGGGGATCGGGAGATCGCGAGGAACGCGGGAACCGATGGCGAGGCAAATCGCGTCGAACTGCGACTTGAGCTCATCACCCGTGATGTCCTGCCCAACGGCAACACTTGTCTTGAACTCAACGCCCTCGGCCTTCATCTGCTCGACGCGCCGATCGATGATGTCCTTTTCCATCTTGAAGTCGGGAATGCCGTAGACCAGCAAACCACCGATGCGATCATCCCTTTCGAAGACCGTGACGAGGTGTCCGGCGCGAGCGAGTTGCTGGGCCGCTGCCAGACCGGCCGGTCCCGAGCCGATCACGGCGACCTTCTTACCCGTGCGCTCCACGGGCGGCTGCGGCACGATCCAGCCTTCGGAAATAGCGCGATCCGCCGTCGAGCGTTCGATCAACTTGATGGAAACCGGGTCGGCGTTAATGCCCAGTACGCAGGCGGCTTCACAAGGAGCGGGGCAGATGCGACCGGTGACCTCAGGAAAGTTGTTCGTCGCATGCAGTGAGTCGATCGCTGCTTCCGGAAGCTCGTTGTAGTTGAGATCGTTCCAATCCGGGATCAAGTTTCCCAACGGACAACCCGTGTTGCAGAAAGGAACGCCGCAATCCATGCATCGCGCCGACTGTTCTTTCAAGGTTTCCTGAACGACAGGGAGCTCGAATTCCTTGTAATTCTTGACGCGGTCTTCTGCGGGAAGTTTCTGCGGGGTCTTGCGTCCGTATTCTAAGAAGCCAGTGATTTTACCCATTGGTTTTTCCGTAAATTGCTAAAATGAGAGGAGATGGGGGCGGGCTAGGGGCTTAGTTGGCGGCTTCGCCTCCGAGGGGATCCTTGCTCCTGAGAACATGAAGGCTATCCCGCCGCGGCTGGAGTTCTTTCTGATCCTTGTTCGCCATTTCGGTCAGGACCCGGCGATACTCCACGGGAACAACCTTGATGAACTTACGCAGCGTGTTTTCCCAGTCGGTCAACAATCGGCCCGCTTTCTTGCTCCCCGTGTGGTGAGCGTGTTCCTCAAGCAGCTGGGCGACGAAGCCTGCATCCTCGGTTGAAAGCTCTTCAAGTTCGACCATGCCCATGTTGCATCGTGATTTGAAGTCTCCGTCCTCGTCGAGAACGTAAGCGAAACCGCCGCTCATTCCTGCTCCGAAGTTGCGTCCCGTGCGACCAATACAGATGACTTGACCGCCGGTCATGTACTCACAGCCGTGGTCGCCAAGGCCTTCGACCACCGTCGTTGCGCCGCTGTTGCGCACAGCAAAGCGCTCACCGGCGCGGCCACAGAAGAAGGCCTTTCCACTCGTGGCTCCGTAGAGCGAGGTGTTGCCGATGATGATGTTTTCGGAGGCCTCGAAGGTCGTTTTGAGACTAGGACGTACGCTGATCAAACCGCCCGACATACCCTTTCCGGTGTAGTCGTTTCCTTCGCCAATCAGGTGCATGCTTACGCCCTTGGCGATGAAGGCTCCAAAGCTTTGGCCGGCTGTGCCGGTGAAGTTGAAGACAATCGTATCGTCAGGTAGCCCTTCGGGACCATAGCGACGTGCGACCTCTCCGCCCAACATGGCGCCCGCCGTTCGATTGATCGAACGGATGGGGAGCTCGTGGCTGACAGGTTTCTTTTCTTCCAGTGCTGGTTGCGCAAGGCGAATCAACTCGTTGTCGAGGGCAGTATCGAGACCGTGGTCCTGCTCCTGCGTCTTGAAGACGCCCACTCCAGGACGAGCTCGTGCGGGGGTCAGAAGGAGCGAGAAGTCTAGACGGTTGGCCTTCCAGTGAACGTTCTTCTTGGCCCGCAAGCGGTCCGAACGTCCGATCATTTCGTTGATGCTGCGGAAACCGAGTTGAGCCATGATTTCACGCGCTTCTTCCGCCACATAAAACATGAAGCGTACGACATGTTCGGGTTTGCCGGCGAAGCGTTTGCGTAGCTCTGGGTCTTGGGTGGCGATGCCCACGGGGCAAGTGTTGAGATGGCATTTTCGCATCATGATGCACCCCGACGCGACGAGTGGGGCGGTCGCAAAGCCGAACTCTTCGGCTCCCAGAAGTGCCGCGACCACAACGTCTCGGCCGGTTCGCATTTGGCCATCCGTTTGAATGAAAACGCGACTGCGGAGGTCGTTCTTGACCAGAGTATGATGGGTCTCCGCCAGACCGATCTCCCAAGGGATACCGGCATGTTTAATAGAGGTGACGGGAGAAGCCCCTGTGCCGCCATCGTGACCGGAGATGAGAATGACATCGGCGTGAGCCTTTGCCACACCCGCCGCCACGGTTCCGACCCCCGCCTCGGCGACCAACTTGACGCTGATGCGCGCCTTTGGGTTGGCCATCTTCAAGTCGAAGATCAGTTGAGCCAAGTCTTCAATCGAGTAGATGTCGTGATGAGGTGGAGGAGAAATTAGGGTCACGCCAGGGGTCGAGTGACGCGTACGTGCGATGATCTCGTTGACCTTGTGTCCAGGAAGCTGCCCGCCTTCACCAGGCTTGGCACCTTGAGCCACTTTGATCTGAATTTCATCGGCATTAACCAAATAGTGGGTCGTTACACCGAATCGCCCCGAGGCCACTTGCTTGATCGAACTGCGGCGTAGATTGCCGTTTTCGTCAGGCGTGAAACGGCCGGCATCCTCGCCACCTTCTCCGGTGTTGCTGCGTCCGCCGATGCGGTTCATGGCGATCGCGAGATTTTCGTGGGCTTCGGCACTGATCGAACCGTAGCTCATTGCACCCGTAGCGAAGCGCTTGACGATCTCTGTAGCGGATTCCACCTCGTCAATCGAAACAGGCGTCTGATCGTTCGTGAACTCCCACAGTGATCGGAGCGTGATCGGCCCGTCGGGCTGTTCGTTTACGAGTCGCGCGTACTCCTTGTAGGACTTGATATTGTCACGTCGGACGGCATCCTGAACGTTGGAGATGATGCTCGGGCTCCACAGATGGCGTTCGCCTTGGGAGCGGAAGTGAAACTCACCGCCCACCGGTAGCTGCGGCTTTTCGGTGATAGCACGAGGATAGGCGTTCTCGTGACGCACTCGACATTCTTCGGCGATCACGTCGAGGTCGATACCCGCGATACGGCTACTCGTACCGCTGAAGTAGCGGGTGATGACGTCATCGGAGAGACCAATGGCCTCGAAGATACGAGCCCCGTGATAGCTCTGCAGGGTGCTGATGCCCATCTTGCTCATGACTTTGAGCAGGCCCTTATTAATCGCCTTGATGTAAGCTTTCTGGGCCGCGTGTGTGTCGTCGAGACCTTCGTAGCTTCCCGATTGAACCATCGAATCGATGGTTTCGAGGGCGACATAGGGGTTGACGGCTCCCGCGCCGTAGCCTGTGAGTAGGCAGAAGTGATGAACCTCACGGGCCTCGCCCGTCTCGACTACGAGCCCCACCTTCATGCGGCTGCCGTTGCGCATAAGATGGTTGTGAACGGCTGCCGTTGCCAGCAGCGTCGGAATCGGAATGAGCTCCGAGTTCACTCCGCGATCACTGAGGATGAGCATGCTGTGTCCATTGAGGACGGCATGAGAGGCTTGTCGACAAACCTCGTCGAGAGCTTGCTTCAGTCCATGCGTTCCGTCTTTGGCTCGGTAGAGCGTGCGGATGGTCGGGGGCATGCGCTGCTGCGAGAAGTGCCCATGGCGGAGCTTGTTTAGTTGCTCGTTGGTAAGAATCGGGGTCTCAAGTTCGAGCTGCTGAGCGTGATCGGGGAGCTCGAAAAGTAAGTTGCCCTCGCCGCCGACATAGGTACGGAGGCTCATGACCATTTCTTCGCGAATCGGATCGATGGCCGGGTTAGTGACCTGCGCAAAGTGTTGCTTGAAGTAGTTGAAGAGCAACTGAGGTTTGTCGCTCAAAATGGCGAGCGGAGTGTCCGTTCCCATGGAGCCGATCGAGTCCTGACCGGACTTCAGCATGGGAGCGAGGAGAAATTTGAGCGTTTCTTGTGTGTAGCCGAAGACCTGCTGGCGCTTGAGCAGTGGCTCCGGTTCTTCGGCTGTCTTGCCTGAGGGGGGGGGCATCTCGTCTAGCGAGATGCGGTTTTTCTCCACCCATTTGCCGTAGGGCTTCTGGGCGCAAATCATCTGCTTGATCTCATCATCATGGATGATGCGACCTTGATCCAAGTCGACGAGGAACATCTTGCCGGGCTCCAAGCGCCCGTGGCTTTCTACGTTTTCTGGATCGACGGGCAGTACGCCCACTTCAGACCCGAGAACGACCATTCCGTCCTTGGTTACGGTATAGCGAGCCGGGCGTAGGCCATTGCGGTCGAGCATGCCACCCACTTGGCGGCCGTTCGTGAAGGCAAGGGCAGCGGGGCCGTCCCATGGCTCCATCAGACAAGCGTGGTACTCGTAAAACGAGCGCTTGTGCTCCGGCATGGTGGGGTCGTTCTGCCACGCCTCGGGGACGAGCATCATCATCACGTGGGGGATGGACCGGCCAGCTTGAACAAGCAGCTCAGCGACGACGTCCAGCGCGGCGGAGTCGCTCATATTGGGCGCGATCGTGGGCAGGATGTGTTTGACATCGTCGCCAAAAATTTCGCCAGAAAACAGCTGCTCGCGCGCCGCCATCCAGTCCTGGTTGCCGCGCACCGTGTTGATTTCTCCGTTGTGGCAAAGCACACGGAAGGGCTGAGCGAGCTCCCAGGTGGGGAAGGTGTTGGTGGAGAAGCGCTGGTGGACCATGGCTAGCGCCGATACGAAACGCTCGTCGGTCAGGTCCTTGTAGAACTTCGTCAGCTGGGCGGGAAGCAGGAGGCCTTTGTAGACGATCGTCGATGCCGAGAGGCTCGGAATGTAGAACTTTCCTTTTTCGGCCAAGTGACTTTCGCGGACGGTACGCTCGGCCCACTTGCGAATCACGAAGAGCTTACGCTCGAAGGTCTCGTCCTCTTCGCAGGTCGAGCCGACGAACACCTGAGAGACGAAAGGAGCCGATTCTCGCGCAACAGGACCAGGCGCACTGTCGTCCACGGGAACATCGCGCCACCCCAAGAGACGTTGACCGGTTCCCAAGATCTTGTCTTCCAAGATCTGCTTGCAGCGCTGCCTTTCGAAAGAGGATTGCGGCAAGAAGACGAGCCCTGCACCGTACTTTCCTTTTTCGGGTAAGGTAACGCCGGCCTTCTGGCACTCTTCCCTAAAGAAGGCATCGGGGATCTGCGTGAGGATGCCCGCGCCATCACCCGTTAGAGGATCGCAGCCAGAAGCTCCACGGTGCTCCAGATTGAGAAGAATGTTCACGCCCTGGCGGACGATTTCGTGGGTGGGCGCGCCATTGATGTTCGCCACCATGCCGATTCCGCAGGCATCGTGTTCGTAGGTGGGGTCGTAAAGGCCATCTTTGGGAGGTAAGCTCATCTAGCGGTTTTCCTGAATATTGAGGTTCGCGCGGCGAAGTGGTGGGACCTTGTGGGAGTGGATGGTGGCGAGGGCTCCATGGTCGCTCCAGAATTGTTTCGGGCGATAGCATTCCGAGCATCAGAGGCTGATCAAGTCTGCTCTCGGGTGATTTGGGGGGAGTAGAGGCCTGGCCCTTCGTCTTGCTTCGAGAATGGAAGTGTCCGCCAAACTAGACGGATAACTTTAGAACAATAAGACGCTCGGTGGACTTATCGAAGCTCCTTCGTCAAGACGAAGGGACCATTCTTGTAGGCTTGACCGTGGTGGTGCCTATTCCCTCGCGGGGCTGGGGATTGGGCCACGAATTGTGGCATTGTGCAAGAGGATGTAGCAGACGTTCAGTGATTGGGGCGCCGAAATTTTGGGCTGACCCACCTGGATAGTCACCTAGATGCAGTGTGCTTAAAATTGGGAGGGCTCGCTGAGGTCACAGGTTCCTTGGAATTTGACCCCTCGGTCCATGTGGATTTCTGGCGCTTGCAGATCTCCGGCGACTTGGGCCGGCACATAGAGCTCGATCGACTCAGTGGCGAGAATGTCCGCTTTGACGTTGCCGCCGAGAATGATCACTCGTTCGGCGCGGATCTCTCCTTGCACTCGAGCCCCACCGCCGATGACCAGCAGTCGACCACCCAAGATCTGTCCGGCGAACTCTCCCTCGATACGCACCCGCCCCGAGAAAGATAGTGTACCATGGAAGGACGTGCCCGAGCCGACAATGGCGTTCAACTCAAGTTCGTCCGAGTCGCCCGGGCGGCCGGATTTGGGGCCGGTGGTCGCTGTGCTTTCGTTCTTGTCCATGGCTTGGGTTGAATGCGCCCATCCGTCTTTGGTCGTTTCCGCCGCTTGGGACGGACCAATCGAGCTGCCCCAGGCGAGCTGTTGTGCCACCAAGTCTTCGCTCGGAGTCCAAGGATTGGATTTATTCTTGTCCATAGAGTTTCCTTTGAGAAAACATCGCGTCTCGGCGCCGCCTTAGGTACCATAATTAGACGAGGGGTCGATGGACGCAGAGAAACTTAACGAGCCTGGGAGGAGAATCGGATGAGCACAGAGGGTGCAGAGAGTGGTCGCGACCTTCCTCCACGGGTACTTGTTGTCGATGATGAACCGGAAATGCGTCGTACCCTGGCGCGGCTCCTGTCCTCCCAAGGGATGAGCGTCCTGACAGCGATGTCCGCGCAAGAAGGGCTTCAGCTCTTGGAGCGGGAACCTCTCGACGTCGCTTTGGTTGACTTGCAGATGCCAGGCCTGACTGGAATGGATATGCTGCGCCAGATCACCGAACAGACCATAGATGTTCACGTGGTCATCATGACTGCTCACGGTGACGTCGACGTCGCTGTGCAGGCCATGCACGCCGGGGCCTATCACTTTCTGACCAAACCCTTCCGATCCTCCGATGAGGTGGCTCTGACCATCCGAAAGGCGGTAGAACACCGACGACTCCGAGATCGCAATCTCGCACTTGAGCGCCGCCTGCAGCGCACCGAGAAGTTCGGCGACCTAATTGGTAGTTCGCAGAAGATGCACGACGTCTATGAGCGTGCAACCGGAGTGGCGGGCACCTCGTCGACAGTCTTGATTGTAGGAGAAAGCGGCACGGGTAAAGAGCTGACGGCTCGCGCTATTCACGCCCGCTCGAATCGTGCGAATAGTCGATTCGTTGCGGTCAATTGCAGCGCCATTCCAGAAAACCTCATTGAAAGCGAGCTCTTCGGACATGTGCGGGGTGCTTTTACCGGGGCCACGACGACACGTCAGGGGTTGTTCGAAAACGCGGACGGCGGCACTCTCTTCTTGGACGAAATCGGTGACTTGCCCCCCTTGGCCCAAGTTAAAGTTCTGAGAGCTTTGCAAGAGGGCGAGGTGCGTCGCGTCGGGTCGGATGAAACCCGCACCGTGGACGTGCGTGTGATCGCGGCAACGAACGTCGATTTGAGGGATCGCATCAATTCGGGTCGCTTCCGGCAGGACCTGTTTTATCGACTTTCGGTTGTAGAGATCGCCCTACCGTCGTTGCGCGACCGCGTCGAAGACATTCCGCTTCTCGCCTACCACTTTCTTCAAAAACACGCTGAGGTGTCTCGCTCCGATGTGAGGAGGATTAGCCCGGAAGCTCTTGCCGTGTTGCAGTCGCGAGCTTGGCCCGGAAACGTGCGCGAGCTAGAAAACGCGATTCAGCATGCGATCGTTTTTTGTCGCGGCCCGACTATTCTCCCTGGAGATCTACCGGCGGCAGGAACGAACGAAAGCACCGCTCCTAGGCCGATGGCCGCCTCGTCCATGTTGGCCGATCTCCCCTACCGGACGGCGAAGGAGAGGGCTTTGGAAGACTTCGAGCGGGCTTACTTTACTACTTTGCTCAGCCGCACCGGCGGCAATGTTTCGGAGGCTGCTCGTCAGGCGGGTTTGGACCGATCCAACTTTCGGCGTGCCCTGCGTCGCGCCAAGGTCCGCTCGTCGTCTGCGAGTCAGGGGATGGGCTCGTCCGGACCCCTTGTCTCGGCCGAGCCGACGGCGGGGCGTGCGCTCGATTCGTCTCCGCGTCCGATTGCGCGCACGAATGGGCGTGTTTCGGAGGCGAACGAGAGTAGTCGGGACTCTCAGTTTCCGAGTCCTGCTGCATACCGCGGCTGATTCCGCCTGCGTCTTCACTCCTCTTGCCTGAAAGCCGCTCGATTCTGGCAAGCGGATCGACTAGGGTGGCCCGTCCCTATGGGAGCCCCCGGATCTACCGCTTTTCCACGGCTTTTTGATTCATTCCAGCGCCGTCCCGCGTCTTTTTACGCGCGGGGAGCTCGGCCCTTTCGTACGATGGGTCTGGGTGGGGCTCTTTGCCTTTTGGTGGGGGGATGGACGACCCAGACTCCTGCTCAGGCTCGGCCCGGTACTGAGGTGGACCAGTCTCATCCCCAACGCGTTCAGTTTTCGCCCGGAGGCGCGTCGGGCGGCGCCCGTCAACCCGCAAAAGGCTCCGGGCAGGGGGCGAATGCTCGGGTGTATTCGTTGGATGAACTTCTCGCCCTCGCCGAGACCAACTACCCCAAAGTGCGAGAAGCTCGCGCTCGATTGGCCTACAAAAAGGCGCAGATTTGGGAGGCACGCACCGCTCCTTTCAGCGAGTTTAAGGTGGAAGGGGGAGTCGTGGTGGCCCCCACCGTCAGCGGGACTGCCGTCTACAGCCCGAGCTCCGATGTGGCTTTGACTAGGAACCTAGCGCTGGCTTGGAAGATTGGAGTCGAGGGCGTCATTCCGCTGTGGACTTTCGGCAAGATCACGAATCTTTGGGACGCCGCCGAGGCGAACGCGAAACTGGGACATCATGAGGTCGAGAAAGAAAAGAACGCCATTCGCCTCGACGTGCGCCGCGCTTACTACGGGGTGCTTCTTGCGCGAGACTCTCGGATACTGCTGAAACAGGCGACAAAGAACCTCGATGACTACATCGAGAAGCTGCAGCAAGAGGTCGACGAAGGCGAGGGGGATGAGATTGAGTTAATCAAGATCAAGATCCAGCGCGCGGAGCTCACCGCCCGTGGCACCGACGCAGATCAAGGCGAAACGGCGGCTTTGGCTGGTTTACGCTTCTTTGCCGGGCTCAAAGAACCCGTGGACGTTCCCGACGTGCCTCTTGAAGCGGTTGCTCATCACCTCGGACCGGTGACCCGGTACCTTGAGGCGGCTCGACTACATCGTCCCGAAATCAATATGGCCAAAGCCGGAATCGCGGCCAGGCGGGCACAGGTTGAATTGGCCAAGGCCAGGTTCTATCCCGATCTTGGGTTGGGTATTCAGGCTGGCTTGATCCGGGCGAGCGAAGTCACCGATCAGCGCAACCCCTTCACCCGTGATCCGGGTAATCGGGCGAGTTACGGGATGGGGCTCGTGTTTCGCTGGAAGTTGGATTTTCTACCTCAAGCTGCGCGCCTCGCTCAGGCGCGCGCCGAACTCCAGGAAGTTCGCGCCATAGAACGTTTCGCTTTGGGCGGTATCGCCGCCGAGGTTGAGGCAATCTATGCCGAAGCAGCGGCCGCCAAAACCAAGCTTGACGCGTGGTCCGAGGCCACGACCTACGCCAAACGTTGGCTCATCAAAGTTCAGCAAGGCATGGATCTTGGTTTGAGCGAGAAGGCCGACTTGGTTGAGCCGTCCAAGACATACGCCTTGAAGAAGGCGAGCGAGATGGAAGCTCTCTATGACTATAATATCGCCATGGCCAAACTAGCTCAGGCCACCGGCTGGGAAGCGATGCTTCACCATTGATACGAAAAAGGCGACTCCCCGGGGAGTCGCCTTTAGTTTGAGGTCGCGTTCATCCAGCTCGCTTGTTCCTCGACTATCATTCGACGACGATCAAGGTCTTCGTGGGCCGTCCGTCTTAGTCGTTGGCCTCTTCTTCATCGAGCACCTTCTCGATGCTCGCCATGGCATTGCGCATGGAGTCGTTGATCATCTGGACGATGGTAGGAAGCGACCCACGCAGTGCGTCGTAATAACGTTGGCGCTCGGTCGAATGCACGATGACCGGGGGCAGCTTGGCTCGCAGGAGCAGAATGTTCATGAGTAGGCGAGCCACCTTGCCGCTATCCTGAGGGAAGGGGAAGGTACGCAGCAAGTCGTAGTGTAAGCGAGCTGCTACTCGGACCGGATCTTTGAGCTTCGTGGGCTCAGGCCCGTGAAGCCACTCGAATGCCTGACGTACGCGGACGGCGATCTTGTCGGGCGGAGCGTAGTCATGGAAGTAGAGGCGATGCTGGGGGATCTCCTTGCGGTACTTGACCGACTTGAGATCGCCTTCCTCAGGATGGAGCAGCAGAAGCAGACGCTTCATGATTTCTGCGCTGAGCGGAGTTTCCTCCTTGCCCAGTTCACGCGCCCATTCGATCGCGGCCTTGTGGCGACGGATCTCTACACAGACGGGTTGCAAGCTCGAGTCGGGAACGATGACGATATTGGGATCCACCGCCGTCTTCAGCTCCTGATAGGTGAAGACCACTCCTTCCAAGGCACTATCGTGGTGGATCCACGACATGTCGAAGCTCTCTGCGTAATCTCTCTGGAAACGCTCGGGCATGCGCGAGAGGCGCTGCTGAATCAATGCCCAACGCTCATCTAAGGCAGCCGGTGGGGCCTGGCGTGGCGGAGGTTGGTTGCTGGGGGGGCGCACCATGCTGCGTTGCTGAATCACTGCGACCGGGCGGGGAACGCCCATGCCCTCTCGCCGCGTTCCATCCTGACTAGGGATCGCCTCGGGCCGATAGACGCGAGACGAACTGCCTCGGGCCGTGCCTGCAATGCGGGCAGCACGTCTTTGTTGCTGAGCCACGCGTCCTTCCAGAGCGCGACGGGCGGCCTCCTTCTCTGCGCGAACCCTTTCCCGTTCGGCAGCACGAGCCTTCTTGTAGGCTTCGAGCTCCTTTTCCTTCCGGATGCGCTCCTTTTCGGCTTCGCGCTCGAGGCGAATGCGCTCGCGTTCGGCCTCTCTTTCTTTGCGAATGCGCTCCTTTTCGGCTTCGCGCTCGAGGCGAATGCGCTCGCGTTCGGCCTCTTTTTCTTTGCGGATGCGTTCCTTTTCGGCTGCCTTTTCTTCGCGAACGCGTTCTTTTTCGGCGGCGATGCGGTCGCGCTCGGCCTGCTGCTCGAGTCGGACGCGCTCTTTTTCGGCGGCGACGCGCTCCTTTTCTATCGCTTTTTCCCGGGCGATGCGCGCCTTTTCAGCCGCCTTTTCTTTGGCGATGCGCGTTTTTTCGGCTGCTTTGGCCTTGAGCTCGGCGCTTTTTAGGCGATCCTTTTCTTTCTTGAGGAGAGCCTTTTCTTTGGCGATGCGTGCCTTTTCAGCGGCCCTTTCCTTGGCAAGGCGTGCTTTTTCGGCGGCAGCTTCCTTGGCGAGACGTGCCTTCTCGGCCGCTTTGGCCTTTTGCTCTTTGAGGCGCTCGCGCTCTTTTTCCTTGGCGACGCGCTCACGTTCCTTTTGGGCCTTCGCCTTTTCTTTGGCGATGCGAGCTTTTTCAGCGGCCCTTTCCTTGGCAAGGCGTGCTTTTTCGGCGGCTCGCTGTTTGGCAAGTTGAGCCGCTGAGGGCTGAGGACTGGTCTGCTTGGCGGTGGTCTTCTTCGCCGTCGACTTTTTGGCCGTAGCCTTCTTGGCGGTCGACTTTTTGGTCACGGCCTTCTTGGCGGTGGTCTTCTTCGCCGTCGACTTTTTGGCCGTAGCCTTCTTGGCAGTCGACTTCTTCGCCGCAGGCACCGGCTTTTTCGCCGGGGCTTTCTTGGCGGTGGTCTTCTTCGCCACAGGCTTCTTTACAGGTGTCTTCTTGGTGGCCGCTTTTTTGGCCTTTTGGCCGGATTTCGCACTTGTAGGAGTACGACGCGTCGACGACTGAGCTGCCTTAGTCGGAGCTGTCTTTTTCGCCGTAGTTTTGGTCTTTTTTTTGGAAGCCATGTGATTCCATTACCCGCCGTCGATCCATCCACAGGGGGGCTTGAGTAGGGCGCGGTGCCTCATTCAAGGCGTTCCGCGCGGAAAGCGACCAGAAGCTAGTCGTTTCGTCCCCGATTCGTCAACCAAATGCGCCCAGACTGAAGCGGATAATAGGCTGAATCTCCAGGTTCCACGGCCAAAGAGGATGGAGTCGGGGCAAAGGTTGTGGCCCTATTTAGCCAAAAAAGCCTGGAAAACGCTCACTGTTCTGCAGCGACTTTGTCCGTGCCGTGAGTATTTCGTGACCGTCTTCTGTAACGAGGATAGTGTGTTCAAACTGCGCAGACAGTCCTCCATCTGAGGTAACCGCTGTCCAATCGTCGTCAAGCAAGTTGTACGTATAAGCACCGACATTGATCATCGGTTCGATGGTGAAGATCATCCCGGGGCGCATCCGTGGGCCGCGTCCGCGTTGTCCGTAGTGAGCCACCTGGGGCTCACAATGGAAGGTGCGTCCGATGCCATGACCCACGAAATCACGGACGACCGAGAGTTTCTTTGCTTCGGCGAAGGTTTGGATGGCGGCGCCTATATCCCCAATGCGGCCTCCCGGTTTTACTTCTGCGATACCTAGCTCCAGGCAATGACGGGCCGTTTCGGTGACGAGTTTAGCCTCTGCGGAGGGAGAGCCCACGTAGAAGGTGGCCGAGGTATCTCCATGAAATCCCTTATATTTGTGGGTAACATCTACGTTGATGATATCGCCTTCCTTCAGCTCGTAGGGACCGGGGATCCCGTGGCAGATGACGTCATTGACCGAGGTGCAGACACTCTTAGGGTACCCCTTGTAATTAAGGGGGGCAGGGATTGCTCCCCGTCGCAGCGTGTCCTCGTGCACGAAGGTATTGATGTCCTCGGTGGTGATTCCCGGTCGAATCATTTCATCAACAAGTTCGAGGGTTTCTGCTGCCATCTTGCCGACGACGCGCATGGCTTCGATTTCTTGAGGGGTCTTGATTTCGATGGCAGAACTACGGAAGCGGAGCATTTCAGGATTCTCCTTCGATGGAGGAGAGCTTCGTTGCGCCCTGGGGCAGGATCGCCCCGGAGCTAATTTCGACCTCAACCTGGGGAAGCACAGCATGAACCAGGGGCGAGATGATGTGGTCGGTGACCAAGGCGTTGCCCGGACAACCCGCAAAACGCCCGCGCAAATGCAGAGCGACGCGCTCTTCTGTGGCAGAAACAAGGAACAATTCGCCCTGATCGGCCTCGACCATCGGAGCTAATACCTTTTGCAAGGTGACTTTCAATTCATCTAACGGCACTTTTTTCGGCTCTCTCTCGCGAATTTGACATGCTTTCTCTTGACCGGCCACATGTGCTTCCGTAATTTCCGCCTCCCTTCGCTGGAGGGAGCTGGCTATCTGCTCAGGCGGTGCTACGGTCCGCGCCCCTTCGGAATATCCTTGCGAGGGGAAATAGACAATCCTGACTCGAAAAATACTTTCCTGACTTCACCCTCTCGGCACTCTGCGTCCCCACTGGGTCGTAGTACGACCGAATCTTCGGTTGAAAACCGAATCTGAATTACGAAGTCGAAGGTCCCACAACATCAAGTAATCATGGCTGTACATATCCGACTTGCTCGTCACGGTTCCAAAAAGCGTCCCTTCTATCGCGTTGTCGTGACGGATCAGCGCAACCCCCGCGATGGTCGCTTCATTGAGCACGTAGGCACATTCGATCCCAACGCTGAGGCAGGGTTGAACCTTGACCTCTCCCGTGTCAATCACTGGAAGTCTCAGGGCGCCCAAGCTTCTGACACAGTGACACGTTTGATTAAAAACGCCGAAAAGGCACAGGCTGCTAGCTGAGCTGACAGCATGGCCCTCAAAGATTTGATTGCCACTGTGGCTGAGGCCCTAGTGGACGATCCTGATTCGGTCGAAGTGGAAGAGCTCGAGGATGACCGTGGTGTCATCGTCGAACTTCGCGTAGCTCGAGACGATATCGGTAAGGTCATCGGAAAGGATGGCCGCACCGCGCAGAGCATTCGTTCCCTTCTCAATGCTGCGGCCGCCAAGCAGGGCTGTCGCGCGCACCTCGATATCCTCGATTGATGGCCGTGGGGCCGTTTATCGGCCCGGATCGGTGCATCTCAAGTGCATTTTATCTGATGCCTGCCGATTCTTCGCCTTCAAAGAACGAAACCCATCTCTTGGTGGGGGTCATCACTCGTCCGCATGGTGTCCGTGGTGAGCTCAAGTTGCGTCTTTTCAATGAGGAAAGTAGCGCCCTTGATCAGGCCACCCACGTGGTCGTTGAACCCGAGCGCGGCGAAACGAGACTGAGCGAGATCGAGTCAGTCCGTGGAAACGTACGGGGCTTGATTCTTGCTCTTTCGGACGTGAACTCTCGGGAAGAAGCCGAAGCGATGCGGGGGGCCAAGCTCTGGGTCGCGCGCTCGACTCTCGAGCCTTTGGAGCCGGGGCAATACTATCTGGTCGACATGATCGGCTGCGCCGTACGTCTGCGCGACGATGTCATTGCGGTGGTGAAGGACGTGCGACCCGACCCAAGCGTGGACACGATGGTCCTGCAGATGAACGATGGATCGATCGCCGAAGTACCCATTGTCGACGCTTGGGTGGGCGAAGTGGATGTGCAAGCCCGCACCGTCGAGTTGCTGAGTGAAGATGGCATCATCCAGTGAACAGGTGTCGGCTTCCTCGGCCATTGAGCAGATGAGCGAGGCCGGGCCGCCTCTTCGTATCTGCATCATTACTCTCTTTCCCGAACTGTTCGAACAGTTCTTGCGGGTCAGCTTTGTGGGCAAAGCGAGGGCAGCCGGGTTGATTCGAGTCGACCTGGTGCAGTTGCGGGATTTTGGTCTCGGCAAGCACCGGAGCGTGGACGATACCCCCTACGGCGGCGGTGCCGGCATGGTGATTCGGGTGGACTGTGTCGTTGCTGCGATTGAGGCCGCCGAGTCCCAAATGGGAGGGCGATCCCATCGAGTTTTGATGAGCCCTCAGGGGTCTCCTCATAGTGCCGAGACGGCGCGCAGGCTCGCCCGAGTGCCGCGCCTTGTTCTCATCTGCGGTCGTTACGAAGGTTTTGACGAGCGCGTTCGCGGCTATGTTGATGAGGAAGTCTCCCTGGGCGACTTCGTTCTCACCGGGGGGGAAATCCCCGCGATGGCGGTGATCGAGTCGGCGATCCGTTTTCGTCCTGGCGTTTTGGGATGTGAAGAATCTGTCCAGGAGGAGTCCTTTAGTGAGGCTTTGGACGGCGGGCTCGAGTACCCACATTACACCCGTCCTTCCGAGTTTCGTGGGGAGGGCGTGCCCGAGATCCTCAAGTCCGGTGACCACAAGAAGATCGACATTTTTCGTCGTTCGGAGTCGAAAAAACGCACTGAAACCCGACGCCCCGACCTGGCGCCCGTCTCCTCTGGAAAAAGCCCCGCCGCCTCATGAGACCTCTCGCGATCGTCCTCGTTCATTATCCTGTGCTGGCTCGTGATGGCAGCACTGTGACCACTTCGATCACCAACTTGGACATCCACGATATCGCTCGAAGCGCGTTCACTTATGGCGTCGGAGCTTACTACCTCGTTCACCCTGTGGCGGCACAACGCGAGCTCGCCTCGCGTGTTGTTAACCATTGGACCGAGGGCAGTGGGGCCGCGCGCATTCCAGATCGCAAACCGCCGATGGAAAACGTCCAGGTTGTCGATAGCCTCCAAGCGGCTCATCTCGATTGGGGAGCTCGTTTTGATGAGCCGGCCGAACTTTGGGTGACTAGTGCCCAGGCCCTAAACGACTCGACTCCGCATTCTCGTGGCGCTGAGCTCCTCAGAAGCGAGGGTGCTCCTGTCCTGCTTGCCTTCGGGACGGGGTGGGGGTTGGCTCCACCGGTGATCGATGCATCTCAAGTTCGACTTACGCCAATCGACTCCCCACGTCCCGATGGGTACAACCACTTGAGCGTACGCGCCGCTGTCGCGATATTGTTGGATAGATTGGTGAGCGGAGCCACCTGAGATGCGAAAAGCTCGGCTTCGCAGGTGGGCGGCCTGGGGGGCGCGCCGCGGACCCGATTGGTTTGTCGCAGCGGCTCCAGTGCTGATCGGCGTGATCTCCTTCTTTGTCGCGCATCGGGCAAGGCGCGCGGTTGTACGTAATTTGCGGCGCATTTTCGGTCGAAAGGAACCGCTCGGCGAACTCATCGGGGGGATTTCCACTTTCATCCAATTCGCGAGGAATTTGACGGAGGCTCTCTGTCCCGAGCGTTTCATCGCTCATCGGCGACTTGTCGTGCGGGGACGCTCTCGCGCCGACGAGGTTCTGGCGCACAGAGGGGCCATCTTCGTGACCGCCCATATCGGACCTTGGGACAGTGCTGCGATGATGCTCAGCCAGCTTTCGAATCGTCCGATTCTCATGCTCATGGCCGACGAGTTTGATGAAGAGGCCTCCTCTGTGCAGGACGAGGTTCGCACTCAAGAAAGCATCCAGGTCGTCCGTCTGGGCGCGTCTCCCTTCTCATCGCTGCCTACCGTCGCCCACCTCGAAGAGGGGGGCATCGTCGTCGCCCAGCTGGACCGTCCATTCGGTGGACGGACTCCGATCTCGGCACAGCTGTGCGGGCACCCGTTTTCTGTCGCACCCGGGCTGTTTCGTCTTGCCGCTTCGCTGCAGGTTGCTCTCGTGCCCGTTTTCATGGCGCGGAGGGAGGGGGGGGCTCGACTCGTCCAAGTGGGGGATCCGATCAGAGTAAAATATCGTCCCAGTTTTGACGAGTTGCACCGAGCAGCCCAGGACTTTGTGAGTCAGATGGAGAGGCACCTATTGGACTTTCCTTATCAGTGGTTTCACTTCGTGGACGAAGAGAGCTCACCCGGCGAGTGAGACGCTCAGGCAGGGGACTCTGCCAAGATTGTTACAATAGTGCTGGCGCAGGCACGATGCATTTGGCAAAAGCCGGTCATGCAACTCTTCGTGGGGCTCGGTGCTCATCGCGGCGGCGTAAAACGCTACCCTTTCGACATTCTAGAAATGCCGGTCTCTTCGAGCCTGCCCAAGCCCAAGACCCTGAAGGAAATCAAGCAGGCTCGTCCAGAGCTTCGGTTTTCCTTGCGTCTTCATCCAGACGTGGCATCGACGGGAGCCGCGCATCCTGATGTAGAACGAGCGCGTGTGGCGCGCGACATTCTGGGCGCCGACGTCATTGTTGTTCCGACTGGTCCTCGATTTACCCCCACCACCGGAAACAGAACGCGCCTCGAAGAGCTCGTTTCTGCTTTCAAGGCGGACGAGACTCATGTCGCCTGGGAGCCTCGGGGTGTGTTTTCCCCTCGGGAGGCCGAACGATGGGCAGGAGAAAGTGGGGCTCTGCTTGTACGCGATCTCACGCGTGAGGCGGCTTTTCATGACGGGGTGATCTACACCCGCCTGCTGGGGCTCGGTTTTGCGACGCGGACCTCGCAGGATGCGACCGAAGTCTTGGCGAGCCAACTGGACAGCGCCGAGCAAGCCTATGTTATCGTTGGCGGTGAGGGTGCTAAATTGACAAGAACGCGTCTGCGCGAGCTCTTGGAAATCGAGGAGGACGAATGCGACGATACGTGAGTCTGGCGAGCCAGGCCGAGGCACAAGACGCGGCACAGCTCGCTTTGTCGGGGCACGGAAATGCGCTCTTTGCCGCCTTGAGTGGTTTTTTTGCAGCCGCCGGCGCCTCCACAGGAGTGTTGTTCTCTCCTGTGACTATTTTGGTAGGTGGACTCGGTAGTGGCACGTTTGCCTATGACGGCCGGTGCCGACAGCCGGGACGTGATGCCAAGCGGCCGCGAGGGTTCGAGGGAGAAGCTCCGCTTTCGGCGATGGTCGCCGTTCCTACTTCCATCGCCGCGATGTCGATCGCGTGTGCCTTCCAACCAGGAACCTCGTTGCTCGCGGCATCTCGTGGGGGAGTCGCGCAGGCCAAGTCGTACGGCGCGCGCAATCGGGCAAAACTGATCGATGCCGTTGCCGGTCTGGGAGCCCGCTTTCTTAGCGAACCGGGGCTCAAAAAAGAGCTCTTGGCCCGTTTCGGCCCTACAGAACAAGGCAATTGGGGGGCTAGCGATTTGATTGCCCCAACCGACATACAGAAGGCTCCTGTTCCCAGCTTTGGACACGAGAGCGAGGGGTTGACTCTGCCTTGGCACGAGACCAGCGCCGACCCGTCCCAGCTGCAGCAGAAAGAGGCCTGGGGGCGCTCGCATTGTATTGTTGCGGTGGACGCTGCAGGGCTCTTCGTCGCTCTGAGTTATCGAGAGCTGCCCGACACTGTGCTTTTGGAAGAGTTCGAGGTGGCTCTTCCCGCTTTTGCCGTACCCGTGATGCGAGGTGTCCCGCGGCTGACCCCGGGTGAGCCTCTAGCGACTCCGGCGGAACTCTACTTGGATCGAGACGAAAGCGGAGCCATCTGCGCCGTGCGAGCTATCCCTTTCGAGACGGCCGAGCCTCTTCGTATCGTGCGAGATGCTGGCTCGAAGGAAGCATTTGCTGGCTAAGGGCGCGAACCGCCCTGTGCCCCTTTCGGGGAGACGTTGGGCAAACGCCTTCGCTGTCGGCCTTCTTGTTCTAGCGGGGGTCGTGGGCTGTCGCGCCAAAGGGCGAGAGTCTCAGCCAAAAACGAACCAGAAGCCCTCTCCGCCTCCGATGAAGAACTCAGAAAACCCTGTAAACAAGAGTGTTTCCTTCCGCACTGATCCCCCCGGGGAGGCGTGGGAATTTGATCCAGATGAGCCCCAAGCCGGGCTGGTACTTCATCACAAGGGCCAATCGCTGGACAAGGCACGGCTCGCGCTCGTTCTCTTCCATGGCTACGGTGCAGAGGGCGATGACCTTTTGGGGTTGAGCCGCGTTTTGCACGCCGAGAGTGATGTTGCCTTCGTATTTCCGGAGGCGCCGGTGTCCTTGCCTATGGGAGGTCGCGCTTGGTTTCGACGTGATCGCACGAACTTTTCGTTGGGTGTGCGTCGGGCAGAAGCGTTATTGAGAAGTCTGCATCGACAGTTCCCCGACTTGACCTTCGTTGTGGGTGGGTTTTCCCAGGGGGCGATGCTTGCGGCCAACCTGGTGGAGCTCGGCGATCTACCGATCATGGCGGGCCTTCTCTTCTCACCGGCAGATCAGCTCGAAAAATCACCTCAAGCCGGGCGTGTTCCCCTTTTTATCTCGCATGGAACTCTAGATCCGGTGCTCCCTTTTGACGGGACAGAGCGACTTCGCGACAAATTCGCGGACGCGGGGCATCCCATCACTTGGGTGTCGTTTCCGGGACGCCATCAGATCCCGCGCCAGGTGATCGACGAGGTCAATCTCTTCTTGGGTGCCGTTGCGGAGCGGCCACCATCCTCGAACAACTAGTGCTACGACCACTTGGAAATGAGCGGTTTCGAAGCTCTCCCCTAGAAAGTGAGGTCGGCTTCGCAACCGCGCTCGGCCCTCTCTGTCTCCGCACTTTTCTCTTCCCATTTGTGCCGCGACCCTTCCTGA
>JBNKYC010000041.1:0-15585 GCA_050300635.1 Polyangiaceae bacterium
ACGAAACTTCGCCACCAGTCCCGGCAGCCATGCGCAGTGAGGAATCAACTGCAGCGCGCAAGAGACTCGAACGCCCTGAGCCCGAGCGGCGAAATCAAAACGACGCGAGCAGTCTTGAGACCTCACGAAAACGCTCCGGTCTCTGCGCGGGAAGTCGCAGAAAAAGCCGTACGAAGTTTACACCGTTAACATTCAAGCATCACTCCTCCCGCGCGAGATGAAGAGCCGCGAATGAAGCGGCTCTCGCAAACCGGCTCGACCCAAAGCGTCGACAGTCTTGAAAACGCCTGGACCCGAAGTGCGTGGCAACCCAAGAAACACCTGCGATCCCTCTTTCAACAAGCCATCGTGCCCAAGCCGCAACGACCCTCCGTCCGAACGTCGCCTCGCAGTACAGCTGAGTTTTGCCGAATGAAAAGGCAGTGAGTTTGCCACGCACGAGAGCACCATCGAGCAAACCAAAGGACTCAGCAGCCTCGAAAACGCATCGCTCCGAAGCGCGCGGCAGCGAAAACAACAACGCTCTTCAAGATCCGTCATCCGGCAAAGTCTCAGCGACTCGGCACAACCCAACCATCGAACAACGCGTCAACTCAGCAAAGTCTGTCGAGCAAAATGGTTAGCTCGTCGAAGCGCGCGATCTAATCTGCGCCGCGTAAAAACTCGGGCCGGTATAACGCCTCGCCGTTGTGCCGCGGCCTGAGGCCTTCCCAGAGTAGCAAGACCGGCGCTCATCCCCAAAGGGGAGGAGAGAGCGCCGAAAGACAACCTTTTTGCATGGAAACAGTCCAAACAGTGGCCGTCGGTCACAAACGGCTCGTTATGTACGAATGTCTGCCAGCTCACAGGTCACAACTAAGAGGCAGCGGTTTGCTTCGTTCTCTCAATGCCCATTCGGCCCCAGATTGGCCCCATATCGGCTCGCAGGACAAGCCGATCGCCTCCGCGAAAAAAACGCGCGGGTCACAAACTATCTGGAAAAAGTCCCATCTCGCCGACAAGACGCGCCAGACACAATTCAAATCCCGCGAAGCAGAAGCCCAACGTCAGCACCCCTTCCCGGTCGCAACAACGCGTTGGAAAAGCCTCGAAAACGTCAGTGTCCGAAACCTTAAAGTCTTGGCGTTGCTTTTCCTCCGGCAAGCCCTTCAACCGGCACAGCCTTCAACATCAGCAACGTGCGCGCGACTCCTTCACGGCTCGGCAACGCCTCACCTTCGAAGTGATGACTCACAAACGAAAACCCGAGAAGGCGGTTCAAGTTCGAGCCGACTACCTTTCGAGAACAACGCGCACACCACAACCTCTCGTCTCAGCCCTTCCTTGCTGACAAGAGAACCACACCGCCGAAATCAAATCCCCCGCGCGCGCACCGACCTCGCGCACCTCGACACTCAGCAATGCCTCGAAGCACGCGGCGCAACTCGAACCACCGACGATGACTCGCAAATTCGAACACCGAACCCCAGCATTCTGCTCCCGGCCAGTCTTGGCTAAACGCCCGCGCCGGCAGGCCTTTCAGCCACCAGGACATCTCTGCGGAGCAACAAGCGCGATCGCTTTCAGCCCAAGCACACGTCCTCTGCAGAGCAAATCATCTAAATACAAGCGTGAAAGATATCGACTCAAACGGAGTGTCGCATCACTCAATCAATCACTCCTCAGATCTACATAACATCTCGCCATTGTACTGCGGCCTGATGACCTTCGAGAATACGACAACCGGCCGCCACGACCAAAGGGAGTGATAAGGCGGCGGCCGTGCACCGACCATTCATCGAAGCGAACGCGTCGAAGGTGGCCGTCACGTACCAATGGCTCGTTCGGCGGCTGCTCCTAGCTCGCAGACGGCGAGGCTACCGTTCTCCTGGCGTCACTCATCACAAGCTGGCACTTCGCTCAACGGTGACTTACGCACGAAAATGTCGCCCTGGATCTCTCTCCGTTCAAGCCACTCTCGCACATCACAGATCATGCCTTTGTACTGACCGTGAATGTCTACATTCCCGCCGATGAATTCGATTCCGTCAAGCGCCAGAAGCGGCTCATCTGACGAGAGAAATGCAAGCGTGAAATCTCCCGCGATGCTGTTGATATTCCGGAGGCCCTCTAAACTCACGATCTCCGTGTGCATGATGGTCAGAGACTCAAGGCTATCAAATTGTGAGAACGCGTCGACTTCGAGCGGACCTTCGAAGTTGACCTGGGGTCGGTCGAGTACTCCCTCGATGTAGGAATGATTGTACAAGTAGATACTATCGAGACGTTCCAAGTCTTTGAACCCAGTGACTGGCCCCGAACCCTCACCGACGTTGGCGTAGAAGGTCCCGACCTCGTCTACTCCATCGACTACCGAGTAAAACTCTGGATTTAATTCGCGAGGTGAGAGTGAACCTACGAGACGCAGCTTGGGCACGTTCATCGTCGGTGAAACATTGACCCCCCCTCCAGCAACGAAGTTGGGCAACGAATACCCTGTCGCACCCTGGAGAAAGTCTGCACATTTGAGATGGTTCAAATCTTCCTCATCAATGGTGGTCAGGATATCGATCCGTTTCACGAACGACGGTAGTGGCTTGTCAAGCCAAGGGTCGTAATAGGCGTCGTATTCGACTGGATTTTCACTTCCGCAAATGCACTCCGTGTTGAGTAGTCCGTTTCTGCAAACCTCGACTCGTCGATTGTACCAATAGTCGCCGCAGTTCTCGCCGAGGTCCCGCTCTGTACCTTCCTCGCAGTCGTCATCCGCCCTACATTCGGAGCCCAGTACCCACGTCTCGTCCGTGCACCGCTCAACGTAGAAGTAGCCGCGTTCGTCACTGCACGCTTCATCAGAAAGACGAAGATCTCCCTCCTTACATGGACCCGGTTCGTCCACGTACCTGGTTCGACCGCAAGATAGAAGCACCAGAGCGCCACACCAGACAACGACAGATTCTTTTGTTCGCATCTGCATGGCTCAAGCTTGGCGCAGCCTCTTCTTCCGCGCCACGATTAGCATGCCACCGATCCAACAAATGACCAACATCGACCAGGAACGTGCCTGGCTTGGCCGCGTCGAGGCGAGGCTGCATCCGCCTGGATCTGACTGTCGGGCTTCGAGCTCGACATCAAAATCGCGATGGATCAAAATTTCGAATCCAGGCTCGTTCCCCGATGTGACCACCCCTAGACCCGCTCTCACTTCGAGTCGACGGCCGTAGAAACGCCCCTTGAAGATCTGTCCGGCATTGCCCCCCAGCGTTAGGGTAGCATTTGGCGCAAGAACCGTACCCGTAAAGGGAGCTTCAATATTCGCCTGCGAGGAGCCGAAGTAGCCAATATTAAGTGGGTTCGGCGCTCCCTGGGTCGTGACGGACTTTCCTCGGTAGGTCAATGCATCTTTCACTAGAAGCCCTACCGGCTCATCGGCAACGAACACTGAATCCGGCTCGAGACTGAGACGTCGAGTCGCGTAGGCTCCTGCTCCGAGGTGCACTCGAGTCCGACTTCCGACTGTGATTTCGGAGTAACAACCAGGACTCAAGTAGACGTCTCCCTCTCCCGCCCAGAACTGAACGACTCCGCCCAAGCACGTTTCGGGGAAGTGAGCTTTGATGGAGGGCGCGACAGGAAGTTGCAGATCTTGATGCTCAAGTCGTGGTCCTGCAGACGCGCCGCTTTGCACGGTGATAGTACCTCCTGCAGTGACCGATCCCGCAACAGTGCTCCCCCCATCTATCTGAACATCCCCAGCCGCGACGACTGCGCCGACCTCGGACAGCCCCCCTACGTGTAAGTTGCCTTCCAGCACCATTAAGGCCATGGGGTTACCAGCGGCATCCCTCAGACTGGCGCCGTTTCCTACCTCCAAGGAGAGACCCGCTGCTGCACAAGCTGAAACTGTTACCCGCTGCACTTGGACCGCGGCGGCATTTCCGGCTTCGTCCTTCGCTGACCATTCGATCTCGTAGACCCCACCTTGAGAAAACACGACGTCTCCGCTCGGCCCGACGAACTCGGGCTGCGACAGCGCTAGTCCATTGAGGCGGACAACCTGTCCACTCACCACAATGCTTCCTCCGCAGTTGTCTTCCTCAACGGTGGGCATTTCCAACTGAATCGCCTGAGAGGCGGCGCATCCCGGAAGAATTACGTCAGCTGGGATACTCATTTCCGGAGGGGTCTTGTCGCCTACCCGTCGAAAATATAGCACCGAGTCGCCCTGGGCGATTTTAGCCTGCTCATCATAAACCGACGCTCCGAGCAGAACCAATTCGTCCAAGGGATAGGTGTCAACATCGACGGTGATTGACTCAAGACCGCCGTCTAACATTAGCGTTTCATCGAGTGGCTCGAGTCCGGGGACATCATTGGAGTCGTAGCGCACACTCCAGAAGCTCATCGCTCCGGAGACTGCCGGAAACGGATCGGACGATGTCGATTCAACTCTCCGTGCCACCGTGAGGTCACCGCATTCGATATCCAGAGGAAAGTTTGCGCTCGTTGCCGGGAAATCATTTCCTGCAGTGTCTAGCAAAGTCACGGTGGCACTTTCGTTGGCGTTGGGACTCAGCACACCTGCCTTGACCCGCATCTTGTGGCACAGCGTGTCGTCGAGGCGAATTTGTGCTTCGCGGTCGCTTTGCGCATTACACTGGTCCGGAAGAGGATCCGGGCAGGAGCCATAGCTTGCACAAATATCGCCCTCCTTGAGTTCAATATTATCCTTCCACCTTTCACAACCAACAATGTGATGGGAAGTCCGCCCCCCTGCGCACATGAGTCCGTCCCAGCTGTTGTCGCACGCAGGGTGATCTTCGCCTCCGATAAAGTAATGCCCAATTTCGTGAGCCACTGTCGCATAGGAACTGGGAAAATATGCTCGAATCCCCTCCACTCCGAGCGCCATGATATTGCCAGCATAACGTCCAAGCCCATTTGTCCCGACACCCGGAGCAAAATAGACCTCAAGACCCGTCGTAAAGTTGGGGTCCTGGTAGAGTACATCCAGCGCGTCGGTGGGGTTGGTGGCGCTGGGCCCTCCCGCGTAAAGACTATCAAGCCGGTTTCGCAATTCTGCCATCTGACCATTGGCATTGGTATCCGTAGACCCGCCTGACTTGAACTTTGCCATGACCCGATCATCCGTGTGAAAGGCGCTCACTGACGCCAAACGAAACTGAATGCCACACTGAACGTAGATCTCGTCGAGCTTCGTTTGAATCAGGCCAGGAACTAGTTCGACGGCTCCCCAGTTGCTGCTGGGTATAATGGTGCCTTGTGGAGCCTCTCCATTGGCTAAGGCGGTCTGTAGTTTCGGATCGCCCGAAAAAAAAACTGTGAGCGGACTGAAACTCGGTGCTGCTAGCACCTTCGATAATCTGCTCCGAAGGGGTGTAGTTCGAGTCAACCCATGCCATGTAGATGCGCGGATCGAGCATTTCCTGCATGCTAGAATCAGTATTACGAGGGGCTTCGATCACAACTCGCAGTGGGACAACGATTGTTTCTCTGTCTAAACGAGCCGGAATTTGGTGCTCGAAAGAGGAAGCCCAATTCGTCGCCAATCGACGTAGCTTGAGCGACGCCTTACCATGGCCCAGATACACGCCCGTTGCCGTAATCTCGTGACGTCCTGCGCCAAGGAGACCGAGCTCAACTGGATAAATGCCACTGCTGACGCTAGCGGTCCCGGACCCAAGCAGAGCGCTCCCACACAATAAGTCGTCTAACGGACAATCATGCACGAGGTCCATTTGGTGGTACCAAAAGTTAGTTCCATACCGCCCACCGACGCCGACCCATTGAATCGCCTCATTTCCGGAGAAATCGACTAATGCCCCGAAAGCAGGATTGTCGCGTTGCGTCACGTAGGGCCCGCTTTCCGCGGGAATCCAAGTGACCGCGTAGGGACTCTGCTGTGCCTCAACCATCAACGGAATAAGTACAGACGCGGATAGAATTGTACCGGAAGCGAGAAAACGCAAACGTGAGGTCACAGTGAAGCGAATACCAGAGGGCAATGCTCTGTGGTAAGGCTTAATTTCTCAGTGCCAGGGGGCTGCATCGCGAAAGCATTCAAGCCTGAGCTGAGTCAACCACAATGCAACAGGCTTTTGGCCCGTTTTATGAGTGCTCGCGCCAAGCTCAGCCGCTGTCCGCCGAACGCCCTGCAATTCTGCTGCCGCGCAGGGCCTCGGCAGAATACGCCAACCGGCCGCCACGACCAAAGGGAGTGAAATTGCGGCGGCCGAACAACAACATCACGAACAGAGCGGAAGCCTGCACGGTCGCGGCCAGCAGCAATTGCTTGTTGGGGCGCACGGTTTCGAACCACTACTTCCTCATACGTCGTTCATCGACAATGTTCATAAAAAGCTCCACCAATTCGACTTTGGCTCTACCGCTCGAGAGTAGCTCCACGAGATCACTAAAGAACAACGTAAGCGTGTAGCCTCGCCTGGGATTCATTAAAACAACTTCGGTCCACTCGGGCGTGTCTTTCTCCAGTGCTGCATTGTAGCTGAGAAGCCAGTAGATCAGGACTTGCCTGTAGTCAGCAGAAGAGAAGTTCTTACCCGTACACTTAACCTCGACGAGTGTGGTTCCAACAGAAAAGTCACCGACCCCGGAAGCAATCCATTGGTATCCTGGGATCTTGGGCGAACTTACGAGAAGCTCACCTGGATGGGCTGTCTTCAAGTCGTCCAGCATGCGAACCAGATTGCGAGCCACGTGTACGGCGAGCGCCATGTCTGCCTTCACAAGACTTGACGGGAGCCGCGCGTCGAAGTGTCTGCGTTGACGGTCAAGAGCTACGCCTAAGGCGAAGTTCCAGTCGGGCTCGCTGGTTCCCGCTAGGAACTGTTCGGCAACTGCAACTGCCAGCTCGAAGAGCATGGCTCTGGTCAAGGAACTGCCCATTAGTTCCTCCGGTTGAAGGGGAGGACAACGGTCGGCTTTGGTCGATGCGCGGTTTAGATTCTTGACGACCGTCGGAACCAAGTGCGGAAAGAGACCTTCGAGCAAGCCGGGAATGTCTCTCGCGAGGGTTCTAGGGTCGTTGCCTGGTTCCCGCAGTCGAGTCATGTTGCGTCCCAGTCACGGAAGATCGAGGCGAAGGACTTCTTTCCTTGACGTTCAATTCCTAACTTCCACTCCTGTTCGACGTGGCGCCGCACCTGATCGCGAAACTTCGCGCCTTCGTCGTCGAACTCGGTTGCCGCAAAATAAAGCATTCGTTGAACTTCAGCGGGAAGAGAGTTCCATTGATTCCTCTCCCTGGTGAAACTGGACCGATGTTTCCAATTTCGCCAGCAATCTATGCATGCTCGTCGAACCGTTTGTGACTTCGTGTTGGAGTAAACATTCATTACATATTCAGCACGCGCGGCGGTCTTCTTGAAACGAATTGTGCGAAGATAATGCAGGCAACTAGTTTCCGCCATCAAGAGGTGTGATGAGTGATTGAGTATCGCGTCTAGATACTTGTCGAGACCTTCGAAGATCTCAGAAAAGGCAAGGTTGGCGCGAACCGCCGCAATTCCTCGCATCAAGGTCGCCCATGAAGCTCGGAAGGCGTGGAGATTGCTGCTGGATAATAGAGTGCTGCAGAGCTGCATCGCCACCACTGGTTCATGCAATTGAAGCGTTCTACTGATTTGAGCCACGAGGAAGCTGTCCGGCTGAGACTTGCTGAGTTCTAAATTCAACAAGCGAGCGATATCCAAGCTCTCCACGACATCCTTGAGTTCTTCGAACTCCAGATACGGGTCATCCGAATACGGGTCAAAATACAGGTCAATCTCTACCAATTTCTGTGACTCGTCACCCGTTAGGCCCAACTGTGTGTGGACATAGTCTCGGTAATGTTTGGCGCTGAGAACCGTGGTCTTGGTGCGATTTAGGGTGAGCCCATAATCAGCGAGGGCATTGGATAGCACGGAGATTGCGCGATAGGCCTCCGCATGATTCGGCGCGATGAGTACGTAATCGTCCACGTAGCGCCGCCACTTCAGTCGCAGCTCGTCGAGTTGTTGATCGATTGGTGAGAGCAAGGCTTCTGCCAATATCCGAGACCCCTGTCCCCCAACTGGAAGGCCAAACGAACGACCTGCCGCAAGGCGGCTCAGGAGACGATCTATTTGCGTTGCGACCGTGCCGTCGTCGGAAAGCAAGTCTTTGACAAGGTTTTCGAGACGATGGTGGTACACGTGCTCGTAAAATCCAGATATGTCGGTTTGAACCACCACGCCATTGCCAAGCTCGGCGTCATCAATCGAGGACAAGCGAAAAGTTCGCCAAGTTGAGTCGCGGGAAAAGAGGTCTTCGCCTGCCGCCTGAAAACGATAAGAGTAAACGTGCTCGCTACGCTCGGGTTCCAGGGCTTCCCCGACTGCTATCGCGAGACCGTTGAAGTAGATGCACCAAAATGGATGCATCTTCGTGACAATTCGAAAGCCACTAGGGCCGGCGGGTGTCAGCAAACGCTCGGAAAACACGGACGCTGAATCTATTGCGGTCCTTGCTGCCTTGGCATTGCCCTTCGCTAGAACGCTGTAGAAGTCGAACGCAACGTCAACTAGGTCTTCTTGCTTGGATTTTATAAACCTGTTGTCAATATCGAACGGAAGCGTGTCGTTGTCTCCGTGAGCGCCAATGTCCGCAGCGGCACGCTCAAAATGTTCTCTGGTGACTTGAGGCATTGTTCAGTCATCGAGTAGGCCACAGTTTAACCCCATAGGCCAGATTACGCTGGCACGTGGGTCAGTGGCTTGTCGCCCCAACGCCCTGCAATTCTGCTGCCGCGCAAGGCCCCATCAGAATATGCCAACCGGCCGCCACGACCAAAGGGAGTGAATGAGCGGCGGCCGAGCCACGAGGTCTACGCAGAACGATAGCCTTCCCGAACGCGGCCAGCAGCAATTGCTAGTTAGGCAGATACTAACCTTGCGTCTAAAACCCATCGAATTGGACCATGCTGGACGTTAGTCCCATTTTTTAGGGCGGGCGAACATCGGCACGGCGATGGATACGAACGCTCCAGCAAATGAAGCGTACGACCAGAAGCGCAGCCACCAAAGGCTCCGGTCCAGGTCGAGGACGGTCTTTCCGTCAATTGAAACGGACAGAATTTCGTCTCCCGTGAACGGCGACTTCCAGTATCGTCCCTCCACACGGTGACCAACCAAGTCCCGAGCTCGCACGCCCGTAGACGTGGGCCACCTGAACTCGCGTCCTCCGAGTGTCGCTGACCAATAGTGCCACCGGTAACCTCCACGTACTTGGGCCGAGCTACACTTCCCGCCAAAGTGCTGATGACGCGCTGAGAAGGTCAGGGTCAGCCATCCAGCTAAGAGCAGCGTGATCGCAGTCAAAAACCCGAGGACCAGCAATTTCAGGTGGCGCAAGAAATCCGGACGAGCTCTGACTAGGTCAGTCGTCTTGGCAGGCTGGACCTCCACGCGTGCTGGACGGGGAGCTGTGGGAGTTCTCTTCGGCATCTTTTGAAACCGAGTCTTATCTATGGCGCCGCGTTCATGGTCGAGATGGCATCGGCCACGGACGATAGTCGGCAATGGTGAGTGAGAAGTGCATAGGTTAGTTGGGCCGAGTTCGACAAGAATGACTAGTCAGTTGCGATCAACAGGAAAGGAGCAAGGGGAAGCATGAAGAGGAAGAGCTGACCCCAATATCGCCGACGAAGCAGCAACCAAGCGGCTGCTAACGAGGAGCAACCAACAAGTACCAAACCGACGACGAGGGACAAGAAATAGAGGTCCCGGCCGGCATGCACGAAGAAGGAGCGCAGGCCAAGAAGACCGAAAGCGAGCACGAGTCCTCCCGAGATTGACTCGCATGCGATCGCAAGCCAGCGGGCTGTTGCTCGTGCAGCGTTAGCGGACTCGACAAGCTTCATTGGGCTCCCTTCGAATGAGCACTAGTCATCGGAGCGTTCGACCGACCAATTGGCACCGATACATTCACGGGTTGCGTACCAGCCCGGCTCGATGTGTGCAATCTGGAGAAGTGTGGGGTCCATCTTCGCGATTTCGCCGAGCCCGACTACTGCAGCCGTCTCAACGGAGTACGTCGCGGTGAGAAACTGCCAACCGTGATCGTCAGCGTCGTGAGAGGCGTATGTAATCGGTTCATCGCCATCAATGAACGCCCGCGTGGTTATGATGGCGGTGTTTTCTGTCTGATCGAAAGGCCAGTCTGCATTCATAGTTCTGCCTAACGCCTCGCGCTTCTGCAGCCGCATCAAACGTAAGCGAAGAAATGATAGGCCCGCTCCCCCCACGGGGGAAGAGAGCGGGCGTCGACCTAGCGTCGCAGCGAAAACGGCAGGACGTATGCGGCCTGCAGCAAGCGCTTGTTAGCTGGCATTCGGGCCACGGGGCCGGACGAAATTGCCACTCGGCCGTCAATCTGCGACCGTGTGCCCGTGGGCCTAGGCGTACTCTATCGATCGCGCGTTCCAAAGCGCGGGTTGCTCAGGCGCGAACTCCCTGTCCAAGAGCTTTGGCGAGAAGTGTCGGCAGCATGCCAGCAGCTATTCCACAGCAGCAACAACCCATTGGCGGAACTCTGTTGGGTTGAAGCGTCGGAGCGCGCTTTGTGGGTCAGCTTCGTTCCGTTTGAAGAGAACGTCGAGATTGAATGTCGAGACGGCATAGTGACGCTGTCCGCCAAAACATCAGGAGCAGGGCCCGGATACCACGAGTTCGTCGTCGACGTGCTCGACCACCTTGAGAAGGTCGTCGGATTTCATTGGTTCGCCGGTTCGGATGAGGGAGACGAGACCGGCTACCGAGAGCACAGAGACGTGGAGCGACTTCGACGCGAAATGGTTCGTCAGGTGCAGGCGGTAGCCCAGTACATCCTCGAGGAAGACCTCCGTAATGTTCGTTTGAGCATGCCGATTGGCAGCAATCCCGTGGCGCGCGGGTTTGCCTCGTCGCCGATGGGCGAGTGGTCCGACGAGTGGCTTCGGGCGGTTGTCCGTGCCGACGAAGAAGAGGCTCTTGCTCTCGCGATGGAGTTCTTTCCCTGGTGGGAGAGGGAGGTGGGCATCCGAGAGTTGACCAACTTTGGGAAGGTCCTTTGCTGGACCGAAGTGCGTTGGGTGGTGCCTCAAAACGAAGCTGAGGAGCGGCCCGTCCGCGTTGCTATTGAGTGTTTCGAAAGGGCAACTCGTCGAGGAGCAAGCGGCGTGCCGGTGGGCGAACTTGGGGAACTACGCGAGCTCGTCAACGGAGCGGAGGAGGAAAAGAAGCCGGAACCCGAAGGGATCGGCTATCGGCGTGGTGACTATGAATACCCTCTGCCTGGAGGGTGGACGTTGACGTTGCCTGGCTACTTCCACGAGCAGAACGAGGAGGACGGCGTCTTCGTATTCTGGTTTGGCGACAGAACAGTTCGGACGAGCGGGATGAAGCTCAATCCGCCCGCCCCAGCGGAGGATCTTTTGAGATCTGTGGGAAAGGGCGACATGACCGGGCTGGGTGGACTCCAAGCAAACCTCGCTGGTGCTTTCGAGAGTCGCAGGGACAACGCGGACGAATGCTTTCTGACCCATGTGGTCCTGGCGGTCGAGGGTCGGATCTTTACGATGACGTTCGCCTACGATGATCAGTCCGACGAAGAGTGGGCCCTACAGGTGGCTAGATCCGTCCGGCATACTGGTGATGCGGAAGCCTGATGCGTCGGGTTTTCTGTCCAGCTAACGCCTTGCCATTCTGCTGCAGCGCAAGGCGCTCCAGGTTACACCGAGCGGCCGCCACGACCAAAGGGAGTGAAAAGGCGGCGGCCGGACAACAACTTCACCTGCGAAGCGGAAGCCTACACGGTCGCTGTCAGCAGCAATGGCTTGTTGGGCAGCATGCACCCAAGCCCTACGGATTGACCGTTCGGGCAGTCTGTTGCGCAAGTACTGACTCCACATACGCAAAAACTGTTGGTTCGTAGTCCAACCTCGACTCTGCGAGGTGAAAGGCGCCTTTGGGCCGGTGACGTTCTCCCCCCAGGCCGGAGTTGACGACAAACTCCCAACTCAAGGGTTCTGTTATCTCAAAAAGCGCGGTCAGTTTTTCACAATAACCGCTCCGCCTAACGTCGGCGACTGGAAAGATGACGTTATTCGACAAATGTGGTTCGTTCCTTGAGCTGACATGAGTTGATACGCATTCAATTCCCTCAAACGTCGATTCTTGAGTAAGCCACTGAAGAAGCAATTGGGGAACGATATACTCTGGCCGAAAAGGGGTATCGGCGTACGCTCGCACCGAACAGGCTGCTGCGAGCGGGTACAAGACTCTGAAATGGGGGTCGCTTAGATCTCTCGAAAGTTGAAGCACATGAATCGGACGAATCGGACGAAGCGCGCTAACCTGTACTGTGTGCAGGGGTGGTCGGCGCAGCTCTTCCCAGCACACATACAATGAACGCGCGGTGTAGAGGCAGGGGAGTCCCGGGATGCTGAACCGCTGGGAGGAAACCAAGCGGCGTTTTTCGAAGGGGATGTGAAACATGTCCTCTGCAGTAAGTCCCTGGTTTGACACCACACGCATACGGAAAAGCGGACCCGATGCCTCGTAGCTCGGAACCGACCCGAACAGGCCAAATGAGTCCAACAACGCTTGGTAAGCGCGGTCGGGCCAGCCAAGCGAATACGCGCGCACGGCTTTCAGGACACTTTTCGTCAGGTTCTTGAATATGTCTTGTTGCGTCTGGGGCCAATCTAGCGTGAGCGCCACAGCTTCAAGATGATTTTTGAGTCCGCTGTCGAATGCCTCACCAAGTTCTAGTGGAAGGCCGAGCGTCCGGTCTTTAGGGTCTGGGTTGTCCATCGGGGAAAGTCGTATGTTCGTCAATCGTTGGCGTAAGGTGTCTCCCCCAATGGCTTGTTGGGCAGCTGCTAATCAGCGCTCTCAGGGTTGCTTGAGTCAAGAGACTCCAGCAACAGCTCTTTGATGCGATTCCAGCGCTCCTCCGAGACCCCAATCATGTCTTGAAAGAGTTCTATTACACGCTTTTCCTTCGAATGGAGCTCTCCGGAGAGAACGCCGAACAGCACGTAGTCAAGGTCGATCAGATCGTTCGTGAGCTTGGCGTCGTCGGCTGCATCAAGTCCGCCTGCGATCAGCCACTTCAGAGCCAAACCAGCTAACAACAGTGTCACCATTCCACTGACGGACGGCATGACCGCAAGTTTTTCTGACGTCTTCTGCTCGTAGCCCCCAGCCGCAAGGCTCATGGCACAGGTCTTTGCCAAGGAGTTGCTGGCCATCATCTTGATAAACTCAGCGCTCCCACCTGAAGCACTTCGCAGGGCTGACAGTTCCTCAGAGGTAAGGTCCTTTTTCCAGCCGTCAACGAAGTTGCGAACGGTTGTCTTATTCTGGCTATGGTCAAAGTGCTGCCTGTTGGCGTGTTGTTGAGCGTTCGAAATTCTATTGAAAAGCTCTGAGTACACCTCGCCAGCGCTTCCGCTATCAAGCTCGACGAGTAGTCGTCTAAATTGAGAGGTCACTTCACGGTCGACAACGTCGTCGGCTAGCTCCCCTGTGGCCTCTTCAGTCTTCATCAATGGGCCGAGAGAATGTGCAAGAACGACCCGGTTTGGATTCTTGGACAAATGCTCAAGCGATCGTTTCATTGCATAGTCCCACTTGCCGCCCTTTAGCATTTCGGCCAGACCCGAGTCGGGAAGTAAGATGAACTTGTTTTCAGTTTCGCAGCGCGCGAGCAGCCTCTCAATGAGAGTTTGGTCGCGCAGAAAGTTCTGGTCCACAACGATGTAAGGGAGCGTAGGCCGCGGCATCTCAGCAATTCCGATGCGTGCTTCCTGCTTCTCCGCCGCGGTCCAGTTGCTCACCGGATCCCACCACGCCTTCCCCGACTGATTTTCCCAAAGGAAGTAGGCGCGAATCCGGACACGCTCGATCTCCACAGGTTCAGGCTTTTCCGCATTCACGAACAAATGGCACCACGTGCATCATGAGCAGTCAACTAGAGCCACCCAGGGGATCGCTTTTCGGAAGTTCGTGTCAGCTCGACTGCCCAACGACTTGCCGTTCTGCTGCGCGCGAGGCGCTCCAGGATACGACGACCGGCCGCCACGACCAAAGGGAGTGAACAGGCGGCGGCCGAGCACCTACTCAGGGGTGAAACGGAAGCCTGCACAACCCGCGTCAGCAGAAACGGCCTGTTGGGCAGCAGTTCTTCGGTCAGGCAGAGAGAATTTTCAGCCGCCTGCGTACGAGGCCATCGACAGCCCTAGACTACCCTGACAGTATTTCCATCGAGGATGGTGAGAAGTGGACCGACTCCGGAGTTTCTGAGAGAGCTAGGCGAGCTCTCCTTAGGGGCTGGGTGCAAGGTTGTACAAGATACCTTGCACGAGCAAATTCTGGCGTCCGAGCCGGAGGATGCGCGCGCAAGGGCAGACGCGTGGTTCGATTACCTGATTCCGATCTTTCACGCGGGAAAGTGTGAGCTGCCGCATGAATTGGCGGAGACGTTGTCGATTTGGATCGATCGGCACTGGACTGCGGACGTACCCGAGGACGTGGAGAGGTTTTGCGCGTTGATTGAGACCTTTGACCTGCCGGGAGGCGAGGCATTGATGCAGAAGAAGCGACGCGAAGCCCCCGAGGCAGTACAGCTGCTCATCACCGAATGGATAGAAGCGACATAGCGCGGTGCAGCGAGGCTATTGCTCCGCTTCGGGGGCGGCGGCCTGGACGTCCTCTTCAGAAGGAAATCCGCCTACCCGGTCTAGCCACTCGCATAGGCGCCGGCAGGCGGCGGTGAGTAGGTACACGCCACCGGAGTAATCAAAGTAGGTTCCGGTTATCTCCTTGAGGCACCCTTCACGGGCGAGGCGATGTAGGTGATAGTCTGGATCAGCTACTCCGACAGATTGAAGGTCAACGAGAAGGTCCTCCCATCCCCGTTCAAGAGCCCACATCAAAGGATTGTCTGGGTCGCTCGGTGGTTCGAGACCCTGGGCCTCCACGATGCGTCGAAGCACTCTGACGTCGGCGGGGCTGAGCGAAGCAATGAGGTCTAGGTGATTGACTGCAACGTCTGCCTCTGCCCCTGGGTCGCCGCTGTCAACAACAGAGCCGACAAGGACACGGGAGAGCAGCCTCAGTCTGTCGCGTTCGCCACGCCGAAGGGCCGAGCTAAACGCTGCGAAGATGAGATCGTGGAAATGCTCTGACTCAAGGAACTTTCGATCAACCTTTTCGTCCTTGATGGTGCCCAGGTCGTGCTCGATTCCCTTCAGCAGGTACGCCAGACGCTCCCGGGCGATCTTTGAGTGTTGTGCCGTTATGGCGAGGTCTAGGGCGGAGCCGACAACGGGTATCGCGCGAACGACCTCGCGGAGCCAGTCAGCGTTCGAATACCTCTCAAGTTGCTCCTTCATGACGGTCCCCCACGATCTGGCTGCCCAACATCTCGCGATTCGGCTGCCGCATCAAATGGTAGCTGAAGAAACAATAGGCCCGCTTCCCCGCAGGGGAAAGAGCGGGCCGTCGACCTAGCGTCAAAGCAAAAACCTCACAGTATGCGGTCAGCCGCAATCGCTCGTTA
>JBNKYC010000042.1:0-127125 GCA_050300635.1 Polyangiaceae bacterium
TCAATCAAACACGCGGCTCAATCAAACACGCGGCTCAATCAAACACGCGGCTCAATCAAACACGCGGCTCAATCAAACACGCGGCTCAATCAAACACGCGGCTCAATCAAACACGCGGCTCAATTCGCACCCAGAACTCAAACGCCAATGAACAGACGATGTGCAAAGTTGCGCTCGAGACGCGCGCGCAGCACCTTGTCCGCCGCTGTTTCGATATCGTACTCGACGCGACGAAACTCGAACTCTTTGGAGTCCGTATCGAAGATAATGAAGCTCGCCCGGTTGTCGTAATCCCTCGGCTGCCCGACCGAGCCGATGCTGACTATGTATTTCATGTCGGGGTTGAGGGCAAAGTCCACAGGGGGGAGCTCCTCCACTGTCGTCTCAGTTAACGCGAAAACCTTGCACAAGTGCGAATGGCCGATCAGGGTGATGTGACCTAACTCGTCGTAAAGAGGCAGACATTCGCGCGCTTGTTCTGGCGCAAAAATGTACTCGAACTCTTCGAGGCGCACGGGGCTACCGTGGCAAAGATGCACGCCAAGTTCGTCAAGAGCCACCTTATAGGGCAAGTCACGCAACCACTTCATGTTTTCCTCGGTGATCATCCGAGCGTGACTGTCGAGCGCCTGGCGAGCAGCCTCGTAGTAATACGAGTAATCCATCCGTCCGGCGACCGCTGCATCATGGTTGCCTAATATGGTGTGCTTGGAGATATCACGAATGATATCGCAACACTCATTGGGCGAACCACCGTAGCCCACGGTGTCTCCAAGACAGTAGTAGTTGTCAATCGCCTCTCCTTCGAGAACCTGCAGTACGGCACTGAGGGCTTCGTAGTTGGCGTGAATGTCACTGAGAACGGCGATGCGCATCGAGGGTAACGAGAACTAAGTCCCGGTCCGGGAGTATTGCGACGAGAGAGAAGGTTGAGCAAGCCCTATGGGCACAAAGTCCATCGTACGGCCTGAACGAGCCAAATCTGCGTCTATGAGTTGATTTTTTTTGGGGTCCTGCTTGGAAGGCAGATAATGATTTCCCAAAGTAGTCCTTTTTTCGGCGTTCCCCAACCGATCGTCGATCTTGCCGGCAATCTTGTCGATTTTGTCGAGCGAAGTGTGGGTATTCGGCCCGACTTCAGCATGGACACCTTGTCCATCGTGGACCATTACGCGGTTCTGGCCCGAGAAGAGACAAAAAATCGCGCCGAACTGACCGACCTGACCGCCCAGGCCTTGGGGGCCTACTTTGGGGAGGTGGCTCGACGCAATCTCGGGGCATTTTGGGTGGTTCCCGGCCCTAACTTTCATGACTGGAGCCTATGTGGAGAAACCGCCTACGTTTCCATCAATCCTATCGGCGTGGGATACGACGCCCTGCTTGGCTCCACCGAACACAGCGGCCCCGCCTCCCCACTCAAGCTCGCCTCGGAAGACCGACAAGAGGTACAGCGTCGGCTCGAAAACCTACCCCCGGTCGGTGAGTCCGACTTCTTCACCCTCTGCACCCGCCTTGAGGTCCTCGAAATCGCGATGGACAGCATTCGTGGGCAGGCCCAAAGTCGAGGCTACGATGAGGTGACTTACTCCCAAGAAGACTACGGAGCGGGTCTGCGTCCGTTGCAAGATCTCTGACTCAGGGCGAACCAGCTTCTGTTTTCGGCGCGCCGAAGCGCACCTGGGCAGGCGCACTGATCAGCCCAGGCTCTTCATGGAGATGTCCCCAAAAATCGCGGGCCGCATAAAACACCGGAGCCCCTCGCACTCTAAGATGACGCTTGTCGCCTGGACCCAGCCAAAGGTAGGGCAGGCGGTCGAGTTGCAGCAATACGGAGTAAGAGGAAAGGTTTTCCACTTCGACCTCGTCGGGGGCCAAACTACCGACGACCGGAAGCGCACCTTCCGGAGTCTGCTGCTGACTCGGTAAGGTGGGAGGGGGCGGCGTCGGGCGGGGAAGGAAGTCTCCCCACTTGATCGGAAACACTTGCCGACGAAGCGATTCCGGCAGCGAAAACTCATCATGAGGAGGCAGCTCCCCCGCTTTGTGAATCGGTAAAGAGGGAGGCATGCGCAGATCATCCAAAGCGATACGTGGCTTCTTCTTGTAGCTCAAGACTTCGAACAAGAAGCTCCCCCCCTCCTTCCAACTCGCTCGTAGTCGGGTCGGGATCCTTCCTACCTTGCAGATCTCGGGATCAGGGGCGACGCGCACCATATCGAGCAACAAGTGACACAGGAGCTGAGGTGCGTAGGGAAGATCACTGACCTCAACCAGGTCCATTTCCATAGTACCCAAGGTGGTTTCCAGGCGATGACGGAAAGTCTTGCGGCCTCCTTGCAGTAGTTCTTCAGGGGGCGCCCCCGATTTCTCGACAAAGGGAAGACGGTCGACCCGTTTGTCCGAAAACAAAGCACTCATCGTTCCAGGAGCTGCGCTTCGATAGCTGCGTCGATCGGGCCAAACGATCAGCGCGCCGATTCGGTCCGCTCGCATCCGGATCTCCGTCCCCATCGGAAGCGGAAACACTGGACTCGAAAGCACCACACGTAGACGCGCCGGTTGCTCGGGCAGTTCGCGCAGAAGCTCCATTTCCAAGAGAGGCCAGGTATCCGTCTTCTTTCCAGAATACTGGAGGGTCGACTGCATCGCTGGCCAAACGAAGCGCGCCTGGGCGACATAGCCAGCGCCGACTCCCCCGCGGATCAGCTCGTCCTCCACAAGAGCCTCGTTTTGCGAAAGCGCCGTGGGCACAGGACGCGGCACCACCACTGGAGAAACGGGCTCCTCCGGAGCTTCCTTTTCGGACTGTTCCTCTTTGGACTTCTTCTGGCCGAGCGGTTCCGGCAAGATACTCGCGTTCGGGCTGGGCTCGTCGGAAATCGCTGAGGAAGCAGAAGGAGCCACGTTATGTCGCTCCTCGGTCTCACAACCGAAACTGCTCCAGAGGAAGAGCAGCACCAAGTTGCTTCTGGGTACCGAAAAGCGAAAGGCCATGGGCAGAGTGTGGTTCAGACCGGACCGGAAAGGCAACAACTGTATAGCAGCGCGTCCTCTCCATCTCCGTAGTAGGCCCGACGTCGCCCGCCGATTTCGAAGCCACAGGCTTCATACAAGGCGCGCGCCGGCTCGTTGGTCGCGCGAACTTCAAGAAACATAGATCGCGCCCCGGCGCGGTAGGCCTCCCGAGTGGCTTGAGCCAACAGAGCGCGAGCCAACCCACGTCTCCTGAAGTTCGGACCGACCCCGAGATCGATGAGTTCAACCTCATCGGAGACGATCCACACGAGAACGAAACCGCTTAACTCTACCTTTGGCTCGAGCGCGCAGCTTACCCAAAGCCGTGCCTGAGATAGGGCCCGTTGCTGCTCGGGATCGACTTTCAGTCCGCAGAGCCGGGACAACTTTCGAATTCCCTCGTCGTCCTCCGATCGAGCCGCGCGCACCACCCAGGGCGAAGAGGTCACGCCGCGCGACGCTTGACCAAGCGTCCGTTGAGCAGGCGATACAGAATCTTACAGCTTTCGAAACTGCTCCCGCCCATCGCGTCAAGGATGGCACCCACCGTCTTTTCCCCATCAATGAGCTCAAGAGCCGTCTTCTCGTCGGAACGGATTTCTTGATGGTCCGACAGATTCTCGATGTAAAGCTCGTCGCGGAACAACACGTCGCTGAAATCGAAACTATCCTCGATGAGGCGCCACTCGTCCACTCGACGGAAACCCTCCATAACCAAACCGGCCGTACGCAGTCCCAGCTGCGCGGGAGCCCGACTTTCCTCGGGTTCGTCCCCGGTCGTCTGAGTAAAACGGAAGCGACCCTTACGCCAGCGAACGACCTCGTAGACGAGCTCAGTCGTCTGCAAGGTCAAGGCCTTGTTGAGGAGCTCATCGGACAAGACGTCTTCGGCAACAAGAAAATCGCCGAGGCGTTTCCCTGCATTTTTTGCCTTTTCAATCGCCTCGTCCAGCTCTTCTCGCGTAAGCGACTTGTTATCAACGAGGTAACGACCCAACAAGAACTCAGAAGCCAGACCAAGGTGTTGAGCAAAGTCGAGGTTCCCCTGGCTCAAATGCAAAGTGACCCGCGCCTTGCCATGCGCCAAGGTCAAGGCCCCCGTCTTACGTTGGGCCTCAAGGAGCTGCAGAATTTCTGCGATAGAAATCGAGGCCAAATCTCCTGAGAGGATTTCTCTCTCGTTTTCATCGAGGTTCGCCTCAAGAAACGCCTGAGCGAGCTCTCCTGTGACCTGTGGCGTCAAAGCCTGGGCAAATGCATAGGAAATCTCTGTCTTGTCCGGCAGGGTGCCGGCTGCCGGCGTGACGTGTTCGCTCAAGAGCCCAGCAAGTCGCTCGGACAGTCTGAGCAAAGCGTGATTGCGAGACGTCTTGTCGCCCCAGCTTTCACGACTCACCGCCGAGTCATGCTCGCTCTTGGGAGCAGCCACCGGCGGCTTGGGTTTGACGATATCCCTTTTCGAGAGGGCGCTTTCGATGACAGCAATCAAACCACGCGCATCGAAGGGTTTGGTGATCGCGTCTAGGGCCCCGGTCTGTTGGACAAATTTGCCGCGAATACGATCGCCCTTGGCGCTCATCAAGACGACCGGCACATGCTGATCGCGCTCCTTGAGTGCCATGCAGAGCTGATAACCGTTCATACGTGGCATCACGAAGTCGACGAGCATCAAGTCGGGTTGCTCTTCGGCCACCATTTGCATCGCCTCGATACCGTCACTCGCCGAAGACGGAACGAAATCATGGCGCGCAAGAATGCCACTGACCACCTTACGAATGGTGGGGCTATCATCAACGATAAGAATGCGGGCGCCCATAGAGACTCAGCCGAGGACCTTTCGCTCTGACTGGATCCTGATAGTGGCGAATCCTGCCGGGATCGGCAATGTAGGTTCGCTATTCCACGCTTCCATCGGCGCATTTCCCTCAAAAAAGTAAGTTTCCACCAGAAAGGGACGGTATCTGGCGCCTACTGCTTTCAACGGCGGCGACTTTCCGCAGGCAGCGCTCAGACCGCCTGCGGAGCCCACTTCTCAGCTTTCTGGTTTCACAACTTGAACGTGCACTTCGCTCAGTTGCTCGTTCGTAACAGCCGTCGGGGCGTCACTCATCAGGTCGACAGCCTTTTGGGTCTTCGGAAAGGCAATCACGTCGCGCAAGCTCTCGCGACCGGCAAGCAACATCACAAGTCGGTCGAGTCCAAGAGCAATGCCCCCGTGAGGAGGTGCGCCGTACTTGAGACCTTCAAGCAGAAAGCCAAACTTGCGGACGGCTTCCTCGTCGTCGATCCCCAAGGCGTTGAACACCTTCTTCTGCACGTCTGGCTTGTGCAGACGAATCGAACCGCCAGCGATTTCGAAACCGTTGAGCACGAGATCGTAGCGATAACAAAGAACCTTGCCCGGATCGCTGTCGATAAGATCGATACAGTCGTCGTGTGGCCGGGTAAACGCATGATGAGCTGCGGCCCATTGCTTCTTTTCGGAGTCGTACTCAAAGAGCGGGGGATCGACCACCCAAAGGAAGTTCCACTGCCCACCCGGGCCCGAGTCGGGAATGAAGCCGAGCTTCTTTCCGAGGTAGATGCGCAAGTTGGCCATCACAGTGTGGACCAACTGCTCTTTCCCACTCTGGAAGATGATGAGGTCACCGTCCTTGGCGCCACATGCCGCATTGATGGCTTCGCGCAGGGCAGGGGTCATCATCTTGTTGAGCGGAGACTGAGTCCAGGTTCCGTCTGCCGCCATCTTCGCGCGAGCCAACCCGCCCGCACCCATGCTCTTAGCCATTTTCTCCAGCTCGTCCCCATCCTTACGGCTGAGGTTGGCACTGGCAGGGACGACCATCACTTTGATGATTTCTTCCGGAAGGTCAGCACGATAGGTTCCGTCCTTGAACTTCTTCGCAATCGGCTCCCAGAAGGGCACACCGCCGCCTTCGTGCTCGACGATCAGCTGAGTGATGTCGAAGTGCTTCATCCCGAATCGAAGATCGGGCTTGTCGTTGCCGTAATCCCGCATCGATTCTTCGAACTTCATGCGTGGGAACTTGGGGGCACCGTTTTCGCCTCCAGGATAGAGTTCGGCGAGATCGATCCCGCCCGCTTCCTTCCAGATTGCGCCAATGAGTCCCTCAATCAGGCCGAACAAATCGTCCTGATTGATAAAACTGGCTTCGACATCGATCTGAGTAAACTCGGGCTGACGATCGAGGCGTGAATCCTCATCGCGGAAACAGCGCACGATCTGGAAGTAACGCTCAAAGCCAGCGCACATGAGCAACTGTTTGAACAACTGAGGGCTTTCAGCAAGCGCATAGAACTTCCCCTCGTGGATGCGGCTCGGCACGAGGAAGTTGCGAGCGCCTCCCGGCGTGTACTTCACCAGAAAAGGAGTCTCGACCTCGGTTGCTCCCTGAGAAGAAAGGTAGTTGCGCGTCGCCTGACAAATCTGATGACGAGTGCGTAGCGCCTGCTGCAAAGGGGCGCGGCGCAGATCGAGGTAGCGGTACTGCAGACGCACCTCTTCGCGGGTATCCGTTCGATCGGTGATTTCGAAAGGAGGTGTCTCGCTCTTGTTGAACACTTCGACTTCAAGCACCTCGACCTCGATCTCACCCGTGGGCAGATCGGGATTGGCGGCGCTGACCATCTTGTTTTCTTTCTTGCTGAACTGCTCGCCGCGATTCTTCACCTTGCCCAAAATGCCGATCACCCACTCGCTCCGCAGGGCCTCAGCAGCCGCATGGGCCTCGGGAGAAGCTTCGGGATCAAAAACGATCTGAGTGACCCCTTCGCGGTCGCGCAGATCGACGAAAATCAAGTTGCCGTGGTCGCGGCGATTCGCCACCCAGCCAAAGAGGACAACTTGTTGTCCGTCGTGCTCGCCGCGGAGGGCGCCGCAAGTGTGGGTGCGCTTCAATTCGTCTATAAATCGGGCCATGGGGCGAGCCTTGTAGCGCGGGGTGTGGGGTCGCTCAATTCTTTTAACGGGGCAAAGTTCGAGGGCAATCAGGGTTCCTTCTCACCCTGCCTCACCCCCGGCCCCCCAGGCCGGCTGGGTGCCGGCGCTGCACAAAACATGAGCCCAAGGTGCCGAAAACTTTGCCGAAATAGCAAATTCTGGCACGGCTGGAGCAGTGAAAGGTTCCTCATCCCATACCTCGCGCGCGGGGGAACTCCGTACCAGCGCCCCGGGTTTCGTTCGGTATTTGGCCTTTCTCCTACCTCTCTTGGGAGCGGCCGCCTTTGCCCACAATGCGCCTCTCTTTCGATCAGATGAGGCCGTACTCGCCGCCCTCGCCCAGAGCCAAAGCTGGTCAGGTGGGCTTTCGACGCTCATCGGCAGAGCCGCTCTCGCCCTGCCATTAGGAAGTCTGAACTACCGGCTAGCCTTGCCCAGCATGATCGGCTGCGGTCTTGTTGGCTTAGCTTGTTTCGAGCTCGCCTACTCGCTCTTTCGCGCCCAAGGGGGTTACAGCCGGTTGGATCCCTGGTTGGCTTGGGGCGCCTCACTCGCCGGAGCCCTGAGTCTCCCGGCAGCGGCTGAAGCAACCGTGGCCGGAGGAGCCACGATCGCGCCGGCTATCGCTCTGTTCTTGTGCGCCCAACTCATCGCGCGCCGCCATCCACGCGGATTGTCGGACGCCGCTCTGTGGGGTGGAACTTTCGGGGCGTTGCTCAGCGAAAGTGCACACACGGCTTTGCTCTTCGGTCTCGCCGCTCTCGTGCTTTGGCCCGATACGAAAGCGGGACGCAGAGTCACTCAAAAGCAGCGTCTGCCTTTTGAGAAGTCTGTCGTCTTTTCGCTGAGCGCTGGGGCGTCACTGGGACTGATTGCCCTGAGGAATGATTGGTTTTCCCGCAGCTGGTCTTTCCAGGAGCAGGTAAGCCATTCGGTCGCTGGCCTTCGTCCCCTCGCTTGGTCGAGCGCGATCGGTCTATTGTGGTTGCTGGCTGCTCTGGTGGCCCTCATTTTTGCGCTCCGGGATCGCCGACCGCTCTACGTGTTGGCCCTGATTGCCGGAGCAGACTGGCTCTGGCCATCAGGAGGAGAACTAGGTTGGACCGCCCAAAGTCACGCCACTCTCTCCCGGGACTCCTTGCATCTCTTCGCCCTAGGTTATCTTTCGGCAGGCGGCGCTCTGGGGATGCGCACCTTTGGCGAAACCGCGCAGGCCATAGGTCTTCTTGGGGCCCGTCAACTTTCAATCCTCATTTCGGTCGTAGCGGTGGCGGGCAGCCTAGCTGCTGCCGAAGACTCGCTCATGACATTGAGCCAAACCGAGGCTCAGGGAGCCGAGGCATGGAGCGAAGAGGCTCTACAGAGTCTGCCGCCTCGAGCGCTCGTGATCACCGAGTCGGCCACACGAGGTCGACGTCTGCGAGCGGCTCAGCTCCAAGGAACCCGTCCCGATGTTCTGGTCGTCCCGTTGAGCGAATTGACCCAGGCCCGCAACGTCCGGCGTTGGCTCAAAGAAGAACCCGAGCTCCATCTACTCCTTGTCGACTTGAGTCTCGGCAACCCTCCTTCTGAACGCGCACTGGCTCGTCTGGTCGACGCGCGTCCCGTCTTTGTCGAGCCAAATCTCAACTGGGACCGCAGGCTGCTCGAGCACATCCAACCAACACTCCCCCTCAGCCGACTCGCTTCCCACGCGCTGGCCCGCTCCGATCGTCTCGCCGCCCTCGAACTTGCCCCAGAAGTAGTCAAACGCATCAAGGGTCGCGCCCGAGCCGGCATGAGACCCGACCGGGCCACTTTGGACGTCGTCGAAGGAGATCGGCGCAAACTCCACCAGACCCTCAAACTCATTGATCGCGTCGCCGCATCACGGGTAGATGAACTGAGCCAAGTGGGCGAGCCAGAAGCTCTCGAAATCATCAGTGCTCAGAGCAAACCCGACCGAGTCGCCCACGCGAAGAGCAAGTAGAGAGATGCAGGACCCGTTGGATCAGCCTACGATGCGAACCAACTCTTGAGTCATCTCGTCGGCCGTTTTCAGAGCAGCCACATTGGCCCGATTGTAGGCATCAGCCTTCAACATATTGGTCATCGCTCCGGCCAGATCTTGAGAGGCACCAGAGAACTCGACCGTAGCCGCGACGTCCTGATTGCTCTCGGCGGGAGCTCGAAGAGGGGTACTGCTTTCAGGTCCATGAAAGGATCGCTGCACCTGGACGGCTGCTTTTTCATGCATACGCCCCGCTTCGCTGATCCCGGCAACAGCGGAGTTCATTGCTGAGAGAGTGGAACCGACAGAGCCGCCCATAAGAGGAGAGTACGGATCGAGTTAGAAAGACTTGAGGGCAAAAACGTCTTGACCGGACACCGAATTTCAGCCACTTACGGCGGCGGAAGCGTGGCCGAGCGGTCGAAGGCACCGGTTTTGAAAACCGGCGTAGTGAAAGCTACCAGGGGTTCGAATCCCTTCGCTTCCGCAACGAGACAAGGGCGAATCCGAATGGGTTCGCCCTTGTCTCGTTGCGCCTCGCGAGGGGACAATCCAGTTCGAGAGACGGCCCCGCCAACGGCGGGGAGCGGCGCTGCCGCAGTCAATCCCTTCGCTTTTCAACTCCGAATGCACGGCGGACGTAGTCTGCGAAGCTCGCGATTGAAGGCGGAGAAATCCGGGCTAGCCGACCGAGAGGCACTCCCAACCCGCCGTCACTAACTGGAGGCCGGTCGATCGGGAGGGCGCCACTTGAGATGGAAGCGCTTTCTGAACACTGAACAGTCCCGATACTCGAAAAAGATCGAAAAAAAATCCACAACACAACTAAATTTTTCTACTTTTAACAGAATGATTTTCCTTCGAAAATTCCGTTCCTTTCAAACTGGCATAGTCGCTTAAACGGAATCTTTCAGTTTTAACGTGAACCCGAAGAGCGAAAAATATGCAGGAATTTGACCGTTTCCCCTCGATGAGAGCCTTCGTGCCCACCCCAGATCGAAGGAGTCCACGACCCAGGACAGGACTCTCATTTCGAGCTTATTGCGAAAGGCCACTCCGACGTGTGGCTTGTGGAAGCTGGTTTGCGGATCGCCCCCGAGTCGAGCCCGCCATTAATGAGAATGCAGACCCTTCATCGAGCGCGCCAAAGGTAGTAATTTTTTAAGACCATCTCCGCATGTCGAGGGGGCGAGCTCTATTCGATATAGCTGAAAAATAGGAGAATTTTGCGGACAAGCTGATCAAACTACCAACCAAGGTCATACACTTCTGACTTCCCAAGTATTTAATACTGCAGGAATGATCAACGCCTCAGGGGCGGTGGTTTTCCCCTCCCCGCGAGCTAGGATAACCCTAACTCTTAGACTTGTCGCCGCCGTGTGAAAGCTCCCATATGGCCGAAATTTTTGATCAAACCGGAACGAACTCGGAACCTGGAGACCCCTTTTCATGAATGAGCAGAGTAGAGACATCTCGACGCGTCTACGCCCCGGCCGTCTAGCCAGCCTAGCCCTATTGGCTGCCTTGGCAGCCTGCGCTCCGCCTGACGAAGAGATGGCAATGAATGGGTCGACAGACGGGACGGGCGGAACCACTCAAGGAACTGCTACGAGCACGGGGACCACTGATACAACGACCACGGACACCGACACGAACGGTGGGCCGGTTCACGTCTCAGGTGGAGTCGAGTTGAATGGCGAGCCCGAGGTGTTCTCCGTGGTGCGCTTGACTCATGCGCAGTGGAAGAACGCGGTGGAAGATGTCTTTGGTATCACCTCCTCGATCGACGACCAGGTGGACACCCTTTACCCCGACCCGCCTAACGGAACCTTCGACAACAACGAGAAGTCGCTCTACGTGGGGGCAGAGCTCTGGGGCACCCTGCAACGCGTTGCCGAGAACGTGGCTGAAGTCATCGTGTCCGAGACGGGGACTATCGCAGGCCTGGGCGGCGTCCAGGATAGCACCGCCTTCATCAATAAAGTCGGCAAGCGTGCATTCAGGCGTCCCCTCAGCGCCGAGGAGATCACCAAGTACCAAGCTCTCTGGGACCAAGGTGCCACCTTCTACGCTTCTGGCGACAACAACCTGGACGGGGCTCGACTCTTCATCGAGGCCATCTTGCAGTCACCTGGATTCGTTTACCGCTCCGAAAGCACCCCGGTAGGCTCGCGCCTCAGTGGCCTCGAACTTGCCACGAAGTTGTCGTTTTTGCTGCTCAACACCACGCCGAGCGACGAGCTCCTCGCCGCTGCCGAAAACGGTGAGCTAGATACCGACGCTGGCCTGACCGCCATCGTGACGGAGATGCTTGAGACCGACGAGGCCAAAGAAACGCTCCTGCACTTTCACAGCGAGCTCTACGGCCTCCAGCGCTACAAGAACATGGATAAAAACACGGAGCTTTTTCCGGAGTTCAATCGCGATACGACCCCACCCGCACTGCAAGAAGCCGACAGTCTGTTCTTCACCCACATCTATGAAGAAGATCTTGGCTTCCGCGACATCCTCGGCTCGCCCGTCGCCTACGTAAACAACGAAATCGCTTCCTTCTACGGACTGACTTCGAACTCGACCGAGATGGAGCAGGTGACTTTGGATACGAGTCGTCCAGGCTTCCTGACGCGCGCTGGATTTTTGACCTACAACGCCAACCTAACGGTTCCGGACCCGATCCATCGAGGTGTAGATATCAACCTTCGGATGCTCTGTCGGGACTTGACGCCCCCACCTGGTGCCATCCCTCCCCTTCCCACCCCCGAGCCAGGTCAAACCAATCGCGAATTGGTAGAGGCACACACTGGACAGGGCGTGTGCGCCAACTGCCACTTGAAGATCATCAATCCTCTCGGCTTTGCCTTCGAAGGCTTTAACGCAGTGGGCGGGCCCCGTCCCACGGATCAAGACAAGCCGGTCAACACAGCCGACACGTACCGATTCAGCGATGGCGAACAGTCTTTCACGGACGCGGTCGACCTCATCGACATCCTCAAGGAACACCCCCAGACCCACTCCTGCTACAGCGCTCGACTTTCCGAGTTCTTGCTAGCCCGTGACGTCGACGCCCGAGATCAAGAGCTGGTTGAGTCCCTCTTTGACTCCAGCTTCAACGGTGCCGAGTCAATCAAACAACTCATCCTGAAAACAGTCGTGGACCCCTCGTTTACAAAAGCTCAGATGGGAGCAGCGCAATGATCAACAAGAAGAGATTCAATCGACGCAACTTCCTCCGCGGAGCGGGAACAACTGGTCTGGCTCTGCCATTTTTGGAAAGCCTGCCTGAACGCTCCGCCTTCGCCCAAGACGGCAACGAAACCTTCGGCCTCTTTCTGTGCACTTCGTGCGGTGTCGTCCGCGACCGCTTCTTTCCTGGGTCGGGAGACCGGGGCACCCCAGGAGCTTTGACAACGGCAGGGATGGCTGGGCAGACCGACAAGGCGATGAGCGTTCTTGCCGACTACGCTGATCGTTTGCTGGTCATTTCGGGTACAAACTATCCTTTCGGTTCTACTGGCTGTTCGCACGCGGCAGGTTTAGCTCAAACCCTCACCGCTGCTCGCATCAGCGGAGGAGGAGCGAACGTATTGCCCGATGGGGTTTCGGTGGACACCGCCATTGCCGAAGCGCTCGGGGTTACTCCCCTCACCCTCTACGCAGGTCTGAAGGGCGGATATATTGATGAGAAGCTGTCGTTTTCGGCGCCGAAAGAAGTGCGCGCCGCCATCGACAACCCCTACAACGTTTACCTCGATCTCGCCGGCTTGGTAGGAAGCGACACCGGCGGACCTTCGCCCACCGCCGACCAGTTGGCAGCTCGACGCAAGAGCGTCAACGATCTGGTGCGGGACGACTTGTCCAGCATGATGAACGGCCGCCGCATCAGCTACGCTGACAAACAGCGCTTACAACTGCACCTGGACAGCATTCGTGATCTCGAAAACAACATGAACGAGATGAATGGCACGGGCGCCGTCTGTACGGGTGCGCCACTGAGCTTGCAGGCTCTGGAAGAAATCGACGGCAAATCGCGAGAAAATGGCCGCCAAGAGGACGTAGTCAAACTCCACCTCGAACTGACGGCCTTGGCCTTCTCTTGCAACTACACCCGCGTAGCGACCCTGCAGGCCGGAGATGGCACCGACGGCACACAGTACACCATCGACGGCGAACTCTACGAGCGCTTCCACCACATCAGTCACCGCATCAACAGCGACGGCACCGACGGAACGCGCATCGACGGAGCCGAAGATAAACATCACAAGATCGATCGCCTCCGTCTCGAAACCCTCAAGTATGGCATCGAGAAATGGTCTCAGTTCGAAACGCCCAAGGGCCCCCTGCTCGACAACGGTTTCATCTATTGGACCAGTCATGTCGGCGACGGTCCCTCTCACACCCTGCAGAACGTACCGGTGATCGTCGCCGGAAGTGGTGGCGGTTACCTCAAGCAAGGCCAGCTGATCGACATTGGGCGGGAGCACAACTCCAAGGTGCTCGCCACGATGATGAATGCCAACGGCGTACAGACGAATGGCTTTGGCCAGGGCGACCAGGGCATCGTAGACGCTATGCTCGCTTAGTTCGAAACCGCACAAATATCGTCACTTGGACGAAGAGAGCCTGTCCCCTACGGATAGGCTCTTTTTTTGGGGGGACGAGTGACGATCGCTCTGACCAAGGGGCGCTTTCAGCTCGAGAGGGGGAAACGAGGCGTCGAAGATTTCTACCCTCGGCGCCTCTACGGCTTCGCTTTCCCCAAAGGAGCGGGAGTCAAGCAGCAAACCTTCACTCTCCGCTGCGGTAGCCGAACCTCCTTGAAGTGAAGCCACCAGCCGGAGCGAGCCCCTACGTAGGTCGAAACGCTGCTTCTGGACATCATAGTCGATCGACCAAGACTTGGTGCAGGCCCCCACTTCGAGCTCCCCAGTGCTTGGGCACGCGCGGCGCAGTCGGACCAGGCTTTGATACCAACGGAGTAGCTCGGCCGCCTGGCCCTGTTCGAGTTCGTTCCAGGCCAGTCGCGAGTTCGTAAATGCCTCCCTCGTTTCTGGATCGGGTGCGGAAATCTGCATCGACCAAGCGAAGTGTCGAAACTCGCGCCGCCGGCCTCGGACGATGGCGCGATGGAGCGACTCATCATCGTGATCGACGAAATAAAAGAAGGGTGAGCAAGCACCCCATTCTTCGCCCATGAAGATCATGGGCACGCCAGGCCCAAGTATCAGCAACGCCGCAAGAACTTTGACGAGCGGGAAGGGCAAAAGGTGGTTCAATCTCGCTCCATCCGGTCGATTGCCTACCTGGTCGTGGTTCTGGATATAGTTCACAAGTTGACTCCAACGGAGCCCGGCGCTCGTCCCACCAAAGCTTCGAGAGCGATAGCTCATATATTGGCCTTGGTAGACAAAGCCTTCACCCAGGGTGCGAGCCACATCTTCCCAGCCCCGATAGTCTCCAAAGTAACCCGCCGACTCGCCGGTGGCTGCCGCATGAAGAGCGTGATGGAAGTCTTCGTTCCATTGGCTGGATAGTCCGCACCCAAACCGATCACGTGCCCTCACCACCTTCGAGTCGTTTTGGCAGTCTTCGGCGATGAGCACCAATGCTCGACCGAGGCGCTCCCCCAAAGCTTCCACCTCTTGAGCTATCTGAGCCAAGATCGGTCGAGCACTTTGGTCATATATCGCGTGCGTCGCGTCCAAACGAAGCCCATCGAGATGATAGTGCTCCAGCCAATACAAGGCATTGTCACAAAAGAAGCGCCGGACTTCATCGCTACCGGGCCCGTCAAAGTTGACCGCCTGACCCCACGGTGTCTTGTACTTGTCAGTGAAGTAGGGACCAAACTTGCCTAGGTAGTTTCCGTTGGGACCCAGGTGGTTGTAGACGACGTCCAAAACCACGCCGAGACCACGGGCATGACAGGCGTCCACCAATCGCCGCAAACCATCCGGCCCCCCGTATGCGCTGTGAGGAGCAAAGAGTTGGACACCATCGTAACCCCACCCCCTCTGACCTGGAAACTGCGCCACCGGCATCAGCTCGAGATGGGAGATCCCGAGACTTTGAAGATGGTCCAAGTGGTCGATCACCGAGTCGAAAGTGCCACGTGGATCGAAAGTGCCGACGTGCAACTCATAGAGAATCGCGTTGTGCCAGGCAGGCGGATCATAGTCTTGGTCGCTCCAAACAAAGTCGTCCAAGGGCACCCAGGCGGAAAGTCCATGCACGCCCTCGGGCTGAAATCGGCTCCGCGGATCTGGAAAGGGACCTTGACCATCCAAAACCCACCCATAGCGCTCATCGCCGGAAAGCTGGAGCTCGGGGGACACAAAGAACCCTTGTTCGTCCGCCATGAGGTCGAACACCTGCCCCTGCGGCTGGACTTTGAGCTGCACGTTCTTAGCGAAAGGAGCCCAAACTCGAAGCCGTGTCATTGATTCCTCCGAAAGGTTGCGCCCAGAAAGACAGGCCAAAGTTCAGAAGAAGGCTCAAGCTCGCTTCGTTCAAAGACCTTCAGCATCGAGGATCCGCGTAAGTCCCCGAACGGGGATCTCGAGCCAATCTGGACGGTTGTTCATCTCGTAGCCAATCTCGTACACGGCCTTTTCGATACCAAAAAAGCTCAAGAGCAGCTCTATCTGCTCGTCCGTCTTCGGGAGGAAGGAACGACCCCGCGCCACTTCGAGATAACCTGCCAAGTACTGTCTGCTCACCTGATCCTCCCAGAAACCAGCCCAGGGTCGAAGGAGTTCGATGTCGCGCTCTCGATAGCGACCGCTGCGCAAGGACGACTCAGTCACATAGTTGAATGATCGGTTCATTCCCATGACATCTCGCAGCGGACTTCGCTTGTAACTCCGCTCATTGAGGGGACGCGCCGGCTCACCCTCGAAATCGATGAGCACAAAGTCATCGCCCGTAAACAGGACCTGTCCCAAGTGAAGATCGCCGTGGCAGCGAATGCGTTGGGCATCCAACTTGGTTCGAGTAACTCGACGTAGGAGTTTTTCAATCTCGGATTGTCGCTTCACAAGTTCTCGCACTTCGCCAGAAACCGATGCCGGGAGTTGACGCGTCTTCCTTCCCAAAGCGTCAAAGGTGCGCACCAGAAGACCCCGGGTCCACTGGAAGATCGATTGCTGATGCATCGTCGAGAAAGCCTCGGGCGCGAAACTCTGACGATCTTTACGACTCGAAAGAGCTACGTGAACCTCCGCCGTTCGTTGACCCAGTGTTTTTGCCAGACTCAAGAAGGATCCAATCAAATCCCAACCCAGTTCACTTGGGGCTTGGGCGCTCGCAGCAACTCGACTCAGTTGATACGGAGCCGGACAGACTAGGTCCGTTCGAGTCAAAATAGCGTCAAAAAACGAGCCGACGCGATCCAGGCTGAGCTCCCAGGCGGTACCCTGATTGGCGACGAACTCTTGCACCAGAGCGATGACCGCCTTGTCGTCGCCGTTGGCCGCTCGATAGCTGAGCCCGCCTAGAACTCGAGGCACCGAGGTTCCCTTCACCTTGTTTGTCAGAAACTCACCAATTTCTAACTCTGAATTTGTACCGTATTCGACCTGACGATAAATCTTAACGAGTAACTGATCACCAAAGAGGAGGGTCGAGTTCGTTTGCTCGAAGTGAGCGGCCTTGGGGTGCGGCAACCCCACTTGAACCATCGCCTTGAGACTGGGCTGAGGCGCCCCCAAAGTCTTTCCCTGACCCTTGGCACCCGAGCCGGACAAGATCAGGGAAAGAATCGATTCTGCACCAACTGCCGTTGCAACCGAGTCCACCACCGCCCAGCGTTGTTCCGACCCTTCCAGGTAGGCAATGATAGCGTGGGATTGTTCCGCTTCTACCTGCTCGAGCTCGCCTTGTGAGCAAAGGGCCACTGGGATCAAATAAGTCTGAGGCTGAGCCTCGGCGAACTCGATTGTGAAAGTGAAAAGAGCGTGATCGCCCCGCTGGGATTGAACGAGAACATCATCGAGACTCCCGCCTTTTTGCCGCACCCCTTTGCCGCGGAACCATCGCCGCTCACTCACCCAGGAGCGAAGACGCTTGGCGAGTTCTTTCCTTAGGCTCGTCGTCCAGATTTCGGTCCAGCTTTCTTCGATCTCGAAGGTCGGAACACTCGCCTCAGATTTGCTCGCCGCTTCTTTCGGTTCGAGCAAGAACCACATGAAACCAAAGGGAGACAAAGAGAGCCGGTAGGGAGCCTTCGTCACCTTGGGAAAACGAACCACGCCCGACATCTCAACGGGAACGTGACCATCGAACTCTGGAAGCTCGAGTTCGATGCACTGATGAAACCGCGAAAGGTTGGCCACAACGAGAACCTTCTCCTCCTCGAGGACACGGAGAAAGGACAGGATCTTGGGGTTGTCCATGGGCAGCATCTGCAAGTCGCCGGAGGAAAGAGCAGGATACTGTTTACGAAGTGCTATCGTGCGCTTCATCCACCAAAGCAGCGACGCCGGGTTGTTTTGTTGAGCTTCGACGTTGACCGCCTCGTACCGATACTCCAGATCGGAAATCACAGGCAAATAGAGCTTCTGTGGGTTTGCCTCAGAGAATCCGGCGTTGCGATCCGCCGACCACTGCATGGGTGTTCGCACGCCATCACGATCGCCGAGATAGATATTGTCGCCCATGCCGATCTCGTCGCCGTAGTAGAGGACTGGCGTTCCAGGCAACGAAAACAAAAGCCCATTCATCAGCTCGACCTTTTGTCGAGTCCCCAAGAGCGGAGCCAAGCGCCGACGAATCCCCAGGTTGAGTCGCGCAGTTGGGTCCTGAGCGTAGACCCGATACATGTAGTCACGATCTTCGTCCGTCACCATTTCTAAGGTGAGTTCATCATGATTGCGCAAGAAGGTGGCCCACTGGCAATTTTCGGGGATTTCGGGCGTTTGACGCAGGATGTCCACGATGGGAAATTGGTCTTCGAGCTGCACCGCCATGAACATGCGGGGCATGAGTGGGAAGTGAAAATTCATGTGGCACTCGTCGCCCTCTCCAAAATACGCGGCTGCGTCTTCTGGCCACTGATTCGCCTCCGCGAGGAGCATGCGATCTGAGTACCTCTGGTCTACATGCGCGCGCAGCTTTTTGAGGAAGGCATGAGTCTCTGGGAGGTTCTCGCAGTTGGTCCCTTCTCGCTCGTAGAGGTAAGGGATCGCGTCAAGACGAAGCCCATCGACACCCATATCTAACCAAAAGTCGAGAGCCTTGAATACGGCCTTGTGTACTTCTGGATTGTCGAAGTTCAGATCAGGCTGGTGACAATAGAACCGGTGCCAATAGAAGGCCTGCGCTACTGGGTCCCACGTCCAGTTTGAAGGTTCGAAGTCACGAAAAATAATCCGAGTCTCGCCATAGAGGGCGTCGGTATCGCTCCAAACATAGAAGTTGCGCCATTTGCTGCCGGGCGGACTACTACGTGACTTTTCGAACCAAGGGTGATCTTTGGAGGTGTGATTGATCACGAGCTCCGTAATGACTCGGATCCCTCTTTCGTGAGCCTCTTTGAGCAAACGCTTGAAATCAGCAAGCGAGCCATACATCGGATGCACCGAGGTGTAGTCCGAAATATCGTACCCGCCATCGCGCAAGGGAGAGGGGTAGAAGGGCAAGAGCCAGATCGCCGTCACGCCTAGTTCGGACAGGTAATCAAGCTTGGAAATCAGACCGTTGATATCGCCAATCCCATCGCGATTGGAGTCGCAATAAGCCCGTATCGGGATTTCGTAGATGATCGCGTTCTTGTACCAAAGAGGTTCAGATCCGATGGAAGTCGTGCCACGCCGATAACTCTTTTTCACCATACTTACCCCTTCCACCCTGCTCCTGCCTCCACAAAGATCAACCACAGCGGGGTTTCAGCTACTTGTCGGGGATGAAAGTTGAGCTAATAGTCACGCTCCCATGAGCATCGACGTCGTTTCTTGCAACGTAAACGGGCTGCGAGCGGCCGAAAAGAAGGGATTTTTTGACTGGATGGCCAAGCGGCGTCCCCAGGTCGCCGGTCTGCAGGAAGTCCGAGCCACACAAAAACAGCTGAGTCCCACAGCGCGTGCCCCCGAAGGCTACTGCGCCCACTTCTCGGAAGCCGAGCGAGCCGGTTACTCGGGTGTCGGGCTTTATCTGAGTGAGCAGCTGCAAGGACCAGAGTTCATCGTTCCGTCCCTCGATCAGGTGAAGCGCGACGTGGCCGCCCTCCACAACATACCCGTTCAGAACGACTCTTTCGACGCCGAAGGTCGCATCGTTGGCGCAGAGCTAGGTCCATTGTTCATCGTCAATGCCTACTTCCCCAACGGTAACGGCAAAGACCGCGACAACAGCCGGGTCCCCTATAAGCTCGACTTCTACGAGCGACTGCGCGCCTACCTCGAACCCCTTCGAAAGCAAGGCAAGAAGCTGCTCGTGATGGGAGACTGGAACACAGCTCATCGGGCCGTCGATCTGGCCCGCCCCAAACAGAACGAGAAAACCAGCGGGTTTCTCCCAGAAGAACGCGTCGCCCTCGACTTGTGGCTCGAAAACGGCTGGGTCGATACCTTTCGACACCTGCACCCCGCCCCTACCGACGACGAGATCCAACAACTCGTCGCCCAAGCCAAAAAAGCTGGCAAAAAGAAGGCCGAGCGGGAGCTCCACTCCGGAGAGGGCCACTACAGTTGGTGGAGCCAGCGAGGCGCGGCACGCGCCAACAATGTTGGTTGGAGGATCGACTACATCCTCGCCTCGCAGAACGTTATGGAACACTTGAAGAGCGCGACCATCCACAAGGAGGTCTTCGTATCTGACCATTGTCCCATCAGTATCGAGTTGAGAGACGATGTGCTTGATCCGGCATGATTGACACCGGGGAATGACCTAAGAGTCCCCCCCGGGTCGTGTCGTTTAGTTAGCAGGTTGGGCATCGGGTCCGCAAAGGACTCTCTGACCCAAGAGTTCGGTCACGCCGTTTCTCGTCCGAGCGTAGGTGACAAAGACGCTGCCCCCCATCGCGCTGAGAGCGACCCCACTGAGTTGGGCGTCCGGCTCATTGGCAACGACATGATCCCGAACCAACGCGTTGCCGTCCTTGTCCAACATGGTCAAGGCCACACTTGACAAGGTCGCGTAATTCTCACCCGCATAATAGAAGAATTGTCCACTTTGGAAGGGGGTTGCGATCTTGTTGACATCCGACAGCTTGCCGATCGAGCCGTAGTGATGGAGCGCTTCGGTTGGTTTCGTTGTTTGCCCAAAATGATCCAAGTCGGCTCGAGGCACCGTCCCTGCAAAAAGATCCGCGGGAACGAATTCTGGAGCGTCAGGATCGGTTGCCGTCACAGCTGCGCCGACCATGAAGACTCCTGAACCGTCGGAAACGGCTGTACTGAATAGGGCGCTCACGCGCTGATCGTCGAAGGTAACTGGAACCCCCTTTTGCGGCAGGTTCATTGGGTCGTCGGTAAACCGCACCTGAGCTTCTCCGAAGTCGCCTCCCGTCTGGAAGAAGTAACTGGGGGGCATACCTGGGAAAGGAACGAAGTTGATGATTTGGTTACCCGCCCCCATCTCCCACTCGCCCAGGGGTTGGAACACAGCCGGCATACCCACATGAACGTAGGCGCGCAGCTCGTCCATCTGGCTTTGACAGGTAAGAGAGTAGAGGACCGAATCCGGAGCAAAGTGCGGCACGATGTTACGAATGTGCGCGCCGTTGCTCATGCAGTCACCAGGGGTTTCGACCTTGGACCAGGTCGGAACCAGCTGACCATCAAAGGACTCACCCTGGATGGTCAATTCTATCTCGCTCACGCCTTCGCTGGTGCGTCCAACGACCAGAAGGGTCCCGTCCCCCGAGTCGATCTCGGACGGTCGAAAAATGGCCCCCGCAACGCCCGAAAGACCGAGGGTCTCGTCTGTGAAAGGGCTGTTTGCTGGCATAGGCTCGACCACCCAATTATTTTGATCGCTCACCGTGCGAAAATAGATAGCCCGCTCGTTTTTAACTTGGAGCTCCATCAAGACGGCCAGTCTATTGGTGCCGACCGGTGTCACCAACGCCCCGCGGAAGTCACTCCAATCCGCGTCTTGAAGCTCTTCTCCCGGATAAACCAAAAGAGCTTGTCCTTGATTGATACAGGTTCCGGTAGGCCCGGTCGGTCCACCGCCCGTGCCCATATTGGCGCCGCCAGCGCCATCGCCGTCACCGCCGCTTTGACCGCCACTGCCATCCCCATCACCACCCGTGGTCGAGTCACCATCCCCGGTAGTCGAATCTCCGTCCCCCGTGGTCGAGTCACCATCCCCCGTGGTCGAGTCACCGTCCCCCGTGGTCGAGTCACTGTCCCCCGTGGTCGAATCTCCGTCGCCCCCGCTCGTGGAGGACGATCCGCCTCCGCCCCCCGAGACAACCGTGAACTTAGAGGCACCGAAGTCGCACGCCACGGCCAGGAGCGTCAAAGCGGATGCGTATCTGAGCTTCAGTCTCATCAAAAGACTCCTTGAGCGCTCAGACCAGTCCAAGCCGGTCCAATGCTCGGCGTAAGTTGCAAGGACACTTGCTCCCCCCCCTGTCTCTTGCCACCCACGACGATCATGGTCACACCGGCCGCCGCGAGAACCCCACCTCCGATGGCAAAGGCCGTAGTCAACGCACCGAAAGTCTTCAAACTCTTCAAGTCGTCATCGTAGGCCGCCTTCTCGGAAGGAGAGTCAAAGGTGCAAGTCTGCTCGGGACAATCGTCGTTGAGCTTGCCCTTCTTGCTGAAGCCCAAGCCCGCCGTCACACCGGCGCCGATCAGCCCAGCCACGCCGACCCCTGTCACTACGAAACCAGCCGTCCGCAATCCGCTGCCGCCGTCGGTGGATGGCAAGCTTGGTTCTTCGCTCCCAGAAACGGATGAGACAGAATTCGACGCCCGAGTTGGCTCGGCAGCAACGGATTGGGTCGCCGTAGGTTTGAGTTCGATGGCCACCTCAACCCTACCTCCAGAATCGACGCTGACATCCTCTTCGGCAGAAAGCCCGCCGGCGCTCACCTGCAGGCTGTGTTTGCCGCTCGCGACGATGATCTCGAGCAAACCATCATCGGGAACCTCATAGCTATTGGAGATCGGACCTCCTACGGCACGAGTGCGCGTATCTCTCAAGGTCACCGAAGTAGCGCCAGTCACCTTGAGACTCAAAGTCCCTCCTGTAGCCTCCATCACTTTCAGATCCCGCTCGAATTGAGACCGCTCTTGTTCGCTCAAATCCGAAGCCCCGTACTTGAGATAGCGAGTCATGGCCTCGATCCCCTCGTCAAAGCGCTCGAGCTTGAGAGCACAGACCCCCAAATTGCCAAGAATCTTCCACGAAGGACTCTCTGCATAGGCTTTCGAGAATGCCCGATAGGCTTCTTCGTAGCGAGCGCCATCCGGGTCCTGAAGTAGGGCCACACCCACCCCAAACTGCTCACGCGCGGCCTCGGTCACTTCTACGTCGGGCCCGCCATCGGGGGGCAGCTCTGCCCATGCAGAGCTGCTCAAGAGCGCCACGCTCAAACCGAAACCCCAAGCAGCAGCCGTTCTGCCACCCGCACCTACACCCGTCATCGTCAATCGCATTCAGCTCCAACCTCTATCGCTAGAGGATATCCAACTGAGCGAACGAGACCAGCCCGGAACCACCCTGCCCTCAATGAGGCTCTCCCCCACGAGTCAGGGCCTACTGCCCTACGCATTATGGCTTTGGGTTCCTGAGCAACCGTCGCGGCGCGAGCTCAATTCAGATGACTATCCCCGCTTAGGTCCACGTCTTTTCGCGGGTCGCCGTTCAGCTCGATGGCGCTTCCCCCGGACGCTTCGCCGACAATGCTCTCTAGGGCGGTTATTTCCAGCCGACTCCCCCCCGAAAGATCAACGCGCACGTCATCGACAATCAAGTCTTCGCCTGCAACAACCCCTCCTCTCGATACCGCAACATCGAGACGATCGGACAGCCCCTGAGCTTCGAAGACGGACCCACCAGAACTATCAACGCGCGTCTTCTTGGCTGAGATCAGATCGAACTCGATCTCGCTCCCACCGCTCTCACGGACGGTCAGTTCATCGACCCAAACCTGGCCTATCCGCGCCTGACTGCCCCCGGATAGGTCAAACGATAATTCTTCGGCATGGAGATCTTCGCTGAACAAGCGCATACCCCCCGACCCCTGGAAGCTCACAAGCCTGGGCAAGGTCAGTTCGAGTCGAATTGGCTGAGTTGGCTCGTAGTTGCCCCAATCATCGTCCCACTCGATCTCGAGTACCTTGTCGTTGTAGTCGACCTCAATCTCTTCGATGAGGTTATCGTCACCGGTAATGATCAGCTCAGATTCGTCGCCGATCTTGAAGTCCACTTCGAAACCGCAGCAAACAGAAACCCGGGTCGCGTCAGGGATCGAGCGTCTCTCGCTCACGATGACCCCTGATCCCCCTTCACCCTCGCAGCCGAGAGTGAAAAGACTCAAGAAACCGATCAAGCCAAAAAGGGTTCGCGGTTTGACCAAGGGGTTCGACTTCGATTCTAAGGCTAGTTTTTCCATCATGCTCTTGAGTTCCCGCAAGCAAGATGATCGTTCACTCCTCAATTTGATTCATTGCGCCTCAAGAATAAGCCTGTGATTTCCAGCACTTGTACATATCAAGGGCGACGTGCCGTTGCTCGCGCTCAGGGCAACGAACAATCCGTGAGCAATTCGACCCCCTGCTCGCGGAGCGCCCGCAAGTCGTCTTCCATGGCTTCGCAATCAAATGAGTTGTCCGTCGCAGCCAAAAGCCCATCGAAAGCTGAGTCCACTAAATCAGACAAGGACGAAATCCCCGTGTCAGAGAGATCAAGTACGCCTAGGGCCGGGGCTTCAGAAATACCCTGAAGACCGTCAAGCGGGTTCCCTCGCAAATCAAGAACTCGAAGAGCCGCGTTGTTTGCTAGGGATGGTATTTGCGAAAGAGCCGCGCCGCTGACAAGAACCTTCTGCAGGCTAGGAAGCTCGGAAATGAAGGAGGCGTCCGTCAGCGGATTGTTTCTCGCCTCGATTCTCACAAGCTGAGTCAGTCCCAAAAGCGCGTCGAACTGGGTCAGCTCATTGTCGTCGAGCACAAGCTCACGCAATCCGCTATTGTCCTTGAGACCGTCAATACTGGTGAGGGCGTTTCTGGCAGCAAAGACGGTGCGCAGATTTTTCGATCCAGCAAGGCCATCGAGATTGCTGAGGCCAAGTCCACCCAGATCGAGGACTTCGAGACGAGGGATCGTGGCGAGCGGTGTGAGATCGGGAGGCTGGTTTTCGCCTTCGGGACAGTTCTCCATTGAAATGGAGAGGCTCCTGAGGGTGGGATGCCCAGAGAGCGCGCTTAAATCGCTCAAGTCGGCACAGCGCAGGTCGAGTCTCTCGAGCTGATTGAGCGAAGCGATAGCCTCGAGGGGGGTATCATCCGCCCCAGACCCCAGTTCACTGGAATTGATAACGAGCGACTTCAAGTTGGACCAGCACTGGAGTCCGTCGAGAGTCTCGATGGAGCCCGAGGCAACATAAAGTTCTTTTTTTGAAACTAGATCCACAGCAGGATTGATCGCATCCGGATCTTGATAAGGACCGAACAGGGCGGCGACGTTGCGTTTGAGAGTCGTGTCCACCAAATCCAAGGTGGCGCAGGACTGGTCGCAGTCGCGCCGCCCCGCGTTGCCTACGGTGCACTGACAGAGTGGCCCGTCCTCTGTTGCTAGGCATGGGCTCCCCGAACAAGGATCGCCCGCACAGGTGTCAATCGAACTGCAGGTCCATCCCGACCCAAACGATCCTTCGTTGCAGGTGCACGAGTAGCCCTCAACAGTCGAGGCATCGACCGCGCATTGGGCACTTTCGTCACAGGGGCCCAATGCACAGGGATCGGGAGTCTCGCAACCCTGACCCTGGTCAACGCTGCCCTCGGCGCACTCACAATAAAACCCGCCCGGTGTGTTGATGCAGGCCTGCCCAGGGCAGGCCTGCTCGAGTTCGGCGCATTCGTCGATGTCAACGCAGGGGGCTCCCCCATACCCCTCAGGGCAGAGGCACGCTGGATAGCCCTTGGTGGCGTCACATGTGCCGATCCCACAGTCAAAACCTCCGCATTCGGGAGCAGAACTCGTTCCTTCTGTCTCTCCATCACCGCTCGAAGAAGACGAAGCATCCCCATCCCCGCTCGAAGACGACGAAGCGTCCCCGTCCCCACTGAGGACTGGAGCCCCCCCCTGTCCACCGTCAGCAGAGCTGCTACCGGTAGACGATGGGTCGCCCGTCGTGTCCGTGAGTCTCGAGGAAGGTCGACCGTTATCCCCCCCGCTACACCCCGACTCGGCAGAGAGAGCGGCGGCCAGCATCAAGACAAAGAGCGAAAGACGACGAGATGGAGGGATTGAAGAAAAGCGAAGGCTACTGGTCATAAACACAAGTGTAGATAACGGCCCAGTCTTCGAGCACGGCAGTGTCGCCGTTGTTGTTGTACTGGACCTGAAGCGAGAGATAGTTGTCCTGCATATTGGGCAGACTGAGCGCAGTATCGAGGTCCGCATAACAAGGACTCATGTCCGTGTAGGGACAATCTTCTGTTCCACCTGAACTGCTCGCTACCCCAACTTGCACGTAGCCCGAGGGGTCGATGGCGCTGAGATCCTCGACCATCTGGGCCGAAAAAACGATCTCAGAAGCCCCCGCAGTTGAGGTATCCCAAGTCAGAAAGCGCCACTGTACGGCAGAATCTTCGGGGCACTCAGCGGTGTAGTCATAATACTCGGGAGGCCCCGGGCCGCCGCAAACCCCGCCATTGTCGACTGACCAGTTGTCAAGCCGGCGGTCATCGCACTCAGACAAGTTGGCGTTCGGGTCGACCATCAAGAGATAGTCCGCATCCGTCGGCACGGCACAATCCAGGTCGGCGCACGTGCCTGCGTCGATATCGAGCACACCACTGCAGATACCTGTTGGAGAAACGTAAGGCTCCTCCTGTCCGAATTGCGCGGTATTTTCGTGCCAATACCCCAGTTCAACGGTCTCACCCGACACGTCCACGGTACCGTGGTTACAGATCTCGACCGTATCGTCGCAGGCCTTCCCCACGGCCAGATCGTAACCCGAACAAGTTGGGTCGGTGTATCCCTCGACGTTGTCCACACATTCGGCAGTCGCGGGCGGGTCGGCGGGTTCGAACTCCACCGGACAATCACCGTAGGGAGCTTCGTCGACGAATTCAGCGATACAATCGTCACGAAAGTCAGGGTCAAAATCGGCGATGCTGCCGCCCGGACGACCGCCATAGGGCGTTCCATCGATCAAGCTCACGCTCTCGCCCCAGGCTGCCCCGTGCAGAATCGTTCCCACTCCCACGCGGACTTGGCCATAAGGAGCCATCCACAAACCATAACGATCGCGATCAATGTCGGAGATAGCAGACCAGATCGCATCATCACCGTCATAGTTTGAGTAGATGCGAAAACGAGCCGAATCGGTAGCGGAAATACCAGCGATCGCAAGTTCGGTGCCCATATAGACTTGCCCGCAGACGATGATCTCCACCACACCGCTCGTGGGTAGGTCCATGATGTTGTAAGAGTCTAAAATCAGTTCCCCAAAGTAGTAGCGACCGGCCGTCGGGAAGGTCAAAATCTCGCCGGACTGAATGGTCACCGAGCCGTACTTCGTTCCGGCGGTGGCAGTGAGAGACCCGCTCGAGACATTCACCGTGCCCGCTTCACAGTCAAAGTCGATCTCGGGAAACACCGCGACTGGTGATTCGGAGGCATCCGTGCCCGTCGCACCGTCAACGGTCGAAGACGCCGTGACGCTCACGGACGACGAGCCGTAGGCCGAATAATCACACAAGCGCGTACGGGGGGTCGGGTGCAAGGTGTAGAGCTCATCGATACAAGCGTCGGTCCAAGCAGTCGAACAGCAAGAGGGCATCGTGGCGCAGACATCACTGATGTAGTCTTGACCCACAGTGAGTGCATCGTCGCAGGACTCATCCATCGGCGCCGTCGAAGCCGTGCACGCGTCCTGATTGCAAGCACTTGCCCCACAACTCACGTCACAGACGGTCGCCGTGAGCGCGACGCAATCCATATCCCACTTATCACTGCAACAACTCGGGTCGACTCCGCAGATACGCTCGGCGCAATCGTTGCAACTATTGCTCAGGGCCTCACCAAAAACGCAAGGAGAGTGACTACAGGAGCCCGCGTCCGGCTCCACGCAACTTGAGTTCCCTTGACAGTCGAGTCCGGTAGCGCAGGGTTCCTTGTGCAAACCACGCATCCCCGTAGAGAGTTCGCAGGTGGACGGAGCCAACTCGTTGGCAATGCGCGTGACTCTTTCGCAATCCGACCTAGAAATCGGATACGCGTTCGCATCCGTGTCGAGAGACATCCCCTTGGACCAAATGGCTCCGTTGATGGGGGCCGCGTAGGTATGGTTAGCAAAGTCGGAGTGCTGAGGAGTCCCGTTTAGATTCATCGTGCTCTTGGTCACGGCCGCATGGGGGGCGATGACGACCCCAGAAAAATACACGCCCACGCCCATCGAAAGGTTCGAAGTGCCATCGTAGTAGAAGGTGGCATAACCGGACTCAAAGAGGTTGCCCTGGGGATCGTTGGTCAGGGGGCTCAGCCCTCCCATGGAAAAGCCATTGTCGAACAGTGAGCCCGAGGTCGTGCAGATTCGGATATCCCAGCCCTGGTCCAGAGTCTCACCGTTGGGGTCGAGGATCAGACGATTCGAAATATGCAGGGCGTTGAAGTAGTAAATCCCTTGCCCCCGCAAGGTAAGAGTCCCGTTGTTGCTCATCGATACGGTCCCGTAGGTGCCCGGCGTGAGGACTTCGTTCGTACCTGACCAGTAGCGATTATCGGTTGAACCACACGAGACCGGAAAGGTAGGAATCGAGTTGGCGGGCGGAAGCTCAACCGGAGGGGGAGTTGTTCCCGAATTTTCGGTACCGCTCGCGCCGGTCTGATACCCGACGTTTGAACTAATGGTCGTTCCGGCTGTGACCGAATGCCCAGGATAAATCCACGCCGTTGCCTGGGCTTGCACACCACCTCCGGCCCACACGTCCCCATCCACGTCATTGCCCGACAAGTTGATGCTCCCTCCAGCTATCAAGTCGGCTTCGATGTAATAACTCGAAGTCTGCATCGAAATGTCGCCATTCGCGTGAACGACGCCACCGCCGGTGATGATGTTGCCGTTGGGACTGGCAATGCTGATGCTCCCCTCTGAGTACAGCGAACCAAACTGAGCATCCGTCGAAACGCTCATACTCCCACGCGCCGCAATCACAGCGTTCGCCGCCGAGGGACGATTACTCACCGAGAGTGATCCATCGGAAAAAAGAGTGATGTCGCAGAAGTTGAGCTCCCGCTCATTTTCGGGATCGCAAAGGGCGACCGCCTGGTTCGCACACGCCTGGCTCCAGGCTGTCGAGCAACAGGAAGGCGTCGCCTGACAGACACGATAGACACAGGGGTCACAATCTGCACTGAATCCCGTAGCCGTAGGAGTACAAATATCCCCGGGGTCACCGTTTTCGTCGATGCAAACCCGAGTATCGACGACCAGGGGGTTTTCGCTTTCAATATCAGGAACGTTCCCCCCGGGGTCGGGGTCTTCGTCGAAATACATGCAAGCGGGGTCGCAAGGATTCTCCACTGCTACATCGGTACTGCACAACGCAGGTGAACTCAGAGACTGGGTACGCAGATCGCCGATCCCGCTCTCGGAGAAAGGATGCGGCTCATGGGTGACGTTCCCTCCCTCGCAGGTCGACCACTCTTGGTCTTCGCAAGTCTGAGTACCCCGGTAGCAGGTCATCTTTCCTTCGCCGACCTTCAAGGTCACCCCGCAGGGACGCTTCTCACCGTCCTCGCACACGGGACCACCTGTAGTCCCGAAGAGCGCCCCCCCAGCCCCGCCATAACCCAAGGGATCTGGACGAGGACCTTCGTCCCCCGAGCAGGCAGAAAGAGAAGTGATCAGCCCGAGCGCCGCTCCCCAAGTCGCTACAAAGTTCCACGCTCTGCAACTTTTGCGGAGCCCGGGCAAGAAACGAAAAGGGGAAGTCATGTATGGGTCGTGGTCATTCATCGGGGCGATCAGATCGGGCTCTCTGACAGGGGCAGCTTCCCCCCGGCCCAGACAACGAAAAGCAACAATCATGCTAGCACTCAGCTCCCGATGGGAGCAAAAAAGCGAGCTTTGAACGACCTACCTGCTCCCACAAGGTCGCTCTCGGTCCCCACATGCCGGCTGGGTCTCTTGCTGTCCAGCTCAGGGCGGAGTCCAATCTGCTGACGATGGAATCCGGAGAATTAATGAGCCCCCGCTCCGCCCACTCAGGCAGAGGCAAGCTCCTCGTTTTGACCCTATCCCGTATCAGCCTCGGCAGCGCTCTGGCGTGTTCACCCGTGGGCCACGATGAAGTCAACGAAGAAGTCGAGGACATCTCGCCCCACTCAGGACTCCCCCTCGAACAGAAACTCACCGGTCTTGATGAAGAGCAGGGGCGCAACTTGTGCCTTTGGACAGCACAAGTTGCGCCAGGAGGATCTCAACTGTGCGCAAACGGAGCCACGGCGGTCACCAGGGGGTGGACAAAAGAAACTTGTCTCGATCGTCTCGCCCTCCTCGCTGACGGGTGCGACGCCACGGTCTCTGATCATGAGTTCTGTGTAAAAGAAAGCGACTGCTCGTTCACACGCAAAACAGAGTTGTGCAAGCCCATCGACTCCTGCCTCGACCCATGACTCAAACGATTCGACATCCGCGCGCTTGCTGGGCGCTCTTGGCGACTCTTCTGATCATCAGCGGTTGTCCAGGCCCCACCGGAGAAAGGTCGACCCCCCAAAAATCCGCTGACTCAACGACCGCAGAAGCGCCTGAGCCCTCGGGTGCGCACCCCAAGAGCAAAACAGCCAGCTCCCCAGGTTACTTGCCAGTCGAACCCTTATTGCGCCTGCCTGTCTCCGCTTACCACACAAGTCTCGCCGCTGATCGAGACACGATCTTTCTGCTCACCCCCAAGGAGCTGTACACCCTAAAACGCGCCCAGCCCCCCAAGCACCAACCGATCGAACATCAGGGAGGGGCCGCGCTCTCGAGCGAGCGCCTGCTTTATGTACACCAAAATCGGCTCATGGAGCTCGATCTCAAGACGAAGGAAACGCGCCATCGAGTCCACGTGGATGTTCCCCCGCGCATCTTGACCGAGCGAGCTGGACGCGTCGCCTGGCTGAGTCTCGACAAGAAAGGAACCTATGAAGTCTTTGCTTCTTTCGGCGCAAGCAAGAAGCGCATCTATCAAACTACAAACAGTTTATCCACCCTCACTCTCGCGGGCGATCGCGTCTACACCATTGAGCAGCTTCCCGCCGCTCCTGGAAGGCCGCCCCGTTGGACCGTATTGGGGCTTTCTTTTGACGGAGCCCCGCAGCTGCGCTCTCGTACCTTTGTCGGCCGAACCCCGGCCCAAATCCAAGCAGACGACCAGTTGTTCTTTTATTTTGGGCCCGAGCGCCGGGTGTATCGGCTTGCTCTAGAGCTTGACCAAGAACAAGTCCTAGCCCGCGACCAAATCTGCTCTCCGCTAGAACTCGGCGACGCGCTCTATTGTTATCACGTCACCGGAGTCAGCCGACTGTCCAAAAAAGGGGGACGCCCTCAGCTCTTACCCATCAAAGCGAAAGCCACACTGACCACCCTGCACGCGAGCCCCGCAGGACTGCTCTGGGTGATGGATACGGGGAGCAACCAGTTGGAACTTCACTTGCTCCCTTACGCCCCCGCTTCTAGCGCGGTCACTCCCCACGACACTGCAGCTCAATAAAAGCAGCTGCATTGCACGACCGCTCAGATAGGAAATCTGCACCCTGGGCAGCACAGGCGCCCCAAAGACCTCACACTTCTTTCACAATGCGCCGCCATCATGGAGAAAAACGACAAGAGTGACCAGACTGGCCCATCGCTCGGCCTTGTCCCCCCCAGGCAGACGAGGTAGGCCTACTTAGCCAATGTCTACTCGTACCTTTCTCCGCCGCGGTCTGAGTTCGATTGCTCTCCTGAGCCTCATGGCAGCTTGTTCTGACCGCTCTGAGTCCAGTCCTTCTTCTTCGGTGCAGACCAAAAAGCAACTGAGTCAAAATGGCGGGCTGGTACTAGAAGTCGAAATCGACGGACACCCACTGCGTCTTTCGCTGAGCAAAAAGTCGGCCCCCCTGGGCAAGTCCTATCAAAGTTATCAACCCGACGGTCAGGGAGGCTTCACCAAGGTCACGAAGAAAGCCCCTGATTGCTTCTACGAGGGACAGGTTTATGACGCGAAGACCAACGCTCTGTTACCCGACGCCTTTGTCGGCGCCTCTACCTGCATCCATCCGGACTCCTATCCAGAAGGGAGCCTCTACGGGCTCATCTTCGTGCACGGCAAGCATTGGTCCATCGCCCCCAAGAAGGGTGACTCCGATCTTTCGGACGGAGTCGATCACGAGTTGACGGCCACGGCGCCCCTTCGTTTCGGCGAACCCTCTCCAGCCAAAGACGTGGTGGTGCGTTCCTCTTCGGTGCTCATGCCCCAGGTGGCTCGCTACTTAGAGGGAACAGAGTTCGAGACGAAATACATCGAGCTCTTCATCGGCAACGACGAAAGGCGTCTTGAGCTCTTTGGTGGCGACGTTGACGCGATGGAGCAAGATACCCTGGCGCTCATCGCCGATACCAACCTGGTATTCACTCATTCGGGATTAGAACCCCGATTACGCGTAGCGCTTCTGGGTCAAATGTCCGTCCCCAACGAGGGGCTCAGGATCACTCCCATCGGCAACGAAACGAGCTCCGAGGATCTACTCTCCAGCTTCAACGTCTGGAGCATGGAAAACATGCCCCGTCATGACGAGCACATCCTGCTCAGTGGGCACGACTTCGACGAGGGCACCATCGGCTTGGCCAACTTCACTGGCATCTGCGCCGGGGAAGTCAGCGGCGGCATCATCCAAACCACGCAGCTCAATACATCGATTGCCCAAGTGATCGCTCACGAGATGGGACACAACTTGTGGATGCCTCACGACGGTTCCGAGGACAACTGCAGCCCCACGGGCAATATCATGGCCGCCTACGCCGAACCGGGTGGGCTCGAAACCCCCGAATTTTCTGAATGCAGCAAAGGCTACTATAGCGAAATGGTAGCGACGTTGGCTCCGGGTTGCCTCGACAACCTCCCAGACGACGACAATCTCGCAGCGGACCAATGCGGGGATGCAATCGTCTCCGGCGAAGAAGAGTGCGATTGTGGTTTTGACGATTGCTCCGAAGTCGACCCCTGCTGTGACGGCGCGACTTGTAAGCTCACGGTAGGAGCTCTCTGCAGTGACCTCAACGACAGCTGCTGCGAGTCCTGCCAACCTGCCGGCAAAGACAAAGAATGCCGCCCCGCTCGCAGCGCTTGCGATAGCGCGGAGTTTTGCAATGGCCAGAGCACCACCTGCCCCGGAGACCGGTTTTCGGACGCGGGAGGAGCTTGCGACTTAGACGGCATCGAAGAGCAAGGCGTTTGTTTTCAAGGCAGATGCATGAGCGAAGACGAGCAATGCCAACGCATTGGTAAACAATACGATATCGAAGGAGTCAGGGGCCCCGGCGGAGAGTGTGGCCTCCAGGTGGGCGGTTGCGCAGCCCCTCTCTGCATCATCCCCGGTTATGGTTGCACCCAACTCGACGGTATCGGCGTCGAAAACGGCATCTCATGCTCCGATGCAGGGCAATGTGTGGACGGAGAATGCGTCAGCTCGGCGAATATCGACCAATGCCCTCTCGATGCAGACAAGCAGAACCCCGGCGAATGTGGATGCGGCATCGCGGACGCCGATAGCGACAGCGACGGCACCCTCGACTGCAACGATCTCTGCCCCAACGACGCCCTCAAGACCGAACCCGGCATCTGCGGGTGCGGCGCGGAAGATGTGGACAGCGATCAGGACGGGTCCCTCAACTGCGAGGAGCTCTGCCCCTACGACCCTCAAAAGACCGAGTCCGGCACTTGTGGTTGTGGTAAGCCCGAGCCCAACGCCACTGGCATCACAAGCTGCACTGATACTTGCCCCACCAGCATCGAAAAGGAAGCTCCAGGTGTGTGTGGATGCCTCCAGCCCGACACCGATCAAGACGCGGACGGAACCCCCGATTGCGTGGATACCTGTCCTGCCAACCCCAGCCTCCTAGCCACCCCCGAAAACGGATGTATCGCTCCCGCAACGGGAGGCAGCAGTGGCGCGGGCGTGGGAGCCGGCACCGGAAGCACTCCCGGCGCTCCGGGCTCAGAGACTGCAGCCAAGAAAGAAAAGAAGGGCTGCGGCTGCCGGATTGAGGACCACAAGAGCCCGAGCCACCCCGCGGGCTGGGGGCTTTTACTTGGATTAGCGGGCGTGCTCACCACACGCCGCAGGCGAAGCGCGCGCCTGAACCAGGGCCGAGCATAAACAGACGCGGGGCAGTCTTTCATCCAGTCACCATCCCGGCCTAGACTGCAGGGACTGGATGAAAGCTCGGCTATTTTCCCGCGCCTTCGGTGCACGACGAGGGGCTCCGGTGCTTCGTCGAAGACCGAAGCTGCTCCGATGCTGTCGGTGGAGCAGAGTGGCGGGGGCTGGGGGCTTGTTCCTGCTCCTTGCTCTGACTCAACACAGTCTTGCCCAAACACATCCCTGCGCCACGCCCTGGTCCGAGGCAGGTCCCGCGCTCAGTGAAGTGGCTCGGCCAAAAGAAGTCGCTCTCTTGCAACTTTCGCTCATCGCGCCGATTGCCCTGGGACAAAGTGGCGGCGATCATGCCTTGCGCACCTTCGCCCAGGACCAGCTCGGTGGACGCTACAAAGCCGAACCGGTCACCCTCGCGGCACCCTACGCTCTGATCGGCCTGAGCGCCCTAGCCTACGGCGGGGCACTCGGCCTCGACCACTGCCCCCTTCAGCGCACCAGCTCGGCGATGCTGTTTGCTGCTTTCGAAACTGTGCTCGTCGTCGGACTGGAAAAGTGGATTCTAGGGCGCGCTTACCCGACCAATGGTCGCGATCCCTATGCCGAAGACCGACTCAACCACCCCGAGGATGCCACCGTCTACGAGCCATTTCGGCGGGGGATCGCTGCCTTTCCGAGTGGGCATACGGCCACCGTCTTTGCCTTGGCTGCGGCTTTGCGCGCGTCTTCTCCTCAGTGGGGCGCCTACCGCTACCTCGGCTATCCCATCGCGATCGCTGTGGGCTTCGGGATGTGGTGGGGCGACCACCACTGGGCGTCAGACGTGATCGCAGGAGCGCTGATCGGGGAGGCCTTGGGCGGAGCCACCGGGCGAGCTTGGGCGAGCAGCGCAGAAACCCCAAGCTGGTCCTGGCTCATGATCCCATCCCGACAAGGGGCCATACTCACCGTAAGCGGTCAGTACTAAAAGGCTCCCCCCACAATGCGTCCTCGTTTGGGTCGCAGAGTTTATTCCGACGGAGCATCGCTGGCCCGTAGGCGAGGAGTCGTGTCCGGCCCCAGATGCAAAACCAGGGCATCCTTCACTTCGTCTTTACCTGCCAACACGGCCTGCACCGCCAAAGTGTCAGCGCTCAGTTTGCACCCTGCAGCTAATACGGCGCCAATACCGGCAGCGCGTTTGCCGGCGAGCTCCCAGGCGTCTTTCTCGTCTTCGGCGACACGAACTTCGGCTACCAGACGAAAGTCGTTCTTTCCGGCCGATTCGACCGCCTTGCACAACTGTCGCTTGACTTGAGGGACAATGCGCTCGGAGCCCCGCGAAAAGACCGCTCGCTCAGAGAAAGCGATCGTCAGTTTTTCGTGAGAAGGGTCAACGTGGACGAGCTTGGCCTTGATGTAGGCCTTGAGTTGATTTTCAGCGGTAGCTTGAGCCACGTCCACCTGGGACTTCACCTTGGATTCGGCGTCGCGCCCCTTCTTCAAAAAGCGCTCCAAGTCGTCCTTGCGCTCGGTGGTCGTCTTGAGGGACTGAACTTTCGCCTTCAAGGCCTGGTCGAGCTCATTGCTCTTCTTAGCCAGCTGCTCATGCTTTTCGAGCAGAGTCCCGTGAGCAGAATGCAGAGGCATATAATACGCGGCGGCGAATCCGAGTGCTCCGATGGCGATAATGCCGGCAGCAAACCAGCCGATTGGCTTGGGTTTTTTGGCCAAGGCCGCTTCATCGATATCGAAAGCCGACAAGTCTTTCATTGCTTGATTAGGGTGCAGTTCTCGATTTTGAGCAATTGCAGAATGGGAGGTTGGCGTGGAGTGGGCTTGAGTTGTGGCAACCTTAACAAAAATTTCCGTTCTGTTGGGAATAAATGACCCCGGCCGGTGGGTCATTTTCGACTTTTGTGCGAGCGCTTTCGCTCATTCCTTGCCAGGTGCCAATGAGGGAGCAACCCTTACACTATGAGCATAGAGGTTAATCCGGACGAGGACTTTCACGTAGTAGTCAACGGCAACGTGTTGGCGCTCTCACTGGACGCGCTTTGCGCGGCCTACGAGGGAGATGTCATCCAGGACGAGTCGCTGATTTGGCAGCCGGGCCTGGGCGAGTGGATGCGCCTGGATACCATCCTCTATCACCTGGAGCAGCAAGAGCCGACCGAGACTCCCGCCGCTGAAGCGCCCATCCCTGAACTCGGCCAAGACAACTACTATGTCCAGGTCGCCGAGGACGAGGTCAAGCAGATGTCCCTCGATCAGCTTGATACCGCATATCGCACCGACATCATCGATCTGAGCACCCTCGTCTGGCAGCCCGGCTTTGCCGAGTGGATCCCCCTGGCGGTCGTGATCGGAGAAGAGGACGGACATCACAGCCTCGCTCCGTCCCTGCCTGCCGCTGTTCCCGCCGCCGCCAGTCACACAGCTCCCGCACCAAGCGTCGCTCCTGTGGCCTCGGCCCCTTCGGCGCCCTCTTTTGCTCCTCAAGCGGCGTCGGCTCCTTCCGTCGCTCCCTCGGCGGCCCCGTCCTTGGCTCCCCACTCTCTCTCAGCGGTGTCGTCCAGCATGATGCCGGACGTCTACGACTTCGAAACGCCCGCCAAGGGCAACCCATGGTACCGGCGCGGGCTCATCGCGGCGGCCGCAGTGGCAGGCCTGACCGTAGCTCATCGATATGGCGTCGGTTACGAAGTTGCTGGAGCGGACACCTATGCAGCCAGCATGGGCGCACCCAGTACGGATACGCCCTATGGGCTGGATCGTTGGTTGGACGAAGTCGAGGACAAATACGCGCTCGATCAACTTTCAGAAACCGAAGCGGTCGGGACGAAAGCGAAAAGCGAACAAGCCGCGGCCCCCGCCCAACAAGAAAAGACCGAAGAAGCGAAAAAGGAAGAGCAGCCTCAGGACAAAGAGACCGACAAGCCCGCAGCGAAGAAGAATCAAGCCGTGTCGGCTTTTGGGGCAGCTCTCGGCAACAAGCCAGCACCCAGCACCGCGAAAAAGTCAGCTCCTGTGCGCAAGTACAAGGCGAAGAAGAAGTCCTCCTCTTCTTCGGGAATGGTGAAGTCAGGGCATGCCTTTGATCCCATGAACGGCGCTCTCTGAGCGAAGCTGTTCTTCGATCAGCCGGACGGGGTCCGAGCGCAGGGGCCTTCGGCCCGGCGTCCGTAGCTTCAACCGACTCCCCTTCCCTCCGGTTGATTTCATTGATCCATCTCGGGGCACCGCCAACGCCATGAAGGGGAACGAGGAACGAGGAACGCTGCCTCAACGCAGGAATGGACGCCTATTTGGCCAAACCACTCAACGCGGGCAAGCTGCGTGAGCTCTTGGAACGACTACAAGACGAAAGCTAGTGCTGGCCCCCCTTGCGCGTCAGAACACCATGATATGCTCCGGACTGTATCATGATGTCTGGACCCATCTTCGCCATCGTGCTCCTCGTGCTGCTCATCGCCTGCGTGGGGTATTTTATTAGCGTCTACAACAAGCTGACCACCCTGCGTGAACGCCACAAAAACGCGTTTTCTCAAATCGAGGTTCAGCTCAAACGACGTTATGATCTGATCCCCAACCTGGTCGAGACGGTCAAGGCCTATCTCAAGCACGAACAAGAAACGCTCACCGCCGTGATTGAGGCACGCAACAATGCGGTCTCGGGGCTCAAAGCTGCGGCCGCTCAGCCCGGAAGCGCCGCAGGCATGAAGCAGCTCGCCGCCGCCGAGTCGGGTCTCACGGGCGCGCTCGGCCGCCTCAACATGGTCATCGAACGTTATCCCGAGCTCAAAGCTGACTCTCAAACGAACGCCCTCTTTGAAGAGCTGACCAGTACCGAAAACAAGGTCGCCTTCGCACGCCAGGCCTTCAATGACTCGGTCACTAGCTACAACACCTACAAGAAGACCTTCCCCCCCGTCTTTGTGGCCTCGATGGCCGGTCATCAAGAGGACGGAGCCCTGCTCGAGTTCGACAGCAAAGCGATTGCCGAGGCGCCGAAGGTCAGCTTCTAATCGCCAGAGGGCCTTCTCTGCCCTGACTCATGCAATTCTTCGAACATCAAGATCAGGCGCGAGGCAGGACTACCCTGCTCATTGTGCTCTTTGGCTTTGCGGTTCTCGTCCTAGGGCTAGCCGCCGCTGGAGCCACTCACTTTGCCCTGAGCTACAGGCGCGCGCCCGATGAGCCTTTAGGCACCTACCATTTGCAGTTCGTTGCCTGCGCGGCGATCGCCACCTGGGGCGTGATTCTTCTGGGTAGCGCCTACAAGATGATTTCTCTCCAAGGAGGAGGCGCACGTGTTGCTGAAGCCATGGGGGGAAGCCTCGTAGCCAACAATGGGCAATCGGATCTGGGCTTGCGCCGAGCGCTCAACGTCGTCGAAGAAATGGCCATCGCAGCTGGCTTACCGGTGCCGCCTCTCTACATTCTGAATCACGAGACCGGTATTAATGCCTTCGCTGCGGGTTGGTCGATCGACGATGCTGTGATTGGCGTCACGCGCGGCGCTATCGATCAACTCAGTCGTGACCAACTCCAAGGGGTGATTGCTCATGAGTTCAGCCACATTCTCAATCGAGATTGCGCTTTGAACATGCGCCTCTTGGGCATCCTCCACGGGATTGTCGTCATTAGCACGATAGGACGCGTCGTTATGAGCATGAGTTCGGGCTCGCGACACTCCTCGACCCGGCGCGAGGGAGGAACTTTTCAGATCTTCATCGTCGGGGCGGGCATTTGGCTCTTTGGCTCGGTCGGTGTGCTCATCGCGCGGCTGATCCAAGCGTCCGTCTCTCAACAGCGCGAATACCTCGCCGACGCATCGGCCGTCCAGTTCACGCGCAATCCCGCGGGCCTGGCAGGTGCGCTCGCTCGCATTGGATCCCAGAGCTCCGCCTTGAGTTCGCCCTATGCCTCCGAATCAAGCCACATGTTGATCAGTTCTCCTTCGACGAGCGGCTTTTCGTCCATGTTGTCCTCCCACCCGCCGCTCTTCGAACGCATCAAACGCGTCGTCCCCACCTGGAAGGGTGATTTCGCTGAGCTAGCGGGTCACCTACCCCAAAAAGAGACGCGAAACCGCTCCCCATCCGAAACAACCAACCAAGGCCACGAACTCGACGAGCTCCCTTTCATCCTCGACCCCACTTCCTCCCTTGAAAGTCAGGCGCCTCACCTAGCGGCGGCAGCACATCTTCTGCACTCCACCGAAACTCGCCTTCAAGACGCCGCGCGCGACCCGTTTTCGGCGCGCGCCCTGTTTGCGCTGTGGCTCTTGGACAAAAGCGACCAAAACCGGCAACGACAAATCGAACATATACGCCGAAACGCTCCCCTCCATCACGAGCTCATGCGGCTCCAGGACGCCTTCTGGGCCCTGCCCACCCACGAGCACCTGCCCCTCTTCGACCTGTGCATGGCCAGCCTGGCCAGCCTTTCCCCCACGCAAGCACAAGAACTCTCCCAGCTCGTGCGCGGCCTGCAAGGTCACCTCTCCGCGGACTCCTATCGAGCCTACTGCCTTGGCTCCCTCGTCTTACGCCACCTCAAAGCAGAGGCCCCTATCAAGAAGAAGGGTCAGCGTATGTTGGTCAAGACAGCAGTCGAAACCACAGTCGCCGTCCTCGCCCGTCAGGGTCATCAAGATCGAAACGAGGCAGAGGCCGCCTTCGCTCAAGGTTGCGCTTCTCTTTCCAAACGAGGCCAGATGCTCGAGTTTCCGAGCGACGAGCAGCTTTCGATTCACCATCTAGACACTGCCCTTTCAACTTTAAGTGGACTTCCTATTGCGACGCGCAAGTCGCTGCTCAATGCGGCCGAAGTGGTAGCCCGTCACGATCAGATCATCGAACCCAGCGAAGCCGAACTCCTCCGCGTCATCGCCGTTTCTCTCGATCTCGCCACGCCGCTCCGCCCCACGGGCGCGCCGGCCTTCGCGCCCGACTCCTCACTCTAAACGAGCCACCTAGGCCAAGGACAGACGAGCTACCTCGGCCTCCAGAGCGCGATCGTCGACCAGCGCCTCGGGCGAGATCAGCTCAACCTTCTCGTCCCTGAGCCAAGTGCGCTGGCGGCGAGCGAAAATGCGCGTCACCTGATCGATCTTCTGGTGAAGCTCTGCCTTCGGCGGGGAAGCCTCCTCCTTGAGCCATTCTTGGACTTGGCGATAGCCCACCGAGCTCATAGCTCGCGCGCTGCCAAATCCGCGTTCGAGCAGAGAGCACACTTCCTCGACCAGGCCTGCTTCGAGCATCTTGCCTACCCGATCGAAAATGCGACGCTCAAACGCGGCACGCTCCCAGTCGAGGCCGAGGAGCCGCGCAGAAAAGCGCGGGCGAGAGAACCCGTGTTCGGCCTGAATCGCGCTGAGGGGACGACCGCTCAGCTCAAAAACTTCAAGAGCTCGACTCACGCGCACAAAGTCGTTGGGGTGCAGTCGTTCAGCGCTGGACGGATCGACCTGAGCCAACATCTGATGCAGGTGGGCCCGTCCCTCTTCTTGTTCCAGTTTGCGATGACGGGCACGCACTTCTTCGCTGCCGGAAGGCGCTTCGGCGAGACCAAAGATCAAAGCACGCACCCAAAGGAAAGTGCCGCCGCAGACAATGGGGAGGAGGCCGCGACGACGGACGTCCTCGATGGTTTCAAGAGCTAAATCTGCCCAGGCGCTCGCCTCGAGCAGCTCGTCCGGCTCACGAATATCGATCAAGTGGTGGGGACACAACGCGAGTTCGTCGGCGTTGGGCTTGCCTGCCCCAATATTGAAGTGGCGGTAGACCTGCACGCTGTCAGCACTGATGACCTCCCCCCCCAAACGTGCGCCCAGACGGGCCGCCAAAGTCGACTTGCCACTCGCAGTGGGACCCACCACCACCAGCAAAGGAGGGGGCGTGTCCGGCCGGCTCAACGCTCGGCCTTTCGGGTGAGCTCCGAAAAGGGAGTCACCGAAAGCAAGGGACGGCCGTGTTTGCAGTGCTCGATCCCTTGCTCCAAATCGACCCCACTGAGACCTTTGAGGATCACCCCAGCATCGCCCAAGGATAAACTCGTCCCGCGAGGGATCGCCTCGTGACACGCCAAACTCGATAAGAAGGCACGCACCACGTCGCCCTCGTCCTTGAAGCTACGCGCCGCACCGATGAAGGCTTCAATAGTGAGCTCGGGTGTCGCGCGTTTGAGCGCCCCCAAGATCCCGTGGAGACTGGCCGAGCCCTCAGCACGCACGCGCACGTCAAGGCCCAGTCGCAGCAAGAGGGCCGCACGTCTTTCCAGAAGCTCGGTATCCCGTTTGTTCAGTTTCAAGACAGTAGGAAACAACAGCGCCTGGCTTTGCAGACCTCCCGAACGGTATGCCTGCTCCAAACGCAAGAAGGTGCTGATCTCGTCGGCGGCATGCTGATCGAGGATGCAGATCCCCTGGTTGTTCTGACACACGAGATAGGCATCTTGGGCTTGTCCCAAAAGACGCAGAGCTCGCCCTGAGCGTTCGGCGCTACGCAAAGCTTCGCCCACCTGCGCAGCAGCTGCATCCAACTCACCCTTGCGATCGGCGCGGCGGTCAGGCCCCCCACCTTGGACCCGAGAGCGCGTGACTGATGCGGAAGGGGCGGCGGCATAACGTTGCCCACTGACCGGAGCTCGTTCTCCTTCGAGGAGCAAGGCCTGCGTCCCCCCCTCGGGGTCGCCAGCGACCGACGAGCGCTCCGCTGTGGACGCCGCCCTCTCGACCTGTGTCTCTTGGTTCCCGCCCTCGCCCCTGCTCGGCAGCCCGGCGGGCGCCAGCGATGCATCGGCACGAGAACTATCGGAAGAAGGTTGACTCCCCGAAAAGGCCCGCCCGGGCCAGCCGCCTTGACCCCGACTGGGAGACGAAAGACCTCGGGCTACAATACTGTACAAAGCATCACACATAGCGCGGGCGTCGGCGAAGCGCACTTCGGTTTTTTGCGGATGCACGTTGATGTCTACGAGACGCCGCGGCACTTCTAGATAGATCACCCCCCGGGGGTAGCGGCCCTTTTCAAGGGCGGGACCAAAGGCGTGCGCCACGGTGGCCGCAAGAGCGCGGTCCTTGATTGGACGGCCATTGATCAAAAGCTTGAGCCCCTGAGCCCCGCGTCGAGCGCGCTCGAGCGGCGCTAAGAAGGCTTCGACCGCAACCGGTCCTCTTTGCCCGTCGATACGCAGTAGCGCATCCTCATCCGTCACTTGCTCAACGCGCTTTCTACGATCGGGTACGCGCTCGAAGTAGCGCACCTTCTTACCATCGCGCACCAGCCGGAAACTCACGTCAGGGCGAGCCAGCGCTGCATCTTGGAGCACCTCACTGACATGCCCCGACTCGGTATTGGACGAGCGCAAAAACTTACGCCGAGCTGGCACGTTATAAAACAAGTCGCGTACCGAGATGGTCGTGCCTACCGGACGAGCGCAAGGAGCTTTCTTGGGACGCGTCGTGCCTTCGGCTTCTAGGCACAGCCCCGCATCCTGACTCAAATGCCGAGATACTATCTGCAGACGACTCACTGAAGCGATGGAAGGCAACGCTTCGCCCCGAAAGCCATAAGAGGCCAGAGCATCCAAATCAGAAAAGGCGCGCAGTTTGCTCGTCGCGTGGCGCTGGAGACTCAGCTCGGCGTCGTCGGGGTGCATGCCTGACCCATCGTCAGACACTTCGATGAGAGCAATACCGCCCGCCTCAATCTGCACCTCCACACGGTGCGCCCCGGCATCAAGAGCGTTCTCGATGAGTTCTTTCACCACGCTCGACGGACGCTCCACTACTTCGCCCGCGGCGATCTGGCTGGCAAGGTCGTCCGGCAGCACGCTGATGGGCTGTCGACGAGGGGGCTGGGGACGGAGAGACGCGTTCACGGACTTGCGCTTGGACCTTGGACGAAAAAAAAGGCACCCGCCAGGGTGCCTTCCTTCAAAAGACGTGCGCTTCTTCTAAAAGTCGCGCACCTTGTTCGCTCGATTAAGCCTCGACGACCGAGACCTTCTTCTTGCGACGGTTGGACCAGCCGAACTCGACCTTGCCGTCCTTGAGAGCGTACAGGGTGAAGTCCTTGGCAATCCCGACGTTCACACCGGGATCAAAAGTCTGCCCAACCTGACGAACGATGATGCCGCCAGCGTTGATTGCCTCACCACCGAAGACCTTAACGCCTCGATGCTGAGCATTCGAATCACGACCGTTGCGTGTGGAGCCGCCGCCCTTTTTATGAGCCATTAGCCTTGTACCTCCGTGATCTTCACCGCGGTAAAGGACTGACGATGGCCTTGCTTGCGGCGATACTTCTTACGCCTTTTGAACTTGAAGATGATGATCTTTTCGCCGCGGCCCTGGGAGACGATCTCACCAGAAACCTTTGCGCCGCTCACGAGGGGACTTCCAAATTTGGGGCTATCGCCACCGAGGAAGAGGACCTCGTCGAATGTAACCTTGTCGCCAGCCGCGCCCTCGATCTTTTCGATTCGAACGAGATCGCCTTGCGTGACGCGATATTGCTTGCCGCCGGTGCGGATAACTGCGTGTGCCATGGGGAAGGGCCGCGAAAGCTAGACTCTAGGGGCAGGGGAGGCAAGGAGATCTGGGCTTGATCTCAAAGTATTTGTCGATTTTTCCTCTTTTACGACCTGTAGAGCGGATTTGTGGGGGTCCATGACCCCAAACCCTGTCTATGCGCTCAGGGTCGGGACATCTGAGCAGTAGCTGGCCTTCGACTCCAGGTGCAGACGGGGCTAGTCCGCGTGGAGAGTGATCGAGACAAGGTCACCCTCAACAACTCCTTTCCGGGTTCTTGACAAGTGGGCGCAGCTCTTCAACCAGGAGCTCCCAAATGCGAGCCACCCGAGGCGTATGTCGAACCGCCTCGTGGGCCGTAAGCCAAACGGGAAGGCGGGGGATAGGCAAAGCAATGGGCAGACGCTGCACCAGTTCATCCCGCTCAGCGACACTCACCTGAGAAAACCCGATACCACAACCAGCACGCACCAGCTCCCAATAGGCCGTGGGGTGATCACAACGAACGGGAAACCACTCTCGATTGACTTCAAAACCTCCGGCTCGAAAGCCGTCGACGATCGAGGAGTCTTGATCGAAACCCACCACATCGTGATGTTCGAAATCTTCAACCCCTTGGGGCAAACCACGACGTTCGATGTAGCTATGGGCAGCGTAAACTCCGATTTCGAGCTCTCCCAAACAAAGCGTCACCAAATCGAGCTGAGTTGGGCGATACATACGGATTGCGATATCCGCTTCGCGAAAGTGGAGGTTACTCGAGGTGTCCATCGGGGCGAGCTCCAGAGAAATATGCGGCTCTTTTTGGCGCAAGCGAGCCATAATCGAAGGTAAGTGATAGTTCGCGACCACCACGCTCGCGCTCACCCGCACACTGCCGCAAAGGGCGCTTTGTTGTCCCACCGCCTGCAGCTGCATCTGGTGGGCGGCCTCACGCATGGCTCGCGCCGGAGCAAGCAACTCATGGCCGGTCTCCGTCAAATCGAAACCACGCTCGGTGCGTCGAAACAACTCTGCCCCTAACTGGTCCTCGATAGCCCGCACCTGCCTTCCCAAGGTAGGCTGAGTCACGCCAAGAGAGCGCGCGGCGGCAGAGAGACTGCCCCGCTCAGCCACGGCCAAAAACGCCTGAACAAGGGACCAATTGAGGGAGGACGGGGAAGCCATAAAGAAATGCATACCCCCTCTGCGCTTCTGGGCAATTGTCGCTCTCGAGCAGCTGCCTCATTGTATCTGCATGAACAAGACAGCACTCATTCTCGGCGCCTCAGGCAAAATCGGATCCCACAGCCAGCGCGCTTTCGCGCAAGCTGGTTGGAAGGTACGCTGCTTCGTGCGGGGGCGGGACAACCTCAAAACGGCGGCCCAAGGTGTCCAAGTCATCGTCAACGGTCTCAACCCGCCCAAGTACCACAATTGGTCCAAGCTCATTCCTGAGATCACCGAATCGGTCATCGAGGCGGCGGCCGGAGCGGGCGCCAGTGTCATTCTTCCTGGCAACGTCTACAACCTCGATGATCGAGGCGGGCTCTGGTCCGAAGACACGCCCCACGCGCCCGTCACCCGCAAAGGGCGCATCCGTGAGCAAATGGAACGCCGCTACGAACAGTCCGGTGTGCAAACCATCGTACTACGAGCAGGCAACTTCATCGACCCGGAAGGCAACGCTGACATCATGAGCGTGCTTATGCTTCGCACTCTTGCCGCCGGCAAGCTCACTACCGCAGGATCGCCCCACGTAAAACAGGCCTACTGCTATGTGCCTGACTGGGCCCGCGCGGCAGTGCGGCTGGCCGAAATCCGCGAAAAGCTCGACCTCTTCGAAGACATCCCCTTCAGAGGTCATGCCTTCAGCGTTGAGGACTACCGCCAGTTTCTACAAGGCGAACTGGGGCGTCCCCTTTCAATAGAAACCTTTCCCTGGTGGGCGCTCAAACTCAGTGCGCCCTTTTGGGAGCTAGCCCGCGAAATGCTCGAGATGCGTTACCTCTTCAATGTTCCTCACGAGCTTTCGGGTGAAAAAATGGCGCGCTTGCTTCCGGACTTCGAAAACACGCCCCTCGAATCTGTCCTTCGGGCGGGACTGCACGCGGCTCTGCCGCAAGAACCACGGGCCGCCGCCTGAGCTCCCCCCAAGGGAGGGGAGTCAGAGCGGGCTCAGCTATTGCTCGGGCTCAGCTGAGAGCCCCCTTCTGAGGATGATGCACCGCATCATGAGCTAACCAAGCATGATCGGCACGGAGGGCGGCCTGGGCTGTCGCCAGTCGCGCGATGGGGATCCGAAAGGGCGAACAGGAAACGTAGCTCAATCCCACCTTTTCACAGAAGGCGATCGAGGCGGGATCACCCCCATGCTCACCGCACAGGCCAAGGGAGATTCCCGGCCTCGCCTCCCGTCCCCGCTCCACGGCGAGGCGAACGAGTTCTCCCACACCTACGGTATCCAAAGTATGGAAGGGATCGTGAGCCAAGATATGGCGCTCGATGTAACTGGGCAAAAATCGCCCAGCATCGTCCCGAGAAAGCCCCAAAGTCGTCTGCGTAAGGTCATTGGTCCCGAACGAAAAGAACTCGGCCTGCTCCGCCAACTCTCCGGCACGAAGCGCCGCCCGAGGCAACTCGATCATCGTGCCGTAACGAAACTCGACCCGACGTCCTTGTTGGCTGAACACCGATTCGGCCACTTCGTCCACAAGCTCGCGCATGAGTTCGAGTTCGCGGCCGCTCAGGGTGAGGGGTACCATGATCTCAGGGAGAACATGCTTGCCCTCCGCCTCGACGACGCAGGAGGCCTGCAAAATCGCCCGCACCTGCATCTTGACGATTTCCGGATAACTGACAGCCAGACGCACACCCCGATGTCCAAGCATCGGGTTCTGCTCGGCAAGCTCGGTCACGCGCTTCTTGACCTCGGCTTCGCTCAGCTTCATTCGCTCGGCCAGCTCCTTTTGGGCGTCTGGATCATGAGGCAAAAACTCGTGAAGCGGTGGATCAAGCAGACGAATCGTTACAGGCAAACCGTGCATCGCGCGAAACAGACCTTCGAAATCCTTCTGCTGGTGGGGTAGAAGTTTGTCGAGAGCCTCCGTGCGTGCATCGAGCTTTCGAGCCAAGATCATCTCTCGGACCGAGATCAAACGCTCTCGTTCAAAGAACATATGCTCGGTACGGCACAGACCAATCCCCTGAGCACCGAAAGACAAAGCCTGCTCCGCCGCCTCAGGTGTATCGGCGTTGGCACGAACCTTCAAACGACTCATGCGGTCAGCCCATACCAAGAGCATGGCGGCGTCGTCATCCAGCTCTCCTTCGTCCGTGGGCAAATTTCCCTCGTAGATGGCTCCTGTCGAACCATCCAAAGTGAGCACCGTCCCCTCGCGGATCGGCACGTCAGCGCTAGAAGTCCGTACATGAAAACCGCCCGCGCCGTCAGGGAGCAGAGCGCTGCAACCGACGACGCAAGGGCACCCCATGCCGCGCGCCACCACGGCGGCATGGCTCGTCGCGCCGCCGCGCGCAGTGATGATCCCAACCGAAGACTGCATACCGAGCAGATCTTCCGGAGAGGTTTCAAGACGCAATAGGAGCACCCGAGCCCCCTCAGCCTTGCGCTCCTCTGCCCTCTTGGACGAAAACACGACCTCACCCGATACCGCGCCCGGAGAGGCGCCGATCCCCCGAGCCAGCGTCCCTTGCTCCACAGGCTGCTTTAAGGTGGGAAACATCAGTTCCTTCAGCCTCTCTGGCTCCACCGAAAGGATGGCCTCTTGCTCGTTGAGCATACCTTCTCGGACGAGCTCCACCGCGATGCGCACCGAGGCGCGAGCCGAGCGCTTTCCTTTGCGCGTCTGCAAAAGAAAGAGCTTGCCCTCCTCGATCGTAAACTCCAGATCTTGCATATCCCGGAAGTGCTTCTCGAGTCGCTCTTGCACCTCAAACAACTCACGATAGGCCTCAGGGTGTTTTTCTTCCAGAGAAGCACCCGCACTCGTTGCCCCTTTGGACAGGGGCATGGGGGTACGGACGCCCGCAACTACATCCTCGCCCTGGGCGTTTTGCAACCACTCACCAAAGAAGCGTTTCTCGCCAGTGCTCGGATCACGCGTGAAGGCCACCCCGGTTGCACTCGTTTCGCCCAAATTGCCAAACACCATGGCCTGTACGTTTACGGCAGTACCGTGGCGATCGCTGATCTGATGCAGTTGTCGATAGAGCTGGGCTCGGGGATTGTTCCAACTCGAAAACACAGCCTCGATGGCGGCCTCGAGCTGGTCGTTCGGATCCTGAGGAAACACCTTCCCCGCATCCGCGATCGCCTTCTTGTAGCCCTCGACAACCGCGAGGAGCGCTTCGGTATCCAGCTTGGAGTCGGGGACGACTCGCGCCCAGTCCTCGCCGTCTTTCGGTCCCTCTAGATTCGCACGACGAGCGAAAAGGAGGCGTTGCTCGTCCAAGATCTCGGAAAACAGCTCGCCAGATAGGCCGAGCACAACGTCTCCAAACATAGAAAGTAGCCTTCGATAGCTATCCAGGGCAAAACGTTGCCCCGCTCGCTTCCCCAGGCCTATCACTGATTCATCATTGAGACCTAGATTGAGCACCGTGTCCATCATGCCAGGCATCGAGGTCGGTGCTCCCGAGCGGACGCTCACGAGTAGAGGGTTCTGGGCACGACCGAACTGTTTGTTCGTCGTCTCTTCGAGCCACTTAAGACTGCTCTGCACTTGCTCTCTGAGTTCCTCAAAGAGCGTCCCTTCGGATTGAAAACGCTGGCAAGCCGTGGTTGCTATCGTAAACCCAGGAGGAACAGGCACATCCATGCGCGCCATCTCCGCGAGATTGGCTCCCTTGCCACCCAGGAGATTCTTCCACTCGGCGCGACCCTCTGCCCATCCTGAGCGGAATTGGTAAGTTAGTTTCTCTTTCACTTTCTACCACCTTTCTCAAGGCGGACTGTAACGCTCCAAAAAGCCAAGATCCTTGCACGGTGGAGATACCATCAATTGAAAGCGCTTCCCGTCCCACAACAGCGCAACAATTGCGCAAATAACCCGCTTGCTCTCAGCCCATATGGGCAATTCGTGAAAAATTCGCCGTCCGCGCGAAAGGGGGAAAGATGCGCTTGCGAGGAATAATTCTGTCCTGAGCCCAAGTCGGATCGCACCCTAAGGGCAAAAGCAGCGTCGAGACAAAGCTACGTAGAATGTTAGGGGCGAAAGAGTCCCGGGCCACCCAGAAAGCCCGCTAACAAGTCCTGAATGCGGATGTCTTTAGGTGACCAATTGATGATGACACGTCCACTGTTTTCGACGTAATCGACTTTGAGCGCGGCATCGATGAGCGTGCGTTTGCTGGCAGGCAAGGACTGACTGAGATCCTTCTTTGCTCCTTGGAGGAAGGAAAACATGTCTTTGCAGCCGGGTTCCGCACAATCGACTCCTCCCTGAGCGCTTCCGTCCTCCTTCACGCTCAAGAAACCTGCCTTGAGGTGACGCAGGGGCGAAAGCTCAGCCTCTTGACCCACGCTCGAGAGCCAATCGTCAGGAACATAAAGGGTCAAATCGAGGGCCGAACTCTTCTCTTGGTCACCTGTGGGATGCATCTTGCGAAACAAGCCAGCATGCACTCCCGTGCTCGCAGCGCTGTTTTCTAGGTCGGACATCACCGACAGGCCTCGCTCCAAGTACTTTTCGTTCGAAAGAAAGATCATCGCACGCCCTGGGCCCAGGGCCACAACCCCGCTCGGACTCTTGAGGACTTCGAACCGGTCGTTCTGCGCCAAGACTGTGCCTCCAGCGCGCACGATGCGATCACGCGCGCACCCCCAGAAGGTATCTTCCACATTCGGGGCCGCCAACATGAGCTCGGGCCCTCCCTCGGAGGAGGCCTCCAGGGGTGGAAGAACACCCAAAGCCACTCGAGGGGGGGCGGAAACTTTCTGGCAAAGACCCTCTTGGTCTTCGAAGGGACGGGTCCCGGTTAGATCCCCGCGAAAATCAGCCACTAACCAGGCCTCTTGGGGCAGAAGGGCACGGGCACTATGAGCGATCGCCGGCCCCGAAGCGGAAGCGGGCCGTTTGGTGTCGGACGAACTGGCATCGGCCTTCTTGTCGCTTTTTTTCGAAGAGGCAGGATCAAGAGCAGTCTTCCCTTCGACCGTCTGCTCCGAGGGGCCGTCCGCGGACGGCCGCCCCAGGAAGACCAGCGCCGAAGCCGCGCCCGCCACCAACACCCCTGCGAAGGTCAATTGTTTCGCCCAACTCACGCTCTGACTCGTGCCTCCACCCAACGCATCACTTCCATCTCGGGTTGACTCTCGGTGAGTCGCCCGAGTTCTTGGATCCCGGTCGGACTGGTCACGTTAACCTCGATGAGCTTCCCGCCAATCAAGTCCAGACCCACAAAGTACAAACCATGCTCAACCAACGTCGGGGCCACTGCTTCACACAGCTCCTTTTCATGGTCGGTAAGCTCGGTAGCAAAGACCGAACCTCCGACATGGATATTGGCACGAATGTCATCCCCGCGGGGAACGCGCAGGATAGCCCCGAGTGGCTTACCCTCGAGCAGAAGCACTCGTTTGTCCCCCTCGCTGATACCAGGCTGGAACTCTTGCACCATGGCCCAATGCTTGCCCTCGCGGGTTAGAATATCGACCAAGGCGCGCGCATTTTTGTCTTCATGACGCAGGGCGACCACTCCGCTCCCACCGGCTCCGTCCAAGGGTTTGATAACGGCTGTCCCACCCACCTCGCGCAGAAAGCGAAAGATGGCGTCGCGATCGCGACTGACCATGGTGCGCGGCATCCATCGTTCAAACTGAAGGGCGAAGAGCTTCTCGTTGGCCGCACGCAGCCCCGCCGGATCGTTGACCACGAGGGTTTCCCCCTTAACCAAATCTAACATCTGAGTCGCATGCAGGTATTCGGTATCGAAAGGTGGATCTTTGCGTACAAAGATCGCATCAATGCGCCGAAGCTCCAGATCGGCATGGCCTTCGAGCGTGACATAGGGCTCGGTGCGGTCGACACTGGTGGGGCGCGCCTTGGCCTTCAACGTTTTGCCGACTGCATACAGATCGCTCGGCAGGCAACTATAACAATGATGCCCCCGCGCGATCGCGGCGTGCATGAAAGCAAAGGTGGTGTCTTTTTCGGGATGCATGGACTGCGGTGGATCCATGACGAAGAGAAACTTCATGAGCGACTCCAAGGGCGACCAAGCGCTCCCCGCCGACCTTGACGTCGGAGTTCGGCACTTCACTGCGGTCCAGCAGCGACCGCGCGGCTTTCGTAGCGCGGTCTGGCCGCTGATGGTACCCAATGGACATGAAAGCTGGGTCAATTCGGAGCATGGCAGCGCGGGCGCTGTCACCTCGCACGGCAGGAGCCACGATCTTGGGGTTTTGTGCCCTCTACTTGAGCGCTCCCCCTTCTTTGGCCGCTGATAGCGCCTCGACCCTCAAGAACTTCGGTTACGGCGTCAGCACGGAGAGCCACGCCGCCACACGTGACGCAGTCAAGATCTTGTCCTCGGGAGGAACTGCCGCCGATGCCGCCGTCGTGGCTGCTCTTTCCGCCGGGGTCACCTCTCCCACTTCGAGTGGCATCGGTGGAGGTGGATTTCTCGTAGCTTGGGACCAAGCCAAACAAAAAGCTGTGAGCCTCGACTTTCGTGAACGAGCACCCGCCGCCCTCGCCGCCGCCCCCTTCGAAAACCGGCCCCTCCCCGACGCACAGATGGGACATCTCATCGGTGTGCCTGGTGAGGTGAAAGGTCTGTACGAGCTCCACCGTCGCGCCGGACAGACTCCCTGGGCCAAGCTCGTCTCCATGGCCGCGCAACACGCCACCCAGGGTTATTTCGTGGGGGCGCATCTAGCCAACATGCTCAAAGCCTACGAGTCCAAACTCAAGAGCAAGCCTGGTCTCGGCGCGCTCTTCTATCCGGGAGGCAAACCTGCCCTCATGGGTCATCGGCTACTCCATCCCGCCCTCGGAAGAACCCTCGAGCGCATCGCCCAAGAAGGACCGTCGGCCCTCTACGAAGGATCCGTCGCGGCCGACATCGTTCAAACGGCACGTCAACAGGGCTCACCCATGAGCGCCGCCGATTTGGCCAACTACCAAGTCCAAGAACGTGCCCCCCTGGCTACATCCTTCGAAGGCGCCACCGTCTACACCATGCCCGCACCTTCGGCTGGTGGATTGATGATGGCCCAAGCTCTGCGCATGTTCAGCGCTGAAGAGCTGCGCCAGTTGGGACACGGCAGCCCTGCCTATCAACACCTCTTGGCCGAATCGATGCGCGCCTCGATGGCTGATCGCATGCGCTACTTGGGCGATCCCGACGCACAAAAGGTCGATATGGAGTATCTGCTCGATGAACAACGCCTCAAACGCAGGCGCGCCTCGATCAGCCTGGACCGCACCCACGCCCTACCTCGCTTCGGTCTCGAAGAACACGGGACGCATGCCCTAGTCACAAGCGATCGGAGGGGCAACGTGATCAGCTTGACGACGACGGTCAATCGACTCTTCGGCTCCAAGATCTACGCCGCCCAATCGGGCATCGTGCTCAACGACGAACTGGACGACTTCACCGCCGCTCGTGACGTCACCCCCTTTGGCCTCAAACAAAGCCCCAATCGCCCGCGCCCTGGAGCACGCCCCGTCTCAAGCATGACCCCCACCATCGTCGTCGAGGAAGGCGCCGTCAAAATGGCACTCGGTGGCTCCGGCGGCATGACCATCGCCACTAACGCCCTACAAGTGCTGCTCGGCGCCTGGCTCTTTGACCAAAACGCACAGCAAGCGGTGAGCCGACCCCGCATCTACATTCCCACCTCCAAGCGCTCCATCATGGTCGAGCCGAGCGTCCGGCGCCCCCATATCCAGAGCCTCGAGGAGCGGGGCGAAGTCGTCGGCACCATGCCCTTTTTGACCACGGCCATCCAACTTCTCAAGTTCGATGGCGGCCGGGTCGATGCCGCCGCCGATCCGCGCAAACACGGTCTGGCTCGCCAGGGTCACTGAGCTCAAGTGCAAAAATAACAAGGGCATCCCAAGGGATAAGATCCCCTCAGGCATTTTCCTCGGCTTGCAACTTTGCCACCATCGCCCCACCGTGATGAAGATCCTACCCCGCTCGCTGAGCCTCTCGTGTGTCTGCGCCACCCTCGCTTGTGCGGGCCCCAGTGCCCAATCCACGACTACGAGCCCCGAGCCCCCTGTAGAAGGCGCCGTGACCCAAGAGGAAGCCCCCCCCGGTGACACCCTGTCGCTCCCTACCGAAAAAGACGACGCTGCCGCAGAACTCGGCTCGGTCGTCTCCGGTCCGGCGCTGGACGACCTCCCGCCCCCACCTCCAGCCGCGGTAAGCCACCAGCCCATCGACTTCAGCGAGCTCAAAGAACCACCGCGTTTGACCCTCAATGCTCAGGGACACAACGCTCGTATCAGCGAGCTGCTCTACACGCACGACGGGCGCAGTCTCGTCACGGCCAGCTACGACAAGACCGTCCGTGTCTGGTCGGCAACGACCGGCGAGCTCGAAAGAACCATCTTCGGCGAGCGCGGCGAGGGGACGGCCGGACGCATTCATGCCGCCTCCCTTTCGAAAGGGGATCGTTGGCTCGCGGTGGGCGGTTGGCTCGGCACAGACGGCACTCCAGCGCGCAGCAGCAGTTCATCCGCTTTTCAAATCCGCGTCTTCGATTTTCGTTCAGAAACAGGCTACCGGCTCCTGTCAGGGCACCGCGACGCCGTGCTCAGTTTGGCCTTTGCCCACGAGTCCACCAAGTTGCTCTCGGGCGGGGGCGACGGTCAAGCCTTCATCTGGGACGTGGACCGAGCCCAATCCGAGCGGCGTCTGAGGGGGCATCACAAGGGCGTCACCAGCGTAGCTTGGTCGCCCGATGACAAGCGAGTCGCCACCGCCTCGGCCGATGGCAGCGCCTTTGTTTTCGATGCGGCGACGGGCGAGCAAGTGGCTCAACTCGAAGGCCACAACGATACTATCGGATCCATCACCTTCACTCCCAGTGGCCGCTCTGTACTCACCGGCTGCCACGACGGCACGGTGCGCATCTTTGACGCCAAGAGCGGCAAGCAGCTCAAGGTGCTCGCCGACTTGAAAGTCCCCATCGGCAGCATTGCTATCGCCCCCTCTGGCCTCGAAGTCTTGGTCACCCTCGCGGCGCCGCCCTTTGCTGCGATCGTCTACAACATCAAATCCGGCCGCAAACTCGCCGCCTACACTGGTCACGACAACGTCGTGCTTGCCTCGGCCATTTCACCCAACGGAAAGTGGGTCGCCACGGCCGGTGGAACAGATTTTGCGGTTTCGGTCTTTGGCATCAAAGACGGAAAACGTCAGATCTACACCAAAGGCCACGGCCAGACCGTGTGGAACGTCGGCTTTGCAAAGGACGGCAGTTCGGTCGCATGGGGTCACGACTTCGAAGCGGGGCGCACCGGACAGTACCAAATCAACGGTGTCCTGCGACACAAGCTCGACTTGGCCAAAAATAGCCGGCCCTTGAGCGTCCAGAGCATTCCCAGCGAGCAGAATGACTTCGTGCGCGCCCTCGAGCGCGCCCAAGGCATCGAGGTGCGCACCCGGTCCGGAAAGGAAGATCCGATCTTGGAAGTCTGGAAGGACGGACACAAAAGGACGAGCATCCGCCGTGACTTGCGCAGCGGCTTCGTGCACCGCGCCTTTTCTCTCACCAACGACGGTTCCGTGGTGGTCTCAGGTGGAGACAACGGAACCCTGTCGAGTTACGACACCCAAACGGGCAGATTGCTTTCCGAGTTCGAAGGGCACACGGGCGATATCTTGGCTGTGGCTCTGTCTCCCGACAATCGCTGGGTCGTCTCCGGATCGAGCGATCAAACGGCACGGATCTGGGACTTGAAGAGCGGGAGTCTGCTGCTGACGATCTTTCGTGCAAAAAACGGCGAGTGGGCCGCCTACACTCCTTTTGGCTACTACGCCGCCTCGCCCTTTGGTGATGGCTACGTGGGCTTTGTGGCCAATCGTGGTCCCGGCGCGTCGGCGGCTTACTTTCCTTCGAGTGCGCTTTCCGCCCAGCTTCGTTTCGACGGAGTCGTAAGGCACCATCTTTACCTCGGACCGGACATCAAGGGCAGCATCGACGCCTGCAACGCGCTTTTGGGCTCCGCTCAAACGCAAGTCAACTACTACCGTTTCGAAGACCTCCCTCAGTTCGCTCCCCCTTACGTCTACTATCTCGATCCCGGAAACGATCTGCGCATCGAATCCGACCGACTGCGCGTCACCGCTCGCGCCCATTCACCGACCAACGCGCCTATCGACGAGCTCACCTTCTTGATCAACGGACGTCCCATGGATGAGCGTTGGATGAACCATGTGGGACGTCCCCGCCTGCGCTTGATGGGTAACGAAGCCGAGATCACAGCCACCCTGCCCCTGCCCAACTCAAGCAACCGAATCAGCGTGGTGGCCTCCAATCGCTACAATCAGAGCGAGCCCCTGAGCTTCGAAGTACAGCGCACCGGTGGCCCCAAAGAGCTCGAAAAACTCTACCAACCTGAGCTTTACATGCTTTCCATTGGGATTTCCGACTACGGCTCGGTCGACGCCCCCTCCCTCGCCTACGCCCATCTGGATGCCGAAGAACTGGCCGAGACCTTCAAAAAGCAGAACAAGAGCCTGTTCAAACGCGTCGAAACCCGAGTCCTCACCGAGCGTTCAGCGAGCGCTTCGCGCATCTCCTCGCATCTCAAATGGTGGGCCTCCCGCGCGTCTCAGAAGGATCTAGCCGTGGTCTTCCTCTCGGGCCACGCCGCCCAGGCGGAAGACGGACAGTACTACTTCGTCCCTCATGACGCCGATGTGGCCCGACTTTCCGAAACAGCCTTCAAGCTCGCCGATCTCAAAGCCGCGCTCGAATCGCTCCCGGCCAAGGTACTGCTCATTGTCGACACCTCCCATGCGGGGGCCGCCGCCCATACAGCCGCCAGCGCAACCGAAGTGGACATCGCGAGCTTGATTCGCGGCTCTTTTTCGCCTCGTAGCGGCATCGCCGTGATGGCCGCCTCCTCGGGAACAGAGCAAAGCTTCGAGTCCGATCAATGGAAGCATGGTGCCTTCACCGTAGCTCTACTCGAAGCCCTCAAAGGCCGGGCCGACTACGATCGCGATCGGGTTGTCTTCCTCAAAGAGGTCGCGCATTACCTGCAAAAGCGCGTGCCTGCGCTCACCGGGGGCCGTCAGCATCCTACCGTCGAAATCCCCTCTACCCTCCCCAATTTTCCTCTTTCGCAACGCTAACGCTTCGATCACATTTTCGGGTCCGCTCATTACAATAAGTCCGCTCACAGGAACCAGCTCAACATGACCTCTTCTTCTGCCCGCATTGTCTCTCTACTTTCATGGCTCGCCCTGAGCAGCTCGCTTGCCCTTTCTGCTTGTGGCGGCACCAGCGGAAAGGACCCCAAAGAGCCCCAAGCTGATCCCAACGATCCTTTGGCGGGAGCACCCGCCTGGGTGACGGGGGACTGTGGCCAACATTTTGAAGGAAAGTCGGTGCTCTGCGGGGTGGGGACCGTATCGGGAGTCAAAAGCCCCTCCCTAGCCCGCAATACAGCCATGGCTCGAGGACGCACCGAAATCGCCCGTTATCTCACCGTCCAGGTCAAAAGTGTCCTTACCGATTATCAGGCTCAAGTCGGGGGCTCCACCGAACAAGAAATCGAGGAACGTTCGGAGCAGATTTCAGAGATGACCCTGAGCGGAAGCCGCATGGCGGCTTATCACATCGCCAAAGACGGAACCTACTATGCGCTCATGGCCCTCGAGCTCGAATCCTTCAAAGATAGCGTCGAAGGCGCCTCCGGCATCGATGCCGAACTGAAGCAGGCCCTGGTCGAAAACGCGACCAAGACCTTCTCTGTCCGGGACAGCGAGGTTTCCCCCTACTGACACGACACCGACTTCACAATCGAGCGGGATGAGCTCACAAGCCGCGGCTCCTGAGACCGTAGTCCGAATCGTAGCGGATCAGCTCATATTCGGGCTCTCTCGTGCGGGGAGTCGGGCGACTCGCTGGGGTGCGGGGTAGGGGCGCCAGATTGGCTGCCAAGGGAGGCAGCGGAGGGACTGCTTTCTCATCACGCTGCTTGGGCTGGACCTGTTTCTTGGTCGACCTCATAGGCTGAGCTTTGCGAATATGGGAAACTCGCCCTTCTTGATCGACCATGATGGTCTCGATCAATGGAGCGCGCATCTTTTGGGTCGCGCCCCAAGTCACCACGAAATGACTCGCCGGGACGGCGCAGGGGTCGACCCCTTTTTTTTGGGGCGCGCACTGGGGCCGGGGGTATTGCTCTTCGGACTCAACCTCCTGCTCTTCGTTCATTGCCGAACTCCGCTCGGTCATCTCGAACTGGATCGAGGCAAAAGGGGCCACCTCAAGGGTGTGCTTCAAGTAGCTACGCTGCACTTGACCGTCTGAGCCAAAGAGGTGCACCGCCGCGACATATAGGGCCTCGTCCTCACTCGTATTACGAATCGAAAGAGTGGGGCGAAACTCAACCGCGTCGTCCTCACCCCAACTCAGCTCGGTTTCCACCGGCACATAAACGTCCGAAAACTCGAGGGCCTCGGGCAAAACGCGCGTCACGACCTGATCGGCATCGTAGCGGCGCAAGGTCTTGTCCTTGGCCTTCGGCCCCTCATTGGCCTCGTCCCACATGCGACCCAAGGGCTCGCGTAGAGCGCCGAGGATCAACACCGAAAGAGCCGCTCCCAGCGAAAGGAGGACAATGGCGCCTGTTTTCGAATCCGTATTGCTCATGCTCTTACCTCTCTTGTCGGGGGTCGCCCATCGACCGCATCTCCAGATCAACTCGCGCCTTCCCTTGAGCGCGCTCGCTGGATTGTCTCTGATTACGATGCCCTAGTTTGGGACCTTCCTTCGCTCTCGCGTATAAATGTAGTTTTCCCCAGACAGAGCGGAAGCTCGTGATATCTTCGGATCCATGAAAGCGGATGGCGCGAGCCAAGGAACCAGGTTCTTCCTCAATTGTTGCGTCGCGACGCTCGTCTTGGGCCTGAGCTTCCAGCTGAGCGCCTGTGGCGCTGGCGCGGGGACGTCTGGAGGTACCTCAGCCCTACCCGGCTCAGATCAGGTGATTGAGCGAGCCGAGGGCTTTTCAGAGCGCCCCGCCTGGGCCGATGCGAACAACCCTTTTAGCCGCCGAGCCGATCAGGTGCGCGTCGTGGGATTCGTGGACATCGACGGGGACCAAAGGATCGAGGCGGGATTTCGCGCAGCCGATAGTTATGCTCGCGCCGAACTCGTGCGCTTCTTGTCCACACGCATTGTCGCTGTTCTGAAAGAAACCCTTTCCTCAGACGAAGCCGCCACCCTATCGGAGGTGATCCACGAGTCAGCAACCGCTCTCATCGACGATATCTCGATCACCGCCCACTACTGGGAAAGAGTCCCCGGCAAAGACGGAGAGCGCCTGCATCTCTACTCACGCGCCGACATCGACCGAAAACAAATCGCGCGGCTACTTGCGCAGATCCACCAAGACCAAAATACCGACTTCCGCACACCCCTTTCGACAATCCAAAAACAACTCGAAGCCAAGTGGGACGCCATCGGTCACGTACAAGACGCCCACAGTGCCCGAGATTTGCTCCCGGAAGGAACCTACCTCCCCGACTGGGCCAAGGACGGGGACAGTCGAGATGATCGTGAGTTTCGCTTCGTCTGCCACGGTCTGGCGGCGAACGAAGAGCAGGCCCAAGTCCTGGCCAAGCGCATGTGCACCGAAAAGTTGTGCCGGCTTTTCGGCGTGCAGATCAAGGCGCAGACCACTGTCCGCGAGGATTTGAACGGCATCGAAGCCGAAAGCGAAGTCAGCGAGGGTTGTCTCGACGTCCACATCGAAGGGCGCAAGACCGAGTTCAGTGGGGGCGAATGCGGTCCGCGGGGCTGCGTCGAATGGATCATGCAAAGCTATCCAAAGAGCGCCTACGTGGACGAGCGCCGTCGACTGGAAAACCCCACCTTGGTCGAACGCCAGGTCGTCGTCCAGGAAGGCAGTATCAAGTACAAGGACCCCGCCGTCTGCGAAAGCAAGCTCAAAGCATACGGACGGGTAGAGGGCGTCCAACTGGCGGCGCTCCAAGAAAGGATCTCGCTCCTCACTCGTGCTCAGGCTGCGTGTCAGGGTATCGATCCCCGAGAATCCGGTCTCTTCGAACGCATCAACGCCCTCTTGCAAGATCCGCTCTGGGACTTTGTCTACAGCAGCCGATCGTATTCAGACCGCTTCGAGGACAACTTCCTCTATGGAGACAATGACTTCAGAAAGCAGGTCTCGACAGCTCGCTTCTTCGATCAACGCATCAAAGCCGTGATTGATCTCCTGAAGAACGCCCTCTTGCCCATCGCCGCCTACGAGGCGCTCACACAGCACCCCCAAGATCGAGCCTCGATTCAAAAGGCGGTCAAACCACTTTACTCCTATCCTTTTGGTGGAAAGAAGATCAAGTCCAGCCACTTGCTCAACGTCCATGCAGTGCATCGTTTTCGAAAGCACAAATTCAAGGACGAAGACTTCGCGCATTTTTTGATGCAAGAAGCCCGCGAAAGAAAGTACGGCTGCAGCAACTTCGACTATACGAGCGGTTATTGGTTGATTCGCTTTCTGGCTCGGTATGGATCGGGCGGACAGCAACAAATGGAGGCCATCCTTTCCGTCATCCGCGCGTCTTCGGAGCAAAGCCTCTGTCTCAGCGCGATGATCCGTGAGCTCGATGGCGAAGCGAAGCGCAAGGCCATGGCGATCCGGTTTTTAGACTTGGTCGTGGCGGGTCAACTGCAAGTCCGCGATGGTCGCGAGAAGGGATCGCCCATCGATTCCCTCAAGAACGTGCTTTCAACGCGACTCGAAAAGGAAACGCGCCTGGAGCTCGCTCTGCGCTATCTGCCCCAGCTCAAGGGCGACTCCAAACAAAGGCAAGACTTCTTGCAGTGGATCTCCTTGCTGTTCGTCCCGCGGGGGGCCAATGACGAAGGGGCGGCCTTCGCTCGCTATCTCGAGGTAGGAAAGACTCTTGCTTCGCGTTTCGATGAGTTCTCACTCGGCGATCTCGACCAGTACAAAGTCTGCAGTGGACTCGCCGGCAATCGCTACACTCCCGCCCAAAGACGACAAGCGGTTTTGGTCCTCAAAGATCACGCAAAGACTCGCTGCAGAGAACTCCGCGCCGAAGATTGGCCCTACCCCAAACGGGAGGTCAAGAGACCAGAACCGCCTGCCTCGGCCCACAGTAACAAGCGCGCATCGACCGACCTCGGCAAGGCTCCTCCCCGTGAGGTCGCGCGACTAATCGGTCCCCAGTTCAAGAGCTGCTTCTATGACACCGATGTCTATCACCCCACCAACGGGAAGTTGCCCACCTGGGTCGTAGTCAAATTGGAGGCGGGCGGCTCGAGGTGGGGCAACATCCAGGTCGACGCTCGGATCAAGGTCGATCCGGTTCAACTCAAACGACGTGAGCGCACTGGTTTCGTCTCGCCCCAAGACATCCGCTCGACCGAACAGAACATCGAGTCCTGCGTCAAAGATCAAATCCGCAAGGTGAAAGCCCCGGCTGGCTCGGAAACCCAAAAGGCCAGGACAACCCGCCTTTGGTTGCTGTTCACCGGAAATGATTCGGTGAGCTCTCTCTACCGCGATTAAAATACATCTCGAAAGCAGCAGAAGCTCCGCCGCCGCTCGCCTCTCAAGCGGATTGGTGCGCGGCAGAGCTTTCGACTACTTCTAGCGGGTGAGGACCCGCACTCCAAAGAGCGGCAGGTGTATTTCCTGTCACAAGAAGCCCGACCGCTGCCTGTGCTCCTCGATCCAAGCCCAAAACACGCACACCCGAGTCCTCTTGCTCATGCACGCGCGCGAGTCACGCCGCTATCTCTATCGCGCTCCCCTTTTGCTCCCTGCTCTCACACAGGTCGACCTGCATCTACACGGCGAGCGCGACCAGCCCCTGGACTTGCGCTCCCATCAAAACGAAGAGCGACGCCTTTGGGTGCTATCTGATGATCATGAGGACAGCGTTGAACTGAACGCAGACTTGGTCGCGGCGGACCCAAGGCCCATCACCCTCGTGGTCAGCGAAGGAAGCCAGCGCACGAAAAAGCGCGCACCCAATCGAGTACCTGGCCTCGCCCAAGCCCTACGAGTACGTCTGCCCACGAAGGACCCAAAAGCATCTGAGCTCGCATCCGCCTCGGCTCTGAGCCAGAGTAGTAGTTACCACGGCACGGCCCAAGCTTTGGGCATCATCGAGGGGACCAAGGTCCTGACTCATCTGCTCGAAACCGAAGAGAAGCTCTTCCCTCCTCCGACGACAACAGAGGCAGCCGTCACCAGCGCGAGCGAAGACGAAGCGTTAACCCTCCTCTACCAAGATGAGTTCTTCGTCGCCGTCGCAAAACCCTCGGGCCGAGTCGTGCACCGGGGTTGGGGGCGCGAGGCTAACCCACTACTTCAAAGCTTGCGCGACCAATTAGGTCGCTTAGTCTATCCCCTGCATCGTCTCGATCGCGCCACAAGCGGAGTCGTGCTCTTTGCCCTCGATCGCAAGAGCGCTCGTGCCGGACAACAGCTCTTCGAGACGGGAGCTATCCGCAAAGAGTACCTCGCCGTATGCCGCGGCCACCAACTCGTCGCTCAAACCTTGAATCACCCCCTCAAGAGCCCCGTCGACGGACAGCGCAAAGAGGCCTCGACCGAGTTCCGTCTCTTGGCCCATTTTGAGCGCTATGGCTTGGTGCACGCCGTCCCGCACACTGGACGTACCCACCAGATCCGACGTCACCTCAAGCACCTGGCCCACCCAATCATCGGGGACGTGCGCTATGGCAAAGGTGAACACAACCGACTCTTCAAAGAACGCTTTGGCTTCGCTCGTCTCGCCCTCCATGCGCGCAGGCAAAGCTTCACTCACCCCCTCACGGGCCAAGCTATCGAAATCGAAGCCCCTCTGCCCGGAGATATGGCCCGACTCTTCGAGCTCTTGGGATGGACGCCTCTCTTAGAGATCGAGAGCGGCGACCAGCTCGGCTGATTCTTCGCCGCTCAGGTCGGTGGTCACGGCGTAACCCACACCCTCGCTCTCACAGGTCGCGATCGAGTAGCCGCGGCGATGTCCCACGAAGACCGCACGATTGCCCACGACTCGCGGGGTCAGCGCCCGCTGTGCTCGAAGCGGCAGCTCATCGGGGTTGTACATATAAAGAGTCACCCGCTTGCCGCCCAAATTGTAATGCAGGACCGCAGCGCGCGTGCGATTGACGGGCACCAAGTTGGCTCCCTCGAACCGCGCACCGTAACGCCTCAAATCTGGGGGTCGTATTCGGAAACCGAGGCGGGGCTCCAAGTGATTGAAGGAGCTCGGCTCAACGACTTCGGGCTCAAAACGTGAGGCATGGTGACGGATCAAAAAGTCCATCAAACCATCCTGAGATCCGGCTTCAATCACTTCATGAGTCGTCGACAGCACATCTCCCTGGCCGGAAGCCAGACGAGCACCATCAGTCACGCCATGTCCCGAATACGAAACCGCCCGATCGGCAGCAGCATGAGAAGCCGCTTGCAACACATCGGGCAGAGCACCAGGCACCCTCGCAGACAGGAAGAGGGTCATCGCGGCCGCAGCTGCTAGCGGCGCAATCACCCTCCAGGAAAGTGGATCGAAAGAGTGCCCATGGTGACGACCCACGGACTCATTTTGCAAACACTTGACCAGACGAGCGTGCACGTCCGGACAGACGGGACAATCACTCACCGATACACGAGTCGCTCGACGTAATGAGCGAGTCAGCTCCACCTCTGCCAGACATTCGCAACACTCAGCAAGATGCTGCTCGATCTCGATACACCGCTCGGGTGAGAGTTCGTCGTCAACGAATGCCTGGAGATAAGGTCGAACCGCACAACAATTCATACAGCCGTCTTTCTTTTGCCTCGATATGCCGAAAGTTCAAGAGGCGCGTCTACGGAAGCTTCGGCGGCCTCGGTTTTCGCAGACTGCTCGGTCGACGCCGCCGCAGAAGCGGATTTTTCCGAAACAAGGCCCATGGCCACAGCCTGGTGCAGCAAGTGATCTTTAAGCAACCGACGGCCACGATGCAGGCGGCTCATGACGGTGCCGATGGGGCAACCGAGCGCCTCGGCAGCCTCCCGATAGGAAAGCTCCTGAACGTCGACGAGGAGCACGGCGAGACGAAAATCTTCGGGGATCGCCGCGAGGGCGTCCTGAATTTCGTCAACAAGGATTGGACGCAAAGCGTGCGACTCAGGATCTTTCATCGCGCTCAGGGTCGCAACACTCGTCCAACCGTCGCTAACGGGATCGGGGTTCTGCTGGTCCATGACCGAGCGCTCCAATACGCCGCGCTTGTACTTATTGATGAAGGTGTTGGTCAGAATACGGACCAGCCAAGCGCGCAAGTTCGTACCCACCTGAAACTGATGGGCAGCCCGCACCGCTTTGATCAAACTATCCTGCACCAGATCTTCCGCATCAGCCGGGCTCTTCGTCATCCGAAGCGCCACTCGATAAAGAGAGTCCGCATGACCGAGCACCTGTTGCTCGAATTCGCGGGTAGCGGCGTTTGACTTTTTCTTTCGGAAGAACACTCGGAACCTTTTCCTGCGGTAGGAAGCCTCTGACAACTTTTTACCTACACTGCAATTTTTGGTCTATATCTGGATGGGATCGGTCGCTGTGGAGAACAACCACGGCACCCTGGGGCTTATTCCCGTCAAGTTTTCGACAAAGAAGACGAGCTTTTCGCTTTCGCTGCCGACCTTCGATTATCTGGACCAAGATGGGTCCCGATGCGCGACAATCAAGGGCAAGAGCCAACTTGGGGATCCCTTTTCTTCTAGTACTGCTCATTCTTTCACTAGTGGGCTGCGCCCCCGAACCCGCTCCCGATCTGCTCGAAATCGACCAGGTCGAACCTCCCGCCCTCGAACAGGGCTCCGAACTCCGCATTGTCGGCATGGGTTTCGCCGAACACCGTGAGGGCACCCTCACTCTCGAGGGTACCCTTTATCGTCCGGGCCGAAGCCCACACCGACTCAATTGGTCGACTCAAGTCGAGCCTGAGACCCAGTCGCTCACACGGCTGCGCCTCCGCGACACCCATCTGAGCGCGATTTTGGACGGCGCGCATCACGGTACCTTCCGCGGAAGTGTCAGCCTCAGCTTCGATCCGATTATGGATCGGCGTCCCGTCCTGCGCGGAGAGCGCGAACAAGTCGTGCTCAACTTCTTTTCTTCGGCCAAAAGCGAGCCGTACGATGCCGAGTCTTTTGCGTCGTTTCTTGGATTGAAGCTCTCGTCCACCTTTCTCATCGAAGAGGTGAAGGAAGACGGGCGGGCCGCACAAGCAGGTCTTGAGGTCGGCGACCGCCTGCTCACCCTGGACGGTGTGCATCTGGATTCTCCGGAAGACTTCGTGCCCACCCCCCATGTCACAACGAGCATGGTGAGTTATTCGGACAAAGAAAGCTCCGAAATCCTCGACACTCCGCTGGACCGCGAGAACTTTCAGATTTTGGACGCCACCCTCACCGCCCAAGCCTTGGCTTTTGCCTTGGGACTCGGTGCTGCTTTGCTGTTGATCGCCAAGCCGCCTCGTTTCGTGATTTGGATCCTCGGAAGAAAGACCTCTGCGAAGAAAGAACCCTTGCGCTGGCTCGAAGGGCTATCATCACGCACTCAAGCTGTTGCCTATCTGCTCTTTGCTTTGGTTGTGGTCGGCTACTTCCTGGTCTTGCGCGGCGGAAACTCCCCGTACCAATCCTTCGACTTCTTGGTGTGTCTCTCGGTGGGTATCCTCCTTCTGCTCACGAGTTCCTTCATTTTGGGAGGGGCCTCGGGACGCCATCGTTTCTCTCTGCTCGCCGCTTTTGGCGCTACCTCCACCAGCTTGTTGCTTTTGCTTCCAATTGTCATCGCCGCCTTGTGTCGCTCGGCCGAAGTTGGAAGTCTGCGCCTGAGCGAAATGGATGCGAGCCAAGGTTTGCTTCCGCCGAGTTGGGGAGCGGTCCAGTCTCCTTGGTCACTGCTCCTATCCCTAGCTTACCTGCTGGCCTTGATTCCCTTGGCCGGGCGGCGCCCCCCGGTATTCGGCAAAAGAGGCGAGTTTCATCGGGCTCTGCTCCTAGGACGCTCCCTCGAGTGGCTGGGCGCCCTCGTGCTGCTCGCCTTGTTCTTGAGCCTCTTCTTGGGAGCCCAGCTCGGCAAGTCTCAAGGCTCTCTCGTTTTGCAAGCCGGCTTCTTCTCTCTCAAGCTTGCTCTGCTCGCCTATGTCCTTTCGGTGCTGCGCACCAAAGCCGGCTTCCTCCGCTCAAGCGAAGCTTGGAGCCTTTGGGGCCCAGCAAACCTGCTGCTGAGTCTCTTGTGTGCGGGGCTGCTCCTACTTTCGTGGACTCATTGGTTGGCTCCCGTCACGGCCGAAGTCCGTAGCAGCTTCGCCGGGGCGATGGCCGCCTGTCTTCTGCTCTTTGCTTTGGTCGCTCAAACCCGATCTTGGATGCAGTCAGGCCGACGTACCGACCCCTGGATCTAAGACCCGAAGAGAAACGACGATGGGGTCCTTTGACCTCAGAAAGCTGGCTGGACTGAGGACGCCCCACATCGGCCCGCAACTTTTGGCCCGAGCGGTCGTTGATACCAGTAACGCTTTCATCCCATGCCAGTTCGCCGCACACTGATCATGTTGAAGGACCACCATGGCAGATCCAGAACGCTCCGATGATTTGACACTCGACGCCAACCTGGCACCGAGCCATCACGATCCCGAGGCCCATCCCCAGGAAGCCTCACCCGATCCAACAGGCCGGCGCAAGTTCGTCCGCACGGTTATCGATCTCGCCGTCGAGATCCGCATCGAGGACGAAGCGCACCAAGCGCGGACCGAAAATCTCTCCCCAGGAGGCGCCTTTGTGTGCACAACTCATCTCCTCGAGCCCGGAGAAACCCTCGACCTGATCATCACCATGCCGAATCAAAGTTTGGTCACCGCCCACGGCGTGGTCCGCTGGGTGCGCCCCCAGGACGTTGCCCCTCAGGGTTCGGGCATGGGGATTCAGTTTTTGCAGATGGAGGGCGGCAACGTAATGAACCCCTTCGTGGGCAAGAAGGGTTAGCGCGAAGTGAGGCGAGCGCGCTGGACGCGCTCTTCTTCGCCCACCCGAGCAATCTCGCCCATGCAGCGTTCGGCGATGGCCTTAAAAAGACGGGGCGAAGGCTTTTGAGAAAGGAGATCTCCAAAGTCGATGGGCTCACCGAAGACCACGATGATCGGCTCGCCGCTCCGGTCAAAGTTGGACATCAACTGAGCTTTAATATCATTACCCAAACCATTGACAAAAACGGGTACGACGGGCACCCGCGCCTTATGGATGATGCGACCAACGCCAGGTTGAGCTGGTAGGAAGGAGTAAGGATCGGCGCCGCGATTGCGGGTCCCCTCCGGGTGAATCCCAGCAAAGACCCCACCCCGCGCTAACATCCAGCCTAGCTCATCGAGGCCAAGAAGGTTGAGCGCCGCCTTCTTCTTTTCGCGGAAAATCGGCGGATACATCGCCAAGAAGCTGGCCAGGAAGTTGACCAAGAAACCCAAGGGGTGGTCGTAAAAGAACTTCGACCGGACAGGGAAGACGATGCGCTTCTTCATCTTCGCTCGCACGAGTTCTGCCGTGATCACATAAAGGTCGAAGAAGCTGCGATGGTTGGCGACCACGAGAAAACTGCCCTCTTCTCCGAGGGAGGGAAGACGCTCTCGACCAAAGGTGTGACGCAGGTGACGGGTGCCGTAATGAATCCAGGCCTGTCCGAGCGTGCGTTGGAAGAAGCGCAAGACCCGGTTGATCAGCCCTGGTTCGAAGCTCCTACGCACAGCGACCAAATGGAGGCGCTCCAAGAAGCTCAAGCGCCGTCGCGCAGCGCCGAGCAGGTCCGGACGTCCTTCGACTTCACTCATCGATCCTAGTTCAGCCCTTTGATTGGAGGAGGGGGACCTTTTGTTTCAGTTGGGAGCGTCAAGGAAGACGATGTCGGCGTACCCTGGGGCGGGCACGTGTTCTGCCGCTTGCTCCATCACCCGATCGGCCAACTCTTGGCGATCGAGCCCATGGCGACCGATCACGGTGAGGGTGATGGTCAAATGAGGCTCACGATCCCGCTCGGGGTTGAAGGTGGTCCCCACCTGTACCTCGATCAAGTCTTCGATCTTCTCCTTTGCTGCTTCTAGAGCGGAGAGCAAAGCGGGCGGTGGAGGGTCGGCGCCTTCGAGAACTTGCGTGGTCCCTTCTTCGTCTGGAGGCAGATCGGCAACGTAACCCACCAAAGGGATCGCCTGCCCCTGGCCTAAGCTGGCCGCTTCGTCGCGCAACAAGACGAGCTCGACATCGGTACCCGGATTGAACACGAGGCCTGAAACTTCTTCGCCGTCAATCACGCTGCTGCACAGATCGAAAGCAATGTGCGCCGGTACGCAGATGAACTTGAGCTCCTCACCCGAGGTCGACCAGCTCAGAGCATTTTGCATCGGTTCCGCCAACTCGGGTTCTGAATAGGCGACGGCAAAGATGCTCTGGTCTTCGTTTAAGATCATATGCGGACGAAAGGTGAGCTCACCTTCGAAAGGTACGGTTTCGTCCAGAGGGGCGTCGGGCAAATCCTCCGAAAGAGGAATATAGACCTGAGCCGCCGGCAGTACTTCGAGCAGTTCTTCCACCTTGCTGCGCAGGCCAACCCGGGCGGAAAGCAACGCTTCAGAAAAGTCAGCTGGATCGAGGCCCAACTCCTCGTCGTGATCGTGATCATGCTCATGATCGTGGCCACAGTGTTCGTGGTTGTGGTCGTGGTCGTGGCCCTTTTTGGGATCATCACCAGAGTTGTCGCTCATGGGCGCTCGGTAACACGACCCGGGGCCTTCCGCACCTTTTCCCCGGCGCCCCAGAGGGCTATCGTCGGGCAATCCATGACCCCCGCGGACTTTTTCGGCATTTTTTCTAAACATTTCGGAGGCCGACAGAGGCGAGTCTGGTTGGGACACGGACGAGCTCATATCGAGTTGCGGCACGGCGATAGTCACGAACTACACCTGGTAGGCGAACTGCTCTCCGGCCAGGTGCAGAAGCGCCCCGAATTGTACTGGGCCGAGGTGCATCAGGGTACCGGGCGCGCCGTCATCGCTTTCGAGCCCGAGGCGCTCGACAAACACGCCCTGCTTTCCCTCGTCGTGGAGGCGGAGATTCGAGCCGGTTTGGCTCAGGCCGCCTTCAGCACCTTCAATCACCCCGCCGATCCCGAAGCCGAAGAAATCCTCCTGCTTGAACTTCTTGCCGACGCCATCGGTTTGGTGATCGGTACAGGATTGAAGGTGACACTGATCCCACGCAGTCGACTTGCCGGTGCTCTGGCCTCCGGTCTGGCGGTGGTGCGCACCGTGCCCAATCTGAGGCGCCCCATCGAGCGGCAGTTTGGTCGCGAACGCACACGACTCGGGCTCGACCTTGTGATCGGGGTGCTCCAAGCGCCGGCGCAGCGACCCCTGAATTCTTTGGTCTCGGTCGCCGAAAAGGTGTCCCTCGGCTCCGAACTCCAAGCACAACGACGTCTGTGGGAGGATCGTGAAGCCAGTCTTTGCGCCGGCCCCGGTGCCCCCCTGCCGCGCTCGATTCCTGACCGTCCCGTTCCTCTGCCCCGCGGTCCGATCGAGGAGTATTCGGACCGCGCTTGGGCGGTGGCTTTGGGTGGATTCGGCGTAAGTTTTCTTTCGACCCGTAGCGTCCAGCGAGCGTTTGGTGCCCTCTTCGGGGGGCTGCCCCGCCCAGCGAAACTCGGACGCGAGGTCTTCAGCTCCGGACTTTCACGCATGCTCGCTTCGAGGCAAATGCTGGTGCTCAACAAGAAGGCGCTCCGTCGCCTCGATCGCATCGACTGCCTCGTATTGCAAAGTGATATCGCCCACCCGCGCCCCGCCGTGATTGGACGCATTGTTCATTGCCCCGGGCTCGATCCCGAGCGCGCAGACGAGGCCATCCGGAGGATGTTTCAAGCCAGCGCCCCCCTTTCTCTCAGCGAAGCTGATGGTTACCGCCTCGCCCCGCTCGGGCGGATCGATTTGGCCTTTCCGGCCAATATGCGTGACGAAGCGCGCCGACTTTCAGAAAGCGGTGAGCTGGTGCTCAGTCTCGATCGGAACGGCCAGCTCCTGGCTCTCGCAGAGGTCCGCGTGGCTTCCCAGGTGGGCCTGGAAGAACTGGTCGAAGCGGCGCACGACAGCTCGATGAAGGTCGTCGTTGCCTCCGACGATCCCGAAGTGCTGCAGACGATTCCCGCCGACGATACGATCATGAGCGGGGAAAGCCTGCGTCGCGGTGTTCGCGAACTGCAACGCCAGGGCCGAGTCGTCTGCGTAGTGGCTCGGGGTGATTCTCCTGCCTTGGATGTGGCCGATCTGGGCATTGCACTCGTGCCTGTCGGCGCCCAAGTCCCTTGGACCGCTCATGTGCTGTGCCGAGACGAACTGACCGATGTGCGCCTCTTGATTCAAGCCACGCGCGCCGCCCGCGAAGTGAGTCGACAAAGCGTCAAGATTGCTCTGGGTGCCGCTACCCTGGGAGCTCTGAGTTCGGTGGGAGGACTGCTACCGATGACGACCTCGAGAGTGCTCACGGTGGTCAACTTGGCCTCGCTCATGTCGATGACCAACGGCATCCGCATTTCGTCGGATTTCAAGCGACGTCCTCTTCCCCCACCCCGCGACCCGACCCCTTGGCATGCCCTCGACCCCCAGGGCGCCTTGCGTCGCCTCGGCTCGCGCCCCGACGGCCTCACCAAGACCGACGCCGTGGCGCGAGTACGACGTGACGAGGGAAAGAAGGGCGCTTTGAGTGAGTTGGCGGCGTCGGTCAGCGACGAGTTGTTCAACCCTTTGGTGCCCCTGCTCGCGGCCGGCGCGGGCCTGAGTGCCGTCGCAGGCTCTGTCACGGATTCGCTCATGGTGGGAGCTGTTGTCGCCCTCAACGCCACCATCGGAGGAACCCAGCGTTTCGCCACCGAGCGCGCCATCAGTCAACTCGCCAAGGACACCAGCACGACCGTCTTGGTCCGACGAGAAGGCAAGACCGAACAAATCAGCTCGCGTCAGTTGGTCAAAGGCGACTTGCTGCTGCTCGCCCGAGGAGACCACGTGCCTGCGGATTGCCGCATCATCGAGGCAACCGGGCTCGAGGTTGATGCGTCAGGACTCACAGGAGAATCACTCCCCGTACCCAAGAGCGCAGCCCCCTCCTTCGAAGACTCCATCGCTGATCGCGCCTCGATGCTCTATGCTGGCACGACGATCACACGTGGCAAAGCAACAGCCCTTGTAGTGGCCTTGGGCCAAGAAACCGAAGCACAACGCGGGGCGGTCACCTTTCGCTCAGAAACCCAGCCCCACGGAGTCGAGGACCGCATGCGGCAGCTCATGGACTTGACGGCGCCGGTGGCCCTGGCGGCGGGTGTGGGTGTCGTAGGAGCTGGCTTGCTGCGCGGCCGTAAGATGAGCGAAGTGGTCGGTTCCGCCGTGAGTCTAGCGGTAGCCTCGGTACCCGAAGGGCTTCCGCTGCTCGCCACAGCAGCTCAGCTTGCCGGTGCCCGCCGTTTGCGCTCCCAGGGCGCTCTAGTGAGAAACGCCCGCGCCCTGGAAGCTCTGGGGCGAGTCGACACCCTGTGTGTAGACAAAACGGGGACGCTGACTCAAGGCACGATCATTCTGTCCAAGATCAGCGACGGTCACGCGACGAAAACGCCCGAACAAAGCGAGACACGCCACCACTATGTACTTTCGAGCGCGCTCCGCGCCAGTCCGCCCCGCCCTGGGGACACGCGACGCGCCGATCCGGTGGACGCAGCTCTTTTCTTGACCGCCGAAACAGCCAACCTCGACGTCCAGTCTCATGTCGAAGGTTGGACACGTCGAATGGAAATCCCTTTCGAAGCCGGGCGCAGCTACACGGTGGTGCTCGGGCAAACCGAAAACGGCGCGCTGCTCTCCGCGAAAGGCGCGCCCGAAGCCCTGCTTCCTTTGTGTACGCTCTATCGCAACGCCGAGGGCAAGATCATGGAGCTCAGCGCCGCGGAGCGCTCGAACTACGAAACCATGGTCACCAACCTTGCCCTGGAAGGTTTGCGGGTCCTGGCTGTCGCTGAGCGACGGCTCACGCAACTGACCGAGCTCACCGACGAAGCGGTGAGCGACCTTTGCTTTGTCGGTCTGTTGGCCTTCCGCGATCCGGTGCGCCCCACGGCGCAGGCGGCACTGAAGCAACTCAAGTCCGCAGGCTTGCGTCCTGTCATGGTGACAGGAGACCACCCCAGCACCGCCCAGGCGATTTTCACCGAGCTCGGTTTGTCCAGTCACCCCTTGATCTTGACCGGAGCCGATCTGGCAAAACTCGACGACGAAGAGCTTCTGAATGAAGTGGTCGATATCGACGTTTTCGCGCGGGTCTCGCCCTCTCAAAAGGTGCGCATCGTGCGCGCCCTGTCCAAACGTGGTCGCACAGTGGCCATGGTGGGGGACGGAGCCAACGATGCCCCCGCGATTCGCCTCGCCAGTGTCGGCGTCGCCATGGGCGATCACTGCGCCGAAGCAGCACGCAACGCCGCCGACATTGTTCTGACCGACGCTCGTATCGAGACCCTGGTACGCGCAATCGTCGAAGGCCGAGCCCTGTGGGACTCAGTCGGCGACGCGGTTTCAATCCTCGTAGGCGGCAACCTAGGCGAAATCGGCTTCACTCTGCTCGGAGGCCTGGTTTCCGGACGGCCCCCACTTTCGGCGCGTCAACTCCTGTTAGTCAATCTCTTTACCGACGTCGCCCCCGCCACCGCCTTAGCGCTCCGCCCCCCGGGAACCGAGCGCGCCCAAGCTCTGACCGAAATGGGTCCCGATGCGGCTCTCGGCTGGAGGCTCAACCGCGACATCCTGGGACGCGCCGTCGTCACCGCCTCGGGTGCTGGAGCCGCCTGGACCATTTCCAGCTTGATCGGAGACCGCAAGGGTGCCTCCACAACCGCCCTGCTTTCCCTCGTCGGCACTCAACTCGGACAGACCCTGACCTCGGGACCGCGCAGCCGCCAAGTGATCGCCACCAATCTGATCTCGTCCTTGGGGCTCTTCCTGATCGTGCAGACTCCGGGCATCAGTGGTGCTTTCGGTTGTCGTCCTCTCGGTCCCTTGGGTTGGGCCATCGCCCTCGGCTCTTCCGCCGCCGCCACCGGAGCCAGTTATTACCTCCCTCCGGAAATCGAGGCCTGGATGAAACGAAAGCGCGAAGAAGGCGGGATTTTGGCCCGTCTCAGCCCCCTCTCCGAGCTGCTCACGCCACCTCAGGCGCCACTACCGACTGGGCAGCCGGCCGAACTAGAACGCATCTCATAACCCGCAGGGTGGACGCACAACGAGACACACGTACATCGAACAGACGACGACAAAAGGCTCCGCCGACGCTGGCCTCACTCCTCTGGGTAAGCGGCTGTGGAAACTCTATTGGTTGTGAGATGTACTTTAGCCTAAATTTTGGCCCAACTTGTCAGCCTCGGGCAAGGCTGATGCATGGTTCAGCACAGCGATTTTCGGCATGGAAGCAGCGTCGGCCCTCGGATGACCCTTTTGGCCGTCCCCTTGATCTGGGGTTGTAGCGCCTCGATACAGTCGACACCGGCCCTCCCCAGCGCCAACACCGAAGCTGAGACCTTCACCAAGGAGGCACTCGAAACACCTCAGCTCGAAGCCTCGACCCCAGGGCCCGTCATCGAAAACCCTCATCATGTGGGCGACGAAGCCATTCATCGTTTTAGCGGCACTTTCAGTAAGCAGGCGCTCATCCTCAAAGAAGAAGTCGTCGCCGCCGACAACAAGACCTTCACCGTTCACTACACCCTGGACGAAGGAGCCTCAATGAGCGAGTTGCTCGTCAAGCGCACCAATCAGAGTGAGCGAATCGTGAGCGTGCAGCGCATCAACGGAAGTGCCCGTGTGCCGGCGACGACTGCCGATTATGAGGCCATGATTCAAAAGACTCTCTTCGCGCCCGACCAGAACCACGGGCAACTCGCGTCACGCAAACAGACCTGCCTGGTCGGAAAGAAGGAACACGACTGCGAAATCGCGGACTACAAAGTCTATGTAGCCGATCAAGAAGCGCGGCTTTCCGTGGCGCGCAGTCAGGCCCTGGATCGAGACGTTTCGGGCGAGATCGTCGCCGTAGATGGGACTTTGATCTATCGCGCCGAGCTGCTCGAAATCGAGCACCAAGAGCCTCTTAGTCACACGGACGAAGTCGCCGTGGTCAGTGAACTTCCGTGAGCCAATCGCGGCGCTTGCCCTCTTTGCCCGTCACGGCTCGGAGATAGGCGTTCTGGAGCTTAGCCCCCACGGTATTGCGACCGGTCATGAACTCCAAAGAGTCAAGGGCAGCAACCGGGGTGACCTCGGCGGCGGTGCCCGTCATGAAGACTTCTTCGGCCGTGATCAAGTCTTCTCGGGTAAAGCTGCGGATTTCTACGGGCAGATCCAGCTCGTCCTGAGCCAGCTGCAAGATCGTATCGCGGGTGATCCCCGGAACGATGGACGAGTATTCGTCGTTGGTGATCAACTGTCCACCTTTGACCAAAAACACGTTTTGACCCGTGGCTGCCGAAACCGTTCCATCGGCATTGAGCAAAATCGCGTCGTCAAAACCGCGATCCATCGCCTCATGCGCCGCCAATACGGCCGAAGCATAATGTCCGCTCGCTTTGGCTGCAGTCGGTTGCATCGATCGATGCACTTTGACGTAACTGCTGATGGTGATCCGCACCCCGTTGCGCAAAGCGCCTTCGCCCAAGAAGGTGCCCAGTTCGCGCGCCGCCACAAAGGTGTACACCGGACAGGCGCGCTGCGGTTTGAGATCGATCGGTCCCTCGCCATAAAAAGCCACTGGACGCAGATAGCCGTCAGTGATCCCGTTCTTCTTCGTCACCTGGACGCAGGCCTCGCAGAGCGTATCGATTTGAAAGGGGATCTTCATCCCATACAAGCGCGCCGAATTGATCAAGCGTTCGATGTGATCGCGCAAGCGAAAAAGTGCCGGGCCGCGGTCCGTAGGATAACAACGGATGCCTTCAAATACGGCCGTCCCATAGTGCAAAGCGTTGGAGTAGTAGTGGACGCTCTGCTTTTCGGCTGGCGTGATTTCCCCGTTCCACCAAATGAATCGGGACAGGTTCTGACCGCGAGGGCGCGCCTCGGGCAAAACATCGGGTTCGGGGACGATCGAAAAACTAGGCCATTCGTTGCGCATACTAATCGCTCGGAGCGTACCACGAGCTCTTCTCCTCTCTCACCCGCTCGCATGTTTCATTAAGTGCGCGCTATTTCTTCCCCCTGACTCGGCCCAGCCCAGTTGCTCTATTTTAGCTCTGCTCAGCCGCTTCCCTCAACGAAAGGGCACCAAACCAAGACCCGCGCCAGGGCGTTCATTCGGAATGTTTCCACCCTGCGCGTCAGCTCTTTGACAAGGAAGCTCCCCCGCGCCAGGGCCTTGACCGCTCGGTTTGTCTCATGACTCCCATAATGGGACGCACACCAAAAACGCCGAGTGCGAGTCCCATTGGGTCTCCATGTGCGCGGTGTCCTACCCCAAGACCAACATGGAACGGCCTTTGCTTTATCTCGTCTTCGTGTGGAAGTTACTCGCAGACATTCTTGAATATCACCGTTCACTCATCGCCGACACGGCTCGTTGCGAGGCGTTTCATCGCGCGATAGCCGAGGTCGTTCGTCCCGGCGACGTCGTACTTGATATTGGTACCGGCACCGGTTTGCTTGCCATGTTTGCCGTCCAGGCTGGTGCCTCCCATGTCTATGCGCTGGAGGAAGGGATGGTCGCCGATCTCGCCGAAACCCTGTTTTCCGAAAATAAAATGGGCGACAAGATCACCCTGCTGCGAGGAAGGAGCCGAGACATCGAATTGCCACAGAAAGTGGACGTGGTGGTTTCGGAAACCCTTTGGAACTTCGGCGTCGGCGAAGGAATATTGCGTACCTTGGGCGACGCTCGCGCCCGCTTTCTCAAGCCGGAAGGTCGCATGGTACCCGAGAAGATGAACCTGGTGCTCGCCCCGGTCATGACCCAAGAACGCCATCAAGAGCTCGCCCGGTGGAACAGCAGCATTTTCGGGATCGATGTATCGAGCACCTACCAAATGGCCAAGAGCAATATGTACCGCATGGTCATCGAGCCCGAAATGATCCTAGCCCCGCCACAGAGTGTCGCCGAACTTACCTTGGGTGAAGACCCAAGCTGGGTCCGGGGCAATTGCGCGTTTTCGATCCAAAAGTCAGGGATTGTCCATGGCCTCGGAGGGTGGTTCGACGCGACGCTGTCTCCGCGGGTGAGGCTCCATAACGCTCCACCCTCACCCGCGCCCAGTTGGAAGCACGCCTATTTGCCCCTGCCCGAGCCAATCACGGTCGAAAAAGGAGACCAACTCTGGGCCGAGCTCCATTGCGTCGGCGATGAGTCCGCCTTCCGTTGGGCTGTAAAACATCTGCCCCAGGGGCTCTCGGGCATCAGCCCACGACTCTTCTCTCACTCGACACTGGGAGGGTTCCCCTCGGCGCTCGAGCGCCTCAGCGCCCCCTGAAACTCAGCTTGCGTTCGCACAATAGCGTTGCGTGTCGCGCAGGTAGTCTGGGCTGATGTTTTCGCGCCAGCGAATGGAGCAACCTGAGGCCGGCTTCTGCAGATCGAGGGGCGGAGCGCCGGCCAAGAAGGCCGAGGTCGCCGCCAAGATGTCGTGGCCGTCGTTGGGCTCGTCGTTATTGGGCCGTGCATCGTCCATCTGCCCTCGATAGACGAGTCGAGCCTTCGCATCGAAGAGGAAGAACTCAGGAGTGCAAACCGCTCGTAGGGCGCGCACCAAGCTCTGTTCGGCGTCAAACGCGTAGGGAAACTCGTAGCCGTAAATCTGTGCATCCAGGGCCATTTTTTCCGGTGCATCAATGGGACTGATACGCGGGTCGTTGGCCGAGACCGCCAGGGTATGCACACCTTTGTTCCTGAGCTTTTGGCCCAAGAGGGCGAGGCCTTCTTTGATATGCACCACATAGGGGCAGTGATTGCAGATCACCGCAATGAGCAGCGGGCGTCCCACGTAAAAACGCGAAGATACCGGCTGCCGTTGGATTGTGTCCACCAAGGAAAAGGCAGGCAAACGGTTCCCCAACGACAACTGCAACGAAGCCATCGAACTCATCCCGCTTTTAGCTGTTTCACGGACCGTTCTGTTCGGCAAGAAAAAAAGTCTTGCTCCCCGAGAGCAGGAAAAAGCCAGGGAGTTGTAAGGCCATCCCTGCGCTTGGTTTCCTTGACGCCCACCGCCACGGCCGGAAATCACCCCCGAAGGCCAGACGACCCACGGTCGCTCCACCTTCATCTATCACGCCAAGAGGCCTATCAAGTGAGCGGTCACATCAGAGCAAACTCAGCACCCAGCCCAAGCCGATCCAAGCACCCACCGCCGAACCGAGATTCGCCGCCAAGAACACCAGCATCACGCGGGTCACTCGATTTTGATAGACTCCCCCGAGGGAGCTGAACGCCTTTTGTACGTTCTCACAATCCGCAACTGTAGGTTTGCGCATGTAGGCTTCGACCAACCCAGCGACCATTCCGGCCCCGATGGTCGGATTCATCGAGGTGATCGGAGAAGCGACGAATGCCGTCAGTACCGATAGGGGGTGAGCCAAAGCAAGCACGGCAAAGAGACCGGCAAACACGGCATTCGGGAGGATCCATGCCGTCAAGAGTTGCTCTAACCCCTCACCGTGATGTTTGAAGTAGCCATAGGCAAAGGCACTCAACATCAGCGCCGGAATCACCCACTTGAGACTTCGACTGAGCAAGGTGGGGCCGGGAATCACCTCGAGAGCGGCTCGATCCACCTTTTTACCCAGTTGTCTAACCATGCCGTCCACATGGGCGGCCCCCACGACACCGACGATCTTTGGGCCGGGCGCCTCTTGAATGTTCGACATCAAATACTGATCCCGTTCGTCGATCAGTGGTGTCTTGATCTTCGGCATCTCATCGGCCACCTGATGCATCATCTCGCCAATGGTGTCTTTGTCTTTGAGCTGCTCGATTTTCGTTTCGTCGATTTCCTCGACCGAAAAAGGAGCGGTGAGAAGCCCACCCACCATCTGCAGGCGGTCCCAGAACCCCAAGTTGGCCCATGTGCGCTTCAAGGTCGCTTGCACATCGCGATCGACCAGGCGTACCTCAGCCCCTGCTTCTTTGGCCGCTTCGACGGCCGCCAAGAGCTCTGCCCCTGGGCTCACCCCCAGGCGCTCGCCCATGCGCCTCTGGTAGGCCCCCAACGCCAAGCTACTGAGCAGGAACAAAACCTTCTTCTGGCGGATCACCTGAAAGATATCGAGCTTCTGCCAACGGGTCTTGTCGACCAAGGTCTGATAGCGCCCCTCGTCAAGCTCGACGCAAACGGTATCGGGTTGTTCTTCGGCAATGACGCGCCGCACTTCCTGCACGCTGCGCTGAGAAACATGGGCCGTGCCGACCAGGAGGATTTCCTTGCCTTCGAAGGAAAGGCGTGTGACGTGACCGACTTCACTCATGGGCGCGCAAAGCTAGGGCGGGACGAGGTGCTTCGCCAGGGAAGGAAACAAAAAAGCTCCCTCTGGTGAGGGAGCTTTTCACAAATCAGTAGTCCCCCGAGGGAGACCAGCGATCAGCTGACGCGCCGACGGCGCACGAAGAGGGTCAGAGCGAAGAGCCCCAATAGCGCCGCCCAAACAGCGCTCACCCCAGACTCGTGGGGGCCATAATGACAACCCCCACCAGGACGTTCTTCCACGCTCGGGGGGACGTCGCCCTCATCCATAGGCTCGTCCACAGAATCAGAGCCTCCGTCGTCACCACTGGAGAACGGAGCTCCCGACGAAGTCGGTTCATCCGGAGCGTTCAAGTCCACCATGTTCTTCGAACCAGAAGAGCTCTCTTCGGACTCTTTCTTCTCTTTCTTCTTCTCGCTCCCCGTAAAGACAATGCTACGGCGATCAACGACTGGGTTTTCCCCCTTGAAAGTCAAAGTGGTGGGAACACCAATCACGGCGCCTGTGTCCGAATCCTTGATCTTGACCTTGTACGTACCAGCTCGATAGCCATGGGCGCGCGTCACCTTGAAAGAAAAACGGGTACGTTTTTGGATCTGTCCAGAGCCTGGATCCATAAAACCCACCAGCTGTGACTCGATGAGCGCTTGCTGATTCGTAAGCGGAATGGTCCGTTCCTGAGGTCCTTCGCGTCCGTCGACCAAGGAGCGTTCGAACTCGGCCGTCTGCGTGAACTCAAACTTCATTCCCTTTTGGCCCACATCGGGAGCTCGAGGCAGATGAACTTCTAGCTCCAGGTACCAAGCCTCTTTCTTGGTGTGCTCTTTGAGTGTCGTTTTCTTCCAGATCACTCGTCCCCCCGCGAGGGCGGGACTGCTGACCAACACCCCAATGACGGAAATCAGGGCAAATAGGGCCAGTTTCGCCATCCAACGGCGCGAGCCCTGGTCTTTGATTCGTTTCAGTATCGCGTGCATGTCTCCTCCGAGGACCGCAACGCTACACGGAACCGAAGCGACAATCCAACCTCACTATACGTGGGTAACACGCGCCCGCCGACAAGTCCGCACGCCAGGTCAGTGTACGGAAAATTACACCGGCTCGTCGGAATCAAGCTGAAAGGGAGGGAGCGTCGATGAGCTTTCCATACTGGGCTCAGCTTTTTCGTCCACGCTTACGCTCTCCAAAAAGAACCCTCGTCCCGTTGCCACACTGGGAGCCGGCCGCTCGGTCGTCCCCTCTTCGTTCCACAAGGGCGCGGGAATCGTCGGGACCTCTCTTTCGAGTCCCTGGCAACCACTGATCCTCGCCACTGGACTTTCTGTCGGACGGTCAGAATCGAAAGGTTCGATCTCGTCAGGAGAAACTGTAAGTGGAGGTGAGCGCCGCACCTGAGAATGCTCAGGTTGTGCGCGGGTGCGTCGACTTACGAAGCTAGAGTCCGGATTGAGCAGATCGCCATTGATCGCAAGGGTGAATTCACCGCTCACGGCCGTGTCGGTCGGTTCCTGGGGCGGAGGGGGCGCGATTGCCCAACGTTTTGTTCCATCCTCGACTGCCACTGGTCTTCTACTCCCCGTTTCCCGGTGCTCCGCCCGGTCCCCCCTCGAATTCAACTCCGATGATGGTAGCGCTACACCAGTGGCGCGCCCGCGGAAACCCCAAAAAAACGGCATTTTCTGCCCGGTCCAACTCCATCCTCTCTTCTCCCCGCTCTCCTCTACGGTAAGAGTCTGAATTTCTTAATGATTAAAGAGCTAGCGCGGAGTAACTAGAGCAGACGGCTAGCGCATTTTAATCAAAATATTTCTGTATTTGTGGAACTTTTGCTCTCCGAAAATTCTCTAACACCGCTCCTGGGCACACAAGGAGACACATCGACTCACAGTCAGCGCCCCTCCTTCAGCTGAGAACACAGACTTCTGCTCAGCTTGCACCTGGGAGAAGTGTGCTTGACCCGAGGACGCGATCACACTTTCGAGACGAGGGTGGGCGTCCTCAAAGACCGCCGACTTGCCCGGGTCAATGCGCAGTCGCTCGACAATCGCCTCCGAACTCCGCAGCAGTTCAGTGCGGCCTCCATAGTCTGTGAGTTCTTCGGTGGCGCCAAAGGCACCACGAGAACGCACGATTTCAACCGAAGCGCAGCGAGCGCGTCCGGCTAAGGCCTCTGGTTTGTCTAGACGCAGAATCACCTGTCCGATGCCGGGATAGGTAGAAAAGAGGAGGGCTGCAGCCTCTTCGGCAGCGACTTCAAGAAGTCGGTACTCACGAAAGCGCAGCAGAGCGGTGATACCATCAGCTACGGCCGAATAGTCGACACTGTCGGAGATCAGCCCGCTCCGTCCCGCGGTGGACAAATCAATGCCTAAAGAAATATCAACACGAAGAGGTTGCTCTCGGCGTCGCTCATAAGAGCGTACGCCAACAATGCAGCGCAATTCGAGCCCGACTACACGTATAAGGTCCATGGGAGTTCGTCTGGTAGTCGCTCATCCTCCACTGAGGAAGACTAAACAGACGTGCGGTAAGCCCTGACGGGCTTCCGGATCCGCCTTCCGCGCTTGCTCGGATTGCCAGTTCGTTGGCAAGGGGACTCGCTTCGGTCTACGCTACCGTGACCCCCTTCCACTTAGTAGCCCCTATGAAGACTCGTTCACTTACCCTCGTTCTCGGTTCTGTTTGGTTGATCTCCGCCTGTGGCGCCCGCACCAGCGAAGACGAACTGCTGGGCTACCAAGGTCCCCGGCGCTCGAGTACGGGAGGCGAAGGGGGAGACTCCTCTACTGGTGGCTCGTCCTCAGCAGATGGTGGCTCTGGAGCGGCCGTCAGTGCGGGTGGTTCGATTGTTGTTCCGCCCCAGTCGGGCGGAACTGCTCCGGTCAACACGGGTGGCGCGGTGGCGGCCGGTGGCCAACCTGCGAGCGGAGGCGCTGGCGCAGGTGGAGGCTTCCCCGGTAACTTGTGCTGCGTGAACCACCCGGAACCGGGCTGCAACGTGCCCCTCGTCGAAGAATGTGTCTGCAATATCGACGACTACTGTTGCGACGATTCGTGGGATGAACGCTGCGTACGTACAGCCACCAACGCCTGCTTCGGTGCTTGCACCCCCCCCGCCAGTGGCGGAGCAGGCAGTGGCGGAGCAGGAGCAGGAACCGCCAGTGGCGGAACGGGCAGTGGCGGAGCGCCCGCCCAAAACTGTTGCTCGGAACATAATTCTCCCGGCTGTCAAAACACGGACATCAGCAGCTGCGTCTGCAGTTTCGACAAATACTGCTGCAACAACAGTTGGGATAGCTACTGTGTCCGTGGGGCCGAACTTTACTGCAAAGCCGATTGCGTCGATCCGGGCACCGGTGGAACGACTTCGACGGGAGGCAGCTCCAGCTTCTGTGAGCTCGCCGGAGACTGCGGGAGCTGCACTTGCGGCTCATGCGGCGCCGAGATGGAAGCCTGCGACGGCGACCCTGGGTGTCTATCTATCGCTTGGTGCGTGCAAGCAACCGGCTGCTTGCCTCTCGGGTGCTTCGCAGAAGACACCTGCGGAGATATCATCAACGACGCAGGGGGGCTCAGTGGTACCTCGACTCAGCTGGCCCTAGAGCTCAGCGTTTGCGTTCTTGATGCGGGTTGCCCCTGTCAGTAACGCTGCCCGGAGATCTCGAGTCAGGGCGCGGGCCAATCAACGATGGCGCGCATCAAGCGAAAGTCTCCGCCTCTTCGATCGGTATCCGAATAGTAGAGATCCTGGCCGATCAGTAGAGGCACCACTGCTTCCACTGATGCGGTATGAAGGGTGAGCGCCCCATGCACCCGAGTGTCGGCGCCTGCGATCTCGGTGAGCCACATTTCTTGTCGTCCGGCGACTCGACTGGTCAGAGCCACCCGACACTGTTCGTCGCAGTCCATGGAGAAGCTTCCCACATCCGATAGCTCAATCGTGCGCGCGGACTGTTGAGCCAAGAGGCCAAGATTCAGAGTCGACTTCGCAGGAGCCTGCAAGTAGGCGAAGTGGTCGGAACCCAGATCCGCTCCACTCCCTTCCTGCTCTGAGCCAACGAGGCGCTCTAGATAAGCAAGCAACAACTGACCGTCTTTTCGTAGTCCGAGTTGCGGGGAATGACAGAAGTCGGACTGGCAGGGGAGCTCCTTCGGTGCGGCGACCACCCTCTTGGCGTCGAGATCAATAGCCGCCACATACAAGGAGGTCGATGCAGAGTCCTGCTCTTCCGACTCTGCCGAATAGACCAGCACGATTCGATCCCTCAGCCGAAGCGCTCGTAGCTGGGCAGGCGCTGGCGAGCCTTGCGTGACTTGCAGGGGCGTCGAGGTGCGCAGAGACGTATCCACGGTCATGGCCCAAATCTGTGGACTGCCGCTGCGCTCATCCGTCCAAAGCACGACGAAACCATCATCGGTGGCAAGAACGCTCACATCCGTGACCTCCCCAGGATGGCGAGTGACCATCCTCTGCCGAAGGCGTCTTCCTTTTTGGTCGAGCAGAGTCAAAAAAAGTTGCGGGACTTTGTTGTCCAAGGCCGCCCAGGCCAAGAGCAAGTGCTTGTCTTGCTTCGCAAGCTGTACACCTCCGAAAGAGCGCGCTCGGAGTGATATCGAGTGACTCTCCACCTGGGCGGGCAGGCCTCCTCTCGGGCTCGAGTCGGGTGACGGCGGCACAAGCTCAGTAGAGAGGAGCGCCCGAACCGGGGCAAATCGACCATCGGGAGCGGGTCGGCTCGGGCGAACGTAAGGTTCGTTTGGATCGAAGTAGCTGAGCCAGGCCACCACGGTGCCCGCTGCGCCCCGAACGGCGGAAACATGGGAAAGCTCCTGCACAGGGCGCAGGGCGCGCTGTGCACTGACAAAGGGAGCGCGAGGATCGCGTGGATGAAAGGGAGAAAGGGCTCGCGGCTTCTTCGAAGACTCGGGACGGACCAAATAGATCTGACTGGGAGAGCCCCCGGACGACACCAAAAGAGCGCAGTCCAAAGCGGCAATCTGGGACTCCGCTTTGGAGGCGTCGAGGCAGCGCAGATCCCACGCTAACTCCGCCCGTTTGCCATCAAGAGCAGCCGAGAGAGGAAGAGCATAGTTAGAGGAGTCTGCGCCCAGCTGCGAATAGAAGCGATCCCATTCCCTCGGACTGCACTTGAGGGACTCATCGGGGGTGCAGAGCTTTCCCTCGCCAATCAACGCCGGTGGCCCCGAGGTCGAGAAACTAGGCAGCAGGGCGTCTCGAGTCGAAAAATCCCAATAGCCGAGCAAACGAAGGGGATAAGAGTCCGAAGCCACAGCTTGAGCTGTTGAATTCTCCCAACGCGCCCACCACACGCGACGCTGTTCAGGGCGGGTGAGAAGCGGTTCTTCAAAGAACACGTTCGCGTGGCTTCCTTCCGCCTGCAGCCGCAAGAGCGTCTGGTCTCCACGGGGAGGTGTCGCTTGAAGCAGAGTGACCTCACGCGAGCCAAGCTGCAGTCGAGCCGTCATCAGACGGGTCTCTTTTGAATCGCCCTGAGACCAGGCGAGAAGTAGATCCGACCCGATGCTGACCATATCGAGGTCGAAAGCCCCCTCGACGTTCGGAGCGATCACGACCGCTTCATCGTCAGGGACTCCTTGTTCGTCGACCATGAGAACTTCGAGTTGAGACGAAGAGCCCTGCTCTGAAGCGACAGTCGAAAGGGCCACCTTGCCCCCGGCGCGACTCACCTGCCAAGCAGTCGCGTCCTTCTTGAGTTGACGGGCGGCGCGCACCGACGAGCCATCCACCCGGGCGACATAGAGGTCGGCCGCGTGCTCATGACGCTCGGCCCAGAAAACCAGGCTTTGTTTTGGCCCGGGCACAGCCTGAGCCCAAATGATGTCCAGGGGGCTTTCCTGCACGACCCGTGGTCGAGCCTGAAGCTCACCCTGAGCGCCAATGAACACCGCATGCAAAGCGGTGGTTTCGCTGCTCGATGTGACCGCCAATAGGACGGACCCCTCCTGGGCCAAAGGAGGAGCCAATAGCTGGGTAACCGATTCTTCCAGCAGGGATAGCTCTCGGGGAGATGACGCCTTCCCCTCCGGGTCAACGAAAAGGGTCGATAGGCGGAAGCCTCCTGGCCCTGGACTAGCCCACGCCAAAATCGACCCTTGAGGGCTTCTGATCAAATGCGGACCGACGCTCGTGGGCTCGAGACTGAGCAGAGGAGTGAGTTCTTCGGTCGGTGTGGTGGCCGGGGCCTGTTGCTTCGGCGGCGTCACTTCATTCAAAGTGGGGACCTCTGTGGCCTTTTTATTGTGGGAACAGGCAAAGACGCCGAACCCAACGCCGATCAACAGACAAGAAAATTGAAAGCGAGCTCTCACGGGCCGCACCGTAGAACTCGCTTTCAACGGGGTAAAGCCCATTGCGGATTCTCCTATTTCGCTCACATAAAGCACAACCGCCGCTTGACCTTCTTTGGGGTCGAAAAAGTGGAGGTGCGAATGGCAACACGGCTCGGAGTAGGGAACCGGCCGAAACCCGAAATTTCTGTCGGGGCACAGCCCACACAAGGGCACTTATTTAATACGACACCGAGGCCCTTCGGTCGCATTTGACCCCACTGTCTCCAAGGCATCCATGCCATCTTGAGCCCTTTTCGGCTTCCTCAGTGCGGAAGGGGACATGCCATTTCCTCTTGGGGACTTGTGCCGTTAGTCTTGGAGGTAAGGGCCTGAAATGAGCAATATCTCCCCTCGACTGATCACATTAACGGCATTATCGACGCTTCCAGCGGTAACTTTTGGTCTTCTGGACCAAAGTTCGCTCTCTCAATTTTTGTTGGTGGCAGTGGCTGGGGGCGCTGCGACTTTCTTCGCTGGAAGCGCTCGCGACGACAAGCCACTGCATCAAATCCGCCAGGCAGTCCGCAAAACCGCCCAAGGCAAAGAGTATGTGCGTCCCGACTCGGACAACGAGGCCCTGCTTTCGGTGTACGACGAGCTCGACGAGTTGCGCCTAGCTCTTTCGTCAAACGCGCCGGCCTCGATCGCGCCTCCGCCGATTTCCGCACCCGCCACCGTCGCCGCCGCTTTGCCAGAAGAAGATCTGCGCGAGCTCGGCGCCTGTCTGAACGAACTGAAGCAGGCAACCGATCAACAGGAGTCCGCGCAAACTTCGGTGACCCAGTCCGTCGCCCTGACCCAATCCAAGCTGACAGATCTTTCGGCTCACGCCCAAGCCCTGGCCACCAGCGCCGACGAGTCGAGCTCCTCCGTTCTGGAAATGTCGGCCACCACCGACGAGGTTGCCGAAAACATCGGCGAACTCGCCTCCAACGTGCGCGAAATGGTGGCATCGATCGAAGAAATGGCCTTCTCGATCCGCGAAGTGGCGACGAATGTGGACGAGCTCTCGCTTACGGCAGAGGAAACCAGCTCCAGTATGAATCAGATGGATGTCGCCATCGATCAGGTTCAATCCAATGCCGACGAAACCTCACGCCTCAGCGAGGAGGTGGCCCGCGATGCCGAACTCGGTGCCGAGTCCATTCTCAAGACGATGGGCGAGATCTACCGCATCAAGGAAAGTAGTCAGGAAGCCCTCGGGGTCATCAACAGCCTCGGCTCCCGGATCGACGCCATCGGTGAAATCCTCAACGTGATCGACGACGTGGCTGAGCAAACCAACCTGCTCGCCCTCAACGCCGCAATCATCGCCGCCCAGGCGGGTGAGCACGGCAAGGGCTTCGCCGTAGTCGCCGACGAGATCAAAGACCTGGCCGAGCGAGCCGGCGCGAGCACCAAAGAAATCGCTGATCTGATCAAGACGATTCAGGCCGAAAGTAAAAACGCCATCAATGCGGTGGAACAAAGCTCACAAAACGTCGACCGGGGCGTCGAAGTCTCGAACGAAGCCGAAAGAGCCCTGAAGAAGATCTTGGAAAGCTCTCAGAAGAGCACCAACATGGTGCGCGCCATCGCGCGGGCCACAGTCGAGCAGGCCAAAGGCTCCAAGCAGGTCACCGACGCCATCAGTCGCATCGCCGAGACAGTGCAGCAGGTGGCCGCTGCTACCGCCGAACAGGCGCGCGGCAGCGAACTGATCATGAAGAACGGTGAAAAGATGCGCTCGATCAGCCAGCAGGTGGAGCGTTCCAGCCAGGAGCAAGCGCGAGGTAGTCGACAGATCACCGAGGCCATCGAGTCGATCAACTCGATGGTGAGCCAGCTCAATCAAGCCCAGCGTGATTTCTCTTCGGGTTCACAAGTGACCCTCGACGGTCTGCGCTCCTTGCAAGGCATCATCGAAAGTCAGAGGAGCTCGGTGGAGCGGGCTCAGAGTGTCGTCCAAAAGCTCAACCCCTAGCACTACTTTAAACGGTCGCAGCACTAAAGCTTGCGACAGCCCGCCCCCACCGCCGCACTGACTTGAAGGGGGCCGACGGGCAAGGAGCCCGGGAGGGTGACTTCTCCTTTGAAAGCACCACTGCGATCGGTCGCCAAGGAGCCAATGGTGATGGGCCCTCTGGGCAAATCCAGGCGAATGTCGATCCGAGAAAGGGCGCAGGGCTCACCATCCTCGTGTGCGCTACCCACGACCGACAGAGGTGTTCCGCGGCGGTAGCTATCCCGCGCCACTTGAAACTGTACCACCGTGCCGCTCGGTGACCCTGCTTCAGATGCTCCCGAACTGTCACCGGGATGGCCAGGGTCGCCCGTCGACGCTACCGAAGAACCAGAAACCACTTGGGAGCTTTCCTCCACCCAGCCGGGAGCCGGCGCCGCCCCCTCCTCAGCGGAGGAGGGAGCGTTGGGCCGGCCGAGGAAGGAGGGATGGTTCTGCGTCAGGCGACGTTCGAACTCGGTCGAAGCGGGGCGTTCGTCTGTTGGCCAGGTAAAGGGATCGGGAGGAGCACGATGGCGCACGGACAGAGGTTCGTTGCGGGTGGGCATCAGATCGCTCGCCGCTCCTCCCAAGTCGATGCGATGCCAAATCTCGGTATCGAAGACTTCGACCCAGGCGTGGGCCTCGTTGACCACAAGACGCGCCGGTAGCCCCCATGCCAAAGCCGTGACGACAAAGGCATAAGCACGGTGGCGGCAGACTCCTTTTTGAGAAAGGCTGATCTCTTTGTAGAGGGCGACCGGATCTTGAGCAGTCGGGAGCTCGGTCGATTCTTCGAAGTGCCGAAAGTAGTCAACCAGGGTCATCAGTACACCCGCCGGGGGCCGCCCTTCGAGGCCTCCGATCCCCGCCATGACCTCACGAGCCGCGGCGAAAACAGGCGCGGGGAGCGGATCGACGTAAGGGCGCAAAGCCGATCGACTCACGGGGGCAAATTGACTGCCAAAGACGCGCCGATCAATACTGAGCTGCACGAAGACATGAACACGACCTCCGCGCTCAGCCTGCAAAAACCAGTTGTCCGCGCCATCTTTCAGCATCACCGCTTCGGTGGGAGGATCGATCTGAAGCGCTAAAAGGCGCGCCGATGGTCCGACCGTCGGTACCCTCACCGGGACCCCGTCAAGGAGGTCGACTTCGTAGTCGCCAAAAAACGCATCCTCCGTTTCGGCCGCGGCGCCGCCCACCTCCACATGACTCAGCCCCTGATCGCGCACGCCGAGGGAGAAGTTGTTCTTCAAAGTGTCAAAGGCCGAAATGCGCTTGTACGGCAAAATCGAGGGACGAAAAGGCTCGTCATAACGCACCTGATTCGGTCGAGTCGTGAGATTGTCGAGGGAAAACTCCTGCAGACTTTGGGCGCTTTGTTTCTGCCCCCCATAAGTATGTTGAGCCGCAGACCCAGCGCGTTCGGTCGGGTCGGGGGCATTGACCCAACCGCTTTTGGTTTGCATCCCCGAGGCCATCGCCCCGCTCGATGTCGTCGCCAGATAGCGACGATCCTCTTCTGGATCGGGGGAGAACAACTCATGCAGGATGGGTTCGCCCCAGGCCACCCAACTCAAGGAAAGAGCGGCCGATAAAGTCAAAACGCACGGAACGAGCGGCCCACGCTGCAGGCGAGCTAAGAATCTGGGTCGGATTTTGACATTTGCACCAAATTCCCTCACTTGTGGCCCCATTTCCCTATACTAACACCCGATGACACTGATGGACGATTCGACTCTCGAACAAAAGCTGACCGAGCTTCCCCAAGATACTCTCTCTCTGTTGGAACAGCACCGCTTTAATCCCCGATGGTTGCTCGACCAGGCAGCTCAATCCAAAAGTGGCGAGCGCAGCAACTTGGTCGAAGGACGACTGACCGCCCCCGGTCAGGATGACGTCATCAATGTCGAACAACTGAGCGAAGCCGAGCGAGCCAAGTACAAGAGCAAGGGAGAAGAGGCGCTGCGAAACGGTCAGTGCGCCCTAGTCGTCCTGGCAGGCGGAATGGCCACGCGCATGGGCGGGGTCACCAAGGCTTTGGTCGAAGTCTTCGACCAAAAGACTTTTCTCGATCTACGCCTGGCCGAACAAGACAGTCTCGAGAAAAAGTACGGTAAGCGCCCTCCCCTTTGGCTCATGACAAGCCACGCCACCCACGAGGGCATCAAAAACGCTTTGGGCGATCGTTTGGACGGAAGCAGCTTGGCCCTCTTTCGTCAGGGGCTCTCGGTGCGCCTCAACCAACAGTTCGGGCTCTTTTTAGATCAACAGGGTCAGCCCAGCCTGCACAGTCCCGGTCATGGTGATCTACCCGATAGCCTCAAGAGCAGCGGACTCTTGTCCGACTTCGTCGCGCGCGGCGGAAAGTACGTCCTGGTCACCAACCTAGACAACCTGGGCGGCGGTCTGGACCCAGTCTTGATCGGGCTGCACCTCAGTCAAAACAGCCCTGTCACCTGCGAAGTCGTGGACAAAGTGGGAACAGATCGTGGCGGTATCCCGATCCGCGTCGACGAAGGTCTCGTCGTCCTGGAAGAGTTCCGGATCCCTCCCAGCTTCGATCCCTCACAGGTGCGGGTCTTCAGCGTCAACAGTTTCGGTTTCGACGCCCAGACCCTCGATTCGCTTTCGATGGACTGGACCTACTTCGAAGTCACCAAGAAGGTCGAGGGCACGCCGGTCATCCAGTATGAGCGCCTCATCAATGAAGTCACTTCTCATCTGGACACCAGGTATGTGCGCGTCCCGCGCGACGGTGTGACCTCGCGCTTCATGCCAGTGAAAGATTTTGACGAACTCGCCGCTCGCCGAGACGCGCTTCGAGATCTAGCCAGCGAGCGGGGGATGATTTGATGCCGAAGTCAAAGCGCTTCTTTCGCACCTGGACTTGTCTTTCTTTGGTGACCGCTGGACTGCTCGGCAGCCTGAGCGCCGCGGCCGAAGACCATTTGAGTCGGCCCACACCGTTGCCTGCCTTTGGACGCACTATGGTGGGCAATGCTGACAGTACGGCCATGGTACAAAACCCCGCCAATCTGGCCTTTCTTCCGGGGGCCGAGTTGCGCTGGACAGGAGCGTTTTTGGAAGAAGCTGCCGACAGCAGCACCCAAGGTCATGCCCTGAGTTTTGCCTTCCCCTTTGGCTTTCTGCCCCTGGCTACCGGTTTCCGCTTTGACACCATCAATCCGACCGGGGCAGCCACAGAGGGCACTTTGGGACGGTCCTACAACTACCAGTGGTTCACCTGGGCTCTAGCCATGGGTAGCGAAACCTCGTCCATCGGTTTCACCTACCAAAAATCGTTTTCTGACGCCGCCCGTTATCATTCGCTGGGCAGTTGGACCTTAGGCGTCAACCTGCGCCCAAGTGACTATTTGGGCGTAGGCGGGGTGATCTACAACATCAACAGCCCCGAAAGCAGCAGCGGCTACGAGATGATGCCGACCTACGAAGCGGGCATCGCCTTCCGCCCCACGGGAACGGATGCGGTCGAATTGGGTGTCGAAGCTTCCTTCGTGGACGAACGCGGGGGTTATTGGGTTCCCCGAGCCGCATTGGATGTGGCCATCCCCACTTTGGGGCGCCTGCGCACGGACTTGAGCTGGATCGACCCGACCAAGAGCACGGGGACGCCTTCTTGGGTCGCCTCGACCTCTTTGGTGCTTGTCGGCAATTCGCGCCAAGGATCGGGGGAACTCTCCATCGGTAGCCGCTACGGCGCTGCTTTGGGAGACGGCAATCATCCTCAAAACAATCTGCACGCCGAAATGGCGTTTCGTGATTTTCGCGATACCGCCGGTGCTGACAATAGCAGCTACGGGATCCGCATCCGCCTCGAAAGCACCCCGGATACACGCGGGCACGTAGCTCTGCTCCGCAAGCTGTGGAGCTTGGCCGATGACGAACCCAATCTCAAAGCCGTGCTCCTCGAGCTGCGCAGCTCACCGGCCGGGTCGCTGGCCCACGCTCAAGAACTGCAAGATGCGATCTATCATCTGCGCAACAAGGGAAAGAAGGTGCTCTGCCATTTAGAAAGCGCATCCGGCTCGGCTCTTTACCTCTGCTCGGCGGCGGACCGCACCCTGATCAATCCCGCCGGCGGTATCCGGTACAAGGGCCTGGCCAGCAGCGGGTATTATCTCAAGGGGCTCTTGGATCACCTCGGCATTCGGGCCGACTTCGTACGCATTGGCGATCACAAGAGCGCTCCTGAAGGCCTCGGACGCAGCGAAGGCAGCCCCACGGCAGTTTCTGATCGAGCCAACCTACTTCGGCAGGTAGAGTTGGAGCTCAACTCGGGGATCAGTCGAGGCCGCAACCTATCCCTCAAACGACTGCGCGAGTCCGTTGAGCTGGGGCCCTTCACCGCAGCCGAGTCGAAAGAGGCCGGACTGGTCGACGGCTTCGCCTTCGACGACATGCTGGAAGACAAGGTAAACGAACTGGCTCAAGACCAACTCGTCTTCGAAAAAGGAGCGCGCGCCGCCAGCAAGAACAAACGTTTTGGTCCCAACAAGCGCATCGCCATCGTCTATGTGGAAGGCGACATGGTGGACGGCCGGAGCGAAACCGTCCCCTTCTTGGGTATTCAAACGGCTGGCTCTTATACCATCGCCGAGTCGATCAAGCGGGTGCGTGACGATCCGAGCGTGGCAGCCGTCATCCTCCGTGTCGAGACGGGAGGCGGCTCGGCTATGGCCGCTGATGTCATTTGGCGCGAAGTCCAATTGACGCGCAAGAAGAAACCCGTTGTCGTTTCGATGGGGACCGCGGCTGCGAGCGGTGGTTATTACATCTCATCGCCTGGCAGCTACGTCTTCGCGAATCCACTGAGCATCACCGGCAGTATCGGCATCTTCTACGGTAAAGTCGATTTCGCCGGACTCATGGGACGTTTGGGCGTCAACGTGGAAACGCTCCGCACGACCAAACATGCCGACGCACAATCACCCTTTCGTCCCTTTTTGGAGGAAGAAAGAGAGGTCCTCAAGCGAAAGATTGAGCAGTTTTATGCGCTCTTCTTGCGTCGTGTTGCCGATGGTCGCGGCATGAGTCGAGCGGAAGTCGACGCAGTCGGACAGGGGCGAGTCTGGACAGGCCGGCAAGCGAAGGAGCGCGGTCTCGTGGACGAGCTCGGCGGGTTACGTCAGGCCCTCGCCAAGGCAAGGCAGCTCGCACACTTGCGTGACGAAGTTCCTCTCTTGGAGCTCCCCGTCCGCAAAACCTCCCTCGTTGGACGGCTGCTTGGAGTCGAAGGACTCAAAGCCGAACTCGGCGAAGGACAGCTCATGTCGATGCTACCCCATCAACTACGTGAAGCAGCCGAAGCGGTGGCGCCCTACGCCCTTTACGAGGACGATCAACCGCTGGCACGTATCGAAGTCCTGCCTCACTTTCTCCCCTGAGCCGAGCCGCGGTGACTCAACCCGATCCTGAAAGCCACAAGGAAGGCCCTCCCCTGCTCGAAGCGCACGGCGTGCGTTTCTTCTCGCACCCCGAAGCCGCACCCATCCACTTTCGGATTCCGGAGGGCAATGTCTACTTGCAGGGCACGGGGCGTTTCATCGACGCCCTTGTCCAGCCCGGACAGCACCTTTCCGGCGGTGAGTTTATGCTGGGTGGGGCTCCTGCTCAGGCGCAGCTCAAATCAGGCTGGGCGGCGATCTGTCCCTCGGAGCTCCCCGTCCCCCGGAGCATGCGCCTTCATGACGCCCTCAAGACAAGCGCCTACTTGGCTGGATGCACAGAGCGCGAAGTCAGCCGTGCCCTCGAGCAAGTCGGCCTGGACCTCCAACGTAAACTCAAAGTAGGAGAGCTGAGCCCCGAGGAGCATCGACGAGCCGGCATCGCCCACGGCCTGATCACCCAGCCGCGCCTCATTCTCTTTGCTCGCCCCTTTCGTGATCTCACCGATCGCTCACGACGGGATGTGGCGCGCCTCATCGAAAGAATCACTCAAGAAAGAAGCTGGATACTCGCAGGCGAACCCTCCTGCGGGGTCAGTAGCGACATGAGGGCGCACGCCGCCTGGGTCATCAGCGCAGACGCCGGGGCCTTGAGCGTCAGCCAAGGCAGTCCTCCCGCCCCTACCTGCTATTTTTTGCGTCTCACCAAGACCCCGGCTGGACTCGCCAGCGAGTTCAAAAACCGGGGCGCCACCGTCACCCAAAGCGAAAACCCGCGGGTGATGTTGGTTTTCGACATGGAACCCCATGAAATCGCCGCGGTCTGCGAGCAGTTTTCAGATTGCACCGTCGTCTCTTTGCAACCAGCAGAGGAGCGTGGTTTTCGGAGCAGTCATGCTAGAAGCGCCCTGTGACCGAGCAGGCAACTACCTCTTCTGCACATGAGATCCGAAAGGCCCTGAGCGAAGCCAAGAACATCGTCGTCAAAGTCGGTTCTCGGACTTTGACTCATGTCCCAGAGCTCCCTCAACGCCTGGCGGAGCAGTTTCACCGACTAAAAAAAGACGGTAAGCGCATCGTGCTCGTCTCGAGCGGAGCTGTTGCTTTGGGTGTAGCGCGCCTTGGTTTCGACAAGCGACCCACAGATCTGTCCCTACTCCAAGCCGCCGCCGCGGCGGGGCAAGCCGACTTGATGCGACGTTATGACGAGGCCTTCGCACCTTTGGGATTGGTGCCCGCCCAGGTGCTGCTCACCCACGGAGATCTGGCCAACCGCAAGCGTTTGAACAACGCACGAGCTGCTCTGGGGGCACTGCTCGATGCCGGGGCCATCCCCATCATCAACGAAAACGACACCGTTTCGATCGAGGAACTGCGCTTTTCCGACAACGACCAGCTTTCGGCCTTGGTAGCGCCGCTCGTCGATGCCGACGCCTTGATCTTACTCACCGATGTGGAAGGGGTGCTCGGCGAAAACGGTGAGCGCATCAGCTTCATGCAGCGCCCGGAAGAGTTCGTCGATCAGGGCTCGAAGGACAATGTGGGGCGCGGGGGGATGGTCGGTAAACTCAAGGCGGCCACCCAAGGACGTCGCGCGGGCGCCACGGTAGTCATCGCGCGAGCTGCGCGAGATCGAGTGGTCGAAGAGATCCTCTCCGGCGACGACGTAGGAACTTGCTTTCCTGCCGTCTTGTCTGTTTTGCGCGCCCGACATCATTGGATTGCCTACACCCTTCGACCGCGGGGCTTCGTTTTGGTCGACAGTGGAGCCGAAGAGGCATTGCGGCACCAAAAAACAAGCCTGCTCCCGGTGGGCGTCGTCGGGGTGCGCGGAGAATTCAGACGAGGCGACGCCGTGGCCGTGCTCAATCTACAGGGACGTGAAATTGGGCGCGGTCTGAGTCGACTCTCCGCCCTCGAAGTAGCTCGCTCGGCGGGTAAGAAGGGCCCCGAGTTGGCTTCCGCCCTCGGCACCCAAGGGGACGAGGTGCTCGTCCACCGAGACGATCTAGTCGTGTGGAGCTAGCAGCTGACGAGCAACGAAGGAGAAGGCCGCTTTGGGCTGAGAGGGATGTGACCCCTGAATCTGCCAATGATTTGGGCTCACCCCGACTGGACGGTATGATCCAGGCGTGAGAAGTCTGATTCGTTTTTTGCTCTGGGGCGTCATCTTTGTGGCCGGTATTTTGGCCGTGGCGCGCTTCACCGCTTTTCGGTGGCTGCGCCTGCCCATAGATGATCCGGTTCTAGCCGCCTCGGTACGTCCCACCCTTTGGGAGGGTGATTTGATTCTGACTGCCCGCTTCATGAAACCCCACTTCGGCGATCTGGTGCTTTGCCCGGAGCCAGACTACCCGTCTCGTTATGTGATCGGCCGAGTTCTCGGAGAAGGAGGAGATCACGTCGAGTTTCACGACGGAGTGCCGACGACCAATGGCAAGGCGGCAACCAGTGAACGCCGCTGCGACCCTGCGGTCTTCACCTTTCCTCATCCGGACAACGAGGCCGAGGAAGTCAGCCAAGATTGCAGCTGGCTCGAGCTCGCTCACCATTTACATAAATCTGGCACCATCGGAGCCCACACCTTTCGTCCCAAAGATACCGCCGTCGACGTTCCTGATGGCAAACTGTATCTGGTCAGCGACAATCGTTTGTTTCCGTATGATTCCCGGGATTTCGGCTTTGTGGATGTCGAAACCTGCAAAGAAACCATTGTCGCCCGCATCATGAGCAAAGAGGGCTGGATGGACTCCAAGAACCGGCTCAACTACATTCAGTGACGCCGTTTGAGGAGCAAGCCGAAAGATGGAACAAGCCAAGTATTATCCGTGCGCTGCCTGTCAGTCCCCCATCCCCCCCGGGCACAAGTTTTGTGGTCGTTGTGGAGAAACCACTCCGGGCGAGGTGCTCAATCTAGAGACCGACTATTTCGGTGATTTGCAGGACCCGGCCAAGGCCAACCTCGTCGTCATTCGAGGCGAGGGCCAAGAAGGTCTTTCCTATCACTTGAGCGCCGACGAGCACGCCCTGGGTACCGAGGCGCAGATCCAAATCGAAGATCCTTTCGTCTCACCGGTTCATGCCAATCTCTTCTACCGCTCCGGTGACCTGACCCTACGCGACGAAAACTCGGTCAATGGCACCTACTCGCGCATTCACGATCGAGCGCAGTTAGCCGCAGGAGACACTTTCATCGCAGGCGACCAGCTGTTTCGTGTCGAACCGATGCCGAACATCGGCGAAGAAACCGACTCAACCGGCACCTTCTTTTACGGGTCTCCTAGTTTCAGCAGCAACTTTCGCATCACTCAAATCTTGGAAGGCAACCGCCCAGGATTGACTCTTTGCCCGCGAGCGAGTCGGGCTACGATCGGACGTCAGGGCTGCGATCTCAACGTGCTCGACGATCCATTCCTCTCGGAAGAGCACTGCGCCATCGAGTACGAAAACGGGCACTTTACCCTCACCGATCTGGGCTCAAAGAACGGCACCTACGTTCGACTCAAGGGCGAACAACGGGTGGAGCACAGCGACTACTTCATCGTCGGTCGGCGCCTGCTTCGAGTCGAGCTCAACGCCTAGCCTTGTAGCCCGCTTGGGCCTGCCTCAGCCTCATTAGGCCGCTTCGTCGTCTATTGTGCTGAGCGACGCCGACGGCGGCTCGGCCGGGCTTCCGCCTCGGGTTCTGCTTCTTCTTCTTCTACTGGGCTCTCGCCTTCCACGGAGGCGAGGGCCTTTTTGCGGAGTACGGCCACCTGCTGCGCCAGAGGCAAGAGGGCGCTCTTGCGCAAGCGAGAGGAACGGCCGTTTTCGAGACGCGGCAGTATGGTCACAATGCGCACGATGGCATCCGACATCTTGCGCGGCAAATTGAGCCGCTCGACTATCGGCTCCAAGAACTCGTGAGCGGTTCGGGTGCGGTCTTTTTCTCCGAAGATCGCTTCGAGGAGCGGCTGAAGCAAAAGAGCCGACCACAGAACCACATCATCCAAAGGTCCATCCTTGCGCTTGGTCTCGCGATCGACTGCGACCAGAAGCGCCCACACCAAACGATCATCGGCCGCATCCGCGAGATAGACGGATAGCTCGGGAAGCAGCACATCGAGCAGCCCCATTTCCCACAACAGCCAGATCGAACGCTGAGAGGCCCCGCCGCGCATGAGTCGCAAGACTTCCTCGCTCAAACGAGGGCGTGCCGCCATCGCCAGAGCCCCACGACATTGAACGGCAGCGTCGTAGACCTCGGGAGCGATGCCAAAGTCGATGCGCGCCGCAAACTTGACTGCCCGCAACATGCGCACGGGGTCTTCCTGAAAGCGAACGATGGGATCACCTATCGTCTGCAGAGTACGCGACTTGATGTGCTCCATGCCGCCCACCCAATCGAGCACCGTTTGTTGCTCTACATCGTAGAAAAGCCCATTGATCGTAAAGTCGCGACGTTGGGCGTCTTCGTGGGCCTCACCAAAGAAGTTATCCGAGATGATGAGCAGGCTATCGTCGGCGCCTTGGGACTCGGAAGGAGGATTACGGCGGAAGGTAGCCGTCTCGACCACGTGGCCGTGAGGAAAGAGCACATGGACCAAACGGAAGCGTCGACCAATGATCCTCGAGTTGCGAAACAACGCGCGGACTTCTTCGGGACGCGCGCTGGTAGCCACATCGAAATCTTTGGGCCGATGCCCCACTAACAAATCGCGTACACATCCGCCAACCAAGTAGGCCTCGTGCCCGCTGGTTGTCAGGCGTCGAACGACCTTTTCGGCATCCAAGTCCAGAGCTCCAGGAGGAAACTCGATGGGGTAACGCTCGGGTTCGGGGCCCAAGGTCGGGGGGCGTCGTCGCGGAGCCGGCTCTTCTTCGTCGAAGAAGTAGCGGCGTGATCGCCCCGGACTGGCGCGACGCCGGGGGCCTTCTTCGCCGCGGGCGCGGCGGGCTGTTCGCTCCTCACGCTTTTTGCGCCGCAGAGCCAGGCGCTCCTCGACTGAGGTCGGGGAACGTTTGGGATCGGGAGTCGGGCGTCGTGAAGCGGCCATGTGGGCAAACAGAGAAAACCGAGTCGCTCAAAACTGCCCGGAAGGGGGCTCGACGGCGGTCCGGCTGAAGCTAGAAAGATCTGCGCACCCCGGCAAGGGTGCCGCTCTTGCCCCGCGGGACCCGCATTTGCTCTAAAGGGGGCGTGAGCGGGTGCCAAGGAGAAGTGATCGTGGTGCTGGGCTGCTCGGTACACGAGCACCAGCCCAGGGGCGCCCTGTTGCGGCGTTTGATCCAGGCGCGCGAGGTGTCTCGGGCTCGACCTGAGCTTTCGATTATCGTCAGCGGAGGCAAGACGTGGCAGGGGACGAGTGAAAGCCGGGCCATGGCTAACTGGTGGCAGGAGGAAGGGACGGCCGCACCGGTCACCACAGAAGACCATTCGCACACCACCTGGGAAAACGCCCTATGGGTCGCTCGCCTCTGCCAGCAAGAGCATTACCAAACCGTCCACCTCGTAACCTGTGACTTTCATATGCGACGCGCCGCTTCGCTCTTTGCCCGAAGAGGACTGACGGTGATCACCCATCCGGCACCCTCGCCTCAAAAGGGATGGTTGCGTTTTCGGAAACACCTTCGAGAATGGGGAGCCTCCACTTTGTCACCGCTGGAGCGTTGGCTAAAATGAAGCTCCCCCTTTTCACTCTTGTCTTGCTCCTCACACCCTGGGCCTGTGGCTGTGATCGCAGCCACGAAGAATCGAGCTCTGCCCCGCCAGCGCCCACGCCCCCTCTCTCGCAACCGAAAAAGGTGTCTGCCGGGGCATCCGAAAAGCAAGATCTGCGAAGCTTCGCCCAAGCGGCCCATGCTCCCGACCCTTCGATTCAACGCTTTTTGCATGGAGGAGAACAAGCCCGCCTGTGGAGTAGTTTTGCTCTCGGTCGACACTGCCCCCAGATGGAGTCGGCCCCCGTCGCGAACAAACTCGTATCAGCCCTCAGCAGCTGGATTGCCGACACACCGCCGCCCTCGGTGCAATTGCTCCGCACCGCAGGCTGGGCCCTAGGTCGCTGTGGTGGAGCTCAGTACGAGCAGGTCTTTCGCCCTTGGCTTTCGGCAGAAGCCCAGGCCATCGCACCTGAGTTGGTCGCTCCTGCGATCTACGGTCTCGCCTCTTTGGTCGACCGGGGAGGTCGTCTGGACGAACGCACCCAAACGCTCTTACTCGATCTGGCCCAACGCGAAGAGAGGGCCGACTTTCTCCTCCCCCTTTCGCGTCACGGTCGTCTGAGTGATGCCGTGGGGGCTCACCTCCTCGAAGTGGCCGGGACCTTTTTGACCAGCTCTTCGAACAAGGGTCGCCGGCAGGCCATTTTTGCTCTGGCGAGCGCAGGACCGAGCGCCGCCGTGCCTCTGGCCCAAGTCCTGCTCAGACCCAAATACACGCCGCAGGAGCGCAGCGCAGCGATCGATGCCCTGAGCGACTTGGGGCGAGCCGGCCAAAAGCAGCTCGACGAAAGTCTCCGCATCCTGCTCAGTCGAGGCCTGCCCCGCGCCGCCCACGATCCGAATTGGCTGCCCTTGATCGGCACCTCGATGGCGCTCTTGACCGCCGAAAAGAGCGAAGACGAACTACGGAAGCTCGGCTCGCTGGCGCTGCCCCGGGGAGAGACACGGTCGCAGACCGCTCAACGTCACCGTCTCATCACCTTACGCTGCCGGGCCGCCGACTTGCTCGCCCCAAGCGACCCAAACGACGCAGCGCTCTTGAATTGCGATCCCGAGAGCGGACGGCTCTTTGCCCTCGCCCAGCTCCGCGTGCTCGACCGCTCGAAAATCAGCGGCGCGACAAAAAAGCTCTTGGACCAACATCTGGCAGCGGACGACCCCGTCATCGCCCAGGCGGCTCTGCGTCTTTGGGCAAGTCACTCGGAACTCGCCTCCGATCACTCCCTGCTCAAAAAGGCTCTTTCTGGCAAGAACCCGGGCACCAAGACCCTCGCCGCTCAGCTCATCCACGCTTATCCGAAACGGGCCGCGGGCGGGGACGACTCACCTTTGCGGGGTGAGCTCATCAAACTGCTCGAGACCTTGATCCGTGACCAGGCCCTACCGGAAGAAACGAAAGCCGCCGCCCTCTTGGCTGCTGGAGCTCTAGGCGCGCTCAATCTCAAACCCCTGATCAGCGAGATTTGTGCCGGCCAAAAAGCCCTGCTTTGGCCCAGCGCGAGCACGGCGCTTTCTTTGCTCGGCGCGAAAAACGAAACCTGCCCCCCCCACCCACCCGCGCCAGCGCCGCAACCAGCAAGCAGCCCCAGCACGGCGCCCGTCGTATTGGTCATCGACTCGGACGTGGGAGAGCTTCGCCTCACTCTCGATCCCCAGGCGGCCCCAAAGGCAGTAGCTCACGTCCTTTCGAACGTCGACGCGGGCACCTACGATCACCAAAAGATCACCTTCAGTCGTTACGGGCTCACCGTTCAGTTCGGAGACGAAGATGGGGACGGCTACGAAAACGAACCTTCCCCCGACATCCCTTTCGAGATCACCCCTCAAGAGTTTTCTGCCTTCAGTCTAGGGATGAGTTCGTTTTCGCCCGGTGCAGAAAACAAGCAGCTCTTCGTGACCGTGAGCGACGCACCCCAGCTTTTCGGGGCGCGACTGCATCTAGGTCAAGCAGAGGGACCTTGGGAACTGCTGGTTTGGGGCGACGAGTTGCACGCAGTCAAACGCCTGACAAAGTAGCGCCCACGCATGCTGCTCGCTGTAGATGTAGGAAATACGAATATCGTCGGTGGACTCTTCGAGGGACAGGTTCTGGTGGACACCTTCCGCTCGGCCACGGCTCGGGGCCGCACTGCTGACGAATATGCCGTCTTGCTGTCGCAGATCTTGAAGCTTCGCAAGATCGACACCCAGCAGATCGACCATTGCATCGTCGCCAGCGTGGTGCCCCAGGTGACCGAAGTCATCAAGACGGCCATTTTCACAGTCACCGAGATCGAACCCTTGGTCGTGGGCGGACCCGGCCTCAAAACGGGCATGAGTATTCGTTACGACAACCCTCGGGATGTGGGTGCCGATCGCATCGTCAACGCCGTGGCCGCTTTTGATAAAGTGCACCAAGCGGTCATCGTGGTGGACTTCGGAACAGCGACGACCTTCGACTGCATCTCTCAAGAGGGAGAATACCTGGGTGGGGTGATCGTGCCGGGCGTACAGGTGAGTCTGGATGGTTTGCTCAGTCGTGCTGCTAAACTGAGCCGTGTGGATTTGAGTGAACCCCCACGCGTGATCGGCCGCAACACCCCCCACGCCATGCAGTCGGGCATCATTCACGGTTACGCATCGCTTGTGGACGGATTGCTCGACAAGATTGAGGCCGAAATGCTCGTGCCCTGCCATACCTTGGCGACGGGCGGCTTGGCGCCCCGCATTTGCGCGCACACAAAACGGGTCGAGGAAATCTGCCCCGATCTGACCCTGGAAGGATTGCGCCTCATCTTCGACCGCAACCGGCAGGAACGCTGAGGTGAAAAACCTTTCAGACGAGCCCACAAGAAGAGGACCTGCGCCTTTCGGCCGTCGCGCTCTTTTGTCTCTGCCTCTTTTGTCCTTGAGCTGTCACTCGACCGAAAAGCAGGACCGTCCCCTTTCCTCTTCCAAAGAACCGAAACTCAAGCGCCGCATTGTCTCGCTTTCACCGGGGATCACCCAATCGCTCCGACGCCTAGGCGCGGGTGATGAGCTCGTGGGACTGAGCGACTACTGCACCCAGACGGGCTCCCAGCCCTTGCCCCTCGTCGGCACCGCTCTCACTCCCCATTACGAGGCCATCGCGCGCCTACGCCCCGACTTGATCCTTGCCACGCAAGTCGGGGGCAACCAGCTGCAGCCTCTTTCCCGTCTGGCTCGCACCGTCGCGCTGCCCTGGCTGCACTTACCCGAAGTCGAGAGCTCCTTGGTCGCGCTCGGGGCTCTGGTCAACCGCAAGGCAAGAGCCGAGAAGATCGCCCGCTCGCTCGTCGCAACCCTGAGCGAAGGCGCGCCAGAAGGTGCCCCGCGGGTGCTGTGGACCTTGGATCTCGGCGAACCCTCGGGCAACGAAACCTGGTACATTCGAGACGACTCGATGCATGGCGGTGTCTTGCGGGCAGCAGGCGCTCGCAACGCCGTGGACAAGCGGATACAGGGCCCCCCCAAGCTCAGCGCCGAGGAGCTGCTCAAGGTCAATCCCGAGGCGATTTTAATGGTCATCTCACGCCCCGCTCTCGCCCCTTTCGAACTCGATCAAGCCCGCAAGCAACTCATCACCCACTTCTCTCGCTGGACGCCCCTTCGAGCCGTGCGCGAGCAAAACTTCGCCGTCGTGCACCACGCTTACGCGATGAATCTTGGTCCGGCCGTCGTCGATTTGATCCCTAAGTTGCGCCCGGCAATCGAAGGTTTCCGTTCCTCCTCTCGTCCGACCAAGGACGCAGCCCCATGAAGCTGATAGCGAAAGGGCTCGTACAACCCGGGCGCATCGAAGTGCCGCAACTCGAGCTCGAAGCGGGCGAGTGCATCGTCTTGTGTGGACCCAATGGCAGCGGCAAGTCGAGCCTGCTGCGCCTTCTTTGTGGGGTCGACCGCCCCGCCCAAGGACGCGTCGAACTGGGAGGCCAAGCACTTTCTCGTTTGAGCCCAAACGAAAGAGCCGCGAGCATCGCCTGGCTACCCCAACGATCGCTCAGCCATGGGGCTTTTCGGGTCGAGTCCTTGGTCGCCTGCGCGCGCTATCGCTTCTTCGAATCCCAGAAGGTCGCCGAAGCACGTTCGATCGAGTTACTGGAACGCTACAAGCTGGGTCATCTGGTGGGGCGGCTCTCTACCCGCATCAGTGGAGGCGAACTGCAGCGCGTGCTCATCGTCTCGCTTGTGGCCCAAGAAGCCTCGATCTTGATGCTCGACGAGCCAGCCAATCACCTCGATCCTCAACACCAGATTACGACCTACCAAACCTTGGGTCAGCTGTGGCAAGCAGGAAAAAGCGTGGTCATTGTCAGCCACGATGTGCGCTTGGCCCAGCTCCTTGGCCCAGTCGATCGCGTGCGTGTGGTGGGGATCAAAAACGCCCAGATCCAGTTTTCGAGCCGGCTCTCCGACCCTAAGCTGCATCTTTCTTTGGGACAGCTCTATGAGACGCGCTTCGTGCCGCCCCATCAACCCGGCACTTTGGCGACCGATCTCGAAGCGCTCGTGGCGGACGCAGCGAGCGCCGCGTACCCACCGGAGCCACGAAGGTGAAACGGGTGCTCTTTTGGACGTGCAGCGCAGTGCTGCTCTTGCTCTGCCTCTTCCTTCAGCTCTCGGTCGGTCTCGGAGAAGATGCCATCACCGACTCGGGGTTACGATCCTTCGTTCTCGTTCAGCTCCGGCTGCCGCGTTTGTTGATTGCCCTGTTGGTCGGTTCGACCTTGGCTCTGGTGGGCGCATGTTTTCAGGCCTTGTTTCGCAACCCCTTAGCCACCCCCAGCACCGTGGGCACGAGCGCTGGCGCTACCCTGGGGGCACTGTTTGCCTTGGTTCTCAACCTAGATGGATCCTTCGGCGTCTCGGCTGTGACTCTCTTTGCCTTCCTGGGAGCACTGCTCTCGACAGCCTTGGTCTTGAGCGTGGCCAGCGGTTCGCGGGCACGCATGGAAGAAATCCTGCTCGCCGGGATCGCGGTCACACTTTCCGCCGGGGCGGTGTCGCATGGTCTGCATTTGATTGCCGATCAAGAAGCTCTCTTCGCCGCGGCCCAGTGGTCCTTGGGCCAGCTACCCCAGGTCGGCTACGATCGAGTGCTGCTGCTCGTAGGCCCCGTTCTGCTCAGCCATGCCCTATTGCTCAGTCAAAGACGCGCTCTTTCTGTGCTCCATTGGGGCGAAGAGCGCGCCTCCACCTTAGGGGTGCACACCTTGCGCGTGCGCGTCTTGCTCTTACTCGGAGGTTGTTTGGGGGTCGGGGCTTGCGTAGCTCTATGTGGTCCCATCGCCTTTGTCGGCTTGCTCGTCCCTCATCTGATCCGTCGTTTCTTGGGCGAAGAAGCGGGTCTGGATCTAGTTGCCGCCAGCCTCTTCGGCGCCTTGTTTCTCTTGGCCAGTGATACTTTGGCCCACTTCGGCGTACCTGGTCACGAGCTCCCCGTCGGCGTCATTACGGCGACTTTGGGCGCTCCCGCGCTCTTTGTATTGATTCTGCGCCGTACTCCTCGTGTATGAACAGCGAGCAGAGAATGCTAAACTCGCTCGCCTAGGCGGAGGCATGGACGCGTCTCGCGCCCGATGCTCTCGTGACTCCTAACGAAATCGACAATGCCCTGACCGAGCTTTCCACCCGTCTGGAACGCGTGCGCGCATTGTACGAGCAGTACTTCATGGGAATCGAACGCACCGAGCCGAACATCCCTCGTAAAGATCTCGACCGACGCGTGGAAGCTTTACGCAAGGTGCCCTTCCAAAACACAGCCAAGCGCTTCAAGTTCCAAACCTTGGTTCAGCGCTACACCAGTCTCCAGCAGTACTGGTACCGGACTTGCCGCGACATCGAAAACGGCACCTACCGCAAACATCTGCAAAGGGCGCGCCGCCGTTTCGGCGAAGACGAAAACAAGAGCCGCTCGACCGAAGAGCAACGAAAGCTCGCCGAGCGCGCCGCTTCGGCCAAAGAAAAGGCCGAGGATGACTTGGTGGCTCTGCTCGACGGTGACGTCGATCTCAATGCCGAGTTCGAAAACGTGCTCGCCGATCTCCAAAAGCCCGGTGCCTCCCCCGCTCCGAAAACAAGCCTGCTCTCGGGACTGACGAGCAATGAGGGCCGGGTAAAAAACCAACGCGCTGGAGCAGGCCCCCAAGTCACTCTGGGTAAGCTCAACGTCAAACCCAGTATTGCGATCAAAGCTCAGGCCGGTTCGAGTCGCGCCCCTCACCCTCGCACGAGTACGAGCCCAAAACCTCTGCCTCCCCTCAAATCTCCCCTCAAGCCAGCCAGTCCCACACCGCGCCCCCTCGGCTCGGCCCCCAAGGCAGCCCCGGCACCCCGACCTCTACCAGCCAGCCCAAAACCGGCCGGCCTCAGACCGCCCGGTCCTGCCCCACGCGCAGCCCCAGCCCCTCGGCCGAAAGCTCCAGCCGCCCGCCCAGGGCTGAGCGAAGACCGGATCCGCACCATTCACGCGCAGTACCAAAATGCCCGAGCCCAAACCAAAGCGGCGGCGGTCAGTTTCGAAAAACTCGAACAGAATATACGCAAGACCGAGGCTCAGCTGCGAGCGAAGCACAAAGGGCGCAACGTGGACTTCGACGTCGCCATCAAGGACGGAAAAGCCATCCTCAAGCCCAAACTCAAGTAGCCTGCCTCCTTGAAGGCACCGGCCCGTTTCCGTTAGACGGGAGGTGGGGGCGGCTGACTCTCAAACCGCAAACTATCGTCACAGAAAACGATGGCACAGGAGCAATGCCCCTGCTGACGCATCCGAAAGGAGAGGGCACTGAAGTCCCGATCCGAATCAACGATGTCCCCTTCGATCGGCTTCTTGGTGACCGGGTCGAAGGTGCAGTTCGTGAGAGCGACCCACAGTCCACGGTAGTCGCGGACCCGAATCCCACTCTCAGGTGGAACACTGTTATGATGAACTGAGTTATCCCAGTGGTCGGCGTGCTGAGTGAAAGTCGGCATAGCTGGCTCCGTCGGAGCCGCTGAGACTTACTGCGTCCCCTTCGGCAAGGTCAAGGAGCGATTAGTTTTTGCACTGCTTCGCCGTCGCTTTCATTGTGGATGTATTCACCCCCAATAGACCCACGTCGGAAATAATGCTCCAGGCACGAGAACACTGCTTGGCTTTTACCGCCGATTTCACCTGAGATTGGGCGGTCGACTTGGCGGCGGCTCGACACCTGGACTGAGTCGAGGAATTACACTGAGAGAAGACTGTGGCCACGGTCGAATAGCGGCTACGTCTAAATAGGGTCTCGCACTTGCCGCAGGGGCCAGGTTCGGCTGCCGGTTTTGGTGCAGGGGCCGGGCGCGGTGTAGGGCTCGGGCTCGGGCTCGGGCTCGGGCTCGGGCTCGGGCTCGGGCTCGGGCTCGGAGAAGGTGCGGGAGCGGCAGCAGGCGCGGGGGGAGACGCACTCGGGGTACCGGACGCGGCCGCGGGGGGAGTTGGATCCGCTGGAGCTGGATCGGAGGAGTCTTGGGCTTCCTTTCCGCTTGTTTCTGATCCCGAATCCGGGCTCGAGGCGGTTTCCGCCTGAGCGGAAGCCGCCGCGCTTGGATCGTCTTCCTCACCCGAAGACGAAGACGCCGTCACGGCCCAGGCCCCGCCGCCTGCAGCCAGGATGCCCACCAGGGCAAGAGCGATCAAAGGTGTCTTGCTCTTTTCGGTGGGGATCTGGATAGGTTGGGTCGCCGACATTTCGGACTGAGTCGAAACTGTCCCCGTCGCAGATGGCACGACGGGCTGCGCTCCGGTGGGCGCCGTAGCCGCCATCGCTCCACTCGCCGCCATGGCCGCCGTCTGCGCCGTGCCAAAAACCGGAGCCGCCTGCATTTCTTGAGTCGCCCCCGACACGCCCGCTAATAGTCCGCTCACTCCTGCCTCGAGCTCTTTGAGGAACTCGCCCGCCGTCGCCGGACGCGCATCGGGGCTCTTCTCGAGAGCGCGCATGACAGCCTGACGCATCGGTGGAGGAATAGCCGCGCCTTGGGGTCGCTCATCAATGGGGAAGGGCTGCGCCGTCATGTGTTGGGTCGCCCACTGCCACGGCGTATTGGCCGTAAAAGGAAGCTGACCGGTGAGCATCTCGTAGGCCATGACACCCAGAGAGTAGACGTCACTGCGCCGGTCGAGTTCGACGCCAGTGAACTGCTCGGGACTCATGTAGGGAGGGGTTCCCAAGACCATGCCCTGCTGGGTCAATTTGGCTTCTTTTTGAGCGTCGGCTGACTCGGTCCGGGCGGCAATGCCAAAGTCGAGGACTTTGACGAAGTCGTTGTTTCCGAGACGCTCGGTGAGCACCACGTTCTCGGGTTTGAGGTCACGGTGAATCACGCCCAAGTCATGCGCCTCGTCGAGGGCACCGCAAATTTGCTTGAGGATCTTCACGGCGCGCGTCGGGGGCAAGGGGCCGTCTTCTTCGAGCACGCGATCCATGGATCGCCCGTCGATGAACTCCATGGCGATGTAGAGAGTCCCGTCCGCCTCGGTCCCGAAGTCGTAAAACTTGATCGTATTGGGGTGCTCCAGCTGAGCCACCGTGCCGCACTCGCGATGAAAACGAGCCAAGACGCTTTCGTCTTTGGACAGGTGAGCGTGCAGAGTCTTGATAGCAACGCGGCGCACCGTGCTGCCCATCTGCTGCTCGCCTTCGTAAACAATGCCCATGCCGCCTTCGCCGAGCACGCGATTGACTTTGAAGCGGCCACCCACCGTCTTGCCAACCCAACCTTCGTCTTGTGCGGATTGTTCGGTCAATGAGTTCCCGCAGCTCGCGCAAAAATGCGCATCTTCAATATTCTCGTGCCCGCAGTGCTGACAATTCATCCTAGGGCCCAGTCTCGCCTGGTCCGGCTCCGGGTGCAACGCCTGGGGGAGACAAGGAGAGCTTAGAGCCGGGAGGCCAGCTGAGTGGATACGTCTTCCGCGTCTTCCGATCCAAGACCCGCGCCCAAGTGGCACGCTCAACCAAGGGCACAAGCAGCTCCATCTGGGTGGTGAGTCCTTTTTCGATCGGATCCTCTTCGCCCGCCCGTGCTGCCCCCAGAAGGGGAAAATCGAAGCGCACCCTTTCGAGCAGTTCACTTCCCACAAATAGCTCAACGGCAAAACGCCCCATTTTACGCGGCGCGGTCGTCGGATGTTTCATCGCAACGGACTTCGTTGACAGAACACTCACATCCCCTTGGGCAAATTGCAGGGTATAGCGGAAGAAGCTTTCGTAGCTCTGCCCTTTTGGATCGGGCAAATCAGAGTTCACCGCGGGAGCCGGCTCTTCTTCGGGCTGCGCTCGAGCCTCCGGAACGGGTTCTGCCGCCGGGTTCTTTCCATCGGTCACCCCATCGAAAGGCACTTCGAGACGCGGCAAACTCTTGAGCTTGGGCGCTTGGGGACGGCAAGCCGCAAGGAGCAAGAGTGCTCCCCCTACGCAAAAGAGAAGTGAGCGCGAGCGCGAAGCTCTGGGCAAGAGCGGAGATCTGGTCAGGGACGACACCCCCCGCTCCTAGCGCGACGAGGGCCGCGCGCAAAACGCCCCGCTCAACCAGCGGCCTGAGCGACCAGGGTCGAAAGTTGTGGATCGTTGCGCAAAGAGTCGAGCAAAACCGCGCGCATGGCCTCGACTTGGTCTAGAGGCAACTGCCCTTCGAGGTGGGCGACGGCACGCTCTACACTGAGCTCCATATATTCGTCGATGTCGATCTTGCCGGCACGCAAGAGGGCGTATTCGCTCTCGCCTGAGCCGACGACACCGGAGCTGTCCAAAAGGGAACCCGTCCCTGCCTCCTCGCTTGTGACGAGGGAAAGCCGACCGCCCAGATTGGATCTCTTGTCGCTCATAGGGAGACTATAACTCACTTTGCTAGCGGGAACAGAAAAATCCCTGGCCAGAGCCCAGGCAGCTGATTCTGCTCTATTTTTCTGGGAGTCGACCGGCCGCCCGCCTCCCTCGCTCAAAGAGTACCGCGCAAAACGAGCCCGTAATGACCGAAGTCGAAACGGGGTTCGATCGAGAGCTCGGTCAAATCTGTACGTACATAATAGTGACGTCGATCCAACAAACCGGCCGCCATCAAGGTGGCCCCGATGAGCTGTCCAATACCCATGCCGGTCATGACCGCGATCGTCGCCGCCTCTTTGGAGAAGCACTTGGTGGCTTCCTTCGTGGTGAGATTGACGTTCTTGTCCACGTCATTGAGATCTTTGGGCTGGCTCGTATCGACGCTCACCTTGCAATCGATCTTGCGCGACGAGATCGCGAGCCAAGGACCCACCACCGGGATGGCCAAACTACCCATGCCGTTCTTGAAACCATCCTGAGCGCCGCGCACGAAACTCGCGACGTAGGTGATCCCCAGGGTGATGCCGCCCGCTGCGAGCAGAGGCGTGTTCATCCGATAACGATCAACATAACCCGGCGGGGCAGGAAAGTTCTTATAGGCAGGCATCATGGGTGGCGCCATTTGCGGAAGAACCAAAGCCGAGGAAGGGGCTTGAGGCTCGACGCGCTCCGGCTGCGCGAGCTGAGGCGTGACGCGAGGGGGCGCGGCTTCTGGCTGGGCGGAGCGCGGCTCGGAGGGGGCGCTCTTTTGCACGGAGGGACGCTGCCCCTGGGGTGGCGAGGAGGGCTGAGGCTGGGCTGACTTTCGGGGCTGCGTGGGTTGCGCCGGGCGAGGTCTCAAACGAGGTGTTAATCGCGGCGTTGGTCGCGGCGCGTCTTGAGCTTGAGCCACCGGAGCGAGGAAGAAACCAGCGCTGGCCAAAAGGACGGGGGCCAGCGCTCGTAGAGGAGTCAGGAAAGAGAGGGTGCTCATCCCGCCCGACGCAGAAGAGGTTGCATAAGAAGAACGTTGCTTTGGACGCGTGTCCCAAAAGGAGACCATTGTGATCTGGGATAGCTCGACCCACGAACAAATCCAAGGAACACTCCCAGAACGGAAAATTCCACGAGGCGGTCCTCACTCGTGGCGCTCGGGAAAACGATCAGCCAGCGCGCTCGATCCAAAACGAGATGCGGGCGCCGGGATGGGTGTTTTCGGCTTGGGCGTCTCCGCCGTGGGCACGGGCGATGCGACGCACCAAAGATAAACCAAGACCTAGAGTGCCGGCCGTCTTTTGATCTTGGCCCCCCCGATAGAAGGACTCGAAAACGCGGGGTAGCTCTTGGTCCACAAAGCCCGGTCCCCGATCACGGACCGAAAACTCGACGAAGCGATCACCGCGGGCCCGCACCGAAAGAGCCACCACCCCACCGCCGTGGCTTTGGCCATTGTGCAGCAAGTTGAGCAGCGCCCTCTGCAGCAGGGTCGCGTCACCGCTCACAACCAGGTCATCAAAACCCGTCTCTTCGAGCAGCCCTTCGCTCAGACCACAGCGCACGAGGGCGAGACGAGCCAAAGCATCGGCAGGCTGGACTTCTTTGCGCAAAGCGTGGAACTCTAAACGGGAGTTGGCCAAGAGCTGGCCGATCAAGTCGTCAAGCTCGGTGATCTCGCGCTGCATGTCCTCGGTCAGTTTTGCAAAATCGGCCCCTTCTTCGAGCAGCTCGCCGATCACGCGCAAGCGCGTCAGCGGCGTGCGCATCTCGTGCGAGACAGCCGCAAGCAGCTCTTTTTGATCTTCGAGTTGTTTTTCGATGCGCGCAGCCATCTCGTTGATTGACTCGGCGAGCGCTCCGAGTTCGCCCGTTTCGTGACGTCCGAGCCGGGCGCGACTCTTGAGCTGACCGGCGCCGATCTCGCGGGTCACCTCAACCAACTTACCGAGAGGGCGTCCGAGTCGATGAGCGATCAGGCCCGAGGATATCCACAAGACGATCCCGAATACGAAAGGGATGACCAGAAGCGGCGTACGCAAGTCGTGGCCCCCCGGAGTCACGCAGATCTCCACCTTCCCCAAAGAGGCCAAAGGGCGCTCTCCGTGCGCCACGGGGATTGAAAACTGAGCCGAGGTGCAGCGTCCCCCGTGCTCGGACAGCACGCGCCCATGATCGTCTTTCAAAACGAGAGCCACCGAAAAAGCCTCGCTCAGTTGCTCGGCCAACTCGGAGCGCGCCGCAGGATCGTCCCAGGTGCGAGCGAACTGAGCCGCCGCGAGTTTCTCGCCGCGGCGTGCATCAAAGTGCTCGTCTTGGGGGTGAAGCCACAGCGCTATCAAGACCGAAGCAAGCAGCGAAAATAGGATCGCCACCCCCATCGCAAAGAAAAGCCGGCGATGCAGGCGCGCCCGTACGTAACGACGCATCCCCCAGCCAGGAAACCCCCGGAAAAGTAGAGGACCGTGGCGAGCACGGCGGCCGCAGGTCTTGCCCCTCATGAGCCGCCTGCTCGGCCACCAGAAAGAAGCTGATAACCCACCCCACGAATGGTCTGGATGTGGGGCCCAGGCTGTCCGAGCTCGGCCAGCTTCTTTCGGATCTTGGAGATATGCACATCCACCGTGCGCTCTCCCACGTGCACCCCATCTCGCCCCGACAGCTCCAAAAGAGCGCTGCGCGGCACCACCCGCCCAGCTCGCTCGGCCAGGGCCAGGAGCAAGTCGAACTCCAGGGCCGTCAAATCGAGGGAGTGTGCCCCTACCCGGGCCTCCCTGCTCGAAGCGAGCAAAACAAGGGGCCCAACATGGAACTCTTGCCCAGAAGCCGACGCGCTACCCCGGCGCAACACGGCCCGTAGACGCGCCAAGAGCTCGCGGGGTGAGAAGGGTTTGGGCAGATAATCGTCAGCCCCAAGCTCGAGCCCCACGACGCGGTCGGTTTCGTCCCCTTTGGCGGTGAGCATCAAGACGGGAAGGGAGGAGCGCTCGCGCACCTTGCGCAGCACGCTCAGCCCATCCATGCCGGGCATCATCACGTCTAAGAAGACGGCATCGAAGCCCCCTTGAGCAAGCAGCCCAAGCCCAGTGAGCCCATCAGGCGCGTGTTGAGCGATCACAGAGTTTTTGCGGAGAAACTCATCCAAGAGCTCGAACAAACGAAGGTCGTCGTCAATGATGAGAACACGGAGGCTCATAGCTGCTTTCTATTCTCGGTTCTACTTTTGCTCGGCCCCACTCGAAGAGCCCGACGAGGAAGAACCCGCCTTCAATGCTGCCTGAGCGCAGATTTGTGCGATGTGTTGCTCCAACTGAGCGTGATGATCGCGATGCCAAGAGGCACCAAAACGACCCCGGTGATGCAAGCTGCCGCACCCCGAGAAGAGTCCACCGATCAGGGTGAACACCAAAACAACCTTCAGAATCGTACGTCCCATGATCGCTCCTTTCAACAGCCGTGGTGGGCGAAACGATGGCCGCACGAGCCAAAGGAACCACGGCCTGCACAAGGATGAGCCAAGAAGCGCCCCTTTTGGACCCAATCGGCGAAGGTCGCACGCTGACGGTCATCCAGAACCTCAACCATCCGCACGAATGAGGCCGAGAGCTCAGGGATGAGCTCGTCGAGCCGAGCGCTGCGCGCTCGCATCCAGGACTGAAGTTCGTCCTGATTGAGATCACCGCGCACCAAGTCGGCGAGCTCGGAGCGCGCGTCCTTCATCTGCGCTTTGAGCGGCTCCATCGTGTCGCGCATCGCGCAAAGGGAGTTTCTGATCGCCTTTTCTTGGGCAGGGGAGGCGTCCAGGTGGACAAACAGTCGCCTCATTCCCAAGCGTCCAAAACGCGGGCGAGCGCCAAGGGCCAAAAGCAGTGCTGCGCTCAGCCCCGCCACTACAAATCCAAACATGATGTTTCCTTTCTCTTGAGGTCGGGCGGGGGCTAGCTCGCCCCGCCACTGAGAAAAGAATGCGATCGGAAGATGAAGGCAGTTCATCAACCTTTGTGAAGAAGTGTAAATCTGTACTGTTTTGCAGCCGAGCGGCTCTGGCCAACTCAGATACCGAACCAAGGCCCGGGAGCCAAAGTCTCGCTGTTTTCGCGCAGTTCGAAGTAGACCTGACTGGTCGCGCCGCTCGTGCCCGCCTGACCCAGGCGCGCGCTCTGGGGCAACTCGTCGCCCACCTGCACCAGGATGCTGCCCAAACCGGCGGTCACGGTGAAATAACCATCGCCGTGATCCAAAATGACCGTCTTTTTGTAGTCGGCGTAGTCGTCAGCAAAGGCGACCCGACCGGGGAATACCGCGCGCGCGACCGCGCCCAAGTTGGATCGCAAAATCAAGCCAGGTCCCCCGGCGTGGGGGAGGCGGACTTCTTCGATCTCGGTGCGCCCCGGCAGAGGGAAGGGCAAATGCCCTTGCATCCTCGCGAAACTCTCGCTGCCCAAGTCGAGCTGGGCTCCAGCACTGTAGACGGCTGTATGCTGACTGCGACTCGCCGAGCCCAGGAAGGCCATTTCGAAAGCCCGCTTTCGCTCTTGCTGAGAAAGAAGAGCATCCCGCGCTTCGCCAGCGGCACGGCGCTCAAGCTCCAAAGGAGCGCGCCTTTCTTTGAGCAAGGAAAGCGAGTGATCGGCCGTGGACTCTTGTTTTTTCAAGACGGACAGGCGCGCAAGATCGCTGAGCAACCCCTGACGTAGGCGCTCGACGCGCACCGCGTGTTCCATAAAGTCACCCGCAGGCAGCCCCCGCGTGATGCGATAATAGGCCCGACCGCGCGCGATGACGCGCTGGCGTAGGCGCTCTGTTTCGGAGCGCCCTTGCTCCAGGGTGCGGCGCAAGCTGTGTTCTTTGAGCTTGAGCTGGTCGAGTTTTTTTTCGAGCAGATCGACATCAAAGCCAGTATCGTCGACCGGATCGCCGGCAAAACTGGCACCGGTGAGCAGACCTGCTCCGAGCAAGCAGGCGGCGCTAACGAAGAAGTGTCGAAGGGGGAGGAGTCGCTGCATCATGAGATCACGCGGGAACCTGTGAGCTGAGCAAGCGCCTCAGACTCGCAAACGCACTCAGGGCGCCGATGCCACCTCCCAGCAGAATCAAAGCGGCACAGAAATGAAGGGGAAGAAAACGAGGCGTGGCTCCGAGCAGGCTCCCGAGCGCGCCATCAAAAGCATCTTTGAGGATCAAGTGGATGCAGCCCATGATGATGATGGCCAAAAGAGCACCCACGGCTCCCTGGGTGGCCCCCTCCATCACGAAAGGTCCTCGCACATAACTATCTGTTGCGCCCACCATCTTGAGCACCTCGACTTCGGTGCGCCGTCGGGCCAAAGCCATGCGCATGGTCGATCCGACCACGCTCACCACCGAGGCGAGCACGATGAGCACTAAAAGAGAGGCCGCCTGCACGCCGCCGGAAAGGAATTTGTTCAAGCGCTGTCCCCAGGCCCCATAAGTTTCGACGCTTTCGACCGCCGGCAACGCTTTCAGTTGATGCGCGAGCTGCTTGACCCGCTCTTGAGCGCCTTCTTTACCGAGGCTCACTTCGAGGGAGGCGGGGAAGGCGTCTTCGGGCAAGGCAATGAGGGCTTCGTCCCGACTGTTTCCGATCACTTCTTGGCGAGCTTGTTCTGGAGAAACGTATCTGACCTCGCTGACCCCCTCGGCCTTGAGCAAGGCAGCGCGCATGGTCTGGACCTCGTCTTGCTCGGTGCCCGCCTTGAGATAAACCGAAGCGCGCGCCGAACGGAACCAACCGCCACGTAGGTGTTCGATATTGACGGCCACCATCAAGGTGGCCGTCAAACAGACAAAGGCGACGGCCACGCTGAAGACGCTCAAAAACTGCAGACGAAGATCGGCGAAGATGGCTCGAAAGACACGCTCGATCATGAAGCCTCCCGCATGTGAGACAGGGCCGCATCGTCATTGAGCCCCATGCGAATATCGCGGGTGCATCCCTCATCGAGCACCACGACGCGCCGCGGTCGCACGTCGAGCAAACTGCGGTCGTGGGTGGCAAAGAGCACGGTGACCCCCGTCTCATGGATGTCTTCGAACAATCCGAGGATGTCGACAGCCAGCTGGGGATCGAGGTTGCCTGTAGGTTCGTCGGCGAGCAAGAGCGCCGGTTCGGGCACAATGGCGCGAGCCACCGCCACTCGTTGTTGTTCGCCTCCTGAAAGGGAGCTCGCTCGGTCGGTTCCTCGGCCGGTCAATCCCACGCGCTCCAGGGCTTCGCCTACCCGGCGACGAATGATGCGCGCCGGCACCCCGAGCACCTCTAAAGAGACGGCCACATTTTGATAGACTGTCCAATTGGGCACCAATTTAAAGTCTTGGAAAACCACCCCAATATTGCGACGCAAATAGGGGATAGAGTCGGCGGATAACCTACATACGTCCCGCCCCAAAAAGAGGATGCGTCCCTGATCGGCCTTTTCTGCAGCGTAAATCATCCGCAGTAGAGTGCTCTTTCCTGCTCCAGAAGGCCCAGTGATGAAGACGAACTCACCGCGAGCAATCGAGGTCGACAACCCTTTGAGCACCGGCACATCGGCGCGGTAAGCCTTATGGACGTCGTCGAAGATCAATATGTCCCGGTGGGCGGCGCTCCGATCGAAACGCTGATCGCCTCGCAAAGCCGGTTTAAAGGCTCGTGTAGGCAGATCATCGAGGTCCTCGCCCTGGGAATGCTGCTGCATACCTCGGCCGTATCAGGCCTTGGCCAAAGCGAACAAGTTTTTGTAGAGTCTCAGCTTGCTCCCACTCATCGAGCTTTGATGTAATGGGAGCAGCGCTTGGGAGGGTTAGGCTGCGGCACAAACAGCCCGAGCAATGCACCACAAGGAACTTTGGATGAGCGACATCGTCGAGAAGGCCCAGACCGCCAGAACCAAACTTGCCGAGGCACTGTCTCTGCTGCAAACCCCAGAAGCAGGCACCTTGGTCGATTCGGTAGCCGAACCAGTCGCTCGTGCGATGGGAGCCCTCCACCAGCTGGAAAGCGCCCAGGGCGCCGGCGTCACCGAAAAGGCCCCCATCGCCCGCGATGCCGTACGGCAAGCTTTGGCGACTCTGCAGACGGCTCCCGCCTCGCCCACCAGCGAGCGCGTCACCGAGATCATCGCCAGCTCGCTCGGCTTGCTGCACGGCTTGTCTCAGCTCGACGAGCCCACGCCGCAAGCAGCAGCTAAAAAATCGGCCGGTGCCTTCGACAAGACTCAATTACCCACCGAGCCCATTGTTTCGGCACCCGCCCCGGTGCCAGCACCGGCCGCAGCCTCGGGCGCCCTCGATGCGACGATGCCGACCCCGACTCGGGCCCCGAACAAGCCAGCTGCCAGCGAGCTCGCTGCCACCCAGGCTTCGGTGCAAGCTCGAGCCCCCCAACCCAAAGTGCAAGAGAGTGAAGCGCGAGCCTCGGTCGAGCGCCGTGACTCCAAACATGCCTCCATGCCCCCCGAGGCAACAGCCGACGGCGCGATCGCTCTCGAAGCGAACCTGGGCGCCCACAGTCCCACGAACTTTTACAAGGGGCTCAGCGGCAACGATGTCGTCGATGACGGTGGGCTCTTCGTTTCGACTTATGAGATCCCGCCCTTGGGCTCGACCATTCAGATCACGGTCAATATGCCCGGTGGATATGACTTTCGCGCTTTGGCGACGGTCAAGTGGTCGCGCGAGAGCGGCGTAGGCGACGCCCCCCCTGGTTTTGGTTGCTCTTTTACCTCAATCAGTCAGGAAGCCCGTCAGCTCATCTACCGCTACGTGCGCAATCGTGAACCCCTCTTTCACGACGACTTCTAAGTCATCCGACTGAGGGCTCACGCCCACAAATTTGGCCCGACCGAGCCAGCTTCGGTAAACGCCAGGAATGCGACCCGTGGCCCCGTCCATCCCCACTCCTGGCAGCCGAACCCGGTTTTCTCAGCTCTTGCTGGCCCTCGGCGTCGTGGCCGCCACGGCGCTCGGCTGCGCGCCGCCCACCCCCGCTCAGAAAGCAAGCGAAGCGGCGCGCGAGCTCAACCTCGCGGCACGCTGGGGCAAGATGCAGGATGCAGTGCAGCGCGCTTCGAAGGAAAACCGAGCTACCTTCATGAAAAACCGCGCCCAGTGGCACAATCAGCTGCGCATTCTCGACTCGGAACTGGCCAGTTTGGACATGGATAGCGCCATCCGCGCCACGGTCGTCGTCGATGTCTCATGGAACTTCGTGGATGACCCCACTTTGCGCGTGACCCGTTTGCGACAGAAGTGGTCGGACGCCAAAGGCAAGTGGGTCATGCTGAGCGAAGAGCGCATCAGTGGTGACGAAGGGCTCTTTGGTGAAGAAGTGAAAAAGGCGGAGCCCACCAGGGACAAGCACTTTCCATCGCGCACGATTCACTCCTCGATTGATTGAAGTGAAGACCCCAAAGGGAGGTTCGCAGAAGAATCACCCCGGCTCCGCAGCAGAGGCGCGGATGCCGCCTCACAAAACAATCATCGCGACGCTCGGCTGAGGTCGCGATAGTCGACGCGCTACAAGCGGCCCGAAAGAGACCGCCTGCTCGCATTGGTTCACATGTGGCTCACTTAGAGCGAGCGGCTTTGGCTTCTTCGGCGCGACGCTGCTGACGCTCCTTGAGCTTGGCCTGTGACTTCCTGCGACGCATTTTATTGCTGTTACGACTGTCGAATGCTCCCATGGGGGTAACTCCGTTCGAATAGGTTGGATTGTGGCACCCGTGCTGATCTGGACGGGTTCATTCGGGATGCCGCACTTAGCCCGAAACGGACAAATACGCCACCTTTTGACAAGCAGGGCAGGTTTTCGCCCCATCGAGCGATGGCGCGAGCAAGAAAGGAGCGGCGGCACCAGGCCGGCGCAGAGTCCACGCAGCGACTCGGACGAGCCAAGTGAGAGCCCGAGCTGGCGCAAGCGTGGGAAGAGCGGCTCAGCGAACAGAGCGGCTCAACGGACAAAGAAGCTCAGAGGCAAAAAGCCCCCTCTAAAAAACAAGCTGGAAAACGGCTCAACCGCTGGAGGCATCATCGAGGGCACTGTCGCGCTCACGCACTTCTAGGCGGTAGCGACTATTGACCGTCTCGATATAGAAGACATCCTGCTGGGCCATACGGAGCACTCGCTTCACGGCTGTGGTCACGTACTCGTGCATGCCGTCAGCAAACTCAATGACGATCACCGAGCCTTTGCGGGGCGCACGTACGAGACGACCAGAGACTGATCGAGAGCCTCGTCCAAGTTTGCGTAGGACAACTTGCACGGGATCCACCTTAGCAATCGCCTCGCTCAGGTCCAGCCCTCTCATGCCTCGAGCCCCCCGAAACTCAAAGTGTTGGGCCGGCTCAAACGAGGGTATGTACATGTTCTGAGGGTCATAACTGAGTTTTCTTGCCGGGTCAGGATCGACCTCGCCCCCCGCGAGAGGGAACTAACTCCTTCCCTCAGATAAAACGGCAGTGCCCGGGATTTCTGAAATGGTGAGGAAAAAATCGGTGAAACGAGCCGCTTTCAGCTAGATGCAGCTGCGGCCTGGGGCCAAACCGAGGGGCGCGCTTCGGGGGGGGTTCTCGGCACCGCGCGCACAACCTGCGCTCGTTTGACGCCGCCGTGATGAAATCCGCCGTTACAAAATCTGCCGTGACGGAGGAGGCTCGTTTCTTCCTGACGGGGAACTCGGCCCCGGACGGCTGAACTGAGATTCAGTTGTTACGGGTGTCCGAAACTCGCGCGCGGCCCGCTCCCGAGAGGGGAATGAGCTGGTTCACGGCGAGCTGACGCCGGGAGTGCCCTTGTTGGAGAAGTAGGCCCTCAGGACGTCTCGGGCCAGATCGGGCCCTTTGATCCTCCATTTGGGCGTGTTGACGACCAAGGCACCCACGGCGATTTCGGGGTCTTCGGCGGGAGCAAAGGCGACCAACCATGTGTAGTGGCGGTTTTCTTTGTGGCGGGTCAACGTCCCCGTTTTGGCGGCGACCTTGATATGAGGCAAAAAGGAGCGACCTCGACGATCGTGGAAGGTCTTGTAACCTGAGCCATTGCTCACGGTGTTGAGCATCATCTGTGTGACTTCTTCCGCCGTTTCGGCGGCGACCGCCCGACGCAAGACTTGCGCTTCGGAGGGAAACTCGTAGAGCAGCTTCTTGCCCCGGCTGACCGATTTGACCACCCGTGGTTTGAGCGTCACGCCATCGTTGGCAATCGTCTGCACCAAAGAGGCGGCTGCCAACGGCGACAAGCTCGTGTTCCAAAAGCCAGCCGATGTGCGCGCGAACTCCAGAGGATCATCCGGGATGTTGATTTGAGGAGCTTCGTTGTCGATGGCGAAAGGGATCTTCGCTCCAAAACCAAAAGCGCCGCCTACCTCGGTGAGATCTTCGGCCGTGAGGTGCTTTTGGGCGAGGCGCGCGAAAACGACGTTCAAACTGCGTCCCATGGCGATGCCCAAGGTGGCGCACCACTTGTCCCGCGCGGGATCGTCGCGCAGTTCGTCCGCCCGGATGGCGCTCTTGCCGCCGCGATAGCACTGCTCGGTCTTGTGGTTCAGGCCGCCTTTTTCGACGAGGGCACTGCCGGTGACCACTTTGAAGACACTGGCAGCCGGCGCTTCGGCGCGGGCGTTGACGTCAAATTTTTCGCCCTCGCTCACGTGACTGGCATAGGCGATGAGCTCCCCTGTCTTGGGGTTCATCGCCACCACGCCTGCCTCGGGGACGACGTACTTCTTCATCACACGCAGGGCCGCCCGTTGCACCACTGGGTCGAGAGTGAGTTCGGCGGTACGCCCCCCAGGCAGCGGAGCTGTGACCTTTTGTGGGCGCAAGTCTAGACGCATCAGATCAAGACCGGCCAAGTCGGCTTCGGGAGGCGGCCCTTGTTCGATCCGAGCGCTTTGTTTGGAAAGAGCGGTCGGGGGAGGCAGCGATCCGGTCAGCGTTGCACTGATCACGGGCCACACCGCCGCGACCAAACCCGCCGCAGCCCCGAATCCTATCCATCGGCTGATGCTCATGGTTTTCTGCTCTAAGCAGGTGGGCCTCTTTGGGCCAAGTTTTTCCCCGGTTTGGCCCAGTGGCAGGTTTTAAGGCGCGCTTGCTCCCCCGGCCCCTCCGGCGGCCGTGTCCTTCAACCCCGCTTCTATCTGGTCATCCGTAAGACACGCACCGCGTTGCGCCACAAGCATTCTTGTCTTTTAGCACACCGCTCCGTCCGATGTCCCGTTATGAACCCTGAACGTAGGTAGCCCACCGTCACTCGACTTACGCGGAGAGATGGTGGTCCATGCAAGAGCACCGCTGGCGGCCGTCTTCTACGCTTTCCACGTCAACTGCAGATCGACATCACAAGGACGATCGTGCAACTGGACTTCGACTTGGCCCTCAATTGCATAGGCGCGCATCGCCCCTTCAAAGACGCCCACATGATAGCAGTCGGGGAAGTTCCACACGTCGCGCATGCGCACCCGAGCGCTCTCGGCATCGCACTCGGTCAAATCGACTCGTCCACTGACGCTCACATTGTAGGCCCGTTGCACGAGTTGCAAGGCGGAGGCCCAACTCCGGCCCGCCACCGCGAAGATCACCCGCCCCACGGTGGAGGACATCAAGGTGGGGAAGGCAAGCTGACCCAACATCCGCAACCCGGTTTTGGGATCGACCCGCGGATAGAGAGCCTGGGCCGCATCGAGTTTGAGCTGCATGAAGTCGCGCAGGGGGTAGTCGCGAAAAGAAACGTAGGTGCGTCCAGCGCCGACGGACAGGCCTTGCTCTCGGAGCAACTGCAAAATCGTCGTAAAATACATGCCTTTGACGCACCAGTCGGAAGGCGTGCGAGCGATACGGTCGTTTAAATCCCGAAGTTGAACGCGTGCGAGGGGGCTGAGCTGCTCGATGGGGGAACCCTGGGCCACCGGGTACAGAACGTCCAGCAGCGAGGCGGCTTTAATCCGCCGAGCGGCGAGTTGAATCGAACTCCGGGCCCCCCAAAATGAAAGCTCACCTTTTGACCAGTTTTCCGGTAGATCTGAAAGAGGTGGGAGCGAAGCCAGGGAAGCGCTGCTCCAGGGCTGCCGTTCACCTACAAAACAAGCAACGAGGGGAATACCGCATGAAACACGTAGTCGTACCTGTAGATGGATCGAAAGCCGCTGGCCACGCCGCAGCTTTCGCTCACAAGCTCGCTCAAGAAACCGGAGCTCGCCTCACCCTGCTCTACGTCTACGATGCCCCAGCAGCGGTCATGCTCGGATTTGGAGCGTTGACGTCTGAACAAGTCAAAGCAAGCGAGAAGTCCGTCTCACGCGGTAGTTTTGAGCACGCCCTCTCCTGCATGCCGAGCGAGACCAGCGAGGTCGAAACCGATGTAGTCATCGGACATCCCGGTACCGAAATCGTGGGTTACGCCAAACAAATCAAAGCCGACTTGATCATCATGGGAAGTCGAGGGATGTCCGCGGTGGCAGAACTTCTGATAGGCAGCGTCAGCGAATATGTGGTTCGCCACGCCAGCTGCCCGGTCACGATTGTACGTTGATGGAAGAAACCAACTACTCAAAAAGCCTTCACTTTGACGACACCGAGCTATTGATCAAGCTCGCGGGCCCGCACGCCGCTTTGCTACGAGAAGTCGAGATCCATAGCTTGGCTCGAGTCAGTCTGCGCGGCAGCTCCGTTCACTTCGCCGGGCCCACCGAGGCCGTCGAGCTGGCCTACCGCTTTGTCTCGGATGCGGCCCGTCTCGTCGACGAGGGGCTCGACGTGCACGTGGCCGATGTGGCCCACTCTCTGAGAGGCCTGAAAGCCGATGCGAATCGGAGCTTGGTCGATCTGCTCGATCAGGTGATCTTGGTTACACCACGACGCCGTCCCATCGCGCCCAAGACCGCCGGGCAGCGCCACTACATTAGCGCGATTCGTAAACACGATCTCACCTTTGGCATTGGTCCCGCCGGCACGGGCAAGACCTATCTTGCCATGGCGATGGCCACCGCAGCCCTCGTCCAGCGCAAGGTCAAACGCATCATCCTCACCCGCCCCGCCGTCGAAGCTGGGGAACGTTTGGGGTTTTTGCCCGGCGATCTGGCGGAGAAGGTCAACCCTTACCTCCGACCGCTCTACGACGCCCTCGGCGATATGCTCGACTACGACAAAGTGCAGCAGATGCGCTCTCAGAACCAGATCGAGGTCGCCCCCCTCGCCTTCATGCGAGGTCGCACACTCAACGATGCTTTTGTGATCCTGGATGAGGCCCAAAACGCCACCACCGATCAGATGAAGATGTTTTTGACTCGTCTGGGTTACGGATCAAAAGCCGTGGTCACCGGCGACGTCACCCAAACCGATCTGCCGCGCGGCGCTCGGAGCGGCCTGTCCGTCGCCGAGTCGATCCTCAAAGATGTACAAGGGGTATCCTTTTGCCATCTCACCGACATCGATGTGGTGCGTCACCCCTTGGTGCAACGCATCGTCGTGGCCTACGACCGCTACGAAGAAGAACAGATGCAAAAACGTGAGGCGGAGCAAAAGAAGAAGGAAGAAGAAGCCCCAGATGAGGCCGATCAAAGCGCCCATTGAGTTCGCTGACTCATGCAGACTCGGTGCAGGCCACGGCGGCGCAGACGCGCAAAGAGGCGGAGCCTTGTGCCGCAGCTTCTGTGATTTGTGTCCAGAATAAGATCGACTGCAAATCCTTGGTGCTCTACCTGAAACAAACTCTGCACTAGGGTAAGCAGGTGCTTGTCGCGAACAAGATTGCGATCATCGGAGACCTCCACGGCAGCTACAATGGTTTCGACAATCACTTCCTCGAAAGTGAAGAGTTCGACCTCGCCCTCTTTGTCGGGGATATGGGTAGCGGCAGTCTCAAAAACGGCCTGGCGATGATTCGGACGATCTCGCGTCTGCGTATGCCGGGGCTCTTGATCCCGGGCAACAACGACGCCCCCCACCTGGCGCAAATCAAAGCCGAGCTCGCCTTTCAATCAGGGAAATCGGCGTTGTTTCGCCTGATGGGGCCTGTATTGCGCAAGGGGATCCAATCCTGCGGTTTTAGTGAGCACTCCCTTTCGACCGACCACGGGGGCGTATCGCTCATTGCAGCGCGCCCCTGCGCCATGGGGGGATCGGACTGCTCTTTTGCGGAGCAACTCGGCCGTACCCACGGCGTGACGAGCATCGAAGAATCAACAGAGCGTCTTGTCGGCTTGGTCGACCAGGCTAAGTTCGATGATGTGATCTTCTTGGCCCACAACGGCCCCTTTGGTTTGGGTGACGAAGCCGACGCGATGTGGGGGCGCGACTTTGCTCTGCCCGAGCGCCCCGACGCGCCCCAGGACTGGGGCGATCGCGATCTGAGCACGGCAATCGAATACGCCAAAGACCGGGGCAAACGAGTCGTCGCCGTGATCGCGGGCCACATGCACGCCAGCGAACACCGACCGCGCCCGGTGATCAGTTATGTCGATCGCGTCAGTTACATCAATGCCGCCCAGGTGCCGCGCATCATCCCCTATCGCGGCATCGAAAAACACCACTTCGTGGAGCTGAGCATCGATCTGAGTGCGAAGATCCCCGTCTCGATCAAAGAGCGCTGGGTGCCCCTGGGTTAGGCGGCGGCCCGGCGGAGCTCCTAGGCTGGGTTGGGCCGCAGCGAGCGCTCACCGACTCGCAAGAGTTCAGGAACGCGACGCTTGGGGATCCCCATCCAGGAGGCGAGTTGCAGCACCAGGGACTGCTCGCTCGCATCGACCTGCTCATCGGCCAAGGCAACGACCACCCCCAGGGTAAAAGCGAGTTCGGCGTCCTCCCGATCACGCGCCAAGGCCGAGCACACGTCTTCGAGTAACTCGTCCCGGTCGCGACCGGCCGCGGACTCCATCAGTTCGGCCTCGAGAGCCAACAGACGCGCTGGGCGCACCCGTCCCCCCGTCAAAGACTCAAAAGCGCCCCGCATGACGCGCCGTTCGTCGGTATCGATGTGCCCATCGGCGCTGGCCACGAGGTAGAAGAGCTCGGCAAAAGGCCGAAAGCGCTGCACGATGGCGGACTCTTCGGGACAATACGGGAGGCGCCCCTCAGGCTGGGCCTCCACCGGGGGGGCCTGCATCGGAGGAGGAGCAATGGAGGGAGGCGCCACATCCAAAAGGTGGGCACGCAGGCGACGAATAAGGGGAGTGTTCCAATCCATGAAGCGGGCCCAAGCCCCTCTTCTTTAGTCGTTCTTCGCGCCACCGCAAATCCAAGCCCCCGAACGCCGGCTCGACGGCCGCCACCCATCCCTCTCCCGCGCCCAAGCGAAAGCCGTTGGACGACGCGCACAAGCTGCCTCGAAAAATCTCCGATACGCAAGTTTGGAGTGGATCTTGTCGACACATCATGGATCACTCATGATATCTTCGCACATTTGGGGATAGAGAATGCGCTTTCAGAGGCACGCGCCTTGCAGCGTGTTCTTTGACGGCAGTAGTCGTCAGAAAAGGGGATAGTGTGATGCGTGCAATGGAAGTCATGAACGGTTTCGTCGTCCGGGCTGAAGCGACAAACCTGGTACGGGATGTCGCTCGAGCCATGCGCGACCAAGGGGTTGGGATTGTCTGCGTCTGCGATGAAAACCAGGTGCCGCTGGGCGTGGTCACCGACCGAGACATCACGGTGCGCGTTTGTGCAGCGGCGGTGGCCCCGGATACGACACAAGTGCAGGCCATCATGACTCCGCGCCCCATCACCTGCGGGGAGCAAACCAGCATCGAAGACGTCCATTCGCTCATGAACGACAACGGCGTGGCGCGAGTGCTCGTCGTGAACGAGGAAAACCGCCTCGCTGGCGTGGTCACCCTCGCCGAGATTTGGCATTACGAAAGCCCGCTCAGCGCGGGCCCGATCAGCCGCCGCCTCACCGAACGTGAACTGCGCGTGCACTCCGCGTCGGCGGGGGGAGCATCAGTGAACGAAAGCTCATACCCAGACGCCAGCTAGAGCTGGTTTGAGGCGAGATCTCGGGCCCGACGGATCAAGAACTCGAGCCCGTCGGATCATGGTTGAGCGGCCTGGACCCGGCGGCCGATCTCTGTGATCAGGGCGCTGACCGCCGGGTTATAACCAAAGTTCGGATCGGCCGCGTCGCCCTGAGGATTCTTGGGACAGATCGACGCGACGAGACCGTTGTCTTCTACGTCTCGAACGAGCTGCAAAATGCGCGGCGCGGGGTAGGCCTTGCCGAAGTACTGGGTCCCAGAAGCCGGCCCCCCCTGAGGCGGATTGCAGAGAGGACGGTTACGACCTGGCTCGAGGGCACAGTCACAGCTCACACCGCCTGCGCAGGTGACGGCATCGATAGGCGTTTCGAGTTCAAAAATACAAGAGTACTGCAAGTCATCGTTCACCTGCGCGCTTTCTTCGACCGAGAGCAAATATTCGTGACCGTTGATGGCGTTGTCGAAAGGGTCCTGGCTGCCAGGATCGGAGATGGCATCCTGGGTGATCGGGTTCTGAGCGCCGAGGGGTCGCGGCTGAACAGAGGCGATCATGAAGGGATCGAGAGGAGCTGTGGGGGCCATTCCGCACTCGGGCTCGTCCCCTTCTTGGCACTTCTTCGAAGAGACAGGCAGGCCGGGCTCCCCCAAGATCACGTCCCAGCGGTCGTAGACTTCGTTGCCCACCTGCACGTTCTTCTCTCGAAGTTGTGCGGGGGACAGGTAAGTGAGCTCCTCACTCCCTTCTTCGAGACTCTCGGGCGTTGCAATGTCTTGCCAAGGCACACCCACGACGCTCATGAAGATGACTCGATTGGGGTCGCGAGCCAGATCGGGATCAGAAGAGCCTGCACCGGTGAGCAGCGGATTGAAGACCACGCTCCCGTCGCGGGCATTGACGATCTCTTGTTGGGTCAGAGCCTCTCGATAGCGGCTGATGGGATAGAGCAGATCGACACCAAAGCGCCGCTTCTGTGCAAAACAACGCAGCCCAAAAGAGTCGAGGTCTCTGCTGAGGACCGGTGCCGGATCTGTCGTTGGGCCACAGGTCGCCTCTACCTCCGCGACACAGGCAGCAGGGGCGTTGTGCCGCTGCAGGCAAGAAACACAGCACTCCGCATTAGCGTTGACCTCACAACTCGGCGTTGCAACCGGCATCGAGAACGATTTCGTGCCAGTCGACCTCAAACCAGTCAGATAGCCGAAGCCGGCGTTGTTGTAATACTCCCCCCCATCCATGATGGAACAATCGTCTTCGTCGGTAAGTAAGACGATGGCCACAAAGCCATGGGGACGCAAAAAGGCCTCGCGCTGGGCGAGCAACACCTGATCCACCCCCATCGGCTTGGCCGTGGAGGAGTCCAGGACGATGGATTCGGGAGGAGTGGGATCGACCAAGAAGCGATACCAGGATTCGAGCTGCGCTTCGTAACCACAACCAAGGTCACCGACAGCCGCGATCTGAGCTTCGAAATCAGTGATGAGTTGCTGCTGATCGCCCGGTTCGCCGCCGTTCCAGGTCAAGAACTCGGCCCCAGCCAAGGGGCGTACCGATGGGATCAAGTGCCCTTGATCGTCCTGGTACCAAGTCAACCCTTCGTTATCGACGAATGTGCCCAGGCAGGTCTCGGCGCCATGACCGCCCAAGGAGGAGGAAATGACCGCCAAATGAATGTCATCGACAGCAGGAAAGGCAGGAGCCTTTCCCTCGGGACAGATGCCCAAGTTGGGCTCGGGGTTTTGCCCCTCTGCATCCACACAGGGCGGATTGATCAGGCGCGCCACCATCTGAGGCACCGCCTTCTTGAGCAGGGCCTGCTTGTCACCCATAGAAACCGAATTGTCGACGACGAAGAGGAGATCGATCTCGGAGATGGCGCTCTGGTCAATGGGCAGAGGACCTGAATGAGTCGTCCCACCGCTCCCCGGGGGCGCTCCGCCTAGACCGTCGCCGTCGCCGTCGCCGTCGCCGTCACCGTCACCGGGGGCCCCGCCCACCTCGACCTCCGTCCCCGTCGTCTCATCGAGCACCGACGGTCCCCCGGAACCCACTGGGTCTTCCCCCGCAGTTTGCTCTTGTCCTCCTGAACCGCCGCTCGCCTCGACCGGATCACCCGGCGCCTCATCCTTGCCACCGCAGGCTACCGCCACACCAAGAGTGAGAGCCACCGTCCAGCCGACACGCAAGCGGCGCAAGCCACCCCCGCCGAGAGTCGATGAGTTTTGATCCGCCGTCGAATGACAAGTCATATCTAATGATCCCCAAGAGAAAGTTAAGTGTTGAGATGAGCCGACCCACCCCTCCGCTTGAAGGAGCACAAATCAGCCCTGTCATGTTGCCCCCGAGGGCCCGACGCTGTCAATCCTGCTCGTCTGACTCATCGAGCTGGTTGGTCATCGAGCTGGTTGGTCATCGAGCCGACTAGCCCTCGAGCTGAGGCCAACGCACGAAAAGCCGCTGCAGCACGAGGGGGCTGAGGATCACCGAAAGACCCGAGGTGACGACCAACGCTCCGTAGAGGCGATCGCTCACTGCCCAAGGGCCCAGTTTTTGGCCCAAATGCGCGACCAAGAGAGCGATTTCGGCCCGAGGCACCATACTCACACCCATCAAACACCCCGCCCGCAATCCAAAACGACGTGCCACCGGAAGGCCCGCCCCGACGAACTTACCCACCACCGCCGGAATGAAGAGCAAGCCCCCCCACCCCAAGGACCGCAGCATGACCGTGGGGTCGAGACTGAAGCCGACGTTGATGAAGAAGAAGGGAGAGAAGAGGGCGTAGATGGGCCCGAAGCTGGCTTCTTCGCGCACGGCCTTCGGGTCGCGACTGAACATCAGCCCAGCAAAGAGGGCCCCCACCGCCACCGAAAAACCCATCGCCCCTGCCAAGGCAGCAATGGCAAAGCCCACCCCCACGATCGACAAGATGCGGTCGGGAGCGCGCTCGGAGCGATCGATCCAATCAGTAAAACGCTGCTCGATAAAACGAGCAAAAACCCAGCAGCCCAAGGCAAACACCACCAGCTTACCCAAGAGCACGAAAGTAGCCTGGCTCAGGGCCAGCACCAGACTGTCCGCCCCCGAACCCCGCAGCACCGGCGCCGCGGCCAGCACCAGGAGCATCAAGACGATAGCAGAGAGATCGTCCAGCTCGGCCACGTCCACCAAGAGCTGACCCAAGCGCGAGCGCAAACGATCGGCTTCGTCCCACACCAAGACCGACACCCCCACGCTGGTCGCCGACAAAGCCGCACTCACAAAGAGCGATGAGATCAAGGGCAGCTGCAAAAGATACCGCGCGACCACAAAGGCGAGCACCGCCGAGCCCAAGACATCAAAGATCCAAACCGAGATCGCCCCCGGCAGTTCGCGCAAGAGATCGGCGATCTTGCTCTTGAGCCCCACATGAAAGAGCAGAGCCGCCACGCCCATCTCGGAGAGGAACTCCAAAATCTCGATGCCCGGTCCCGCAATCAAAGCCAGCGGCTGGTTCACCGCGCGCACGATCAGCCCCAAGAGGATGTAACCGACCACCGGAGGAATGCGCAGATAACGCTGCGCCCCCGCCTTGATGAACATCGACAGCACAACCAGGGCGCTGACCAAGAGCAGGAAGAGGGGTTGCCTGAAGGTGTCTTCCATCGCCCGCCGATTGAAGCATCCCCCCGCCCCCACGACGACAGCCGCCCCAAAACGCCCCCCTCACGCCGAGTTCCCCATCGCCAGCCCCTGCCCCGGGAGCTCAAATAAGTAATGTCACGTATGGCTCTTTTTGCCCCCCTGAGCCCCCGCGGGCCCAAGATCTACCGCACATCGATTCAGCGACCGGGAGCCTTTCCCCCAGTGGATGAATAATTCAACCCAAACGTCGCCCTAGGTGTCTGCCGCTCGCGCGAAATTCGTGATAGCGAGCGCCGCATGTCACAAATCATCGAGGTCAACGCACGAGAAATTTTGGATTCCCGCGGCAACCCCACCGTCGAGGTCGAGGTTCAGACGGAACTTGGCTACGGACGCGCCGCCGTACCCAGTGGTGCATCCACTGGTGAGTACGAAGCTGTCGAGCTCCGTGACGGCGACAAGGGCCGCTACCTAGGCAAGGGCGTCCTGCAAGCAGTAGCCAACGTCAACGACAAGCTCGGCCCCGCCATCATCGGTCTCGATGCTCTCGACCAGCCCGCAGTCGACGCTCGCCTGCTCGAGCTCGATGGCACCCCCAACAAGGCCAAGATGGGCGCCAACGCCATCCTCGGCGTATCCATGGCAGTAGCCCGCGCCGCAGCTGACTCGGTCGACCTGCCCCTGTGGCGCTACCTCGGTGGCATCCAGGCTCGCGTTCTGCCCACCCCCATGATGAACGTCATCAACGGCGGCAAGCACGCTGACTCGGGTATGGAAATCCAAGAGTTCATGCTCGTGCCCCACGGCTTCGACAAGTTCAGCGATGCTCTGCGTTGCGGCGCTGAGATCTTCCACAACCTGAAGAAGATCCTCGCCAAAGACGGTTACACCACCGCAGTCGGTGACGAAGGTGGTTTTGCTCCCAAGCTGAGCAAGAACGAGGACGCCCTGGCCAAGATCATCGAGGCCATTGAGGCAGCTGGCTACAAGCCCGGCACCCAGGTTTCGCTCGCTCTCGATTGCGCGATCAGCGAGTACTACAACCGCGACACCAAGAAATACACCTTCGACGGCAAGCAGATCAGCAACGCCGAGCTGGTTGAAGAACTAGCCAAACTGGTCGAGAAATTCCCCATCGTCAGCATCGAAGATGGTCTGGATGAGAATGATTGGGAAGGTTGGAAGATGCTGACCGATAAGGTTGGAGATAAGTGCCAGTTGGTGGGTGATGACTTGTTCGTGACCAACATCGAAAAGCTGTCTCGCGGTATTGAGGAAGGGATCGCCAACTCGATCCTCATCAAGCTGAACCAGATCGGCACCGTGACCGAGACGCTCGATGCGATCCGTCTGGCTCACAAGAATGGCTACACGGCTGTTAGCTCGCACCGCTCGGGTGAGACGGCGGATACCTTCATCGCTGACTTGGCAGTGGCCACCAACTGCGGCCAGATCAAGACCGGTTCG
>JBNKYC010000043.1:0-221414 GCA_050300635.1 Polyangiaceae bacterium
TAGTGAACACGAGTGGATCGTCGAAAGCACATCCTGGCAAAAAAACTCCGTCGGGAGTCCGGCGGTGGCGATGCGAGCCAGAGCGACATGGTCCGGATTGACGTCCAGCCCGACGACGTGCCCCGTTTGAGTGAAGTCAACCTCTAGGAGGTCTTCGCCAGTGCTACACCCGAGCACAAGCAGGCTCGGCGGACGTAGACTATTGTGGACATCCAGCAAGACTCGGCGGAGGACGGCGGATTGACCGACGAGCTTCATGTGTCCGATGTACGAACCGGCATCAATGGTCAACCACGGATTGCTCACCCAGCCGTAAGTCATGCTCAAACTGCACGCCCGATAGCGCCATCTAGGCGTACAGTGAGTGCAGGAAGACGAACGACTGCATTCAAGAAAGAGCTTTTGTGAAAACGAAAATGCCACTGTCGTGCCATGGTCTGTGCGGCTCGCTTTTTATCTTGTTATTAGGCACCTTCGGCTGCGCGGCTTCGCCAAGCGGAGAAGAGTTAGCCGCTGAGTTTCAGGAGTACGTTTGGAGCCTAAGAAATTCAAGCCAACTTCCTTCCGTTAGACCCATCCACAAGGTTTACGTTCAGGATCTTATGCGTGGTTGAACCGGGGGCCAAGATCGCTGGCTGGGATGATCCGAATGGGCGCGACATGAACTTCACCGACGATATGCTCGATGCTATTTCGAATGATTTGTGTATCGACGAGTCTCGCGTCTTCACCACGGGGTTCAGCTTCGGCGGAGCGATCTCGTACAAACTTGCCTGCGAGCGCACTGATACCTTTCGCGCGGCATTGGTGTACGGCACGGGCCCAGTCTCAGGAAACAATGCCTCTGCTTGCCAGAAGCCCATCGCCTTCTTCCAGACACACGGCCAGGATGACAAGACGTTCAATATCGGGACCGGACTTGGCGTGCTCGACATTTTCGTTGGCACAAACGGTTGTACCGACATGAATCCACCACTCCGGCCCAGAACGAGCACGTGTGCACCTCGTTCGAGGGCTGCCAGGAGGGTTATCCGGTGCGATTCTGCAGCTTTGGGAGCGGCCAGAACAACCCCACGCTCGGCAGCGGTCATTACCCATCGGCCAAGGATCCGGGTCAGAGCACCAGTTGGATCCCGGGTGAGGCTTGGGACTTCATTCAGCAGTTTTGAGTGGCGGTGCTCCTCGCGCCCGCTCCGCCCCTCGCGCCCGCTCCGCTATCCGGGGTGGATGTCTTCACGATAAGCGTGAGCTTGGCGGGTGTGGACGTCGGCTGTAGCTCCCGGGATTTGTCCAAAAGACCGCGCGAAGGTGCGGTCTTTTACCGACCGGCCGAATCTTGATAGACAAAGCGAATGGTCTGCGCCCCTTGGCTTCATTCGTTGTGTATCGCCTGTTCGCTTTTGCTGCCTATGTTCGCGGCGGGGGCGGCTTCTGCCGAAGAGCTGGAGCAGCGTCCCATCGGCTTTTCGACCCTGATCCTGCGGCCAGAGGACAAATGGGCCCTGGCCGAGGCGAACGAACAGACCCGCATCATGATGCTGGACTATTTGCGGGAGCAAGGCGTGAACGCCGTGGGGGGGGAAGACCTGGTGTTTGGAAAGGACGCGGGTAAACGGGCCGAGCTCTTGCTTGGCGGAACGATCTACGACCTCAAGTGTGATCGGGATGAGGGAGACCTCACTGACTGCGTCATGGGAGTGCACTGGGAAGTTCTGGACGTCAGGCGCGACCAGGTTGTCTACCGAGCAAAAGTCTATGGGCAGTTCCATGACCGATTGCTTCGCACCGAGCGCGCTGTGCAGCTGCTTCTGGAAAGTGCGGTGGATGAGCTCGTAGCCAAGGAGCGTTTCAAGGCACTCTTGGAGGAGCGAGCGGTCAACGAGCAGGCGCGCAGCCTCTTCGGCGCTGCGTCATTCAAGGCGTGTTCGGCTGAGCCTGTCGATATCGAAACAGACGGAAACTGGGCGCTCCGTTCGGTTGCTGTGGTCCGTTCCGGAGACGGCATGGGCAGTGGGTTCATGATTTCGGACGACCCATTCATGGTCACGGCGGCGCATGTTGTCACTGTCCCTCGCCCCGAGGTGCGCTTCAAGAATGGACACAAGTCGCTTGCGACCGTGATTCGTATTGATCGAGAGGCGGATGTTGCTCTTTTGCGGGTCGATGAACCGGCAGTAGACGCGACGTGCCTGCGACCCATCCCCTCACGAGAAGTCTCACCGGGCTCTTCCGTGTTTGTGCTGGGGTCCCCGCAAGGCGAAGGTTTGGCGTTTTCGATGAGTCGCGGGATCGTCAGCGGCACGAGAATTCGGCGGGGCGTGGGCCAGTTGCAGACCGACGCGTCGATCAATCTGGGCAATAGCGGGGGGCCCATGGTCGATGCGCAGGCCCGATTGTTGGGTGTCGTGAGCTGGAAGTTGGCCGGGCACACAGTGGAGGGGCTCGGCTTCGCCGTCTCGATTCAAGATGGCTTCGAGCGTCTAGCTATTAGCTCGGGGGAGGTCTCGGATAGCGCTCTACTGAAAGCCGGGGCGGTCGCCATGAATGAATCGAAGGACGATGCCTTCGAGGAGCCCGCGCAACCGCGTCCCCCACTTCAGGTAGAGGAGGACGGAGACGACGACGAAGAAGCCAAGCTGGCGAGCAGTGAACGTTATAGGCGAGCGCCGTTTACCGCCCCCTATGCCCTGCGCCTCAGCCCATCGATCGGCTTGGCTTACTTTCGAGATGGGTATCAGCCACCCACTCAGGATTGGCAACCGACGGCGTCCACTGAAGGCATCGTGGCGTTACAAGTTGGTTTTGGTCTCTCGACGACTTTTTCGTTCGGTCTATTTTTGGCCCTCGAAACCCGGTTTGCCTTGGTCGACCCTCAGTTCAAATGTCAGTCCACCTATGGCCTACCTTTAGAGTACCAGTCCGACCGTGAGTGCGTAGTTCCTACTTTTGAGGCGATGGGTGTCGTTGGTTATGACCTGCGACTTGGCTCGCGCCTCGTTCTGCGGCCCAAAGCTGGTGCGGGTCTCGCCTATGCCGTCTTTCGGGACAATCCCTTTGCTGCCGCGATGGGCGGTCTCGATCTTCCGATCCGAATGGGGCACACCCGACTGGCCCTCACCCCATTCGCTGGGGTGACCGTACCCTTTCGTCGAACACCGGGAGTGGACATTTGGCCCATCTCCGTTCGGGCGGGATTGAGTTTCGACATCGGTCTCGGGAACCTGCTCTAACCAAGAGGAGCACCTACGCTCTCCTGCCAGACAAGATGAAACACGGAGCGGACCGTGAGTTGGAGCCTAAGAAATTCAAGCCAACTTCCTTCCGTTAGACCCATCCACAAGGTTTACGTTCAGGATCTTATGCGTGGTTGAACCGGGGGCCAAGATCGCTGAGAGTGGACGTTTCGGGTCCCAACCATTGGAAGTGGGAGGTCTTCATCACGTGAGTCGCGTCCGGGTGACACTCGAGGCACATGCGCGTGACCGCCTGGGGAGAATCAAAGCTGTCCGGCATGATCGGCGTATGATCGAAATGCGCGCGCAGCTTGCGCTCGTAGCCTGGATAGAGGGTCGCCTGAGGTTTGGGCACTGAGGCAAGTACTGCCACGACGATGGCAACCACGACGAGCAGAGCCGAAGCAATGGCCGACCAACGTGGACGGAAGTGAGTCAACGGAAGCATGGGAATTGGTACGTGCCGCAGTCTGGCTTTTTCTCAACATTTTGGGGAGCGTCCTGGACCCCTGTGGTCGAGGCACCCCCCTGCGCAATACGGTCCGACTTGGTCTTATCAATAGGAGCTTTCGCTCGTGAGTGGCGAGCGGGAAAACTTGCAATTTTTGCGCTGTTCAAGCCTTCTTCCGTACGAGCGTCCAAGCAGCGATCAACCCCCGCCTTGCGCGGCAGTACTGCGACACACGCGGCTTCCAGCAGGGAGGCTCCCGAGGAATGGCTCCGCATCGCCGCTTTCGGTGAGGGCCATCGTGGTATCGCGGAAGTCGTCGTAGCTCCCCCCTTCGATTGAGATGACCATCGCGTTGACTTCTCCAACTGTCCCCGACCAATTTAACATTTCTGCGGGATCGAGCTCGGGGAGTGTAGCGCTTTCGGAAAACCGAAGCTGAAAATACCAGTTCCCCGTATCGCCATAGTACTTGATAACAAGAGTCTGGGGAGCGTCGTCACCGCAATCGAGGTTTCCGACAGCGCTCAAGTCCGCCGTCATGGCATCCATGTCGATATCGATACCCTCCAGAGAGCCGGGAAGGTCGGATGTCGTCCGGCTGACCGTCTCGGTTGTGCCGGCAGCGGCAACACCCGCGATGGTATCGTGTGCAACTGAGTAACTGTATGTATCTGAAGGTGGCAGGTGACGGGCCGACATTCGTACACGATCGTGAAAGGTCGGATGGTAGGCTTCGGTCCAACTATGGGTAGCCGAGCCAGTCAGGTCTTGCAGGTACGCGCTTGCCGAATGGTAGGAGATCCCGTTGCGCATACCCGCGATATCTACGTAGACCCTGCTCAACGTCGGGCCATCGTTTTCCAAGTTGATGACGTGGGTCGCAAGATTCGATGTCCAGTCATCTGACTCAACATTGAGAGTCACATCCGGTGAGGCGGCGGAAAGGTCGACAGCCGGAAAGGCCGCGGATGCCACTGTGAGCCCCGTGTTGTTCCGAGCTCGCAGGACAAAGTTCAGCGCCCCCGAGCCATCCAGGGACGCCGGTCCGAAGTTGAATTGGTAGGTCGCTCCTATTGTTCCGCCTCCGTTTCGGTAGTCGAGGTAATAGGTCTCACCTGCTGGATCCGAAGCTGCCAAAGTGCCTTTGATGTGAGGAAGCGCATCTCCTTGACGTCGCTGGAAGTCACCGAAGACCACATGCTGACCATCTTGGACATCTGCCAGGGTGTAGAAGTCTCGTTGATTGCCAGCTGTATTGTCCGTCCAGCTTGAGACAAACCCTCCGACAGGAAAGTCGACAATCGATACATTGCCGGAGGCATCGGTACGCACTGTCTTAACAAACTTTCCTGAAGGATCAGAGACCATCACCGCAGCGTCACTTGCGGGACTGCCTGCAACATCCACATGAACCTTCACCTCGCCCAAGGCCTCGGAGATCCCGCCCGATCCTCCGAGCCCGCCTTGATTCATCGCTCCGCCTGAGCTCGCCATGCCTCCGGTGTCTTTCCCGCCTGAGCTCGCCATGCCTCCGGTGTCTTTCCCGCCCGAGCTTGCCATGCCCCCGGTGTTTTTTCTGCCCGAGCTCGTTGTGCCTCCGGTGTTCTTCCCGCTGGTGTCATCGCTCGTGCCCTCGGTGTTCTCACCTCTTCCCCCAAGCCCGTCTGTCTCGCCCTCTCCGGCTGCGCCCTCAGGTGACGAGGAGTTGCCGTCCGTCGTGGAACACGCAAACGAAAACAACAGAACCAGGGCAGATGTACCGACAAGACTTCTTACACGCATGGCGAACTATGATAGGGCAAGGCTCAGCTGCTTTCCATCCCCGACCGACGCCAGGCCTCGTCCCGAATGGCTACATTCTTGTTCGAGTTATTCAGTCGAGTGCTCGATGATCCTGCTTTGCGATAACCCGAAAGAGTCCGTGGTTTCTTGCTCGAACTAGAATCTCCGGTCCAGGGACGTCGAAGATCGACACGATCGGCAAGTATCTCAAGGTGCCACGGAAGCGAGTGAGACGGCCATCCTCCAGACGAAACAGTCCATCACTTGTTCCGACGTAAATGATGCGGCTGACTTGATCCAGCCCCCCGGATTTTGGTCTCGAGCCAAACATGCGTCCACACAAGCTTTATATCACTGCAAGGGGCTGTCGGGCCACGCGCAAGTCATACTGGTAAACTGACCGGCTCGGATTTTCGTCATCAGCTCGAAGGACCACACGACATTCGGTACGTCGCCGGGACTATTTACATCGCTGTAGTTTCGAAAGTCGACGCACTCAACGGGCTGCTCCCCCAAGTCAGAGAAGCTGCCGTACATCCAGCCTCCGAGTAGGGCGCTGATGCCTGAAGCAACGTTTACAGCGATTACCTCGCTATTGCCCGTGGCAACAGCACAAAAGGTCTGGGCTTCTTCCTGCCCTTCATCGTAGTTCCAAATCGGACGAAGGGTCGTTGTGTCGTCGACACACCCCTCAACCTTGCCCTGTTCGAGGATCCGCTCCGCCGAGATGGCGATGTACGGCTTCTCACAGATATCACCGTTCCATTGCTGACATTGGACTCGAAACCCTTCGCGTTCGACGACTGCGTTTGAGCCAGGGTAGAGCGAAACTTGTTCGCACGTGCCTGCTTCACACGAATAGGCGTCTTCGCACCATTCACCGGCTGTATCTCGCCAATTCGAGTCACCTCCAAACCCGCCGAAGTCGAACCCACTGGCTCCGCCAATTCCTTCGGTATTGCCACCGTCACAGCCGGCCGTCGCTCCGCAGTAACGATCATTCGAGAGAGGGTCGATGCAGTGTCCTCCGCAGTAGATCTCACCCTCGTTGCACAAGGACACACAATTGCCATCTTCACAGGTGTTCCCATAGATGCAGTCCACGTTTGCGCACGCATCAGCCATGTCACCACCGCCCATGTCAGCAACTCCACCTCCCTCGCCACCACGGCCGTCGCCCATGTCGCGGTCGCCCATGTTGCGGTCGTCCATGTTGCGGTCGCCCATGTCGCGGTCGTCCATGTCGCGGTCGTCCATGCCACCACCGCCCACGCCCATATCGACCTTGCCGCCATCAGGGGTCTCGGAGTCCTTCTTGCTGCATGCTTGGGCCGAGAACAGGGCAATCAGGGCGATGGTACTGACTCGGAAGAAAATACGGGGAGGGGCCATGGTTCGAATGACTATCATGTCGGGCGGGGCAGGTCACGACCTCACTCGGTCTTCTGCGGGTGTCTTCTGGTCTTCTGATCCTCACGTTGTTCTGGTTCTCAAATCATCCCACCCGACGCGTCCGTGCCTCCGGAGCCGTCATCCCGCCTGACGCAACGGCCCCTCCAGATGCCATCGTCCCACCGGAAGCTGTCGAGTCTGCCCCGCCCATTCCGCCCGAGTCGCCAGAATCGTCTGGCTTTGAACCGGACGCCGCCTCTTCGCCTCCACCGCAGGAAACCCCAAGCACGGACGCGAGGGCCAAAGTCAGAACACGCACGTGATTCATCGGCTTATTTTAACATGGAACTTACTAGAAGCGGATGGCGAGGGCAGCTCCAGAATTTTTTCTCGAGGCAGGGGTAAGAAATGACGCCCCGCGCCATCTCAGGGAAGAAAGGAGTTCGACCGTCATGAATCCAGCCAAGCTGCGCCTCTACACTTCTCCCCACTGCGGGTACTGCCGTTTGGTGCTGCGCGAGGCCGAAAAGGCGCGTGTTGCCCTTGAGGTCATCGACATCATTGACAACCCAGAAGTGCGTGAGCGCCTCGTGCGGTCACGAGGTCGTGGGACTGTACCAGTCCTGGGTATCCTGCGAGACGATCAGGAAATTCTCATGGGTGAATCGAAGGACATCATTCGCTACATTCGCGCGCGAGCCTCGGAACCGACGGTAGCGTGACGAATCCCCCTGGAGATCGGCCCACGATCATGGGAAACTCTCGGGCAGTGGTGCCTCAGGATGACGATTGGCTGACCGCCCTGAGAGGCGGCGATGCCGCGCAGGTCGAGACCGTGGTCCGGTCTCTTCAAGCTTTGCTGCGCGGGTCGTTGGCCAAGGGATTTGGTCGGCAGCTGTCGGAAGAAGATCTTGATGAGCTCGCCCAAGCGAGCGTCACCCGCGTCGTCGAAAAACTTCCCAGTTTCGAGGGGCGAAGCAAGCTGTCCACCTGGGCTGTCAGCATCGCCGTCAATTTGGCGCTGGGAGAGCTGCGCAAGCGCAAGCACGCCGCGCTCAGTTGGGAAGAGGTCCAGCAGCGCGGATCGTTTGCAGAAGAGATGGGCGCCTCTCCGGATGTTCCCGATCGTTCGCTGGATCGACGAGCACGCGACCGGGTCCTTGCCGAGGCGGTCGCGGCGGTTTTGTCCAAGCGTCAGCAGGAAGCTCTATCCGCCGTTCTCGGAGGCATGGAGGTCATGGAAGTGTCGCGCCGCATGGGAACCAATCGAGGGGCGCTCTACAAGCTGCTCCACGACGCGCGCCGTCGGCTTTCGGAACACTTCAAGGAGCAGGGCTGGGAGGCGCGCGATCTACTTCTCGGCGAAGGCGAAGAGCAGTGGTCGGTGGAGGTGGCAAGATGAGTCTTACAAAGGAACAGAAAGCGGCGCTTCACAAGAAGCTCGAACTCGTTCGAGAAAGGGAGATGGACTGCGACGAATTTTCCGAGCACTTGGCTCAGTACGTCGAAGCGGGCCCGATGAGCGAAGACGTGCGCGCGCTCATGAGACACCATATGGAAGTCTGTCCCGAGTGTGCTGAAGAACTTGCAACTTTAAAGAAGGCGCTCGGGTAAGATCGCCGCTGGACATGCATCTCATGGACACGAGGAAGGCACTCTTCCTCGCTTTTAGAAAGGATGCATGAAATGACCCAGTTCGTACAGCACACCCTCAGCTCAGCCCCGGCCGCCTCCCGCCCTGTCTTGGAGGGGACGAAGAAGGCCCTCGGCTTCGTACCGAACCTCTTCGCTACGTTTGCAGAATCTCCCGCAGCATTGAATGCCTACGCGCAGGTCGCGGGCAGTCTCGACAAGGACGCGGCGCTGAGCGCCGTGGAGCGGCACTTGGTGGCCATCTTCATCAGTCGCGAGAATAACTGTGAATACTGTGTCGCGGCCCACACCGCTCTCGGCTCCATGGCTCAAGCCGCACCCGAAGTCATTCAGGCAGCACGTAACGGCGGCGCGCTCGGAGACGCGAAGCTTGAGGCCCTGCGTCGCTTCTCCGTGGCAGTGACGGAGCAGCGAGGGCAACTCAAACCCGAGCAGATCGCGGACTTCATCGCAGCGGGCTACAGCCAACGTCACGCGCTCGACGTCATTACGGTGGCGGCCCTGAAAACCCTCAGCAACTATACGAATCACCTTGCCGAGACGCCCCTCGACGAACAGTTCGAAGGGGTCCGCTGGCAGCGGGCGGCGTAAAAAGAGAAGCCGGACGGCGAGGCGCGACGTCCGGGGGAAAGCTCCCGGCGTCGACCGCCCCGTCGCATTCCGTCGCGTGCCCGTTCAGTCGACCCACACCTTGCCCACTCGCAATTCTTGCGCACCAACCTAACTCCCGGGTCAAGTTCACCGGAAAAGGAGCCTTGAAATACTGCTCGCGAAAGACAACATTCAAGGCATGCCACGACTTGCCGCAAGCGCTGTCGTCCTCGCTCTCATGCTCGCTATGAGCCTAAGAAATTCAAGCCAACTTCCTTCCGTTAGACCCATCCACAAGGTTTACGTTCAGGATCTTATGCGTGGTTGAACCGGGGGCCAAGATCGCTGGCGGTTCGACCGACGGCGCCATTTCCATGGGCAATCCCCCGGTGTTGAGCTCCGGGTGTGGCAAGGCTACCTCAATCATCACACAGGAGTATACGATATCGAGTTCCGGTCAGAACCGTGTCTACTACGTAGATATGCCGGCCAACTACGACATGAACGAGCCGTATCGGCTTTTTTACACCTCCCACTGGATCGGGAGCAGATGGCAGGATGTACAGGGTCAGAACTTCTACTTTCTCAAGCCCTTGATCGAGGCCGACGGGGAGCAGGCCATCTTCGTGGCCCCTTCATCGGACGGAGCCACATGGCAAGAAAAGGACCATGCCCTCTTCGATGACATCATGGCGCACATGGAAGAAAACCTTTGCTTCGACAAGACGCGCGTCTTTGCCACCGGCTTCAGCTTCGGGGGCATGATCACCTACTCGCTTTCGACGAACCATCAGCAGCAAATCCGCGCGGCGGTGGGTATCGCGCCAGCGAACTACAATATCTGGCTTCCTGAGAAGACCCGGGAACCGATCGCCTGGATGCAGACGACCGGGATGGGCGACGGCACTTGCCCTTGGGTCAACAACGAGGAGCAGAAAAGGGGAGCCAAGTTCATCGCCATCGAGAAGGCGGAAGACAACGGCTGTACCGTTCCGATGGATATCCCCGCTTGGCAAAATGGGGGGCACCTCTGCTACGACTTTGAAGACTGCGATCCCGAACACCCGACCCGGATCTGCACCTTCGATGGCGGACACACCAACATCGCCATCGACTCAGGAAGCAACGAAAATTGGATTCCGAAGGAATCTTGGGCCTTCTTCAAACAGTTCTGAGGGCAGTACCGTCGGCTCAGGGGGCTCCCCTGGGCCGCGACTTTTTCAGGTCAAACTCGGTGATGAGCAAACGGCCAGCGGGTTGCAAGCATCAAGGTGCTTGAGTCAACAGTTATCATTGGACTTGGAATTAAAAGGCCCGACTTGCTCACTGATAGCGATCGTCTTGGTCAGCAAGAATCGAGCCCGCATGAGCTCGTACAAAGCCTGCCGTTTGCGCTAAAAGAAGCCGGCATTCGAAATGACTCACCATCCGTCTATCACCATCCGCCCCCTTTGCCCTGCTGACCACGCGGAGTGGGAGCCACTGTGGCAAGGGTATTTGTCGTTTTACCGGACAGATCTGTCCGACGAGATCACGAATGTCACTTGGAGTCGTTTGATCGATCCGGACGAAGAGCTCCTCGGCTTTTGCGCCCTCGATCCCGAAGGCTCTCTCCGAGGATTCGTGCACTATCTCTTTCATCCGGTCACTTGGGCCCAAGGTCCGCGCTGCTACTTGGAAGACCTCTTCACCGCGCCCGAAGCGCGCAATCAGGGAGTCGGGCGTGCTCTCATCGAAGCCGTCTATCGCGCGGCTGATGAACGTGGAGCAGACCAAGTCTATTGGCTCACGGAAGAATCGAACGCCGCCGCCCGGCGACTGTATGACCAAGTGGGTCAGGCGACCCCGTTCATCAAGTATCGACGCTGAGCTCCATTAGGGCGCACACGGATCGAGTGCAGCCAAGCGCTCAATCAGAGCTCCCTCCAGCTCATCTGCTGTCTCTGCAAAAACCGCGGTAGCACTGCCACCTTTCACGTCATAGCGCCCGGCAGGAAGATAGCAGGCTGAGTTTCCCTCTTCCGGTTGGTTTGCTCCACAGCTACTCGGTCGAGGGGCATTCCCATGCTCTGAACGCAGTTGTGCCCAGAGAGACTCACTCCCTAGGGAGGCGCACGTGCTGCTGATCTCACCGCTGTATGGGAAGACAGAGAGCCCTTTGTCCCACGCAGGTTCTTGCCCCCAACCTGCCTGAGCCATGTAGCTAATAAAAGTGAGGGGTGTTGTCTCGTGGCTAGGCTTGAGCGACGCAACGATTGTTCTTACGCCTTGTGACGCAGCAAGCTGAAGCGCCGCTATGGCCGCATCGCCGCTACATGTCGGATCGCCGTCGTCGCAAAAATCTCCCGCATCATCAGTCAACAGTAAGATGTAACGATGGCCGGGCACTTCGGAGAGTTCCGCGCTCAACTGCGTAATGGCCAAGGCCAACGGGCTATCCAACTTGTTCTCCGGCTCGACGACACCGTCATACTCAGTCTTGATCGCCTGCAGACGAGAGAGTCCGAAATCGATTCGGTGTTCGAGTCCCCCGCAGGCAAGTTGGGTCCCAGCGAAGGTGCCGAATGCGAATTCGTAGCTGTTCTCGTATTGGGCGACAGCGCTCAGTGAAGCCTTCTTCGTCGCACCCCATACATTCTCGTAGAACATAGAGCTCGACCGGTTGGCTAGCATGTAGACGGAGACGACCTCATCCTCGCAAGATCCCGCACCACCGAGACCGCCCGATCCGTCACTGTCTCCAGTAGAGCCGCCCGATCCGCCACCTAACGAATCGCCACCGTCGCCGTCTCCAGTAGCGCCGCCCGATGAATCGCCATCACCGTCGCCGCTCAAACCGCCCGAACCGCTTTCGTCTTCCCCTGTACGTTCGGGCCCCTTTCCTCTGTCCCTAGCGCCACCCGACGCACGATCGCCATCGACGCCAGGGAATTCGACGCAGAGCATTGATGCGCAGCTCAGGCCCTTGTCACAGCCACCGCCGCTCGTGCAGGGGCAGCCTTCCCGCCCCACCGCACAACTCTCAGTATCCCGCTGACCTGAGTCACCACAGGCACTCAACATGGTCGAAAAGCCGAAAGAAAAGTAGAGACAAAACCTAAAATGAGTACGACCCATGGCCTGCTCAGGGTCACATGAGCTTGTTCCATTTTCAATCCCGGTCACCCTCAACAGGTGACCGAGTCGGCGTTTTACAGCCGCCGGCCCAGGTCGCCCAACCTACAGGTCGTTCACCAGGGGAACCAATCCCGCACTTGCTGGCGTCTCGTCAATACCGATGGAGAGTTGGTCGCCATAACCGAGTCGCCCTTGAGTGCCGAACCAATTTGCTTCGGAGTGCTCAAGGCGATGGCAATCGGCCTGCCGGTCATTCTGCCCCCAACCTTCGAACCGACATTCAAGGCCGCGGCTCAGTATGCCGAACCTAGCGAAGTTTGGACGGTTATTGTTGCACTCTGGAAAGACGAAACGAAGTGGAAGGCTCAAGCGCAGGCCGGTCTCGAATTCGTACGAGCAAACAGTCACTTCTCGCTACTCGCCGACCGACTCCGCGCGCACTAGGGCCGGCCAGGCGAGCCCACCAAGCCTTAATAAGTGAGTATGTTATTAGCAACGGGCAGTCAGCCATCCCAGTGGACGGCGCATAAGCTCCCGCGCAATGATAGTCAACGTTCATCGAATGAATACGCCCAACCAAGGCGACGTGGCATCCGGCCCTCTCCGGTATCTACAAAGTTCTTCGAGGCAGACGTTTGTAGACATCATGGACTGCATTGGCAGTGGTTCAAAAGCGCAAGGAAAACTGAGGGGAGCAAATCTCATTGTTTTCGGCGGAGGGGGCCTCTTGGACCTGGAAAAGTTCAATGACGGGTTCAGGCATCTGGCCGAAAACTACGGAGACAAGATTGTCATCTGGGGCGCCGGAAGCAATATGCTCAAGACCAAGCCCTTTCGAACAGATGTCTCGGGAGTAAGGTTGATTGGCCAGCGTGACTATCCGCCATCGTCTGAAAACTCAGCAGATTGGGTTCCATGCGCAAGTTGTCTCAGCCAGGAACTCCACCAAATGATCAGGAACAAGCACCGCTTTCATCAAGGTGGAATCGGACTGCTGGAAAATAATGCTGGCAAGAACGCTATGCGCGTCGGGGATTGCGGCATGAGCAACGTCCGTCGATTCGGAAATCGAAGCGTATCGTTTCGCGAAATGATCGAATTCATCCTTTCCGTAGATGTCCTCGTCACCAGCTTCTTCCACGGATTGTATTGGGCGACCCTGTGCGGGGTCCCGGCAATCGGTATCCCGACCACGTCCAAGTTCCACACCCTCAAGCATCGCCATGTACTTTCTACGGCTGATGAATGGTCAGCGCATCTCAATGATGTGCAGGTCTTTCCCACCGCTCTCGAAGAATGCGTTGAAGCGAACCTCGCGTTCATGAAAAAGGTCAACCGGGCCTTCCCGGGTATCGATCTACGCTGGCTTCGTAGGAACCCTGTTCAGACTCGCGCCTATAACTTTGGGCGAAAGCTGATACGGCGAGTCAAGAAAAAGCTTCGTCGCTAGACCAAGAAACAGGCAATTACCCGATAAAGCGTCTTTTCGTTCTCGCGTAAGCGGTCCAGCCACACGCCCCCGGAATGAGAAACTAACCTGGTTCGGCCGCCTTGACGCCATGGAGGTGGAGATTAGGTTCCACTGACCTCAGATCTCCCCCCTGTGTCAGGAAAGTTGCCGCCTGAGCTGACCCAGAAAAACCGGGGGCGAGAAGGCGGCAGAAGCCGTGCAATACAGCGAAGAATTCAAGGAACAGATGGTCCGAAAGATGACGGGACCGTCGAAGATGAGCGCAAACCGCTTGTCTCAGGAGTGCGGAGTTGGCCAGCCGACGTTGTCGAAATGGCTTCGAGAGGCGAAGGTATCGGCGATGACGACGTCGACGAAGAGTTTCACGGTAAGTGTCAATTCCGGCACCGGCTCTGAGAGTAACACCGTTCGCCTTAAGATCTCTAAGGACATCTGTTCGCTGAAACCGTTGGCGAAGCCGTGCACCCTTGTTGGCCAATGCGGTCAGTTGTACAAAGACAAAGTCCATATTGAGGTCATGACTTGGCGGAATCCAATGCGGAGCCAGATCTCGTCCAAGCTCCGCGAGTGACCGGATTTCGACTGAAAGCACCTTGAATACTTCCAGAGCAAGCAGCTCGCTCTCCTCCTCGAAGCATCCGCGCACGTGACCGAATAATTCCTTCAACGACTTAGAAAGACTCCCCAACCAATCTTCGCCGGAGTTCGCACTCTGAGCTCTATTGCAAAGTTCCTTCAACTCTCGCTGGACATTGGACGGCTCTCCCAGCCAACGAAATAGTCGATCCTTGGGCGTAAATTTTGGATCACTTCGCTGCTGCGAAAAGTCCGGCCACATCTTCTTCCACTCAGGACTTCTGATTCGTACGCGTTCTTTCACCTGAATCCACCCGCGGGAATCATCGCCAAATCGAATGGCAATATCATCAACTGCCGACCGGGACTCAACTTGGACCTCACGTACCTGCTCGCGAGGGGGGCGTTCCGTCGGATCGCAAAGGCGACCAAGGTAAAGTGCGGCTACTGAATTTTGGTATAAAATTCCTGACTGACTCGTGGGACCGCCGGATTCGGGCATCCAATAGTGTCCTCTCGTCGTTTCACAAAAACCACCCCATCGATCTCCCACGCGAATTGTAGATCCGCGGACGCCGGCAACGAGTCAGCTCTAGTTTTCGAGGAGACGTTTGAAACGTGTCTGCCCGCCAAGGAGTGGGACGGCACTGCTCAGCGCGCGGTCAAAGACGCCAATCTCCTGCCCGTGCTCGGCTCGATGAAGCGTCGCGGGCGCCCCAAGGTAAAGGAGCAAGCGCGGGTCATTGAAGAGAACTGCGTGGCCAGTTCTCGCAACACTGGGAAAGCCACACCAGGAGCGGACGACGATGGAAACCTAGCGCGGACTTGGGGCAATCATCCGCGCCACTCAATTTCGTGTCCGGCTACACCGCAGTGATCGCCGAACCGGGCGTGCTTCCCCAGAGAACTGTCTTTCTCCAAAAGCCGTTTCCCCTGGAGGAGTTAGCGAACAAGGAAGATCGATGGTACTCTAGCTACAATGCGAAATCTCGCCGTGATGGGGTTGGGAGCCATGGTACTCTCGGGGTGTGGGGATAACTTGTCTCCCGCAGGTGAGATGCCCACGGTGGTGGACGGGGGATCTGAGTCGGCGCAAAGTGACGGCGGCAACTCAGCGCGAACCGATCTCACCGCAACGGGAGAGCTCGCTGAAGATTCTGACCACTCGCCGAACAACGGTGATGAGATGACCGGCGAAGCTGCGGACGGGGGCAGTGGCCCGAGTGGCGCTCACCCCGCTGATGGCGGCTCGGGTGGCAGTAGTTCGGGTGACGCAAGCTCAGGTGGCAGTAGCTCGGGTGGCGCAGGCTCGGGTGGCGCAGGCTCGGGTGACGCAGGCTCAGGTGGCGCAGGCTCGGGTGGCGCAAGCTCGGGTGGCGCAAGCTCAGGTGGCAGCAGTTCGGGTGGCAGTGGTTCGGGGGGCGCAAGCTCGGGTGGCGCAGGCTCGGGTGGCGCAGGCTCGGGTGGCGCAGGCTCGGGATTGGGAGTTTGCGGAGACGCGCCCTGCCGAACCCGCTGTTCGGCCCCGGACCTCTACCCCAACCTAGAAACCGATAGATGTCTCGTTACCTGTTTAGGCAATATGGTGATTGAGACGCCGGAGCACTTGGAAGAGATCGAGGGCCTGGGCTGTGAAGTCATCGAGGGAAGTGTTGCCATTCAGGGAAGCGCGCTGAGTGACTTGAGTGGGCTGCAAACAGTGCGCCGGATCAGCTACGGACTTTCGATGACTGGAACGACTTTAGAAAGTGTAGAGGGCTTAAATGCCCTGGAGGAAATTCCGGGCAGTTTGCTCATAGACAACAATGCCGAGCTCGTTGATCTCGATGCACTGGGAGGGCTGCGCTATCTGTGCGAGGGCGCAGGTAACATTTCTATCACACGCAATCCAAAGCTAAAAAGCATTCAGGGCTTGGGCGGAGCTCAGATCGACCATGCCGCTGTGACGATCTCTAGAAATGACGTTCTGACCGCGTTGAGCGGCCTCGAAGGAATGAGTGACTTGCAGAGCCTGTACGTCAATCTTAACCCAGCGCTGACCAGCCTCGATGGTTTGTCTGGGGTGGTCGTATCGGGCACGATCAACGTGCTCCAAAATCGAAGTCTCACGGTGGCTAGCTTTCCGCTTCTCGAACAGGCAGCTGACCTAAAATTGTCTACCAATGCGGCGCTGACGCGGTTGAGCGCTCCGCAGCTGCACACCGTCCACGGTATCGTCATCGGCGGCAATCAGGTTCTTCGCACGCTGGAGTTGGGTGCCCTGACATCGGCCACATCCTGGACGGTTGCGCTCAATCCGGCCTTGCCGCAGTGTCAGGTCGACCAACTCGTTGCCGCGACTGGGGTGGCCTCTTGCGCATGCTCATCAAACGATCAGAGCGCCACTTGTCCGTGAGTCGCTCTCAGCGACTGGCGCTCGGGCAATTGTTGGGTGTCACAATCCACTCATCCACCGTGAGAGCAAAGCGTTCGTGATCTCGCCAGACCCCCCGGACGTTCAAGAGCCGCTTGGCCACACCTTCGGAGCGAAACCCGAGACGAGAAATCAACCTGAGCGACGCGTCGTTTCCGGGTTGGATGTTTGCTTCAAGGCGATGAAGCCCATGCTCTCGAAACGCGAGCTCAATGCAACGGGTCAGACCCAGAGACAGGTATCCGCGTCGTTGAAACCCTTCAAAAGCATAAAAGCCGAGACTCCCGTTTTGAAAGGCACCCCGGATGATGGCGTTGACGTTTACCACGCCAGCGAGCTGCTCGTCGTTCGACCAAATGCCATACTTGAAACACTCTTGACCGGTCGGTGCGAGATACTTCTCAAATTCAGAAGCGGTTGCTGGGGGCGCCACCCAAGGTGAGTGAAGTGCCACGCTGCGCGCGACCGCCTCGACGAAGACCTGGCAGTCGTGACCTTTGAGTAGGCGGAGCTTTACTGGTGGGGGCATCGTGTCCGCAGGGTACTGGCCCAGGCCGCCGCATCAAGCCGTCAGTCATCTGAGGCACGAAGGTGGCCGTGATCGTCAAACTCGATCTTCTTCACGACCCGACCGTCTCTGAAGAAGTAGGCTTCATAGCGACGGCCGTCCCATTCATAGACCACCTCTGCAAAGATGCGCTCTGCACCGGGGTTCTCCGACTGGACAAGCGCTTGCTGCACAGTCGACAACTCGTCGAGTCGGATCCCAACCTCCACTTCGATGCCCCCGTCGTGAGCCTAAGAAATTCAAGCTAACTTCCTTCCGTTAGACCCATCCACAAGGTTTACGTTCAGGATCTTATGCGTGGTTGAACCGGGGGCCAGGATCGCTGAAGTCGAAGCCTGGAGAAATCCAAAGCCGCAGGGCGAGAGCCTTCAGAGCAGCTGTCAGGGGCACTCGAAGTCAAAGGAGCCCGAGACATTCCCGTCCAAGGACGAGTCTCCCCCGGTCCATTCTGCCTCGAACGTCCCCGATGCGCCGACTCCAGCCTCAAAGGAGGTGACCGTGACCAGGTTCTTGGTCACGTTGGTTGAACCGCCGCTCAAACTGTTTACTTCAAGAGTTCCACCCAGGATCACTCCCGCGAACCCGTCGCCTTCGTAGTCGTTTTCGCCTTCGGAGACGTTGTCAGAAAACAGCTTCACATGCACCATGACCTGTCCCATCACATCGTGCATGTCCGATTCTTCTGTTCGGCATTGGATCATGTGCAGACCGCCATCCTGGCATTGCAGAAGCGAGCCGAGGCCCGGTTGTTCGTAGTAGGCGGGATCACACTTCATCGTGAAGGCGTTGCCCTTAATTTCACCCGTAGCTTGAAGTCCAGCGCCACCGCCACTCTCGCCTCCTCCGGTACCATCCGCATCACCATCGCCGCTCCCCTGCGTTGCTGCTTGAAAACAAGCTCCCACGCCATCGCAGGTCGTTTCCGTTGCCCAACAGCCAAAGCTTTCGTTGACACAGCTGAGTCCCTTGGTCGCGTCGCAGGCGGCGACGCAGGCTTGCACATCCTGGTTGAGTCCGGTGCATGCGCTATCGCACTCGGCTGCGGCGCATTTTTCGGCAATGTTTTCGCATGCCGCCGTGCAATCGATCTCACCTGGATCAAAAGAACACTCGTCCCCGCAGCTCATGCCGGCTGAGTCCGTACATGTCCCGTCTCCCGGAGAAGTGGCGTCACCACCACTGGGAGAACCGGCGCCTCCACCAGTGGAATCCGGGTTTTCGTCGTCTCCGTCACAGCCGGCACTCGCCGCCATGAGCAAACAACAAAATAGACCTATTATCCGCGGCACCTTTACCAGCATTCGCTTTTCACCCTTCGCTTTCTTCGGACAAATTACTCATCCTTCCGAAGAATGGTATCCCACGACTATGGGAGGGCTCGCTTTTGGGGCAGCCTCACTTGGACGACCGTTCCTGATTCGTCCGCGACGACTCCCCAATCCCCGCCCCGGAGTTGCGCCCGATCGCGAAGGTGGCTCAGGCCGCCGGAACTCTGCGCCACCGCGTCAGCATTCACTCCAAGACCGTCATCAGCGATGCGCACCGAAACCCACTCGTCATTGAGCACGAGCTCAACAGAAATCCATGTCCCCTGCGAATGTCGAACGGCGTTTCTGACCGCCTCCGTCGCGATGTGTTCGAGCTCGTGCAGATCTGCGCCAGTGAGTTTCCCCTTTCCACGAACGGAAAAAGAGAAACTGACTCCCTCCCCAACAAGCTGCCGACAACGCTGCTCGATGCCTCTTGCACCTGCCTCGTAGTCGACGCTCTCTAGCTTGAGTCCTGAAACTACGTGCCTAAGCCCGTCGAGAATGACATGCGCTTGCTCGGAGATGCGCTCCAGCTCTTGTGCCCTCTCACCGGGAACATCAGCACCCAACTCTCGCGCTCTCCATAAAAGCGAGGTCAAATCCGCCCCGACCCCGTCGTGAAGGTCGCGAGCAATCCGTCTTCGCTCCTCCCGGACGATCACGCCTTCGAGTCGGCTGCGCAGTAGTTCTTTCTCCGCTGTGTCCTTCAATGATCGCCACGCGGCTTGTTTTTGGTTCCAATACACAAAGCCCAAAACTGCTCCGAAGAAGAGGCAGAGGATGGCGTCTTCCGGCTTTCCTGTTCCCAGAAAGGCGAAGCTCAAGAGGACGTATGCTCCTGCCATGGTCACCTGGTCGGTGCGGCTCAACAGAACGTCTGTCCCCGAATTAGTGATCGTCACCAGCGGAATGAACCAGAGGATACTCACGGCTGATCTGGAACAAAAGATGAGTCCAGCTCCTACAAAAGCAGTCACGATTGTTTCGCACTGTGTCGCTAGGATGTGTGCGCGACTGGCCAGTCCGTACCGGCGAGCGAGCAACATAGCCACGACGGGGGCCGACCACTGGAAACACATGAAGACTCCCATCTGGAGCGGACTTACTCGGAACAGCCCTTGTACGGTGGGGATCAACGTGAGCAGAACGAAAGCACCACACAAGCCGGCAAAGACCAACACCGTGGGAAGTGTCCGTTGAGACTCGAACATCGCAACAAAACGCTCAAGCGCAGCTGGACCCATCGCCTCATCGAGCTCGATCGGGGAGATCTCTGTCCTTGGATGAAGAGCTATTTCTCCCGGTTGCCGCTTGGAACTTGTGCTCATGGGACCAGACGCGCGTGAACCGCCCAAGCCGCGGCCTCCGCTTTGTTGCCGATGTCGAGCTTTCTGTAGACGGCTTTGACGTGAGTCTGCACAGTCCCCAGGCCGATTCCGAGTTGATCGGCGCATTGTTGGTAACTTGTACCACGAGCAATGAGAGACAGCACCTCCGTTTCTCGTGCGGTAAGAGTAGCGAGAAGCCCAGCACTAGGGGAGCCACTCCGACAAGCGTCCAGCAGATAGCCGGCAATACCGCTGGACACTGGTGCGTTACCCTGGACACAATCCACTAATTGCGTCGCGAGCCGTTCGGGCGAATCGTCCTTGAGTAGATACCCGACAGCGCCCGCCGACACTGCCTCCAGCACTGAATCGCGGTCGGCCAACACGGTGAAAGCGAGGCAGCGAACGCTAGGCTTGCTGGCCGTCAGGGCGCGAATCAGTTCCACGCCAGGCGCATCCGGTAGGCCTAGGTCAATAAGAGCTACCGCGAAACAATAGTGACGCGCGAGTTCGAGGCCCTCCGCAAAAGTGTGTCCCCTTCGTACGGTGAAGCGATCTGCAGACTGCATCTTCAGAGCCGCTGCCACCGATCGGGCTAAACGGACGTCGTCTTCTACCAGCAGAACCTCGAACACAGCCGCGGTATACCATAGCTGTCAGGAGTCTAGGAAACTCCAAAGCTGATCGCGATTCTGAACCGGTCCCCTCGTTTCGTTCGGTTCCCGAATCTTGAGCGATCCAGGCTGACGCGAATTTGCGTCACCTTCATGGGGACAAACGAACACCTTGCTCATCCTGCGGTCCACCCGACCGGCGCGCGTTGCTACAGTCCGCCCGCGTCAGACTGCTTTCTACTTATTTGAAAGCAAACGGATGCGCGGGTTCCCCTTGAATCAGAGCCGCGCCCCAAGCTCATGTCCAATCTTGCACTGCTTCTCGCCCATCACGAACTCCTCTTACTTCTTGTCATTGTCGTCCTTGGACTGTGGGTCGCCCGCATTCGTATCGGCAACATTCGCATCGGTATCGCCGGGGTGTTGTTCGTCGGTTTAGGTATCACTGCATGGATTGGCTCCTACGGCGCCCAGGTCGAACCCATCAACCAGCTCAAGGAATTTGGGCTGGTGCTCTTCGTCTACTGTGTCGGTTTGAGCAGCGGCGCTGGCTTTTTTGCGGCCTTTCGCGAGCGTGGACTCAAACTCAACATCGCTCTGTTGATTGCGCTGGCTTGCGGTTCGGCGGAGAGGCCCTGGGTCTGACACGGTGGTTGATTGCTGGTGTGCTGTGCGGCTCACTGACCAACACTCCCGCTCTGGGCGCGGCGACCGAAGCGCTCCGGGGAACCAAGGAGGCCATCGACCCCGTGCTCGGCTACTCGATCACCTATCCTTTTGGTGTTCTTGGCGCTTTGATCGTCTTTCGCGGCTTCCTCGCCCTACAAAAAAAGCCTTTCGCTCTGAACGGGAGGCTCAGGCCCCCAAGGCTGGCGAAAAAATTGCTGTGGCAACCTGCGTGGTGACCAACGCCGATTTGTTTGGGCACTCCATCGGCGAAAAAGAAATCTACTCGAACACGGGGGTCATTGTCTCTCGACTTCTCCGTGGCGAAGCGGAGCAAATCGTGCCCACCAAATACACGGTGATCAAGAAAGGCGATCTGGGAGCCTAAGAAATTCAAGCCAACTTCCTTCCGTTAGACCCATCCACAAGGTTTACGTTCAGGATCTTATGCGTGGTTGAACCGGGGGCCAAGATCGCTGGATGCAGCGCACCGCGCACGCCTCGAGAAGTTTCGCATGGACGGCTACTGGCCCGGTCCTGCGCAGAGCGTTCTCGTCTCGATGTACGCGCCCGCGGAGCTTCGCAAGAACCTCTTCTTTCAGACGCGCTACGCCGAGATCCAAAACGTTTACGGGGAGAGTCGCGAGAAAGACGCGCAGAAGAGCTACCTGCAGCTGCGTGCGAAGGAGTTCGAGAATCATCATTCTTCTGCGGCAACTCCGCGCAAGACCATTCACGAACTCTGGGCGACGGTCTTCGCCTTCGCTCGGGACGCCGGTCTGGACATCTCGGAGTTCGAAGACCCCGTGGTGCGGAAGATTCGCCACGTCGAGCGCTACGGGCTCGTGGGCACCGACGCCGAAAAGGAGCTCTACGGCATGTACCTCGGCTACTGGGCGGCACGGTACCGAGTCGCTGCGGCCCCGACCGATCGGGGGGAGCAGGTTCTGGGCCAGATGAAGAATATCCTCTGCTCCTTCTACACGTCGACGAACGAGCAACGCCTCGCCCACGGCGGACCTAGGCTCCGCGCCGTAGGACAATGAGATGACCGAGTCGTGTGCCATGAGAGAGTTGGGCATTGTAGGCGCAGGGATCTCTGCCCTGAGTTTGGCCCGCGCCGTCGCCTCGACGCACTCGGTCACCCTGTTCGAGAAAGCGACCACGCCCGGCGGGCTCCTTCGTTGCACCCGTGTAGACGGCATTCTCTACCATCGCGTCGGGGGACACGTGTTCAATTCACTCGACGGCGGCACGCGCGACGACTTTCTCTCCATCGCAGGAGGCGTCGCCCAGTTCGAACGCCTCGTGAGGCACGCAGTCATTCGTTTTGCGGACCGCACCGTGCACTATCCCATCGAGAACCATCTCCATCAGCTTGCGGCCGAAGATCTGCGCATCATCGTGTCAGAGCTCTTGCACCTCGCTCAAAGAGAGCCACCGGAACCAGCGGCCTTTCCTCACTTCGAGGCCTTCCTACTGGGCACCTTCGGGCGACGACTGTGCGAGCTCTACTTCTTCCCCTACAATGAAAAGGTCTGGCAGGGGCGTCTCGATGAGAAGCTCGATTTTTCGGAGTTGGAGCATCAAGTCCGAGAAATCGATCCCGCCTACGAAATCGTGGCGAGCCACTTCGCCGACAAGGCCTACGTCGTCCAGGATGCCGAGACGGCGCCCTTGATTGACGCCGTCCGCGAGACGCTGCGACGCTACGACATCCATCTGCTCGGTCGCTTCGCCGAGTGGGAGTACTACAACGTGGACAAGTGCATGCAGGCGGCCAAGAGAGTGGCGGGCGAACTCAACGGACCGCGCCGTTGACACGCCGCCTAACCTTTCGCAAACAGATCGGGAAGCTATTTGTCACTCGTCGGCGGGGAACGGGCACGCGCTCGTCGAGCGCGTGTGCGACGTCGCGCCACGGCCAACGCTGCGACGCCCCACGAGGAGCACGGACACGCGCACCTCCGCTCGACGTGTAGGATCTAGTTGTGCCTCCGTCCCATCAAACGTCGGCCGAACCCCAGGAGGCCTTGATTGCCCCTGCGGTCTTGCTAGCAATCGCCTATCATGCGTCCCTCGAAGTCCACACAGCAGCCCACTCGCTACTTTACCTACAATCTGGCTTGGCTGCTGCCGCTCAGCCTTGCCTTGGGCTGCGATCGGAAGGACCCGACCTCGTCCACGGACGTCCGTGCCACAAGCCAGAAAACCCAAGAGCAAACGCCCGCCGTGGCACCAGAGACCCCAGAGACCGCGGAGGTGCTCGAAGAGGAACCTGTCGTCACACGCGGCCCCGAACTCGTGAAGATTCCAGGAGGAACCATGACGATGGGAATCGAGGGGCATCAGAACTGGGAAGCGCCCTTCGAGGTGACCGTCGAGAGTTTTGAAATGGATCGCACCGAGGTCACCGCCGCCCAATACGCCGAGTGCGTCGAGAGTGGAGGGTGTCCCGAACCGGCGCCCGGCGTTTGGAGTGAGGCCAACTACAAGAAAGAAGGGCGAGAGCAGCATCCCATGAACAACGTCAGTTGGGAGCAGGCCAAGGCTTTTTGCGAGTGGGCCGAAAAGCGTCTCCCCACCGAAGAAGAATGGGAGTACGCGGCGCGCGGCGCAGAGGGACGACTGTACGCGTGGGGCAACGAAGCGCCAGATGAGAAGCGGCTGAACGCTCGCGACAAGCAATGCGCGATCAACGACTCCAAGCGACGCGGGGGCTACAACCGTCCCTTGTTCGATGATGATGGATTCCCTGGGACGGCTCCGGTGGGTTCCTTTCCGCTGGGGGCGACCCCTTTGGGACTGATGGACATGACAGGCAACGTTTACGAGTGGACGGCCAGTGGGATGAACGACCGCTACGGGTTGCCTCGCCGGAACCAGCGCATCATCTTTCGTGGAGGTTCTTTTTTCCGGGGAGAAGCCAAGGCTCTGCTCGCCGCCGAGCGATCCGCCTACTATCCCAAGCACGTCTCGATTGACATAGGATTCCGCTGCGCTCGCTGACCGCAGACCCACGCGGGACCGTCGTCGAAGACGGAGACCGCCTCGGCCTCGCTGCACTCTCGTGTCGACTGGGCGAGCCGGTTGGGATCGGCCCTGGACCGGGCTAGAGTCCCGCAACAACATGTTCGTTTCAGCTTCGCGTTCAACGCCATCTCGCCTTCGCCTGCTCACCGTGGCGACTCTGCTTGCCGCATGCTCGGGCGAGGAGGGTCCGGGGCCCAACGGTTCCACGACTTCCTCGGGCGGGGCCCCAGGAATCACGCAGTCGACGGGCGGTGCGCCCGGCAGCGGGGGTCTGCTCGCGAGCGGGGGCGCGTCGAGCGGGGGCGCGTCGGCATCAGGAGGCGCCATCGACGAGACCGGAGGCAGTGCGAGTGGAGGTCTCGGGGGGCACGGGCAGCTGAGGCGATGCGGCGGGCGGCCAGCCGAGCAGCGGGGGAGAGCCCGGGAGCGGAGGCGGGCCAGCCGGCACGGGCGGCATGGCCGACCAAGCGTTCGAGCCCTGCCCCGAGCAGGAGCCCTGCAAGATCTTGCCGTTGGGAGACTCCATCACCATCGGTTGGGGGTCGGCGGACTACGGTAGCTACAGGGTGGAGCTGTTCCGTCTCGCCCGAGCGGACGGTCACGACATCACGTTCACCGGAACGAAAATGGACGGGCCCAACATGGTCGACGGCGTGCCCTTCCCGCGCAGTCACGAGGGCGTCGCCTCGGAAACAATCACGCAGATCAGTGGTCGCGTGGACGCGGCGCTCAACCAAGAAACGCCACACATTGTGTTGGTGCACGCGGGAACGAATGACATGAGCCGCATGACTCAAGGGCCGGAACTGCTGCTTGCGGATCTCGTCGACCAACTGATCGAAGACCTTCCCGATGCATTGATCGTCGTCGCTAATCTCGCCCCTTTTCCCCAGTACTCGGGCAACGTCAGCTCATTCAGAGCCTAAGAAATTCAAGCCAACTTCCTTCCGTTAGACCCATCCACAAGGTTTACGTTCAGGATCTTATGCGTGGTTGAACCGGGGGCCAAGATCGCTGGTTTTCGGTTCGAGCTCGGTCTCGTACAGACTGGGTACGTAAACGCCTGCCAATTTAGACAGCCGCTCGAGTCGCTCGCTTCGGCTCAGGCCCTCCTTCTTCGCGTCAACCCAGCAAAGGGCCATCTCCTGAGCAGCCTCTTCGCCATCGCCGATCAATATCGCATCCAAAAACGGCGCCATGGGTTCGGCGTGGGTGGCAACCGGGCCACCAGCGACCACTAAAGGGTCGTCTTCCCCGCGATCGGCCGAGCGCAAAGGCACGCCCCCCAGATCGAGCATCAGCAAGGTGTTTGTGTAGGTCAGCTCAAACTGAAGAGAAAAACCAACGACATCGAAATCTTTGAGGGGACGCACGCTCTCCAGCGAAGCGAGCGGCAAGCCATGCTCCTTGAGCTTGTCCTGCATGTCGAGCCAAGGTGTGTAACAGCGCTCGGCCCAAATGCGCGGATTGTCGTTGAGCAGCTTGTATAAAATCCGGTAACCCAGATGGCTCATCCCGATGTCGTAGATATCGGGGAAGGCAAGGCCAAATCGTGCGTCAACGCTGCTCCAATCCTTACGGATCACTCCGTGTTCAGATCCGGTATAGCGCGTGGGTTTCATCACCTCGCTCAAGAAGGAGGCATAGGGATGATCGAAGAGTTGGGTCATGATTTTCAATCGGTCGAATGGGGTGGCGACATTGAGAGGGTCGCCCTGAAGTTGAGGTATCAACCGCAGACGAGGTTCGAGTCCTCACCGGGAGGAGACGCACCAGATGGATAAGCGCGAAGATCGCGGGTTCCGCCGGGGTCCCGCCTATGTGAAGGGTGCGGGGACATCTGTCAACGCGGGCCGGGGCGTCGCTCAGGAAATCGGGCGCCCCCCACCCCAAAAAACGTACAAATTCGCAACTTCTAGTCAAACCGCACGCTGGAACGTGCATATTTGTACGAACTTGGTGAAGCCGCCCCGAAAACCGGGCAGATGCGGCCCTGAAATCCCGGGCCGAACGCGATCCACCAGAAGGGCCGAAGTCCTTACCTCGCGCAATTGTCGTAATAGATCGGGCAAGCTCGATATTGGCCTGTCACCAGCTCTCCGGCCGCTCCGTTGAACTCGAAGTGACCGGAAGCGCGATCTTCGTCAGGGTCGAGACCTTCCGAGACGCCCCGTTCTCGAACTGCGGAGCCGACCACGACTCCGTTGCTCACCCGCACCGTCAACGAATCGCTGTCGATGCTGATGCATTCGCCGTCCTCGGCGCAGGCGCTGATTTGCGTGTCGAAACAACTGCCACCAACCACGATAACGGGCGAGCTGTACTCGTCGCACGCGACGGGTTTCGAGAGAGCCTCTCGCGGAGGTTGGTCGAAGACCTTGGTGTGTCGCCCGTCTTCGCCAGGCGCACCTCCCGCACCAGGTCCCTCCGTCCACTCGACCTCGATGAAGTAATCTCCTTCATCGCAACCACACAGTCCCTCCTGCTCTTCGCCATAGCCAGTGTCGCCGAAGCTCGTGTCGCCGAAGCTCGTGTCGCCGAAGCTCGTGTCGCCGAAGCTCGTGTCGCCGAAGCTCGTGTCGCCGAAGCTCGTGTCACCGAAGCTCGTGTCGCCGAAGCTCGTGTCACCGAAGCCCGTATCACCACAGGCTGAGTCACCGTAATTGTCTCCCAATCCCGTGTCGCCACAGGCTGAGTCACCCCAGCTCGTATCACCGCACGATGAATCGCCGCATGCCGAATCACCAGCACTCGTATCCCCCGAGGTCGATGCACTCGATTCAGTGCCTGAGCTGGTGGATGTGCCAAGATCGTAGCCGCTGTCCCCTCCACAGCCGGTGTGCAGAGAGGCGCCGACACCAGCAGAAAAGAGAACCAAGGGTCGCAGTCTCGACATGAGATCTAATAGGTCTTCGTGGGATAGCGTCATGACTTACACACCTTAGCTCCCCGTGAGGAGCTGTAAACTGGGCAAACGATCACTCACCCCTGGCTCTTGGAGTGACCACTCTCGGTCGGAAAAGAAGCTGTTCTTTCAATCGAACATCTGATGCCCGGGAGGCGAAGCCAAGAGCCGCGCAGACGGGCAGACGGGCAGACGGGCAGTTTGCCCTCACTTCGCATAACTATTCGTCAGCGCGATCCGGTCGACCAACTTCTGATAGTTGTAGTCGCTGATCCACGTCGGATCGCAGTAGCTCATGAAGTCGCGAGGAGCCTAAGAAATTCAAGCCAACTTCCTTCCGTTAGACCCATCCACAAGGTTTACGTTCAGGATCTTATGCGTGGTTGAACCGGGGGCCAAGATCGCTGAGTGGCGAGTTGGCTTTGCGTATCCCCTATGGAGCGTTCGAGCCTTACGTTCTGGTGGGTGCAGGTTTCGCTCATTTGGGCGGTGCCAGAACGGACGATGATCAGCGTGTTTCCAAGGTGGGAGGTTTCGCTCTGCGTGTGGGCGGCGGACTCGACTACTACATGAGCCGCACCTTTTCTCTGGGTGCGTTGGTCAGCTTTGATTATCTGGGCCTGAAACGAGCCAAAGATACGTCCCTGTGCAGTGGTCAAGCGTCGTGCGCGTTTTCGAGCCGGGGTAGTAGCTTCGGTTTTGCAATCAGTCCCAGTTTGGTTGTGGGGCTACACTTCTAGATGCCCCCTGTGACTCTGCTGCGTATCGCTTCTGCCGGATTGCTCATTGTCGGCATTTTTGCGTTCTGTTTTTGGCTGTTTTTGCGCCTGCGCCTGCGCCGACACCGACCCATGCGGCCGCTTCAGTCGTTGGCGCTCGTTCTGCTCGGATTGCTCGCCGGTGCAGGAGTGACCCCTTTGGAAAACTGGGTCCTTTCTGTGGCTAAGATCGAACTGAGTGTCGTGCCGGGGAGTGCTCCGAGTATGCAACTCGCTCCCATGTTGACCATGTTGCTGTTTTGTGTGCCGTTGGAAGAAGCCGCCAAGACAGCCATTGTCTGGCCGCTTTACCTCAGGCGCCGTCTGCAGAGTGGAGCACAAGGGGTGAGCGCTGCGGTATTCGTCGCCTCTGGCTTTGCCGCTGGCGAAATCCTGCTCTCAACTTGGTTGCAAGTTGATTCTTGGGTGAGCTTGTTGCGCGTCGCGCTCTCTCTTCCTGCTCACATCTTCTTTGCTGGAGTTTGGGGTTACGTTTTGGGGGGGCAAGGGCGTGACCGCTATTTCACCCTCACCTTCATTGGCTGTGTGGTTCTTCACGCCGTCTACGATCATATCGTATTTTATCGAGGACCGGCCCTGTTGGTCGTAGCGGTTCCTATGTTTGCGACTATGGCGTGGGGGGTGTTTGCTCTACTGCGGGACGGTCAAGACTCATCGATCACGAGTTCGAGTGTTTATTCGATCCTCGAGCCTCGGTTCGGCACGACGTTCAGTTGAAGGCCGAGGACGTGGCGTCAAACTTCATTGGATTTTTGTCGGCGCTTTCGTCAATCTGGGCGTGACCTTGACCTTTTTGGCGCTGACCGTCTATGCGGGGCATCGATTCGGAATCGACTTTGCGTTGGTCGAGGATACTTCCACCGAAGGAATATTGCCGGTCTTGTTTTTAGCCGGCGGTCTACTCGCGTCGTTTCCCGTATCGGCCTTTCTCGTCGCCCGTGCGAGCGGCACCCGGAGTGTGCTGGAACCGGCGTGGGCCATGGGTGGATCCATCATCTTTGTGCTTGCTATCTTTTCTGTGACCGAACCGACCGCCATCGTGATCGCTGCGGGGTTAGCGCCGGTGGGCTTTCTGCTGGCGTGCGCCGGAGCGATTTTAGGCTTCAGTCGAAGTTGAGCAGCGCGAGTTTTTATTCGTCTTCGTTGGTCGTCCCGATGATGCCCTCAGCGGTGAGCAACTTCAGGATTGCGTCTTGCTCGGTCACCGGAAAAACATGCGCGCCGCTGGCTCGAGCCGCTTCGAGTCCAGCCGGAGAATCTTCGAAGATGGCACTTTCCTCGATCGGAATGCCTAGTCTTCGTGCAGCGAGTAAAAAGATATCTGGAGCGGGTTTTGGCTGAGCGATCTCGGGATCATCATCCTTTGATGACCACGTTGAAGAGATCGAACCACTCATGCCCCTGAGTCTTTTGTTCGAACAGCTGAGAAAACGTACTCGTTGCTACGGCGATTGGAATTTCTTGCGACTTGAGCCACCTCACCAAACGGGGCGCACCCGGCATGGCTGGTACTCCGGTCAACAAGTCATCCATAATCGGTTTGCGACGTGCCACAAATTCTTCCGGGGTGAGACCGAGCGAGTACTTTTTGATCACGTGGGGAATGCTCACACTTGGTGGGCGACCCATGATCTCGTGCTTCGTTTCTGGATCCAGTGTGACGCCCCAGGGCGCCATGACTCGGTTGTAGGCAATCGTGTACAGTGGCTCGGTATCGATGAGAACACCGTCCATGTCGAAGATGACGGCTCGGAGAGAAGTGAGACGAGGCATGATGATGTTTGGGGATGAAGTGCCTTGGTTGAAGTGGTCACCTGCACTGTCAGTGTAGGCCGACCAGGAATCGTTGTCTTTCGTTAGGAAGCTACATCGCGTAAAAAGCGGAGGTGATCCAATTGGAGGCGGACCTCAAATCGTTGGGAAATCTTAGGCGCTCCGATTGGGGTGTGTCGATCTGCCTGTTCATATTCTTTGCTTGTTTTTATGCTCTGACCGCTTCCGGGCGCATCGATAGCATCGATGGGCAATACCGTTACGATGTGACACGTAGTCTGTTGGACGGCGCAGGCTTTCAAATTCGAGACACCTCCTTGTCCAGTTCGGTTGGGGTGGATGGAAGGCATTATGGCGACTATGGCCCAGCCGCCTCCTTGCTCGCGCTCCCGCTTTGCTGGATCGCTCGCCTGGTGAAGCCGGGCGAAAATACCGAGATGTTCTTCTTTTCCATGACATCTGGGGTGGTTTCGGCATTTTGTATCGCAGCGTTTTATTGCCTGCGGCGACGTATGGGCGCTCTGCCCTCTGGTGCGCTCTTTTGGTCCTTCGCCTTGGGTTTGACCTCGCCACTTTGGCCTTTGGCTGTTTCTGTTTTTCATCAGCCCCAGCAGGCAATGTGCATGTTGCTTGGTCTGTACCTGGCTTGGGAGTCGGCGCTACGAAAGAGCTCACTCTTGGGTGTCCTTGCCGGGGTTGCTGGGGGTAGTCTCGCGCTTTTCTCCCATCCTCTCTTCGTGCTCGTTCCTCCCATCGGACTGTCCATTTTAGAAACCATGCCGATCAAAGGTCGGAGACCTTCTGCGCTGCTTATGGACGGGGCACGACGCTACTTTCCCTTTTTGTTGGGGGCTCTTTTGCCGCTGGGACTGGCCCTTTTGTTCAATCAGCTGCGGTACGGCAACCCCCTCGTGAGCGGAGCGGCCTCCCAACCCAATCATCCTCCCGTGTTGGGCAATCCGGTTAGTGGTTTTCTGGGACTCTTTTTTAGTCCAGGCAAGAGCATTCTCTTATTCTTCCCTGCTTTGCCTCTGGTCCTGATTTATCTCTCCAGTTGCTTTCACCGCTTTCCCATGCTGACGGTTGGCATTTGTGGGATTCTCTTGAGTAATATCGGACTCGCTTCGACGTTGTCGATGTGGCCTTCGGATTGGGCTTGGGGGCCTCGATATCTGATGCTGCTTGCTCCCATAGCTTTGCTTCCGATGGGAATGCCAAACCCAAAGCGAGAGCTTCCGTCATGGGTGCTCTATTCTGTTTTAGGAGTCGGACTCTTGGTGCAGGTGCTCGGTATCAGTGTGGAGCATCTGAGGTTCTTTCTTGAGAATAAGGTGAACGGCTATTTTTGGTACTACGATTCAGGTTTCTATTGGCGACAGAGTCAGTTTTTTGCTCGTTTTGGCGAATTTTACTCGGTCGTTTTCGAGGAATTGCCCGATACGATTCGAGCGTTCAATAGCGCCACGCCAAGTGGTCATCCGCCGACCTATACAGTCTCTCGTACTTATCCTGAAATTGTCTCCGTTTGGATGCGACAGTTTTCAGTTTTCTATTTGCCTCGTCCCTGGCCGTTTTGGGTCTCCACTCTGCCCAAGCCCCTTCAACCAGCAAACGCCAAGACGCTCGTTGTGCTGCTTCTCAGTGGGATCAGTTTGAGTCTGGTGGCATTGGTGTGGCTCATTCGTGAGCAGAAGAAGTGGTTGAAGTGATGAAGATTCTTGTGGTCTCCAGTTTTATGCCCCCTCACTTGGGCGGGTTAGAGCTCGTGGCATCGGGTCTGGTGGATGGACTTCAGGAGCGCGGTCATGACCTGAGATGGTTGGCCTCGGCCAACCCTTTGCCGGCGGGCAAGGAGGGCCATCTGGTGCGGGTCCGAGCCTTCAACGGCATGGAGGATTGGCTCAGCGTTCCGTTGCCCCTTTGGGGGCCAGGAGGATTGATCGAGTTGAACAAGCTCTGTCGTTGGGCCGATGTCGTTCACGTTCATGATAGTCTTTATCCGACTTCGTGGCTGGCGACGGCCTGCGCCAATGCCTGGGGAAAGCCAGTCATTTTGACCCAACACATTAGCGAGGTGCCCTATCCGTCGGCGCTCAAAGTGGGATTGCAGAAAGCCGTTTATCGTACGGCGGGGCGTATGCTGATGGAGAGTTGCGCTCGGATCATCGTGCACAGTCGTCATGTCCAGTCCTACTTTTTGAACTTGGGGATTTCCACCCCCATTGAGTTGCTCCCCCTTGGCTTCGACGACCGGTTCCGTCTTCCGACTGCAGCCGAGCGCTCTGCTTATCGGAAGCGGTGGGGGATCGCCGAAGAGGCGAAAGTCGTATTGTTTGCAGGCCGTCTGGTCGAAAAAAAGGGCATCACATCGGTTGCCGCCGTACAAAGCGCGATGGCGCGCGAAGGTGTTCAGCTGGTTGTTGCCGGGGACGGCCCGGAACGGTCGCGACTAGAAGGTCTTGATGGTGTTCATCATTTGAAACAGCTGCCTTACGAGGAGATGCACAAGATCTATGCGCTAGCTGACGCGCTCATTCTACCCTCCTACGGTGAGGGGTTGCCGCTCACGGTCTTGGAAGGGATGTTGACGGGGTTGCCGGTCGTCGTATCCAAAGATCCCAGTTATGTGAGCAATTTATCCGAAGCTCCCGGAGTCTTTTTATGTGCTTCGGTAGACGAGCTCGTCCCGGCGATCCGTCAAGCCTTGGCGAATCCGGATGCACGAGCTGAAGTCTCCACTTGGGCCAGAGCCACCTGGGGCAGAGAACGTTATATCTCGGGCTATGAGGGCGCGATGCGGACCCTTTGTGCTCGCAGAGGTCGCCATGTTGAAGGATGAAGCAAAGTGGTTGCGCCAGCGCCTGTCCCAGATCACGCCCAATGATGGGCCGCTTCTGAATATTGGATCTTCGAGCGGGCATTTTCGCGAGGTGGTACAACCTTGGATTGATGAATTGGTGTTCGAACCGTTGAGATCGCGAGGTTGCGCGATTGTCCATCAAGATCTTTCTGACGCGGAGGGCGTCGATATCGTGGGCGATCTTTTGGATCCTCAGTGTCAACAATTCATCGCCTCACAGGAACTAGGTCCTATTCTCTGCTCGAACGTGCTCGAACATGTGGTTGATCGGCAGGCGTTTGCGCGGGTTCTCACAGAGCTACTTCCCCGGGGAGCCAAGTTGTTTGTCACCGTTCCAGCGGCGTTTCCCTATCATCCGGATCCGATTGACACGATGTTTCGACCCAGCTGCGCGGAACTGCAAGAGCTCTTTCCTGATCTGAAGCTCTTGTCCTCGGCTATCGTGTCGTGCGGTCGACTACACAACTTGGTGTTCGCGCACCCCGAGCGGGCGCTCCAAAAGCTGCTAGGAAAGGCCAGCGAGCCTCATCGAGCGCCCCATCAGGAGCTGGGTACTTCTGAAACGTCCTTACTCGCCTGGCTCTATCCCTGGGCGTTCGTTCCCTTTAAGATGTGCTGCGTTGAACTTCTCAAATGATCGCTCTTCGAAGCGACTTGGAGGGAGTGGGCTAGATTCGTGAGTTCCGAAATGCCAGATTCAGAATTACGCCTAAGCGGAGGGCTCAGTCCATCTGTCCATCCCGCTGGGGCCCTTCGTCCCGATGCCCGGGTGGCGGTGATTCTTCCTTGTCTGAACGAAGAAGCTGCGATTGAGCGTACTATTTTAGGCTTTCAACAAAGCTTTCCTCAAGCGGCGATTTATGTGATCGACAACGGCTCAGTCGACCGCACCGCGGAACTTGCGTCTCTGGCGGGGGTTGAAGTTCGTTTTGAGTCTCGGAAGGGGAAGGGCAACGCCCTTCGTCGAGCGTTTGCCGATATCGACGCGGATGTCTATGTAATTGCTGACGGCGACGGAACGTACCACGCCCCCGACGCGCAGCGAATGGTGCAAGCTTTGCTTGCTCATGAGCTCGACATGGTTACCGGTGAACGCGTTCATCAGGACGAGGCCGCCTATCCATTGGGTCACGTCGTTGGAAACCGAGTCTTCAGTGCATTCGTGGCTCACCTGTTTGGAGGTGGTGTTGCGGATTTGTTTTCTGGGTATCGCGCTTTCTCGCGTCGTTTCGTCAAATCGTTTCCTTCCATGTCGGAAGGGTTCGAGATCGAATCAGAGATGAGCATTCATGCGCTTCAACTGCGCATGCCCATCGCAGATCTCAAGACGAGATACAAAAGACGCAGTGATGGATCATCCAGCAAGTTGAACACGATTCGCGATGGGATCCGCATTCTTAGTTATATCGTCCGTCTGAAGCGGCTCTATCAGCCTCGCCAATTCTATGGGTTCGGTGGGGTTTTTCTCATGATGACCTCGCTTCTCTTGGGCATCCCTATTTTCATCACCTTTTTGGAAATTGGGCAGGTCCCTCGCTTTCCGACCGCCATTTTGGCCACAGGAATCTTCCTGTTGGGGTCCGTTTTGTGGTTTGCGGGAGTGCTGCAAGAAAGTGCCGGGCAACTCGGGTTGGAGCTCAAGAGGCTGACCTATCTTTCACTCCAAGCACCGCGCTTTTCCCCTTTGGCGCCGAGCTTCGAGGGCCTTGAATCCAGCGAATGACCGGCGATGGCGCGCGTCCCTGTTAGCGTTTGATGGCAATCCGACCGGTATTGTCGAGTCGATGCAGCAAGGGGCGTGGTCCGTGACGCGCAAAGTATTCGTTCACGGCGCGACGTGCTCCTTGCCAGTAGCCGTAGTCATCTAAAATCAACACACCACCGGGTACGAGCCTCGGGTACAAATGTTCAAGCTCATGCTTGGTGGATTCGTACCAGTCAGTATCCAGACGAAGCAGCGCGATCTCCTCAGGCGCCTCTTTGGGTAATGTCTCTTCGACCTTTCCCGGCACGAGATGGATGAGGCGAGGATTGTACCCGGTCGAGTTGAGGTTACGCGTCACGTCTTCGCGGTCGGCAATACACCAAATGTTACGCCCAGTTTGCTTTCGCTCATTCTGGAGCATTTCATGAGCAGAACGGCCTTGCCACGATAAGTCTTTGTGGCTTGGGGGCGGCATCCCTTCGAAGGTGTCGAATAGGTAAAGCTCGCGTTCTTCGTGACGTGCTCGAAGAGTGTGAGCGACTGCCATCATGCTGCCGCCTCGCCATACACCGCATTCGACGATGCATCCGTTAATCATGTGGTCGACAATGTAGTTCACTGCATCGCAGAGCCCGATCAAGCGCTCAGGACTCGTCATCGTAAACGTCTCTACCTGACGAAAAAGAGCTACTTGTTCGGCGTCGAAATCGGGCGGGAACGTGACATGTTCTACGACTTGCCGCCCCCAATTGAGCAGACGTTTCGGCAACAAGGATGAGGTAATTTGTCGGGCGCTTCGCATGTTGCGTCTAGCCGTCCTTTCTATTGGTGGGCAATGAGAATCGTTATTGTTCCTGGTTTGCGTGGTTACGCAAAGGCCCTAGGAAAACAGCCTTCATCCCTAGCGATCCCACGAGAACGAGGGCGTCTTGGGAAGCTCCGGTGGGTTCCGGTCGCGCTCTGGCCAGGCCAGCACGAGCCAGGCGAGCAGTGCTGCCCCCAAGAGCATGAGCGCCCCCTTCGAGCGGAAAAGTGCGAGAGCCTTTTTGGTCACGAAGTTCACAGTTCCTTGCGATCTATCTCGATTTCGCCTTCTAGCCACCATCGGCCCGTTTCATCGTCGAATCGACGGCAAAGTCTACAAGTGGGAGTGGGACCCTCGCCTGCGCGGACGAGCGCTGGGGGCATCCATGGGCCCCGGCGCGCGACGATGATGGGATGATGTCGGGGGGGGGGAGCTTCACCCCTGCCGCCACGCTTGCCACACCGAGAGGCGGCAAGGTCTCCGGTCAATCGAAGCTTTCGCTTGGATCGAACTCCTCACCGTCGGCACCCTTCGTCTTGTCTTTGAGCGGCACGCCCAGGTAACGCGCCAAACCTTCCGCCTGATGGATCGACTCTTCGCGATTCCTCGAAGAACTGAAAGGTAGTTCGCCATCGATCAAGGCGAGAGTCACCGGAAAGTAGGTTCGTTTCCTGTTGCCTACTTCGCCGGACCGGGTCATCCGCTGACTGACCTCGACGTGACGTAACTCGTCGAAACTGTGCACCTTCTTCTTCTTCGGGAATCCAGCAACCCGGCTCTCGATAGTGAAGGTGCGATTGATGCGATCAATCTCCCAGGTCCCCGTGGAGATCATCATCATGATGATGAAGTAGAGGGCTGCCCCGAAGAGAACGCTCAGGACGCATTTGGTCGCGAATGAGTTTTCGGGCGTCGTGATCCCGAGATAAAGCAACCATGCAAAAAAGAGCCACGCCAGACTCATGACGAAGAGCGCTGTGTTGCTGGTTTCCGAGGAGTAGGTGCGCACTTGGTCCGCACCCCGGTCGACGAGATACGCTGCCTTGCCCTCGGAACCAGTGGGAGGAAGTAGCTTCATGGCTCATCTTATCAGATCGATTCCTTCGAGGCGCTTCCTTGAGCCCCCGGCGTCGTATCGCCCCCACGATGGGCGGACGATGGCGCGGGTGGGATGACGTCGAGGGGGAGCATCCGCCCTCAAGCTTTCCACAGCTCTGTGAACGCCGAGCCTTCTGGATTGAACTCTTGGAAGCGTTCGTCAGGTAGGCCGCCTTTGGGGTCGTCGGTTTGCATCAAGAGCCTAAGAAATTCAAGCCAACTTCCTTCCGTTAGACCCATCCACAAGGTTTACGTTCAGGATCTTATGCGTGGTTGAACCGGGGGCCAAGCTCGCTGGTTCACTCGGAAAGTGGCGTCGACTATTGTTGGAGCTCTCGGCGTTCACGGTTGCGCACACGGTGACTTTGGGACTGGGGGCACTCAAGATCCTGAGAGTAGCTCCTGGTGTTGTCGAGCCTTTGATCGCCTTTTCGATCGCCGCTGTGGCCCTTGAGTATCTATTGGGCTTCCAGCGGTCATTGCTCCGCTTTGCTTTGGTGGCCCTCTTCGGTCTCGTTCACGGGCTGGGGTTTGCGGGCGCTTTGCTCGATCTTGGATTCTCTGGCCGTGCCTTTTTGGTGTTTCTCGCCGCGTTCAACCTGGGAGTCGAATGCGGACAGCTCCTCGTGGTGACTGTGACCTTGGCTGCATTTGGCTTACTCGCGAGATGGCCCCCAGTTGCGAACAAGATGGCGTTACGCATCGAGATTGCCATTGCAGCTTGTGGTGTGATTGTCGGGACTCTCCGCCTGCTCTCGTGAACCAGGCGGAGGGAGTCCCGATCAAGCCTACTGCTCGACGCAAGCGAAGACGGCGCCGCCCAGGGTTGCGCAGCTTTCGTTGAGCCCGTAAATGGCGTTCTTGTCCTTCATGTCGGGCAAGCCCTCAGTAGCGTAGTAGCCAGATGTGCCGCTCCACCCGTTGCAGGTGTCGACGCTGGTGGTCCAGTCTTCCGCAAGTCCCGTCCAATAGGAGAGGGTGCCGCCCCCGAAAGGAGCATCCATCGGAAAGGCGAAGACGCCACCGGCATTCGTGGTGCCAATCACTGTGGTGCCATTTGCTTGGACGTAGGTCGTATGGGGCGACAGGACCCAATCCTTGTTCTCAGCCGTGCCGTTGCTGCAAAACGCGGTGTCGCAGGCTTGGCGGGTCGTGCCGTCCACGATCATGGCTAGATATGTGCCTGTGTCATTGGGGCGGTTGGCGTTGCATTCCGTGTCGGCAGCGGCGATGCCACCAAAGTTGGCTTTTTTCGGTGTGGACGTGAAGTAGATGATCTTGCCCAAAGACCCCTGATTGGTGCCACCGGAGCCGGGATCGGTGCCGCCCGAACTCGTATTGGAGCCGCCCATCCCGATTTCGGGACCAGTGCCGCCTTCGCCAGCGCCGCCCCCCATTCCTTGGGTTTCAATTCTACAAGAGGCAGAGCACCCGTCCCCGTCGACGGTACCGCCGTCATCGCATTCTTCCCCGTCATCTAAATTTGCGTCGCCGCACTCGGGACTCATCTCTGTTCGACAATGAGCAGAACAGCCGTCGCCATTCTTAGTATTCCCGTCGTCGCATTCCTCATCCGCGGCGATTTTCCTGTCTCCGCAGGTTCCTTCTGTTTGGCAGGTCGAAGAGCACCCGTCGCCATTTTTAGTATTCCCGTCGTCGCAGGTCTCCCCTGGATCCTGTATCCCGTTTCCACACTCGTCCATCGACTCAAGCTTGCAGGCTTTGGAGCAGCCATCGCCATTTTTAGTATTCCCGTCGTCGCACTCCTCGTTCCCTTCCACGACTCCATTGCCGCATTCTTCAAGGGTACAAGTATCAGAACAGCCATCGCCATTTTTAGTATTCCCGTCGTCGCACTCCTCGTTCTCATCCAGGACTCCATCGCCGCATGGGCTTGGTTCAAGACCTTGATCGTCGTCGGGGCAGCCCGTCAAAGGCAGAGCGAAAAGAACGAGCGTGCTGATTTTGAGAGTGGTTGCGATCTTCATGAAAGACAGAATACGACCGCCCGTTTCAATTCTCGATCAGCGAACAGAAAATGAGTGGGAGGCGAGCGCACACCATCGGCGCAGATGCGCGTTGCATCCGCTTGTTTTCACCAAGCGCTCTAGCACTACCTGATCAGCCGTCTTCCTGGGAAACATTCGAAGGCGCGACTGCAGGTGGGGCAGTGCCCGACCCAACGGATCAGGACCTGCACGACGGCGCGACGGAAGTCATTCCAGGTCCACTTCTGCCCCGAGTCCAGAGGGGGAAAAAGCCTCGCGATGGAGGGAGATGAAGGCGTGAAGGAGGGCGACCATGGCTAGGTGTCTGTGGAGCCCTCCCCACGTCCTGCCCTCGTATTTGTCGAAGCCGAGTTGCTGCTTCATGTCTTGGTAGTCGCGTTCGATGTGCCACCTCATTTTAATGAGCCGGACGAGCGACAAGAGATTTGCGCGGCGTGACGCCGAGCAGAGGTAGTACTTCAAGTCACCGTTCTTCTCACGCTCCACGACAAGCCACTCCTCTTCTCCAGGCTCTCGCTTCTTGTGATACTCAGCACTGCGTACGCGGGTTGCGGCAAACTCAGCGCTGAGTGGCCCTTTGGTTCCGACGCGCCAGCACGTTTCTTTGAACTCGAGTTCTTGAGCCAATTCCTCGACTCGCATCGGCGGACTGTCGTCTGCTGGTCGACTGCGCGTCGGGACTTTTCCGCGACCGCGCCATTGCGGTACCTTGTGCTGTATCTGGGCTTTCCAAACGTTGGTTTGCGATGAGATGCCCACCGCATACTGGAGCTTTCTCTCTCGAAGTCCGTCTCGGAAGCTCCGTGAATCACCGTAGCCGGCGTCGGCGAGCACGGGTAGTGATGGGCCGTCGTTGTCCAGGGCGGAGTCGAGGAGTGCGAGTGCGATTTCCCACTTCTTCTTGAACTCCGAGCCCTCAGGCACCTTCGCCGCCGCGAGGCGCTCCGCGTCTTCACACCAGGCTTCCGGCAGGTAGAGCTGCAGCCCAAGGCAGCTCCCAAACGAGTCGGAAACGCCGTTGAGGGAAACAATCACCTGACAGTTTCCCACCTTTCCAAGTGTCCCCGAATACTGCCGATGAACGCCGACTGAGTATTCGCCTTTCTTTGCGATACCTGTGTCGTCGATGCAGTACGCTTGCATCAGTCCTGATTCAAAGACCGTTTCTTGCAATCTCGTGAAGATCTCCTCATGGTCGAAGCGACTCTGCTGGAGCGCCCGTTGGATCCGCTGACGGGTCGCCTGCACCGAGTCCGGGGAGATCGCTCCCGCCAGTCCCAGAGCTGTCTTCGCTTCTGTCTCAAACCCGAGTCCTTGACAGTACCAACCTAGCGCTTCGATCCGCTGCTCGTTCTCCAACCCGTCCAGATGGCTTGTCAGAAACGAATCCAGGCTGTCTCTCAGTGCGGCAAATGTCTTCACCAGATCGACAGATCACAACTCAGTCCCCCAATCAAGTAGTGCTAGCTGGTGGCGCTAGTGCTGCGACCGCAGTGAACAGCTTTCTTCGGACCATGGCCAGGCAACTCGGACAGAAGCCGCGCCGCTTGCAGTTGAAGCCGACGAAGCGCTCGTGACCGCACGAGAGGCACGCGGTCATCTCAAGCGCCTGCGCTGCCCTTCGCTTCCTTCGTAGAGCCCCCTTTTTGGTTTCGTCTGGCGAGTAGGATAAACTTGCTGAGTGGTCGTCCCTTCGACGAGACTTAGTCCGCGCACGATTCTACTCATCACATCAGTCATCCACCTGACGCTGCTGCCTGCTTGCGCACGGCCCACGGCGCAGAGTCGCCCCCCGCCTGAAGCAGTCCAGGGCAAGATGACTTCGAGCGGGCAGCCGGCTACTTCCCAAGACGGGGCAGAACCGACGGGGAAGAAGGGCGGGCTCACGCTGCCAGATGGGCCTTGTCAGAAGGCTGTTGACTGTGAACGAACGCGAGTCTCCATGAACCCCTTCTTTCTCTATAAGGGCGAGAAGATCTGCTTCTGGGACCCTGACGCTCGCTGTGCTTGCGCCAAGGAGCTTGACGTAGACGACAGCGCGTTTTGCGAGCGCGGCCATTACTGAGGGCTCGGTGCACATCTCAAAAATGAGATGTGCACCGAGGCGATATGTCAGCTCATCGAGCAAGCTGCAGCCCGTCGGAGGTCAAGCCGTGTTTCGCGCTCCCTCCTCATCGATATCTCATTACGGCCCATGGGCTTGCAATGTCGCCGAGCGCCTCTTTCGTGCCTGGGGCCTCCACCCTTGCCTGAGTTCACGTTCTCCAAGCGTTTCCTTGGCCATCGCCATCATGGGTTCTGAGAAGTCGAACAGGACGTATTTAGATACCGACACATCCCGGAGGACTCTTCCCGCGAGCAATCCAGGGCCTGACCCCAACTCGAGAATGCGCAGCGGCGAGGTCCTTTCCTTCAGAAGAAGGTCCGCAAAGAGGGCCCAAGGTTCTGGCCGCCATGGCTTTTTCTGGGCGGCCTCGGCAGCCCATCGTCGAGCGATGGTCTCGTCTTGAAGATCGTAGTTTGTCGCTCAGTCACACTCGGCAGGATCAATCTTGCAGGTTTCCGCGCAACCTTCCTCAAGACCCTGGTAGCATGCCTGATTGGTGTAAGTGATCGCAGGACCGGGTCCAAGTCGTCGCCCGATCTCGAGACACTTCACGCTGTCGCCGGCCATGCATCTTTCGTGTTCTTCTTGGGACACGAGATCGGGAACAGGATTCGGCCAACTGATCTGCCGTTCGCCGGAGCTCGTCAAGTTCTCGATCTGATACAGTTCATAGACTGTGATTCTCCTCTGCTCAGGGTGCTCGACCCAGGACCATCCTCTCGCGAGCTGAGCTGCAAAACGCGCGATTTTTGCGCCGACCCGACCGTGCTTCTTTGAACACGTCGCGATCATATCGAGCCAATCAATTTTCTTCCACGAGGGAGAAAAACATTGCCTCATCTTCTGTCGACGCGGGTACCACACACTACAGCGAACCCCCGATCATTCGACCTCGAAAGACGCAGCATGGCTCACTTCAAGACGACATTTGACTATATGGTGCCCCCTTCACCTGGACGCGCAGTCCAACGACGACTCTCCTGGGGATTGGTCTTCTTTGCCTCCATCGCCCTATCCCCCAGCCCAGTTCACGCAGCTGGACCGGTAGAGGTCGTGGAGGAATTCGACATGGCGGATGTACGCGTCACAGACCCCTACTATCTACAGTTGTTCCAAGTCGATGCACAGTACCTCCTTCGTCTCGACGCCGACAAGCTGCTCGCAGGATTTCGCGCCGTGTCGCAAGGTCAAGATCCGGCAAACGGCGTTGACCTCTATGGAGGTTGGGAAGGTGGCTGGAGTCTCCTGCGAGGGCACACCCTGGGGCACTACCTCACAGCAATCTCACAAGCGTACAAACAAACCGAAGGTACGGATCCGGATATGAACTCCGAGATCTCCATGCTCATCGATTACATCATTGGCGAACTCAAGATCTATCAAGATCGTCAAAGCAATGGCTATCTCTTCGCTTCACCGGAGACGCACTTCGATGTCGTGGAAGGACGCGTGGGCGGTGACATGTGGGTCCCCTGGTACACCATGCACAAGATCATCGCGGGATTGGTGGACGTCCACAAGTACCAGGGCAACGCAACCGCGCTAGCCATCGCAAGTAAGCTCGGAGACTGGGTCGATGCCCGGACATCGAAATGGGATGGCGCCATGAGAGCGAAAGTGCTCGGAGTCGAGTACGGTGGAATGAACGATTGTCTCTACGAGCTGTACAAGTTCACACAAAAAGCGAGTCACCTGGAGGCGGCGCACCGCTTCGATGAAGATACGCTTTTTACCCCTATTTCCCAGGGCAATGACACCCTCAACGGGCTGCACGCCAACACGCAAATTCCGAAACTTGTAGGAGCCCTCAACCGCTATCGAACACTGGGCGAAAGCGAGTCCTTCTACCACACGACCGCAGAGCAGTTTTGGTCAATTGTCGTGGGACATCACACTTACGTCACAGGTGGAAACAGTGAAAATGAGCATTTTCACGTGGGTGGACAGTTGGACCAAAACCGCAACGGTATCAACAACGAGACCTGCAACACCTACAACATGCTCAAACTGAGTCGCGACCTGTTCAAAGTCTCCGGCGACGTCAAGTACGCCGACTTCTACGAACGCGGATTCATCAACGAAATCTTGTCCGCCATCAATCCCGAAACGGGAATGACCACCTACTTCAAGCCCATGGGGACCGGCTACTTCAAACTGTTTGGACGAGAAACCGACACCTTTTGGTGCTGCAACGGCACCGGCATGGAGAATTACACCAAGCTCAACGACGCGATCTATTTTCACGACGACAGCACGCTCTACGTGAACATGTACCTCGCTTCAACGCTCAATTGGGCCGACACCGGTCTTCAACTGACACAAACCGCTGAAATCCCGCTTTCTACCGAGGTTCAGTTCACGATCGACGCCGCACCGAGCGATGAACTTGCCATTCGACTGCGCAAGCCTGACTGGCTCGCCACCGGGCAGGATGCCGTACTCAAAGTGAACGGCGAAACGATGTGCGTGCAGGAGGTCGACGGCTACTTCGAAGTAGCACGCGTTTGGAACGCAGGAGACAAGATCGATCTTAGCCTTCCTGCAGAAGTACGGGTGTCGCGCTTGCCTGATAATCCCAACGCAGTTGCTTTCACATACGGCCCGATTGTGCTCAGCGCCGGGCTTGGCACGGAGCAAATGGTCAAAACCGGTCACCTGGCCTCTGAAAAGGCGACCATTCCCAACGGGGTCACGATTGACGACACAATTGGTATTTCTGGCACGACCATCGAGGACTGGTTGGCGCACATCGGCGACCATCTGGTGCAGACCGATCAGATGCTTGAGTTTTCGTTGGACGGCACCGACTCTGACGATCGACTCACCTTTACTCCCCAATACCTGCGCTACGAGGACCGCTATGGGATCTACTTCACACTAGAGGGCGACCAGGGACAAGCACCCAGCAGCGAGGATCCCCCCGCTGAAGTATGGACGGATTGTGACGCTCCCAGTGACCCTTCGGGCGGCAGCAGTTCGACTGGGGGAACTTCAGGAATGGGGACCGGCGGCACAGGCTCGGGCGCGATGGGTTCAGGCGCAAGCGCAGCTGCCAGTGGGGGGCTCAGTGGCACAGCAACGGGCGCGGCTCCAGGTTCGGGCGCAGCAGCTCCAGGAACGACGGCCACGGGGGGCGCCACCAATACCGATCCGGTACTCGGCGGCAGCTCCGCCACTGATCAGCCTGGGTGCGGCTGTAGAACAACTGGCGGCTCACCGTCGAAGGGCCTGAGCGGCATCCTCAGTGCGTTGGTCGGTGGCTGGCTGCTCACCAGAAGGCGACGCCGCGTCAAAGGAGACACGGACTACTCTCTGGCCAAATGAGCAAGACGAGCTCGCCTCCGACCTCCTGCGAGAGCTAGGCCGAAAAGCACGAAGTACCACGACCCCGGACCGGGTGCGCCTGCCGAGCGACAGCCGCACCCGCCTTTTTCTGACGAGTCCGAGCTTTCGTTGGATGTCGAGTCAGCGCTCGATCCGGTCGAACTCGACCCATCGCTATCTCCCGATGTGGTCGAATTCTGACTTCCGTCGCCGCTCGATCCGGAACCAGACGGCCGTTCCGTTCATCAGACTATATTCGTCGATGACCCAGGAATTCCCTGCCACCAAACCCACGCCGCAGCCTCCCCGTCGTGAAGCGCTGAGTAGATGGCCAGGGCCAGGTCCATTGCGTCACCGCCGTCGGGAAGATTCCATCCGTCGCTGTAATTCGACGTCTCGGTCATCCAGACCGGCTTTCCCGTTGGCGCAGAAAAGTTCTCTTTGAAGTTCTTCCAAAGAGTAGCTGCTTGACAAGATCAACGACCCGGACATCGCCGGCAGCCATGGAAGTCGCAAAGATCCCACTCAGCAAGTACGACCTGGCCGTCTTCAATGCGACCTCTGGGATCCTCGACATTGCTCTCGAACCTGGGCTTGCTCAGATGCTTTCGCGCATGGATCTGTCCCTCCAAGGTTCTACGGTGACCTACTTGACTGAAGCTCCTTTGCGAGCGATTCCGACCGCCCCGAATCTGTACGCGAATCAAGGAGAATCAGCCGAAGCGGTGGTTCAGGTTTATGAACGGGGAGCCCGCGCGCAAGCCGGCATCAAGGTCACCATGTCGGAGCTTCAGTCCAAGCAGGGCTCGAGCATGAACCAGACGACGGACGAGCAGGGGCAAGTTCGATTCGAGCTCGATACCAGTGCGGGAAAGATTGATGGTTTAGTGTTCCAGCCTGGAGCCAACCCCGTTTTGCCCGCGGGCAAGGTCTTCAACTCGTTGGTGCAGACCTACATGACCCCCGGCCAACGAACACTGCTGCATTGACGACACGGAATGTGCTTGCGAGTTGATGCAGGTCGTCGTCCAAGACGAGCACACGGTCTAGGTGGGGGCCAATGGGGCGCTTTTGAGGCGGGAGCGCGATCAAGTCACTCGTCGCAAGGCGAAGGCATCTCCACCGGTCGGACGTCTGCAAAAATTCCGCGTTTGAGCCAGGTGGAGATGGTTCGGGAAAGGACGGGTGAGCCTTGAAGCTTGAGGCGTCCGGTGCGTTTGGCGTCCACGATGGGGGTATCTCCCGCCCAAATTTCGCTCAGAGTGCGAACGTCTGTGCTCACGGTGAGATCGACTGGATGCACGGGTTTGTCGACACAAAGTTCCCGCTGGTTTTGATCAATGACAATCCACCAACGGGGGAAGCGATCGACTCCAGCGACAACGAAGTGCACGACGGTTCGGCAGGTGGGCAGTTCTTCGGCGTCGATGCGCCGGCAAAAATCATACATCAGCATTTCGATGTCCTGCTCGTCATCCGACATTTGCCCGCGAGCCCAGCGACTACCCCAAGTACCCATCTCGGTAATGAGGGACTGTAGTTCTCGACCCGCAGGCGTGAGAAAATATTCGGTCTTCTTTTCGTCCGTTTTTTTCTTGATGACGAGTTCAGCGTCGACCAACTGATTGAGGCGTTTAGTGAGGAGACTAGGCGAGATTTGAGATAGCGCGCGTTGAAAGTCGTTGAAGCGACTCGTCCCCAGCAGCAACTCTCGGATGATGAGGATGGTCCAACGCTCCCCGAGGATCTCGGCGGCCTTCGAAACCGGGCAAATTTGTCCGTACTTGATGCTCATGAACTGACGGGAGGTGGGCACTACAGAAAATGTAGTAGAGTACTACATTTTAAGGCGTGGAATGGGTCAGGGGCCAAAGGTACTTCTTGGGTGTCGGGAGGGCAGAACGCCCTGCCGCAAGAGAACAACAACAATTACCAGTTAGGAATCAATTACCATGCCTTTGATCAATGTCGATATCATCGAAAACGTATTTTCACCCGCTCAGAAGCTCGAGATCATTCAGAAACTCACCGACGTGATGGTTGAAATCGAGGGCCCAGCTTTGCGCAGCGTTACCTGGGTCAAGCTCAACGAGGTGAAGGAGAGCAACTGGGCCATTGGAGGTCAGCCTTTGCGCGCCGCGGATGTCCACCGCATGCAAGGCGCGGGGGCGGAGCACAGTTCCGCACAGGACGTGTCGAGCACAGCTAACAAGAAGACGGGCTAAACCCGCACGAACAAAGGCGCGCGCGTGGGGGCAGGGAGGTCAAGTGAAGCCTCCTTGCCCTGGAGGCGGGGCGAAGGCGATCATTCGTCAACTCGTGGACTCCCGGCGGGGGCGACCAGGTCAATGTCGACTCACATCGCGAGGGCAGCGCTGCTGCTCGGATTCGTTTTAATCTGCTTGTACTGCCAAGCAGGTCCGAGGAGACTCGACACATGCGAGTGGTCAGTCTTGGGTGGTTGCCCATCGTCGTGGCGTGCGCAGGCTCACCGGACGATCCTGTGGGGAGCGACGGTTCGAGCGCAGGGAGCTCGACCGGAGGCGTTTCGACGCAAGCAGGCGGTGGCGGAACGGCGAGCGGCGGCGGAGTGGACGCAAGAGCTTTCGGATGCGAAACCGCATCTGGTCGACATTGGCTTCAGTAGTATCCAGAGCACGCGCGAGTTCGCGGCTCGTGGCGTAGGGCGACTTCAAGAGCAGCCCAAGCAGCGGGCTTCCGGTGGGATAATGCCGTTCGATAACGACGACGGCCCGCTCCAGGTTGTGGACAGCATCCAAGCGCTGCTCCACCGATGTTTGTCGCGACCGTGCAAGCTCGGTCAAGCTGACCCCGCTTTTGCGTTCATCTGCAGTTTCGAGTAGCTCGCCCTTTTGCTTCATCAAATCGGTGAGATAATTGCGCGTGGTGACATTCGTCCAAGCTGCCAACCGGGATAAAGGATGCGCCACCAATGAAGTCGTCTCCTGGTACCAGATAGAGGACGCTGTCGCGTCGCAGTTTGGGCTCGAGTGCTAGAAGATTCGGGCTCGCGATCCGAAGCGTTCGTTCGCCGCGAGATCACGCAGCTCGGTGACCTCAGAATTACCTCGTCGTCCCCGGGCAACCATGGCTCGACGGGTACAACGTCAGAAAGAATCAGATCAGGCAGTTCGTGGCAGCCCCGCTCAACCACGAGGCGTCAGCGGAGAAGCAGATCAAGGGTCAGGCCACCGGGAGCCACCGACGCCATCTGACCGCAAATGCGCATCTTCTCCCCCCAAAGAACTTGTCTAGATAACCACTAGCTGGTGGTGCTAGTGGGGTTCATGGTTGGATTGCCTATCCTCAGACTCCATCTACGGCGAATTGATTCATCATGGAACCTGGTGACGAACGCTAGGCGTCAGGGCGCGCCTGGCTATTGGTTCGAAATCGGGGCCAAACTGTACTTCTTACCGGCCAGTATCCAGCTGAGCGCCTCGGAGTCGTTGGCAGTCTGGACCAGAAGAGGTGCTGAGGCTTTTCCTGGAGGGGTGACGACCAACAAGGTGTGCATGAAGACGACTCCCTTCTGATCCTTCGAGGTGCGACGCGTGATCATCACATCGGTGGTTTTTTCTTTCTTACCCAGGTTGGGAAAGTACCATCCTTGTACGGGCTTCATGCTGCCGGTCAGCGTCGTCAGTTTGACGTCGGGATCTCCAGACAGGATCCACAGGGCGCTTCCGTCTTTCTGACGTACGACCCAAGTTTTTGGTCCCACTTGTTTGGGTTCCGGCAAACCTGGTCCGAGATGAAAGTGTTGAGTCAACTCGTGCTCTCCCCCCATCTCGACGCGGTCGACGACCGCGAGGGCGGACGGGCGCGTGAGCGCAATGGTGCGAGTCACTCCATGTTTGCCGAGATCGCGATAGTCGAAGTGGCGGGCCTGGACCCAGCTTTGCTCCGGACGCAAACTCGAGGCGATGATTTGGGGAGCCTTGTGCGGGCTCATCTGCTTGCCATCGATGATCAGCAAATTGTGACTATCTGTTCCGTATTGATAACGGCCAAATGGCTTTTCGCTTCCGGCACCGTAGCGACCGGCGTCGACGATCCAGCGTGTCCCGTGAGAATAAAGCGTGAAGCTCGTTGGATCCTCGTGAGCATGGATGCGTGAGAGCCGAGAGGCTTTTAGGTGAACAACAGTGGCGTCCTCGGGGTGCTCGGGCCAATCACTGCGCAGCGTGGCGTAACCGCTTTTTTTTTCGACGAAGTCGACAGCTAGTTTGGGCGGAGGCCCCCCGCGGGCCAGGTATTTGAAAGCTGCTTGACTTTGCGCAGACAACAGCTCGTTGGGCACACTCTTGAGGATCTTGTTCACCTTGGAGCGGGTGCGTTCGCTACGTGTATCTCCGAATGCAGGGCCTTTGAGTCCAGGTTGCACAAAGTAGGGGAGATTGTCGTTGAGCTTGCGCAGGCGTTGTTTCACCGCTGGTGGGATAGGGAGTGAGCGTTTGAGCCAGAATTCTCTGACAAACTTGGACACCCAGGTAGAGTAGCCCAAAGCATAGGAGGTGCTGTTTTCGACGTGGATGCCTTCTGGGGTCAACGACTGGTTGACCTGAAGCTTTTCGACTCGAGTTTCTGCCAGAGAAAGAAGGGCGGCTTCGGACGGTAAGACGTAGTCTTGGGCCAAAGTGACGAGTGCCTGGTCTTGAAAGAGCCCGTGATTGTGTCCGGGGGAGTAACAAACGGAGGAGGCTAGAGCGAATACGTGGCTGACGAGGATGCGCGCCGCCATCCTGGCCACTTCAAGGTTGGGTTCGGGATGATATTCGAGGTAGTGACGCAGAAACCCTCCGACGCTCGTGGCCCGAGTCGACATGGCGTGATCGCCCCAAGTGTAATCGGCAGGTCGTTGGTCGGGCATGGCTCGCGTACCCCAATCCATGAGTAGGTAGGCGGCTTGATCGAGTTGTTCTCGTTTCTTGGACCGTCCCAGTTTGCCCACCAAGCTCAGGTCCTGCAGTTGTCTGCGCCAGTTCCGTTCTTTGAAAGGATCGGCTTTCCAATCGATCGGGGGCTTAAGCTTGTACCCTTTGTGGACACCGTCTTTGAAGGTGATCGACTTGAAGGGAAGGGGGGGAGGTCCCTTCAACGACCGCACCTGCTTCCCCATGAGTTTGCTCAGCCAGCCTTCGAAGGCGACACGTTCACTGGGCAGTCGATCGTTGGGCCCTTGACCGTCAATGACCCAGTGCACCCATTCGCAGCGTGGGCTGCGGTCCCCGGGTGAGCATTTGTTTTCCATCGAAAAAGGCTGGCAACGGTCGCCCTTTCTGCGCTTGAGGTTGTCCTCTGTGATGCTTTTTGGAGTCCAGCCCGGATCGGGGCTCGCCGCTTGAATTTTTGGCTGAGGGGACGAGTCTTTCGAACTCTTACAACCCAAAGAGCCGAGGACGGCCAGCAGAAAGCACAGGTGGACACGGATCCACGGGCGAGTCCTTTTCTGTCTGTGCTCAGTTGCGCGACGTCCGTACATGGAGGCCAAGCTAGACGGCTAGGCCTTCTGCCACAAGGTGCGCTGGTTATTGGTAGTTGAAGGGGCAGGGGATGGTTTCTGGTGCGAAATACCAGACTTTCTCCAGGCTGATGCCGTAAACGACCTCAAACGCCTCAGCGATGAGCTCGTACGAGTCTCCGTCGTGGAGCATGGTCATCCAGCGCACATACTGCTCGGGGGAGTAGAAGTTGAGAAGATGAGCGGCAAACCATCCGGAGTAAGCGCCACCGACGCCACCGACGCCACCGACGCCACCTGATCGCAAATGCGCATCTTCTCCCCCCGAGTCTGCCGGGAGCATGTTCTTGGCGGACCGTTCCGTAGTGGAGGGCGACATCTACGTTTAGGGAACGCTCACACAGCAGAACGGCTCTCGGGTGCCGACCCCAGTTTCTTCCATGGAATTCCCGGATCTCGCGACCTTCAAAATAACTTTTCCTGCCTCGACCGGGCCAGATCTCTTTTTGGAACCGGACCAGGAGCAAACGCTGTCGCCTTCGAACAGAGTCAGAGTAGCTGTCAACAATGCCAGCTTGAAGCCACCCATAAAAATCCGTGCCACGTGCTGAAGGCTGGCGGGTAGGACGCTCAAGCGTGGAGAAGGCCATGCAGGCGCAAGGATTGAGCGCTCGTCGGAGGCGAGCGTTTCGGCGAACAACCTGCGCCGACCCAAGTCACGCCAAAGCTCCCAATCTCTTGAACCGAAGACCCGCTCTTAAAACTTGGTCGATATCGAAGCGAAAAATCCGCCACGGGAGATTGGGGCGGCACTCAATTCAACTCGCCTCGTGCCCTCTGCTGCTGCCTTCGGTCGAGCAAGAACAAACAGAACGATCCCTCCGACAATCGCCGCTCCACCACCTACCATGAGGGGAATGCTCACGTTGGCCCGTGCAGCGCCGGCGTCACGGTCCTCGTCACCTTTTTCCGTGCAGACGAGCGTGGTCTCGCGACAGTCCGCTCCATTCGCCGAGGCCTTCCCTGTACCATAGAGCACAGCTCCCGTGGCCGCGAGAATCGCGCCGCCCGCTGCCGTTGTGATCCCCATCCAGGGGCGCACGCGCGACCGACCCACGTCCTCCTCTCTCATCGCGACTCCCGCGCGGCGGTCAGTGGGTTCACTGTCCTTCACAAGCGCTTCGAGCACGAACGGCGGCACTCGCGTGTCCGGTTTGACGACCACATGTACCGTCTTGGGCTGGCGGCCCGTCTGAGCAACGATGAGTTCATAGGTTCCGGGGTCGACCGCAAAACCCCCGTCGAAATCCGAGTAGCGATGGCGTTCTCCAGCGACCTCGACCGTTGTCGTGCCATCCGCTTCGGCAAGTTCGATTTTGATTCGTTGGACCTTCGCTTCAATTTCCGACGCCTCGCCGCGTGCGAAGGCATCCCGGCTGTCGCCCAGTTTGGTCGCGAGCTTCGCTGCTTCGATATAAAGGGTGTAGGCGGTGGCGTAGTGCTTTTGGGTTGCGTGGCACAGCGCAAGATTCATCAACGTCCCGACTCGACTCATGAGTCGCTGACTCTCTGCGAACGCGGTACAAGCAGCGGCGTACTCGCCCTTCTGCATGAGGTCGCGCCCCACTGCAAACAACTCTTCGGCCTGCTTCTTCGTTTGGACGGCCGCGTCATCAGTGGCCAGGGGCGTCTTGGCGCCATCGGTAGAGTTGGTCGCACCCTCCGCCCTGGGATCTGCTTCCCTCCGTGGAGCCTCTGTTGGGTTACTCTTTCCGGCGGAAACGGAACACACCCAAGTTAGGCCCGCAACCATCAAGCTTGGAGCGAGGAGGCGACGAAGAGAAACGAAGCAAGTGTTCATGGTGTGGCGTAAGGGTTGGTTGGGGCGGCCTTGGGTTCGGGATCGGGGCGGGGGCGCGGTGGCGTCGGTCGGGGCGGAGCCGGTTTCGGTCGGGGCGCGGCGACTGCCCGGCCAAGTAGGGGGGGTACTTCTGCGCCCGTTTCGTCTTCGGAAGGAGGCTGCGTTTCCGGCTCCGGCTCCCTGTCCATCAAAGGCGGCTTCGACTCCGATTCCGGTTGCGCCCGAGCAAGATCTTCCTTCAGTGGTGCGTTCGGTGCTGTTGACCCAGTCTCCTTGCGCCTAGGTTCTGCTCCCGTCGTTGCCATCAACACTGTCCCTCCCACAAGCGCAGTGACAAGCCCGGCTACGACCCACTTCCGGGCGGGGTTCGAGTCGAAGGGGGGAGGTGGGAGCGTGCGCTCTGCTGCGCTGAGAGTTTGCCCCTGCTGCTCGCGGGCGCCGCCACAAGGAGCTTTCGTCTCTTGCTGCGCAACCGTGCGAATTGGCTCTATGCCGTTCTGAAAGCTCGACGTTTTGCGTATGTCCTCCACGCTGTGCCGGCCTGAGTCGGAGGCGAACGGTTCCAAGAGGGAAGCCAACTCGCCCAGATCACCAGGTCGCTCGTCTGGAGTCTTTGCAAGACACTGGAGGATGACCTTTTCAAGTCCGGCGGGGAGATCTTCGCGGTGCTGAGTTGGCGCCTTGGGCTCCGTCTGGGTCACGACGAGCACGAGCTCGGTCAGTGTCTCCGCATTGAAGGGAGCGATCCCGGTGAGCGCGCGATAAAGAATAACGCCAAGGGACCAGATGTCCGTTCGGTGATCCACGCCTTTGGAGTTCGCCATCTGTTCGGGCGACATGTACATCGGCGAGCCCATCATCGTTGAGGTCCGCGTCAGATCCATCTCGTCGGCTTGCTGTAGCTTGGAGATCCCGAAATCGAGTACCTTGAGGATCTCCTCTCCGTTGCGCCTCTTCGCGAGGAAAAGGTTGGCGGGCTTGAGGTCGCGATGCACGACCCCTAGGGAATGAGCCTCCGCGAGAGCCTCCATCGCTTGGAGAAGGAGGTCGACTCCCAGGGAGATGTCGAGGGGCCCTTGGTCGAGTCGCTCGGCGAGGTCCTCACCCTCCATGAACTCCATGACAATGAACGGCGCGCCCGACTCGAGCTCTCCGATATCGACCGTGCGCGCGACGTGCTCGCTCTTGATCTTCGCTGCGATGCGCGCCTCTCGTTCGAAGCGCCCCAGGATTTCCTTGTGTTCGGCGGCCTCCTTGTGGAGCAGCTTAATGGCGACACGCTCGCGAAGCCGCTCGTGTTCCGCCAGGAAGACAATCCCCATACCTCCTTCACCCAGGACCTTCTGTAGGCGGTACTTGCCGTCCAGGAGATCTCCAGGCGCAAGACCGGCTCCTGCTGCATCAACACTTCGATCTTCGTTCATGGACTTTCACGGATTGAGCGGCAGCGGACGTAGGAACGCTGCCCCGCTGTCCGGCGCAAATCCTACGCGCTGAGGTTCTACTGGATAATATCCGACCCGATTCGAGTCATCGAGGAGAGCGCCGATGAGGACTTCCTCCCCATCCAGTGCCACGGACTCTCCGAACAAAGTCCACGGGTAGCTGTGCGCGGTCTTGAGGTAGTTCGTCTGCGACCATACACCATCGTCCCCCCGCTCGAAGAGATAACAAGCGCCTGATTCTGGAGCTGCATCGTTGTTTCCCTCGCTCCCAGCGCTCGTCGCGTCGCCATCTTCGTGAGGCGCACACACTACCAGGCGGTTCCCCTGGAGAGACGCGCTCTTTCCGAATTCGTCGCCTTCCCACGGATACTTCGCCTTGATCGCCGATGTCTCCTCCCAGGTGCCGTCATTCGGACTTCGTTCGAAGACGAATACGGCTCCCGAGTCCGTCAGCGTCGCGTCGGGCCGTTCGGTGAAGCGAGCCTTGGCGATCACTCCTGCGTCACTACTGTCGTCCAGAGGGGAAGCCGAAACGAAGATATTCCCATCCAGCGAAAGCCCCAGTCCAAACCTGCTGTCGTCGCGCGCTGCCTGCGCGTGGAGGATTGTTTCGGGCCCCCAAGTCTCGGTGTTCTCATCCCAAGTGTAGGAGTAGACGGCGCCTGTTCGGTCGTTCTTGTCGCCAATGTCGTGGTTGGAAGCACCCACGAGAAGGGTGCCGTCCTGCATCGCGACGCTGACTCCGAAGTATTCCCACCACTGCCCATCGGACGGGGTCAGAATGGAACTCAGTTGCAACCAGCTTCCCTCGCTGTTGCGCTCGTAAAAAAGCACCGAACCCGTCACCATGCCTTCCGACGTTTCACGGTAGGTCGAGGCCCCGACAGCCAGGAGCTCACGTTCCGAGTCAGTCGCGTTCGAATCAATAGCGAAACCAGCAGGGAAACTGTTGGGAATCTTGGTCACGTCCGGAGCGACCAACTTGGCCTCCTGGGTCCACTGGAGACCGTCCCCAGGGTTGTGAACACGGAAGACGTAAAGTGCGTCCTTGGCACCGACCGCTAGAAACTCTCCGGACAACTTCATCTGTTGCCCGAAAAACTCGCCTTCGATGCGCGTGTCGGGCGTCAGCTGCCCCGCGTAGAGCCAAGGTTCGTTGAGGTTTTCAGTGCGCTCAAAGATGTACACCACCCCGGCGTCCGGGATTGAATCGCCGCTCCGGTCGTCTCCCCGGGCTCCAATAGCGAGAAACGTTTCGGACAGTGCCACCGCACTGCCCATCTCATCGTCTTCGCCCGGATTCGGCGATTTGAAGAAGCCGCCAGCGTCGAACTTCTCACAAGATATCCCAAGGGAAACCTGGCAAAGATCGGAACAGATCGTGTTGGCCCCGGTGATTTCCTCGCCGCCCACCGCACGTTTGTCCTCGTCGCAGGGTTCGCACGCGCCGTCGAGCACGCGGTAGTTGGAAGGACAGCTGCAGCTGACGTCCCCCTGATCCCAACGTGGTCCCCCCTCCATTGGCGGGCTCCCTGCTCCTCCGGCGCCGCCGAGCCCTTCATTGAACTGTCGGAAAATCTCTGCGGCGCGGTACTCACGCGTATCCTCGGGGCACGGTTTGCACTCCCCGTCGTCGACGTACTCGCCGAGATTGCAAAAGCACTCCATCCCCTCGCAGGCGAGAGCATCCGGGCCGTCTCCATCTCCTGAGCTGTTGCCAGCGCCGTCACCTTCGCCTTCGCCTCCTGAGCCGCCTCCCCCCATCGAGTGGCTTTCCGCCGTGAGGCACGCCCGCGCCCCATCACGACGCGCCCCGATCGCTTCGCAAACCTGCCCATCGCCGCAATCGTCGTCACTCGAACAGGGATCTTCACAAGTGCGTTTCCCTGCTGGATTTCGACCATCGTCGACACAGATGCGCCCCGGCGCACAATCATCGTCGACAGTGCAATTGCCGGACTCCAGCTTTCCTGGCTCCACGCACGACGGGATCGATGTCACTCCCAACAGAAGCATAAAAGGGAACACATGGCGGTACAGGTGAAGGAGACGGACCGGTTTCATGAAAGGATGGCGGAGTAAAGCAGGTCCCCGATCGGTTCTCTACCTGATCGATTCTCTACCGTGAAAGCAGGTCCCTCGCACGCTGGCCCGCCAGCTTACCAAAAGGTCGATTCCACGATGTCTTCTAGTGCGGGGCGGAGCAGCCGAAGACAATCAGCGAGAAGAGGACGAAATGGTACGCTCCGCTGGACCGTCACGCTCCTTTGATAGGGAGGGGGCCGCGGCACGCGTGGCTGGATCGCGTCAGTGCGACCACCCCGGCCACCGGTCGATTTGCGTGCGATGGACGTTGTCGGTGATTTTACGGAAGAACGTTTTCTTTGAGAATCGGCTTCATCCAACAAGTCAAAAGCGGCCGGGGCCACCGCGGCAAATACATCGGCTGCGTGACACGCTCACCGACGCCACCGACGCCATCTGACCGCAAATGCGCATCTTCTCCCCCCAAAGAACTCGTCTAGATATTGCCTATCCGTCCGATGACGGAGTGGATGTGCTCTCGGGACGGTTCTACGACACCAAGCTCGATCGGAGTTGCACCTTTTCACCTGCGCAAGGAGACGTGATGCGTTGCTGTCCTGTTGAGGTGGCGCCCGGCGAGCGTTTCGGACCATACTATGCAACGCGCGCTTGCAAGGATGAGGCGTTCGAAATCCGCGGGGACGACGGAAAGGACGCGCCCTATATCGCCTACGCTGGCCCAGACGGTTGCGGGCCCCACGCTATGTACGAGATCGGAGCGCGCACGACTGAAGATGTCTATCAAGGCCCCGACTGTACGCTTCGACCTGGCTGTCACTCGACCAAGGTCGGTGCGTCCCAGTACCGCTTTGGGCCCAGAATCAATGGCAAGGTGACCTTTACCTCGACGATGGAGTGGCATTGTTGGGATATCGTGGCTGAAATTCCACCCTGTGGCGAGACACGGTTCGTGCTGACCGTGCAATTATATTCCAGCGACCGTCCAGCGGGCCTGGAGAGACCTTGAGTTCAAAGGAGAGTTGGTCTGTCTCCAGGTGTTCTTGCTACGCCTATGCTGATCGGTCTGTGTACCCATCGCTCTTCCCCTTGGTGTGTAGTTGACCTCTCAGACTTGCGCCGAGGAACCTATCTTAACCCACCTAACAGGTTGCACATCAACGCGTCAAGGGAAAGCAATGGGGTACCAAAGGACCCCTGCATAGAATCATTACGTTGCCAGTAACGGTGCCATTACGTTACCAGCAACGATGTTGCTACGTTGCCAGGAACTTTGTTGGCGAATTTTCCGGCGAGTTTGTTAGCAATTATTTATGTTAATAAACGAATAACTTGACCACAGACCCGAAGGTGTCACAGTTGTTTCCGTTAGCACGCCGAAGATGTCACATTCGCTCCAGCCTGCACTAGGTAAACGCAATAGAGAGGAAAACAGGTCTTTCTTCAACCAGTTGGCCGGATTGTTTCAGCATCGCAGGCAAGACAAGCAAGCTAACAACTTGCAAGTCTTGCCGATGTCGAGCGAATTGTTGCCGTTTGTTCTAAAGTCCTGAATTTAGTCCAACGACCAACTTTCAGCCCAGCGTTCAGCCAAAGGTACTCACTTTCGAGCAAACGTCTCACTTTCGAGCAAACAATGTTCAAACATTTGCCTTGCCGGCCAATACCCCTGCCTGGAGTGTCTTTGACGAAGGTGCTGCCGACTGATGAGCTTGGGGCAGTCTTTCCCAATACGAGAAAGTCGACGCCAGTAGGAGCAGTACTATCCTCTCTTGGGGCGCCCACCGCCCGCACGGCCGGAATGCCAATCGTGCTCTATTACTACTGGCTTCCCTCGGTTTGATGGCGTGCGGTGGTGGCACAGGCGCCCCATCGACGTCCGGCGCAGGTGGCAGTTCAACAGAAACCGGCGGTGATGAAGGTACCTCAACTGGCGGGAAAGGCGGGAGCGGCGGAGGCACTTCGGGATCGGGTGGAGATGAACAGAGCAGCGGAGGCGACCATTCAGGACTGGGTGGAGATGGCGGACAGGGTAGTGGCGGCGACTCGACGGCAGACGGTGGTGCGGGGGGGGGGCGATGGGCACTTGCCCTGATACTGAATTGACCAAGCTCAACATCGACGGCACTGAGAAGGATGTTTCCTTCTTGGCCATTCGAGCGAGACCTGCGGTGGGTGCGGTTGTTCTAGGTGATCAGTGACGCTGCTGCACTGCAGAGCATTTTGAACTTCAGGGCGCGAACCTTCGCGCGGCTTCTTTCACCTGACCTCCGTCGCTAGGCTAGGCCGATTTCCGGCCAGATCTCTATGAAAAAGTAGGACAGCGTTGACGCCTTCCTCTCTTCCGCTACCGGATGGAAGAAAGAAATGTCCGAGCTCCGGGCCCAACTCATCGGAAGCGGTCTCGACGAAGCGGTCAAATGGGGCAAACCCTGCTGCTTTCCCGGGTTCTTGCGGGAAAGGGGTTACGGGACCAGTGGCGAGGTTGAGGAACCCCCCGTCGGCCCGACTTCTTCAAAGAAGAACCAACGAAAGAGCGATGGCGGCGGGAACTGCCTGCACGAAGAGGATGGTGCGCTTGGCGGTGAAGGCGCCGTAGATCCCCGCGACAATCACGCAACCAAGGAAGAAGGTCGCAAGACTAGTGGCGCTTTCTTCGGCGAGCAGGCTCCAGATCAAGCCTGCGGAAAGAAACCCATTGTAGAGACCTTGATTGGCAGCAAGACCAGCCGACTGTTGAGCGAACTCGTCGCTGAGTCCGAAGGTTTTCTTCCCGAAAGGGCTCGTCCAGAAAAACATTTCCAATACGAGGAAGAGGAAGTGTTCGATAGCGACGAAGCCAACGGCGATCTGGGCGACGAGAGACATAGTGACCACTTAGCTTAGGTCTTGAGTTCGTTCCACCAAGCAGATGGCTTAAGCGCTAGTTTGGTCTGGCGGGTCGAGCTACAGCGCCGTAGCTGGCCCGCTTCCCCTTCAATGGAGGCACCCTCAGTCGGCTAGATGTCGTTGGAGCAAGCAGATATTCGGAGTGATCAGGTTGGCGTCCATATCGAGCGCAGCACCGAGCCATTCAAAGGTCTGGGCACTATAGAAACAGACGTGGGTTGGGTCTCGGGCGTAACGCCAATTCTTGAAGTCAGTACTTGAGGTGTACCATTGAGTCATCACGGCGAGCCATCCTCCGGGGCGCAGTAGAGATCGTAACTTCGCGAATTCGTGGGCCGGGTCTCGAAAGTGCTCGGCCGTTTCTGTGCAAGTCACGAAATCGTAACTGCGCTCGAGGAGCGCTGGATAACGTGCAAAGAAAGGGTCAAAGCCCAAGGTGGGCAAGCCTCGTTCCTGCAGCATCAGCGGAAGCGCTGGCCCCGGTCCACATCCATAGTCGAGACCCTCAGCTCCGGGGGCCAAGCGGCGGATTAAAGGCTCTGCGAGTTGCCCTAGAAACTTACGATAGCCGGGATCGTAGGGATCGTTTTCGTGCGTGAGATAGAACTCTCGCTCGGCCTCGAGGCTGAGGTGCGCCTCCGGAGCACGAAATACCAGGGAGCAGCGTGCGCAGCGCAGGAAATCACTACCGGCGACGGGCTGCGTCTTACGACTTGGCCCATCACCTCCAGCAGAGCCACAAAGGGGACAGACGCGTACAGCGGTGATGCCGCCGGGAGCCATATATTCTCGCTCTGTCATTCAATCGCAAGCGGCGGTTGAGGGTGGGCGCTCCCATTCGTTCATCATGGACGAACGGGAGCGCGCCCTTTGCTCAGTTCAATACCGGAAGGCCCTTACCTGGAACACTGGTCACAGTTAGGCTCTCGGTGGGCGGCGCAAACTCGGTGAGTTTGATGCCAGCGACAGCTGCCTTGTATTCGTCAATTGTGGGTGTGCGACCGAGGATGCTCGAAAGCACCACGACCGGAGTCGAGGCCAGGAGCGACTCGCCCTTCTTGTCCTCGGCGTCTGCCACAACGCGCCCCTGGAAGAGACGGGTCGACGTGGCCATGACGGTGTCACCCTTCTCGGCCTTTTCCTGATTGCCCATGCAGAGGTTACACCCGGGACGCTCAAGGTAGAGAATATTGTCGTATTTCGTGCGGGCGCTATTTTTGGGAGCTGAGTCGTCGAATACGAAACCAGCATATTCCTGAAGGATATCCCAGTCGCCTTCGGCCTTGAGCTCGTCGACGATGTTGTAAGTTGGAGGCGCTACTACGAGTGGCGCCTTGAACTCAACCTTGCCGTTCTGAGCTTTTAGGTTCTTGAGCATGTGCGAGAGGATCTTCATGTCACCCTTGTGCACCATGCACGACCCGACGAACCCAAGGTCGACCTTCTTTTCGCCCTTGTAGTAGGTCAAATCGCGAATCGTATCGTGCGTGTAGCGCCTTGAGATGTCCTCGTTGTTCACATCTGGATCGGCGATCATGGGTTCGTCAATTTTGTCCAGATCGACCTCGAATTCGGCGAAGTACTTCGCATTCGCATCGGGGGCGAGCGCCGGCTTCTCTCCCGAGCGAATTTCAGAAATACGCCGATTTGCCAGGTCGACGAGGCCCTGAAGGACCTTCTTGTCGTTGTCCATACCCTTTCGGATCATAATCTGGATGCGGCTCTTGGCGATTTCGAGAGATTCGATCAGAGTTTCATCATTGGAGATACAGATCGAAGCCTTGGCCTTCATTTCTGCCGTCCAGTCCGTGAAGGTGAATGCCTGATCGGAGGCTAGCGTACCGAGATGGACTTCGATGATCCGCCCTTGAAAGACGTTGTCTCCGCCAAACTGGGCCAGCATTTGAGCCTGGGTGGCGTGAACGACATCACGGAAATCCATGTGGTCCTTCATCTTCCCCTTGAAGGTGACTTTGACCGACTCAGGGATTGGCATAGTGGCCTCACCCGTTGCTAGTGCCAGAGCCACGGTGCCTGAGTCGGCGCCAAAGGCGACGCCCTTGGACATGCGCGTGTGTGAGTCTCCGCCGATGATGATGGCCCAGTCATCCACCGTGATGTCATTGAGCACCTTGTGAATCACGTCGGTCATCGCATGGTACTTGCCCTTGGGGTCGCGCGCGGTGATGAGACCGAAGTCGTTCATGAACTTCATGAGACGAGGAATATTCGTTTGCGCCTTCTTGTCCCAGACAGACGCCGTGTGACACCCGGACTGGTATGCTCCGTCTACGACCGGCGAGATGACCGTAGCAGCCATCATTTCGAGCTCCTGGGAGGTCATGAGACCGGTTGTGTCTTGGGAACCCACGATATTGACCTGGACCCGCACGTCAGAACCGGCATGAAGTACCTTGCCCGGAGTCGTTCCCACTGCGTTCTTGTTGAAAATTTTCTCGACCGCGGTCAGACCCTGACCTTCGTGGGAGACCTCTTTGGATGCCGCATAAACGGGCGGGATATCGATGCCCAAAGTCTGAGCTGCAAAGGTCTGAAGCTTCTTGCCGAAGACGACAGCGTAGGACCCGCCGGCCTTCATGAACTCGACTTTCTGAGGGGTGAAAGCACCTGAGATGTCGATGAGCTCTTTGTCACCACTGTAGAGCTTCTTTTCTTTGGTGTTGATGGTCAGGACGGTGCCTGTGTCGACTGAATAGGCCTGCTCGAGGATTGGCTCTCCGTCTGCGTCGCGCACGACCTTCCCTTCGCTGTCGACCTTCTTGACCCAGTTCTTCAGATCGAGACCAATGCCGCCGGTGACGCCCACCGTCGTCAGGAAGATGGGCGAGATGCCGTTGGTGCCCGCCACTACGGGTGCGATGTTGATAAACGGAACGTACTTGCTCGCCTGCTTGCCGATCCAGAGGGCGACGTTGTTGACGCCGGACATACGAGATGAACCAACGCCCATCGTGCCCTTCTCGGCAACGAGCATGACGCGCTTGTCCGGGTGCTGCTCCTTGAGCGCAACGAGTTCCTTCTGCGCCTTTTCGCTGATCAGGCACTTTCCATGAAGCTCTCGGTCCGAACGAGAGTGGGCTTCGCTGCCTGGCGAAAGCAGATCAGTCGAGATATCGCCCACGCCAGCAACGTAAGTCACCACGTCGATCGTCTCGGGGACGTCGGGCAGTTTCGTGAAAAACTCCGCCTGGGCGTAGCTTTCGAGGATTTCTTTGGCGATCGGGGTGCCGGCTTTGAAAGCCTCCGCGAGCCGGTCCATATCCGCCTCGTAGAGAAAGACTTGGGTTTTGAGTACCTCAGCGGCATCTTTGGCGATCGAGGCGTTGCTACCCAAGGCCAGGTCGAGAAGAACCTTGATGGAAGGGCCGCCCTTCATGTGCGAAAGCTGCTCGAGTGCCGAGGCCGCGTCGATTTCAGGGACTTTCTCCTCACCAAGAACGATCTTCTTGAGGAACTCTGCTTTTGCACTTGCTGCGCTCGTGGTGCCTGGAAGCGTATTGTAGATGAAGAAGTGGAGAGCATCCGTTCGCTGAGGGCTATCGGGCTTCTTGAGCAACTCGATGACCTCGCCGATCAGTTCGGCGCCATCAATGGGCTTGGGGCTCAGCCCTTGGGTTTTTCGTTCTTCAATTTCGGCGAGGTAGTTTTCGTAGGCGCTCATTTTTAAACCTCTTTCGTAGGCGAGGATTTCGATTGCGCGGAGGGTGTTGATGGGTCCGACCGCTCGTTTCTTGTAGCTCAAAAGTATTCATGCGAATAATTGTTTATTCATATGAGAATCATCAGTTTTTTGCATATGAAGTGGGGTGCGGACGGTGTCCCTAACTGCAATTTTTGCGAAACAAGAGCGAGAACAGGATGTTCCGACGTCGCGGTCTGGTATGCCGTTCAAGGCAGGGGCGTTTCTTGCCAACCATTGCAGATGCGACGAACTGATGAATAGCGAAGCTGGGCTACAGGCGCGCGGGGACGAGGAGATCGGCTTTGTCTTCACGCAATCATCGCTGGGTGGTGTCCTCGTTGCAGCAACAGGGCGCGGGATCTGTGCCATCACCTTGGGGGACGAGCCCGAAGTCCTCGTCCAAGACTTGAAACGCCGTTTTGCGAAGGCTCACGTGAAGCGAGCCAACAAGGAGTTCGAACGATGGGTGACTCAGGTTGTTGGCCTGATTGACGATCCCGGTGTCCAGATCGACCTGCTTCTCGATATTCGCGGCACTTCATTTCAGCAACGCGTTTGGTCTGCGCTGATGGACGTCCCCTGTGGACATACGGTGAGCTACATCGAGCTGGCCGAGCGCATCGGCGCTCCCCAGTCTGCTCGAGCTGTCGCCGGGGCTTGCGCTGCGAATCCTCTGGCTGTGGTGATCCCTTGTCACCGTGTGGTGCGGCAGGATGGGGCGATTTCGGGCTATCATTGGGGAGTCCAGCGCAAAAGGGCTTTGCTGCGACGAGAAGGCAGTGAGCCCAAGTTGGACTCTTCCGAAGAGGGGTGAACTTCGGTTCGAAGAGCCCACTTATCTTGCAACGGGAGGCTGGTTGGTCCGACAAGCGGACATGGAGAAGCAACCCAGTCATTTTGAGCAGCTCAAGTCCCATCTTCACCGTGCTGGTGAGCTCTACCAAGGTCACTTTCGCCGGCTCATTCCTACCGCCGCTCTGAGTCTGCTCCCCGTGGGGCTCCTTCAGGCTAGCTTCCACGCTTTCACTCTGAGTACTTTGGAGAAGACCGTGACCGATGATCCAGGGGTGGCTGGGCTTCTGCACGGGATGGGCACTCTTGTTTCCGGGGTGGCCGTGCAGTTCTTCTTCCTGCTTCCTCTGAGTATCTTTGCGACATTCTTGGCTCAGAGCGCGCTCTTGATTCAAATCAAGGCAGCCCATTTCGGTCGGGCGATTCCGACGCTGCAAGAGGCCTGGAGAGAAGTGTTCTCTCGCCTGATCCCTCTCAGTCTGAGCTCAGCCATTGTCTTGACAGGGGTGGCCGTGGGCAGCGTCTTCTTTCTGGTGCCCGGGCTGTTGGTGCTTTACGCGAGTGTCTTTGTTCCTCAAGTGGTCGCCTTGGAAAGGAAGCAAGGCTGGGAGGCCATTCAGCGGAGCTTTCAGTTGGCGAAAGGAGCCAATCAAGTCACCGCTCTGGCCTTCCTGACCGTGATGCTCTTTTCTTGGGTGATCGACTTCGGCTGCGATTTGATCTTTCCCACCCTAGCTTCCCCCTTTGCGGGAGCGTTGCTCGATGTGGTGCTGCTTCCCCTGCCGCTTACCTTAATCACCCTGCTCTACTTGGAAGTCGCCCAAGAGGTTTCATCCCCAGCTCCGGGCACGAACGTGTCCTAGGCTGCCCTTGGTCGGGATGGTTGAGTTAGACTGCTGTTTGGGTGCGCCTCTCGGTGTGGGGCGCGCGTGGCTGAAAAGAAAAGGCCCGCCAGCGAAACCGGACGGGCCTTTGTGAGGTGCATCGAACCTAGGCGTGGGCGTCGGTAAGCTGGCCGCCGCCTTGACCGAAGTCCTGGGTAGGGACGCCAGCTGCGGTTACCAGCGAAGCCATCAATTTAGAGTTCTTGGTCCTACTGGGCACCTTGATGAACTCTCCTTGCTTGAAGAAGCCTCCCGCACTGCCTGCGATAATCGACGGAATGTTGTCGAAACCGTGGAAGGTACCGACCCCGATCGAGTTGGTGAGGAAGATGAAGCTATTGCCGAAGAGTCCCCGTTCCGAGAAAGTCTTGACAATATGTGCGAAGGTTTCGTTGCGGATGATGTCAATTTCGCGATGAGCCTCGGCTGCGAAGGCGTCGTTGCCGGCGGTCGCGTCGCTGTTGGTTTGGTGACTGATCTTATGGAAAGAGCTGTAACCACCGGTTGAGACCGTATTGTACGAGGTGGGGTCGGTGCCATCACCCCACTGCAAGGTCGCGGTGCGGTTGAGGCCACAGGCGAAGTTGACCGCTACGATTTCTGCGTGCAGCTTCACGATATCCTCGATCATGTGCGAGTTAGTATCGAAGCGGTAGTTCTCGTAGGCGCTCAATGCGTCGACCGACGCCGCTGGGATACCACACTCGGCCATGTTGCCGTTGCCGTCGTTGATGTCGTTCATCGTATCGCCGGTCGACATCAGGCTTTCTTCGAGATTCCGAATGCCCGCCATGTGGTCGTTCAGACGCTGTTTGTCTTTGGCACTGAGTTCTTTGCGCTGCACGAGTGAGTTGAACTCTCGAAGGACGACGTCGTTTACGCTCTTCTTGCGCTTGAAGAGATCGGCCACGGCATCCCCAGTTGGCTCAGCGCCTCCTGTCGTGCCTCCTCCGCCACCTACAGGTACGCCGACCAAGCGGTTGTACTCGACCCATGGGTTCTTCTGGGCGGGACGCGCAGAGGTCCCTGATCCGGTGAATGAAGTCCGTTCCGCAATGTAGGCACCGTCATGACTTCCTGCATAGAGGGTGAGTGGGTCTGTGTTGGCCGGGTTGAGCTCTTGCGAGATGACCCAATCCATCGACGGGCCACCCGACTGCGAACTAACACCGGAGCCGACTGGCGGCGCCCCGGTCAGCGTCTGCACATAACCCTGGGCATGACCACAAGCGCCCGGGTTGCCTCCCACATGGTTGAGACCATGGATGAAAAGCAAGTCCTTGGCGTAGGGGGCGAGCGGCTCGCAAGCTTGCCCTGCCATGCTTTCTGCACTGAGCGGCCCCGTCATTTTGGGCCAATAGCGGTCTTGAATGACGCCATTCGCCTGAACGATGAAGAAACTGTAGATGGGGTTGGCATCTTGGGCCCAAGCAGAACGCTCGGGGAGGCCTTCGAGGAAGGGGAGGCCAACCGAGATTCCGGCTGCGCCGCGGAGGAAAGCACGTCGGTTGAGTTGGAAACGTTTTTTAGGCTGATTCATGATTAGATGGCTCCCGGTCGGACGCTGAATTCTGGGCTGGTGGCGATGGCTCGAAGGATGTCCTTGATCGATCCTTCGGCCTGGCTGATGCTCGCCAGCTGATTGAGTAGACCTAGGTCGTTTTCGATGATGTCGCGTTGGAGGCCATAGCTGGCCAAACCTTTGACGAAGCACTGATGAGCGGTCGGATTTTCGGCGAGGAGCTGCATGAGCTCTGGCGCGCCGTTGAACTGAGTCATGACGTCATCGGCAAAGGGATAGGCAGATACGGTGTCCACATTCAGGCCGTTGTCGGTTTCACGCTCTCGACCTAGGCCATCGAAGTTTTCGAAGGCGAAGCCAAGGGGGTTGATGTATCCGCCGTGGCAAGCAGGGCAGGAGCCGACTCCGGTTTGTTCTTCGATGCGCTGGCGTGAGGTCTGGTCTGGGTCGGGGCTAGCGAGTTTCGGGATCTGGAAGTTGGGAATAGGAAGCTCGGCACACAACACTTTGTAGTTGAGCGCCACGCCGCGGTGGATGGCGTCAGACTGGTTGCCATCGCCGTAGACCATCAAGTAAGGCACCTGTGAGAAGTATCCTGGGCGTGAGGGGCCGAGGTCGGTCAGGGTTTGCTGGGCGGGTGCAGGGGTGATGCCGTAGTACTGAGCAAGTTGGGGACCTACGTACGCTTCGGTGCTCGTCAAGATGCTCGCTAAACCTTCGTTCGTCTCGAAGATTTTCTTGAAGAAGAGCTCCGAAGACTCGAACATTTCATCCTTCATATCCGGGGAGAAGGAAGGATCGGACTTGATGACCTCGTTGTAGCGGCTAAAGCTGAGTAGTTCGGAGTAGAGCTCGACAATTGTGTTCGAGGCCTCTTCGGTCTCCAACATCTCGTTTACGACGGTGGAAACACCCGCCGCCGTATCGAGCTCACCGGCCGCTGCGCGATCAAGCAGCTCATCATCGGGGGCCTTTTGTAGAAGCCAGAGAGAGAGCTTTGCAGCCATTTCGAAGCCAGTGAGCGGTTCCCCAGCGGGTTCGAGCTCGCTTCGATAAAGGAAGTTCGGGCTCTGCAAGAGGCCTTCGATGACCAGGCTGGCGCCCTTTTGAAACTCAGACTCGTCACCCGACAGGGTGGTGCCAATATCATAGAGCCCTTGGTACTCGGAGACCTCTTCTTCTGTGAGGGGACGGCGGAAAGCCCGTCGACCTACAGTGCGAATGAAACTATCGGCCTCCATGCCGGCACCGACGCGTTGAACCGCTCCTGCGTCGTCCAAGAACTTCGACGCGATGGTGGCGGCGGCAAGCTGATAGTTTTCGCGCATGGTATTGTCGACGATCAGCACCTCCTCGTTGTTCGTGAAGAGGTGAAACCCTCCAGGCGGTTGGGTGAACCCACTGCCCTCGGTCGGCTCTTCAGGCAGCTGCAGGACCTCTTGCACCGATCGATTCCACTGAGAGTTCGTCAGAGGGATCGTGCGGGCGTTGTAGGTCTCACCTTCAAGGGAGAATCCGGGCGTCTTATACTGGCCGTCCTCGCCGGTGGTGATACCTGATTGACCGTTGTCGTTGGTTCCTTCCCCCGTGGAAGAAGGACCCACGCCATCGGCGTTGTATCCTACTTCATCGTCAGGTGGAGCACACCCGAGGAACAAACCCGTCGTCGCAAGCGCGAATGCATAATTGAGAGCTTTCACAGTTCTCATTATGCCCACATGTTGCGCAGTTTGATCAAAGTTGGGTAAAGGTCTGCACGATTTTCTCGATTTTTCCGGCGAAGGACTGGATCTTTCTCGTGTGGTGAGTATTCGCTAACGAATTATGCTGCTGGTGAGGTGTTCTTGCGCCGGGGGGTGACAAATTGCACCACTCATTTCCCTCTCACATGTTCACTGTTTTGAGGCTAAATTTGGCTCTAGTACACATTAGGTACTGATTTCGATTTCTCAGTTCTAGCTAACAATAAAGTGCCACCTTCCATCCTGCCCCAAAACGGACGCTCGGGAGCGGACTCGGCAGTTCGTAGGCTGCCTTTCGGCTGGAAAATTTCATTAAATGGGAAGAATCCAGTGAGTATGTTACGGCGAGGAGGCGAGAGAAAAAGGTACTTAGGTTGTGGTTCAAAATGTAGGTGGAGGTGTCTGCTGTGCGCCCACCGGAGCTTGAGTAAGTGCCGTTTCGACTCGTTCGTGAGCAGGCGACACCAACGTGGCTGTTCCATGCTCACCGCAAGCGAAGAGCGGCTGAGGTAGGGAGCTCGAAGTGGGGTCTAGGGGCGAGAGATCACCTCAATCGGATCTCCAACACGGACCCGGCCTTCTTCGATCACCTTGAGGTAGATCCCGCGGAGGTGCTGCGACTTGAAGTGGGGAGCCATGTTGAGGCGCATGGGAGCCAAACCGAACCGTTGGACCCACTTTTTGCAACCGTTGTGTTCCTGTGGCGTCACCTCGACCAGGGCTTCACCCATACGCAGCCTCGCTTTCGGTGGGAGATTATTGTCCGACAGATCAAGGGTGATAAATAGGTTATCTCCGTGAAGCGATAGCGGTTGTCCGTTGGCGACGACCGTTGCAAAGTCGGTGCGGGTAGTAGCGAGTTGGTAGTCGGCGCCATATTTGTCTTGGTTCCCGAATCGATCACCGGGCATGCCGCTATCTCGAGCCAGCGTGACTTCTTGGGGCTCGCTACGACTGAAATCGGCCCCACGCGCGACGAGAAAATCGACTCGCCCATGATCGCGCGGAGGAGGTGGAAGAGCCTTTAGCTTCTCGATGAGTTGTGCGGGGGTGAGATGGAAGCGGACATCGCCCCGCAGGCCCTCGAACTGGAGACGATCAGTATCGAAGCCGGCGGGCACCTGAACGAGGAGTTCTTCTTTGCTAGGTTCGGGGGCTTCGTTTTCGTGCTGGGTCATGAGAGGGGGGAGTGTAGTTGAGCTTTTCCGATCTGCAGTCGTCAGAGCGCCAGAACGCCCCACGGGGCGAGTTTACAGCGCGTCTCATAACCCAAGGGGTGGCGAGATGCGCGTGGCGAGATGCGCGCAACAAGACACACGTACATCGAACATACCACAAGGAAAAGGCTCCGCCGACGCTTGCCTCACTCCTCTGGGGCGACCGGTGGCAGAGCTTCTGCTGGTTGTGGGATGTATTCTAGATCGATATGCGACTTTTGTGTTGCAGGAGCTCCTTTAGAACGTTTTGCGCGAGATGGTGTCCGAGCTGCTCGCTTTCCTCTCATCGGCAACGGGCAGAGGAGGCACGAGTCATTACTTTGGGTCGAGTTGTTGCTTGAGCTGCCAGGCACACTTCAGAATGGCCGCGTTGGGCTCGGGGATGGCCGAAAGCGCCATATCGAGGAGCTCACGTGCCTCGTCGATCTTGCCTTGGGCTATTTTGTGCCGGGCCTGAGCAGTGGCGACGGGAACCTGAAACAGACGTACCTGTTGTTCTTGGGCAAGCTGGGCGGCTTGTGCGAGAAGAGCTTCGGTCTCTTGGTTGAGCTTGGGGTCTCCGTAGCCGAACTTTGCGTTGAGCGCTTCGGCTCGCATACACAGTAGCCAAGGGTCAAACACGGGCTGTCCCGTAGCGGCTGAGACGCTGAGCGCCATTTCGACAGATTTCAGAGCGCTATCCCATTGAGATTGTGCAAGAAAAACGTCGGTGAGCAGGCCGATCAATACGGGCCCACCGAGTTGATTTCCTGTTCCTTGGAAGAGGGCCATATGGTCTTGGATGATTTTGGTCGCATCCGGCGCCAGGTGTTGCACCCCGTCTGCGGTTGCAATCCCGATTCCGCTCAGTGCTTCGATGGCGACGAAACCTTGTTCGACGGCAATGGAGCGTGACTTCTGGTAGTACGAGCGCGCCTCATCCCAGTTGCGCAGGTAGATCTCTAAGGCTCCGGCCCAATTGAGGGCGAAACTAAGACCGAAGTGGTTTTGGTGTTGAGCTGCGATTTCGATTGCGCGCTTGGCATCCTTTCTCGCGGTCTCGATATTGCCCAGCATGCCATGGATCCACGCCGACCAAGCGAAGAGGTTCACCGACTTTTCTTCGTGGAAGCCTGCTTCGTAAAACCGGTGTTGCTCTTGGTCGTAGAGAGCGATGCCTTGGTCGAGGTGGTCTCGGGCTTCGACAAAACGGCCTAGATAGTAAAGAGCGAGAGCGGCTCCTTGATGGCCGGCTATTTCGTGCAGGGTAATTCGATGATGCTGGCCGAACCCAACCAGTTCCTCGAAAAGCTGCAAAGAGCGAGGCAGTTCGCGTGAGGAGTAGACGTCCCCTAAACCGCATTCAATGGCTCCCCACCTGAGAGGCGACTGCGCGCGATCGCAAAGTGCGGCGGCTCGCTCCCAAGCGGCTTGGGTTTCGTTGTGAGCCCAACCCCGATCGAGCACCAAGGCTCGGGCCAAACCATGTTGGAGATCGAGCTCTGCTTGATCGTCGCTTGTGCCGAGATGATGAAGAGCTCGGCGATAGAGCGCGATCGCTTCTTTGAGCGAGCCTTTGACGAGAGCCTTTGTGCCAGCCTGAGCGAAGGCAGCAACTGCAGAGGTGAGGTCTCCGGCTTGGGCGAGGTGATGTCCCAAGAGCTCTGGCTGACTTTCTGCAATGGGGCGCAGGCCTCCCTTCAAAGCATCTGCAAGCATAAGGTGATAGCGGCGGCGACTCTTTCGAATGAGTGAGTGATAGGCTGCGTCGCGAAACAGAGCATGTCGAAAGCCATAGAGGGTGCCCTCTGCACCTTCGATGCGAAAGAGAACTCCACAATCTTCTGCGCGTCTCAGTGCGGAAGAGAGTTCTTCTTTGGGTTGCTCCCAAAGAGTCTGCAGTAAGGAAAGTGAAAACCGAAAACCGATTACGGCGGCGAGCTGCGCCACCTCTTTAACGCGGTCGGCCGTTTCGAGGCGCGCAAGCAGGGATTCTTCCAAGTCGTGGGGGAGCTGAAGATCGCAATCTGGGCTGTCCGCGGTGGTCTGTTGCGCGATGACGTGCGCCATGGCTTCGCCGTACAGCGGAATGCCATGGCTGCGTTCTACCGCAAGTTGGACCGCCTCTTCGGAACCGACCAGCTCTGGTTGGTTTTGTAGTATGAGCTGCCGCATCGCCTGCTCGTTTAGATTCTGCAGGTTGAGCACCTTGGTCGGGTGAAGCGAAGCTTCTTCTGAGGAAAACTCGGATCGAGCTGTCGTGAGCACAAGGAGTCGTGCTCGTTCGGCCTGGTTTACCAGGCTAGCCAAGAGTTCGAGGGAGCTGGGGTCGAGCCAGTGCAGGTCTTCGACAGCTAGAACCACTGTTGTCCCGCGGCAGAGTGAAAAGAGCCACTCGCGCAGGACTTCGAACGTCTTCTTGCGCAAACCAAGGGGAGTCAGATTGAGCTGCGGAAAGCGACCGTCGAGGGGAAGCTCGTGCAGACTGGCGGCGACAGGGACCGAGGTAGAGACATCAAGTCCGGCCTCCTGCGCGGCCTGTTCGAGGCGGCTCAACTTTTGAGCATTTGAGGTAAGCGAGCCGAACCCGAGCAGCTCTCGCTGCATCTGAATCAACGGAAAGAGAGCACTCTGTTGGTGGTATTCGGCGGCACGCAAGGGCAACCAAACATGATTGAGCTCGCGGATGTCTTCCCGCAGAGCGTGCACGAGTCGACTCTTGCCGATCCCGGCCTCGCCTCTTAAGAGCAGGAGTCCACCCTTGGACTCCTGGGCCTGCTCGAATGCTGTCCGAAGCGCCTCACGCTCTCGGTCGCGTCCGCAAATGGGTGATAGTCGAGTATGATCACCTACCAGTTCCGCGTCGAGGCCACGCATTTGAGCAATGCGGTAGAGTTGAATCGCCTCACCAACACCCTTGAGTTGATGTTGTCCTTGATCTTGGGTGACATAACGTCGGCGTACGCGCTGGTAGACCGTCTCGGTGATCCAAACGCTGTTGGGTTCGGCGGCAGACTGAACCCGAGCCGCGATATTCGTAGCGCCTCCTAACGCCAAGACTTCCGATGAATCACCAGCGCCCACTCGGTTGACGACCAAGAGGCCGGTGTGGATCCCAACGCGCATCTGTAGGGGCTGACCACAGATTGGGGCGAAGCGTTCGTTGAGCCCGGGCAGAGACCCGAGCAGCTCGAGCCCGCAGTGGCAAGCGCGCTCGGCATCCTGCTCAGTCGCTTGTGGAAAACCGAAGTAGGCAAGCAGACCATCTCCGAGATGCTGAGCCACATACCCCCCCGCGGCTTCGATCGCTTGCGAGGCGAAGGCGTGGAAGTACACCATCAGCTCGCTGTAGTCTTCGGGGTCGATGCTTGAGGCAATGGGCGTCGAATTGACTAAGTCGCAAAAGAGGACGCTCAGGTAGCGTCGCTCGCCTTCGGCCGTTGGACCTACAGGATCGGGAACTCTGACTCCTTCTTCGCGCTTGAAAGGAGAAACGCCCAAGGCGGCTCCACATCCCGAACAGAAGCGGCTGCCCCGTTCATTTTTGTGTTCGCAGGCTGGGCAACGCATCTGAGTCTTGGGTTGAGGACAAAGCTATTCCGAGAGCCTTTGGTCGGTAGTTCTCCCCCTGGAGGTGACGCGCGAGCCCACGGGAATAGTACTCAGTCAATGGCAGCGCTGAAACCCCGAAGCGTAACACCCCAATTGAGCCGGCGGATTTGAGCTACTTTCTTTCGCCTGGGCCCTAGTCTTGGCGTTGGACTTGAAGCCTTGGGCAACCGAGGCGCAATGAGGTCGAACTGGGGCGCCTTTCGATGAGCAGAGCGGCCAGTTCGGGATTGAGGTCTTGGACTTGTTTGCGGGCTCGCCAAACCCAGAGATTGAGCTGTTCGGGCGAGGCTCGGAAGCGATCGGCGAGCTCTTTAGTTTTGTACCAACCGGCTTCCGAGAGGGGACAGGCCGGGTCCAGCTCGTCCTGCAGCCTCTTTCGGGCGAGAGTCAGAAGCAGGTAGGAATGACTTCGGTTGTCGAAATCTTTAGTTTTACGGCCGTTTTCGATAGTAAAACGAACGTGTTCTTCGTCGGGGCTCACTAAGAAGGTCATGCGCCACGGCTCATCCACGTTGGAAACGGCCACCGTGGAGTTTCCGGTCGTCGGCACGCCCAAGGGAAGTCGCACCAAGAAACGACCACTCGGTAGCTCAACGATCATTTCATCTTCGGCGTTTTGCGCAGTTGCAGCGCTTTCGATGATCCACTGCTCGTCGCCTCGATAAAGATTGGCCTCGACCGCTTCATCGTGGGGTAAAGCGAGGAAATCCGAAGTAGTCCGGAACACCTGGCCCGTCTCGATTTCAGTCATTGTCGCGTGAGGGGGCCGATCGTCGATGAATTCCCATTGAATGTCCTCGTGGCCCAGGCTCACCACCGTCCCTACTTTGAGCCGAACTTCATCGCGTACCACCGCTCCGTTGAGCGTTGTGCCGTTGGTGGACGAAAGATCGCGTAGGTTCCAGCCCTCGTTCCCATAGGAGACGACCGCATGCTCAGCCGAAACTCGTTCGTCGCGCACAATCCAGTGAGCGCTAGTTGCTCGTCCAATGATACATCGGCCGTCCAGAAAAACTTCTCGGTGCCTTCCGACTTCCCTGAATGCTCCCACAGATAGTTTGTCGGTGAGTTAGCGCTTTGGGTCAAGTCAGTTTAGGGCTGCTTTCGATCCAACTCGGCTTCTCTTTCCAAGAAACGATTGGCCAGCGCTCGAGTGAGGATGCTGAAAGGGCCTTTTTCTTCCATCGCCCACTTCAAGCTCTGCTCGTCGATACATTGCGCTTCGACCTGAGTGAGAGCGATGACCGAGGCGCTGCGTGGCCCCCCAGTAAAGACTCCGAGCTCTCCGAAAGCATCCCCTGGACCGAGCTCCCGCAAGAGTCGCCCCTCGGCTTGGCCTTCGGCGTGTTGGACGACTTTGCAACGACCCTCCGAGATAAGAAAAGCCTCCCTGGCTGGTTCTCCCTGGGCGACGATAACGCTACCGGCTTCGAAGCTGCGGAGCTCGAACCAGCCGCCCGTTTGCTGGGCTGTTCGAAGGGCTTCAGAGAAGGCTTGGACAGAAGGGAAGCGCTCGGCGGGATCGTGGGCCAAGGCTTTCATGCACAAGCGTTCGAGTTCAGGGCGGATCGGGCGCTCTGGGGCTCGTAGTTTGGGTCGAAGAATCTCTCCACGACTTGCGCGCTGCAAGATGACGTTGACTCGACTGCCTGAGTAAGGACAGTGACCGGTGAGAATAAAGTACAGTACTGCTCCCAGGCCGAAGACGTCCGTACGCTCGTCCACCTGATTGATTCGCCCCGTGGCTTGTTCGGGCGCCATATAGGCGGGAGTTCCGAACAAGCCGCCGCTGAACTGAGTCTGGAAGGCGGCACCGGCCTCGCTGAGACTGATGCCGATAGGGGCTTCTTTTTCGGTGATGAGCTTGGCGATCCCCCAATCCATGACGTAGACCTGCCCATGTTTGCCCACCATGATGTTGTCGGGCTTGAGGTCACGATGAATGACTCCTGCGTCATGGGCGAACTGAACCGCGTCGCACGCCTTTTGGAGTGTCAAAAGTAGCGCGTCCATGGTTGCAAGTTCGGTTCCCAGGCGGTCGACATGGCGGGTGAGAGTGTCTCCCTCGATGAGTTTCATGATCAACCTAGGGGGCTGATCATCTTTGATGACCATATCGTAGATGGGCAAGATGTTCGGATGGTCGAGCCAGGCTGTGATCAAAGCTTCTCGACGGAAACGAGCCGCTGCTTCGGTGTCGACGAGTTCGTTGTTGATCCGTTTCAGAGCCACGCGGCGGCGGATCCTCCAATCGAAAGCTTCGCTCACGTGAGAGGAAGCGCTGTAAGCGATATTGCGGACCTCTTCGTACCTGGCTTCGCCCTCGCGCGAGTCGAGGGACTGAGCGCGAGGTGCGTCGTTGTCTTTGGGGTTGCGGGCTAGGAGGGCGACACGGGTGACGAGTGCTCTATTGGATTGCACTGTACCCTCGGTCCCTTCTGCTTCTGGCAAGACGGAGAAGGGGGGAGCGGCCTCTAAGGTGGCCATTTCGTCTAGATTCTCGTCGTCTTTGGTCACGTTTCCTGTTTGTGCAAGGACGCATTCGACTCTAGCGGTTGGCGTGGGAAGTGAACAGATGTCGCTCCTTGCACCTCTCCAGAGCAGATTTTGTGGGCGCGACGCGAGCTGTGAGTCGTTTTAGAAAAGTAAACTTCTCGGAAGCGACACAGGGGTGCCCCGCTGAGCTTCGTGGCACTCCGTCCGGCATGGGGTGTCACGAAGCTGGTACGGGCGTTCAGCCTTCGTGAGCCTTCTCTGTTTCGGGTGATTTTCGTCGCTCTCTTTCGAAGAAGGTTTTCTCCGCTCCCGCAGATCGGGTTTGTCGAGAAAGGAAAGGCGGGGTTACCTGGAAGAAACCAAACCCGCCTCATTGTTTCCTCACCGAGTTCGAAGACCTCTTTCGCTCTTCCTTGGTCACTCAAGAGATCCTCTTCTGAACGCGCTCTTGAAACGAAACCTAGTCTGGCCAGACGCGCTTTCGAAACGATGTCGATGAGCCTTTTCTGGATTGCTCGAAGGTTTCGAAGACGGTGCCTTCTGTTTCGGTCGAGAATCCTTTCCATGTCGGAGTGTCGCGTTTCTTTGGGGTTGCTAACAGTTAACAAACAATATTTGTCTTGAAACGAACCTCGTTGCCAAAGTATTGGACCTTATCGATAGCAATCGGACGCCGCCCTCCCCACGGTCTGGCTTTCGGCGTTCACAAGGAACTCCCATGGACGAAAATACCAAAAAGTTAGTGAAAGAGAGCTGGGCCAAGGTTGTGCCCATTTCGGACAAGGCGGCAGAGCTGTTTTATGGCAAGTTGTTTGAGCTCGATCCGACGCTCAAGTTCTTGTTCAAGTCCCCCATATCTACTCAAGGCAAGTTGCTGATGAAGGCCTTGGATGGAGCAGTTGGGGGACTCGACGACCTCGATGCCCTGGTCCCCGTCGTTCAGGAGCTAGGCAAGCGTCACGCGCCCTATGGAGTGGTGGATTCGGACTACGATACGGTGGGGTCGGCTTTCTTGTGGACCCTCGAACAGGGGTTGGGCGAAGGCTTTACCGATGAGGTGAAGGCAGCTTGGACAGAAATTTACGGTGTTCTGGCCTCAGTCATGAAGGAGGCTCAAGCCGCAGTGGATGTTCCTGGACCTGTTTCTCCTCGCGAAAAAAGGCTCGTTCAAGGGAGCTGGGAAGCTGTGGTGCCTATCGCCGATACCGCCGCGGGTATCTTTTACGACAAGTTGTTCGAGCTCGATCCTGCGCTTAAGCCTCTCTTTAAGGCCGACATTGCGGAGCAGGGCAAGAAGCTGATGCAGATGCTGACTGTTGCCGTCAAAGGGTTGGATCGTCTCGACGAGATTGTCCCTGCTGTACAGCAGCTTGGAGCGCGACACGTTGACTACGGCGTGCAGGACAAGGACTATGACACCGTAGCTACGGCCTTCCTTTTCACCCTGGAAAAGGGTTTGGGTGATGCGCTGACTGATGAAGTCAAAGCGGCTTGGGTGACGGTTTATACCGTGCTGGCCGATACGATGAAGGCGGCGGCGGCGAAAGAAGCCAAGAAGGGCGGGGCCCCTGTTCCTCTTCCCGTGACCGAAGCCCCGGATAACGGGATCGGAATGGGAATGCTGGTGACTAGCCTGTTTGTAGCATTCACGGTGATTGTTGGGTTTCTTTGATTGAACTGAGACCTCGCAGTGGGGGCTTTCATGGCTCAAATGCTTGCAGAAATTTCTGAAGTCGACGCGAACGGACCGGGTTCCGGAACGAAGCCGCTACCCAGTCCACAGCAACCTACCATTGTGGTGGTGGGGCATGGGATGGTTGGCCAGCGCATGGTCGAAGAGATCACCTCCAAGCGCGCGCTTAGTTCTCATCGCATCATTGTCTTTGGTGAGGAGCCCGTCCCTGCCTACGATCGGGTTCACTTGTGTGAAGTAGTACGTGGAGGCGATGCGAAGAACCTTCAGTTGGTTGCGCCCCACTGGTTCAAGGAACACAAGGTGCGTTTGGTGAGCGGAGACCCGGTGGTGTCCATCGACAGGGCTTGTCAGATCGTGAGAACTCGAAGTGGTCGCAGCGAGCACTACGACCACTTGGTCCTGGCGACGGGCTCGAGTCCACTCCTCGGTAAAATGAAGGGAAACGAAGGGCGCGACGTGAGAGCGCTCCGGACGACGGAGGACGCGACCTTCATCAGAACCAAGGCCCTCGAAGCGCGAGACCGGGGCCTTCCGGTGGTCATCGTCGGTGGCGGTCTGCTTGGCATCGAACTCGCCGAAGACTTGCTGCGCGAGTCCGTGCAGGTGATCGTGCTTGAGTACGCCGAGTTCCCGCTTTCTCGCCAACTCGAGAAATCAGCTGGAACCCTTCTCGCTCAGCTCATCGAGCGCCCCGGGATTTCGTTCCGTCCCAAGACGCGCGTGACGGGCTTCGTAGAGATGGAGGCAGCCACCTTGGTGGAGATTGATGGCGCGATTCCTATCGAATGTGGGCTCGTTGTTCCTGCCATGGGGATCCGTCCTCGGGATCAGTTGGCTAAAGAGGCTGGCTTGCGTTGCGATCTTTTTGGGGGCATCGAGGTTGATGATTTTCTCCTCACATCTGACCCAAAGATTAGCGCGGTCGGTGAGTGTGCTCGTCACAGAGGCACTGTCTATGGCTTAGTGGCTCCTGGCTACGCCATGGCAGAAGTAGTGGCGAAGCGCCTAGTCGGCACTGCGGCTCGTTTTAGCCAAGTTCAGGTGGGTACCCGTCTCAAGTCGAGCCAGATTGAGCTAACTGTGGTGGGCGAAGGTAGTGCCACTGGGCTGGGTGTAAAGACTACGGTGCTTGACAAAGAGGGGAGTTATCGTCGCCTGGTGACTCGTCGAGGAAGAGTGATTGGAGCGGTATCCCTGGGTGAGTGGCCTGACTTTCCGCGCGTACAACAGGCGATGGCGCGAGCGGAGCGACTCAAACCTGCGCAGTTCAAGCGATTCAGCAAAGACGAGCCGATGTGGCCCAAGGGAGGGAATCTTTCGCTCAAAGTCTGGCCTGATTCGGCGACCGTCTGCACCTGTATGGGAGTGACTTGTGGTGCTCTGCGCAAGGCGATCGAGCAGGGCTGCGCCAATGTTGATGCTTTGGCTGATCACACCGGTGCCTCAACGGTGTGTGGGAGTTGCAAACCCTTGCTTTCAAGCCTCGTGGATGACGAGCCAGAAGTCGCCCAGGGGCCTTCGCGATGGATGGTGGGTTTGAGTTTGCTCAGTATCATTGGAACCTTGGTTTTTTTGTTCGCTCCAGCGATCCCCTACTCGGACTCGGTGCGGGTTGAGGGGCTCGATGTGCTTTGGAAGACTCCGCTCTACAAGCAGATCACTGGGTTTTCTTTGGCGGGGCTTTTTGCTCTGAGCATCCTGTTTTCGATGCGTAAGCGGATCAAGATGTTTGCTTTCGGAGACTTCGAAGCCTGGCGTATTGCCCATGCGGCGATCGGTGTGCTTTGCCTCACCGGCGGCTTCTTCCACACTGGCCTTCGTTTGGGCAGCTACCTGGACTTTGCCCTCGCGATGGTTTTTCTCGGGAGCATGTTGCTCGGTGGAGTGGCCGGAGGATGGGACTTGTTGGAGGAGCGGCTTTCGCCCGGTACGGCCCGTGCTCTTAGGGGGTGGCTGATTCGGTCTCATATCTATTTGTTATGGCCGCTCCCTGTGTTGCTCATGGTGCATGTCGCCAAAGTCTACTTCTTCTAAATGGGAACCAAGATAAAAAACGCGCAATCGAGCAGATACCTCAAGTGGGTTCTGTGGGTTTCTCTTTCTGTTGCAACTGCTGTTGGTTTGAGTCGACAAATGACGAGTCAGGACGCCTCCAAAAGGGTCTTTCTTCCGGGAAAAACCACGAACGGTCATTACCAGATCGAACTGAGTTGCGTTTCCTGTCACACTCAGGAGTTCCCTGAGGGAGAAGACTTTCAGGAGGCCTGCGTCAAATGCCATGCCGCCGAGTTGGATGAAGCTCAAGACTCGCATCCTGAAACCAAGTTTTCCGATCCGCGCAACGCCGAACGCATAGCCTTGCTCGATGCTCGCAAGTGCGTGACTTGTCACTCAGAACACGCTCCCGAGAGGACTGCCAGTATGGGTCTGAGCTTGCCCCAAGATTACTGCTACCAGTGCCATCAGGACATCGCTGAGGAGCGCCCCTCCCACGAAGGTTTGCCTTTCGATTCTTGCGCGGATGCTGGCTGTCACAACTTTCATGACAACCGCGCTATCTACGAAGACTATCTGGTCAAGCACGGAAGTGAGCCTGCCATTTTGGCCGAAGCCTTCCGCGAGCTCAAAAAGGGAGCTGATTCACAGAAGTGCGAGAGCACCGCTCGGGCCAAGAAGAATGATTCCTCGGCGGTAGAGGGTTGCAAAGAGTGCCATCTTCGCGAGACCAACTCTTGGTTTTCTGGTCGCCACGGGATGCGCGTCGCATTGGAGATGGAGCCGATGCGGCCTGGCGACGCCCGCCTGCCCATGAAGAAGCAGGCTCATGATTTGTTGCTCAGTTGCGGTTCTTGCCACGGCGGAGACCCAAAGGGCCAAAAGCCCAAGGCCGTTACCGATCCAATCTGGACGCAGGTCGAGGCGTGCTTGAGTTGTCATGATGACAAACACTCTCTTGCTTATAAAAACTCGAAGCACTTCGAGCTTTTGAGCCAAGAGATTGATGGCAAGATCGCGGCGGGAAGCGGTGTGACCTGCGCTACCTGTCATATGCCCCGCGGATACGACGATGACGGGAATCTGTGGGTGAATCACAACCAAAACCACAACCTGCGTCCTAACGAGAAGATGCTCCGAACGAGCTGTGGCAACTGTCACGGTTTGTCCTTCGCGATCGACGCGCTCGCCGATCCTCAGCTGATCGAAAACAACTTTTCCGGTCAACCTTCGGCTCACGTCAAAAGCGTGGACTGGGCGGTTGCCCGAAATTGAGGTTCATCTGGCCTCACCCTTCCCCACGGAGATAACTCATGACTCAAAAAATTACTGGTCGCATACTTACTTTGGCTCTCATCTCGAGCCTTGCTTTGGCTTGCGGAAAGAAAGAAGCCGAAGAAGCAGGCACCCCGGAAACGAAAGAAGCGACGGTGTCTGCACCGGCGGCAGCGGGCATCTCACCCCAGAAGTTCGCCGATGCCGTTCATGCGGTGATGAACGCCGATCGTAGCGTCTACACTAAGAAGGTCGTAAACCGTTTGCAGAACAAGGATGGTGTGATCAAAGCAAGTGAACACTGGGAGGATGACAAGGCTCTGCCTCTTCCCGCTCAGATGTTCCGTATGGGCGCGGAAATCGTTTCTAAGAGCGAAGAAGCCGGCTTCACCTATTCTTTGCTCAGCAAGTGGCCCATTAACAAGCAGAACGAACCTTCTACCGACGTAGAGAAGGAAGGTCTTGACTTTGTTGCAGCTAACAAGGGTAAGAATTTTTACGGAGAGGAGACCCTCAGTGGAAAGAAGTACTTTACTGCCGTCTATGCGGATACCGGCGTAGCGGAAGCTTGCATCAAGTGCCACAACGAGCACAAGGACACGCCCAAGACCGACTTCAAATTGGGTGATGTGATGGGCGGCGTAGTCATTCGCGTGCCCCTCGAAGGCTGAAAAGGGAAGTCTTGGGGGTGGGCTATCTCCGCCCACCCTCTTCCTTTGCCATCCTGAGCTCGAAGCTTTCGAGGCTTTCGATTATCCTTAACTCATAACAACATCGACTTGGATTGGGTCGCAAGGGCCGCTTCGCTCGTACGTCCCGACCGCTGGAGACAAGATGCGTTTTGAAGCTTCGTTCTTATGGACTTGGGGGAGCCTCCCTTTGGCTTTCCTGACACTTTTGGCCTGCGAACAGGAAAAGCCAGCGGCTTCGAGCCCGGAAGTTTTGGCGAAAAGGGTGAGCCAATCTGCGGCCCAGGTTGAGCCCTCGTTGACTGCCGAACAACCAGCTCAAGCGCCGGAAGGACCACCGCCTTGGGCGGATAGGAAGGTGGCGGGTTCTGGGTTTCCTTGTGCTATCGAAGACGTGCTTTCTACTAGCTGTCGACGCTGTCACTGGGACCCTCAGGAAAACGACGCCCCCTTCCCCCTCAAGAGCTGGGAGGATACCCAAGCCCAGCGCTCCGGAAAGCCGATTTTCGTGTTGATGAAGCAAATGGTTGCCGCCGATCTCATGCCTCCTCTCGACGCTTTGGTTTCGCCCAAGGTCGAAAGCCTGTCTTCTGAGCACAAGAGGGCAATGTTGAAGTGGCTCGAAGCTGGAGCGAAAAGGGCGGACGAAGTCTGCAAGTAGCGTCAGGTTCCCGCGCTTTTTCGATCAAGGGGCGTGGGCGTTGCTCTTCGAGTCCTTCGACCCTTCGGGCTCTTGGCATGGACCAGGCACATAGCTTTGGACCTGAGCATCAGCGCAGGCCATGCAGCCGTTTCCGACTGTGCGCTTTTGTGTGCTGGGGCAAGGTGCCTTGATGCAGCGCACCCCGGTGTCGACGGTGGCGCAGACCGGACGGAATTCCTTGGTACAGACTTCGCTCCGCGGCTCTTCGCAAACGATGGGCTTACTTTGGTCGGCGCTGCTTGCTTTCGGCTCGGCATCTCGATCCTGCGGTTTGCGAAACAAGAGGGCGAAGCGATCACTCTCTCCGCGCCGTTCACCCGCTTGACTGGGCGAGGCGCTCCAGTCGCGCTGATCATCGGGGTTGCGGAGGAAGTTACCGCTTTTTTCAAGGACAAATCCGGCTGCGGTCACTTCCTCAATCAGTGCGGATTCTTCAATTCGATGCAGAGACTTCGCCTGACTCACCCCCGCTCCGCTGGCGGCACTGTGATCGACCACGCCAAAGAAACCGCCTGGCTTGAGTGCCGCGAAAATCGCCTCGTTCATTCGAGCGCGCTCCGTCCCGAACCACACTGTATCGTGGTAAAAGAGAATCATGAAGACAGCGTCAAGATCACTCTGATGACCGACGAGCGGCGCGTCCATTTCGCTGTCGACGCGTTCTACTTGTTTCATGGCGGGCCCCTTCAGGCGCTCGGTCCAGGGACCTTCGGCAAAGCGCTTCAAGATAAAGGGTGAATTTTGACCGAAGACTTTGCCGCTCGGGCCCACGGTGCGCGCCAAGAGTTCCGCTGTGTATCCACCGCCTGCGGCAAGTTCGGCTACGCGCATACCCGGTTTCACGCCGTAGAACTCGAGGAGCTCGGCGGGGTGTCTGCCTTGGTCAAGGGCCCGGTCCGCTGTGGAGCGAGTCGGGTCACTCACAATGGACTCGTAGTTAATGGTCTTTGGTGATTCGACTGCCTTCGGCGGTTCTATTTTTGGGGTAGGAGCCTCGACGGGTGCGGAGGGGCCTGCTTCCATCGGCGCCGAGTGCCCTTCATTTTGAGTTCGGCATCCGACGAGAAGTGTGAGCAGAAGGGCTGTCGGCAAGAAGGCGCGCGGTGCGTTGATCATGCTCACGAACTAGAACTCGCTCTTGGGGGAGGCAAGGTGTGGTCCAAGTCGGCTTCTTTGTCGCGGCGGAGATCTCTTCCTTGCATCGTGAGGCACATGGAGGCAGCGACCCTCTGGAGGAGAGCCGCTCATTGATCGGAAAACCGTCGTCTAGCTCACTTCTGGGTGGCGTGTTAGAAGCGCCTCGAAAGCAGCATGTGGAAGCAGATCCGGACCCATATCACACGCAACCACTTGGTGGGGGCAGTTGTCTTGCTCGGGAGCTTGGGCGGAGGCGGCTATTATCTTCAGTCCCTCGGACTCGGGGGCGAGGGTCGGTTATGGCTGTTTCTTCCTTTAGTCCTCATGTCCCTGTTGGCGTTTTCCTTTTACGCCTGTCTCACCGTAGGTGGCTACGCTCTATTGCGGAGGATCGTTCCCGTCTCGGAGCTCCCCACGGCAGAAACATTATTGCACAGCATGACGATCGGTTTGGGGCTCTTTGCTCTGACCTTCTATCTTCTTGGTGCCTTGGGCGGCCTGGGATCCGCCTATGCGGTGGTGTTTCCCGTGGGCATGTTCGCTCTTGGAGCACGTGACCTCCCCGAGCTTTGGACGAGATTTCAGAAGCGCTTGGCGGAGGCGCGGCCGTCCGGGCGACTTGGTTCTTGGATTCTGTCTCGTCTGGCCTTGGGCTGGGGAGCGGGGCTCTTGTTACTTCTTTATGCGACTTCGCTCACCCCTAAGAGTTTTAACTTTGATGCCATCTGGTACCACATTCCCGTTGCTCAAGATTACGCTCGACTCGGAAGAATCGTCCCTTTTTATGGCGACAACCATCGCGCTTATCCTCAGCTGACGAGCCTAATTCATACTTGGGCCCTCTTGGTTCCGGGCATTAAGATCCTCGCCCTGCGGTGGATCTTAATGCTTCAACTTGAGCTTCTGAGCGTTGTCTGGCGTATCGTAGGAGCCGTCGCCGTGGCTCGTTGGTGCTTGGGAGGACGACGCATACCTGGATTGTGGGTTGTGTTCTTCCTCTTCCCCTCGGTGTTCATCTACGATCAAAACATAGCCGGCTCCGCCGACCATGTTTTGGGTATGACGGCGGCGCCTCTCTTCTTGGCTGTGGCCCGTATGATTCTCCGCATGGATGTGCGATTCGCGATCCTGGGCGGTGTGGCGGCAGGTTGTCATATTCTTACTAAGTATCAGGCCATCTACTTGGTGGTGGCGACCTTCTGTGTCGTGGGGGGCCGCGCCGTGTGGCTGCTCTTGATGACCTGGCGCCACCGCAAAGGCTCGGGGCCCTCCGGCGTCAAGGCCGCGTTGAGGGGGCCATTGGTCTTGGCAGGGGTGGCCCTCTTGGTCAGCTCGCCCCACTTCATCAAGAACATCGTCTTTTACGACAACCCCCTCTACCCTTTTGCATCGAGTGTTTTTCCTTCCTCGTTTGAGGAGCGGCAAAACTCGAACCACGAACAAAAGCAGAAAAAGCACCACGCTACCGGGCCAGGGATTCATCAGTCCGTCGACACTGGCGTCTTGGGTCACGCCGGGTTGAGCGCCCTGGTCGATGCGCGCCATGTTTCGGGTGAGGCGAGGGCGAAGGCAAAAAATTCTCGGCCGAGCTCGAAGAAGCGAAACCCTGACGGAAAGCTCTACGACTTTCAGTTTCGCAGTCGCAGCTACTCATTCGAACCGCAGGGAGACTCGTGGGTCGAGAAGTGGGTCTGGGCCCACCGCACGATGGTTGATTGGCCCTTCTCGACGGGCAATCGCCATCTCACCCAAGGACGACCCTATATGGGGGCGCTTTTTGTGCTTCTTCTTCCCTTCCTACTTCTGCTGCGCAAGAAGAAGAGACTGTTGTTCGCAGTGGGCTTCTCTTACTTCGCCTTTCTCACCTGGGCCCTCACCAACGCAAACGATCGTTACCTGCTCAGTTTCTTGACGATTCCGATCGGAATCACGGCAGCCCTGTTGGTTCGACTCTGGAGACTCGGTTCGATTTCCCGAGTGGCGCTCATTCTACTTGTCGGGATCCAGGTGCTCATCTCCACCGAGACGCCTTTCGTCTATGCCGACAAACGTCTGAAGGATACGGCGACTCTCTTCAAGCGGGCGCAGGGGAAGGGCTCATTGGAGCGAGCGCTGAGTTATCACGGTTCTGGACAACGTTTGACCAGGGCCTTTCCCCCAGACGCGCGGGTCTTGACGCGCTACTTCAAAGCACATCTTGGCTTTGACCGTTCCACCTTTAATACTCACCGGGCGATCCAGAGGGCTATCGACTTTTCACGCCTAAAAAACCCCCGTGACTTGTGGCAGATCTGCACCGATCTAGGCATTACTCATCTGCTCTATCCCGAAGGAAAACGCCGACCGGTCGCCGCGCAAAACGTACTGCTGGTCGACGCTTTGGCCGCAATCAGCGAGGACCGGAAGAAGGTGGCGGGCAACGTCATCGCACGTCTGACGAAGGAGCCGCCCTCGAACACCAAGCCCTTTTTGGTGCTTGTCCGTGGAGTGCGCGAATATCGGGATGGCCTCTACGAAGTGAGCGATCTCTCTGCGGATGAGCGCAAGAAGAGGCCCTCCAAACGTCGACCTCTGGCCAAGTATTCCTCCAAGAATTTAGACTCGCTCTTGGAGCGAGCGGATGGCGTGTTCATGAGTGGCAAGAAGGTCTCAGAGAAGAAGCTCAAGAGGGACTTCAAGCGCGTGGAGCGTTTTGGTCGAGTGACTGTGTGGCTACGCAAGAAACCGCGTCATGGCGGACCCGCCGAGGGCGAGTGAACTAGAGCCGTCCGCGTCCTTCTGCATCGAGCATGTGCTTCATGCTGGCAGCATCTGGGCGAGCAAGGCCTCGGGAAAGCGACCAGGACAGCGCGCGGTCAAAGCGTACATTCGCGGGGGGGCGAGGATTGGTCGTTTTCGTTCGCACATTGTCGCGACAACATTCAGGATGGATCGCGGTTCGAAAAGTGCCAGAGCGAGGACCCTGGGTTTCACCGCCCGCGGCGCGCGAGTCGCTTTGAGGTGCGCAGGCAGCACTGCTCATTTGTGATTGTGTGAACTCAGACTGGTCAAGCCTATTGCTCTTCATAGGGACCAGGATGCCGAACGAGTGTGTCGAGGATGTGACCGCACCGTAGAATTCAGGATTCTTCGTCGCACATGGGAGCGAGCTCATCCCAACGCACGTTGGTTCGGGGGGGAGACGTTCTTGTTGAAAGTTGCGTTGGACGCGTTGGACCTCTCAGAATCCATGGACTCGTGCCGTTCGTGCTGACGCAAATAGAGGGTCTCGGCCACCTCTCCATCCTCGGGCGTTTCTCGAAAACGATAGCCGACCCCGCGTACCGTTTCTACATAGTCGCGTGCGGCTCCTAACTTCTCACGAAGCCGTTTGACGTGGGCGTCTACGGTGCGGGTCGAAATGTGCGCATGAATGCCCCAGACATGCTCCAGCAGAGACGAGCGTGTTTGCACCCTGTTTTTGCGTTCGAACAATGTCACCAAGAGCTTAAATTCGAGGGCTGTAAGTACAATCTCGTCGTCGACGACCCAAACGCGATGGGCCTCGCGGTCAATCTGCAGCACCCCAAAACGTATGGGCTCGCCGCGCTTGGTGGCTGGTGCGGTCTCACTGCGTCTCAGTAGAGCACGTACCCGAAGCATGAGTTCGCGCACACTAAAAGGCTTAGTGACGTAGTCGTCCGCGCCAATCTCGAATCCGACGACGCGGTCGATTTCTTCGCCTCGGGCGCTGAGCATCAGGACGGGTAGCTGTTGTCCAGTCGAAGTGCTGCGAATGGTCCGGCAGACATCAGTCCCCGAAATGTCAGGCAGCATCAAGTCTAAGATCACGAGCTCGGGTTTGAAACTGGCGATTTCTCGTAGGCCCTCGCGACCATTGTGCGCCGAGCTCACCTCATATCCAGCCTCTTGCAAGTTGTAGACGAGAACGTTGACGATATCTTCCTCGTCGTCGACTACCAAGATCTTTGTCATGCCTCCCAGTAACCCGGTCCTGTGACGCTTGAGTGAACTGACGATGAAAGTCAGGCAAGAACTGTTTTTTGACGTCGGGGCGCTGATTGTGACGATACGATGACGAGTTCGAAGAAGCTTGGGTGATTGAGTTACGAGCTCCGCTTTCGTCTTCGTGGGAGTGGTAGAAGCGAAAACGCCTGTCTGTGTGTCTTTTCGGCTTGGGTGGGTTCACGCCTATTTTCCGGGTTCGCCATCGAAGCGTCACGTAGCCACCGCATTGTCCGGCCGCACATGGACCTACAAACTTGGACAAGCCGCTCTGTCGATCGACAGCGTCAGAAGCGCATGTTGATCGGCTATGTCGTCGGGACCTGTGTCGTCGGCTCGCTCTTTACGGCACTAGCTTTGGCCAAGAAGCCTCCGCCGGTCGAAGAGCCAGAGGAGGACATCTTGGATGTGGCTCTGGTCGACGAACCCGAGCCCGAACCTGAGGTCGAGCTGGAGCCCGAGCCCGAGCCCGAGCCGGAACCCCAGGATACGCCCCCGGTGCCCCAACCCAGGGGACCGATCCTTCCTGAGATCACGACTCCTGTTGAGATCCCCGATGAAGCTCCAACAGAAGAAACTCCGCCCGATAATCCTTACGCTTCGGCAGATCCATACGCCTATGGGGCTGGCCAAAGGGGGGGGACGGCGCCGCGGGCGAAGAAGGTCATCGTGGCGGCGCCCGTCGAAAAGCCTGCCCCGGCTCCTGTGAAGAAACCTCGCGGACCGGTCCGTGTCACCGCCGATACGGTTCCTCCTAAGCAGATAGGGGGAAGCGGTGCCTCCTATCCGGCTTCGGCCAAGGCCGCCGGAATACAAGGCACCGTCATCGTCAAGTACGTGGTCGATACGGCTGGCAACACCACGAACATTCGTTCTGTGCGGGGTCCTGAGGCCTTGCGTCCTGCCTGCGAAGCGTCGGTGAGGAGTCTGAAGTTTACCCCCGCAAAGAGCAAATCTTCGGGTCAGGTCGTCTCGGTGCACAAGATCAAAAAGTGCACCTTCCGACTGAAAACCTAATCATAGAAAACTCAGCAAAGTAAGTAACAAGATTTAGAAAAGGTTCGACCTTTTCGAAAAAAGTACGGAGATAAAATGTCACTCGACTTAATTGAAATCTGGGCCCACATGAACGGTTTGGCGCGCTCGATCGCCGGCTTCCTCATGTTGATGATGATCGCTTCTGTGGCGGTGGTGGTAGAGCGTTCTATCGCCTTCTGGAAGGTGAAGAACGCCACACGGACTTTCGTTCAAACCGCTGCTGCGCCTCTGAAGGATTGGCGGATCGAAAACGTTTTGGAGCTTTCGAAGAAGCACAATACTTCGCCCTTGGCTAAGTTGTTCGAGGGTATGTCTTCTCGCTACCTAGAGGGCTTGAGCCGTGGTGGAAGTTTGACACCGGTAGAGATGGCTCGTGGCGAGTCCGAGCGACGTTTTGAGCAGGTCGGGGCGGATCTCCGCCGAGGGTTTTCGGTCTTGGCCTCAGTGGGGTCGGTTGCGCCATTTGTTGGGCTTTTGGGTACCGTGATCGGCATCATGGGCGCCTTCGGAAACATCGGCGCTTCGGGGAGTGCTGGCTTAGGCACCGTGATGACGAGTATCTCGGAAGCTCTGGTCGAGACGGCCTTTGGTCTCTTGGTGGCGATCCCCGCGGTGCTCTTTTTCAACTACTTGACCGGGCGTGTGGGAGCGATGGAGCTCGCGCTTCAATCATCGGTGAGTGAACTTTTGGACGAGATGGAGAACAACTATGGCGATGACAAGCAGCAGCGGGCAAAAGAAGCAGCCTGAGCCCGAGATCAACGTTACCCCCCTTGTTGATATCGTTTTGGTGCTCTTGATCATCTTCATGGTGGTCACACCTGCGATGAACGAAGGTGAGCACATTGAACTTCCAGAAATCAGCAAGACCGACGAAAAGAAGAAGGACCTCAACCCGATCGAAGTGACCATGGCGTTCAATGGTCGAGTTCTTGTGAACAAAAAACCGATCGAGCGTCAGCTTTTGGCGAGTACGGTGACCAGCCTCCATGACGAGAAGCCGGATGCCATTGTCATGCTCAATGCGGATGCCCGTCTGGAGTATCAGACGGTGCGGGATGCTTTCAAAGAGCTTCAGGACGTCGGTTTCAAGGGTGTCAGTCTGAAAGTTGCCGAGCGCAAAGGCGCCAGTTCGGCCCACTAGGTCGAGAAAGTCATAGGGAAACCTCATGGGAATGAATGTTGGTGGCGGAAAGGGAAAGACCCCCACGCCCGAAGTAAACGTAACGCCGCTCGTCGATATTTGTTTGGTGGTGCTCATCATCTTCATGGTGATGACGCCGATGATGACCAAGACCTTCTGGCTCAACCTTCCGAAGAAGGCTGATGAAGAACAAAAAGAAACGCCCCCTCCTCAGCAAAATAATGAGCCACTGGTGATGACTGTTGACGAGCAAGGTGTGATTTCTGTGAACAAGACCGTTTTGGCAAAGGGTGAAATTGCAAAACGGCTTCCTCGCATGCTTGCCGCGAAGAAGAACAAAGTTCTCTACTTCGACGCCCACGACAAGGTGCCCTACGGCACCGCGTCAGAAGCCATGGACCTCTCTCGTGCAGCAGGCGCGCGCACAATCGCAATACTGACCAAGTCGGTTGTCCAGTGATGCGCGTCTGAGTCTCTTACGAAACAACCGCTCGCGGATGGGATGCGGTCTCTCCCCCTCAACAAAGCACCCGTAGAACTTACCCCCAAGTCGCCGGGACGGCACCGCTGTGCCCGGACCAAGAGTTGTCATGAAAATAAAGCACAGTAGCAGACGTCTTCTTACCCTGACCTGCTCCCTTACGATCCTGCCTCATTGGGCTTTCGCCCAGGAGGTGAGCGAAGAGGATGTGGTGTCCGACGAGGAAATCGTGGCTGAAGAAGACATCACAGAAGAAGAAGTCGTTGCCGAGGAAGACGTGGTGTCCGACGAGGATGTGGTGTCCGACGAGGATGAGGTGTCCGACGAGGATGTGGTGTCCGACGAGGATGTGGTGTCCGACGAGGATGTGGTGGCTGAAGAAGACATCACAGAAGAAGAAGTCGTTGTCGACGAAGACGTGATGTCCGACGAGGATGTCGTCGCTGACGAGGAGCCGGGCGCCCCCGAGAACGCGGCAGAAAACCCCGGCGAGAGTAGTAACTCCGCTAGCGTCGTGGCGATTGAAGAAGGCCTCTTCGAGCCTGGAGAAGAGCCCTATCGACAAGCTCCCTCAGGAAGAGGTGTGATTTGGGGTCGCCTCGTGGATGAGACCAACGGCGAGCCAGCCTTGGAGGCTCAAGTCAAGGTGTTGGGGACCAATGTCGAGACCTACACCGACTTCGATGGATACTACCGCCTTGAGCTCCCGCCGGGGACGTACACCCTGTCGATCTTCTACGAGATGTACGAAGAAGCGCAGCTTGGCAACGTGGGGGTGAGCCTCGGTGTCGTCCATCGAGTGGATCACAAGATGAAGCCCCAGGCGGGCGCCATCGAAGAAGAAATCATCGAAGACGAGGCGGAGACGCAGACCGTAGAAGGGCTGGCTTTGGTTCGGCAACGTTCCATCGCCCAGGGTGATGCCGTCGGTCGCGAAGAGATTTCGAAAGGTACGGATTCGACGGCGGCTCAAGCCGCTCGACGAGTTGTGGGAGCGAATATCGTGGGAGGTCGCTTCGTCTACGTACGTGGCCTCGGCGAGCGCTATACTAACTCGCTCTTGAGCGGGTTTCCTCTGCCCAGCCCAGAACCCGACCGAGCCGCCGTGCCCTTGGACGTGTTTCCCGCTGCGGTTCTCGATTCGATCACTATCGAGAAAACAGCCACTCCCGACAAGCCCGGTGACTTTGCAGGTGGTTCGGTTCAGATCGAAACCCGCTCGGTGCCTTCCGAACCCTTGTTTTCGATCAATTTGATGGGGGGATACAATACTCAGGCTACCTTCAAAAAGAGGCTTAGCTATCCCGGAAGCAGTACCGACTTTTTGGGGTTCGATGACGGTTCACGCAAGATTCCGAGCTCGGTTCCCTCCGACCAAGCGGTCAGGAGCGATGCGGAGGCAGACGAGCCTCTTTCTGATGATGATCTGACGAAGATCGGCAGAGACGTAAACGGGCGCATGCATCCCCGTCTACGCGGCATGCCTATCAACCACGGAATCAACGTCGTCGCCGGCAACAGCTGGAAGGTGGGCGAAAGTTCGAAACTAGGTGCCCTGGCTTCTTTCAACTACAGCCGTAAATTCGAAGCTATTTCGGACGAAATCCGCCGAGAGTTTGAGCCCGCCGCCGAAGACCCACGTGGTTACACAGAGCTCACAGACTTCAAGGTAGACAGTGGAATCGACAAGATCAAATGGGGCGCCTTCGGCAAGGTTTCTTTCTTGGCGAATTCGAATCACAAGATCACCCTCAGTGCTCTGCACAGCCAGCTCGCCGACGATACGACGAGTCTCTTTAGCGGTACCCGTGCTGATACGGCAGGTGACTACCGAGCGACACAGTTGGATTGGGTCGAGCGGGGAATGACCTTCGGTGTGCTCAGCGGACGACACACTTTTAACGCGCTCAATCGTGGAGAACTCGGTTGGGACCTGGCTGGTTCACGCGCCTTCCGTGACGAACCCGATCGCCGCGATGTGGTTTACATCGCCGAAGATAGCTTGCGTGACGCTGATGGAAACACCGTCCCCGGTTGGGTCATGGCCACCAATGATGCCAGTGGTCGGCATTTTTATGCCAATCAGACGGAGCGTTCTTACGGAGGCAAGCTCGACTACCGCCAGCCCCTGCTCAAGGAAGAAAATTCCATGCAGCTGTCGGCGAAAGTCGGAGGCCTCGTCAACGTCAAAGAGCGCAGCTTTGCGGCGCGACGTCTGCGTTTCGATCGGCAGGGGCGGGTTCGACCTAGTGGTGATCCACGAACTTGTCAGGGACAAAGCTTTCCTCTCGATTGCTCAAAGGAGCTGTTCGACGATGACAATATTGGTGATTTGCTGGCCGTGGGCGAAAACCCCCTCTCGGGTGATTCCTACGACGGTGGCCTGAACGTATTTGCCGGATACGGTCTTTTGGACTGGGAAGCGTCCGAGGCAGTACGGCTCAGCGGTGGTCTACGTGTGGAGCGCACCGATCAGTTCGTCGAGCCTCTACCTCCGCCGGGCCAGGACGAGACTTCCGTCGAAGGGTCAGAACTGGCTCAAACAGACCTTTTGCCCTCGCTTTCGTTCATTTACAGCGGCAATTCGAAGTCAAAAACCAGGTACTCGTATGCGCGCACCTTGGCGCGTCCCACGGTGCGCGAGATAGCCCCCTTTACCTTCGCCGGATATTTTGGCGGTCGAGAGGTCACCGGTAACCCCGATCTCAAGCTCACCAAGATCGACAATATCGACGCCCGGTACGAGTACTGGCCATCGCTTACCGAGGTGGTGGCGGTCACCGCCTTCTTCAAGCACCTGGAAAACCCCATCGAGCAGATCATCTTCCCCTCGGCTGACTCGTCGGTGAGCGTGCGTTACGAAAACGCCCCTTTTGCCAACTTGATTGGTCTCGAACTCGAACTGCGCAAGTCCTTGGATGTACTCAGTTCGGCCCTGCGCGATTTCTCGGTGAATACCAACTTCACCGTCACCTATTCGCGCACCGAGGTGAAACAAACGGGCATCAATACGATCACCAGCCCCTCACGTCCTTTGGTGAATCAGGCGCCGTGGGTAGCTAACTTTGCCCTCGATTATAACAACGAAGATTCTGGGACGTCCGCGCGCATCGCTTACAATGTCAATGGTCGAACTCTTGTGCTTGTAGGGACCAATGGCGTAGCCGACGGTTATCAGCAGCCGCGTCATTCCTTGGATATGGCCGTAAGCCAAAATTTCTTGGAGCACTTCAACGCTCGTTTGCAGGTGAAGAACCTCGTCAATGACGACTTTTTAATCACCGTGGGCAAGGACGCAAAAGGGGATATCTGGCGCCAGTACCGAAACGGGGCCACGGTACAGCTTTCGCTTGGCTACCAACTCTAAGCGAAAGTTTGCAAGCAGGCTCTGATCTAGGGCCAGTGGGAGATCGTTTGAGGTGGTCTCCTTTGCTCTTTTGTTTTTCAAGGCTCTACTTTTGTGTGTTGCCCCACCGCAGAACATTGTGACGCTTTTGCGCCGAAGATTGAGCCAATTGCAACTTAATCGTCACTCACATTCAGCCAATCAGTCACAGTGTTCAGGCAACTTCCGCGCATCCTAAGGAGGAAAAAGATTATGCGTAAGTTTTCTAAGTTGCTTGTGAGTGCTTTTTTGATTTCTAGCCCGAGTCTGTTTGCCGCGTGCAGCAGTGATGACGGCGGCGATGGCGACGGCGATGGTGGTTCTTCGTCATCCGGCGATGGGGACAACAGCTCTACGTCTTCGGGCGATGGTGGCGCTGGTGGTGGTGGTTCGAGTCTCGATTGTGCCGATGCGGCCGTCGACGCGGATATCAAAGAGGACACGACCTGGTGCGCGGATACGGTCTACAGCCTGGAAGGCAATATCTTCGTTCACGATGGAGCTACTCTGACCATTGAACCCGGCACCTTGATCAAGAGCAAGGGTGCTGAGTCGAGCCTGATCGTGACCCGTGGCGCCAAGATCATGGCTGAGGGCACCAAGGATGAGCCTATCGTGTTTACTTCGGCGCAGCCCAACGGCAAGAAGAAGCGCGGCGATTGGGGCGGCGTGATTCTTCTCGGCAAGGCTAAGAACTTCAAGGGCGCAGAAAACACCATCGAAGGTCTTCCTGCGACCGACTTGAGCCAGCATGGCGGCGATGACGACAAGGACAGCAGCGGCGTCTTGAAGTACGTACGCATTGAGTTCGGTGGTACGGAGATTTCTGAAGGCAATGAGATCAACGGTCTGACCCTCGGCTCGGTAGGCAGCGGCACCACCATCAGTCACGTGATGGTGAGCACGACCCTCGACGATGGTTTCGAGTGGTTCGGCGGTACGGTCAAGTGTGATCACTTGGTGGTCAACGACGAAGGCGACGATATGTTCGACGCCGATACCGGCTACCGTGGCACCATCGATACCTTCTTTGGTCGTCAGATCGATCCCCAGACAGAAGACCCCAACGGCCTCGAGTGGGACAGTGACAAAGAAGGTAAGCTTGAGCCGGGCACGAATGTGAAGGCCACTAAGGGAACCCTCTGCGGAATCGGTGAGCTCATCGGAGCCGCTGCTTTTGGTGCCGTGCTGCGCGAGACTGTGAGCGCTACGGTCGACAACGTTGCCTTTGTGGGTTTCGACTACGGTTTTGATGTGCGTGATACCATCGACGTTAAGCTGACCGATTCCTACAGCTGGGATCACACCAATGGTCTGTGTGATGCGAATGAAGACGACAACGACGGCGGTTTAGACGACTGCGCGTGGTTCACCGACGAGGCGTCCAATGAGAGCGAGCCTTCTTCTCCCGAGTTCTCAATGGATGATTGCCTTGAGGACGATGGTCCGTCTTCGGACGTGACAGGCTCTGGCATTGGAGCCTTCAAGGACGAGGCGGATTGGCTCAAGGGGTGGACGAACTTCTCCACGGACAGCACGCCGGAAGACAAGTAAGTATTCGAGCTTTCCTCCGCGATGAAGCCGAGCACCAGTTTGGGGGTGCTCGGCTTCACTTTTGTGTGTCGACTCACCGGCGCTTTCTCTGAGCGGAGACGGTCGTCAGCCACATTTTGGTGAGCGCTCACATGTTCAGAAGAAAGAAAAGTTACACTAATAACGGAACCGTGCGCTTTTGATAGCTGACTATTGCCCGTGTCTTCGCATTTTATTTTGACCTCTCCAGAGTGCTCCTTCACGATCCTGTTTGTCTTTTCTCTTTCAACAAATCGCTTAATGATGCCTCTTCGCACACGCACAATTCTGTTTCGCGGCCTTGGTTTGCTTTCTCTGGCTTCTGGCTGGGCGGTGGCCTGCGGCGCTCCCGCTTTGGATGGGTCTTCTGACACAGGAGAAGGGAGCTCGGGCAACTCCACGAGCGGCGACAGTGGTTTCGAGTTGACTGGTTCCGGTACATCGACCGGCGAGATCGGCGACATCATCAATGGGGAGCCGACGGCCAATTGTGGAGACGGGATCCGCGACCCTGATGAGGCGTGTGACGACGGCAACCAAATGTCGGGTGATGGTTGTGGCGAAAACTGTCGCTACGTCGAGGACGGCTGGATTTGTCCCAATACCACGGACGAGCAGGGGCGCAGCTTAGGTGAAGCCTGCCGTCCCTATGCCAAGTGTGGTGACGGTGTCGTGGTTTTTCCCGAGCAGTGTGATGACTCAAACTCGGAGACACCTGGTTGTAGTGATACCTGTAAGGTCGAGATCGGATTCAAATGTGAGGGCTCGCCCAGCGTTTGTGTGCGTACGACTTGTGGCGACGGAACCATGGAAGGATCCGAGACCTGCGACGATAAAAATACGCTTCCCTTCGATGGATGCAGTGATATTTGCCAGGCCGAACCCCAGTGCACCGGAGCGGGTTGCACAGGCAAGTGTGGCGATGGTCTCGTGCTTGAGGGAGAAGAATGCGACGACGGCAATCAGGTCGACGGCGACGGTTGTTCATCCACCTGCACTCAAGAACCGGGTTATTTGTGCTCGCAAGAAGCCTGCGAAGGTGAGGAGTGCACTCTGGAGCTGCCGATCGTCTATCGCGACTTCACGGCTTCTCACGTCGACTTCGAGAGCGAGCCTTGCTCATCGCGCAACGTCGACTTGGATCTGGTCGAGGATCTGCTGAACGAAAACGGAAAACCGGTCGCCAAGGAGGGCAACAAATGCTTCAGCGCAGCCTCATTTGCCGAGTGGTATGGCGAAGCTCCAGGTGAGTACACCACGAGTCAGGGGCGCATGGTGCTTTACCCCAATGGTGAAGGTGGTTTCGTCAATCGTTTTGGACCCAATGGGGAGCAATACCCGTCCGCGGGGCAAACCGAATATTGCGGTGGCTACCCGATGTATGAAGATTGTCAGGCTGCTTCCGACGCGGGTATGTGCAACGGCATCACTTACGATCCCGAGACTCACCTTTGCTGGACCCCCGAGGACCTGACCCGTCCCACCACTTGTGGCGGTGGTGCCAACTGTGTCGCCGAAGTGACTTGGGTCGACGGTACGCCGAGCTTCTTCCCCCTCGATGAAGTCGAAAGCGCCGAGCCGCGCTATCCAGCGAAGATCCCCGCTCCTATCTACGGTGGTGTGGGTTATCCCTGGGAGGCCGGTGGCGAAGGTGGTGGAGAAGCGCCCGAGGATTCTCCTCTCCATAACTTCCATTTCACATCCGAGGTGACCTATTGGTTCGAGTACGATGCCTCAGCCGATGCCAAGTTGACCTTTGTCGGTGACGACGACGTTTGGGTTTTCGTCAACCGGAAGTTGGCGGTGGACTTGGGCGGCATTCACGTACCCATCGCAGGCTACGTTCGGCTCAATGAGGGCGCAGTCGAGACCGAATCTTGGGAACCACCCGAGCAGCTCAGTGGCGACAATATTCAGATTGCTCCTCTTGCCTCTGTTCCAGCATCCGACTTCGGTTTGGAGGACGGCAAGGTTTACGAGATCAAGGTTTTCCAGGCTGAAAGACGTCGCGAGGGCTCGAGCTTTCAGCTGACCTTGGCCGGTTTCAATACCGCTCGCTCTGAGTGCGTTGCCGAGTGCGGTGACGGCATCATCGCCGGTAGCGAACAGTGCGACGATGGAAACGAAGCGAACGTGGGTGGGCACAATCGTTGTCGCTCCGATTGCACTCTTGGTTCTTTTTGCGGTGACGGGATCTGGCAAGAAGACGAGGGAGAAGAATGCGATGACAACGACCCTGAAACCGGAGCCGACTGCAGTGGTTGTCGCCGCTTCGTCGTCCGCTGATCGGGCTGAGGCAGCCCGATCAGGCGGCGCAATCTGTACCGTCAGCTTTCATGCGGTGGAGATAGGCCGCCTTAACAATAGACTATAGCGTCTGTGCCCGCGTCAGCACGAGGGGCCTTCCCAGAAGCGCTCCAACTTGCGTCAAAATTTCTACTGAGCAGGCGACTGACCAGAGAGACTGGACAGGAACGTACCCAATTGCGCGGGGGCAACGAATCGATCCAAGATGCCCTGTCTCGCAATTTTTAACCGTTTTCGCATATTTTGATCTTGGCCTCAGCGGCCGGAGCCCGCCCACGTGAGCCCTTCGTGAGCCCTTCGTGAGCCCCGACTCAAACGGGCCGCCGTCCTTCCATCATCGCTTATTTGAACGAATTCAAGCAATTCTACCAAGTTGCAGGCGAGCTGCTCACTTTGGTCAGTTTGCAATCGAAAAGGCCGAATTTTAGTTTCTTCCTACGTACTTTCAGCGATCCTATCCCACAGGAAGCTACCTTAGCGTTGTCCCTCACTTCTGGAGATATCATGAATCCCAATCAGTCATTGTTGAGGCGCGGCCTGTCCCTTATGGCGCTCAGCGCCACATGGGCCGTCGCTTGTACTGCAACCGATCCTGGTGAAAAGGACCAGACAAGCACGGGCAGTGGTTCGACGACCGAATCGACGACTTCGAGCAGCGATACCGGGATCGATCCTACTACCGGCGCCGAGTTGACCGGGGGTATCGACGTGACGATGCAGCCGCCCACCGCCAATTGCGGTGATGGTGTGCTCGACGAAGAAGAGGCCTGCGACGACGGTACGCCCGGAGGCGATGATGGATGTGGGGCAAACTGTCTCTTCGTCGAGCCCGGCTTCATTTGTGCCGAACCCGGTGAGCCCTGTAATCCGTACTCTAAGTGCGGCGATGGCGTCGCGGTGTTTCCAGAGCAGTGCGACGGGGGTCCCAAAGGCGTGGTCGGTTGTTCTGCGGATTGTAAACTCGAGACGGGTTATAAGTGTGAGGGCTCGCCGAGTACCTGCACCCCCACTGTTTGTGGTGACGGTGTCATCGAGGGAACAGAAACCTGCGAGGACGAGGATGGCAATACCGTTCCTTTCGACGGTTGTGATGCCAACTGCAACAGCGAGCCCGATTGTTCCTCGGCCAGCGGCATGGGTTGTACCTCGTCGTGTGGCGATGGTTTGATCATTGGCGACGAAGAGTGTGACGACGGCAATGGGTCGAGCGGCGACGGTTGTTCTGCTGATTGCAAAGTCGAGGAAGGTTACACGTGTTCGGTTCCCGAGCTGGACTCGACTCTGCCCCTCAATCTGCCGATCGTCTTCCGCGATTTCAGCACCAGTCATCCCGACTTCCAGGACCCAGATCCCTTGGGTACCGCCGATGCCGACCGACTTTGCAACGGCTATTCTCCCGGTATCGCCGCGGCTAACTTGAGCGCTGAGGGTAAACCGGTGTACGCGAGCTCGCCCACCGGCTCATGCGTCGAGTCGGCCGACTCCTTTACCCAGTGGTATACAGACTCGGATGTGAGCGACACCATTGTCGGGACGATCGATCTCTTTCCCAATGGTAAGGGCGGCTACGTCAATCGTTTTGGAGCCGATGGTGAGCAGTACATTACTGCACTGCCCACCGAAAATGAGCGCCAAGGCGGCGCAACTCTCGCAGCCTGCGAAGCCAAGTGCGAAGAATGGGCCATCAACGGCAACGAGATGTTCACCGGAGAAGGGCAGCTCCGTTGCCAAGATTCCTACTGCCAAGATGAGACACAGGCGGTCAATCAAGCCAAAAACACCGGTCTCGTTCAGGCACAAAACAACCTGACGCAGGCCGAGGCCGGGGGGGATGCCGACGCAATTGCCGCTGCAGAAGATGCCCTCGCGGCAGCGGAACAGGCGCTTGAGGATGCCGAAACGGATCTGACCGATTGCCAGACCGAGTGTCAGGATGCGATCGACGATCGTGTGGCCATTTGCGCGCCCCAGTGCATTCCTTGCAGCAATGGCACCGGCTACTGCGTCGGTGGAGAGCTGCTCGAGCTCGATGGCAATCCCCTCTTCTTCCCCATTGATGAGGGGACAGAGACGCGGAGTCCAGCAAGCGAACGCAGTGCGGCGCGCATTCCGGCTCAGGTCTATCAAGGCCTGGGTTGGCCTTGGGAAGACCCCAGCTGCACTGATGGTGGTCAACTGTGCACCGAATCCCTCCACAACTTCGCCTTCACTTCAGAGATTTCCTACTGGTTCGAGTACAATGAGGATACCGTCGCGGACTTGACCTTCCTTGGGGATGACGATGTTTGGGTCGCCATCAATCGTCATGTTGTGCTCGACATCGGGGGGATTCACGTGCCTCTCGGTGGTCAACTCTCCTTGGCCGCAGGTGGCGCCGTCTCCACCCGCGTCTGGCAGCCCGAGGATCCGGGCGACGACGCCCCCGTCGCGATAATGCCTGTCGAGAAGACCATGACGGCGGCCGATCTGGGACTGGTGCCCGGTAACGTTTACGAGATCAAAGTCTTCCACGCCGAGCGCAAACCTGAAGGTTCGAGCTTCCAGTTGACCTTGGCTGGTTTCAACGCTCCTCGCAGCACCTGTGTAGCGACCTGTGGTGATGGCATCATCGCCGGCGGCGAACAGTGTGATGACGGGGCGGAAAACAACACCGGGGGTCACAACCGCTGTGCTGCCGACTGTACCTTGGGAGCCTTCTGTGGTGACGGTGTCGTGCAGAGCGATGCGGGCGAGGAGTGCGACGACAACGATCCGGTGACGGGCGTGGATTGCAGCAACTGTCGCCTCTTTGTGCTTCGCTGAGACAGGTCCCGCGCCGTCTCAGCGGCGCGGGTGGGGAATGTGGCGACATGGATCCGATGACGAGTGCGGATGGCGGCAACTGTCGTCCGATGTAGTCGTCACTCGGTCCTCTTTGCCCCCACAATGTCGAAAGTTGACCCCGATCGGCGAAGCTGGGCGACCTCTTGACCATGCGTCTGTTTGTCAAATCGCCGATGTTTGGGGCTCGTCCTTCATTTTTGAGCCTCGCTGGCATAGCTATCTTGATTTCCGGCTTCTGGGGCGTTTCATGCGGCGCCCCAGGGTTGGACGGAGAGGGAGATACTGGAGAAGGGGGCGAGCCGAACGGTGAATCGTCGAGCTCGGAATCGAGCTCGAGTGGGGATGATACCGCGAACTTCGATCTGACCGCCGGTGGGGCGTCGACCACAGGATCGACGACAGGGATCGATCTCATCAACTCCCCGCCGACAGAGGGGTGCGCCGACGGTGTGCGCGATGTTGATGAAGCCTGTGACGACGGAAACTCCGACCCGGGTGACGGCTGTCCGAGCAACTGTCGATTCGTCGAACCCGGTTACGTTTGCCCGGACGCCGGCAAGCCTTGTCAGCCTTTTTCGATCTGCGGGGACGGTGTGGTGGTCGCGCCCGAGCAATGCGACGACGGAGAAACTCAGGCTGGGGACGGCTGCAACGACATCTGCCAGGTAGAAGTTGGTTTTAAGTGCCAAGAGGACGCAAACGGACTGAGTTCGTGCGATGCCACCGTTTGCGGGGATGGAAAGCAGGAAGGAGCCGAAACCTGTGACGACGGAAATACCCTGCCCTTTGACGGTTGTAGCCCTATCTGTCAGGCCGAGCCCGAGTGCTCCACCCTCAAAGGCTGCAGCTCATCCTGCGGTGATGGGGTCGTCGTGGGCGACGAAGAATGTGATGATGGCAACGCCGTCGGAGGGGACGGTTGTTCGGCGGAGTGCGAGCAAGAACCGGGTTATACCTGCAGTCAGCCCCAGGAATGTGAGCTCGTGGATGAGGAATGCGTGTTGCGTCTACCGATCCTATTCCGTGACTTCATGGCCGATCACGCCGACTTCCACAATGGTGGAGGACAGGCGATTTTGGATCTGGCCCTCCCCGAGCTAGTCGATGGCCGCCCGGTGCTCAATCCCGAGGTCAGCGGGAGTATCTCTTCGGCCGAGTCTTTCGAGCAGTGGTACACTGACAACGAAGAGAACGAGACGATTGGGGCGGAGATCGTGCTTTTTGATTCGGGTGGCGGCACCTATGTCAATCGTTTGAACAATTTAGGTGAGCGATATGTGAATCGACAAGGTGAGCAGCTCGATGGAAACCCTCTATTTTTACCCATCGACGATCAGGGGTTGCCTGGTTTTGAAGACGAGATGTCTCCGGCAACCGTTCCCGAACAAGTCTACGGAGGTGGTTGGTCCTACGAGGACGAGACCTTGGGAAGCAATGGCCCTCAGCACAACTTTCGTTTTACCTCAGAGATTGCCTATTGGTTCGAATACCATGAAGGCGACGCCTTCGAGTTGGTTTTCGACGGGGACGATGACGTGTGGGTTTACGTCAACGGGAAGTTGGCAGTCGATCTAGGGGGATTGCACGTGCCGATGTCCGGTTCTTTCGAACTAGAGGCCGGGGTGATCACCACGACGCGTACTGATTATTCGAGCAATCAGACGACGAGCCAAGAATTTGGTCTTGATGACTTTGGGATCGTCGATGGTGGAGTTTATGAGATCAAGGTATTTCACGCTGAGCGCAACCCCACTGGATCGTCCTATCGTCTGACCTTGGGGGGCTTCAATACGGCGCGCAGTCGTTGTGAGTCGACTTGTGGGGACGGCATCTTGACAGCCGGAGAGATGTGTGACGAGGGCGAAGACAATACCCCTGAGGGTCAAGATGAGCACAATCGCTGTTCTTTCGACTGTCGCATCGCGGCCTATTGTGGTGACGGCATCAAGCAGGGCGAAGAGGAGTGCGATGACAACGACGAGACCGACCCCAACGTGGCCAGTTGTCAGGGCTGTCGTTACCTCCTTGTTCGGTAGGCTGTAATCGACTCAGGGGGGTCAGGGGGCCTCGGCTGCGTGGGGCCCCTCGCGTCAAGGTCACCAGACTCTTGCCGCTTCGTCGCCTCATCGTCAAAAACCTGCGCTCTACCCCGGCCATGTCAGACTCCTCTTTCGGTCGCGGTGCGTGTGGTGCGAACGACCGCCGTCTCGATCTGGTCGCCATCGATATGGGGTACGGGCACTTGCGGCCCGCTTACGCCTTGGCTGACTATCTCGGGGGCACTGAGGTTCTGCTTGCCGATCAGCCTCCTTTATCTACCCAGGACGAACAGCGACTGTGGCATCGGGCGCGGGGGGTATATGAGCTTCTGTCGCGTACCTCACAGCTTCCGCTCGTCGGGGGCGTTCTGGGCGACGTGCTCCACGGCATTACGGCGATCCCTTCGCTCTATCCCTTGCGCGACCTTTCCGCTCCGACTCCTGCTGTGCGGCTACTTACGTGGGCGGCTCAACAAGGCCTGGGCTCTGGACTTGCTGGGCGTCTCGAAAGAGAGGGGGCAGTCTTGCTGTCGACTTTTTTCGGACCTGCTGTCCTGAGCGATTGGCATGGCTGTGAGCGAGTTTTCTGTGTAGTGACCGACTCGGACATCAATCGCATTTGGGCGCCCATCAGACCCCGTGATTCGAACATCCACTACTTGGCTCCTTCAATGCGGGTGCGTCGTCGACTCAAGGCTTATGGCGTCCCCAAAGAGCGCATTGAGGTGACCGGCTACCCCTTGCCCCACGAGCTCGTTGGCACCGAGGCAGAAGCGCTGCGCAAGAACCTGAGGCGTCGCTTGCACGCTCTCGATCCCAAGGGGCGCTTCCTCAAAGAGTCTCGTCAAGAGATCGCACACTTCTTAGGCGGTCTGGATGAGTCACCGCGGGTGGCGCCTCACCTTGTTTTTGCCGTGGGGGGGGCGGGGGCGCAAAGCGAAATGGTCGAGCAGTTTCTTCCCAGTTTGGCCTATTCGCTCCGGGGCCAAAAGTTGAAGTTGACCTTGGTGGCCGGCCTCAGGCGAGAAGTCGCTGATTTCTTTACGGAGACCATCGAGCGCTGTCAGCTGAGAGAAGAACTAGAGAGTGGTCAAATCGAGATATTGCATGAAGACGATCATGCTTCCTACTTTCGCGCCTTTAACGCTCTGTGTGCTCGTGCGGACATTTTGTGGACCAAACCGAGCGAGCTTTGCTTTTTTGGGGCTTTGGGCTTGCCGCTCCTTTTGAGCCCCACTGTCGGTAGCCACGAAAGGTACAACCGAAGGTGGGCCGTGAGTGCGGGCGCAGGAATCAAGCAAGGGGACGTGCGCCACGTGGGACAATGGCTCTGGGAAATGCTCAAGGACGGAACTTTGGCTGGCGCCGCTTGGTCGGGTTATATGCGCCTGCCCAAGTTCGGCCTCTACCGCATTTCCGAGGCGCTGACGGGTGCTTTGGAGAGGACGCCTTCTGGGATGACGAAGAGTCTTATGCCTTCGGGAGTCGAGGCTCTTCGTCACTGATTTGGCCTTGGTTTGTCATCAACACAGGCTCGGAGTTTTCGATCTTGTATCGATGAAGTGATGTGTCTGTCATTGTGCGATCTCACACTCGCTCGCATCAATGAAAGAAGAAGCAGAAGAGAGAGTCGACGCGAGTGAGAGCGTCGATGCCTATCGATGGTTCGATAGGGCGGGCGAATCGGCCCAGCGAGTCGAGATGCCTTTGAGGTCGAAACGAAGCGGGTCCTGTGCCCGCTTGAATTTGAAGAACAAGAGTGGCGCCCACTTTTGTTCAGGGGGGAGGGGGACTTGGAAATCGCAGTGATCTCGGATCTACACCTCGGTACAGGGGGAAGCACTGATGAGTTCGGCCATGACGACTTCGAGTTCCTCAAGTTTTTGGACTTCTTGGAGACCAACTTCGAAAAGGTCGTTCTTTTGGGCGACATCTGGGAAACGCTGACTGCTCCGTCACCGGCGCGGTACGGGGCTCAGTTCGAAGCCGCTCGACAAAGTCACCCAGAAATCAGCAAGCGTTTTTTGCGCAGCAAGTACCAGTACGTCCATGGAAACCATGATCTAGTTGCCGGACGTTGCTTCGGGGCTGCGAGCGAATACTACGTCGAAACGGACGGTGTTCGGCTCCTCTTCAGCCATGGCCATCAGGGGGACGGGCTCTGCTCGACAGCGCGTCCGGTTTCTGAGTTGGCGGTTTGGCTGGGGGCTTGGGTCCGTCGACTTGGTTTCGACTGGGTCTACCGCTACTTCGCGCGGCTTGAGCGCATCAGAACGAAAGCGACCAAGGATTGTCGCGTGCGCAAATGGGCCTTGTTGCAAGCTGAAGCACGTGACGTGGATGTTGTCGTCACCGGTCACACTCACGTTCCCGTGTGTGACGAGAGTGGCCGTCACTTGTTTCTCAATAGTGGGACTTGCTCTTTGGGAGGAACGAGCTTCTTGAGCCTCGACACCAAGCGTGGCGAGTACCGAGTGAATGCGGGGTATTGATGGATCAGTTCATTATGATGTTTCTGTTCGCCGCCGCCGCGGTGTCAGCGCTCGTTCTATCCTTGGGGTACCTTTCGATCTTATTTGCCCGGCGTCGAGCGCCCAAACCATGTGCTCCTTTTGGAGTGAGTGTTTTAAAACCTCTCAAGGGGGAGGACGAAGGTTTGCTCGACAATCTCCGGGCTATTGCGCAGCAAGATTATCCCGACTTCGAGATCATCTTTTGCGCGGAAGATCCAGCGGACCCGGCGCTCACTGTGGCTCGAAAGGTGCAGGCCGAGTTTCCCCGGCTTCCGATTCGAGTCGTCGCGGGTGCTTGGCCTGTGGGTCTTAATCCCAAAGTGCGACTCTTGCGCCGAATGCAAAACATGGCGCGTCACGAATGGATCTTGATCTCGGATTCGAACGTTCGACCCCCGCGTGATTACCTCACGCGTCTGTGTGCCACTCAGCGACAAAGCGGGGCCGATCTCGTTCATAGCCCGCTTGCCGGGAGCGGGGGACACAGCTGGGGCGGACGTCTGGAAGAACTTCAGCTCAATGGCTGGGTTTCAGCCTCGATCTATCTGAGCCACCGTTTGGGTCACTCTTGCGTGATTGGAAAAAGCATGTTGCTCCGTCTTGAGGCCTTGGCCGAGGTCGGCGGTTTTCAAGCAGTCGAAGATATCCTCGCCGAAGACTATATTCTTGGGGCGAAACTGCAGAAGGCAAACAAGAAGGTCGCCCTGTCAACTCAGCTGTTGCCGGTGGTGACCGGCCGCGGCAGTGTGGGCCATTTTTTCAATCGTCATATTCGTTGGGGACAGATGCGCCGACACATTTCACCCGGCTTCTATCTCTTCGAACTCACAGGAAACCCGACGCCTTTCTTTCTTGCTTTGGCCTTTTTGGCTCCCGCTCCAGAGAACGCGTTTTTTTGGTGGGCTCAGGGGGTGAAGTGGAGCGCCGATGCCTTCATCTATTTGCTTCTCACACCACGTCCCTCGCCTCTTACTTTGCTCTTGATGCCCCTCAAGGACGCTCTGGTGCTCGTCATGTGGGTGCTGGGGGGAATTCGCCGCACGGTCAACTGGAGGGGGCGGCGGCTTCGGGTGGGTGCCGGCAGCCGACTGACTCCTGTGATCGCTGCGAAAGGAGCCGAGTCATCGCCCCCTTGGAGGACCGGTCCAGGCCAAAAAGCGCTGCAATGGGCTAGTCGATGACGAGGGGGTGAAAGGCGGCGTCGGATGGTCTAGCGTCTGGCCAACTTCGGGGTACCGAAGCAACTGTTTTTGGCCATGGCTACCATTCTGATTGTTGAAGACGAAGAAGATCTCCAGCAGGTGTTGATCTTCAATATGGAGGCAGCTGGACACCGAGTGGTCGCAGCTTCGAAAGGCGCAGAGGCTCTGCGTCTGGTCAAACAAGAGTCTCCTGATCTCGTATTGCTCGATGTTATGTTGCCCGATGTTACGGGGCTTGATGTCTGCCGTCAGATCAAGACCGATCCTGCGACGAAACAAGTCTGCGTCGTCATGCTCACGGCGCGGGCGGAAGAGATTGACCGCGTTGTTGGGTTTGAGCTCGGTGCCGATGACTATGTGACCAAACCTTTTAGCGTTCGCGAACTCACCTTGCGCGTCTCGGCTATTCTCCGGCGAAACGCGGTGGCTCCGGTCAGCGATTCTATGGTCGAATTTGGTGTATTACGCCTCGATCGCGCTGGTTACCGGGCTTGGGTCGAAGGGCGAGAGCTGGAGCTGACGGCCCTTGAGTTCAATTTGTTGATCACTCTCTACGATCGCAAAGACAGGGTTCAGGCGCGTCCCACTTTGTTAGAAGACGTTTGGGGGGTGAGCGCAGACGTGACGACGCGTACGGTTGATACCCATGTGAAGCGCCTCCGCGAAAAACTCGGTGCGGCGCGGGACTACATCGAAACAGTGCGCGGCGTGGGTTACCGCTTCATCGGCCAACTCCCGAACTGAGCGATACGAGCAGGCAATGTCGTCCCGACCCCGAGGGGCGCGCCTGAAGACGCGCTCGCTGCTGCCCGAAGACGCAAGGGGACGCTGTGCTGTTTCCGTGGCCTGTGGGGGGTGTCCTCAGATCGAAAACCGACCTACAGAGGTGCACGAAAAAAAGGCCGAGCAGCTGCTGAAGCTCTTTCACCATGCGGGTTGTCTCGCGCCATCGGTGCGGCTTTTCGAGCAAGTATCGCCCTTAGGCTACCGCAATCGGATCCGTCTTCGGGTGTTCGATGACGGCAGCTTCGGCTTCTTCAATGCCCACAAATCCGCCGAATGCCTCGTTCTAGAGCCGGCGCTTCGACAACTGCTCGCTACGGCCCAAGAGCGCCTCGCTCGAGTTCGTTCTGCCCTTCGCTCCGCCCAACACCTGGAGCTCCGTTCTTTTGATCTCGACGGTCATGCGGGTCTCTATTTGGCGCCCCGTCAAAATCCTGCGCAAGAGGCGTCACTCTTGCGCGAGGCGGAGCAGCAAATAGCAGAGGCCTTTTCCGGGGTCCCTATTCTTGTTGGCGGATTGACTGGCGAAAAATTGCCGGAGCAGCGCTTCTTGTTGCGACAGGGGGTCTTCCAATACGTCCCCCTCGGAGGCTTCATGCAGGTCAATCACCGCATCAATGCTTCTCTGCTCGAATGGGTGAGTTCTTGTATTTCGGCCTATGGCGGAAGGAGCGTCGTCGACCTCTACTGTGGATCGGGAAACTTTCTGCTTCATTTGTTAGCAGAAGGTCATGATGGGCTCGGGGTCGAATCGAATTCATCGAGCATCGCTTCTGCTCGGAGGGCGGCTCTTGAACAGGGGCTATCGGGGAGATTCGTGGCGGACCGTGTCGAGAATTGGTGCAAGACGAATCAAGAGTGGTTTGATATCGCTCTTGTCGATGCTCCGCGCGCAGGATTGAAGGACGCTGTTTTGGACGTTGCACGCCTGGGAGCGAGTCGGCTGGTTCTCGTCTCGTGCAATCCCAAGAGTCTAGTGCGCGACGTGTCACGGTTGACCCAGCTTGGATATTCCGCCCAAGCCATGAGCGCTTTCGATATGTTCGCCTATACCAACCACGTCGAAGTCGGGGTGTTCATGGTGGCAAGCTAGAATTCTTTTCCACTGGACACCCGTGCAGAAGTTGCCTTAGTTTTCTCGCCCCATGAGTGACCAAGATCCGTCTGCATCCTCCCCGAAGAAGCCCGCAGTAGTGAAGCGCCGAGTGGTGACCCGTCCTTCCTCTTCCTCAGAAGAAACGAGTGCGACTCCCCAGGCGAGTGAAACGAGCCCGGCATCGGGGTCATCTACGAGTTCGCCTGAAGCGAGTTCGTATTCGTCCCGGATCGGCCGCACCGTGCGCGAGTACACTCCTTCCCCTTCGAGCTCAGCATCCTCCAGCTCAGCGTCATCGAGCTCTGTTTCTTCGAGCGCCGCGACCGGGATGACATCGGCTTCGAGTTCTGCTTCGCAGAGCCGCTCTGCTTCGCCTAGTGACTCCGCGTCATCTGCCCCCGTGTCGTCCCGGGACGAAAGCTCACCCTCTCCGGCGGCATCTCCCCGAGCTCCGGCGATCCCTCGTCCTTCGGGAGGAAAGTTTACAATGGCTTCGCTCGCCGCGGCCTTCGGAAAGAAACCGGCCGCTGGGATCCCTCCCCGTCCCAGTCCGCAACCGTCTACCTCTTCCGCCCCAGCGGCAACTCCAGCGCCCACGCCCACGCCCACGCCCACGCCCACGCCCACGCCCACGCCCGCTCCAGCGACATCGTCGACTCCCGCGGCGTCGCCCGCCCAAGCAACCTCTTCTGTGACTCGTGCGACTCCCGGGACTTCCGCCCCAGCGTCTGTGTCCTCGGCTTCAGCCGTTGAAAAGCCGCCTGCGTCTCCTGCTCCTGGCTCGCCAACGGCTTCATCCGCATTCCGCTCGTCCGCGAACGGGGCGTTGCGTGCTCCGACTCCGGTGGCGTCTGCGGAAGCAAAAGAAAAAGCATCGCCTACACCCGCTGCGAGCTCCCCGCCGACTGCAGTCAACTCGCCGACTACAGTCAGCCCGCCGGCTGCGACAGACGCTGTGACCAAGAGCGTGCCTTTGGCCCAGACCAAGGTGGACGAGGGGCAGATCGCCCTTCAGCTCGCTCAAGAAATGTCCGTGCCTCTCAGCTCGGTGCGTGCCGTGGTGGAGTTGCAGGCCGAAGGGGCGACGGTTCCCTTCATCGCACGTTATCGCAAAGAAAAAACCGGGGGCTTGGATGAGGTGCAGATCAGAACCGTCTTCGAGCGGCGCGCCTACTTAGTGGAGCTCGAAACCCGGCGCACCTCGGTGCTGGCCGAGATCCACAAACAAGGCAAACTGAGTGATTCCCTGCAGAAGAAGATCTTGGCCGCGACGACCAAGGCCGAGCTGGAAGATCTCTATCTGCCCTACAAGCCCAAGCGCCGCACCAAGGCGATGGTGGCCAAAGAGCGCGGCCTTGAGCCCCTGGCTGATCTCATTTGGAACCAGCCGCTTTCTGGGAGTGTCGAACTCGAAGCGCAGAACTTTGTGGCCCCCGACAAAGAAGTCCCCGACACCAAGACGGCCCTCAGTGGGGCGCGGGACATCATTGCCGAGCGTCTGGGCGAAAACGCCGAGCTGCGCCGCTCGGCCCGCGAGACCTACCTGAACGAGGCGGTGCTCAATGTCACCAAGAACGCTGATTTCGAAGACAAGAAGACCAAGTTCGACAACTACGCTCAGTTTTCAGAGCCCGTGAAGAACATCGCCTCACACCGTTATCTTGCGGTGCGACGGGGCGAATCAGAAGGTGTGCTGAGCGCTGTGCTCGCCATCGATGAGGAAGAGTTCGAAAACAAGATCCGTCGACACACTCAACTGAACGAGTCGAGCCCCTTTGCCGAAGAGCTCAAGAAGGCGTGCCGTGAGGCCATGACCCGTCATTTGCTCACCTCGGCGCAAATGGATGTGCGCGTGGAGCTCAAGATGCGCGCCGATCAAGAGGCGGTGACCGTCTTTGCGACTAACCTACGTGAGCTCTTGATGGCAGCCCCTTTCGGGGCGCGCTCGGTGATCGGGATCGATCCGGGTCAACGAACGGGGTGCAAGCTGGTTGTCCTCGACCACACGGGCCAATTGTTAGAAAACGACACCATGTACCTCGTACAGGGTGAGGCCGCATTGATGCGAGCCGAGGATATCTTGCTCGGTATGTGCAAACGCCACGACGTGGCAGCCATTGCTGTCGGGAACGGAACCCATGGGCGCGAAACAGAAGCCTTCGTGAAGAAACTTCTCAAGGATCCGCGCTTTCCGCCTCGAGAGCCCAAACCCTTCTGCGTAGCGGTGAGTGAATCCGGCGCGAGCGTTTACTCGGCGAGTGAAGTGGCCCGGGATGAGTTTCCTGATCTGGACCTCACCGTGCGTGGCGCCATCAGCATCGCGCGACGTTTGCAAGATCCCTTGGCCGAGCTGGTCAAGATCGATCCCAAGAGCATCGGAGTGGGCCAGTACCAACATGATGTGTTTCAAACCTTCCTGACCAAGAAGCTGGACGAGGTGGTGGAAAGCTGCGTACACGAAGTCGGGGTCGAGCTGAACACCGCGAGTGCTCCGCTTTTGGCTCGGGTGTCGGGGCTCGGCCCCTCAGTGGCCAAGCGCATCGTGGAGCACCGCAATCGTCAGGGATCGTTCTCGAATCGTGCTGAGCTCTTGGGGGTTTCGGGCTTGGGACCGCGGGCCTTTGAGCAGGCCGCGGGCTTCTTGAGGATCCGTGGGGCCACCCATCCCCTCGACTCAAGCGCCGTGCACCCCGAGCGTTACGAGCTCGTCGAGCGCATCGCCGCCGACTTGGGCGTGCCCGTGGATCAACTGATTGGCAGTCGAGAGCTCTTGGCTCGTATCGACAAGTCCAAGTACCTGAGTGAAAATGTCGGTTCCTATACGATGGACGACATCTTCGCGGAGCTCCTCAAGCCGGGGCGCGATCCACGCGATACTTTCGAGCCCCCCAACTTCCGCGATGACGTCACCACCGTGGCCGATCTCAAAATCGGGATGAGTCTCGAAGGCGTGGTGACCAACGTGACGGCTTTCGGTGCCTTCGTCGATATTGGTGTTCACCAAGATGGGCTCGTTCACCTGTCCAAGCTCGCCGATCGTTTCATCAAAGATCCGAGCGAAGTTGTCAAAGTCGGAGACAAGATCCAGGTCCGCGTCCTCGAAGTCGACCTGGAGCGACAGCGCATTTCACTCACGGCTCGAAAAGACGAAAATATCGAAAACCGTGGTGCCGCAGCGAGCCCAGATGGGCGTGGTTTTGCCAAGAAGCGACCCGGGGGTGGTTTCGGTGGACCTCGTCGCGATGGCGGCGGTGGGGGGCGCAAAGACGGGGGCGGGCGAGGTCCGGGCGGCGAGAAGCTGACCCACAATCCCTTTGCCGATCTGTTACGCCGCTAGGAGGACTCGCCGAAGTAGGAGCCCGCAGCTTGCCCAGCAGGCGAGCTGACCGAAACTGCGCCGGTCATGATTTCTGTTCGGGTGAAACTCATCGCTCTTGTGCTTGGGTCTTTCTTGCCTGCGCTTGTGGGAGCCATCCTGAACGAACGCGCCACCGAACGGGAGCTGCTCGAGGAAGCTGGCTCTCACATCAAGGCTGTGGGCGCGCACTTTGACGAGATCCTCGACGAATACGAAGACAACGCCGGCATGGTGTTGGTTTTTGCAGCCGACAACCGGTATTTTCAGCGCAAATCCCATCGCTCTCGATTCGGGGGCGCGTTATGCGTTGGTGGATGGCGTTCCTGTTCTGCACGAGGACAAGCCGGTTGGAGCGGTCGCGCTGGTCTATCCAATCGACCCTACCTACCTTGAGCACCTCAAGAAACTGCTCGACGCCGACCTCGCTCTCTCGATCAACGGCAAGCTCACCGCCTCGACCAAGGGACACCCCGCGGCAGATCTACGTTCGGCGCGCGAAGAGGTTGTTTTTCAAGAAGATCACGAACACCTCTTTGCTTTGGAGACCTTCCATCTCCGGAGTCTCCGTCTACTCAAGCGCTTTGGCGCGTGTTTCGCCGCTTAGTCTTGGACGCGCAAGGGCGGCAGTGGGTGGACTGTCTGCCGTGGAAGCTGCGCTCTCTGCCCAGCTCTATCATTGCCGAGGACGGACCGAGCGTCCACTCTGGCGTGCTCTCACAACTTGCTTGAGCACGCCGCAAGGTCGCACAAATTACCGGTGGGGTCGCCCAATCAACTATTGGTGGTTCAAACATCAACCTGTTATACGAGGTGCAAGCGCGCCTCAGCGCTCAGCGCGGCACTGGGGTGCTTCCGTTTTTCTCCAGCCCGAAAATTCACATGGTCCATAGAACACTCATCAGCCTGGCCAGCGCCTGCTCCGTCTTTTCGATCCCCGCCCTGGTCCTGGCGGCTAACATTCAAGTCACGACCACGTCCGGAGTCGTCAACACAAGTGATGGCCTGTGCAGTCTTGCCGAGGCTGTCACCAGCGCCAATACCCAGAGCAACTACGGGGGGTGCGTGCGTCAGAGTACGTCGTCGTCAACTGAGTCGATCACGCTTGGCGCGGGAGTCTACACGACGAGTGCGGCACTGACCGCGACTCGTACCATGACGGTGCAGGGAATGGGGTCGGGGAGCACTACACTCCGCTTCTCGGGTGACCGTGGTTTGGTCGCCAATCCTTCGAACTCGACGCAGCAGTTGTTCTTGTCCGGACTGCGCGTGACCCCCAGCCACAGCGGCTTCTCTATCTGCGTGCTCGCCCAATCGGGGAGAGTCGCTCTGTGGGACGCCGACCTCGACGGTTGCTCGGCTGGATTGCTGGCGTACTCGGGCACGGAGACCCGCTCTTGGTACTCCAAGTTTCGCAATGGAGGGTTTGGGGCGCTGGTCAGCAGCGGTGATGCCTGGCTCAGCTACAGCGAATTCACGGGCAACCGGGATGCCGGCCTGTACGTGTCGGGGACCTCGAGCGAAGCCCTGATTTATGGCGGACTCGTTTCTGACAATGAGCACTCGGGCCTGGTCGTGACCTACGGAGCCATCGCGACTCTTTTGAGTGTCGATGTCGAGAACAATCGCGACGGAGGAGCCGGAGGCGGGGGACTTCGTGTCCAGCACGGTGCGCAGGTCGAAATCCATGACTCGACCATCGCTTCCAACACGAGCACGTTTGGGGGCGGCGGCCTCTACAGTTCGTATAGCAACGTCGAGATCTTCGACTCGCTCATCGAATCGAACGTCTGCTCGGGCAGCGCCTGCGACGGAGGAGGGATACTCTGCGAGGGAGCAGGTGCCCCGACCGGCGATGTGGCAGTCAGCCCAGGCGTCATGTTGACCGACTCCAACGTGACCGACAATGTGACCTTTGGGCGTGGGGGTGGTGTCGCGGTGACGGTGCAGACCGGCACGAACATGACGCTGTTTCGCTCGAGTCTCGCGCACAACGCGGCCAGTAGCCACGGCGGAGGGTTGTACAGTACTGGTCAAGAAGATGTGATCGCCTCGACCATCAGTGGCAACTATTCAGGTGGCAGGGGAGGTGGCATGTACCACGAGGGTGCTGGGGAACTGCACGTCTACGAGAGCACCATCGCCCACAATCACGGCAGCGAGGGGGGCGGGCTGTACGTGCACAGCGCCGGCAATCCGTCCCAGTTGAGCAACATCTTTGCCAACAACACGGCCTACAGCGGCAACCACGACCTGCGCGTGCCACCGGGACCAGGGATCTCGTGGGGCGCTCGCATGGTCGTGACGGACACGAATCAGCTGAACACCAGCCAGTTCGGAACCCTCTACCACGATGATCCGTTGCTCAGTCCGCTGACGATGGTGGGTGGGCACCTGGTGCACTTGCTGGGAGCCGGCAGCAGTGCGCTCAATCGAGGGTTAGACCATTCCTACGCGCCGGGACACTTGGACCAACTCGGCGTCGAGCGGCCGGTGAACGGTCTGCTCGATCTTGGAGCGGTCGAGTACGTCCCCTGACGACTTTAACGTCCAGTGCCGCGCGGTATCACTCGGGCGACTCCGGCCGCTCGGGTGATTGAAGTGCACGATTCTGAGCTTTTTGTCATTCATTCAATGCGCCATATTTCTATTATTACCCGGGTAATAAGCGTTTGTTAATATTATTACCCGGGTAATAAGAGGGCCTGAAAAGTCGCTACAAGCATGTAGAGCTTTGACAATTGACCAAGCCGGAAGTAGGCGCGACCGTGATGCGCACCCTCCCTCCATCGCTGCGCGGAGCTAGCCAAGAGTTCCTCAGTGCAGCCCATCGCTTCGCCCGCCTCCGCTCGCTTTCCATCGTTGGTCTGGCAATGCTCTGCGCGGCACTGTCCAACTGCCGCGGTGACAGTGGCGAGAAGCCAGAGTTCGCGGGCGGCCAGGGCGGGGCTAGGCCGCACCTGGGGGATGACGACGAAGACGATACCCGCGGCGCTGAAGACTCCGGAAGTGGCGGCAGTGGGACGAGCTCTTCGAATCAAGGGGGCGATGGGACAGGAGAGGAGACTTCGGGCGATACGCAGGACGAAGAGCCCATCCGACCGGTGCTCGCCCTCGAGCGAGTGAGTCTACGAGCCGACCGTGCCGCCCTGGGCTTCGAGGGCTCGGTCGCGGGAAGCTCGGCCGGCATCAGCCTGGAGTTTAGCTTTCTCGATTCTGACGAAACACCGCTCGAGCCTACCCTTTTCCTTCCCGTTGGCGACCCGGGGACCTTTTCTGTCAGTGGCACATTGCCGCTGCTGCTTCCCGAATCCGTAACGCGACTTCGAGCGCGAGCGTTGGATGGTGAAGACGGCGTATCGCCCTGGGTCAGCGCTGCTTTCGATTCTCCACAATTAGGTGACGAGGGAACAGCCTGCGATGAGGTGGCAGCTCTCGTTCAATGCGAACCGGGCTTGTACTGCACCGGCTTTGCCTCAGAAGAACGCCTTTGTTCCGAGGTGGAGCGGGCCTGTCCTGAGCAAGTGGCTACGGCAAGTCTGACCACCGATTCCGACTCCGGCATGGGGGGAGCACCCCCCGAGTCACCACGTTGGTCTGTGAGCGGCGACTTTTCGACGGACCAAGAAACCGCGAGCCCCACCAGCTGCGGCGGCTCCTCCCCCATCATGGTGCCCTTTGTGGCTCCCGAACTCGGTCGATATCGCGCCAGCCTGAGGGTGGACAGTTCTTTCGTCTTGGCGTCGCTCGGTTTGCGCTCTCACTGCTCGTCTTCTGCTCCCGAACACGAACAGGCCTGTAAGGTTGCGGGGCTCGATCAAGCAGCTGAGCTCGATGTCTTCTTGGACGAGGGCGAAGAAATCTTCTTGTCTCTCGATGCGGTCGGCCGCTTCGAGGCGAAAACGAGGTTCTCCCTCTTGGTGGAAAAACTATGAAGCAGCATTTCCTATTGGGCTTTCTTGTGGGCCTGGTCAGTCTCGCCTCGTCGGCGTCTGCACAGATCAGTCCCTCGTTGCAGACCGTCGATATTGGGACAGTGGCGGTCACTCCTATCGACCGTTCTCCCACGTCAGTCATTGATGAGTGGTTGCGCGCAAGCGAAGCACAGAGGCTGGCCGATTGTCAGGATCGCGACTTTTACCTGCAGAACCGCCATAACGACGAGATCCGAAACCAATGCACGGATTCTCTCGCCCGCGCGGCTGACGCCCAGAGTGCCGACTTTTTGGAGCTCGAACTGGCCTATTGTCCAGGAGAAACGGATATCTGTCAGGAGCCTCCACGCCTGCATCGATTCAAACACGAGCAGGCTGCCCCTCCCACGAGTTTTGGTTTTGACGGTCTGCTTTCTGGCGATCGCGAGCACAGCCGAGCCGGTCTGGTGGGAGGCATGTGGGAAGACATTGCCGATGCGCTGACCAAGAAAGAGTGGGACGAAAACTGTGGGGTTTTTTCGTGCGAGGAGTACGCCTACGAGAAATATCACGAGCTTGAGGCTCTCGATCTTCGGGCTCTCGAGCTCAAAGACGATCCGGGCACGCTCGCCTCTGAAATTTTGGGCCCGGACGGCTGGGTCGAGCGCCGAAGCTCGGGAGACGCCGAGCTCACCTTCTTGCGCAAGAACGGACAAGCCGCGGCGAGTGTGACGCTGGACGAGACTCGCCTCTCCCTGCTGGAGAATCCGTTTCGGCGGTTTGCCCGACTCTTTCTCCATAAAGACGAAGAAAAAGCCGGCGCTGGCGAGGGCTACGCATGGGGGCTTCACAATTGCGGCCCCGACGCAGAAGACCCTTATGACGCCGGCTGGCACGCGGTGCATGCCTTCGACCCCGAGTTGGCCTCCGCTTTGCTCGAAGCTTATCTGCAGGGTCCCGACGATGGCCTGAGCGGCCTCAGTGGATTTGCCCGACAACAGGCGCTTTTTGAAGGCACGTCCCAGTTCGCGCCCCAGGCACTCGAACTCGCCGCCGCGCTGAAACGCGAGTTTCTCCCCCTTGCACTGGAACTCGAGCGCGTCGACACCCAGCTCTCTCGGCAGAGTTGTCGCTGGATGCGTCCCTCTCTGCGAGAGCACGTCGCGGCACTCGTGAGCAGCGCCGAGCCTTACCTTGCTTTTGCCCAGGCCGCCGGCTGTTTGCAGGGGGGCTTCAGCCTTTGCGATTGGGCCCCCGGAGATTTGGTCGAGTCGATTCTCCAGGAAGATACCGGGATTTTCGCCGCTCTCAGTCGGCGCGAGACCGACTACCAGTCTTGTCTCAATGTGACGGGGGGGCAGTTCGGCTCTGTGGCGAACAGTCTTTGGCTCTCGAGTGAACGGACTCGACTCAGGGGCACGGGTTGCAGTACGGGGTTTTGCGAGTGCGCTGCGCCGGTGGCTTCTCAATGCGAAGTGCCCGCTTCGCTCAACCAGGATACGTCTGCCGTGGATGCCTTCGTCGAGGCTGTTCCTCGCTGGCTGACCTCCCTCGATCTGCCCAGAGATCCTGCGACCGGGCGTTTTGCCGTTCGCCAGGCGGTCGGCGAAGTTGGGCGCGAAGGAAACGGGAGTTTCAATGCCGAGCTGAGTTATCAGTTCGGTTGGGAGTTGGAAAACCCCGGGGCCTCCGACCTTTGTGATGCCTCCCTGGCACTCAACGCGTCGGTGCTGGCGGATGCTTCGGCTTTCGGTCGCAGCACCTTGCCGAGTCGCTGTGTTCCCCTTTCCTCGCACCTGGGTGACGCCAGCTGCGTAGAAGCTGGGTCTCGACATCTTGCGCAGGCCACCTTGGAAGCTCAGGTCAGTCCCGAGGCAAGCGAAGCCCACGCCGCGCTCTATGTCCTAGGAAGCGAAATTTTCGGAGCAGAGGACTCACGAAGCAGTGGACAAGTTTACTTAACGGGAGACGAACGGCGCACGGAAACTTTCTTCCGTGGCTCGGAACGGGTTGTCGTGGCGGCCATCCCCCTGCGCTTGGAGGCAGGCATCGCGGGAAGCGTAGGCCTCGAATCGGATCTCGAACTCGAGGCCAACTGTCTCGGTCCGGATCGCTTGCAACTCGAAAACGGGGGACGCTTCGAGCCGTATGCGCGGGTGGATGCCTTCGCTAGCGTCAGCCTCGATTACTGGGTCGCTGAGGCCGGAGTGCGCACGGATCTCAACGTATTCGAGCTCAGTTTTCCTTTTGAGCTCCAGATCAACACTCAGTCCGAGGACAGCGATCTGAGACTCGATGCTGGGGCCGAGCTGGATCTTCTTCTTACGGTGCTGCGAGGCAATATCAGTGCCTTTGTCGAAGTCGAGACGCTTCTTGACGGAACCAAGCGCTACTCCAAGGAGCTCTATGGTTGGCCGGGTCTGGTCTCTTCGGCGCCGCTCTTCGGTACGCAGCTGAGCTTTCCGCTCAATCGAGTTCGAGACGCCCTCGCGGGGGGGGACGACAGTGCTCCCGAGCTGGGGATGGAGCCGAGCTTCACACGTTGGTGTCCGGATGTCATTGATAGCGCTCCCGAGCTCGACCTTCCCACCGGCGTTGCCGGCTGTGTGCCAGTGGCCCTCAAGGGGGGACTTGCCGCCATCACGGGCGGATTCAAAAACGACACCTGCTCGGAGCCTGCCGGAGTCATCGGCGCTGAGGGCGCGCGAGGGGGCAGCTTCTTCGTTGATCTGAGCGCCGCGGTGGATGTCACCGTCTCACGCCCGGGCAGCGCAACGACAACGCTCCTTCAGGATCCGGTTTTCCCCAGTCTGTCCGGGGCACAAGAGCTGACCTGGGCCACGCCGAGCAGTCTGGAGCCGGGCAAGTGCGTCCCGCTCTATGTCGGTCTGCTCGACGGTGAGGGTGCCGCGACCACGAGCGAAGAGGGCACGCTCGTTCAACTTCGCGTTCAAGGCGGACGGATCTTCTACGATGCGAGTTGCGCCAAGGAAGCAGACGCCATTCAGATTGAGAGCGACGAGAGCGGAACGACCATCTACGCTTCGGCTGACGGCAGCGAAGAGTTCAGCCTTGCTGCAGATGCCCCGGGATTGCTCACAGAATCCATCACCGTCCCGACCCAAGGCGCCTTCGAATCTTCTTGCGGAGATGCCACCCTGGACAAGGGAGAAGAATGTGATGACGGCGCTACGACAAGTGGTGACGGCTGCAGCGAGTTTTGCCTGGTCGAGATCGGCTTTGTTTGCACGGGAGAGCAGAAGGCACAGTGCAGCTCTCTTGACGTTGCGCAGTGTGGGGACGGCGTCGTCGAAGGCGATGAGCTCTGCGACTTCGGGAGCAAAAACGGTATCCCTTGTCAGCCCAAGGAGGGTGCTTCTTGCAGTTATTGTGACGAAGCGTGTGCCCTGAAAAGCGAAGAGGACTCCGTCATTTTCACCCAACAGCGCTTTTTGGGCATTGATGGAGAGCTTCCCAACGCGGATGTCTTCACCCGCGATATGACGCCGGACGGGCGCTATCTGCTTGTGAGTTCTGCGGCCAGCAATCTGGTCGAGGGCGATACCAACGGGGCCGAAGACCTCTTTCGTTGGGACCGGACGGACAACACCATCCTTCGCGTAAACGTCGGCAACGGTGGAGAAGAAGCGACGCTCGGCACGCGTCAGGGCAGTATCTCTGCTGACGGCAATCGCATCGTCTTTGAGTCGCGTTCTGCCAATCTAGTGCCGGCGGACAGCAATGGTCGCAGCGACGTCTTTCTCCGTGATGTCACCGCGCAGACCACTACCCGTTTGAACCTTGGTCCCGGAGCAACCCAGGACACCCGGGGCGGCTACGACCCACATATTTCAGCAAACGGCTACAGAGTGGCTTTTTACTCGGGGGCCGATTTGACAGGTGTGAGCGTGGACTCGACCGATCAAATCTACGTTGTGGATTTGGAGGCGGGCACCATGCAGCTGGCCAGCGTAAACAACCAGGGTGCGCCCGCTGACGACTACTGCGAATCCCAACCTGCTCTTTCCCAGGACGGGCGCTACGTGGCCTTCAGCAGTTACGCCCGCAATTTGGACGATACAACTACCGAGGGCGAGCCCAATCTTTTCGTTCGCGATCTGGCGACGCAGTCTACGTGGCGCATCGATGACCCGTCTGGCGCACAGCTGCGCGGTGCCCAGACTCGGGTGAAGATAAACGCCCTCGGACAGATTGCCTTTACGGTGTCGGGCGTTGTTTATGTCCACGATGTCACGACGAAAGCCACAACCGCCCCGTCCTTCGACATGTCCTCTACCTACCTTCGAAGCGGGGAGATCGCAGACGACGGCCGGCACCTGGCCATCACCGCCAGCGTTCAGTCGGGGGGCGGGGAATCGAGCTTGTTCGGGCAAATCTTTGTTGTCGACCTTCAGAACTCGACCTCGAAGATGGTGACGACAAACAGTGAGGGGACGGCAGGGGATGGGAGTTCGACCCTGGTGCGCATCTCCTCCACTGGGTCGGCGATCGCTTATCACACCGAAGCCGGGAACCTGAGCTCGCCTGAAGTGAGCCCGGGAGACTACTCGGCTTATGTTGCCGAGTACTAACCAGTGCAACCGCCTCGTCAGCAGCGCTTCAATCAAGCGGCCGTCGCCCTGTCTCTCGCAGCGGTGGTGGGGGTCGCGCTGTATGCCAGAGTTTCAATGCAGCGAGACGAAGGCGAGCGGGCGAAAGCGTCCGATGCAAGTAGTACACGAGCACATTGTTACTCGATGAGCTGGAGCATCGAAGAGTCACGTTGGATCGGCGCCGAGCCGATTCAAGCCTCGACCTCTTTGGAAGGGCTACTTTGCAAGAAGCAGAACATGGTGTGGTGGACGGAACTGCACTCGCTCTCATTGTCTTTCGAAGGACAGCCCGTCTCGATCGACAAAGATGAACTCCTCAACACCGCCTTTGTTCTAGAACCGGCTCGAGACGGAGGTCCGAAAGTGGTGAAAGCATCTCGGACTGTTGCGCCTGGCGCTGGAGAGCTGGCTCGCTCTCTGCTTCTTGCGCTTCACGCTTTGCCCACAGCCCCTGTAGCGCGCACGGTGAGAACGTCGCTGGGTCTGCGCGGCGACCAGGCGCGTGCAGCGCTCTCTTCTGCTTCATCCGAGCTCGTGAGCGAGTTCTTGTCCTACCAATCGCCAGCCGCTCTAGCTGAGAGCGTGCCTCGGGGGCTGGCGCGCGTCACGTGGAGGGGGCCCCGACTCGGTGCTTGGCACGAGGCCTTCTACGCCGAAGAAGTGGTCCAACCCGGGTACGTTTCCCGAAAAGAGAAGCTCACTCTTCAGCGGGTTCGGCCGTCCTCGGCTCCACCCCAGGGCACCCTCAAGCCCCTGCTCGTGGACGCAGAGGAAGACGAGAAGGCACTTTTGGCGCGTGCTGGGGACTTGAGCCCAGGGCAGATCAAGAGGCTGCTTTCGACTTGGCCCGCCGGACTCAGCGGAAAGGCCTTGGGCAAGTTTCTCTTCCAGGCAGTGGCAGTACTCCGGCTTCATTCAGAGCTGGGCCAGGAGCTCGTCGAGCAAGCTCTGACCGACGCCTGGTCCAAGCAGGCGCAAAGCGCTCTTGCAGATCTCTTGCGCGGGGCGGGTACGGACAGCTGTCAGAAGGCCTTGCTTGACCTTCTGAACGGGACCAACGATGCAGACGCCATCGTCCAACGCATTGGTCTCTTGGAGCGCCCGAACGAGCAGGTGGTTTCTGCCCTCACTCGGCGCTTGGAGGAGGCACCCGGCCTCGTGCAAAGCGGAGAGATCGACACCGATTCGGCTCACGCCGTGCGCTTCGCGGCTGGATCGACCGCGCGAGCTCTGAAGCGCAACAACCAACCCATCGAAGCCGCCACCTTGGTTGGACTTCTAGAGGCGCAGCTCCACTCTCTCGAGGAGCCGGGGCAGCGTGCTCTTTTGCTGCGGGCTTTGGGCAACGCTGGAGGTAGTGCTGAGCTCGTGCGTGCGGCTTCTTCCATTCATCCGAGCGAGCGCAGTGCGAGTGCGGCGGGACTGCGTTTCGCCAGCGAGGCGGAGGAAGTCGACGCCTTGCACGAGCTTGTGGGCGACGACAATTCCTCTGTCCAACATGCCGCCCTGAGCTCCCTGCAGTCCCGAGGAGCAACGCCTTCGGACCTGGAGGCGCTGGCCCAGGTCGTGCTCCGTGGTGAACTCCATGCGGCGAATCTCGTCCCAGCAGCGAACCTCTTTTTGACTCAGGAAGACATCTCCCCTTACCGGGCCGCCCTTTTGACCATCAAAGACGAAGCAGATGGCCTGGCCCGATTGCGCGCCCGCATCGACAAGCGACTCGGCTCTGCATCCAGCACTGCCCCCTGATCGGTCCCCGAGACCAGCCGCTCGGAACAACACCTGCGCCAAGCAGTTGCAAGAACCGTCGATTGCAGACCGAGCTCTGCCTTGCGTATGGAGGTGGAAAAGCCGACGTCATGAAGGCAGTGGGGGACAGGAGTGACTCAATAATTGTAGTAAGAGCCCGTCCCGTCGTAGCCATAATACGAGCCCGTCGAGTACTCGGCGCCGTAACCATACATGCCGCCGTAGCTGCCGGTTCCGCCCTGCCCGCCGGTTCCGCCCTGTGCGCCGGTTCCGCCCTGTGCGCCGGTTCCGGCCTGTGCTCCCGTACCCGACTCGGCGCCGTAACCATCTCGACCACCGTAACTTCCGGTTCCGGAGGCGGCTCCGCTTCCGCTCACCATGCCAGATGCGCCCCCTGTCTGGCCGCTGCCTTGACCGCTCGGGCAAGACAAGCTGAAGTCCCACGCTGTGCCCGTGGATCAACTGATTGGCAGTCGGGAGCTCTTGGCTCGCATCGACAAGCCCAAGTACTTCAGCGAAAACGTCGGCTCTTTTTGGATGGACGACATTTTCGCTGAGCTGCTCAAGCCCGGATGCGATCCGCGCGATACCTTCGAGCCCCCGAACTTTCGCGATGACGTCACCAGCGTGACCGATCTCAAAATCGGGATGAGTCTCGAAGGCGTGGTGACCAACGTGACGCCTCCATGATTGCACCGTTTGGATCGAGCAGTTTAGCTACGAGGGCGCCAAGCTGCATGTTCGGGCGCAGAACTTGAAAGTTGCAGACCTGTGGACATATCGTCATCAGTCCCATGCAGAGTACCCCAAATGAGGAGCAGTGCAGATATTGGGTGGGGATTCGGAGGAGCGCTTGGTGTATTGCTTCTGATCAGTGCTGCAACCGTGGATGCATGTGACGGGAAACAAGAGAGGATACCCACCGAGAATAGTCGTCGTCCCTCGGGGGAACGAATGGTTGAGTTCGCTTTCCACCGAGGAGCTCAAGGCTCTATGGATGGCGAAATCCGAAGGCGCATTGACTAACTACAATCAGCTCGCTTGAGTACGTCGAGCGTGAGCAACTTAGGCACAGCGAAGTCCATGCATTCGTTCAGTTTTACCTCAAGAGTGCTCGCTTGGTCGCTCCGGGTGTGGGCTACGGTAGACTGGGGTGAGAAGTCATTCGATTGGTCGTAGCACGCCTTAGTGCGCGCAAAATCGGCTCCGTGTTCACTGGCCTACATTCCGTCATGGGGTTGACGCTGGGCGAGCTACTGCGGGCCGAAGGGGACGCCGTCGCTGCGCCTCATTTCCAAGGACCGAGCTGTCAAGGCGCTTCGGCGCATGTTTCGCCGCCCGCGCTAGAGTGAGGGGAGAGGCTACGAAGCCTTCTCTCGCGGCTTGTTCGATCTACGTGGGTCTGTCCGGCGCGTTTTGTCGCCCTGCTGGTCTTGAGATGCGTGTGGGCAGGCGCTGCTTTCGATTCTCCAGCACCCAAGACAGACGTTCGCCAACGGACCGGCCGATGGGTTTGACGTCTAAGCTCGGTGAGCCGCATGGCCGGCCTGGGTGGCAAGAGGCAGGCCGACCCAACCAGATCGAGATAGCTATGCAACAATTCTATGAGTGGCCGCTTAGAGGTAGACACGGTGATCAATGTGCCTAGCCTCCTGAACTGGCGCGAGCTGGCTCCGTTCACCCTAAAGTAGCTGTGAGCGGGGACTGAGCTCGAATAGACGGGAGAGAAGAACAATCATGAAATTCAAAGCCAGTCAGAACAAATCTCGGTCGCTCCATGGAAGCCTGTTGCTCGCATTGAGCGCAGCTGGTCTGGCCTCGTGTGCCGAGGTTGGCGACGAAGAAGGCATCGCTGTGCACACGCGAACGCAAAACGTGAGCGTGGGCGATATTCGCGTCGAACTGCGTGACGAGTCGCCGTGGGAAAACAATCACGTCAAACCGCGGCTCATCTTGCGTAACCTGGGAATCGATGCGCTGAGCGATTTTCAGGTGCATTTCTACTTTACGGCCGACACCGGAAAGACTCCGGTGTTGGAAGACTGGTATACGCCAAACAGCGAGGCGCGCATCGAGGACGTTGGTGGTGGCTTGTGGCGTCTGATATATGATTTTGCGGGCTTCACGCTCAATCCCGGGCAGACGACGCCTGACGAGGGTGGTAGCGTGGTTGGTCTTCATTACTCGGACTGGTCGTTCTGGAACCGCGCTGATGACCCGTCGCTTGAAGGAGTGGACGATAGCTTTGACCTTACTGATGGCGTCGTCGTGATCGACGAGGATGGTACGGTCGTTGGAGGCTCGCCTCCGGAGTTCACGCTCGGTCCCATCATTGATAGCAACTTGGGTCTGAGCTATCTCGATTCGAGCAAGAACCCCGATCATCGTACCGGTGACTTTCGTGCGATCAAGGAAGAAACGGGCATCGTCGTTTGCGGTACTGGCGCCAACAAGGATCTTGAGCGTCAGGCCGAGCGTTCTGATGACGCCGATCTCAATCCAACTACTCGCGTGATTCGTACGTCTAACGACATTGAGCTCGCCAAGCGCAACGATCAGCTTGGGCTAGCCTTTTACATCCAGAAACCCTACGCGATAGACCTAGTTGGAGGCGAGACTGCTGACGACGCCGTGCAGAGCTGGTTTGACGCCGGGCTTCGCGTTGTTCAGCTCGCTTACAATGCCGAAGACAACGCGCGGTTGGGCGCAAGCAAGTACGGCGAGGGGCCTGCGGACGTTGGTGGGCTCACTGCCTTGGGACGAGAAGTGGTCGGCGCGATGTTGGAGCGCTACATGATCGTAGATGCGTCGCATATGAACAAGGAGAGCACGCTTGAGATCGCCGCTCTCGGAAAGGCCGCGGGGCGTCCGGTGACGCTCAATCATACCAACGCACTTTCCGTGTTTTCTGACTGGACGAACCGAAACCACGAGGACGACGAACTTTGTGCAGTTGCCGACACAGGCGGAATCATTGGTCTAATGCCGGTGGGGCTCTACGTGTCACCCTCGCCTGGTTCGGGATATCGCGATACGAGGGAACTGATCGAGCACATCGAGTACGTGCGTCACCTCGATTGCACGCCTTACACGGGGCCGATTGACATGATCAACCATATCAGTGTGGCATCAGATTCTGGAATTGATGGCTGGTCATCGACGGGCGATCCTGACGAGCAGTTCTACTACAATCCGGAGATGTCAGCGCCTGATCGCTGGTTGACTTTGGCGCAAGTTCTCCATGATGAGTACGGCTATTCTGAACCCGAGCTCCGCAAACTGATGGGGGAGAACGCTGAACGCGTGTTCGTGGAGGCGCTCCCAGGATTGCGCGAGATGGAGGTACTGCCGGCCACAACTTCGTTCGGTCCCGGCGGACTTGCAGTGGTGACTTTCTCATGGGGACCTTCTGTCGCGCAGAACACGAGCGCACCCAAGTACTCTCTCTACGTGTACGAAAAGATGGGCGCTGATTGGGTCCAAATCGGCAAGCAGGAAGATCTTTCTTCGCTTACGACCAAAATGTTTCTTACCTGGGGAAAGAGTTATCGTTTCTTCATTCAGGCGCGCAACGATCAGGAGTCCGCTCCAGGAGAAGGACCACTTTGGGTGAACTCCGATTGGAACTACTTCACGGTGGAGTGAGTGACGGAGGCTTGACATAAAACGAAAGCTCCGGAGGGTGCCACCTTGCTGAAAGTCCGCGGTGTTGGCCTCGCTACACGCGGTGGTGCAAGCAACCCCAAACAGTGCCGCGAGGCGGGATGAGAGGACGCATACATTGTCCTTCGACTTCGACCTTGTTCATGCTTGTGCTCTTCGGGTTGCGCAGGTGCTCTTCGGGAGCCGCTCCAAAAACAACCAAACTCCGCCGCCGCTTCCCCAGAGGGGTGAGGCAAGCGACGGCGGGGACGCCCCCTAGTGGTCTTTTCGATGTAGGAGAGTCTTGTTGCGCGCCTTTCGCCACCCTTTGGGTTATGTGAGGCGCTGTAGCCGTTGAGCCAGATCGCGGTGCTCCTCGAACTTCGCCAGGGCTGCTCCGCTGCGGATGAGATCGCGGGCCTCGGTGGCTCCTTGCCCCTCTAGTTGGGGCAAGCGACCCTGGAAGAGGTCGATGGCGACACCGGCGTTTTCGACGAGCATATCCAGAAGGGGGCCCTTCTCGGCTCCGCTGAGTAGACGATAAAAGAGCTGGGCGTTCTCTTTCGCGTCTCCTCCGGGTAGTTCGCTGTAGTCGAGCGCCTTGGGGACTTTGAGGCTGAGGGTCCCTGCCTGGATTTGCTCCTCATGCACTCGCAAGTAACCCGTGTTTCCTGTGATCGAGACCTCGTCGATACCCGGATGTCCCCAGACGACCAGAGCATTTTTAGCTTTGAGCTGTTGGATCCCCGCAGCGAGGGTCTGAGCGGTGTTCTCGTTGGTCGTGCCGATCAGCTGGTGGCTGAGCTGGGCGGGGTTGGCGAGAGGTCCCGCGAGATTGAAGATGCTCCGGCAGCGGGCCGCTTTGCGATAATGAGTGACCTTGCCCACGGCAGGGTGGTGGGTGCGCGCGAAGAGAAAACAAAGGCCGGTCGCCTTTTGAAGCTCGGCCTCTTTTTCGGGAGAGAGCTCGAAAGGCACACCCAGCTCATCGAGTAGATCGAAACTTCCGTTGGGTCGTTGAGAGCCCCGGTTGCCATGTTTGGCCACGGGTACGCTGGCGGCGGCTGCCACAAAGGCCACGGTGGTCGAGATGTTGTATCGGCTGAGACCACTTCCGCCCGTTCCGCACAGATCGAAGCAAGGCTGCGCTACAGGAACGCGGAGGGCGTGCGACATGAGAAACTCAACTGTCGCTGCGAGTTCGGTGCCCGTTTCGCTTCGCCCTGCCCAGGACGCGATCAGCTGCGCGCCTTCTTGCTCGGGGAGTGTCGCTTGCACCAAAAGCCCCAAGAGGTCTTTGGTTTGTTCGCTATTCATCCCAGAAGGAGATGAAACGAGTTCGAGTGCTTGGGAATAGGTCAGGGTCATGGCCCCGAGATTTGGGACCTTGACCCTGCAATTGTAAAGTGGCCCAGGCCCAATAATGGGACACGCTATGCGGCGACCACCGCGCAGATTCGCGTTCGTCTTGAGGCGCCCCGCTTGGGGCTGAGCATTTAGGGCAGAGGGCGCTCCTCAAGGAGGCCTTCCTTCACGATGAATTTCACCACCTCCCGCACCGAGTCTCCTGACTTGAGGCTGGTAAACATGAAGGGTTTTCCGCCACGCATCTTCTTGGCGTCTCGATCCATGACTTCAAGGGAAGCTCCGACGTGGGGAGCCAAGTCGGTTTTATTGATGACGAGAAGATCGGATTTTGTGATACCTGGTCCACCTTTGCGCGGCACCTTGTCTCCGCCCGCCACATCGATCACATAGAGAGTGAGGTCTGAAAGTTCGGGACTGAAGGTGGCACTCAGATTGTCCCCGCCACTTTCGATGAAGATCACCTCTGGGCTGTGTTTCTGAGCCAGTTGCTCCACTGCGTCCAGATTGATCGAGGCATCCTCGCGGATCGCAGTATGGGGGCAGCCGCCGGTTTCGACACCCATGATCCGATCTTGGGAAAGCGCGCCGTTTTTGGTGAGAAACTCCGCGTCTTCTCGGGTGTAGATGTCGTTGGTGACGACGGCGATGTTGTAGGTGTCGCGCATGGCTCGGCAGAGGGATAAGAGCAGCGCCGTTTTACCTGAGCCAACAGGTCCACCTACGCCTACGCGAAGAGGTCCGTTCATAATGATTGCTTCCTTAGGATCGGAAAATCCGAGTGTATTGAGTTTCGTGAAGGGCGCTGGCCAGGGCCAGCAGGGGAGCAGAGGCCCCGATTTGTTCGTCCGGCAGAGCGCGGCCCGAGGCTACCGCTTGGGGTGCTTCGAGCAGAACGTGATGGAGGACCCGTTGGCCAGCGATGGGTCCCAAAGGGATCATGCGGCACAGGGCGCTCACCTGTTGTTCGAGCCAGGTGTAGACGAGGAGATCGGCGGCGTCGTCTTCCTCGACTTGGTAGATGACGCAGGCAGCTGCGAGAGCTTCGGAAAAAGTGGTGGGGGTCCAATTGCTGCAATGCTCGGGGTGCAAGTCCCCAAGTACGCGTGACAGGGCGCGTCCCATCTGACGCTCTTGTTCCTGGAGCTCGCGAGATTCTCGGGCGGCGAGCAGATACGCGCTGTGCTCAGCCGCGGCATTGCGATCTCCTGCGGCGAGAGCCGTCAGCATGCGCATAAACAAGGGCAACTCAAGATGGACGACGCTCGAATGCATCAGCCCAACCAGGTAGTCGATGCAACTGTTTTCGTCGCTGAGATGCCCCAGTTCGTGGATGCTCTCCAATCCTGCCGAGTAGGCAAAAGCCCCCGTCGGGAGGGCTTGTGACGCCAGTTGCAGAAGCCGGAGACGCGATGCCTTACTTGCGGGCCGCGATGCGGTGGTGACTTTCTCCAGATTCATGGCCGTGGTGGTGGTGGTGCTCATCGTGGTGAAACACGGTGCCGGACGGGTGCTCGTCGTTACCGTGGCTGTGGCTGTGGCCTTCCTCCGACCTCTTGGCGTGGCTGTGGTAGGCCCCCGGCTCGGGTTCGAAGGGGAGGACACCTTGCTCGACGGCGAAGCCCATCTTTGTGACCATATCGTCGAGCACGTGATCCGACTGGTAACTGAGGCGTCCGGCTTCGATCTGAAGCCGCACATGCCGGTTGCCCAGGTGGTAGGCGGCTTTTGCCAAATCGAGAGGATCACTACAGCTCACAATCGAAAGAGGTTCTCCCGCGGCTCGAACCATGAAAGCCTCACCGTTTTCGTCGGTTAGGCAATCGCCATCGTGGAGCGAGGTGCCCCGCTCGATGTGAATGCCGACGACCTCTCCGTTGGTCGCCACGGCTCGGCTGCGTACCTTCTGGCGCGCATCGAAATCCATGCGCAGATAGGCTCGGGGTGCTTCCACCTTTTCGCAGCGTTGATTGAGATGTCTCACAGTTTTGTCCTTTCAATAAGAAGGGGGGCAGTTCATGTGGGAGGCTTGGGGAGGGAGCCGAAGAACGAAGGGGTTGGTTAAAAGAGGAAGTAACGTTGAGCCAGGGGGAGTTCCTTGGCCGGTTCACAGGTCAGAAGCTGACCATCTGCCCGCACTTGGTAGGTCTGGGGATCTACCTCGATCTGGGGCATGTAGGAGTTGAGGATCATGGACTCCTTACGAACGGTGCGCACGCCCGAGACGGGATGGACCCTCTTTTTAAGCTGCAGCGCCTCCGGTACGCCGCGTTCGATGCCCGCCTTGGACAAAAAGGTGAGGCAAGTGGCGTGGCGTGCTCCCGAAAGTGCCCCAAACATCGGCCGGTAGTGCACCGGCTGAGGGGTGGGAATGGAAGCGTTCGGATCACCCATCGGTGCGGCCGCGATCATGCCGCCTTTGAGGATCAGGCTTGGCTTGGTGCCGAAGAAGGCCGGTTTCCACAGGACGAGGTCTGCGAGCTTTCCTGGTTCGATGGATCCGACTTCGTCAAAGATGCCATGAGCTAGCGCCGGGTTGGCGGTGTACTTGGCGATGTAACGACGGGCACGGAAGTTGTCGTGCTCTGCTGGATCTTCGCCCAGACTGCCGCGTTGGACTTTCATCTTGTGAGCGGTTTGCCAGGTGCGTGTGATGACTTCGCCCACGCGGCCCATTGCTTGGGAGTCGGATGCGATCATGCTGAAGGCACCCAGGTCGTGCAAGATGTCTTCGGCGGCGATGGTTTCTCTGCGGATGCGTGACTCGGCGAAGGCCACGTCCTCGGGGATACCCGGATCGAGGTGGTGGCAGACCATGAGCATATCGAGATGCTCGTCGATTGTATTGACCGTGTAGGGGCGCGTCGGGTTGGTCGAAGAAGGGAGCACGCAGGAAAGGCCCGCGGCTTTGATGATGTCGGGGGCATGACCGCCGCCGGCTCCTTCGGTGTGATAGGCGTGGATCACTCGGTCTTTGAAGGCGGCGATAGTGTGTTCCACGAAGCCGGATTCGTTCAGGGTATCCGTGTGGATCGCGACTTGGACATCGTACTCTTCGGCGACCGAAAGGCAGTTGTCGATGGCGGCGGGGGTGGTGCCCCAATCTTCGTGCAATTTGAGTCCGATGGCTCCTGCCTCAAGCTGCTCGCTCAAAGGGGTGGGTAGACTGGCGTTGCCTTTGCCCAAAAAGCCAAGGTTCATGGGCAGTGCATCCGAAGCCTGAAGCATGCGATGAAGATTGAAAGCTCCAGGGGTACAGGTGGTGGCGTTCGTTCCTGTGGCGGGGCCCGTGCCACCCCCGAGCATCGTGGTGATGCCGGACATCAAGGCTTCGTCAACCTGCTGAGGACAGATGAAGTGAATGTGAGAGTCAATGCCGCCGGCGGTGACGATCATGCCCTCTCCGGCGATAGCTTCTGTTCCCGGGCCGATGATGACGTCGACTCCAGGCTGCATGTCAGGGTTGCCTGCTTTGCCAATTTTGAAGATACGGCCATCTTTGATCCCGATGTCCGCTTTGACGACGCCCCAATGATCGAGAATCAGAGCATTGGTGATCACCAAGTCGACGCAATCGGCGTCGTTGCGTTGGCTTTGGCCCATGCCATCGCGGATGACCTTGCCTCCGCCAAACTTCACCTCTTCGCCGTAAATGGTGTGGTCCTGTTCTGGTGAAATCCAAAGCTCGGTGTCGCCGAGGCGGACTCGGTCACCGACGGTGGGGCCAAAAACTTCGGCGTAGGCTTGGCGCGAAACCTGGGTCATGCGTCCTCCAGTCGACCCATCACGAGTCCGTTGAACCCGTAGACGATGCGGTCGCCGCTGAGCTCGACGAGTTCTACTGTCTTTTGCTGACCGGGTTCGAAGCGCACGGCCGTGCCGGAAATGATATTGAGTCGATATCCCCGAGCCGCCTCTCTTTCGAACTTGAGTAGAGGGTTAACTTCAAAGAAATGAAAATGAGACCCAACCTGAACGGGGCGGTCACCGGCGTTTTCGACCGTGAGTGATTTAGTGCCTCGCCCTTCGTTGAGCTCGATACTGCCGGGGGCCGTCTTGAGTTCTCCTGGGATCATAAGATGTAGTCTTTCCAATCGATTGAGGTTTGAAGAACGAGAGCATCCTGAGGCGGACGGTCATACGATGGGCTGATGAACCGTCACCAATTTGGTCCCGTCGGGGAAGGTGGCTTCGACTTGAACTTCAGGAATCATCTCGGGTACGCCTTCCATGACTTCGTCTCGACTCAGTACTTTCGTCCCCAGAGTCATGAGTTCGGCTACGGTTCTTCCGTCTCGCGCCCCTTCCAAAATCGCCGACGAGATCAGGGCGACCGCTTCGGGGTAGTTGAGTTTCACGCCTCTGGCCTTGCGTCGTTCTGCGACAAGCGCGGCCATCGAGAGCAGGAGTTTGTCTTTTTCTCTGGGTGTAAGTTCCATAACGTACCTTTTTGAGCTCCCGGGTGAGGAGCTTTTCCGACCTCCCCTCAGCAGCTCCAGATTCGTGGGGCCACTGCCGCATGTCCAGCGAGCACCGGGCGGACCGCTTCCCAGATGCGGACGAAAGTCGCCCAACATTCTGGAATCGAATCTCCCACGTATCGCACAAGAGTGAGGCCCGAGAGCGCTGTACAGGCAAACGCTCCCGGGCCTTGCGCTCTCAGATCCAAACAATGCCGGATGAGGCTCACAAGACTGTCGTCTTCGGTGGTGATCGCCATCGTGGCTACCGAAGATTGGTTGTTCAGGCCCCAGGCCGCTTTACGGAGTTCACCTTGCGCATCGAGCACCAAGCGATCCACGAAAAGCGGCTTGTTTTCACGCCACACTTCGAAGCGCTGGGTGAGGTGCCCGGATTCGAAGCGGTCGCCTGAGGCGGGGCGTCCCAAACAGACGAGTTCCCAGCCGATGAAGTGGGCCTCGTCTTCGAGCTGTACGATGGTTTTCAGGTCGGCCCGAGCGCCTCTAAAAGCGATGGTTTCTTGGGGCAGCCACTCGAGGAGCGCCCCCTTTCGAACCGTGAGCTGCTGCTCGACGCCACAGCGTGGTCCAATGGAGCGATAGAGTTTGGTCGCGGCGGGTGTGGTGACCAAAGCGTGGGTATCGTCTCCTGCCTCGATTTGAGTCGAAAGGATATCGCCACCGGCGACGCCGCCAGGGGGATGGAGGAGATAGACGTGTGCTGTTCCGTTGCCTTCTGGATAGAAGGGACGCTGGATGCGCAGGGGGCCGTAGTGCTCGGTATGGCAAATCTTCGTTCGCTCGTTCCGCTGGGCAAAGTGGATATCCAAATGAGCGGCCCAGTTGGCAGGGTCTTGTTGGGAGCGCGGAGCGTTGAGGGCGAGATCCATACTCAGACTACCAGGTATTGCTTGACCAGAGCATCGTTCAAATCGCCCATTTCGCCTCCAGCGACGGAGCGGCCTCGGTCCAAGATCATGAATTCGTCGGCCACTCGGCGGGCAAACTTGAGCTTTTGTTCGACCAGCAAGATGGTCATTCCTTCTTCTCGAAGTCGAATCAATACGTCTCCGATTTGGCTGACGACATTGGGTTGAATGCCCTCGGTTGGTTCGTCGAGGATAAGAAGCTTGGGCGTGAGAGACAAGGCTCGCCCAATGGCCAGCTGTTGCTGTTGTCCGCCCGAGAGGTCGCCACCTCGGCGATGGAGCATTTCTTTGAGAACAGGGAAGAGCTCGAAGATCTTTTCCAAGGGGGAGCTGCTCTTGTCGGGGCGCCCTAGGAGGCCGATTTCGAGGTTTTCTCGAACCGTGAGCTGAGGAAAGATCTCGCGACCTTGGGGTACGTATCCGATGCCTGAACCCGCCCGGACTTCCGGTCCAGCTCCAGCGAGTTCTTTCTTATCGAGGGTGATCTGCCCACTTTTGATCTTGAGCAATCCCATGATCGCTTTGAGTAAAGTGGTCTTGCCCACCCCGTTTCGCCCCATCAAACAAAGACATTTGCCTTCGGTTACGGTCATGTCGACGTCCCACAAGGTTCGGCTTTCGCCGTAGTACTGGTTCAGTCCGTTTACCTTCAACATCTCATTCACCTAGATAGACTTCGATCACCTTGGGGTTCGTTTGAACGGCGTCCATCGCTCCTTCGGCGAGCACCTTGCCTTCGTGGAGTACGGTGACCGTCTTTTGAGCAATGCTCCGCACAAAGTCCATGTCGTGCTCAATCACGACGACGGTGTGAGAGCCTGCCAAACTATTGAGCAGTTCGGCGGTGCGTTCGACCTCTTGATGAGTCATGCCGGCGATGGGTTCGTCCACCAGAAGCACCCGGGGATCTTGGGCAAGCAGCATGCCGATTTCGAGCCATTGTTTTTGTCCGTGAGCAAGATTGCCCGCCAAACTGGAGCTCAAATCTTTGAGTCCGATCGTTTCTTGCACTTCATCGATGCGTTCGCGTTCGCGTTGATTGAAGCGATAGAAGAGGCTTTTGAGCACACCTTTGTGGGAAGAGAGCGCCAGCTGTAGGTTTTCTCGGACGGTGTGATGGGGGAAGACGGTGGGGCGCTGGAACTTGCGACCGATGCCGCGTCGCGCGATGTCGTGCTCGGGTAGACCAGTGAGGTCTTCCAAATCGGCGGTGAAGAAGACGTGCCCTTTGTCTGGGCGCGTCTTACCCGTGATGATGTCCATCATGGTCGTCTTGCCTGCGCCATTCGGGCCGATCACGCAGCGGAGTTCGCCTTTGTCGAGAACCATGGTCAAATCGGTGATGGCTTGAAAACCGTCGAAGCTGACCGAGATGTCGTCAATGCAAAGCAGAGCATCACTGCGTTCTCCTTGGACGCGCTCGGCGTGCTCCTTCGATACTCTCTTAGGCGCGCGAGAAAATCGAGTCGGAGTGATGCGGTTTTTGCTGGGCGGCTTGGAATCTAACTTTTCTGAATCGCTCATTTATCCCTCACTCGCCTTGGGTTCGGATTTGATGTCGGCCAAAGAAGGCGACTCGTCTTCGTCGGATGACGCTCGAGTACCGCGAGTTTTCGAGGAAGAGCGATTGAGCTTCCAGACTTGTCCAAGACCCACTAGCCCTTGGGGTAAGAGCAAGGTGACGAGAACGAAAAGTCCACCTAGGAAGAAGAGCCAGATGTCTGGAGCCACTGCCGTGAAGATGCTCTTGGCTCCGTTGACGACGAAGGCTCCCAAAATCGAACCGAAGAGCGTTCCTCGTCCGCCGATCGCCACCCAGATCACCGCTTCGATGGAGTTGGCTGGCTCCATTTCCGAAGGATTGATGATGCCCACTTGGGGGACGTACAGAGCGCCGGCGATGCCGCACAAGACGGCCGAGAATGTCCAGGCGAACCACTTGTAGTTCAGGGTGTCATAACCAGAAAAGCGAGTTTTGCTTTCGTTATCTCGGACGGCTTTCAAGACAGACCCAAACTTGCTGGTCGTCAAGTAGCGGCAACAAAGATAGGCGAGAGTGACCGCAAGAACACTGAGGATGTAGAGGAAGACTTTGGTGGAAGAATCCCGTAGTGGGTATCCGTACAGTGCCTTGAAATCGGTCAGTCCGTTGTTTCCACCGAAGCCGGTTTCGTTGCGAAAGAACAAGAGCATCAGCGCGTAGGTGAGGGCCTGCGTGATGATCGAGAAGTAGACGCCTTTGATGCGCGAGCGGAAGGCCAGGTAACCGAAGATCCCGGCGAGTGTTCCGGGTACGAGCATGGCCATGAGGATCGTAAACCAAAAGTTGTCGAATCCGTACCAAAACCAGGGTAGTTCCTTCCAATCTAAGAAGACCATGAAGTCCGGTAGTTCGCTGCGATAGACCCCGCCCGTGCCGACCGAGCGCATCAGGTACATCCCCATAGCGTAACCGCCTAGAGCGAAGAAAGCTCCGTGGCCAAGGCTGAGAATGCCTGCGAAACCCCAGACGAGATCGACGGCCAAGGCCACTATCGCGTAGCAAGCGAACTTGCCCAAAAGAAGAACATACTGGTCCTCGACGGTGAAGGGGACCACACCAGCGAAGAGGACGACGAGAACGCCTAAGAGCGCCCATGCGCGGGGAGAGTGGATCTTAAAAAGTGTGCTCATCATCTCGATCAGTCCTCCGCGGCGCGTCCTTTGAGGGCGAAGAGACCTTGAGGTCTCCACTGAATGAACAAGATCAAAAGACCGAGCAACATGATCTTACCCAATACCGCACCGACGCTGGGTTCGAGGACCTTGTTTGCAATGCCCAGACCCACTCCTGCAGAGATGGTGCCCAGAATGTTGCCGACTCCGCCCAGAACAACAACCATGAACGAATCGATGATATGTTGTTGTCCCAGTTCGGGGCCAACGTTACCGAGCTGAGACAAGGCCACTCCGGCCAAGCCGGCGAGGCCGGAACCGAGTCCAAAAGTCCACATATCGATGCGTCGCGCGGGGATCCCTAAGCTGGAGGCAATTTCGCGGTTTTGAGTGACCGCGCGCACCTTGAGGCCTACCGATGTCCCTCGGAGAATGAATCCGACGAAGCCCACGACGCTTGCGGTGAACAGCAGGACGGCGATGCGGCTATAGGGGATGACTAGGGCCGGCATGGCCTCCCAACCACCGGACAACCAATCAGGGTTGGCCACAGTTACGTTCTGCGCGCCGAAGACCACACGTACGGTTTGGATCAAGATCAAGCTCAAGCCCCAGGTGGCAAGAAGTGTTTCGAGGGGGCGGCCATAAAGGTGGCGAATCACCAGTCTTTCAAGAAGGACCCCCATAATGAAAGTGGTGGCGAACGAGAAGGGGATGGCGAAGAGCAAGTACCACTCGGCAGCGGAGGCGAAAGAGTTGAGGAACAGTTCGCGCACGAAGAAGGTAGAATAAGCCCCTAACATCAGCATCTCGCCGTGGGCCATGTTGATCACCCTCATGAGACCGAAGGTGATTGCTAGTCCCAAAGCGGCGAGTACCAATACGCTGCCGAGACTGAGGCCGTAGACGGTGTTGGAGACGACGTTGACCCAGAAGATGCGTCTTTGCACGCTGCGCAGAGCGGCGCGCATTTCGGTGCGGACGGCGGGGTCATCTTCGGTGCCCTTGTTGTCCCCGACCAAAGACTTGAGATCTTCCTCCAAGCTGATGTCGCTTGTGTTTTGAATGATCTTTGCCGCTCTCAAACGTCGCTGGCGGTCCTCGCTGTGGAGGTCGAGCTTGGCGATCGCTAATTTCATCCAGTCTTGGGTTTCGCCATCTGATTCGCCTTCCACCAAGCCACGAATCAGTTCGACGCTCGTCTCATCGGGGTACTCGGAGAGTTTACGGGCGGCGTCGCGTCGAACCTGGGTGCTTTTGGCAGTCAGACGGAGGCGAGCCAGTGCTTCTTGGAGGGCACGGCGTGATAGGTTGTTGAGGCCGACCGCTTGGGTCGTCCCTTGTGGACTGGCCTTGCTCAAGCTGTCTGCAGCGAGCAGGCCGTCTTCTTTCTTGATGAACAGCTGGCCTCTTTCGTCAACGAGCAGTTGGTCGTTTTCTAGAGCGCTTAAAATGGATAGAGAAGACTCTCCGCTCGAGGCCGCTAGCTGAGAAATCCCGCTGGCTACCTTGGTGTTGTCCCCGGATGCGAGCAGGGAAAGTGCCTGGGAAGAAGGTGCTTCGTCTGCCCCTGCGCTTCTCGGAAGAAGGCAGAGATTCAACACCAGAGTCATGACAGCTACAATTTTGGGGAGCATGGGGGATCCTACGTTGGTGCTCTCTTCTTGGGGGGAGCGACCCACAAAGCGGGGGAGGGGACCTCCCCCGCTTCACGAGAAGTGAACTCAGAAGCCAGAGGCTTTGGCTGCTTCGCAGTTGCCGCACAGCCAGGGGTAAGACCAATCGGCAACCTTGGCTTTGCTGTCGGGCACGTATTGGCTCCAGGGTTCGGCTCGGATCGGACCTTCGGTCTTCCATACGACATTGAACTGACCGTCACCCTTGATTTCGCCGATATACACCGGCTTGTGCAAGTGGTGGTTCTTGCCGTCCATGGTGTAGGTGAAGCCACTTGGTGCTTTCACCGTCTGATTGGTCAGTGCCTGGCGTACGGCGTCGACGTCTACGCTCTTTGCCTGGGTGGCTGCTTGCGCCCACATCTTGATACCAACATAAGTAGCTTCCATGGGGTCGTTGGTGACGCGCTTCTCTGCATCGGGCAGCTTCTTTTCCTTTGCGTAGGCCATCCACTCTTCGATGAATGCCTTGTTCTCGGGATTGTCGATCGACATGAAGTAGTTCCACGCCGCAAGATGTCCTTCGAGCGGCTTGGTGTCGATGCCGCGGAGCTCTTCCTCGCCCACACTGAAAGCGACGACCGGAACATCGGTGGCTTTGAGACCCTGGTTAGCCAGTTCTTTGTAAAAGGGAACGTTGGAGTCGCCATTGATGGTCGACACCACGGCCGTCTTCTTGGAGGCGGCGAACTTTTTAATATTGCTTACGATTGTCTGATAGTCGGAGTGACCGAACGGGGTGTACTCCTCCATGATGTCTTCCTCAGCGACCCCTTTTTCTTTGAGGAAGTAACGCAAGATCTTGTTCGTCGTGCGAGGATAAACGTAATCGGTGCCGAGCAGGACCCAACGCTTGGCACCGCCACCCTCATCGCTCATCAAGTACTCAACCGCAGGGATTGCCTGCTGGTTGGGTGCAGCACCTGTGTAAAATACGTTGTAGCTTGATTCTTCACCCTCGTACTGAACTGGGTAAAAGAGCAACCCGTTGAGCTCCTCGAAAACCGGCAGAACCGACTTACGTGAAACGCTCGTCCAGCATCCAAAGACAACGGCTACATCCTGCTGAATGAGCTCACGCGCTTTTTCAGCGAAGAGAGGCCAGTCCGACGCTGGGTCCACGACCACGGGCTCGAGCTTTCGACCCAGGACGCCACCCTTTTTGTTGATCGATTCGATGGTCATGAGTGCGACATCCTTCAAGGACGTTTCGCTGATGGCCATCGTTCCTGACAAAGAGTGCAAAATGCCGACTTTGATCGGTCCCTTTTCGTCCTTCTTTTCGGGCTTGGCTTCGTCGACCTTGGCTTCGGCAGCCTTCTTTTCGGTCTCTTTAGGTGCGTCACCCGGACCCTTACATGCACTGAGTAATGTTAGGCAGGCTACGCCCGCCGCCTTGATGAAGTGATTCACTACGATTCTCCTGTTGGCTCTCTGTCTAGGATTAGAACATCTGGATCTGGCCGCCCAGAGTGATCAAGTTGTTTGCGTCGACGTCGTCGTGCTTGGCGATGTGCTGATAGTTCAGGGTAAATCGGCAGTTGTGCCCATCCACGATGTAGTTGATAGCGCCGTCGATCGTCGCGATATTGTCGCCTGCTTGAGGGATCATGTATTGCAGGCGAGCTTGAGGTTGAAATGTCCCGGGACCTTGTTTGCCCGGAAGTAGGTAGCTCAGGTTGCCGACGATACTCTGACCTTGATCAACGTCGTTGAAGTTGTAGTAGGCTGCCTCGGCAGTGACGGTTCCTGCTGCCCCATCACTGATGGGCTTTTCGAAGAGCACCTCGGCTTCGATGGCCGCTCCGTCGATGCCTGTGCCGGGCACGCCGTCTTTTTGATAATGAGCGGTGACACCCAGAGCCAGCACGTCCTTTGTCCCGTAGTAGGTGCTGGCGTTGTAATAGCCGCCTTCGGGATCGAGTAGGTTGAGCACGAGACGGCCGGCGAAGAGGGGATTTTTGTCCGTACCGGTGACGTCGAACATGCCGAGCTGCCACTTGAACATGCCCTCGCCCACTTGACCCCAGTAGGCCAAACCATCGTGACGACCTGCATAGATGGCGGGGAAGAGATTAGCTTGGACGGGATAGTTCCATGAATTCTGGAAGTAGGGACCGCTCAGATTGGCGCGGTCCGATGGGGGCAGGAAGCGGCCGACCCAGAAGTTCACCAGGGGATCAATCTCCAATTTAATGACGGCGTCGAGCAGTCTAAGTGTCGCGAATGTTTCGCCGGCCACCGTGGTGAAGGTGCTGTCGAGGTTGGCCTCGAACTTGATGTGCTTGCTCACCTGACCATTGATGTAGGGACGGATGTTTGTGCCGATGCTGTGGTCAGGGGTGTCGGGATCGAAGCCGTATTCGACACGAAGACCGGTACCTATTGCGAACTTTGGGTCCAAGTACCCGGCTGGTTCCTCGACTTCGGTTTCAGCCGCTTCCTCGGTCACCTCGCTGGGACCCGCGTCTTTTTCGACGACGGGTTCTTCGCTGACCGGCTCCGCTTCGGCGGTCGCTTCTTCAGCCGGCGTCACTTCCTCCGCTTCCTCGGCGGTGACGGCTTCCGCCGTCTCAGCGGGGGCTTCGGTTTCCACGGTTTCGCCTTCGGTCTCGGCGGGTGCGGCTTCGGGGGGAACTTCGGCCGCAGTTTCTTGTGCTCCGGCCAGGCTGGGCCACATGAGGGTGACTAAGCCGAGACCAGAAATGATACTGAATTTGGTGTTTTTCATGTGCTCTCGCTCGCTCTCCAGAGTGCTTCGAGCCATACGGAGTGCCGTTTTGGCCAAAGGGGGGAGGAGGCCCGACGTCCGGTGTGGTTCGAAGTAGTCGGACTATGCGCTCGGCCACATCGGCGTCACAACGAACGGGGCGTCACTCGTTCGCGTTACCGTAACGTATGAGTCAAGTGGAAAAGGTCCCCTTTGAAACCCCAAAGAAACATTGATCGGGCTAGCTCTATTTGTGTGGAAAAGGCCTGTACCGATCCCGAATTGATTCAGAGATGCGTACAGCGCGTGCTGATGAGCGAGAGTTTCGGCCGTTCTCCTCAGGCTCGCCGCTTTCTCGAGTTCGTTACCAAGCGTGCCTTGGTCGGGGAGGCTTCCAACTTGAAGGCCTATACCATCGGCGTGCAGGCGCTTGGCGTACACAGTGAGCGTTCTTGTCCCGAGACCACCGCCCGGATGCAGGCGAGTCGAGTGAGGCGTCTGCTTTCAAAGTTCTATCAGGCCGAGGGGCGTAGCGAGCGGGTTTTACTTCAGCTTCCGTCTGGAACCTACGAGCCTCGCTTTGTTTTCCGCGCCAATCAGGAGGTCCAGGCGATGGATGTTCCTAGGGTTTACGTTGGGGACATCGAAAGTCTTTCGGATCATCAGGCGGACATCCAGTTTTGCCGCGGCCTCAGCGACAATGTGAGTGGACTGTTGGTTCATTGCCCGCACCTCAAGGTGGTGCGCAAGCGTTCGACAGAAATTGGCGCTGATGGCTATATTCTTGAGGGAAGCTTGAGTCGTGTGGGGAGTCAGGTGCGACTGGCCGTGCAGATGCTCAGCGCACAGAGCGGAGAAACCCTCTGGTCCGAACATTTTGATCAAAAGGTAGAAACCCACAGCTTCATACAAGTCTTGGACCATCTCGCCGAGCGCATTGCTTGTCAGATTGGCGATCCAGCTCTGGGCGTCGTTGCACGTGAAATGCGCAAGGGGGTCATCCGGGACGAAGTCATCGCCGCAACGGATTGCTTTTACGCCTTCGTTCAGGACCCGTCGCCCAAACGTCTCGAGCGAGCACGAAAAGCCCTGGAGGCTTCTCTACCCCAAGCTGGGGGGGCCTCTTTGGCCCACGCAGCCTACGCCTGTGTGCTTTCGATCGCCTCGCTGTTTCATCACAATTCGAGCAAGAACCAGATCCTGACCGCCGAGGCACACGCTCGCCTATCGGTATCCAAGGATTCGACTTGCGCCTTGGGACACTTGGCTAAGGCGCTGATTCATTATCATCATCGCGAACCGGCCTGTGTGAAGCGAGAACTCGTGCGCGCCCATGAGCTTGCCGTCTCGGATGGCATCATTCGCGGCATCGGGGGGCTGCTCCTTTGTTTGCTGGGAGAGTTCGAGGAGGGGGTGAGTCTGATCGACCACGCTCGCTTTCTTGTCCCCGAGCTTCCGAATTACCTGTTGACCGGTCGATTTTTCGACCACTTTTTCTCTCGTGGAAACTCCAAGGCCGCTCTCGAATACGCCCAGCAGATCGATGTCGATGGTCTGCCCTGGGGTGACGTTCTCGTTACCGCCAGCTTGAGCCGCCTGGGGCGTATCGTGGAGGCTCGTAGGAGTGCTGCTCGCATCGTGGCTCAACATGGAGCCCTGTCCAAGCGACTGAACAGACATCTGGGGGACGTATTTCATTTGCCCGAGATGTCCGAGGCCCTCCGGGGCGCTCTTGCTGATGCAGGACTGGGCGCTCCGGCCAAGGGTCGCTCTGAAAAAGCCGTTTTTCGCCTTTCTTCAAACAGGCGGGCTCTGCCCAGCGAAATTCGCGTTGGTATCTTGCAGTCCCTTTCGGGGCCGATGGCCCTTTCTGAGACTCATCTCGTCAACGCCGCGATGCTCGCTGTGGACGAAATCAATCAAAACGGTGGAGTCTTGGGGCGACCCGTGCGCGCTATTGTCGAAGATGGCGCATCGGATCCACATATTTTTGCGAGCAAAGCAGAGCGTCTCTTGGTGCAGGAGCAGGCGAGCAGCATCTTTGGTTGCTGGACTTCGTCGAGTCGTAAAGCCGTGCTTCCCTTTGTGGAGGCGCACAACGGTCTGCTCTGGTATCCGCTCCAATACGAAGGGTTAGAGACCAGCCGAAACGTGGTCTACACGGGAAGCTGTCTCAACCAGCAGATCGAGCCGGCAGTGCGCTGGGCTCAAAAGCAAGAAAAAGACTCTTGTTACTTGATTGGCTCGGACTACGTGTTTCCGCGTACTGCCAATCGCTTGATCCGTGGCTTGGTCGAATCGGCGGGGGGCCAAGTCTTGGGCGCCGCCTACAGTCCTCTGGGTTCGGCCCGGTTCGCCGAAATCGCCGCTGAAATTGCAGAGTTGAAACCCCAGATCGTCTACAACACCGTCAACGGAGCCGACAACATTGCTCTTTTCGAAGCATTGGCGCGGGCGGGCATCGACCCCAAAAAGATCCCCGTTATGTCTTTCAGCCTTTCCGAGCTTGAGCTCGTCAGGTGTGGAAACGCGGCGCGTGGCCACTTGGCGTGTTGGAGTTACTTCCAAAGCATGGATTCGGAACGCAATCGGGAGCTGCTTTCTCGGTTTCGGGGTCGTTACGGTGAGTCCGAAGTTTTGTCCGACCCCGCAGTGACCGCCTATTCCCAGGTGCATCTCTGGAAAGAAGTCGTCGAGAAGGCGGGTTCCTTCGACACCCAGGACGTATTGGAGCATCTGCCCGGCTCCAGGTTTTCACTGGGGGATGACGAGCTAGAAATGCACTCCAACAATCACGTGCATCGTCGCGCCGTCATCGGAAAGGCGCAGGGCGAGCAGTTTCGTGTCATTTGGACGAGCCCGCGGCCCATCGAACCTCAGCCCTGGCTGGGGGTGGATACTACCGATTTTTTGAGTCGTGATCTGATCTTGGGTGCCCTCAAAGCGCTACCAGAAATGGCCGAGCAGAATTCGCTTTCGGCGAGTCAGAGCTAGGGGCGCCGCTCAGGGCGCCGCGTTTTTTTCTTCAGTTTGAATGAAATCGCCGGCGTCTCCTCAGGGAAACGTAACGCGACGTAACGCCTTTTGGTCTTCGAGGCGATGGGGGAATGAGTTGTCAGAAGGGCCGATGCGGGCTTCAATTCCCAACAAGAGATGTCCGACCCCTTCTTTATTCTGCTCACGACCTCCGCCACCTTAGGGATCGTCCACACGGCGATCGGGGTCGACCACGTTGTCCCCTTTGTTGTGTTAGCTCATGCCCGTAAATGGAGCCTTGCTCAGACTCTAGGGATGACGGCGCTGTGCGGCGTTGGTCACGTTCTCTCTTCGGTTGTGATCGCGAGCGTGGGATTGGCTTTGGGCGTGGCGACAAGTCGCCTTGAGTGGATTGAAGCGACGCGTGGTTCTTGGGCGGCGGTACTGCTCATCGCCTTTGGACTCGCTTATGCCGCGGTCGCTTTTTGGAAGAGTCGAAGGAGCAAACTGGATGGCTCCTGTGGGACCTTGGGTCATGACCACGGACAACAGGTGCGAGCGCTGCTTGCGCGACGTGGACTCGACCATGTGCGTCTGACGCCGGCCCTCTTTATCATCTTCGTATTAGGGCCTTGTGAGGCTCTTCTGCCTCTCCTGACTGCGAGCGGTCTTTCGTTGAGCTTCTGGCAGTCGGTGTCCGTGGGGGGACTCTTTTGCGGTGCCACCCTACTTACGATGATCACTTTGGTCGCCGTGGGTTATTGGGGTCTGTCTCTGTCTTTCGTGGGGCAGAAGTCGCGACTTTTGCACAATCACGCCCACACCTTCGCCGGACTTTCGATGGCGGTGAGCGGTCTGGCCATCGTCGTCTTGGATGTCTGAAGCTAGGCTCAACCAAAGAGGGGCGCTTGCGCTCGGCATCAGTTTCGACGTTTGCCTCGGTTGGTTCGTCTCGAGGGGGAGGAGGCCAGATCGAAGGGATTCTGGCGGCAATGGCTAGCCCTCAGGGCTCTCAACTTGCCGAGGGGGCCGTCCGAAATCGTCCGTGGTAGTCGAAAACCCGCTCTTGAACCCGAAACCAAGGTGGGCGTCCCCTGGTCTTTTTTGCTCGTGCGACGACGAAATCGGGGCGTGGGAAGAGGGTCTGCAGCTGCTGGGCTTGTTCGGCGGTTTCGAGCTCGAGGGGACGTCGTCCGGAGGCGATCCGTCGAGCGTAGGTGCGATTGAAGATGGCTCGTTGAGCCTGGTTGTCGAAGTTGAAGCGCTCTTTCACTTCTCCCCCATCCTCGTCGTGATAGACGAGTGTTAGTTGGTTCGCCTCGCGAAGAAACTCGACGCCGCTCACACGGAGCACCAGGGCGTCTTTGAGCCGGAGCGCGTCCTTGAGCAACTCGTCTGGGTCGATCAGTACCTTCTCGCACTGCCCGCAGTTGCGAGCAGCGATGTCGTTTTCTCCTCCGCAGTGGGGGCACTCCTTGAAGCGAAAGCGATAAGGGCAGCGTTGCTGGGATGTTGGCACTAGGCCCGTGCAGCGCCGTCCGTAGTGTTCGACGACGCGGCCGTCGCCATCGAGCTGCCCCCAAAAGTCATTTTGATAGCCGCATTCAGGGCACTCGACTTTGACCATCTCGCTGCTCGCGTTGGGCTTCTTCTCGCCGATCTCTGGCGTATAGAGCTGGTAGCCGTTGCCGGCGTAGTCGATCACCAGACAGTCCTTCTTTCCGGGATACAAACGAAGGCCCCGCCCCACGATTTGTTGAAAGAGGCTCACTGATTCGGTCTTGCGCAAAATCGCGATGAAATCGACGTGGGGTGCATCGAAGCCCGTCGTCAGGACTGCGACGTTCACCAAGTATTTAATCTTTTGTTCACAAAAGCGCCGAATCGTTTGGTCTCGTTGATTCGTTTCGGTCGAGCCAAGGATGAGCCCCGCAGTTCCGTCGGGGAGGTAGCTCACGACTTCTTCCGCGTGTTCGACCGTGGCCGCAAAAATCATCACGCCTCTACGCTCTTGTTGTTCGGTGAGTTCCACGATCTGAGCCACGATTGACTCAGTGACGCGCTTGCTTCGAACCAATAGGGAGTTGACTTCTCTTTCTTCGAAGAGGCCTTGTCGAGCGCTCCCTGCCTCGAGGCTCGAGAAGTCGTACTGAGCAATGGGGGCATCCACGAGCTGCGGGGGGGTGAGGTAGTCTTGCTCCACCATGTACTTGAGAGTGACTTCGTAGGCGCAATAACAAAACGGCTTTTCAGCTTCGCTCCGCACCAGGCCCCAGGCGTGACGTTGGTAACAAAAGCCGAGTCCGAGTCGATAGGGCGTGGCCGTGAGTCCGAGCACCCTCAGTTCGGGGTTGAGACTTCTAAGATGCCGCAAAATGGCCTGGTATTGGCTGTCCTCGTCGAGACTCACTCGGTGGCATTCGTCGATGATCACAAGTGAAACTGGTTGCTTGAATTCTTCGAGGTGCCGAGCCACGGATTGGACGCCAGCGAAGGTGATGTGTGCCTCGCTTCGTTTTTCGCCCAAGCCCGCGGAAAACAAACCGAGATCGGCTTCTTTGTCCATGGCCCGCATCTTTTGGTAGTTCTGTTCGCATAGCTCTTTGACATGAGCGAGCACCAAGACGCGACCCTTGGCGATTCGGCAGAGCTCGGCGATGACCAAGCTCTTGCCGGCACCTGTCGGAAGCACGATACAGGCGGGATCTTTTGACTTGCGAAAGTAGGCGAGCGTCGCCTCGACGGCCTTCTTCTGATAAGGGCGTAGTCGATAACTCATGACTCTTGGCTCGAATCTTCACCGTGCTTCTGCTCTTGAGGGCACGGGGGAGCGTCGCTTGATCGCTCTTCGTCGACGCCCAAGAAAAGTAACTGGAAGGTGGCGACGGCCACCGCCTCGGTGGGGGTCGATTGGGCCACGATGTTGCGCAGTTTGCGAAAGTACTCACTCTGTAGGGCTTGGATCTTCTCGAGATCGCTTCGGTTAACGGCGAAAGTGTTGAAGGCAAACTTCCCTGCGCCAGGCACCAAGACTCGGCGGGCGCCTTCGCTCAGCCAGAAGGCCGCGAGGCGTCTGGTGGCATCCGGATCGCTACGGGTATCGACAGTGAGGGCTTCTGCTCTTCGGTAGCGTCCCTCTCTGACAATGAGCTGACCACTTTCGACCAGGTGTTTTAAACAGATTTCTTCTTCCTTGGTGGTGACTCCCAGGCGTGATGCGAACCAACCTGGTTGGTGATGTGGCAGGGCGCGGTAGGAGGGGAGATCAGCGAGGTGAACCACAGCGTGAGCCCAAGGTGTATCGCGAGAGGCACGGCGAGCTGCCATGAGGCGTTGGTAACGCTCGGCGCATTCTGGGAGCTGTTCAGGGTCTGCAAACAAATGAATGAAGTCTATCAGTAGAAGTGTGGTGACTTCGATGAAGTGCAGGAGATCGCCCAGAGGAATGTCACTTTGTCCTCGAAGCCAGCGACCCACCGCGTAACGATCTCGACCAAGCTGATCTGATAACTCACTCACTTTTCGATCCCCTGCTAAGTCACCGAGAAACTGTGCGATTCCTCTTTTGGTCGTGACATCCGGGGTAACACCCCTGCAGAAGGTTTGCAGCGAAGGGAGTTCTCCGGTGCGTTGCACCAGGCGAAAGAAGTTGCGGGCGCTTGGGTGATCGTGACCCCGCTCCCAGGCGAAGAGCACATTACTCTTGTAGCCGAGGGCACGACTTAGAGCTTGTTGAGTTCGACAGCCGCGTCGAGCGCGCACGAGCTGAGCTCCCAGCAGGGAAAAGTCCATGGTCAGATATATAGCCAATATGCACTAAACGACCCGATTATCTGGTAAAAATTGTGCAATTTACCAGAATAGACTCTAGGAACCATGGTAATATGCACTGAGATGGGCGAAGTGACGCAATTATAGTGCGAATTACCAATGGTTCTCTCAAGCTGCTGGTGCCATTCTTATTGAGTTAGGAGTTTCTCATCAGCATGGCGAACCGCATTACTTATCTCTCTGTCGTTGCTCTCTTGGCCTCTCAAACCACGGGCTGTGCCCAGGGGCAGACTGGAGGCGAAATTGAGATCGACGGCGGGCACGAGGGCACCGACGAACTCGGTGATGGGTGTGTCGATAGTGAGAGCCAGGAAATCAACGCCGACGTGGACACGGGCTTTGACGTGGATTCTTGGTTGACCGGACTGGCAGGTGAGTACGACGTGAGCGGCAGTTGGAGCCGTGCGGATGGATTTTTGGGCGGGGCTGTTGTGGTGAGTCCCGAAGCGGGAACCACGGAGTTTTCTGTCAAGATCGAACTGGTTGAAGGAAGTGCGCGTTGGATCAAACGGGAGCTCGAAGACAACTCAGATGACGATTACTCCGAGGAAGACAATCTTGATACGGGATGGGGCTATCAGCAATGTCTGGACCGAGCGACCGTGGAGGCGAAGGTCACCATTCAAAGCGGAAACTCTGCGTTGGACGAGGAACTCAGGCTGCAGTTTTGGACCGACGACGGGGTTGTTTCTCACGCCCATATCGATCTCGATCCAGAGAAGCTGAGCGGCTCCTTCGACGTTGACGCTTCGGCGGTCGAAGGTGTGACTGCCGTGCGTGCGCAACTGGACCTCAATGTGGCTTTCGGGGCCATAAGTGGCAGTCTTGCCGGATCGGTCGAAAGCGAGGCTGGCGATTCTGCGAGTTCGGCTAGTCTGTCGTACGCTCGCTTTCCCGCCTCCGATCCTTGCGATGACCTTTCGTACTTGGTCCCCGAGAGTGATGCGCTCTATCGGCGCGCCCAAAGTCTACTGGACGCCCATCAAGAGTTTTCGTTTAGGTGGTCCGACGAAGAAGAGACGCAGACGCTCAAGCTCAAGAGCAAGGTGAAGTCGATTTGTTATGAGGGGCCAGATGTGGAGGGCACATTGGCCATGTCGGCTCGTGTTGAGACCGCGGCTCAGCTCGAAGATGGGACGATCGCCGGCACTTGGGATTTGACGGGGGGCTTGACCGTAGGCGAGCAGGGTGAGTTGAGTTCGGCGCGAGTCATGCGCAACGACTACCTTGTTCAGACCTTCAGCTCCGAAGAGATGAGCTCAGTGGCGGGGGTTTCTACCTTTGACTATCAGGCTGATGTCTACAGTTTCTCGTTCAGCTATCAGGTCTATGCTCGCGACCAGTATCCGGGCTCGGGTGAGATCACTCTGCTCGGGATGACCATCCCCGAGTGTCTGAGCGGATCCGACCAGGGGGAAGAAGATCCAGAAAGCGACTCGAAAGGAGGGGGAGAGTCTTTTGGGTGCGAGGGATTGAGTCCGGTTGAGTTCAAAAACGCTCAATTCGCCGAAACGACTGAAGACGCATCAAAATGAGTGTGCCCCCCTATGCTTGTCGACTCTCGGTTGCTCCGAAGGCTTTGCCCTTTTTGGCTAATCGTGACAGGACTGCTGTGTCCCTATGGCCAAGGTCGTCAATCTCAATCGTTTTCGGAAAAAGAAGGCAAAAGAGGCCAAGGAACGGCGCGCCGAACAGAATCGCCGCCTCCATGGACGCACCAAGGCCGAGCGCCAGGCGGAAGAATATCAGAAGCGCCGCCTGGACAAGCAGTTGGAGGGGGCACTCCTTGTTCCCGAGCGAGTGGACTTAGATGCCTTGGTCGAAAAAGAACCGGCTGAAGTGCTTGAGACCCTCGATGCCCTGGCCGACAAGGTGGTTTCGCTTTCTGAGTTCTCGGCGCGTTTGAAGACGGACGGGACGAGCGAGACGCCCTCCGAAGATGACTCTCAGACGTGACTTGACTGATGGGCGAGCAGTTCGCTCACGGTGACGGAAGAGAGCCCCTGTTTCTTCAGGTGCTCGAGCAGCTCCGGGAGAGCTTGCACTCCGGCGGGGCTTCTGGCTTGGCGTTGCTCGGGGCTCGTGGTCTCGGGGAGCTCATCACTCAGGTCGCGCCCTTGCCAGGCGTCGTGGAGAAGCACAATGGCTCCAGCCGCGACCCCTTTTTTGACTCGATTCAAACAGTCGTCCTTGCTTCGACGAGCAACACCGTCTCCACCGCGCACGCTCCAACCGATACAGAGGACTCCAGCTTCGCTGATCCCACGGGCCGTGCGAGGGCTCGCCTGTCCGACTGGAGGACGAAAGTAGGTCGGGGTTTCGATACCGCAGTTTCGAAGTAGGCTTTGGCAGCGGCGAATATCTTCGCGCACGAAACGTGGAGAAAGAAACGAGTAGTTGAGCTCGTGCCCGTAGCTATGCACCGCCAGTTCGTGCCCGTCCGCCGCGATCGCTCGGACCAGCTCAGGGTGGCGCTCCACTTTGCGTCCCACCACGAAGAAGGTGGCTCGTGCGCCTGCTTTGCTCAGGGCATCGAGTACGAGCGGAGTAGAACAGGGATCGGGGCCGTCATCGAAGGTGAGCGCCAAGACTGGCTCTTTGCTGCTGACTCGACATACGCTGGGCGTGAACATGCTCAACTTCAGGTCGAGCACACCCCAAACGATCACGCCTTGGTAAGCCAGGAGTAAAAGCGCGGGTAACAGCCACCAATAGGGAGCCGGCAGATTCATGCTTAGCGCCGTGGCTGCCACAACGAGCAGACTGGCTCCTGCCAGCAAGACTTGTCCCTTCGACACGGGGCTATCCTACGGCGGGAGGCGTGAAAGAAAAGGCGGGTTCGAGTGAAGAGTCCGGAGCTTCTTCACTGCCGGGGGGAGCAACCAAAAACTCGAGCAGGCGCTCTTTTTGAGCGCGCGCGTCCGCGCGACCCAGTTCGATGAGGCGTTTTGCAAAGCCGCCTTCGAAGAGGAGGTAGCTCGCTAGGTCGGCTTCGCTTCCCGAGTCGAGCCATTTGAGCAACCGGTCAATCATATTCGAGCTGCGCACCTTGCGTTCTTTGAGGTACTCGGCGCCCAGCCGACCAATAGAGATGCTGGGTCGAATGATGAAAGGTTGAATCTTCTCAAACATACGAGCCCCACGTTGAGCGCTGGCGTGTCGCATACGCGAACCGTACTCGCCCCCAAAAGCGGTTTCTCCGGTCGCGTGGATGTCATTGAGCAGGGCGATTTGGGCCAGATCGTTGTCCAAGTGATCGAGCATGAGGGCGTTCATTACTTTGCCCATGACCGAAGCGCTCGAGACATCTGGTAGCTCTTCGTTGTCAAGAACCCCGCCTACATCGCGGGAGGTTCCTACGACAAGAACATGAGTAGCACCTAAGCGAATAGCGGGAGCCACTGGGGTATTGTGACGTAGTCCACCGTCCACATAGAGCTGGTTTCCGATCTGTACGGGAGGAAACAACAAAGGAAGGGACGCCGATGCCAGTACATGGGCGGGGCCAATGCGTTCGGCGCGCATGAGCGTTCGAGGTGGAGAGTGCCTGGGCAGCCCAAGCTGTGGGCCTGTTTGCATGAAGAGCACAGCCCGGCCGGTGCTCACCTCGGTGCAGGTGATGCTCAGGGCCTTGAGGTGGCCTCTCCGGAGCGAACGCGAAATCGACTTCCAGGGGACTTCGCGGCGGATGAGTTGAGCCATCGGAGAAACATCCACCAAACCCGCGCTCATCTTCTTGCTGAACAGACCCGCGATACCGGCGGCCTGGCGCCACCCAAAATTGAGCACGCGGTCGATTTCCAGGGTCTCCCAAAGGCGCACCAGATGGCGCATACCGTCTTGTTGCTCGCTCATGCTGGCGGCGATGGCTGCCGAATTGATGGCTCCAACGCTAGTCCCGCAGATGATATCCACTTCGATACGGCCCTTTTGGGCGCCGCGGAGCTCGTCGAAGATGTAGCTGAGTACCCCCACTTCGTAGGCGCCACGTGCGCCGCCTCCAGAGAGCACCAAGCCTAAGCGTCGAGGACGTGTCTCAGTGGTCAAGGGATGACTCCGGGTGGTTGGGGTGAGGCTCCCGGCTCAGAAGCGCTCTTTCCGAGTAACGCGGCGACATGCGGACGTCTCATGAAGGCCTGCTTTAACTGTGGATCGACGATGCGTGCGGCGCAACGCTCAGCGACTGCGCGTGAGCGATTTCGCAGTTCTTTGGCCTGGGGAGACCCGGCCCTCTCCAAGGCATCACAACAAAGTGCTCGACTCTGTAGCGAGTATTCTGTTCCTTGAAGGGCGTCGACCGCCCCGAGTGCCGTGGTCGCGATCAAGATACCGGTGTGTTGTTCTCCTACGTCGACGCGAGCCCGTGCCTCGATGGCCATCGCGTAAAAATGAAAAGAGGCGTAAGCCTGGGCTTCGGCAGCTTGGCGCGCCTCGATGCTGCGACGTAAGCTTTCTTCGGGCTGGTCTTGGGCCAGGGCCACCAGGGCTCGCAACATGCGTTCGTGGGTGGCATCGTAGCGACTTTCGGTCACCTGAATCAGGGCAGCGGCATCGCCCACGTAGCGCTCGGCTTCCGCGATTTCTCCCTTATCGAGCAATACCTCGGCGATGCTCATGAGAGTGTCGGCTCTGGTGTCGCGTTCTCCGTAGCGTTCGTGGGCGTCGCGTGCCTCGATCAGGTGCTGGAGACCTTGATCGATGTCTCCGGCCCCAGCGTAACAAAGCCCCAGATTGGCTAGAGTCTTGGCCGTCTGAAAGCGTCCACCGATGGAGGTGTCAATTTGGTTGGCTTCGCGGGCTAGGATGATGCCGTCTTCGTAGCGTCCCAGCACGTACATCGCGAAGGCCAGGGAAGTCTTGGCGCGCGCCTCCATGCGCCGGGCCCCGACCATTTGAAAAACGGCGATGGCTTCGGCATAGGCGTCGAGGGCTTCGATGACGCGGCCCACCCTTCTTAGCAGAGTGCCTCGGGCGCGTAGCACTTCGGCGCGGAGGCGGGCTGTGATGTCGGGGTGGTCGGCCACCGCGAGGGCGCGGTCGACTGCCGCCAGGGCACCTTGCATGTCTCCCGTATCGCGAAGAACTTCGGCCTGTAGCGAGCGAGCTTGTAGAGCCACGACCTCGGATTGGCTTTCGGTGGCGGCTTCTTCGGCGAGCCGCGCGAAATGAGCCGCGCGATTGAGGCGTCCCAAGTCGAGTTCATAACGCGCCGTGCGCAGGAGGCCGGTCGCGACCCAGTAGCCATTTTTGCTCGCGACGGCTCCTCGGCGCATATGCAGAAGGTGAGAACGTCGCTCTCGCCAACGACCATCATTGCGCGCTATCGCCTCGAGAGCTTCGTGAGCTTCGATGAGGCGAGGGTCTCCGGCGGGGAGAATCTTGACCACCTTCTTGTAAGCACGAGTCGCGATGGGGATCTGATAGCTGGCTCGGGCCACGCCCGCTGCTTCGAGATAGAGCTCGGCGGCTTGTTCGACCATCCCACCCTTGGCGAGGTGGCGTGCCACGGCGGCCGCCGCGATGCCTTTGCTCTGACCGCTGGCGGCCAAGAGCTCACCTAGACCTCGGTGCAATCGTCGTCGCTGCTCGCTTGCGATGGAACGGTATGCGACGTCGCGGGTCAGCGGATGTTTCACGTCGGCGAATCCTTCGCCCGTCTCGGTGATACCGCGCGCGCTCAGTCGAGACAGGACGTCCTGGGTTTCTTCGCCGAACAGTTGCGCCAGATCGGTGATCAGGATGGGGCCGCCCGCTACAGCGATCCAGTCAAGCAGACGTTCTTCGCTTTTTGTCAGTTCTGTGAGCCGGTCGGCGATCAGCTGCTCGAGGGTCGAGGGCAAGGCCAAGACCGAACCAGCTACGTCTACTCGTTCTAAATGCTGGGCGCCGTCTGAGCCTTCTTGGATTTCGAGGATCCCGCGTTCGAGCAGGGCGTCGACCATTTCGAGCAGAAAGTAGGGGTTGCCGGCGGCGCGAGGCAGGACGTCGGCGCACACGCGATCGACCCCCGGTCCAACAGCCAGGCGCACCTGCAGAAGGCGAATTTGGCTTTCAGGGGGTAGTCCGCCCAGTTCGACGCGCAGGAGCCCTTCGATGTGCTTGGTGATGCGCTCGGCTGGGCGCGTGACGAGCAGGGCCAAGACAGGAAGCGACAAGTCTTTGTGGAGCAGTTCGCTGACGCACTCGAGACTCATCTGGTCGCACCACTGCATCGCATCGAGTACGATCACCAAGGGAGCGGTAGCCGCGGCTCGGTGCACGAACTGCTCCAAACCCATCAAGATCTGATTGCGTTGGTGAGCGACTTCGGCTTCATCGTAGGCCACGCCGAGACGACCCGTGCAGAGTTCGGCGAGGCGCTCAATGGTTTCTGATGCGTCACCCTGGTTGATCCAGCCTAAGGTGGCGGCCACTCGTTCCCGCGCTTCTTCAAGGGGTTGGTCTTGGAAGATCCCGGTGAGCTCGCGAAGCCATTCTGCGATCACGGCGTAGGGGACGTCGCGGCGCGCCTGGCTGCACTCGGTGCGGAGGGGGCGAGCGTCGGGGGGCAGTTCGTTGAGGAAGGCGTTGACCAGAGCCGTCTTCCCGATGCCGAGCTCGCCCGAAACCACGCGCGCGACTACACGGGCTTCCCCCATCGATTGCCCGACGGAGCGATAATAGGCCGCGTGAAGATCAGCGATTTCGGCGTCACGCCCGATCAACTCGTCGGGAGCGATGGCGATCTGTTGAAGCTTTTCTTCGCGAGAAAGCGCGCGCACGAGCTCGTAGACACGCATGCGCTTTGGAAGCTCTTCGCCGGGTAGGTCGTCGAGCTCTACATTGGGCGCATCGCCCCAAACAAAATCGCGGCGAATCAGGCGGTACAACCCGCCCGCGACCAGACTCGTGCCTAAGCGCGCTCGATCGCGAAGTAGGTTGGCCAAACTGAGAGCCGGTTCGGCAAGGGAGTGGTCGATGAGGTGTCCAGTGGAGTCACGTCGACCGGTTGCCAAAGAACGCACGATACCGACGGTAACATCGAGATCACCGCTTAGATCTTCACGAGCATCGTGTACACCATCCTGGAGGTCGATGGCGAAGCCCACTGCGTCTGCGGCTGCACCAGCTGGGTTGTTGAGCAGCCCTGCCACTGCCACCCCCCGAACGAAGAGGCCGCCTTCTTCGTCGAGGTCAAGACGAAGATTGCGTTTGAAGGCGATGGCTTCCAGAGTACTTTTGAGGCGCTCAAGGCCGAGCTTAGCTCCTTCGTGTCCCAGGTGGACTACCAGTGATTCGTACTTGCGGAGAGCGAAAGACACGACTGCGACGTGGCGGACTTCTGTCCCGGCATTTCGTCCCGCCAACAGCGGCTGGACAGGAGTCCCGTCCTCGGGACTCATGAGTTCGAAGGGACGTTCGCTGTCGACTGCCTCTTGGGCAGCTTCGATCTCGGCCACAGATTCGACGACGCGCTCTCCGCACATCTCTACGATCACCTGCTCGACCGTATGGGCGTCGACGAGCTGGCCCATCGAAAACAATGCCCGTGAAAGCGCCGCCGAAAACTCGCGTGCGGTGTTGAACCTCTGATCAGGATTGGGCGAAAGTGCTTTGAGCGTCAGCTCATCGAGCTCTGCCGGGATTCCGATGGCATAAGTGCTGGGGGGCTCGACGCGCCCAGCTCGCACAGCTGCGAGCAATTCGTCTCCATCTAGGTCGCCGTGCAGAGGGCGGCCAGTAAGCAGCTCATGAAGAACGACGCCGAGCGAATAGATGTCCGTGCGGCGATCGACTTTTTGAGCACGGGCTTGCTCAGGAGACATGTAACCCGTCTTGCCTTTGAGAACTCCGACTTCTTCGCGAAAGAGATTGGCGGAAGCGATGCCGAAGTCCGCGACTTTGATTGCGCCATCATAGCTAAGCAGCACGTTCTGGGGCGACACATCCCTGTGAACAATATCGAGGGGTTCGCCTCGTTCGTCCTTTCGCTCGTGGGCGTAGTGGAGTCCTTTGGCGACTTCACCGATGATGTAGGCCGCGACTTCTGGCGGGAGTTTCTTCGACTTGGTCTTGGCGGCCCGAGACAAGGCTTTCAGATCGGGTCCGTCGACGTACTCCATGCTGAGCAGCTGGCCGTCGTCCCCGTAATCTTGAAAGTCGTAGACCTGGACGATGTTGGGATGGTTCAGTCGAGTAGCGAGCTGCGCTTCCTCGGCAAACATGACGCGGAAGCGCCGACTGCTCATGTGCTCGGGCAGGATACGTTTGAGAACCAGCAGTTTGTAGGTGCCTTGGGCGCCTCGTTTCTTGGCGAGAAAGACTTCGGCCATGCCGCCCATGCCTAGACGACGAACCACGTCAAACTCTGCGAGCTTGCCGGGGGTCTTTTTGACGGCTTGATCATGGTGGCCAGAAGCCGGGCTCGAGGTGCGATCGCCCATCGGTTCGTTGGTACGGTCGTCGGCTTCTTTGGACGAGACCACGGGGAGCAAAGAGCGTGTCTCGGCTCCATGATCGTTGGTTCTCTCGTCTTCGCTCATCCGACCGAAACAATACAACTCCCGGGCCTAGGCTTCCACCACCCTCGGCTGGCGCTTTGAGTCAAGGCTTCGTACAACACCGGGGTGAAGCGGCGTGTTTCTGCGGGGCCCTTATTAAGTACAGTTCTGTCCGGCGTTTTGGGGCTGAGCCTGGCAGCCTGTGCCAAGGCGCCGGTTGCGGCTGTGGTTGCTCCGGTGGAGGTGAGTGACGCACCTGCGACTCCAATCAGTAGGGAGGAGTTTCCTCAGGTCCTGTATGAGCTGCTGTCCAATAACGATCGCAGTCCGGCGGCCAAGCTGAAGCTCGCTGGCGCGGTTCAGTATCAGCTCACACGAGCGGCTCGTCTTTTCGAGCAGGGGTTCGAGGCCGAGGCCGAGGACATGGTGACTGGTGCTTTGCTTTTGCTCCGTCATGACGACGAATTGCTCTCGGCGACGCGCGGACAAGCGCAGGCGTTGATCGAAGCTGGACACGCGGCGGCGCGACTCGGCGATGCCGGTCGCTCGGCCGCGCTCTACGACCTTTCTCTTCCTGTCGCAGAAACGGACGAGCTCCGAAAGCAGCTTAAGGATCACCTTGTGGCGATCGATAGCTTTAGTCGCTCTGTTTCTGGGAGCACTGCTCTTCAGCAACTCGGCGAAAAAACCCGAGCCGCGTTGGCTCGCTCCGTGGTGGATCCTAGCGCAGAAAACTACATTCAAGCTAAGGAATCGATCATCTCTTGGATGCACGCGGCCTTGTCGAGTTCGGCGGTGGAGTCACAGCCGACCAATCAGAAGGAACGAGAGCTCGCCATGGAGGCCTACCGCGCGGTACGAAGCGGCGCTCCAGCGATGGTGGCCCTCAATGTGCGTCAGGGGGCGCCCGCTGCAGCCGTGCAGGCTCTGCGTGACGCAAACCTAGAGCGAGCTCTGCCTCCCGCCTATATTTCTTTGCTGGAAGCCACGGCCCAAAATGATGCTCCTGAGGCCTGGATGGCCCTGTTTCGACAGTTCGAAGACGTTCGTTCGGAGGAACCCAGCGAAATTAGCCTGCCCCGTTACGTCAATGATGCGGCTTCTTTCTGGGCGGCCCTGGGCTTGTATCGCAGCGGCCAAGGTCGTTTCGAAAACTCTATGCCTCTTTCGATGATCTTGGTCGAGTTTGGTATGCCGGAGGTGGCGTCCATCCTTCTTTCCAAGAGCAGCCAAGAATCAACGCGAGCCGACGCCATCGCCTGGTCGCTCACCCTCGTGCTCCGTGGGTTGCTTGAACTTTCACGCACTGATCAGCTGGAGGCGGCGCGTCGCAGCTATCTCGAAGCGAAACCGCTCTTCGAACGAGCTCGACATGACCTAGGCGACCAAGGCCCGGATCCGGCCAGAGCTCAGCTGCTCATGGCGGCTCTAGAAACGCGTCACGCCCATGTCCGAGAAGCGCGAACTCTCCTCAAAGAAGCCTTGTCGATTTCAAAGACAGCCTCAACTCAGCTCCGATTGGGACGTCTGGAGTGGCAGCTCGGAAAAGAGCAAGAAGCGCAGCGGCTGTACCAAGCCGCGGTGAGCGCAGCACAGGGCGAAGGCGATCTCTTGGCGGAGGCGGAGGCAGAACAAGCCATCTTTGAGTTGGAACGCGCCCGCGGCAAAACCGAGGCGGCACGGAAGGCCTTGGGCAACGCTCTGTCTCGGCTCGTGGTGCTGCAGAAGATGGCCCCCACGACGATTTCTCCGGCTGCCATCGAGCGCCATCTGGCGGGGGTGCTGCAGTACTATGATGTGCCTCAATCGCTTTCGTCCACCTACGAAAGAGCTCTGGAGCAGAGCCGCACCAACCCCGCCGAGTTAGAAATGACCCTTACGGACATGTCGCGGGCTGCATTTTGCCTGGACGATTATCGTTTGAGTCGTCGTGCCATTTCTCAGGCCTTGGATTTGGGGTTGCCTGCGGAAAACGCAATCTACATTGCCCTGTGGCATCAGCTCTTGCAGAAGCGCCTGGGACGTTCGCCGGATGGATTGAGTCGTCAAGTCTTGGAGCAAGCCGTCCGCGCCGAGGGCTGGCTCCTGACTCTGCGCAAGTTTGGTCTCGCTGAGTTCGCTCCCCAAAAGCTGCTCGCGTTGGCCTCAACCACGGTCGAAAAAACCGAGGCGCAGTTTTATTCAACCTTGGCTTTGCATCCCAAAGCGGGCCGAGCCTGGACAGACGAGCTCTATGAGCTCTCGAAGAGTCCTGCGATCGATCTGATCGAAGTGCGCATCGCAGCAGATCTAAAAAACCGTCACGGCAAGAAGCCGATTTTGGGCCTAGCCGTGCCCAGCGCAATCGAGCTTCCCTAAGGTGGGCGCGCTTGCGCGAATCAGGCCGCATAGGCCAGCGTTTTCGGCGTTAGGCTGATCAGCGTGTGCTGGGCGGTTTCCCGAGGAGGTCACGGGTGAGTTCTTCGCCCAGCTCTTTGACGAGAAGTCGCTCTACAACTTCTTCTGTGCCTCGGCGTTCGGCGGCGTCGATGTACTGAAACTCGATCCCCATTCCTGCTGGATTGGCGCGGGTCGCGTTTTCTGGTTCGGTGGTCCAGATCACGCGACCATTGAGGCGCAGCGGCTCCTCCAGGCCAGGCACTTCGAGAGCGAAGACGAACTCCGTCCCCATCGTCAAAGGGCGGGCAGTTGCAATGAAGGTGCCGCCCCTCGAGATGTTGCGCGTATAATCGGCGAAGAACGAGTTGACGCGTTTGTAGGAAACCTTCAGCTCGATGGGGGTTCGGCTGTTTTCCCGTCGGTCCTCGTTGCTCACCATCGAAGGATAACTAATGCAACTACGCCGCGCAAAAAAGGGGGAGGCCGAAATTCGGTGGGGCCGGGCTGTTTTATTCTGTCTTTGCGCGATCAGTAGGTGCGAGTAGGCTGAGGGCGTGGAACTCAAAGCAACCAAGATAGGATTCATTGGGGCGGGAAACATGGCCTCGGCTTTGATTCGAGGTTTGATCAAGGCCCAGGTGCCGCCAGGCCAGTTGTGGGCGACCGACGTGAATCAGCCGAAATTGAAGGCTTTGGCAAAAGAACTGTCGATCCATGCCGTGGACTCTTCGGACGAACTGATCGCCTCCTGTGATGTCGTACTCGTGGCGACCAAACCCAAGACGGTTCTTGAAGTACTTAGAGATCGCCCGGCAGAAGGTCGTCTCTGGATCAGCATTGCCGCTGGAGTGAAGCTATCTCAAATTGAGGATGCGTTTTCTGGCGAAGCGCGAGTCATTCGAGCCATGCCCAACACCCCCGCCTTGGTGGGGCAGGGGGCCACGGGCCTCTGCGGCGGGAGTGGCCTTCATGATGGAGATCTTAAGTTTGCGCAGTCTTTGCTCAAGGTAGTGGGGCAGTGTGTCATTGTTGATGAAACGATGATGGATGCCTTAACTGGTTTATCGGGTAGCGGCCCCGCTTATGTCATGCTGATGATCGAAGCGCTTGCCGATGGTGGTGTGCGCGCCGGGCTCCCTCGTGATGTTGCAATGAACCTGGCGATGCAAACTCTACGTGGAGCGGCGACCCTTGCCCAAGAGTCGGGACTGCATCCCGGACAACTCAAAGATATGGTGACCAGTCCCGGAGGGACGACGATCACGGGCGTCCAAGTGCTCGAGCAGCGCGGTTTGCGTGGTGCGCTCATGGACGCGGTTGTGGCCGCGGCTGAGCGAAGTCGACAGCTAGAAAAGAAGTAGCGCTACTCGCAGAGCAGTTGGGTTCGGTTGCCCGCCGAGTCCGAATTGAGCAAGGTCAGAGGTACGCCACCGGAGCTTTTCTTGGCAGGAGAAAGCGGAGGCAGCGAGCGTACCCGTGCAGTCATCGCTTCGAGGCAGGCGGGATTTTGACTCACGATCATCTTGGCTCGGAGCCCACTGGTGCGGATGGCTTGACCGCTTTCTGCTTCGAGATACGGGGACAGAGGTAGCTCACGCTCGACGATGAAACCGCTGGCCTCGGGAGCGCAACTCGGGGGGCGTGTCGAGCGATGGGGAGCGATGATCGGGAGGCCGAGCTCGCCTTGCATAGAAAGAGGATAGACGAAGAGTCCCCGATCACCTTCCATGGAAAGTCCCAGATCGCCGCGTGTTGATCGTACCAACGAAAGATTCCGGCCACCAACTTCGCCCACATGAAAGGCCGCGAATCGATGCATGCCCGTCTCGTCCAACTCGGCCACGGCAATGTCGTCTCGGTCGCTGTAGTAGGCGAGGAAGGTCCTCCCATTGGCTTCAACGACGCCGAGAGGCGTTCTGATGTTGAGCTCTTGTTGCGTTTTTGGGTCTACGATGGGCACCGATTGAAGAGGGGTGCCTTCTCCGAAAGTCAAAAGGGTTTGTACGCTTCGCGTGCGCAACAGCACGGCCCCGTGGGTGCCTCCGGGGTCGAGCAAGAACACCGTTGAAGAACCACTGCGGTCGATCGTTCCGAGGAGGGTTTCAGCGGCGACGAGGTTCGCGGCCAGATCGGGACTGGGCGCTGATTTTTTGATGGTTTCGATTGAGTAAGGGTCGAGAAAGTGAAGTTGGAGTCGACCGTCTCGGTTCCAGGATAAATCCTGAGGGCCGCTGGCATAAAGTCGCGCCAGATCGTGAGGAAAGCCAACGCTTCTTCCTTCGAAACCACCGGGCATGGCGGGCGGCGCGTTTTCCCAGAAACCTTCCCAATCCGAAGCCAGTTCACGGCGCCGCGGAGGCGTGGCCGAGCCGCTGGGGAAGCAGGTGAAGTGGTGGCGTGAGCCGCCCGGATGAATGAGACGTCGGCGGGGGCCGTCTTGTGCCAAGGAGAGGGGCTCGGATGACCAGCCCCGTCTGAGCATACTTCCCAGGCTACAACCAGCGTGTCCGCAGCCCATGAAGGTTGGCGTGGAGGCGTCGAGAGGGGCAGAGAGCTCGGGCTCGGGGTTGCGATAAGGAATGGTGAGTTCTTCGAAATGAAGCCCCCCATCAAGACTTTGTTTGGCGAACCCTGAGGCTCCCCAAAGATAGGCTCGGTTACCGTAGAAGAGCGTCTTGGACAGAGGGCGCTGCACCGCGCCGTAGTCGAGGCTCCCGCCTTCGAACAGGCGAGCGCCCACGAACTTTTCGCCTTGGATCACCCACACCGAAAACCCATCTTCTTCTTCGCTCGCGTGAGGCAAGAGTGAGCCTTCGGAAAGCAGGTTAGCTAGTGTTTCTTGGTGTTCGAGGGGGTAGGTGTGGGTCTTTGGAGCGGCCTTTTTCGTTTTTGAGGGCGCTCGACTCAGCTGATGTGTAACGAAACGCCTACCTTTGGGGTCCCACACAATGCGATGGACGCCGCGACCCGAGGTGGCGAAGCTTTGATAGCGCGCGGGGCCTTTTGTCGGTTTGAACGACAGGGTGGTGGCTCCTCGTTCCGTTAACCAGCAGAGTTGCTTTTTCGTCTCAGCTTGCTTGGTTTGGGGTGGCAAGGCTGCGTTTGCCTGCGCTTCGCTTTTTGGTCGGCTTTGGCAGGGGCCATCCAAGAGAAATGCTCCCGGGCCATCGCTCAAAATGGGGTGGGGGGCCGCGCTTTCGACGAGGCGGAGTTTTTCGGTTTGGTACGCAAAGAGAGTCAGCTGCGATCCGGAGCAAAGAAAGAGGGCTCCTTTGGTCGCCGGGTTGGGCACCGACCGACACGAAGCGGAAGGATCGACGGGCGCGGAGCTGCGATGCAGCCGAAAAGGGCCCGTAAGCGGTGCGCGTATTAACTTTCCGCGGGCGAGAGCTACCGCGTGATCGTCGAGCTCGATGCCATGAGAAAGAGCGAGAGAAAGATCGACGACCCAATCGTCCGCACCCAGAAAGCCGGACGCTTGTCCCTGCGTGTCGTTCGGTTTTGCGGCAAGATGATCGAGCTTGAGATCCGGACCCAAAATGCGGATCCCTTCTTTTGTCTTCAGCTGAATCGTGGGCGGGACAGACGAAGGTTCGATGGCCTCCGCTTCGCGCAGGGGGTGCCAGGTGAGTCCCGCGTCAAAAGTGCCGAGCACGCCGACCAGGGGGGCTTGCACTGCTGCCAATCGGCTCCCCGAAAAAGCAAGCCCCTCCAAGGTGATGACCGGAGGGAGCGGGTTGAGGGGGAGTACGGCGCCTGATTTTGGATCTAGAGCCACATGTAGACTCGTGCCCAGGGCGTAAATCCGATCGAAACCGATCCGCACTTCGCTGACCGAAAAGGGCAGCTGGGCTAGGGGCTGAAGGGGTGCGGTAAACTCATCGGTTCGATAGAAGTTGGTAGCGCTGTGTCCCTGATCGGTGACCACTTGATAAAAGAGATAACCCCCGCCGAGATGCGCCCCGACTTTGAGGCTGTAGGGGGTTCCTCCGCTGGGGAAGGCTTCGCTGGCGACCCGGACTTCTTCCTTGCGCACCTCGATGCGCTGAGACCCGTAAATAAACGCTCCACTGCGGCGGACGCTGTAACGAGGCAGGTACTGAGCTTCGGGTAGGGCGTCTGTTGGGTGGGGCTGCTTGGTGCTGCCCCCCTGCCCGAGCTCGCTGCTTTTCTCGCGGGCCTCGTCGGTGCCATTGTCTGCCTTGTTGCGCGTTTGCGCGGAGGAGGATGCATGTGTGGCAGCGGGCGGAGTTGCGGTGGAGGGCGGTGGGGGAGGCGTTGCTCCGGCTTTTTGGGGCGCGAGCCAGGCAAGGGCCCCGGTACCGAAGAGGCAGAGTAGGGCCCCGGTGAGTCGCCGCAGGTGATTGGTTCTGCTTCTGCCCATCTCGACCTTCATTTTTGCATGAACTCTCGGGGGGAGGCGCGCCTGGTGAGTTTTTCTGTGACGAAGGCGTACTCGTTTTCGTCGTCGGCAGGATGGCTCATGAGTTCTTCTACCTCCCAATCCGACCAGTCTGCCGTTGGAAATTCAACGTCCCCGGGGACGTCCGAGAGCACTGTCGTCCGATAGAAGACGTGGGCGTAGGGGAGAGCCAAGGCATAGATCTGTGCGCCTCCGATCACGAAGGCCTGGTCTTCTCCCGCCTGTTGAGCGAGTCGGAGAGCTGATGGAAGATCGCCGACAGTTTCGGCGCCCTCGAACTTAAGGGAGGGGTTGGTCGTGATGACGATGTTACGCCGTTTCGGCAAGGGGCGTCCCATGGCTTGAAAGTTCTTGCGCCCGCTTACGACCGTATGCCCCCGAGTGGTTCGCACAAAAAAGCGCATATCCTCTTTGATGGACCAAGGTAGGTCATTGTCGCGCCCAATGGTTCCGTTTTGAGCGATGGCGGCGATCAGGCAAACTTGCATGGCCAGTTCTCTTCAGACGGACACAGTCGCTTTGATGTGGGGGTCAGGATGATAGTCGTTCAACTCGAAGTCTTCGTATTTGAACGAAAACAGATCTTTGACGTTGGGGTTGAGCTTCATGGTAGGCAAGGTTTTGGGCGTGCGCTGCAGCTGCAACCGCGCTTGCTCCAGATGGTTGTTGTACAGATGAGCATCGCCGAAGGTGTGGACGAAATCTCCAGGCATAAGATCACACACCTGAGCCAACATCATCGTGAGCAGCGCGTAGGAGGCGATGTTGAAGGGCACTCCCAAAAATACGTCCGCACTTCTTTGATAGAGCTGACAGGAGAGTTTTCCTTCGGCCACGTAGAACTGGAAGAGGCAGTGGCAGGGAGGTAGAGCCATCTGATCGACGTCGGCAACGTTCCAGGCGCTGACGATATGCCGTCGAGAATCGGGATTGGTTTTGAGCCGTTTCACTAGGTTTTCGATCTGATCGATGCCCGTCCCGTCCCGTCCGGGCCAGCTCCGCCACTGGTGGCCATAGACCGGACCTAGATCGCCGTTCTCGTCGGCCCATTCATCCCAGATGCGCACCCGGTTTTCTTTGAGGAAACGGATGTTGGTCTCGCCACTCAAGAACCATAAAAGTTCGATGATGATCGAGCGCAGATGGAGCTTCTTGGTCGTCAAACAAGGGAACCCGTAGTTGAGGTCGAAGCGCATTTGATGGCCGAACACACTGCGCGTGCCTGTGCCTGTTCGATCGGACTTGTCGGCGCCAGTTTCGAGGATGCGTTCGAGGAGCTCAAGATATTGTTTCATGGGCAGGGTCTAGTTGAGGAAATCTTTGATCTCGTCGTGGGTCAGTTCGAGTTGCACCGCCAGGTTTGCCAGCATCACCCCTTCGCGCGTTCCCACGCCCGAGTCGGCCCGAGCGACCTCCATCGCGACCACGAAGGCGCTGATGCGCATCGACTTTTCGGTGATGCGTCCTTTGATGTTGTCAATGAGATCGGCTCGCCAATTGTTCGAATCCTTGGAGGCGTTCGGCAATGAGGTGCACTGGTTGAGAACCCATTCTTTGGAAACTCGCCCTTTTGAAAGCAGGGTGACACGTTCGGTGAGCACCTCGGCTTCCTTGTCCGAAAGGGTTCCGTCGGCGAAAGCGACCAGGACGACCAATTGAACAAATGCCTCGAGAGCGTCCTGGCTGGCTTCGTCAAGAAGCGGTAGTTGTGACATGACCTTTACGATACCTCGGCTACTTAAGAAGTCGTGGGGTGGGGCTAGCACAGGGCCAGAGCCGCTTCGATTTCTCCGGCCGTCTTGCCGTCCCCCGTCTTTTGAGCCAGAGCCAAGCCTTTCTCTAGCCAAGTGCGGGCCACATCGGGCTGGTCATTGTCCAGGTGCATCTGTCCCGCCATTAAGTATTGGGGGAGGTAGTCCGGGAAGGTCGCGTGCAATCGGTCAAAGGTTCCGACTGCTTCCTTTAGCTGGCCCTCCTTCTTGTACTCCATTGCCAATGCGTAGTGAGCGAAGGCATCCGCCTTGTTGTTGTTGACGAGTTCTTGCAGGAAGGAAAGTCGCTTGTTCATGAGCTGGTTCTTTTTTGAGGCAGGAAAATGAGTCGAACTCAATCAAATTGGAGAAAGGTCGCCACGATTCGCTTCGGGCCGTAACCGGCAAAACGAACCACCACGGTGGGGGGATTGCCGGACTCAACGCGTTCAACGCGACCTGTGCCGAACTTCTTGTGGGAAACCTTTTGACCCGGGCGCACCACGACAGCCTCTCCTTCGCCGTAGTCGACCGCGTCGAACTCGTCCGGGGGAATGTCGTCGAAGGCATCCCGGTCGATGTGACGTCCGGTCTTGACTTCGATGGAGGCCGAGGCCGAGCGTCCGCCGGGCGACGTCCAGCTGTCGGAGCTGCGTCCGAATCCCGAACTCGATCGCCCCGAGTACCCCCGGCCCCCGAATCCAGAGCTGCCACCCTGGCCAGAAAACTGACTCGGAAAACCGGGCATTTGAGGGCGTAGTTCGCCACTGAGCGAGATACACTCCTCGGGCAGGTCGTCGACGAAGCGGCTCTTCATCAGATACTTCGTCCGCCCGAACAGAAACCGCGAACCCGCATAAGAAATGCTCAGGCGTTTTCGAGCTCGCGTGATGGCGACATAAGCCAGGCGTCGTTCTTCGTCGAGCTCTTCGGGGTCTTCGCCGTCGAGTCCGCGAAAGGGAAAGGTTTCTTCCTCCATCCCTGTGAGCCACACCTGTTCGAACTCCAGACCTTTGGCGGCGTGGACGGTCATCAAAGAAACCTTGGGAGCATCCTGGAGGGTGTCGACCGCGGCCACCAAAGAAACCCGTTCGAGGTAACCTTCCAGGCTGATTTCTTCTCCTGTCTCGGGTGCTTCGCTTTCGTACTCTCGAAGTGAGCCCAAGAGTTCGGCCAGGTTTTGCAGGCGAGCGTCACTCTCGGCTGTATCGTCTTTTTCGAGCTGTCTCTGGTAGCCCGTTTCCGACAATGTGCGTTCCAAGAGTTCCGAGGGTAGCAGACTGTCTTTGACCTCGCGCAACTCCGTCGTGAGTCGATGAAAAACGGCGAGTTTCTTGGCAGCAGTCGCACTGAGCGACTTATCGAGCAGCGCGTGGTGAAGGGTATCACTTAGGCTGGTGGCATTTTCGGCGGCGAGTTCAAGCAGTTGAGAGACTGTCTTCTGTCCAATGCCGCGCGCCGGCACATTGACGATGCGGAGAAAGTCGGTGTCACTGTGGCGATTACTGAGCAGGCGCAGGTAGGCGAGCATGTCTTTGATCTCGGCGCGATCAAAGAACTTCATTCCTCCGATGATCTGATAGGGGATCCCCGCTCCGCGCAGGGATTCTTCCAAGACGCGGGATTGGGCGTGGGTTCGATAGAAGACGGCCTGCTCACTGGCGACGACACCGCTCCGCTGGCCTTCTTTGAGACCCGAGGCCACATAGGCGGATTCGACTCGCTCGTCTGCACAGGCCCGCACCTGCACCTTTTCGCCATCTCCTTCTGCAGTCCACAGCTCTTTGGGTTCTCGATCGTCCGCCTTTTCGATCACCGAGAGAGCCGCTTTGACTATGTTCTGTGAGGAGCGGTAGTTTTGCTCCAACTTGACGACCAAGGCCTCGGGAAAGTCGCGCTTGAAGCCGCGGATGATGCGCACGTCTGCGCCACGCCAGCGATAGATCGACTGGTCGTCGTCCCCGACGACGCAGAGATTACGGCTGTTTGCACTCAGAGCGCGCACGATGCGGTACTGCACCTCATTGGTGTCTTGAAACTCGTCCACCATGACGTGTTCGAACTTGCGGCGCAGTTCATCGGCTTGGGCGAGCTCGGTGCTTTCGACGATCTTCAGCATCAATAACAAGAGATCGTCGAAGTCGACTGCATTACTGCGGCGCAAGGCCTTTTGATACTCACGACCGATTTCTCCGATCCTTTGATCGAAACCATCGCCGAGCTCTTCGTCTTTCGGGTCGTGCCCGTCTCGTTTGTGGGCGCTGACCATGGCCAGCATGGCCTTGGGAACGTAGCGTCGATCGTCGAGCTTCAGGTCTTTGATGACACGCGCCATGAGGGCTTTTTGATCGGAGTCGTCGTAGATGACGAAGTTCTTTTCAAGACCGACCAGATCGAAGTAGCGCCGCAAGAACTTGGCGCAGATGCCGTGAAACGTACCAACCCACAGGTCGCGGGCGATGTTTTCGCCAACGATGCCCTCCAGCCGTTCCCTCATCTCTCCCGCCGCCTTGTTCGTGAAGGTCACGGCGAGAATACGGTAAGGGGCGACGCGGTGGTTCGCCACGAGATTGGCGATACGATAGGTCAGGGTCCGCGTCTTTCCGCTACCGGCCCCCGCAAAGATCAAAAGGGGGCCGTTCGTGTGCGAGACAGCCGTCAGTTGAGGCTCATTGAGGAGGGGGGCTTCGTTTTGGGCGGACAAATTCATGAGCAGTGGGAAGACTGCTTACTTAGCCCTACGGCGCAGGTCCCCTCAAGCCGATCTCCCAAAGGCTCTGCGAGACCTGTTTATTTAACTCAACTATCCCTATCTCTGGCGAAGCTGCTCCCCCCAAGAGGGCGGCCAAGCGTTGTCGCCACGAGGTGATAGAGTGCCTCTTCCGATGATGCATGCTTCTCAACTCGACAATCCCTTCCATCTGGCCCGTGCCATCGAGCCGATGGGCCGAGCCTACATGTCGAAGATCCAGGCGCTGCCCGGTAACAATCGTGGCTTTCGGTTTTTGGGGCTGAGAGGTGAGAGCGAGCTGGCCGGCAAATCTCGATTCGAGGCGGTCGCGGCTTTGGACGCCGCCGATCCACTTCGCTCTCCCTTGCTCCGTTGGATTCACAGGCTCACCGAGATGCGCATCAATCAACCCTGGTTGGACGAAGACCAACGGCTCCTACGTGAAGTGCAGCATGTTGTGTCTGAGCCCAAAGAAACGCGCCTTCCGCTGGCCGAGATGAAAGCTTTAGCCTTCTCGAAATCGGGGGAAGAAGCTCGGCTGTGGTGGAACAATATCGAGACCTGTGGGCGGGCGCTCAGTGCTCATCGGGTGGGCTACTTTTACCGCTGTGCGGAGATTCACACCCGGCTGGGTCAACAAGATGTCCTGGCCTATTTTTCGGCGAGCACCGAGAGTACTCGAGCTACGCACTTGCTCGAGCCGACCTGGCGCCGCCAGCGTGAATTGCTCGAAGTATGTGGGGTAGAGAGCTTTTCGGACTTGGTGTGCTTGGCGTCGGGACGTTCGCACCGTGAGGGCTGGCCTGCGCGCCTGGCCCCTGACGTCTTGCTGGGTCTCTTTGGCGCGAGCGAACTCTTTCGCGGCGCTGAGCTGGAGCCTGGCCCTCTGCCTGCGCGTTTGGTTCCCGCCAGTTTTCCGCGAGCCGGGTACCAGGTGGGACGAGCTTTGTCCTTGGCCTGGGCTCCCCGTGATCGCCCCTTCGTCTTGCTGCGTGATCCGGAAGATTTCGCGGGTCATCGGCTGGGCTATCTTTTTGTGCTGTGGATGATGTCCGAACCTTTCGATCAGAAGTGTCTCGGCTTGGGTCGAGCAGTCGCTCGGGAGCGTCGACGCAGCGCTGCACAGATGTTGCTCGGGCTCTTGACCCTCTCGAGCTGCCGGGCGCTGCTCTTCGAATCGAGCGTCGAGCATTGGGCGCAAAGTGGTGAGCTCGAGGAGCTTTTAGGACAGACCCTCGGCTTGAAGCAGGGTATGCCGAGTCTGAGTGCGCTTAGTTTTCTCAATGTGAGACGCGACGAGAGTACTCGCTTATACGCTCTTTTTGATGCCGCTTTGATCTATCAGGAGATGGTAGAAGAGTACGACGTCGATTGGTGGCGTAGTCCCAGAGCTCTCCAACGGCTTCGGGCCGAAAACTCAAGCCACGCTCAGGTCAAAGTCAGTGATGCTCGGCTCAACGGGGGCAAGGAACTACTCCTGAGCGCGCTTTCCGACGCCCTTTCCTAGTGCGGCGACTGTGTCGGTTTGGGACACTCCTACTCGTGCCCAGGCTGCCGCGGCTCGGTTGCTTCGTGTTCAGTAGGAGTCTGGAGATGTCGGGCCGAGTCCCATCGACTCGATGTGCCCGGTGACACCGAAGACCACGGCCGTGTATCCGGGCCCTACCACCGAGCGGCGCACCGAGGCGTCAACTGAAAAGACTTGGTCGACATAGCCGACTCCCCCCGACAGGGCGTGACTTTCCAGTCGTTGGTCAAAGCGGTAGCCAGCGCGAAGGATAATCATGTCTGCGAGCAAGAGCTCCGCTCCGGCTCGCGCGCGCATGTTGAACTGCTTGTAAGTTCGTGATTCGATAGTGAGGTCGGCGCTGACGCCGAAGTCTTCGTTGTCGAAGCCCAGTCCCAATCCGCCCATCAAAGGGACGAGCCCGGTGTCCAGGCTGGTCAGGTTATTGCCGGTCAACGCGATCTTGAACTCTTTGACGGGGCGGATGGTGAGGCCGGCGTCGATGGTCACCGTCTGGATGATGTTGGAACCTCGGATGCCGCCACTTGCATAACTAGATCCGAGGGGGCCGACGCCGTTTTGCTGCAGGGTGAGGTAGCGGCCCCCTAAGCCTACTGCGATGATGTCTCCCAGAGGCATGGCCAAAGCAAATCTAAGGTCCATCCACTGACGGTCCATGCCGTCTCTATCCTGCATCGTCCATACGCCGCCCAGTCCCCCAGCCATACCGGTGCTGCTGATGAGGGAGTCGACGATAGCCCCGCCGTAACTTTGGCGGCGGGCCTCGGGGTAGATCTGTGCAAAAGCCCCCACATGATAGACTTGAGTCAAAGCCATGTTGGCGGGGTTGCTGTACAGCGCCGAGATAGAATTGGAGCTGGCTCGGGTCGCTCCCCCGAGTGCGGTCATCCGTGGGTTCTCGAGTTCGCCATAATTATGACCCACCTCGGGGTCTAGCCGACTTGGGTCAGCGTGGGCCGTCCGACCGAGCGACAGTCCTGCGATCAAAGTGAACGCTAACGTGATTCCTCGTTGGGCCAGCCGGGCCAGGGGGCGATTCCGTGAAAATGTGACGGATTGATGAGTGCCCTCAAGAGGGCTTCTCCCCTGGGGGTGAAGACGGAAGAGCGGGGGGACTGGCATCTGCTGGAGCCTTATCTAGGGTGAGGAACTTGGGCCAAGTATTCGACAGCTCGTGGCTGATTGTTCCCACAAACGCGCAAAGAACAGGAAAAGTTCCCTCTAAAAAAAAGTGCGCCGCTCTCGGAGGCAAAAGACCATGAGAACGACTTCGACCAGAATGTCGAGGGTTGAAGATCAATTCTGGGAGAGCTAATCGCTTAGTCCCGGTTGGGGCGCTCCTCCGAGAGCGAACCATCTCTCCCCGCTACCTTGGTAGCCGCTTCAGTCAGCTGAAAGTCTTCTAGGACTGAATTTGTTGGGAGTGACTCGCGCACCTTTCTTCAAGGACGCGGGTCATCAAGTACCCAGCTCATGTCTGGGTGAACGATTCCGGGTTAGGTTGAGAAGAGCAAGATGCGTTGGTTGTCGAGGAGGGGTAAGATGGCGGGTGTTGTGCTGGCAGTGTGTTCAGGATCGTCCTCTGTCGCCAGTTGCTCCACCAGCACGAGTTTGTCCACACCCTGTGGATAACCTGCGGGTGCATTCGTGCTCCGACTCTGCGTCGTGCTGCCTTACGCTGAGAAACGCCTCTCGTTTCCCCTATTTATTTTCCGTTTTCCGTTACCGTCCTTTCATCTACCTGCTGAATGAATTCCCCATTGCTCCATCCCCAACAGGCCATGCTCTTCTGGAGCGAAGCACTCGAGCACACACGAAGCCGCTCGCCCGCGACATTTGAGCAGTGGTTTTCGTCGATCCAGTTCAACGGGTTCGACGGCCGCCTATTGGAGCTGAGTGCACGTGATGAATTCGTGCGCGATTGGGTTCGCGATCACTTCTTGCCGACCTTGCTGGCCCATTTGCGGGGCTTGGCCGGAGAAGGTCTCGACGTCGCTTGGACGATCGAGCCTCAGCTGAACGCCCCGATTTGCGCGCCACCTGTTCAGACTTCCCGACGCTCCGCCTTAGTGCCAAGCTACCGTGCCGGGACGGGGGCCGTTACTGCGATGAGCAAGCAGGATGCTCCTGCACTCGCCTCTTTTCCGTCCCCTTCCACTCCGCCCTGCTCCACTCCGCCCCCTTCCACTGAGCGTCCGGCTTTGAACCGTCATTCCTTCGAAGAGCAAGACCAGCAGGATCAGTCGGGCTGGGGAGCCACGGCTGTTGGCCATGCCGCGCGTCGGCCGTCTCGCTCTACGCGTCCGCTTTCGGTGGTTCCCAACCCGGTGGCCCAGCTCAACCCCAAGTACACCTTCGAAAACTTCATCGTCGGCTCATCGAACGAGCTCGCTTACGCGGCTGCTTTCGCCTCGGCGGGCGGCGGTGGGCCACGCTACAACCCGTTGTTCATTGCGGGCGGTACAGGCCTGGGCAAGACACACCTGATGCACGCTATCGCTCATAAGGTGCTCCAGGATCGTCCGGATGCGCGCATCGTTTACGTGAGTGCGGAGCACTTCACCAACGAGTTCATCGAGGCACTGCAGAACCACCGGATGGACGAGTTTCGAGCTCGCTTTCGTAGCGGTTGCGATGTGCTTCTGCTGGACGACATTCAGTTTTTGGCCGGGCGAGAACAGACCCAGGAAGAGTTCTTTCACACCTTCAACGCCTTGCACGACGCTGGGGTGCCCATCATCGTTACCAGCGATAAGTACCCTCAGCAGCTTCAGCGCATGCCTGAGCGTTTGGTGTCTCGTTTCACTTCCGGGTTGGTAGCCGACGTGCAAGCGCCCCAGCTTGAGACCCGAGTGGCGATCTTGAGGAAGAAGGCGCAGCTGGAAGGCATTCATCTTCCAGACTCGGTGGCGGTGCTTTTGGCGCAGAACGTCAAGAGCAACGTTCGAGAGCTGGAAGGGTCGTTGATTCGACTAGCCGCCAAGGCTTCTTTGACTGGACGATCTATTGACGACTCACTGATTCAAGGTGAGCTTGCTCTGGTTGCCGCTCCGGCGCAGCGACTGGTGGGCGTGAGCGATATTCAGCGCGCCGTGTGCAGCCACTTCCGGGTGACGAATACCGACTTACTGAGCAAAGATCGTCACAAGAGCGTTGCTTTCGCTCGGCAGGTGGCCATGTATTTGTGTCGACAACGGCTTAAGAGCAGCTTCCCCGAATTGGGGCGTGCTTTTGGCAATCGAGATCACACCACGGTCATGAGCGCCGTGCGGAGAGTCGAAACGCTCCGCAAGCGTGATCCGCAGGTGAACGCTCATCTCGAAGAGCTCGAGCGCCGGCTTTCGTCGAACGAAAGCTGAGCCCGCGCTCATTTTTTATCGGTGCGCTGAGTTTTGGCCAGTTGGGCGTCCGTGCTCTTCGTGGTGGTTTCTTCTGAAGCCGCCCCTGGTTTGGTCTTGTTTGGGTCGGTTGCTTGCTCGGAGATGAAGGAGCGAGAAGCCACTTGGGGGAGCAAAAGTGGTTGATCCGGCTTGTGCTCGGGGACTTGAAATACAGCTTTCGCGATGTGCTGGACTGTGGCGTCGAGTGCTTCGGAGGCACCTTCGCCCAAGGGCGCCCCGTAGGCGAAATGCGAACGAGAGCGTGAGGCGGTCGTTTGCTCGCTGAGGACTTGGCCGTCACGGAGCAGGCGGAAACGTCCTCGTGCACCGGCGGACCAACCCGGACCTTGGTTGTCCGGGGGAAGGGCGTCGAGTAAGAGATCGACTTGAAGAACATAGTCGCCTGGTCGGGCGCTGTCGGCAGCGCCCACGATGATCTCGGGGAACGAGGGCCAGAGACTTCGCGTTAGGCTCTGCTCAAGAGCCGGCCGCACATTGTAGAAGCAGATCGGATGGTGCTTCTGGTAGACGACGCACTGATTGGCTTCGGTTCCAGGCTGAACGTCCACCACGATCCGAGTGGTGTGGCGCACCACAGGCCCGGGCGGAGGAGGGAGTTGGCTGGTTTCCACGGGAGCCCAATGATGGGTTGAGCAACCCGCAAGGAGCAGGAGCGCTGTGCTTGCCAAAAGAGAGGAGAACTTCATCGCCCTTCGACCCCTACTCCTCTCCTCTTGTTTGGGCCCAATTTTTCGAAGCGCGTTCCTCAAGATCTGAATCTGAGAAGCAACCCTTGGGCAAACGTGAGGCCTGTTTGTTTCCAACTGGAAACCTTGTTGCGTCAGGTCAGCGTTTGGCGAGGGAAAGCTGAAGCACGATTCGAAAACGTGCATCAGATGAGGCTAGACTTTATGGTGCCCGTGTTTTGTCGCTCAAATTATCTGACACCGGGTCGGCGTCATGCATATACTGGAATTATGTTGACCTTACGACGAATCCAAAAGCTCCAGGACTTGAGGTCCGCGGTGCGCCTGGCCGACGGTCGTGTGGGCAAGATTATTCGAGTCGATACGACCTATCCGGCCAACAAGACTGAAGTCTCAGTCTACACCAAAGATGCTCAAGGACCTGGTATCGCCAAAGTGGGGCTTGAGCTCCTCGACGGCGTTTCGGAACTAGCATAGCCGCCTCGGCGCGGCATCGGGCCTGCCGGTGCGTACCTTAGATTCTTGCTTTTCAGCGAGGAAGGACCACCGGCACGGCGCCTGAGTTGGCGAGCTACTCTTCCATGCCGCCGTACATCGCTTCGGCGATTTCATAGGCGGCGTTTTCGAGTTGGGCATGCGCTTCGCGGAGGGCGTTCACATCGGAACCACTTGAGAGCATCGCTCGCAGCTCTTCGATGTCAGCCTGGACTTGGGCGGCTCGCTCGGGATCGAGCAGATCTCCGTAGGCGTTGATGGCTTCTTCCGTGGTGTAGATCAATGTCTCGGCCTGATTGCGTAGTTCGGCGAGATTGCGACGCAACTCATCCGCTTCTTTGAACTGTTCGCCTTGGGCGACCAGTTCATCGACCTGTTGTTGGCTGAGTCCAGAGGCTGGGGTGACCGCCACAGTCTGCGAACGCCTTGTTCCTTGGTCGACAGCTTCGACGGAAAGCAGACCTTCGGCATTGATGCCGAAGGTCACCTGGATCTTCGGGACGCCTCGCGGAGCGGGAGGAATACCGGTGAGTTCAAAGGAGGCGAGGCTCCGGTTGTCGGCTGCCATCTCACGCTCGCCCTGCATAACGTGAATGGGCACGAAACTTTGGTTGTCGACGCTGGTTGTGAAGATCTCGCTCTTTTGGGTGGGAATCGTCGTGTTGCGGGGAATGAGTTTGGTGAAAACTCCGCCGCCTGTTTCGACACCAATCGAAAGCGGGGTCACGTCCAAGAGCAACACCTCGTCGATTTCTCCGCCCAGGGCCGCGCCTTGCAGAGCAGCGCCGAAAGCGACGACTTCGTCTGGGTTGACTGTTTTGGCCGGCATTCGATCGAAGAAATTTTTGACCGCTTCCTGGACAGCAGGCATGCGCGTCATGCCTCCGACGAGGACGACCTCATCTACTTGGTCAACGCTGATGCCTGCATCGGCTAGGGTGTTTCGGCAGGCGAGTGTGGTGCGATCGATGAGCGGACGAACCAAGATGTCGAGCTCACTTCGCTTTAAACTGCGTTCGAGATGTACCGGACCCGCACTGGTGGTCGCGATGAAGGGAACATTAATCTCCGTCTCCAAAGAAGAAGACAGTTCGTGCTTGGCGCGTTCGGCTGCTTCGCGAAGACGTTGCAGACTCATGCGGTCCTCACGTAAGTCGACGCCATGGCTCGTGACGAATTCTTCTGAAAGCATGTCAATCAACATGCGATCAAAGTCTTCCCCGCCGAGGTGAGTGTCACCGCCCGTCGCTTTGACGTTGAAGACGCCGTCAGCGATTTCGAGCACCGAGACGTCGAAGGTGCCGCCTCCGAGGTCGTAGACGACGATGGTGCCGCCTTTTGAATCCAAGCCGTAGGCCAGGGCCGCGGCCGTTGGCTCGTTGATGATGCGCTTGACGTCGAGGCCGGCGATCTTGCCTGCGTCCTTTGTGGCTTGTCGCTGGGCATCGTCGAAGTAGGCGGGCACCGTGATGATTGCCTCGGAGACTTCTTCGCCGAGGTAAGTCTCGGCAATTTCCTTCATCGCAATGAGGATGAAGCTCGAGACTTCAGGGGGCGACATCTTCTCGCCGTCGCGCACACTTACCCAGGCGTCGTTCTTGCTGTCGGGGACGATCTCGTGGGTGGCGACCTTCTTGTGTTGGATCACCTCTTCGGCATCGATTTTTTGGCCCATCAGGCGCTTCACGGCAGAAATCGTGCGCGATGGGTTGGTCGTTGCCTGACGCTTGGCGACTTGGCCGACGAGGCGATCTCCTGACTCCGTAAAGGCCACTACACTCGGGGTGGTGCGAGCCCCCTCGGTGTTTGGAATCACAACGATTTCAGGTTTGCCCTTGGCATCTACGCCTTCGAGGACGCAGACGCAGGAGTTCGTCGTACCGAGATCGATGCCAATGATTTTGCTCATGGGTAGGCTTTCAAGTCGTCTTTCGTCATGTGTACGTTCTAGCGGAAGGTGAGGAGCTCAATCCGCTTATCATGGTTTTGCCCATGAAATGGTCGTGCCGACAAGGTGATGCGCAAAACGGCTCCACGACCGTTAGGAACAGGTTGTAGAGCCGTTTTCGGTAGACAAGACAGGGGCGGCGAAGTCTAGGCTTCTTCGCTTGTTGTCGGGGCCTTGGCGACCACGACGAGTGCGGGACGCACGAGTCGATCACCTTCTTTATAACCCGGTTGCACTTCGGCGGCGATGCTGCCCGGTGCGAAGTCCGTGGTTTCTAGGTGTTGAATCGCCTCGTGCACGCTGGGATCGAACGGTTGTCCGACCGATTCCACGCGCTCGATACCGACGCGGCTGAGAGAGTCGCGGAACTGGCGCATCACGAGCTCAATGCCGTCGACCAGACCTTTGACGTTTTGAGTCTCATCGGTCTCGCTTCCGCCTGCGTGGGCGGTCGCGCGCTCTAGGTTGTCGAAGACGGGCAGTAAGTCTTTGAGCAGGTTGTCGCGTCCCTTCTTTTCGGCGTCGCTCACTTCACGCCGTGACCTCTTGCGGTAGTTGTCGAAGTCGGCGGCCGTGCGCATCCATTTCTCTTTGAACTGGTTCGCTTCGCTCTGGGCTTGTTCCAAAGGATCGAGGACTTCAGCTTCGCCTTCTGACTCGACCGGCTCGGGCTGCTCGGGAACGGATTCGGTTTCTTCGTTGGGATTCGTGGGGTCTTCGCTCACAGTGCGCGCAGTATAATCACGGTGGTCGGCCTGCCAACCGCTACCCGGCGCCCAAAGACGGGTCAGGCTGAGATAAAGTGGGGTATGGGGTGATTCAGAGGCGTTTCGGGCAGCTGAGGAGTCGGATTGCTTGGCGCCTGCCCTCGGGACGCAGCCACTTCGAGGGCTCTGCCTCGGCTGAGGGCTGTGAATTGAGGGGGACGAACCAGCTATCGACTTGACCTTCGATAGGCACAAGTTCGGTCCCTCGGCTGAGTAGGGTGAAGCGGGGCGGAGCGGGTGAACCATAGTTTAGCTCTTCTGCGTACAGGCAGTAGCCAGGGTTGAGGCGGGGAAACACCGCGGTCTGTCCCGGTAGGAGGTGCACCGTTTCTTCGAAGAGAGTGGCACCTGTCGTGGACAAGATCTGAAGGGCACGTCGTCCGGCGAGTAACTCGACTTGGGTACCTAAGCCGGCCCGTTCGAAACGCATCGGAGGCAATGTAAGGGTACGCCGTCCGTCTACTGAAAGCACAATCTGGGCGGGTCCCATGTTGACAAGATGGAGGGTTGCCCGACCCACATAATGCAGGCCCAGCCACCATGCGGTGGCCAAGAGAGCGGGGAGTAGTTTTGGTGCCCATTCTCGCGCAAGTCCGGCTTGAGCTGCTTTGTGTACCGAGGCCGTCAGCGTGGCGCCGGAGTTCTCGGCGAGCCCGGCTTCGCTCAGTGCTCGATTGAGGGGGGCACTTGTGGACCGCAGCAGGACCCCAGTTGGGGCGTCCGCTTGGCTTGTTTGGGGGGGCTGTACAAAGGCGCGGAGCTTCTTGTCGAGAGCGGGCGTGCTCGAGACGGGGATCGAACCCAGGAACACCGTCCCAAGCACCACGACGAAGAGTTGCGCGGCTTCGTAGCGTTCTCCGCCAAAGTACGAGAGCGCCGTGGCGCAGGCGGCACCACAGAGAGAAACGGAGAGTAACCGAGCGAGGAAAATGGTGCGGCGTCGTGCCTCCGCCTCGGCGCAGAGATCACAAGCATGCACATCGAGGACACGATGCCGTTGCTCTTTTAGGGGGAGCGATAGGAGAGTCGTGCCGGGAGCGCCGCACCAGGGACAGACGGGGGGGAGCAGCTCGTCCGCTCTGAGCTCGAAGAAGCGCGCCTGGCAGGGGGATGACTCTGCTTCTTCTTCGACGCTCATGAGCGCGACCTTTTACGATTTTTCCATCGAGCTCAATCGAATTTGGTTCAAAAGCACGTGGGCTTTCTGGGGGATGGCCGAGGACTTGCCGGTGTGCTTCAGCACGAAATTGTCCTGATTGTGCTCATTTCTTGCGACGATTCCTCGGTGGACCCTCCTGCGATCCCCAGCTACATTGAGCCCATGAGTCAGCTCGATGAGGAACTTAAAAGTGCTCTGGCCGAATCAGAAGCGCATCAAGCTGATGCCGCTGATGAGCAAGGGGCTGTCGTTCAGGACGTGGTTTCGGCGCCCGCGGTGAGCGCGTCTGGTTCTTCGGAAAGTCCCAAACGCAATCTGATCTTGCTCGGTTCCGTGCTCATCGCCGCCGCAGGTATCCTCACCTTGGTGTTTTCGAGCGTCGACGAAGCGGCGATCTACTCGGTCACCACGGACAAGTTGCTCGCAGAGAAGGGCAAGTTTGCTGACAAGAACGTGCGCGTTGAAGGGGACCTGGTGCCTGGTACGCTGACACGACGTGAATCTCCCTGCGAATACCGGTTCTCCATTGCCAAAAACGGAGAACAGCTAGCGGTGCGCTATCCTCAGTGTGTTGTCCCTGACACCTTTAAGGATGTTCCGGGTATGGACGTCCAGGTGACTGCGGAAGGGAAGCTCAATGCCGAGGGGCATTTTGACGCGACGAACATCATGGCCAAATGCCCCTCCAAGTACGAGATGCAGCAACGTGCGAAGAAGGGCGAAGCGGCTCCCCATGCGGCCCTGGGAGCCCAGTAGTCGTCCACGGCATTTCGGTGATATCAATCGGGACGGTTGAACTCGACCGGCAGTATTAGGCGCTCGCTCGGGAGCCTTCTGAGTTCGTTGAGTCCTCCAGCGAGGAATAGAAAAAATGTGGGATAGATTTTTACGCGCCTGTCGACGAGAACCGGTTGATCGCACTCCTGTGTGGTTCATGCGTCAGGCTGGTCGCTACATGCAGGAGTACAGGGACATCCGCAAGGACCATACCCTGCTCGACATTTGTCATAACGCTGAGCTCTGTACAGAGGTCACGTTGCAGCCTGTCTTGGCCCACAAGGTCGATGCCGCGATCTTGTTCGCCGACATTCTGCTTCCCCTTGAGCCCATGGGTGCACCCTTTGAATTTGCAAAAGGCGAGGGACCCATCGTGCACCACCCGGTACGCACGGTCGCGGATGTGGAGCGTCTCCGGGTCATCGAGGCCGAGGACGGTTTGCAGTATGTCCTTGATGCGATCAAAATGATTCGAGGTGAACTCGACGGCAAAACCCCACTGATCGGATTCGCCGGGGCCCCCTTTACTCTGGCGAGCTATCTCATCGAGGGGGGCAAGTCCTCTCAGTACATCCGTACCAAGCAGTTTATGTTTTCTGAGCCCAAAGCCTGGGACGAGCTCATGGGCAAGCTAGCCGAGGTCGTTCGGCGTTATCTGCGCGCCCAGATCGAGGCGGGGGCTCAGGCTGTACAGCTGTTCGACTCTTGGGTGGGGTCGCTTTCGCCCCAAGATTATAAGCAGCGTATTCAGCCGCACGTGGCTCATATCCTCCAGGATGTGCAGAAGACGGGCGTCCCCGTCATCCATTTTGGTACTGGGACAACTTCGCTCTTGGAGCTGCAAAAAGAAGCTGGCGGCTCCGTGATGGGCGTGGACTTTCGTTCGACGCTGACTGATGCCCATCGTCGTCTAGGTGACGACGTGGCCTATCAGGGCAATCTCGAGCCTATGCTCCTGCTTGCCCCCTGGGAAGTGCTGGCTCCCCGAGCCAAACAAATCGTCGAAGAAGGCAAGAAGCTGCCGGGTCACGTTTTCAACTTGGGCCATGGCATCGTTCCTGACGTCAATCCCGAGGTTGTGACTCGTCTGGTGGAGTACGTCCACGAGATCAGCGCCCGGTAAGTGACTGATGAGCGAACCGGTCATCATTATCGGCGGAGGGATCAGTGGCCTGACCGTCGCCTTGCGCTTGGAGCAGGCCCAAGTTCCTTATCTGCTACTAGAAGCGGGTGAACGACTCGGAGGTAACATCCGTACGATTCGACGCGATGGCTTTCTTTACGACGTAGGTCCGGACTCCTTCCTGAGGGCAAAAAAGCCGGGAGAGGAGCTGTGTCGGGAACTCGGCTTGGGGGACGCGCTGATCACGCCGCAGGATGAGGGCACCAGTGTTTTCGTCGCTCATGATGGGACATTGCATCCCATGCCCGAGGGGCTTTCTTTGGGCGTGCCCAAGCGTCCCTGGCCTGTTCTCGGCACTCCACTGCTATCGCCCTACGGCAAGTTGCGGGCCTTGTTGGAGCCCTGGATCCCTGCTCGTAAGTCCCAGGGGGAAGAGTCCATCGCTCAGTTTCTTTCTCGCCGCTTGGGCGAAGAAATGGCCCAGCGTTTGGCAGCTCCTCTTTTAGCCGGGGTCTTTGCTGGCGATGCGCACCAACTCAGCATGGATGCCGCATTTGGTCAGATGCTCGTACTCGAGAAGAAGTACGGCAGTTTGTTTTCTGGAATGAACGGGGGCAAGTCACCGCTTCAAGTGATGCGCGAGCCGGTCAAGAAGGCGCCGAGTCCCTTTGTTTCGTTGCGGGGGGGATTGGGGTCGCTGATTGATGCTCTTTCGAGCCAGCTCTCTCTGGACAAGATCAAGTTGGGTCAGCCTGTTCGCCAGGTGTCGATGAAAGGGAAGGGGTATCGGCTGAGCTGCGGGGATGAGACTTTTGACGCGCGGGCTGTCGTGATCGCAGGACCCCCTTGGATGGCGCAGGGACTCACCGCGGGGCTCGATTCGGAACTATCTTCGACTCTAGGGCAAATCCGGGGCCACTCTACCGCCACAGTCTTCTTTGCTCTCGATGCGAAAGGGATGGAGCGAGCAGCAGCGGGCAGCGGATTCATCGTTCCTCCCGGGGAAGGCGAAATCCTCGCTGCGACCTTTGTTAGTTCTAAGTGGTCTGACCGAGCGCCGGCGGACGGCTTTCTCGTTCGCGCTTTCGTCGGAGGCGCGCGCTCTTCCATTTCTGATCGGAGTGATGACGCCCTGGAGGCGATTGCCCATCGTGAGTTGACGCGCTTTATGGGAGCTCTCGGACCGGTGCGTTTTTCGGCCGTGCATCGCTACGCGCGCGGGACTCCCCAACCCGAGCTGGGACATCAAGCGCGTCTTTCCAAGATCAACGAAAGACTGACCACCTTCGACGGCCTCAAAATCATTGGCTCGGGGTATGGGGCTGTCGGGATCCCCGACTGCATTGCTCAAGCCAACGAGGCGGCTCGAGCGCTGAGCTAGGCCGCCGTTCGGGCCCGGTGCGTCTTGGCTGTCCAGCTCAGGGGCACTCGGTCTCGATGGTGCGGCAGGAGGCGAGTTCGGGATTTTCTGAGTCGAGCTTTTCGAGAGCTTCGTCGAAATAGGTTCGCAGTGATCCTTCCGAGAGGTTTTCGCAGGAAGGAGCGAGCCCTCTAAGGTCTTTGAGCCATCGTAGGGTTGAGTTCAAACAATCCTCGAACTCTCCCACTGTGGCGCCGCATTGAGCGATCGAGTCGGTGTTGCAGCTGGCGGTGTTTGAGTCGTAGCCGTAGTAGTCATCCGGGCTCGATACCGGGTTAAAAGCTTCGTAAGCTTCGGGGTCTTTGAGACAGGCGGCTCGGGTTTCCGTGCACAGCTCTTGGAGCTCGGTTTCGCTGAGGGTGCTTGCTTGGAGCGACACGCTGGAGAGCGCTGCTGAATGGCAGGTGTCTTCGGGGTTCGGTGAAAGGGCTTCACCAAATTCTTCAATCAGCTCGCAGACGAGTTCGAGTTCGGGTTGGATGAGTTGATTGAAGGCCTTCTTGTCGTTCAATCCTGAATCCAGTGTCTCGCTTGAGCTTCCGCCGCTCGTACCAGAGCCGCTTGAAGACTCTTGGCTTGAGGTCTCTTCTTTGCCAGTGTCCGTCGCTCCGCCACAGGCGAGCAGGGCCGAGGCGAGGGCCAAGGGGATCACCAGAGAGATAGTCGTCGTGAGTTTCCGGATGAGCTGATGCATCGGGGCAGTGTACATGTTCTTGAGGGGGACGGGCGAGGCCTCGCCCGAAGCCGCTAATTGGCTCGAAAAAGAGCAGCAGCTTGAGGTGCTTCGTTAGTGCTCTCCCGTTCCTCATTGGAGGCCCTCACTCGGTCGAGCTCATCGTTCAAAAAATCTTTCAGCTGGTCCATCTGAGTTTGGCTCAGCCCCTGGCCCAAGAGAGACACGAGATACAGACCCAAGGCCCCGAAAGCAGCAAGCGGGAGGGCCAGAAGGGCCCAAGGCGGCTGTTCCATGACGTACTGAGCGTAGGCGAAGCTGCACCCGACGAGCGACAAAAAAGCGCAACTGACGTAACCGGCCACATACATCGTCCAAACGCTGGGATGTGGACCAAAACGACCATGCAGCTGCAGGTGCCCTTCTTTTTCTTCGACATCGATCACCAACTGTGGGGACCAAAGGTGTTGCTCATTTGAGTGAACGTGGAGCTCGATGCGGCCGGGAGCTACCAATCCGCTGACGGGACAGCCGGGTGACCTGAGGGTCCGTGCCAGGCGCGAAAAGATGAGCTCTTGCTCCGCCTCGATTTCAAGAGACATCTCTGGCCGAATTCTCCCCACCATCTTCGCAGTGTAAGAGAATTGCCTGGCCGGTGTGAGCGCAAAGATTGCCGTCCCCAAATCTGAGCAGAATGATCCGCGGTGCGTGAAACAGCTCTACTGATCGGGGCGAAACCAACCCTGGCGCTTGAAGAAGTAGCCCAGAGCCACGGCGATCGAAACCATGACTGCCCAGACCAAGGGGTAGCCCAGTTTGGAGTGAAGTTCGGGCATGTTCTCGAAGTTCATCCCATAGACGCCTGTGATGAAAGACAAGGGAATGAAAACCGTGGTGATGACGGTCAGCACCTTCATTACTTCGTTGGTGCGGTTGCTCATGACCGACAGATAGGTGTTCATCAAACCGATTGCAGTTTCGCGCTGCGTTTCTAAGACATCCGATAACTGGATCGCGTGATCGAGCACATCACGAAAGTAGATGCGTGTGTTCTCGCGAATATAGGGGGTCGTTTCGCGCAAGATGGATCCCAACATATCTCTCATGGGCCAGAGCGAACGTCGCAGGGATAGGATGAGCGATTTGACTCGATGGATTTCTTCTGGATGCCGGGAAGTCGGATGGCGCAGAACGTCGTCCTCCAAATCTTCGAGCGTTTCGCTGAGCAGTTCAATGACGGGAAAGTAACCGTCCACGATGGTGTCAATGAGGGCGTAAGAAAGGTAGTCGGGCCCCCGACTTCGGATCTTGCCACTCGCCATACGGAGCCGGTGACGGACGGGATCGAGTACATCGCCGTAGCGTTCTTGAAAGGTGATGACGAAGTTGCTGCCGACGACCAGTGAGACTTGTTCGATTTCGAAGTGATCTTCTGGGTCCTCTTCGTCCTTTTCGTCCTCGTCGTTTTTTGCTTTCAAGTGTTCTGGCGGCATCGTGAAACGGCGTGAGCCTTCGACCTGAGTCCTAGAGGAGGCGATACGCGCCATACGTGCGATCAGTAGCTGATGCTCGTCATATGCTTCGCTCTTGGGGCGTTGAGGTACATTGACGACATCGGCGATGGCGAGATGATGAATCTCGAAGCGCTCGGCGATCGCGAGTAGAAGCTCGGCGTCGCCGAGCCCCTGTACGTCGATCCAATTGACCATGCCTGGGGGGAGGTCAGTGCGCAGATCGGAAAGCGCGTGCACCGGCTTTTCCTCAATGAACTCCTCGTCGTACAAGAACTGGGTGATGCGGGGTCGGGGGGAGTTCGATTGGACCGCGAAGGTGCCCGGGCGGGCGCCAGCGGGAGGCTTGTGCTTCTTGAAGGCAATCATCCAGCCAAAGAAGGTACGACTCCCGAGAGCAAAGGGGCAAAAAAGTCCGTTTGTTGATCGTCTTGCACAAAAGCAAAAATTCCAGCGAACTGGAATTTTTGCTTAGTTCCGGCGCATGGATTCGAACCATGATTCAAGGATTCAAAGTCCTTTGTCCTGCCGTTAGACGACACCGGATTATGTCGGCGGGAGCCAGGGTGGGGGTCTCCCCGGCTCCGAAGGGCGCATATACGAGCACCCCAGGCGTCTCGGCTCAAGGGAAAATGAGCAATTTTTTCGACGAATTGTCGATTTTGCTCGAGGAGGCTTAGGGGATCTCCGAGCTAGGTGCGGCGCCCTCCGAGGGAGCGACCGGGCCCATCATGGGCTCGAGGGTGAAGAAAGCAGCCGCCCCCAAGAGCAGGATGAGTACGGCTGCCATGAGCAGCAGGATGATCGGGTCCCGAAAGGCCTCCCGTCTTTTTTTGAAGTAGCGACCCCGGGTCCTGATGCGGATCCGCTCTTGAACATGGGGGAGAAAGCGGATCTGGGGTTCGGGTGGAGTCGCGAGGGCCTTTTGTAATAGGGAGGCGACAGGATCGTGGCTGGCCGGTTCCTGAGGTTGGGGCGTTTCTCGTACCTCTTCGTGACTCATTCGATCGATCCCCCGAGGCGCGTCTCTACCTCTGTTTTTAGAAGTTGTCGCGCTCGATGCAGTCGACTTTTGACAGTTCCAGCGGCAAGACCCGTGATGGTTCCTACCTCATCGTAGCTCAAGTTTTCGACATCACGCAGGACGAGAATTTCTCGGAATCCGGATTCGAGCTCGGACAAGCATTGAATCACAATCTTTTCTGCTTGATTGGCCATGGCTACCTGATCAGGGCGTGTGGTTTCACCGGTGGTGATCCCCTGGGCATCGTTGTGGCTCAAGGAGCCCTCGTCCGCAAAGATGTCGCTGTGACTGTTCTGTTTGCGACGGGAAAGGTACTTGGTGCGGTTGCGCGTGAGGTTGATGGCGATGCGGTAAATCCAGGTGCTCAGCTTGGCATCGCCTCGGAAGCTATCGATATTCTTGAATACTTGCACAAAGACTTCCTGAGTCATGTCTTCGGCTTCCTCGCGACTAGCGAGCATACGCCATACTAGACGGTAGACCTTTTGTTCGTGGGCGAGCACGAGCTGAGAGAAGGCGCGTTCGTCGCGCTTTTTAAGCAGAGCCAAGTACCCCGGGCTCGGATCATCCCAATTGGTGTCGCTCGGCATCTCGTAGACTGACAGCAGATGTCCCTGGATGTTCCCGTTCGGCCTTGGACTCTTGTTGGGCTCGTTGCTTCGAGAATCTCGGGGCGCGGGGCAAAGACGCGCCGACTTAGACCCAGCGAGCCAATACGGCGGTCACGTTGTCGGGGCCCCCGTTTTCGTTGGCGCGGTCGATCAACTGGTTGGCTGCCGAGGTGAGATCAGGAGCCGCCGAAATAATCTCAAAAATGTCCTCGTCCGTCACCGGACCGGCGAGACCGTCTGAGCACAAGAGTATGACATCACCCGGGCGGGGAGCGTCAAAGCGGGTGTCCACTTTCACTGTTTCTTTCATACCCAGGGCGCGCACGATCACGTTCTTATGAGGAAAGTTATTGATTTCCTCAGGCGTGAGCTGCTTCATCTTGCGGTAGTCATTGAGCAGAGAATGGTCCTCTGTGAGCTGTTCCATCGCACCATCTCGCACCCGGTACACGCGCGAATCGCCAACGTGAGCCGTGTAGACCCCCTCGTTGGTCACGAATACCGCCACGATAGTGGTACCCATGCCCTTTTGCTTCGGGTTGTTCTTTGCCGCTTCGAAAATACGAAGGTTGCTCAGCTTGATGCCGGTGATCAAACGGTTTTCTTCGTAACCTCGATCCCGATCCATCTTGTAGGGCCAGGTGCGATCAGGGTCGTCGGCCGTCGACTCAAAGAACTCACGCATCGTATCGATGGCGAGTTGCGAGGCGACTTCTCCTGAAGCGTGACCGCCCATTCCATCAGCGACGATATACAAGCCGTAGTCGCCCAAGAGAGCAAAGTTGTCTTCATTGTGGGCGCGCTTCCGCCCGACATCGGTCTGTCCTGCTACTTCGATACGCAAGTTGACTTCTCCGTGTCGGGTGAACGTTCGGCCCTGACACACCCGCTATCGTCCCTGTCACCCAGCGAACTTGTCAATCCCTTTGCCAAGGAACTGGAATTTCATCCTCATTCTTAGCTCCAAAGCTTTTTCCTAATTGGAAATCGGGTGTTCTTATGTGGGGAGAACGATGACTTATACACCCATGAGCCCAGGTGAGGCGCCGCTTTGGGTCGAGCCTCTATAAGTGATCGAGCACCCGCATACCCGTGGCGCCGGCGACGAGGACTCGATCGACGCGTCCGCAAAAGAGTCCTGTCTCGACGACGCCAGGGATGCGCTTGAGCATCTCATCGAGGCGTACAGGATTTTGAATGACTCCCGCATTCAGGTCGTAAACATAGTTGCCCGCGTCGGTGAGCACGGGCTCTCCTTTTTTGATGCGGAGCTCAGGTTCGCCTAGAGCATAAAGAGCTTGGGCAGTGGCGCGGTGTCCAAAAGCCAATATCTCGAGAGGTACGGGCCACTTCTCGCCGAGTCGCGTGCTCACTTTGCTCTCATCGACCACGATGATGTTTTTGCGTGAGCTATAGTTCACGATCTTTTCGCGAGTGTGAGCCGCTCCGCCGCCTTTGATGACGTCGAGTTGGTCGCTGACTTCGTCCGCGCCGTCGACCGTGAGGTCAATTTCCCAGGGGCCGTTTTCGGGCAGAAGCGGGATGCCCAGACCTTCGGCCTGAACGCGACTCTGCTCGCTCGTAGGTACCCCCTTCAGATCGCGACCCTGGGCTACGAGTTCTCCGATGGCATCGATGAAGTGGGTGGCCGTCGAGCCGGAGCCGAGGCCGATGATGCCCGCTTCGGGGACATAGGCCAGCGCGGCGCGGGCCGCTGCTTTTTTGGCCTCGTCTTGTGCACTCATGCGCCGCGATTTAGCGGAGCTGACCCGTCAAACAAGTTTGTCGTTCGGCTTTTTTCGCACCTTTTCCGTTTCCCAGCCTACTTTTGGCAGTGTCGGCAGAAGTGTGTTCCCCGGCCACCCAGTACGGTGCGCACAATCGGGCGAGTGCAATTGGGGCAGGGGAGACCCGCCTTTCCGTAGACTTGGTGGAAGTCCTGGAAGCCGCCGAGTTCCCCGTCGGGGCGTACGTAGTCGTTGATGGTGGAGCCCCCTTGGGCGATCGCCTCCCGGAGCAGACCTACGATCGCTCGCCGGAGACGATCGACTTGAGGCTGACTCAGACGGTTTGCTGGTTTTTGTGGTCGGATCCCCGCTCGGAAGAGCCCCTCGTCCGCGTAGATATTGCCCACCCCGGCCCAAACCCCTTGATCGAGCAGGGCCGGCTTGATGGCGAGACGACGTTTCTTGAGGCGCAGTTGAAGCTCTTCGCTTGAAAGTTCAAGAGCGTCTGGCCCGAGTTTGAGGAGTCGCTTGCTCGTTTTGCCTGGGGGGATCCATTCGATCTTTCCGAATTTGCGTACGTCTCTCAACGTGATGCAGCGCTTCTTGCCCAAGTGCAGCACTACATGCACGTGCCCATCTTGGGGTAAGGAATGGGCCACGAACTGCCCGGTCATGCCCAGATGCAAAAGGAGCTTTGCACCATCGTCGAGGTCGGCGAGCAAGTACTTGCCGTGGCGCCGCAATGCGCTGACCCTGCGTCCCATCAAGCGGTTTTTGAGCACGCTAGGCGAGGTGACGAAGAAATAATTGGGTCGACTCGTCTCAACGCGAACGATGCGCGCGCCTTCGAGCACGCGGGCGAGTTGACGACGAACGGTTTCGACTTCGGGGAGCTCAGGCACAGGGCAATGGGTAGTGGTGGGCGATGCTTCTGGCTAGGGTACATGATCGGGGCCGGGGTCGTCTTGCTTTGGTGCTTCTCTGCGACCATACCGGGGCGTAAGGACAGGTTTATGGAATATCGACAGCTCGGAAAAAGTGAACTCAGAGTTTCAGCAATCAGCATGGGATGCTGGGCGATCGGAGGCGCTTGGGGTGCCGTCAGTGACGCGGAGAGCCGCCGCACGCTGAGGGCGGCCGTCGACCAGGGCATCAACTTCTTCGATACCGCCGACGTGTACGGACAAGACGGGCGGAGCGAGAAGCTCGTCGGTGAGCTTGTGCGCGATTCGCAAGAAGAGCTCTTTGTGGCGAGCAAGGCAGGTCGACGATTGAACCCGCATACGAGCGAGGGTTACAATCGAGGGAACCTAACCCGCTTCTTGGAGGAAACTCTGCGGAACCTGGGGCTTGAGCGACTGGATTTGCTCCAGCTTCATTGTCCGCCGACTCAGGTGTACTATCAGCCCGAGGTCTTTGGGGTGCTGGACGATCTCGTCGCTGCGGGCAAGCTCCGTTATTATGGTGTGAGCGTCGAGAAAGTGGAGGAGGCGATGAAGGCCATCGAGTACCCCGGCGTCCGCTCGGTGCAGATCATCTACAACGCCTTTCGTCAGCGACCTGCCGAGCGACTTTTTTCGCTGTGTCAGGAGCGTGGGGTGGGGATCTTGGCTCGCGTCCCCTTGGCCTCGGGTCTTCTGACTGGCAAGTTGAGTTTGGACAGCCAGTTTGCTGCCGACGACCATCGTCAGTTCAATCGACATGGCGAGGTTTTCGACGTAGGCGAAACCTTCGCGGGCGTGCCGCTCGAAGTTGGGCTTGCTGCGGTGGACGAACTGCGTGCACTCGTTCCTCCGGGAGCATCCCTGACCCAGTTGGCTTTGCGCTACATTCTTATGGATGCGGCTGTGACGTGCGCGATTCCAGGGGCCAAGACTGTTGAGCAAGTGACTCATAACGCTGCGGCTGCAGAGCTGCCCGCCTTGAGTGAGCAGACTTTGTCGACGATCAAGGCCATCTACGAAGCTCGCGTGCGGGCGCACGTGCATCAGCGCTGGTGAGCGCACTGGCTTGTACGGCTTCCCCTCCGCTGCTTGGAGGCCCTCGGGGGAACGATTGCGCTGGGCCGTGATGTGAGGTCCACTCGGAGCAAGATGCGTCTTGGTTTAGCCAGTCTGTTCCGAGTAGGGGTGACTTACGGGGTCTGCCTATTTGCGGGTTGTGCCGGGTGGAGCACCCGCGCTGCCGCACAAGTCCCGGTCGCCCCCCTGCAGTCGACACCAAGCCCAGCTTCCGAACCGATCAACGGACCGACTCCTGTTGCGGAAACACCAAGCCCAGCTGTCGAACCGTCTACCAGACCGACTTCCGTCGCCGAGGCACCCAGCTCTGCTCTAGAGCCGTCCAGCGAACAGACTCCCATCCCCGAGGCGCCCAGCTCGGCGGCCGAGGCGAGCCTGGCTACGCCTGTTCCCACGACACCGAACGCTCAAGAACAAGACGAGACAAGTCAGCTGGTCAGGCTCGCCACCTCGCAGGGCTGCGAGTATCAGTCGAGTCTTCGCTATCAAGAGGACTGGTATGTCGCTTGTGGTCGCTCAGGCCTGTTGGTGTTTCACCGTCAGAAAGCCTCAACTGGAACCCTCTTCTTCCTTGGAGACTTGGCCTTTTCTCTTGAGCGGCGGAGCTATCCGGGTGCATCTGTGGTGGGACTAAAAAGAGCAGAGTCGGGAGTTCTGGCTTTGGTTCGACAGCTGTCCGACTTGAATGACGCGGCTTCTCAATTGGGCGGGCCAGACGCCTTCCGCTCGGACGAGCCAAGTTCGTCGCAGCCACGTTTGGTGGGCAAGGTGGTCGAGGTCGACGACTTGGTGGTTCAGGTTGACCTTGGTCATCGTCAGGGAATTCGCGACTTTGACCAAATCGCCTTCGAAGACGTTCGCGTGGTGGGACGTGTGATTCGGGTCAGCGATGAGTCTTGTTGGGTGCGTCTTGGGATGGGCGAGTCACTTCCAGTTGTCGGTGCCTCGGCGGTCAAAACCCGTCGACCGCCAACGCGCCGCTTGGCCTTTTTGAAGAATACTCCTCATCGCGCGGGTCTGAGCCTGAGCGGAAAGATGGGCGGCTCCTTTGAGGATGGACGCCTGATGGGTTTAGGCGCTTTTGAAGGGTATCTTCAGTTTGACGCTCTTCGTTTGGGCGTGCGCTCGGGACCGGTGGGGGGAGGCGGTGGCACCTTCGTTTATCAGGTGACGGGGAACATCGGAGTGCAGCACACGATCGGAGCTCTCGATGTGTCTTTCGGCAGCATGAAGGTCAATTCGGTCTGGGGGTATCCAATCGGTCGCGGCATTGTTTTCGGTCCTCAGGGGCGCATCGGTTCTGAAGACGGTCTCCACTTTTCGTCCCGCTTGATGCTCGCTATAAACTACCAACGATTGACGATTGGTGAGCTGAGCGGAGCGATACAGGTGCCCATCTATCAAGGGATTTGGTTGATTGCGCGAGGAGGGGGAGGAACCGCGGGTTTGGCTTTCTTTGACATGGGATTTCGCTTCTTGGTGGACGGAACCGGGGGACCAAGGAGCTCTTTTTTTCAGATCTTCGGAGGCCCCTTCGTTCTCTTTCGTCAGGAGCTTGATAGTGCCGACTCTTTTGAGTTTTCCAGTGATCTGGGCGGCCCCTCTTTGGGGATGAAATGGGAGGTCCGACTATGAATCGACACTTTGCCTGGTCGCTGGTGCTGTTTGTGGTGGGATGTGAAGCATTGAGTCCCCCACCCGAAAACGAGACTATCTTTGACTTACCCCAGCCTGATCCTGGGGCAGGCAGTCAGTGTGGCTCCTATGGAGGAGACGACTTCTCGGTGCATCGCCCATTTGGACGCGTCTTCTATGCCTGGGTGAGCGATGACGAAGCTGAGCTCATGCTCAGTCAGGGCTCGCCGTTGTTGCCTCGTAGCGAGCAGATGACCACCTTGTTGGATGACTTGGCGGTTCAAGTCGGCTTGGCCGAGGCGTCGCTCATCCCTGGACTGGGCGAAGAGCTTGCTGCCGAGTTTGAAGTGAAAGCTGTTTTGAGTCAGCAGCGTGACCTTGTCATCACGACCTGGCCGAGGCCGGCCTTCAATTACCCTCTTGATCGGGAGTCGACGTCTGTCGTGCGTGACCGCCTCGTCGAAATTGTATTGAAGGAAGGCGCTTGGATGGCGGTGGAGGGTCTCGGCGCTTTCCGAGTTGTTGGCTCCTCTGCCGAAAAAGAAGAGCTGGAAACCGTGCTCGCTATGCCCACTCGCCTCGCGGGGGTGCTGGGTCACCACACCCGGCTCCCGCGGGACTCCTCTGGGGCGGCTCCTACTACACCGCCGCCCGAACGGGTGAGCTGCCAAGGGCCGGAAGGGATCAGTTCTGTGGTGGTGGGTGAGCGAGCCTTCTACCTGAACGCCCCAGAGATGATCGAATCCTTCAGCATCGATGCTCCGGAAGCTCTTCGCTCGCTTCACCTCGAAGAAAAACACCTCAGGGAGTACCTTGAGGAAATGAGAACCTTCAACGAACCGCCGCTGAGTTCCTTCGAGCTCAGCTGCTACGGGCTTCGTTACGGTGCGCTGCAGGATTCTCAGTTTCCGAGTTGCGTGAGCGCCTATGTCTCGGCACTCGCAAGTCCCGATGAGCGCTATCGCCCCGACGTTGCGCGTTTCGTTGCTTTGATCGACACCTTAGACGACATCGATCACGGCAAGGCTCAATATCCTGAACATTTGGGCCTGGGTGGTGCCGGGCACGATGCTGAACAAGGAGCAGAACAGGATGAGGGCCATACCAGTTTTGGCGGGATGGGTGGGGGGGCCGCTCCCTAGAATACATCTCACAACCAGCAGATGCGCCGCCGCTCGCCCTAAGGAGTGAGGCGCGCGTCGGCGGAGCCTTTGGGTCACCCCGCACCCAGGTGGAATTTCCTGGTTTCGGCCCAGCGCCGCTGATACCGTGCTGAGCTACCTTGCTGCTTACCCGATCGGAGTCGCCTACGATGCATCATCCCTACCGTCACTCACTTCACGCCGCTGGTCGTTTCAAGTCTCTTTCTCTGCTTTTGTCGGCCTGTACGAGCGCAGTTCTACTCGTTTCGTGTGCGAAAAGCCCCGAGGACAAACCGGCGACGCCCTTGGGACAGGGCACGTTGGGGGTGAGCCCGGAGGGCGATTGGGCGGTTTCGGCTTTTTCGGAGACTTCGCAGGTTGAGGTCTACGACCTGAACAAGGGCAAACTGCGGCATACTGTCGAACTCGACGGAGATACTCGTTTGGGGCAGGTCACCGTGAGTCAAGAGGCGGCCTTCGTGACCGATCGCCACAACGGCGTCGTGCTCAAAGTGATGTTAGAGGAAGGCGATACGCAAAAGAGCGAGCGTTTTTGTCGTGAGCCGCGAGGCTCTGCTTTGAGCAAAGACGAAAAGTCCCTCTACGTGGCGTGCGCGGACGGTCAATTGGTGACGCTCGATGCGGTCAGTCTGAAGCGACAGCGCAAGGTACGTGTCGCACCCGATTTGCGTGACGTCGGCGTACTGGATGGAGGGGGGCTTGTGGTCTCGACCTTCAGAAAGGCCGAGGTGATCACCCTGGATTCCGAGGGGCAAATCGCCGAGCGCTTTCGTCCCGAGCCGCGCGAGGACTTGGGTCAGCCTGGTGTGGCCTGGCGCATGCACACGGAGGGCGATGAGGTCTATGTGCTGTACCAGTTCATGTCAGACGCCCCATTGGGGGGCGGGCTCGGAGGCTACTACGGCAACGGTTGCTCCTTTCAGGTGGTCCGTCCGGCCTTGGCCCATCTGACTCCAAATGAGGAAGGCGTCCTCGAACAAGACGGTAGAGTCACCTTGAACGGGGCGGCGGGGGCTCTCGACTTTTCGGTCAAAGACGGTCAAGTTGCGATTGCTGTTCCCGGCAATGCGTGGTCACCGAGCCAGCGACCGAGTTTGATTGTCTGGGAAGAAGGAGTCCCCCCTGGCGAATCGGAGGACATCTCGGCCTGTAGTTCCTCTGGGAGGAGTTTTTCTTTTGACGGCGAAGACGAAGAAGAGTCCACCGATCGCGAAGCGCCGATGGCGGTGGCGATGTCAGCAAGAGGACAGCTTGTCACCCAATCATCCGAAGGCGGCTTACGTCTGGGTTTGAAGCAAGACTGGGTCAAGGGGGCTCGTCCTGCGGTTCGAGATCGCGGACAACGAATGTTCCACATGAGCACAGATCTCGGTATCGCCTGCGTCTCTTGTCACCCCGATGGGGGAGATGACGGCCACACTTGGAAATTCTCCTCCTTTGGTTTGCGTCGATCTCAAAACCTGCGTGGCGGTCTCAGTGATCGCAAGGTCTTCCATTGGAGCGGCGATCTCTCCACGATTGATGACCTGATGGACGAAGTATTCGTGGGGCGCATGGGGCTAAGCCGGGCTCCATCCGAGGAACAGCAAGAGCAGATGGTTCGCTACTTGGATCGCCTTCCCCAAGAAGCATCGGCAAGTGATCTCGACGAAGAAGCCGTGGCCCGGGGAGCCGATTTGTTTGACGCAGTTGGTTGTGCCGATTGCCACAATGGGCCTCGCTACACCGACGGCGAGATCTACGACGTCGGCACCGGCGGACCCTTCGTTACGCCTTCTCTTTTGGGAGTCGCGGTGCGTGCTCCCTATTTGCACGATGGTTGCGCCGAGACTCTCCACGATCGTTTTGGCGCCTGTGGGGGGGGCGACAAACACGGCAAGACCGCTCAGCTGAAGGACGGTCAAGTGGATGACCTGGTGGCTTTCTTGGAAAGCCTTTAAGACTCGTCGGATCCTGTTGCGCTTGGCTCTTGGGCGTGGTGCCTCTTGAAGGATCCGGGGAGTTTCTTTTCGAGCTGGGTTTCCAGCGCGTCGAAGTCGTAGAGGTCGGGTTTGTGACCACCAGGCAGTGCAGCGATGTCGTAGGTAGCTGAGCGGGCGGCGTCTCGGCGTAGCTTTTCGAGGCCAAGCTTGTCACCCAGCTCCCCCAACATTTCGTTTTCTTCGCGATTGATGATGCCATCCACCTTAGCGACCCAAACGGCGAAGGCGTAAGTGAGCGCCTTTTGCCAATCGCTGAGTTCGGGCAAGGTGATGTCCGAAAGAGCGATCCCTTCTTTGGCTTTGCTCTCAATTTGAGACATCTCGTCCGCGCTCAGTCCGTAGAGCTGTGCGGCACGGCGAAACCCTTCGAGCTCACCCTTTCGGATTTGCCCGTCGGCATAAACAATACTGGCGAAGGCGAGGAAACAGTCGGCAGGCAGCGCGGTAGTCATACATAAAGAGGGTAACGCCGTCTGCTGAGCTGCCACAAGAGCATTTGAGGGCAAGGGCCAACTCGCTACGACTGGTGCTTCAAAGGTCGAGTGGTCTTCCTCCCTACATCCCCACAGGTCTGGGACTGAACGCTGCTGCCTAGGGCGCTTCGTCCGGGGGAGTCGTCGGGGGCTTGGAGCCGCTTTTAGGCTCGGTCTTTGCCGAGGGCTCGGATTCGCCGTCGGGCGGTGACTTTTCGTCGGTTTGGGGCGGGGGGAGCGAGGCTGCGAGTTTTTCGTCCGCGGTCTTCAGATCATCCTGCACCTCTTCGAGACGCGCGAGGTAGAAGAAGTCGCGCATGGAACGTTCGCGCAAGTAAAGCTTATCACTGAACTCGAAGCCTTCGGCCAACGCCACGGGGTAGAGCAGGTCGTCCTTGCCTGGCTCATAGGTTACAAACTTGGGGTAGGACCAGTTGACATCCATTTGGGCGACATGAACGGCTCCTGCGTGATGCATGCCCGAGGCCATGACCTTCGCGGTTGTGTGGTTCGAAATCCCCACGTACAAGATCTGACCGTCTGCGCTGATCCCCACGGCGCTGCGACGAATCACCGTATTGCCGTCTAGGGTCGCCCCCCACTTTCGTGAGCGATGCACCTTCAGGTTGGGATGCATCTTTCCCTCTTCGTACATGCAGTTCGGCGCCTGCCGGTACCAACGCATCTCGCTCAGGCGATCGCTCATCTTGTTCCAGGTTCCGACCTGAAAGCTGCCATCCCGATAAGAAGCGAGAGTGCAGGCATCGTCCTTGGGATCGATAAAGCTGATGCCGTCAAAATACACTCCGTAGTGTCCATGTTCTGCCATGAAGCCTCCGTTGAAGGCGGCGAGCAAGGCTTCGTAATGACGGGGAGGGATCTTGGCGCGGCGCTCGTAGTTTTGTGCTTCGGGCTTGTCCGTGCGCGGCTCTTGGTAGCCCATCACTGGCATCACAGCGACGGTTCGTAAATCAACAGCGACGACGAAGAGCTCTGACCATGAGCGACTGCTATCGGGGTGGAGTAGAGTCTTGAACATGCGCGGCTCTTCTTGAGGCCGGCGAGGATCGGCCATAGGCACCCACTGCCCATCTCCTTCGGCGGACCATTCCTTGTGCGCCGGACCGGGATCTTGGGGGGCGAAAGGAGGCAGCTTGGCTCGGGGCGATTCTTCTTGGTCCTCGGCATGGTCGAGGGCCAAGGCTTCCGCCTGGGCGGCTGTTTCTTGAGCCGGGGGAGGGACGTTGTTTTCGGGTTTCTTGTCCGGGACTTTCCAATAAGCCTTCGGCTTTTCGCCCGACTTGAGCGTTCGATTGATCCGGTCCTCGACAGCATAAGCAAAGTCTTCCAGGCGGGTGACGTTTTCTTTGCCGACGGTGGCGCGCAGGGTGTTGGCCACGAGGGGTCCCATCCACGGGATCGTGTGGACGGCGACCCATAGACCACCCACGGAGACAGGGAGGGCGACGGCACTGGCGATGAGGGCGATTTTTCCCTTGCTTGGGCGCCTTGGCTTCTTGTCCTTCTTGGGATCCATTATTGAAGTTGGGGGCTCGGGGCTTTCGTCGAGACGGCGTTGGGGGCCAGTTTCTGCTTCTGCCACCTGGTCACTCATGATGCCAACCCGTACGACATGGGGGAAAAATGGCAAATCTTCTGGCATCTACCTAGCAGATTGTAGGAACGTCAGGCAGATGCAGTCAGGCCCTCCCCCTAGCGCACCCTGGCCTCCGGCCGCTTGCGCCCCGAGGTATCCCCTTGGGGGCGAGGGGGGGAGGCGTCTGCTTTTTTTGCTGATGTCGATTTTATGTCTGCTTCTGGAGCCAGCTTCGGCGTTCGGCCAAGCTACGGGCCAACTCGAGGTCAGTGCTGGGGTTGATCTCAGCGCCTATCTTAATCGACCGATCACCGGGGTCGAGGTGAGTTTATTGGGGGAACAATGGACCGAGACGGTGAGTTTGCTGTCGGTGCAGCCTGGGGATCTCGTCAGTGGTGAGCTGTCCCGCCGCGCGATGCGCGAATTGGATCGAACTGGACGTTATGCCGATATCTCCGCCTCGTTGCGTGAGCGGGGCCAAGATCTGATTTTGCTGATCGTTGCGCGACCTCGTCGTCTTGTGCACCAGATCCGAACAACGGGAGGCGTTTTGCCCCGCGCGGACGAGGAGCGCGCTCTTGGGTTTCGGACGGAGGATGCGGTGACCGAGCTCGACCTGAAGCAGGCCGAAGAGCGGATGCGAGGGCTTTATGAGAAAGCGGGCTACACCTCGGCCCAGGTGACGATTAGCCCCGAGGCAGTGGACGACGCCAACCGAACACTGGTCCGTGTTGAGATCCAGCCTGGACCGGTGCAGAAGATCACCGAGATTTCGTTCTTGGTGTCTCCTTCTCCCCATCATCCCCGACTTTCCCGGGCTTTGCAGCGCTACACTCTAAGTAACGGTGATCCGATGGATCGTTCTTCGGTGGTGGCAGCCGAGGAGGCTCTACTCAAAGAACTGGTCGATGAGCGCTTTTATGAGGCGAGCCTTCAATCCGAGTTGGAGCCGGGGGGACGGCTTTCGATCAAAGTGCGTTCTGGTCCTTACTTTCGGGTCCGGATCGAAGGAAACGAAGTGTTTTCGGCCACAGAACTCGAAGCCGAAATGCGCCTTACGGAAGAGCAAGAGGTCGCGACCGCGCTTGTGGAGGAACGACTGCGCGAGTTTTACCTCAAGCGAGGTTTCTTGGACGCGTATGTTCAGGTCAAACGTCTGGACGGACGTGATGGGTTGCAAACCGAGCTCTACGTTTGGGTACGTTCTGGTCAGCGATTTACGGTGGAACGACGGGTTTACCCCTGCTTGAACGACGAAAGGGCGCAGGACGAGATCGATGACGAGATCGATGGTGTTTTAGCCGAGCAGTATCCACCGGTGTCGTTGATCGGCGCGGCTCCTCCCGAGACCGTGGATGCGATAGCAGGCTCGAGCTCGCCTCGCCGTCGCCCGGCTCCCTATGTGGCGCGTCCTTGGAAGAACTTTTCGGAAGAGAGTTACCAGAAGGTGATTGACCACCTGCGGGACTATTATCAGGCCGAAGGGTATATCGACGCGCGCGTTGGACCGGCCACCCTTGTTCGACGGCGTTGTTCGGCCCGGTCTCCGCCCGGACAGTGTTTTTTCGATGGGCCGGCGCCGGTGCCCGAGGTTTCGTGTTCTTTGGGGAACGAACCCGAAAAACGGGCCGATCTGATCCAAACCTGCGTGCCCGATCCGCGCGCCGGGGTACGTTGCGAGGCGGAAGCGACGCTGGTCCTACCGATCGTGCCGGGTGGCCAGACCATCTTGTACGACGTCAGCCTGGAAGGAAACGAGTACTTTTCTGAGCAGAAGATTCTCAAATGGGCGGCGCTTCCTATCGGCAAGCCGTTGCGTCGAGAAGTGCTGGACGCGGCCCTTCGACGCATCGTCGAGCACTACGAGGAAGAAGCTTTTGCCTTTGCGCAGGTCGATAGCGAGATTGAGCTCTCTTCCGATCACAGTCGCGCTCGACTCATCATCAGTATCGTCGAACGCAAACAGGTGACTGTGGAACGCATCGATGTGCGTGGAGCAACCGAGACGAGCGAAACCTTGATTCGCAGTCGTCTGGCACTCGAGACCGGCAAGCTCTACAGGCGCAGTCGAGTCCAACGAAGCCAGGAGCAAGTCCAGTCTCTCGGGGGTTTTACCTCGGTCACCGTCGGTATGGCCGACCCTGGCGTTCCCGCGCGACGCAAGGTGGTGCTTGTACAGGTCACAGAGCGCATGCCCCAGTACTTGGACACCAAAGCGGGTTTCGCCTCTGCCGACGGTTTTCGTATCGGTTTCGAGTACGGTCATCGCAACTTGGGCGGTAAGGCGGTGCATTTGACCTTGCGTTCACAACTTGCCCTCCGACCGTTGTTTTTGATCACGGAAAAGGACGTTCGAGACAAGTACCAAGAGCTGAGCGCCCTCAAGCTGCTCGAACGCCGCAACACCATCACCCTAGCCTTTCCCGACATTGGCCTGGGTCCGCTCTTCAGTTTTGAGGCTGAGCTTTTGGACTTACGCAGCAACGAGCGTGACTATAGTCATGCGCGAGACGCTGCCGTCCTTCGACTCTTGTTCATTCCGCGACGGCAGTACCAGGTGAACTTAGGGGGAACGGTCGAGCTCAACGACGCGGAAATTTTGGGCGGCGACAGTTTGCTCAAGTACGTCAAGGACAATCCAGGGATCAATATTCGTGTTCCCGAAGGGCGCTCGATCGCCTACACGCAAAACCTGGGTGCTTCGTGGGATCTCCGCGATCAACCCCTTGCCGCCACCCGGGGCACCTTTGTGGGTGCGACCGTCGAACACGTCACGGCTGTGCCCCTCGGAACGAACGAAGGCAGTTGCAACGAGGACTCCACCAAGGTTTTCGATCCCGTCTGCTCGGAGCTTCTTCGTTTCTCCGGCAAGGTTTCCGGTTACATTCCCTTCAACAAGAAGGGGCTGACCTTTGCTCTCAGCTTGCGCGCAGGTGTGATCCAACACCTCACTGGCACCTCACGCACTTACCCCGATCGCCTCTTCTTCATGGGTGGAGTGGATAGTATTCGAGGATACACTCAGTACTCTCTCGTGCCTCAGGAGCTTGCCGAGGATATCCTGGATGGCGGCGATTTTACGATTGATGAGATCGTGTTGCGTGGCGGCGACATTTTCGTAAACCCACGCATGGAGCTCAGGGTGCCTATCACCTCAGGGCTGGCCACGGCGCTCTTCGTTGACGCTGGTAACCTGTGGGCTGACCGACGTTACTTCAATCCCTTGAAACTGCGCTACACCACGGGCACGGGGTTGCGCATCAAGACCCCTGTGGGGCCCCTCGTCTTCGACTATGGATTTAATATTGAGCGCGTGATCGACAAACTTGTACCGAGCAAGAAGCGCAAAAGAACCTGGGAGGATCTCGGCGCCTTTCACTTCAGCATCGGACTATTCTGAACGGGACTTTGCGCCACTTTTGGCGCCGAGTGGTTCGTTTCCTGTCCGGAGGAGAATTCGTCGTGGCAGGGGCGACGGTTTCGCGTTAGTCCTGGGTTGCCTTGACCAACAAGCAGAGTGCGTCCTCGTTGACTTCAGAATTGGGCCATGCCGTTCGGCTGTCCGAGCAGTTCCGTCGGCATTTGCCGAGGTATCTGGTCGGCGTTGTTCTACTGGCGCTGTATCAAGGCGCTCAGTGGTGGTTCGACATGCAGCTCCAAGACGCGATTAACGCAGCGGTCGAGGGGGAGCGGCAGCGAGCGCTGCGTATTGGAGCAGCTCTGGCCGCCGTCGCCGTGGGAGCCCTCTTCGTGCGGGTCTTCTCTCGAGTCGTCGTTTTCAACGCGGGGCGCATCGGGGAGTACGAGCTCAGGAGTGCGCTCCTGTCCAAGTTGCAGAGCCTGGGCCCCTCCTTCTACGGGCATATGTCGCCCGGCGAGATCATGAGTCGTGCCACCAATGACCTCACCCAAGTTCGGCTACTGCTCGGTTTTTTCGTCCTCAATGTGATCAACACGGTGTTTGGACTCGCCAGTGCTTTCTTCGTGATGATTTCTATTCATCCGAGCCTGACTCTTGCAGCGATGGCGCCGATTCCGCTGCTTCTGTGGGTTGCACGCCGATTTTCTTCCCAGCTTTATGCTCGACAGAAGGCGAATCAAGAGGCCTTGGGGCAGATGAGCGACATGGTGCAGTCGAGCATCACGGGGGCGCGTGTGGTGCGTTCTTTCAACTTGGAGGACGCCCAGGCTGAGCTCTTTCAAAAGACGAACCAGAAGTACTTGGACAAGAGCTTGGCCTTGGCGCGTTTGCGTGGCGGCATGGGGCCGATCATGCAGTCGATCACTTCGCTCGGTGTGTTGATCGTCTTTTGGTACGGCGGTCTTTTGATGGTCGACGACAAGATCGACTCAGGTGGCTTTTTGGTCTTCTTTCGAGCTTTGGGGCGCCTGACCTGGCCGCTCATGGCCGTGGGTTTTTTGATCGGTCTTTTGCAGCGAGGACGGGCCGCCTATGCCCGCTTGCTTGAGATCTATGAAGCAGCGCCCGAGATTGAAGATGGCCCCCTCGAGGCTCCTGAAAAGATCGAGGGCAGTCTGAGCGTGCGTCATCTCAGCTTTGGCTACGGTGAGCTTTCGGTTCTCTCGGATGTATCTTTCGATCTTCCCGCCTCGGGATCTTTAGCCATTGTGGGTCGCACCGGTAGTGGCAAGTCGAGCTTAGCGCAGCTCTTGCCTCGTTTGCTCAACACGCCGCGCGGCTCTGTGTTCTTGGATGGTCTCGACATCTGTGACCTTCCCCTAGCTACCGTGCGTGGGGCCGTGGGGTACGCGGCTCAGAATCCGTTTCTTTTTTCGACTACAGCGGGAAAAAACATCGCTCTTGCTCTCGACGAAACCGAGAGCGAACCGGCGAAGTTGACCATCGCCCAGGCAGCTCGACGGGCTCATGTTTTGGACGAATTGCTCGCCTTGCCAGACGGCATGGATACGGTGGTGGGGGAGCGTGGTGTGCAACTTTCCGGTGGGCAGAAGCAGCGCGTTTCGCTCGCTAGCGCCTTTGTCTTGGGTCCAAAAGTGTTGGTGCTGGATGACCCTCTCAGCGCTGTGGATTCCAAAACCGAGAGTGGCATTTTGGATGCCATCGACGAGCAAATGAGCGAACGTGGAGTTATCTTGATCACGCACCGCGTCGCAGCCGCCCGTCGTTGCGAGCAAATTCTCGTCCTTGACGAGGGACGTATCGTCGAACGAGGCACCCACGAGGAGCTTTGCGCATGCGGGGGCATTTACTCGACCTTCGCCGAAGAGCAACGGCGCGCGAGTGAGCTTTCCGAACTGGAGTCGTGGACGGGGCAAGGTCCAGTGAGTTCCAGCGGGGTCATTACTCCAGGAGAGCCGGCCTGATCATGACTTCTGATTCCTCTAGTTCAGCAGAGCGCAACCTCAAGGCCTACCACGAAGAAGAGCTCCAGAGCGGGTTTTCGGACGGGGGGCTGCTCGCCGATCTTTTCCCTTTCTTGCGCCCCCACACCTTCTGGCTGACCGTAGCGGTGTCCACCATCGTTGTGACGGCTTTGCTTTCTTTGACTCGTCCTTTGATCATGCTGTGGGCGATCGATGGCAGTTTCGCGACCGGCGATCCTACCATCATGATGCAGGGGGGCGCGGCTTTTGCTGCTGTGGCCATCTTGGAGCAGCTGCTCGGCTTCGCGCAGATGTATTCGACTCAAGTCGTAGGCGCCCGTGCGATGGCGGATTTGCGGCTCCGTGTGTTTCGCTTCTTGGGCAACTTGCCTCTTTCTTTTTTCGAGCGTCAGCCAGTGGGTCGCATTGTTACGCGTGTGACCAACGACGTCGATGCCATTCAAGAGCTTTTCAGTTCGGGGGCCTTGGGGGCCCTGGGAGACTTGATTCGTCTGATTGGCGTTGTTGTGCTCATGGTGAGTCTCGATCTCAAGTTGTCGCTCATCGGCTTTGCGGCGATGCCGCCGATCGCGCTCTTGGTCGTCTTTGTTCGGCGCCGAGCTCGTGACGCCTTTCGCACGATTCGTGGTGAGACCGCGCGCATGAACGCGAACATGAATGAGCAGGTTTCTGGCGTTGCTTTGATACAAGCGTACGGGCGCCAGCAAGCCAAGTTGCAAGAGTTCGACTCCATCAATGGGAGCTACCGGGACGCCAACATTCGCTCGGTGAAGTACGACGCGATTCAGGACGCCGCCATCGATGCCCTCAGCTCGGTGAGTCTGGCGGCGATCGTGATCGCCTTGGGATATCACTCCGCGAGTTTTGGCACGGTGGTCGCCTTGACCTCCTACTTGCGGCAATTTTTCGAGCCGATCAGCGTCCTGGCTCAACGTTTTACCTTGCTACAAGCTGCGCTTTCAGGGGCTGAGCGTGTTTTTGGACTGTTGCGTCTCCAGCAACGTGATGCACCCCGAAGAAGTGAGGGGCAAGATGGCGATCACTCCCTGGCGATTGAACTCGATGAGGTGACTTTCGGCTACCGGCCTGGGCGAATTGTCCTCGATGGTATCCGTCTTCAGATCCACCCGGGCCAACGCATCGCGCTGGTGGGGCCTACGGGGAGCGGCAAGACGACCATCACTGCCCTCCTGTTACGTCTCTATGAGCTTGAAACCGGTACAGTGCGGGTTTTTGGGCGCGATGTCTCGACTCTCGACCGCGGGACCTTGCGTCGCCAGTTTGCGGTTGTTCCCCAGGATGTTTTTCTTTTTCCGGGCACCCTTTCAGAAAACATCAGTGCCGGGCAGGCGCCGGATCGCGCTCGTGTTCAGCGTGTGATCGAAGATTTAGGAATCGCGGATCTCCTTCTATCCCGTCCTCGAGGGCTCGACACAGAAGTGCGTTCGGGCGGAACGAACTTCTCAGCGGGTGAACGTCAATTGATTGCCTTCTGTCGCGCTATGTATCGAGACGCTCCTATCTTGATTCTCGATGAGGCTACCGCGAGTGTCGATTCAGAAACCGAGGGTCGCCTCCAGACGGCGCTAGGCAAGTTGATGGAGGGCCGGACTTCTCTCGTCGTTGCCCATCGGTTGAGCACCATCGTCTCTTCGGACTCGATTGTCGTTCTTCAAAATGGTCGCATTGTAGAGCAGGGCGATCACGAACAGCTGCTTGCCCGAGGTGGTCTCTACTCGCGCCTCTATCAACTGGCCTTTTCGCGTCCAGGCGAGTGAGCGCGCGGCGCGCGGCGCGCTCCCCGCCGTGATTGGGGGCTTACTGGCTCATGAGACTGTTTTGCTCGGCCTCGACTCGATTGTCCGAGCAAAACTTGCAATTAGGGCCGTAGAAGAAGTCACGACTTGCACTGTCTTCCATCAGATGCGCCCTAAACCAAGCAGCGGCTGAAGATAGAGATACCCCTCCTGGTCCCTGGTAGACCCAACTCCCATGGTCGGCTTCGCGCTCGTTCAGGAAGAAGGCCGGTTGATCGGTGACCGAAAGGAAGGTGGTCTTAACACCATCGCACGAAACGGTTGTGTCTTTGCCACCACAGAAGAACAGCATCGGCGTGTGGACGCCGGTGAGGGCGCGAGTGCCACAGACCGTGGCCAACGCCTTGTAGCGGGGTTCTGAAGCGGACATGCACGTTGACATACCGCCGTAGGAGTGCCCGAGCTGGCCGATGTTTTCGGTGTCGAGATGCCCGTAGTAAGGACTATTTTCGTCTTTGGCTTGTTCCAGGATCCAGTCCAGACCGGCAATCGTGGGCAGGGGATCTCCTTCGGCGGTCGCTGTGCTGAGAGAGGCGACCACGACAAAACCGTGGGAGGCCAAGTGGTTGACCATCGGGCCGTATTGTCCACACCACTGGTTACTGTTCGAATCAACGACGCAGTTGGGTGGATTTTGTTCGGGATTGTCACGGTAGCCGTTAGCCCAGATGAGGATAGGGTGACAATGGTTGCTCGTCTCGAGATCGGCGGGGCGATAGACGTTGAAGCGCTGCTGTTCGTTTCCGTAGATCGGATCGGGAAGGACTCCGGCCAGAGGACCAACACCCTTGTCGGCGACGACCGCGAAGGGACCGTCTTGGGTGGGATCGGCGCTGGGCAAGGGATCTCCTGCGCAGTTTTGGGCTGACGCAGCGCCTCCCGTGCTCGTCTCGCCTCCGGTCGAGCTGCTTTGTCCGCCTGATCCTTCGCTGTCTGCGCCTCCAGTGGCGCCAGTGGTACTTCCCGTCTCGCCTCCGCTGGAGGCAGAGTTATTTCCCCCGGCGCCCGGGCCTCCTGCACTGGACGCTCCTCCTGCACTGGATGCTGATGCTCCTCCAGCTCCCGCTGCGGGCTCTCCCCCCGAGCTTGAGAGCCCGGTTTCGCCGCTGTCACTCGAGCCGGTTGACTGGTCCGTTCCCGAGCTATCTTCCGGGGCTTCTTCTACGCCCGACACCTGGCAAGAGCTGCTTCCAAGTGCAACGGTGGAAGTCAGTACGCCTACAGCCGCTTGCAATAACATGGAACGGCTTTTCCTAGGTCTCACCCCTGTCGGGGCGAGGGCTCGACCTAGGAAAAGCCTGCATTTGACATGTATAGCGCGTGTAGTTTGTTGCCGTTTCCTGGGACATGCTATTGCAAGTCCCAGCAGAAGCCACAAATGTCGGGTCATGATGATCGTGCATTCCCCGTCGGCCCGAAAATGATCGCAACTTCGCCAAAATATCTCGAAGTTTTCGCGCGTTCCTCAAGCGATGAGCAAGTCTACAATCAACTCGCGGGCGCGCTCGTTGTTGTCCGTGACGAGGCTCACAAGGGCGTAACCGGCTTCCCGGTGGAGGAAGCGGAGGCTACGGATATTGAGATCGGCGTCTTTGAAACGGCCTGCGACTCGAGCGAGTGCCCCCGACTCATCTTTGAGTCGCATCACCAAGGCATCCTCGCTCACGGCCGCATAGCCGGAATCTCGAAGCGCAATGAGCGCTTCGTCATAAAGATCGACTTGGAGCCGAATGACACCTGCTTCGCTCGCTGATTCTCCATCGATTGACTCGATGTTGATGCCGCGTCTGGCGAGGCACTGTGAAACCCCAGCGAGGATGCCGCTGTGGTTTTCTACCAGGACTATGATTTCTTTCATGCTCGTCCCTCATTGTTGATTTTGAGTCTCGCTCCAGGGGGGGTACTTGGGCGGGGCGAAGCAGCATCGGCGGGACTGCTCAGGTATTCTTTCACAAACTGTTCGACGATCTGTCGACTCACGTGGGGCATGGTGATCAAGTGTCCAATGTCTCGATAGGGGGCGATTTGCCACTTTTTGATGAGGTCATCGTGAGGACGGGGAAACACCACTGTGATGGAGTGAGGGTTGCGATAGGCCGAGACACCTGCCGCAACGAGACGATCGACGGCAAACTGAGCAGTGCTGAGACATTCGCCCGCCACCTCTTTCATGCCAGCGATGCCGAGACGTTTCATCGCATACCAGAGCAAGAGTGGGGTCAGAGCGTTGCGCGAACCAGTGAGCGTGGTGTCCAAGACCCCCACGTACTCCACAGAGCGGGCGATGCGATCGACGTTTGTCTTTTTGGCGAGCACCATGCCGCAGGGCAAAGGCGAACCAATCATCTTATGCCCGCTGGTAGAAATACTATCGGCCCCAGCTGCGAAGTTCCACGCCGGAGGATCGTCGACGAAGGGTAAAATCATTCCGGACAGGGCAGCATCCACATGGATGTAGGTTTCGACGAGCCGGAGCTCCTCGAGCATTTGGGCAATCCGTCCCACATCATCGATGGCCCCTTTCATGGTGGTTCCCACGTTGGCGAAAATGATGGCTGGGCAGTCGCGGTGAATGCGCAGCGTCTCGTATAGATCCGTGTAGTCGATTTCTCCGTTGTCGAGACTACGAATCATGATGCTTCGTGCGCCCAACAGGCGTAGAGATTTGGCGACAGAGTAGTGGGTGTCTTCCGAGAAATATACGATGCCTTTGGGGTGGAGTTCGCGCGCGAGGTACAAGCCATAGAGGTTGCCCTCTGTTCCTCCGTTGGTCACGTAACCCCAGTGATTGTCCGGGGGCGCTTGTGTCAGCTCTGAATAGATATCGAGCACCTCGCGCTCGATATCGTGGGTATTTGCCCCGTAGTTCGTTTCGGAGTACGGGTCTCCGACGTTATTCATATGGTAGCCGAGGAAGGGGTAGAGCTCAGAGTAATCGAAGAGCTGATTGCAGGGGTAGCCAATCAGCGTACTGCTCTTGTGCTGCACTCGTCCAAAGACGGCGGCCAGCCGCGCTTGATCTTGGGGTTTTAGCTTATGCCACGGCTGCGTGGGTTGATCTTTGGGCACGACGGCACACCTCACCCCTAATATAGCTCAGCTCCGCGTTGCGTGCAGCCAGGCGCATCCCAAGGGCGCCTGGAAGGGGCGTCTAGGCCGTCTTCTTTGTTCTTCAGTTGGGCTTGCCGCCTGCGCCACCAGAAACGGGCTCATCCGGGTTGGCAAGCGCTACCACTCGAACATAGAAGTTGTTTTCGCAAGTGTCGTTGCGAATTTGGATCATCTCTTCATCCCACACTTCGATCACGGCTTGGTTGCCCGCGGCGAGCCCGACGTTGTTGGGCTCTGTCTTGTCGTTGGGATCGGCGCCTTTTTCGAGCTGCTCCTTGAAGCTGACAAAGATATTGACATCAGCTGGCGCGCGCCCAAGTCCGTGGTGAAACTGATAGACCCGCCCCTGGGGAAAGTGGAGGTAGGCTTCCCCTGCTAAGGAGCTTTGGTAAAGAGTTCGACTCTTGTTCGTCTGTCCACCATCGTAGCGGATAGGATCTTGTCCCGAGACACTGCAATCGGAGCAGCCGAGTTGAGCAGCGGTGCCGGAGCTCAGGCAAAAGGCAAAAAGGAGGGGCCCCCAGGTGGAACGCATGGGACTTAGGTATCATACTGCCCCCCCTTCTCGAAGTTGAAAAACGAGCGCCCGGGGCGACGCCCTTCGCTCTTTCATCGCGGTGAGAAGTAAAAAAGTAGGTCGATGATGAGAGAGAAGATGGGAAAGGTCTGGTTGGTTGGTGCGGGACCTGGGGATCCAGAACTGATCACCTGGCGTGGACGTGAGCTCCTCGGCCAAGCCGAAGTCGTGCTTTTTGATGCTTTGAGTCATCCTGATCTCCTCGACCTCTGTCCTCAGGCCGAAATCCGCGACGTGGGCAAACGTTACGGACAGCGCGCGACACCCCAACCCGAAATCACCCGTCAGTTGCTCGATCTCGCCCGAGCCGGCAAACAAGTGGTGCGCCTCAAGGGCGGCGATCCCCTCATGTTCGCCCGAGGATCGGAGGAAGCTCTGGCCTTGGCCGAGGCGAAAATCCCCTTCGAAATCGTTCCGGGGGTGACCTCTCCGGTCGCAGCTAGCGCCTACGCCGGCATCAGTTTGACCCATCGGGAGGCTTCCTCCAGCGTTACTTTCATTACAGGCAGTGATCGGGAGGGCAAAGAATGGTCTCCTGAAGCTTGGCAGAAGCTGGCGACGGCCACCGGCACCATTTGCGTATACATGGGAATGCGCCGCATCAAAGAAATCGCTCAGGCAGTGATGGATGGGGGAAGAGATCCTAAAACGCCGGCTGCTGTAGTGCGTTGGGGTGCGCGTCCCCAACAAAAAACGGTTGTCGGGACTCTGGCCAATATCGCCGAGTGCGCTTCTGCGGCCGGACTTTCGAGCCCAGCGATCATCATCATTGGCGAGGTGGTGTCGTTGCGGGAGAAGATGCGTTGGTACGACACGAATCCTCTGTATGGACGCCGCATTCTGGTGCCTCGTCCTCGGCTCCAGGCTCGGGAGACTGCGGCGGCGATCCGACGGCGCGCTGCGATGCCGGTTGTCTATCCGGCGATCGAGATCCATCCCATGCAGGACCAGAGCGAACTGAAACGTGCCGTTGAAAGCGCCAGGACCTATGATTGGGTCTTGTTCACGAGCCAAAACGGGGTCGAGCAGTTCTTCGCCCAGGTAGAGACGCTGGGTAGAGACGCACGCGTCTTTGGAGGAGCGCGGGTGGGAGTGATTGGCCCTAAAACGGGCGAGGCCCTCAAAACGCGGGGGATCGTTGCCGACCTGTGTGCGCAAAAATTTGTGGCCGAAAGCTTACTCAGCGATCTTATGGCCCAGCCTGGTCCGTGCCGTCGTGTGCTGATCCCACGGGCCAAGGAAGCTCGTGAACTGCTCCCTGAGGCTCTGCGCGCAGCGGGGGTTTTTGTCGATGTTGTGGCTGCCTATGAAACCAAACCTGTTTCCGCACCAGGTCGAGAGCAGTTGCGCTCTGCCCTTAACGACGAATGCGATGTGGTACTTCTCACTTCGAGCTCTATGGTCAACTCGGTCGCTCAGGTTCTTGGTGAGCAAGCTCGGTCGCTCTTGGCCGAGCGCACGGTCGTTTGCATTGGTCCTGTGACCAGCGCGACTGCTCGAGGGTTGCAGTTTCGCGTCGACGTAGAAGCCGATGTTTACACTGTGGAGGGGGCCCTGGATGCTCTGAGCGAATACTACCGTTCGGCGTCTGAGCGCTCGTAGATGAGCAAGGACCACTGATCGTCTCGTTTGCGCTCTTGGAGCAGCAGGCCATCTTGAGCGAAGTGGGTTTCGACTTCCGCCTCATCTTCATGCAACAGTCCGGTGAGCAGTAGGGTGCCGCCGGGTTTGGTGACCTTGGCGAGCTGCGGCCTCAAGTCAAGGAGCACCGGCGTGTTGATATTGGCAACGACGAGGTCGAAATCGCAGGACTCTTCCTGTAGTTCGCCGAGTCGGAGCTCGACACGGTCGGCGGGTATTTGGTTGAGGGCTAGGTTCTGGCGAAAGGAGTTGATTGCCACTTCGTCGATGTCGATGGCCAAGAGCCGAGTCAGTGCGAGGTTGCAGAGCTCGGCTTCTTTGAGCGCTAGCAGGCTGAGCACTCCATTGCCGGCTCCGACATCAATGATGCGACAATCCGAGGTCGTTTTGGTCCCACGGCCATGAATCCAATTGCAGAGGGCGCGAGCGGCGAGCTGGGTCGTGGGGTGGCTGCCATCTCCGAAGCTAGCTTGAGGCTGAAACCAGATGGTTTCTTCGTCCTCGGGGGCGGGGGATTGATGGGTCGGTCTGAGCACCCAGCGTTCGGTCAGCCGGACTGCGTCTAGGGCGCCCTGCCAACAATCCTGCCAAGAGTCATCCACCTCTTCTTCGTTGAGGCTCCACTCTTGTCCAGCGGCTCTTTCGTTTAAAAACGAAAGAGCCGCTTCTTTCAGGCGCGACTCTTCCTCGGGGTCGGTGCAGTAGGCGAACAAACGGCCCGCCTCTTCTTGCAGGCCTTGGGCCCCCGCTTCGAACAAGATGCCGGACAACGGATCGAGGAGCTGACCGGGTATGTCGAAAATCAGCTTTTTCATCAGAGAGGGCTCGCTCAGTCGCTGCTTTCGACTCGGTTGCGGCCCCCGTGTTTGGCCTTGTAGAGCCGCGAGTCGGCAAGAGCGATCATTTCGGCAGGCGTGATGTCATCTTTCTCACTTCGATTGGAGCAGCCTACGCTCGCGGTGATCTTCAGGAGGAGCTGTTCGTGAGCAATCGAAAGCCCTTCAATGACATTGCGGATCCGTTCGCCCATGGCGTGGGCCCCGGATAGGTCAATGGACCGCAGTACGATACCGAATTCTTCGCCGCCGTAACGGCAGAGCACGTCCTCCATACGGAGTTGTTCGCGCACTGCCTCGGCAACTTGAATCAGGACAGCATCGCCCGCAGGATGCCCGTAGGTGTCATTGACGCTCTTGAAATGATCGAGATCGAAGAGAACAAAGGAAACCGTATTGCCATGTCGACGCGCGTAGGACAGTTCGGTCGCCAGGAGCGAGTCGAGGTATTCGCGGTTACGCGCCCCGGTGAGGGCGTCGGTCACGCTCGTCGAATAGAGTTGCTCAAGCAGTGCTCTCTGATCGTCGTCGGTGATTGAGTAGCGAAACACCGCCGAGGGTCCCATTTGAATTTGGTCGCCATCGTTCAACTTGATCCGATCGGCGACTTTCGTCCCTTGGACGTAGGTTCCGTTCGCTGAGCCCAAGTCTTCGATGTAGAAGTCCTCACCGTCGAGAAGAAATCGGGCATGCTTGCGACTGACGCCGTCGTCGCCCAGCCACAATTCTGCATCAGCTCCGCGTCCCACGAGGAGCGAGGGGGCTAGTAGTTCACGCACGCGACCTAACTCGCTGCCCTGAAGGTGCACCAAAAGATGGTGCTTTTGCCGCAAGGTCGCCTTGCGTAAGTCCTTCAAGTTGACGATAGCGGTCGTTTCGTCGCTCGCTCTCCAGTCGTCGTCCAAGTCGATTTCCCTCATTTTCGAAAAAAGGCTTCCCCCCGAGGGAAATGCTCGAGACGTCCCGGTCCCCTTGCTGCCCCGTACCAAGTGCTGCTTTTGAGCTTAGCAGTCGGCACTCTCCCTGCACTCGCCTGGGAGCGGTGCAGAGACAGTGGCTTCATCACTCGGCTGTAAGTCGAGCGATCTCCTCTTTGATCAAGGTCTCGGCGAGTTGGGGAACAACCTCCCAGACGACTTGTTCGACCACTTCGCGGGACAGGGCCAGTACTCCCTGAACCTGTTCCGGGCTGAGACCCATCTCGCCCAGCTTGTCGCTCATGCCGCCGTTGACCGCCGCGCTGGCCAGTGCCGCCGCAGGCTGGGAGGCTGCTGGTTTGGGTGCAGCAGCTGGAGGTGCAGCTGGTTTGGCGGCTGCAGGTTGTGCGGCAACGGGAGCCGCCTTGGGCGTTCCGACCGATTGAGCGATTGCCGGTTTGGAGGCAGGACTCAGAGGCGGAGCTGCCGGCCGGGACGCCGAAGGACTCGAAGCCATCGGTGGCGGGGCTGCGGGCTGAGCGGCCACAGGCACTGGCTTTTCTACAGGCGTGGGCGCCGGTGCCGCTGCCAAGTCAATCTGCCCCAACTTGTCCAAGAACTTGGTTGAGTCAAATGGCTTGTCGAAGTGCTCGTCCACTCCAGCCGCGGAGCCTTGGCCTGCGTCGTAGGGTCGTTGCTTGCTCGACAGAAGCATCACCTTGACCTGCGGTGCAGCGGCCTTGATCTGTCGGCAAAGTTCGTAACCGCTGCTTCTGCCCAGGTGCCCGTCCACAACAACTAGCTGTGGTGGGCTCTCCTTGAGGGAAGCCATGGCTTCCTCTGCAGAACCAACAATCTTAGAATCGTATGTGTTGCCAGCGAAAGTGATCTCGAGCACCTTGCGCATGGTCTTGCTGTCATCGACTGCGAGCAGCTTGGTAGTCACCAATGCCTCCCTGGGATGTGGAATGTAAACCGAATGAAATCATCCAGGGCGTCACAAAAACTGTCAAGGAAATCGCAGGAATCTTTCCATATGAATCGCTAGCTCGATGAGGGCCTGCTACTTCACCCGCAATTGCCCCACATGTCTTCCTCCGTCGATTCCATGTCAGACTTAAATGCGCGCGCCCAGGCTGTTCTATATGCAGTGGTAACCGAATGCATTGCGACCGGGGAGCCGGTGGGCAGCCGAACGCTCTCTTCTCGCTACGGATTAGGCCTTTCGCCCGCGACGATCCGAAACGTGCTCAAAGATTTGGAGGACGAGGGGTTACTGAACCAGCCACATAAGTCGGCTGGGCGCGTCCCCACCCGCCGCGCCTATCAAGTGTTTATCGATGCACTTATGCGGGTTGGGCATTTAGATCCCGAGGACGAGGACAAGATCCGCGCTTTGTTCGATGATCAGATTGAGCGCTCGGCTCTACTGCGGCAGACGGGAAAATTATTGACCGAACTAGGGGGGGTCCCCTCGGTTGTGATTCAAGCCCGTAGTGAGCTGCGCTTTGTACAAAAGGTGCGTTTCATTCCCACGAGGCCTGGGGAATTGCTCAGCGTCATCGTATTGGATGACGGTTCTGTCGAAAATCGCTTCATTGGCGTTGAAGGCCCTATCGCCACAGAACAGCTCGATCGGGTGCACGCTCTTTTGGACGAAGAGACTCAGGGGAGAACTCTGCGCGGGCTCAAGACGCATTTGGACGAGCTGGCCGAACGGGAGCAGTCCGAGCTGCGGGCGTTGAACCGTCTTTCTGAGGGGCTTTTGAGTTCGGCTCTTGATGGTGTGGAAAATACCCAAGAGGTCATTGTCGAGGGGCATGCGAGCTTGCTGGGAGTCTCCCCCGATCCAGAACGCACGAAGCGGCTGATGCTCGCCCTCGACGATCGCAAGCAGCTGCTCAAACTGTTGCACCGAACCTTGGATTCGGAAAACGTCCAGGTCTTTCTCGGGGAGGACGACGACCAAGAATCCCCGCTCAGTGTGGTGGCCGCTTCCTTCCGCCGACCTGGGGCCGGAACGGAAGGTGCTTTGGGTCTTTTGGGCCCGACGCGCATGGATTACCCCCAACTCGTGCCGCTAGTCGGAGCCGTCGCCAAGGCGATGAGTGGCGTACTTTTGGATGAAAATCGAGAACTTGCGCCTCAGGAGCCCCGTGAGGCTCCTTCAGACGGCGAAAAAACATGATTTGACCGACGCCCAAGGGCCGGTTAAGCCCCGCCCCATGCCGAACGCACGTCGCTTCTTTTCGAGTCGAGCTCCCCTCGCCGCATTCGCTCTGGTTTCCACTCTTGGGCTCGCCGCCTGGGCCGAAGGTAAATTTGCCGTGGTCGATCTCCAGCGAGCGATGATGGAAACCGAGGACGGACTGCGTATGCAGGCAAACCTCAAGAAGCTTTTTGATTCGAAACAGCAGACGCTGGAGTCGAAGCAGGCCAAGTTGGATCGCGAGCGCGCCGACATCGAAAAACAAGAGAGCGTCATCAGTCAGGATGCCCTGCGCAAGCGAGCGGAAGCGTGGCAGCGCGAAGTGGCTGCTCTTCAGCAGATGTCGGTCACCTACAATCAGGAGATGCAGGCCAAGCAGAACGAGATGACCAAGCCCATCTACGAGAAGACGAGCCAGATCATTCGTCGTCTCGCCACGAATGAAGGCTTTGATCTCGTGGTTGATCGTATGGCCGTGGCTTATGTGCGCAGTGACCTTGATCTCACTGACCGCGTCATCACGATGTACAATGGTGGCGGCGTTCCGGCTGCGCCTTCCGCACAACCCAAGGCGAAAGCTCCCGCCACTGCTCCGGCAGCATCCCCCAAGAAGAAATAACCTCGGGTTCTCAATGGCTGCTCGTCTTCGCTTATCCTCGTCACTGGTTTCTTCTTTCTTTCTGCTGAGCGGAGTGTTTTTCGCCTGCAAAGCTCCTGACTTGGACGATGAGGGGTCGAATAGTAGCGACTCAGGGAGCGGGGCGGTCGACAATACCGCCGGCATCGAGCTTACGGGCGCTTCGACGACGGAGGGTGGGACGCCGATCGGCGGTGGCGACTCCGACAACAGCCTCGGCATTGTGACGAACGAAATCCTGACGCCCGAGTGCAGTTCGGACTGCAGCGGTTTCAGTGATCCCAATGATTCGTCTGTTCCTTGGGTGGTTGTGCAAGACGGTGTGGATGACGCGACGCGCAGCAGTTTGGACATGGGCGGCACTGCCGATGGACTGTGCGTGAGTGAACCTGCCGATGGTTCTATCTTTCCAGCCGCCTGGACGCGACCGCGTTTTAACGTTGGACTCAGTGGGGCGGCGAAGATCACCCTGAGCGCGCCTAGCATGCGGCACGACTTTACCTTTTATGTCGAGGAAATGCCCGCTCTGCTTCCGCTCGACGTATGGGAGCAAATCTCGCGCAACATCTACAACGAAGACATCAGTTATGTGGTGGTGAGCGATGGCAAAGAAGGCAAGGGCAGCTTTCGAGTCGCTCCGGTGGCTGCGGGCGGCAGCATGGTGTTTTGGGGCTCTACCGGCACGGAAGCGGGCCCGCAGACGAATGCTCTTTACGGCTTCGGGGTGGGTGAAGAGGGTATTATTCAGGCTCTTTCTCCTGCGGACTACGCTGGAGTGGCTATTCAGGATAACGCCAACCTTCGGGACGAGTTTACTGACACCCCTGGGCAATCCGTATGCGTAGGCTGTCACACTTCGAGTCCCGATGGGCGAGCGGTGGCGACAGTGGATCATTGGGAGTGGAATCTCCGTGCCGGAAGTATTGAACCGGGGTCAACCGGTCAGGCTCCCGATTTCTTGAGCGCGGCCGGGGCCGCCCTACTTTCGATGACCTGGCTCGGAGCGCCGACCTTCAGCATTGGGGACTGGGAAACCGGAGCGCGTCGCATGGTCACAAGCTGGAGTTCTCGCGACATCAGCTCAGATCCGGGCAGTGCATGGCGGACTCACGAGGGTTCCGTACCCCACGACTCGAATCCTATCTGGCCTTCGGAGCTGCTTTGGCTCGACTTGGCGTCGAAAGGAACGATGCCGGTCGACTTGCGTACGGCGACGGCAGCCACCTACAAGAACGACAACCAGGGTTTGCAGCAAGCGATTGCTGCCTTGCGTGGTACAGCCTGGGAAGAAATCCCGCGTAACGGTGACTCGAACCACGCAGTCATGCCCGATTGGAGCCATTCGGGCGAACGTATCGTCTATACCTCTACGGACGCTCCCCAGGATGGCCGTGTCGGGACTGCGACCGAGGTCGATATCTATCAAGTTCCTTTCAATGGTGGGGCGGGCGGCGAAGCTACCCCTGTAGACGGAGCTGCCAGTCCGGATCACTTCGAGTACTACCCGGATTATTCGCCGGATGATGCTCTGATCGCCTTCAATCGTGTCGACAAATACGACACTGGTTCGAACAAGAAGGACGCCTTTGATCACGTCTACTACCGACCTGACAGCGATATCTATGTCGTACCGACGGCAGGAGGCGAAGCCGTGCGCTTGGCGTCGAACGATCCCGTTTGCGAGGGAAGCGCCGGGAGTCTCTACAACTCTTGGGCCAAGTGGGCTCCTTCGGGGGCTTCGGACAGCGAGCGCGCCTATTACTTTTTGATCTTCTCCACCGCGCGCAACTCGCCCATGGAGATATCCCGTGGTGAAGGGCGAACGAGTCCCGCGTCGCAGCTCTACATGACGACGGTGATCCGTGAGGCGGATGGTTCAATCACGAGTGGGTCGGCAATTTACCTCTGGAATCAGCGCAACTTGGTGCAGTCCGAAGGAGACTCGGCCACGGTGAGCGAACTTTTGACGAACAACGTGACGCCGGCTTGGGACCAGTTTCGGATCCCGCCTGTTCCGGACGTCATCATTCGCTAATCGAGGCCTCGACCCTGAATTCCCCGCCTTTGGGGCTTCACGTGGCTCGAAGCGTTCTGAGCGCCCGTTCTTCGTTCCTCTCTTGTTTGTGTCAACCGAGCAAGTTGTCGAAGGCGGCGTCGAGGTCGTCGTCTTCGCTGCGCGAATTAGGGACGTTTTCGCCCAGAGCGCGGATTCGGGCCGAAACATCCCGGTAGCCAATGTCGCGTGCGGCGATGGTTTGCAGGCGTTGGACGTATTGGGCTTGCTTGCCTTGGGCTTGCAGCATCAAAGCCAGGTCGTATTCGATGCCGTTCTGCTCATCTTCCGTGATTTGTTCGGAGGCAAGGCCTTTGAGTAGGGATTCCTCGGCCAAATCGTTTCGACCTTGTTGACGACGGATCGTCCCGATCATGAAGAAGCACATGGCGCTACGCGCAGGATCGTTGCTGGCTAACTCGAATTCGGCGCAAGCATCTTCGTGCAAGCCCATTTCTTTGTAGGCGAGCCCCAGATCGTAGTGGGTCGCAGCGTCGCTGTCGTCCACGACGGCTTTGACCCCTTCTTTGAACTTGGCGAAAACTTGGTCCACATCGACTTCTTGATCGATGGAGGCCATGGCGGGGCGCGTGGCCGGCTCGTCGAGTTCATCTAGGGCGTCAAGGGAGGCCGCTATGTCAAAGGCGTGGTCTTCAGGAGCATTGGCGGGCTGATCGAGCGAATCGGGGGCATCTTCGCTGACCAGACTTTGCACCTCGGCGAGACGCTCTTTGAGCAGAACGTGATCGGGCGCGCTCTGCAGCATATCCGTGAGGATCGCGGTCGCGTCCGAGTAGAGCCCCTGCGATGCGAAGAATTCGGCTTCTTCGAGCACTTCTTCGATGGCTTCAGGTGAAGGACGAGAGAGGGGGATTTTGGAGCGGCGACTGGGCGGGGTGTGGCTCCCGGGGGAGCGGCTGCTGCGACGGCTCGGAGGGGGAAGGCTCGAAGGGGAGTGGGACGGTGGCGGAGCCTGGAAGGTATCGCGTCCTCCTCCGGCGGCGGGAGAGCTCGAGATGCCGAGGCCGGAGGAGCGAGAGCTCACCGGGGCCATAACGCCAGCTGGATAGCCGTGTTCGTCGAACTGGGGCACGGCCGGATCGGGCGGCATCTGATTGATGGCCTGGGATGGCCGCACCCCTTCCATATCGTACGAATCCAATGATCCGCTCTCGGTCACGCCGGCACGCGACTCACGCAGGGCGGCGACATGCTCCAGAATATTGAGGGCGTCCGGGTGATTGGGCTCGATATCGAGGACCTCTAGAGCGAGGGGCTCGGCCTCATCCGGATTTTGATTGTGGATATGGATGATGGCGATGTTGAGCGTTTCGACAATGGCCGGCTCGCGTTCTCCAGCATTCACCAAGATCTCACGAAGCTTTTCGCGGATCGGGATTGAGTTGGGGTCGAGTTCGAGGGCGACGTGCAGGACTTCGACGGATTTGTCGAGCAAACCCATGCCCTGAAACTGAGCCGCTTCGAGGATTGCTTTGTGAGCGTGGCTCGAAGGCTGAAAGGTTCGCTCTTCGACCTCGCCTCGGAAACTGTCGCTGACAGCGACGCCGTCTTCTTCGAGGGTGTCTTCGCCCCAGTCCTCGCCGCGCAGACTGGGTGCGTTGACAGAGGGGGGGCGACTATGCCCGATGTTGGACGACTGAGGCCCGTCAGCGGGAGGGAGGTCGCTCAAGGGGGGGACGGAGGGAAGGTATGAAGTCGGCGATTCGTCGTCGTCGACAGCGTCGTCGCTCAGATCATCGGCATCATCTTCGATGTATTCAACTTCGGCATCGAGGTCGATCGCGTCCGCTTCGATTTCTTGTACGTCGACGGACGCGGGGCCGCTGGGCGGAGGCGGAAGTTGCGACGAGACGGGGGGACCCGCTCGGTCGAGAGCCTGCACCTGCTCGTTTTGCGGAGCTATGCTCCTGAGGTGGGCCATGATCTCGTGCCATAGCTCGGCGCGCTTCTGTTCGCGGGCCAAGCGAGTCATTTCCAAATGGACTTCTAGAGCCTTTTCTGGCTGCTGAATGATTTGGAACGCTTGAGCCAGAAGCGCCAGAGTGTCGATATCCTTGGGGTTGGCCTGGAAGGCGACTTGAAGTCGCGCCAAGGCCAACATGCCCGATTGGGGATCGCCCTTTTGAAGATAGAGCTCAGCGGCGGCGCGTGCGTAGACGGGTTCGGCACGAAAGTGCAGTATGCGCTCGATCACCTTGAGGGCGTCGTCAGGACGTCGCAAGCCAAGTAGGAGTTCGGCCGCCGTCCAGAACGAATCGATGGCCTCGTCCAAGGCGCGTACACGGCAGCGAGCCTCGGCCAAGCGAAGGTGCGGTAGCGGATTTTTGGGGTCGAGGGCGACTGTTTTCTGAAAGACCACAATCGCGTCGTGGTCTCGACCGCTGCGTTGAAAGTTGGTTGCGACCTCGTCGTAGGCGGCTAGTGCATCGGTGACGAGGTTGAGCTCGGCGTAGATGTCCGCCAGGCGCGGGGTGATGTGACTGTAGCGGCCAGCCAGGTCTGGAGCGTGCTTACGAATGATTTCGCGAATTTGCTTGAAGACGGCGATCGCCTTCAGGTGAAATCCTTGAGACGCATAGAAGGTGGCGACTCGGTCGTAGGTGGCGACGGCCGAGGCAAAGTCCTCGAGGCGCGAGTAGAGATCGCCAATCTTCAGAAGGGTGCGCGCGTCCCGCGGGTCTTGCTGGACGATCTTCTGGTACTCGACAATTGCTTTGTCGTACTTCTTCTTCTCGACGAGCTTGGCAGCGCTCTGAAGCAACTTATCGCGATCGATGGCCACGGGGTTACGTAATTGATGGCGACAGGGGGAGATCGAGTCGTCGCTGTATGAGCCTAGGGACGTGCTGTCGGGCGGTCAACGAAAGAGCGGGTTTGGCATCTGGGAAAGTCGTCTTGCGGACCCGCACGAGGACGCGCATCTTCAGGGTTATGGAAGCCCATCACGCCACCCAGTACCGTGCCCCCTTTGCTCCTGGACAGCCTTACGCGATGGACCCGGATACGGCGCGGCGACTTCTTGAAGTGGCGCTCGCTCAGGGGGGCGATTACGCAGACCTCTTTTTCGAGTACCGTGCCGGTGGAAGCTTGTCTTTTGAGGAGGGCATCACTCGCAGCGCTTCACGCGGGGTGAGCCTGGGAATGGGTGTGCGCGTCCAGAAGGGGGATGCCACCGGGTACGCCCACGTTGAGGATCTGAGCTTCGAGTCGATGAAGCGGGCTGCTGAGACGGCCGCACGCATCGCCAGTGGGGGGCGGAGCGTTACGCCGGTGAAGATCGAAGCGCTTTCGATTTTTGATCGTTATGCGCTCAATCATCCGACGCTGTCCGAGCCGGGGTTGGCAAAGAAGGCGCTACTCGAGAGGGCGGCTCAGCGCGCTATGGCGTTCGACGCGAAGATCGAAAAAGCTCAGGCTTCGTTTTCTGAAGAGGTGCGCGAGATCTTGGTGGTCACGAGTGAGGGGCGTTGGGCGCATGACGTGCAGCCCATGATGCGTTTCGGTGTGAGCGTGGTGGCTCAGGATGGATCGAAGCGAGAGTCGGGGCGCAGTGGTGGGGGAGGTCGGGTGACTTTGGGCTACTTCGATGACAAGTCGCCAGAACACCACGCTCAGGTGGCAGCCGAACAAGCTCTGACTCTGCTCGACGCACGCCCCGCACCCGCTGGGCAACTCGAAGTGATTCTTGCCCCGGGCGACAGCGGCATTTTGCTACACGAAGCGGTGGGACATGGCCTGGAAGCCGACTTCAACCGCAAGAAGACGAGCAACTACACCGATCAAATCGGCGAGAAGGTGGCGAGCTCCTTGTGCACGGTGGTCGACGATCCGAGCATCGTACAGAGCCGCGGGGCGATCAACGTCGACGACGAAGGCATGTCGCCCGAGCGTCACACGCTTATCGAAAACGGCGTACTGCGTGGCTACATGCAAGATCGAATGAGCAGTGCTCACTTTGGAGTCAAGCCGACTGGCAACGGCAGACGTGAGAGTTTTCAGTGTGCGCCCATGCCGCGTATGACGAACACCATTTTACTCGGAGGAGAAAGCGACCCCGAGGAAATGCTTTCAACTGTGAAACGTGGCGTTTACGCCAAGACCTTCGGTGGTGGACAGGTTGATATCTCGAATGGGGACTTCGTGTTTTCGCTGACCGAAAGCTATCTCATTGAAGACGGCAAAGTGACGGCACCGTTAAAAGGAGTAAATCTCATTGGAAATGGTCCTGAAACACTGCGCGAGGTAACCATGTTGGGTAACGACGTGACTCTCTCAGACGGCATATGGACCTGCGGAAAAGATGGCCAAAGTGTGCCAGTTGGCGTGGGTTGTCCAACCGTCAAGATAGCGCGCATCACCGTAGGTGGAACTGAAATTGGCTGACGAAACTCCCAAGTCAAAAAGTTACGTGGCAGTAATTGGCCACGGCCCCATGCTGGATCGTGAGGAGGGTGCGGTATCCACGCTGGGGCAATTAGGTGCAAACGTTCGTTCTCTGGATCTGTGGGATGATCCTGTGAATCTCATCACTGAAGAGGACGAAGAACACGAGGTCAAGCCACGCGCTCTGGTCTTCGAGGCTCTTGACCGACCTGATCTTGCTGTGGCCGCTTTGCGCGCGGTGCGCAAGGAACCGTTCTTCGACACCGTAGGTGCGATCATCGCCGTGACCGTAGGGCAGGTGGCGCGAGTCGAACCCTCGAGTGGTTTCGACGACTTCGTGCTGCACCCTTATGTGCCAGAAGAGCTCTATGGGCGCATTCGTGCCCTCGAGTGGCGACGCAGCGAGTTCGCGACAGAAGAAAGGCACAAGGTGGGGTCGATTGTCGTGGACCGCGCCGGCCATGAGGTGAGCGTCAACGGTCGACCGGTTTCTTTGACAGCGAAAGAATTCGCTCTGCTTGCATATATGTGCGAACGGCGCGGCAAAGTATTGTCCCGAGAGCATCTGCTGGCTCGCGTCTGGAGCAATCGTTACGACGGGGGCCCACGCACCGTCGACATTCATGTCCGGAGACTGCGCGCCAAGTTGGGCGAAGCGCTACCACTAGAAACACTTCGGGGCTCCGGCTACAAACTCCGTGCCCCTGATGACGACAACGACGACGGCGAAGGCCACGAAGAAGACGAATGAGCCTGTGGGGACCCCCGTCGTGATTTCGACGGGTTGTCCTCGCAGTATCGGTCCCGAAGTCGCGGTGGCAGCTGCCTACCGCTTGCGGCGCTCGACATCTGTCGTGTTGGTCGGCCAACGCGATATGTTGGCCGCAGCTGCTCGGCTCAAACAACTGCCTTCGAGTTTCTTGGATGGGGCGGTTGATTTCGATCCGAGTACCTCGTCCGAAACGAAGAAACTGCCACGCGTGTCGATTTATGATCCCGGGCCCATTCTTTCGTTTCAAAAAAAACACGCGGGTCAACCGGACGAAAGTGACGGTTACGCCCAGTTGAACTACGTGGAGGCGGCCTACGCTCTTTGCAAGAGCCGGGGCCTACCGATGGTGACGGGGCCAGTCAGCAAAGAGGTGATCGCGCGCTGTGGTTTGAGGCGCGCCAAGAAGTTTCGTGGCCACACCGAATGGCTCGAAGAGCTCGATGAAGCGCCTTATTCGGTGATGTGTTTTCAGTCCGAGCTTCTGACGACTTCACTTGTAACCACTCACGTTCCTGTTCGAGCGCTAAGCCGCTTGCTTCACCCCGAACTCGTTGAGCGAGCTACGGTGGAGCTCTTCGATTTAGTCGCGCGTCTGGGTAAGAGTCGCCCGCACCTTGCGGTGTGCTCGCTCAACCCGCATGCCGGCGAGGGTGAGTTGTTAGGTACCGAAGAGCGTACGGCGATTGTACCTGGGGTCGAGGCCGCCCGGGCTCGACTAATAAGGCGAGCGCGCATCAGCGGGCCCGTCGGTGCCGAAACGGCTTTTCGTAAAGCCAAGGCGGGCGCATACGATGGTGTGGTGGCCATTTATCACGACCAAGCCACCATTCCGATGAAACTCTTGGCGTTTGGTGATGCGGTTAACGTAACTCAAGGTCTATCCATCGTAAGGACTTCAGTCGATCACGGGACGGCCTACGATATCGCTGGCCGGGGGATCGCAGATGAGCAGGGTATGATGCAGGCGATTCGTTTGGCAGGGCGCTTGGCTCAGTCACGCCGCAGGATAATATGAGTCAGCCGGTGTCCTCTTCCGAAAAGAAGAGCGTGGAGCATCTGGTTGCTCTGTACCTACGGCAGCTCCCCAAAGACGAGGAGCGTCGCTTTGCTTTCAGGGGTCGGGTTCTGGCTGCGGCTTTTTCTCAGCTGTGCGGGTGTCTGGATTTAGAGCCTGCTTCCAGTTTAGGTGAGGGAGAGACCCCAAAACTGCTTACTCACTCCAAGCCGGGGAGCCTCGATTCTGACCTAAGCGAGGCCATCCTCGCCTTTGTCGCTACCCCAAGGACGCCTTTCCCCTCATCGGTGCCTGGGGAGCCGCGCGTTATGGCCGCTCATCGCCTCGGCGAGTTACTCGATCTCTTGCTTTCCTGTGAATCGGGAGGAGAGCGTCGGCGCTTGGGGAGTTATTTCACGCCCTATGAGGTGGCTCGCACTCTATTGAGTCGGAGTTTCGAGCAACTGCGTCCTGGTTTGCAGCGGCTCCGGGCCACGTCGTCAGCTCCCCTGCTTACCATTTGCGATCCAGCTTGTGGGGGCGGAGCATTTCTCATCGAGGCCGTCCGGCAGGTGGCTGGGTATCTATGCGAGCAAGGGGCCGCGACGGAAGACGCATGGACACATGCGGTTCGTTGCGCTCACGGGATCGATATCTCGTCTCTCGCGACCGAAACCACCGAAGCGGCACTCTATATTCTCAGTCCGAGGGCGGGCGTCGCGGGAGCGCGCCTCCTATTAGGCAACGTTCTGATTGATCGCTCTGGGGGCAAGACGGGAGAGGCGCTAAAATGCCTGCAGCGATTGGATACTGCTCCTTTAGATGTCCCTCTTGCCTTACCAGAGATCTTTTCGGGAAGATCCCGGGGTTTCGACTGGGTCGTGGGTAACCCTCCTTGGGTCGCTTTTCAGGGGCGCGCGACTCAACCCATTTCAAAAGAGCTCAGGGCCTATTATCGGGAGCGGTATTTTGCATTTTCTGGGTACCCGACTACCCAGGGGATGTTCAGCGAACGGGCTGTGGAGCTTGCTCCCCACGGAGCGGTCAGTCTGCTGATTCCCAGTTCGCTTTCGGACCTCAATGGTTACGCCGAAGCTCGGCGGCAAGTTTCGGCCAGTCACCGGGTGTGCGAGCCGTTGCTCGAATTTGGTCAGGATGCTTTTGCACAAGTGGTGCAACCCTGCTTTGGATTGGTTGCCGTGGCGCGCGACGAGCCGACGGAGGGGCAGACGCGGCCCTTCGTGCTCGAGGAGCGCGCGCGTCTTTCGGGGGAGGCGGAGCAAGTGGCTGTTCCCGCCTGTGTATTAGCCCTTGCACAGCGACCGGCCCTAGCCGGGACTACATTTGGTGAGCTCGGGTTTCAAAGCAATACGCAGGTGGTGCGTCACCTCTTTCGACGAGCAGACGGTCCCCAGGTGCCTTTTACTATGGGTTTGCTGGAAGGGCGCTGCGTTCAGGAGTTTCGGCAAGGCAGTCCACGGGTTTACCTGCATCCGGACCCGGCGTTGTTGCGCGAATTCAAGGCGCGATTGCGGGACGAAGCTGTTTATCAGCGGGTGGACTTCGTGGTGCGTCAGACGGCCGCCTTCACCATTGCTGCGCGACACGATGGAAGAGCCTTTCGCAATAGTTTGATCGCGGGGTACGCGAGCGAAGAGTACGACGCTGACCTATTGGTGGGGCTTCTCAACAGTGCGCTCTATCGCTGCTTTCATCTCTCTCGACAGCGCGACGCGCGCCAAGCTACTTTTCCCCAAGTGAAGGTCGCGCACTTACGTGCGCTGCCGGCTCCACCTGATCAGGGCGAGCCGGGTACGCGCGTCTTGAGAGAGCGCGTGAGCGCCTTGAGCCGTGCGGCAAATGAGGCTGGGGGACTCAGCATCGAGGGGCGCGCCGCTCTCGATCAGGCGGTCTTCGCTCTTTTTGGCCTCAGCTCCGCAGAGTCCCGGAGCGTGATCGACTACTTGGACAAAAGGGAACCCAAAGCGCTGCGTCCCACCTTGGGCTGAGCGTCAATCGAGCTCACTTTTGCTCCTTCTTGGGCGAATCGAGCCCGAATTCGAGGCGCAAGGTCCATTGACTGATCGGCTTCGTCTTTGTGACCCCGTAATGGAGTACCCCGTCGATCACTGCAACGTCGTTGACGTTGGGCACGCTGATCTTGCCCCCACGCAAGTATTGAACGGAAAGCCCCAACAAATAGCCTGCGGGTGCCCAATACAGGCCTGTGGCAAATCCGTAGCCGCCCCCGACGGCGCTGCCCACCGATTCGTTTCTGTCATTGCTCCACTTCTTGTCTTTGTCGATGGTGACATCGTGCACCCACAAGCCGCCCATGATGTCCAAGTGAGGTCGGACGATCCAACCTTGAGGGATGAACCTCAAAGTGGGCAGCGCCCAAATGCCCAAGCGATTCAAGTCCCAGTAGGTGTCTTGCCCTTCATAGACGAAGCGCTCGGTCCTGGTTTTAAACCAATCGAACCCAAGATCGATGCCTAGAACAAAGAAGCGATCTTTCGGACCGAGCCCGACGAAGGTGTCAATGCCTCCGCCTAGGGGAGAGGCCGTCTGTTGCAAGGCCTGTCCGGGGAAACTCAGGTGCCCACCGAGGGTAACAACGAAGCGTGTGTTTTCCGGCGGCCAACTCTTGTTTTCGTTTTGATAGAGGGGGGGTAATTCGGGCCCGATTTGTAGAGCTTTTCGTCGTGCGGGGCCGCGTGGGCGGTCCGTGCTGCGCTTGGGATCGAGTCGCTTGGTTTCGTCCGAGTCGCTCGCCTGGGCGGGACTAGGCGTGCAAAAAATCAGGGAGACGAGCGCGAGGAGTGGCAGCAGGCCAGCGCTGCTCGGCGAGGGCCGAGGAGAGTACTTTCTTGTCTTCACCACAGCGCCCTCTCTATCACAGCGCCCTTCACCACAGCGCCCCATTGTAAACCAAAGACAGCACCCACTGGTGAATTCCCGCTGTCCTGTTTTTGCTGAAGTGCAGGCGGCCGTCCGTGATCCAGACGTCATTTTGATTGGGTACGGCAATGCCTTTTGCGCGCAGATGCATGAGGGTGAGACCGAGGGCTCCCTTTTCGCCGATCGCGGTGCTCAGCCCGGCGGTGAAACCATAGGCGCCCACTATATCGGCGCCGAGCTTGCGATTGTCGTGATCTTGGAAGTCGTCGGAGGGGCTGATGACGACTTCGTGGCCCCAAATGCCACCCATGATTCCCAGGTGAGGACGAATCACCATGTTGCTCGGGGGAAGCAGGCGAAGCGTCGGAAGAACCCAAAAGGACCTCCTTTTGATGTCCCAGTAGGTATCCATGCCGTCGAAAACGAAGCGCTCCTGTCGCGGCCAAAAACCAGTCAAACCAAAATCGAGGCCGAAGAGGACCGGCCATCTTCGTGGTGCGAAACCCGCTCCAAAACCAAAACCGAGTCCGAAGAGATCACTGGTGCGTCGCAGCTGTGGATTCGGGACGGCCAAATGCGCTCCGAGCCAAATTTCGCCCCGCCAAGGGTTGTTCTGCAACCGCTCTTTCTTCTTCTCGTTTTCCTTGTCCCACCAATTGGACGTCTTGGGCGATCCATCGCCCGGCGACACCGAGGGGGTAGACTTGGGTTGAACGGGCGCTTCTGCCTCTGCTCCCCAAGCAGTGGCGACCAGGAGGAAGGTCGCTGCAGCGAGGGAGACAAGAAGGCGAAGAGGAAGACGGTGAAGACGAAGGAAGGGGATCAGCATGGCTTGGAGCTGGACGCTGGTGGTCGGTGCAGGAAGACGAGGACTTTACTCAGAGGTGGCCTCACACCCGGCAGTGTGATCCGCGCCCTCGACGCAGTGGGTTTTTCCTTTGCAGGTCTGACGGGAGCCTCGTCATTTCTCAAGGCACGTTCAAGCCCTTGGCGAGGGAAGCTCATCATAGGTGAAGTGCGCAGCGACTGTCGTCTACCCAACCCGGATGCGTTGATGTATTGGAGGGATGATGTTCGGGAAATTGATGGCAAAGTCAAATGAGTCAATCCTTGTAGGCGCATTGCTCCTTCCTCTGAGTGGGTGTGGCGCTCATGGCGAAGAGACAGAGCCACCGAATGAAGAGACGAAGACAACCAATGATGACACCAGCGCGACGACTGGAGATAGCGCTGATTCGCCGACTACTGCAGGCAGTGTGGATACTGAAAGCCAGGTCTCCTCAGGTAACGCTTCAACCGCGACGAGCTCCGACACAGGCACTTCGGGCTCAACGGCTCCGCATGACGAAAATTCCGAACCCGTTCGAGGGGCATTTGCCGCTCATTTTGAACCGGGCGACGACTGTGTTTTCTCGGACTCTTGGCTTCAAGTGCCGGACGGGACAGAGACTCCTCCTGTCGACGCATCTGGGCATTTTCAGTTGGTCGAGAGAGCCAATCCGCAGCCTGCTTTGAGTTGTGAGTACGATGAGGCCTCTTCCAAGTTCAAACTATTCATGCGGGTGATACACAATGGTATCGGGGTGAGCATCTCGATGGCGCCACCTCTCTCGACTTCAGAAGTGACGCAACACGCACTTCACGTCGACGCCGACGGCAAGGTCGCGACCAGCGCGCCTGCTCGCTGCGATTTTCAAGCGATCGAAATCGCGGAAGATTTCACCTCAGTATGGGGAAGGCTTAGCTGTCCTGAGTTGGACGCTTGGGATGACAGCGGTCTGGAGGGCACGTGCTCCATTGACGAAGGCTACTTCTATTTTGAAAATTGTAGCCGAAAAACGCCGTCCAACTGAGCTCAAGCGAGCCCGAAGCATCGCCTTCGAGTGCGCCGGGGTTTTTCGCCACCCATTCCAGCTGCGACATGCTCCAACGGGTATTTCCCCTTCCGCCGCCGCGAATCGTAACTGCTCGCCCGACACGAAACGACGCTCGATGATGTCTACCTCTTCAGACTCTTCAAAGAAGCCCTCGCTCGCTTCAAGATGTCCGCCGTAGAGCTCGCAAGTTTCTTCCTCCACATTCGCGAGATGCACTTGTTCAACGACTTCGAGCTTAGGCTGCTCTCGACGTCCGTGGCCCGTTTGTTTGGGCTTGTCCTTTGACGTCTTCTTGTCGCGCTTCGACTTTTCGCTCTGCTCCTGCCTCAAGCGTGCCGTCGACGCGGCGTTGAACGGCGGAACCATTCCGCTGCCGCACGAGATCGCTTGAGCAGCTGAATGCCCCCGCTCATCGAGTGGCGCTCAAGCCGTGAGCCGGCTAGCACTTACTTGGAAGCCTCGAAGCGTTCGAGAGTTCTCCTCCGCTTCGACGATGCCGGCAGCAACCCAACGTTGGATTGGATAACCTCATCCGAACAATCCCACCGAGACTGGTGGGATGAGTATAGAGCTAGTGGGTGTCCCTAATTGGCGCCACACAGCATTGCGCAAGCGAGATGGACGAGCGCCAGATAGTTCTGCGCTGACTTCTCGTATCGGGTGGCCACCGCGCGGAATCTCTTAATGTCGTGAAAGAAGCACTCCACGCGATACCGGATCGCGTAGAACTTTCGCGCGAGACGCCTCTTCTTCTTGCGACAGGGGTGCGGATGAATCACAGGTCTGAGCTTCTTGGCGCGGATTTCTGCAATGAACGCGTCCGAG
>JBNKYC010000044.1:0-2695 GCA_050300635.1 Polyangiaceae bacterium
CTACATCGGCTCATCCAAAGCGCTCAGCTACACGGTGATCGGAGATACCGCGAACACAAGCGCACGACTTTGTGGCGTCGCTAAACCCAATCAAATCGTAGTCAGCGAGTCGACCTTGGAGCAGCTGCGTGGCCTCTTCACCTACGAAGAACTCCCGCCAGCCAGTCTCAAAAACAAAGAGAAGCCCTTCCTCTGCTTCAACATTACCGGGCGGGCTTAGGGCCGGGGGTCGGGTGTACTGGCTACCTAGCGCATCCACGTCGTCAAGCCGCCCTCCGATAGTCGTGATGAAGTCCGCTGAGGACTAGAAAAGTGACGACGTTGCCGAGCGGAGCCAAGGTTTCTTCTGAAGCTGGAGCTGGGACTGTCTGCTGGATCCCTTGATGAGGCCGTGACGTGTTGAAGTACGCGACGTACTCGCGGAGTAGATGGCTGCTCTCGTCGACGGAGGCGACAACTTCAAGTCTTGCTCTCGGCGATTTCCCGAACGATTCTGTGACGGATGAGCAAGGTAGCCAGGACAGGGCAAGGTCCTTTCGGCACGACTGCTTGCTGCCTTCGGTGAACGGCGCGAGCGTTTTCCTACGGCAGTTTCCCTACAAAAGTACGTAGGCGTAGCTCCTGTCACCGTGCACAGTGGAGCATCGCATCGCGTGCACTGGCGTTGGGCCTGCCCCAAGTTTCAACGCCAAACTTTCATTGAGTGGACCGCCCAGAGCATCCCCAAGTCGTTCTGGGCAAAGACCTTCTACGATAAACAAAAGGAAGGTGGAGCATCGCACAACGCTGCAGTCAGAGCCCTCGCTTTCAAGTGGATACGCATCCTCTGGCGCTGCTGGGTCGACCTAACTCCTTACGACGAATCGCTCTGGACGATGGCAGAAAGGATTTAACCCTCGGTAGGGGTCGACTCGGAAACGGTAGAAGAGAGTTTGACGACCGAGGGGGACGTCGTCGAACAAGTCTGAACCCGGAGCAGTCTGGAGGACTCGGCCAGTCGAGTGGGGCAGCGGAAAACTTCTCTGTGACCCGGCGCCGCCGTCTTAGTTCAGGTGCACTGAGCATGAGCGTTTCGGGTATCGGGCTTTCCTCCCTCAAAGTGTCCAGTCGAACCGGGGCCACAACAACGTTGGAGTATCGTTTTTCGTCCAAGGAAGTGTCGCTACTTGAACCGTCCTGTGTCGCAGCACAGAAGGAACACTGCAAATCAGGTTCGACTTAAAACACTCCAACCCTTTTTCACCGAATCGACATTGTTCGCCGTCCGGACAATCGTCGTCGGCGTAACACTCATCATGCGCGCTCTGGCATAAAAAGGAGGTCGCCTCATACGCACATCCGCTTCCAAGCTGAACCCCTATGCACAGGGCCTTTCCGTCGCAATCGGCATCGGACTGACACTCACTTGTTCCCCCAACGCAACGGCCGAACCTTTCACCGCAAACACAGTGGTCATCCGAGTCACAATCGGCATCGGATGTGCAGCTCTGTCGGCAAACCTTGAGAGGGGAGCGAAGGTACTCCGCGCAAAACGAACGCCCTCCGCCGCACTGCTCGTCCGATTCGCACAGGTCGCGCCTCTCCGGTTCGATGAGGTCAGTCTCCGGCACGATAGGGCAGGTCTGGTCGGATATGCGGTGCAGGTATCCCTCTTCACACCATTCGAGGCCTGAATCGTACCCTTCGCCAACAGCTACAGGATTCGTACAGACGCCAAAGTCACGATTTCCGCATGCCGGCAGCGCTACTGTCAGACATGCGACGAGCCAAGTACTTGGCCACTTGGGGCCATGAATCCTTACTTTCTTCATATTCCGCCACTTCCTATCCAATGTCTGCCCGACTACTAATTCTACCGCGAGCGTCTCATAAACTCCCTCGAAAAACACTGAACAAGGGCAAAAAGCCGCGAGCCAAAGAGCCCGCGGCCCAGGCCCCCTACCCGACCGCCAGCGCCGCCCGCACCATGACCACCACGTCATCCAGCCGCCGATCGACAACCGAGGCGGGAATGCGCAAGACCGTGTAGCCCGCCCGCACCAGCCGGCGATCACGAGCCACATCAGCCGACCGCCGGGCCGCATGATAGGCATCCCCATCCACTTCGACGACGAGCGACGCCGCAGGCGCCGCGAAATCGACGATGCGAGGATCAACCAGGCACAAACGACAACTACGACGACAACTAAGAAACCAGCGAAAAAGAAGGCTGGGGAATTCTAATTGTCGCCAGATGGGGAGATCTAATTGACGTCAGGCAATGAGGTCGTTGACGTCAGGCAATGAGGTCGTTGACGTCAGGCAATGAGGTCGTTGACGTCAGGCAATGAGGTCGTTGACGTGCAGTCCGAGTTCGAAACAGGTGTCGATGCTCACTTCATCTGCCATGCAGAAGAGGTGAGCCACGTAGCGTCCGTGCAAATCGGCCTTGATGGTTTTCACGACGATGGTCTTCGCTGGCGCGAGCGTCTCGATGAGAAAATTACGCGCATCGCGGCCTGCTTTCGAGCGGAGCTCAGGGGCGTCGATTTGCGCAAGGCGTAGCCTTTGGTCGGTCAGCGAATGAAAGCCCAAGTCGACGAGTGCCTCGATGGTATCGCCATCGATAACGCGTAGGTCTCTGGCCTTGAACACAAATGACGGATTGGTCGGGCGCTCGAGTTTTGGTTCAGCGAGCTTGCCTCCATCGAAGAGG
>JBNKYC010000045.1:0-4357 GCA_050300635.1 Polyangiaceae bacterium
GCTCGTCAGAAAACTTTCCTCGACCCGAGCTCCGGTCTTTCGAAACTGCCGATTTCAAGGCTTCAAGATTTTGATCTCTCATGGAGTCGATCTTGAATCGATCCTCCTTGACTTACCCGACGTGAGCCGGCGAGGAGATACTCTCGTTCGTGGGAGAGAGAATTTGATTCTGCCAATCGTAGGTGAATTGCCCTGTTCCCCCGCCCCCGGAACAGGCGTTACTCCACTGGAACATAACCGGATACGCCCCGGCAGTCACCACTTGCACTTGCATGGGACGAGTGTTCCACCACTCCGGGTAGCCGCTTAGAACTCGAACGCATGCGTCGGTGGGGACAGTAACGTTGTTCCCATCAGGTCCCATATCGATGCAGTCGCCATCGCCAGGTTCAGCTGGGTCACACTTACCTGCTTGGCAGCTTTCAGTCTCGCAGTCATGATCTACCAGACACGGATCGCCCGAGGGACAGGGTCCACACGGTCCACCACAGTCGATTCCGGTTTCTGCGCCGTCTGTAGTTCCGTTGCTGCAATCGGGAAGGGTGCCGCCGTCGCTGGGTCCCGGTTCAGGGATTACCGGTGATGGCGGGAGGGGTACAGGCGTGGCCAGATCATCTTCATCTGGAACCAATGCAAGGTCATCCAGCGTCCCCTCTCTGATGTTCAGTAAATCCCCATCTCCTGGAAGGAGCGCTCAAACGCTTGGCGGAGAACGTTTTCGAGCGCAGTTCCCACTGGGCCTGCGGGCAAAATAGACTCGATGCCATCTCCAGGTAGCCCATTTGAAGGGTCTTCCGACTCTTCCCAAAGATTCTTCCAATGCTCAAACCGACGATAGTGAACGGTCTGGTGCTGATGTACCTCAAGTGATTCAGCTACGAATTGACCCATATGATTCGTACCCGATGCAGCAGTACTCAAACTCACCTTCGCGCCGGGGGCGAAAAGCGCTCCATGGAACGCGGAATTGAGCTCCCTGTTGCATTTGAATCGCTGCAATGCTCTCGATAGATTGCACTCTAGAGTTGACACCCATGATGGAAGGGGAGCTTCCAGCACTAGCCTCTGGCCCCAAAAGCTTCGCACCATCGTTGAGCTTCAACTCATCAGAGGTGCTCGCTAGCAGTTGTTCGGGTCGGAGTTGACCGGCCCACGGCCCACGCACGCATTGTCGAACTCTCCGAGGATCTCGATCGCTCAGAGGAGAGTGCGCATGAGTGAAAGAAAATCGCGCGTCTCGCAGCTTTCTCTGCTCATCGGCGCCTTCATAGGGGCCTTCATCGGCTGGCTCCTTCAAGAAAAACTGGGGCAAAGCGAGGTGGCTCATCTCGGCGGCCAAGCGACTACGGTCCTAGCGACCATCCTCATCGAGTTGGCCTGGTTTTGGGGTCTCTCCCTTGCTTCAGAAAAAGCCTTCGACCGTCGCGTCAAAGAACTGCAAGGCATGGCCACCGATCCCAAAAACTCTCAAGAGGTGCGACAAAAGGCCAAGACTCTGCTTTCGCAATTGCAGCGAAAGAAGGTGGAAGTGATCCACGAACTCGCAGAGCGTGCCCTCGATAGCCGCAACCAAGCCGACAGCTCCGCGCTGCAGGCCGTACAATCGCCCCGCGAAGCGGCCGACCGAGAAAGCCAAGTGATAGGCTCCCCCAAGTAGAACGCAAACGCGTGCAGCGGCTCAATCGCGCTGAGCTCGCCCGCCGCTTGCCCTCCAAGCCCAGCTGAAGGACAAGCGACGATATCAAACCATGGACCAGAGCCAGGCGACGAACACCCCTGGCAGCGAGCGCCAGAGGAGGCCTAGTTCTCGGTGAGGTCTAGCACGTCTTGATAGAAGAAGATTGACTCCGCCACGGCACCTTCGTCGTCCAAAGGTAGCGCCAACTGGAGTTGCTCCAAGAGTAGGTTCGGATCATAGTCGGGCATGTACTGTGAGCCACGAAGACGCATCGCAAATTCGGCCATTCCCGCCGCGAACATGAACTTCCTGGTGGGAAGGTCTTGCGCATCCTCAGGCTCGAGATGCCGGATCAGCTGGCGTTGATCCCACTCGTCAGATCGACGGAAGTGAACCATCACGTCGATTAGACCGTCTGGAACTTCGGTACTACCGTCCAACACGTCCCACGAACTCGTTCCTCCGAAACCACCGAGCCCATTCGCGCCTCCAGCGCCTCCGAAACCTGACAGACGATCCGGAATTGTGCCGTCCGCGGCCTGAGGGATCCCTTCGTCGCTTTCGGCTGGAATGATCTCGAACATCGCAGTGGTGGTCAGCCCCGCCCCCAACTCTCCTGCGTTCGTCCATTCGCTGAAGAACTCTTCCTCGGACAGGAGAAGCCCCTCATATCCAAGAAGTCGATAACCCTTGACGAACTCGGGATTGAAAAGAACCCTCCACTTGACGTCCGCAGCTACCGTCATCAGAACGCCCGACAGAGCGTAGGTGAGCGCACGACGAGTTTCGAGAACCGAGTCAATATGGAAGTAAACGCCGTCGCCCGCCTGGGCTATCGTCTCGGCGATCTTGCTTCCCGACGGCGACATTCCATAACCTAAGACGCTCATATAGAGCCCTCGCTGCCGCTTCTCTTCAACAAACTCTTGTAGGGCCCCAGAGGTACTCAAACCGACATTAAAATCGCCATCGGTAGCAAGGAGTATCCGATTCGTCCCCCCTTCCTGAAAATGCTTCTCGGCTAGCTCGTACGCCGTCTGCAGACCAGCAGCCCCGTTGGTCGAGCCTTCGGCGTGCAAGGCATTGATTTCATCAATGATCGAAACCTTGTGGTCTCCGGGCTCATTCTCCATGACGACCTTCGCCTCGTCGGAGTAAGTAACTATGGTCAGGGTGTCGTCCGGGCGCAGCTGCAATGTCACACTCTTCAACCCTAGCTTGAGTAGATCAAGTTTGTTTTCTCCGGACATCGAAGCGCTGACGTCAATGAGATAGGTGATATGCGCCGGCGGGATTTCTTCAAGACTTACTTCCTGCCCCTCCAAGCCGATCATCAACAGCTGCCGCGCGGGGTTCCAAGGGCAGGGAGCAAGTTCGGTGTAAAGTGATAGGGGTTCTTCGTCCTCCGGCTCCTCAAAATTGAAGTCGAAATAGTTGAGGAATCCCTCAACTTGCACAACATCCGGTTCAGGCAGCTCGCGCATGGAAACTGACTGCCGGCTCATTACATATGAGGCCGTATCCGAATCAATCGAAAACGTAGACGTCGTATCCTTGCTCGCCGCGATGAAGGGATTCTCCTCGACGAATGTAGGTTCCGAACGGATCATGCTCGGCAGAGCCAGCGCCTGTCCCGGGTCCCTAAACGTGGTGGCAAAGGCTCCACCGAAGCCAACCGGGCCCCCGAACGGATCGGTTGCCTCTCCCGTATGAGCTTTCAAATTGCGTCTATAGCCAATCGCACTCTCGCCGTAACTTTGCTCACCATCTGAAGTTACCTCGAGACTGCGCTCGATCACGGCGGGACCGCTAGAGGTCCCGCCGGTCGCCGCCCGCCCTTCGCTGGAACGACCGCCAGACCCGCTCTCCTCTCGGTCGCCGCTGGTGGCCGAATCGGCCGTCTTCGCTGTGCCGCCCGCGAGGCCCTCGCTTTGCTCGTACGAAGACATCCCTCCGCCGCCAAGCCCACCGGCTTGGCCGCCATCATCAGCACACGCAAAAGGCACAAGGGGAAAGAACAACAATCCAATCGCTAATTGTGAATGACGCATAATTGACGAAGGTAGCTCCAACGAAGAAAGATTCGCAAGCCCTCAAGAGCATTTTCATTATTAATATTCACCGCTTGGCAACATCCGACACAACCTGGCACGAACTGGCCCAGGCGAAATTCCACCATCTGGGTCCGCCCTTCGATCGATGAGTTCTTTATTTGATGGTTCAACGACCCCGGTCACGCGCGGATCATGTTCGGCGTTTCTTGAGCCCTGACATGGCGAAGCTCTCAGCTATCTGCCTTGACGTTTCCGATCACGACTTGGCAACAAGGTTCTACCTCGAAGCACTCGGTTGTTCGCTCGAGAAGACCACCAAGACTCACAATACTCTTTCGATACCTCCGTCCTGACCGTGCAACGAAAGGGAGGGACAGTGGAGAAGGTCAAGAGGGGCGATTGGGGCGCCGCTGCGTTCTGCGCAGACCCCTTCGGAAACACCCGGAGCGTGGCCTGCACGGGAGGAAACGGCGGAGAGACATCCGGCAGCGGCGGGAGTCTTCCCAGCGGTGGAACTTCGAACGGGGGCTCGGCCGGCAGTGGAGCGGGTGGATCGGCGGGGGATAACTCTGGCGGGACGGGACCGACCGACGCCTACGGTCCCTGCGACATGGCTGAGGGGGCG
>JBNKYC010000046.1:0-338616 GCA_050300635.1 Polyangiaceae bacterium
CACCTGAAGAAGCGCCACCTGAAGAAGCGCCACCTGAAGAAGCGCCACCTGAAGAAGCGCCACCTGAAGAAGCGCCACCTGAAGAAGCGCCACCTGAAGAAGCGCCACCTGAAGAAGCGCCACCAGAACCTTGACCTCCAGTTGAAGCACCGCCCGAGTCGGTTCCTCCCGATGCGGGCTCGCCGCCCCCACCGGTGCTCGTGCCACCGGTGCTCGTGCCACCGGTGCTCATGCCGCCGGTGCTCGTGCCACCGGTGCTCATGCCGCCGGTGCTCGTGCCGCCGGTGCTCGTGCCGCCGGTGCTCGTGCCACCGGTGCTCGTGCCGCCGGTGCTCGTGCCACCGGTGCTCATGCCGCCGGAATCAGCTCCTCCGCCTTGATTGTGTTCGCCACCCGAAGTCATCGCGCCCGTATCCAGAGGCAAGGCTCCGCCTTCACCTCCCTGTCCACCGGACGACACCTCATCGTCAATCACGTTGAATTTGGGCAAGACGCAGCTTGAAGCCATCAAAGTGAGCAAGCAGGACAAACGCGTCGGTCGCGACAAGTGCATCTTAGAAAGCCCCCGACAACCCGACTCGGTCGAGGCTCAAATAGGGAGTCACTACGGCAGGGCGCTGAGCCGAAGTGGACCGGAAAGGAGGCAAAGGAAGATAAAGAAGCGCAACACCCCCCACGGCCAAAACACTGCCGGCGATCAGTCCAAACGACGAAGTGGTTCGCATCGCGTTGTAGCGTTTCACCTCGAATTCCACGCTGGATGGGCACTGTCGCCCAGTACAGTCGGCTTTGAACTCCCCGATCTTTTGAGCAGCTATGACCCCAACAACCGCGCCGGCTCCAAATGCAATGGTGCCGGCTCCAATTGACCCCCACGCCAGTGGCTCAAGCCAGACTGGTCGTGGCGACGCATCAGAAGGCTGCTGGGAAAGGCGAGCAATGCTCGACTGAGGCATGGGCTCTCGTGCAGGCGTAGGATCTGAGTCGAGAGCCAGCGGCGCAGGGGTGAACCCAACAGTAGGTAGAACAGCGCTCGTGGTGAACGATGATGGCACTGAAGGAAAACGGATATTCACGGGCACTCGGTCTCCTGCGCCCAGCTCTACCCGTTGTTCAATCCGCTCGGCTCCCCTGAAAGCGACCACGCGAGTTTCGCCGGGATCGCAGGGCACGCCTTCTTCCCAGTAGCTAGAATCCACGGTGTGTCCGTTGATCTCGATACGGACAACCGAAACCTCGCTTTCCTCGACAAGAAGTTTGATGCGAGGAATACGATTGACCATCTCGCGCTGTTCTTCGCGCGCCTCGGCGATTGCTTCTTCTTGAACAGAGACCTTGGTATCAGGATCGATAGGCAATTTTACAACGCGTTCGTACTGTTCGAGCGCCTCGATCCAGCGACCTGACTGTTCAAGAGAACGAGCCAACCACAATCCGAGAGTAGGCACCTCGAGGGTTTCGAACGCCTGGTGCAGCTTGTCTACTGCGGTTTTGTAGTCCCCATCGTAGTAGGCATGAATCCCATCGTAGCCCAAGGCCCGCGCCTCGTCGCGCGGGTCATTTCCCGCGGCAGTCGCCGAAGTCACTTTGATGCAAATGACCAAAATTGTACCAGAGAAGACCCGAAAAAGAGCCGTAATCTTGGGACGAACCGAGGTGGGCATGGTCGTCTCTATAGACGCGGGTCTTAGCAATGAAAATGTGTTTCCTGCACGCACATCCAACTTGAGTTTGCTGGTTCGAAGCAGAGCAACTAGTTAGGTAGACGCCAGGTCGATCCCCCCATGTCAGAAATGCAACCCGGTCAAATATTGGCGAACCGCTACCAGCTCAAGACTATTTTGGGCAACGGAGCGATGGGTGCTGTCTGGCGCGCCGAGCACCTGATGCTGAACACCGATGTCGCTATCAAGGTCATCGAGGCAAACGTCGCACAACAACAGGCCGCACGAGATCGCCTCTTGAGGGAAGCGCGCGCAGCAGCCAAGTTGAAAACACCTCACGTCGTTCAAGTCCTTGACTGCGGTCTGGACGGCGAGACCCCGTTCATCGTAATGGAGCTATTAGAGGGCGAGAACTTGGCGGTACGTCTGGAGCGCGAGTACCGCTTGAGCGCCGAATCAGTAGCTCACATTGTTACCGATGTAGCCAAAGGACTGTCCAAAGCTCACGCAGCGGGGATCATTCATCGCGATCTCAAGCCAGACAATATCTACCTTTGTGCAACAGACGAAGGCGAGATGGCGAAGATCCTCGACTTTGGTGTCGCATTGCTTTCATCTCGCTCGCCAACCGAACAAGGCTATCCAGGATTGGTGGTCGGAACGCCCTACTACATGAGTCCGGAGCAAGCCCTCGGTGACGCATCAGTGGATTACAGGGCCGACCTCTGGGCGCTCGCCGTCATGACTTATGAGTGCTTAGTGGGAGAATGTCCCTTCGATGGCGAAACCTTGGAGATGGTTTTTCTCGCAATCTGTGAGCTCGAAGCGCCTCTCCCCTCCGAAAGGGCCGAGGTTCCGCCGGGATTCGACGAGTGGTTCAAGCGTGGTTGCGCCCGTCCCGTCGACGAGCGTTTTCAAAGCGCTCGCGAAGCCGCCGAAGAATTGAGGCGACTTGTGTTGGGATCTGCCTCGGCCAACTACGCATCGATCGCACCCGGCCCAGTATCTACCCGTCCCGACGAGGTCGAAGGAGACTCGGATTCCGCCGATGGCCTCGCCGACTCGGTAGCCCCGGTCTATGTCGGCGACGATCTTATGCCAGAACAGAGGCTTGGTCTCGAGGCCGAGGCCGAAGAAGCCCCCCCTCCCAGCACAGCTCATCTCGCCCTAGAGGAAGCAGGCGCGAACGAACTGCCGCAGATCGCTGACGGCGAGCCCACTGAGCAGCATAACGATGGCACGCCGCCTGCGCCGACAGCCCCCCCAGCACAGAAGCGCTCATCCATAGAAAAGTGGAGCTGGACAGCGCTCCCCCTTGTAGCCGTCATGGCACTTACGGCTGCGCTGTGGCCCCACCCACGACGAGCCCCCAACTTGGTCGAGCCAAGCAAGTCGGCACATCAAGTTTCTCGGCAGGCAACCCAGAGCGAAAGCCCAGCGCAGCGCGAGACGCGCGCTCCATCACTGCCTGAGGACGCAAACGAAACTCCGCTCGTCTCTGGACACGAGCATGATGAACACCGACTCCGGCAAGACGCAAAAAGTGGAGTCGAGAGTACATTTTCACGCGAACCACCAACTCGACCCACGAAAGTGCCAACTCATCTTGGACTCAACAAGACTGGGACAGATGACACCGACACGTCGACTCAAGAAGTGAACCCACGCGGGGCCGAAAGCGAAGAGACCCCGGTCGAGAAACGAAAAAGCGGTGTTCCGCTTCAGAAAGCGCCCCCGATGCAGGACACCCAGAGCAAGGCCGCGCCCAGCCAGAGTGCGGCACCAACCAGCCACCCTCTCGTCGACCTAGGGATCTAGCACAAGCGGGCCAGCGGTCTCTCGCCCGAGCAGGCGGGTTCCGTTTAGCTCGAACAACTCGCCTATTGTTTTCAGGCCCCGTGGTTCCCCCAATAACGAGTCGCCGCCAGTCCAGCTCGGCCAGGATCCATACGGCTGCCCACCCCGCGGCACTTCCAGTGGAGATCCCTCACGCCATAACTCGTCACGAGCGCCATCACGAAGGCCATGAGCACTCCCGCGGCCGGCCAAACTAGCAGGTGCACCCAAAGAGCAGAACTCTCGTCAACGAAGGGTCCAGGCAGAAAACTCAATGGCAAGGCCAAAACCCAGGCCAAAGCAGACCACCCGATCCAATGATGGGCACGTGCGTAGTGACGACGTAGTTCGAACCACTGCGCCACTCCTATCCCGCCGAGCCCCACCACTGCGAGCAGGCTCAAGAACGGGAGAAGGACCGCGCGAGGTAGCCCGCTCTGGACCAGACTTGTTGCCCCAAGACCGCACACCCAGGCCCCGCTCGCTCCCAAAACAGTCAGACCAACGAAGCGCGAGCGGTCCAGCGGCGCTGGCCAAGCCAAAACCAAGCCGACCCCAAGTAGAGCCCCTTCAATAGCGCCGGCAATCACGAGCGGCACAAAAAAGGAGTCGAGCCCTCGACTGGCAAGAACGACTCCTAACAGAGCGGGCACTGTAAAACCCAGAGCCTCGGCAGCGGTCACAGTGCTCAACCAAACGGGACGCCACTTGCTCTCTTCCTTGACAGGGGGACTCAAGCTCCACCCGGTCCACCTGGTTTCGTGTTCCATACCCCCACGTGTTGCATGGGCCGTACCAAAACGAGTTCAAAAAGCGGCGTCCTTTTCCGTCCGGGCGATACCCGCGCTTGGCGATCATCACCTTTTTGCTCAAGTTCTGCGGATGAACCATGTGTGGCCCGCAGTTCTTTCTAAAACGCATCGACTCACCAGCTGCCTCGCCAAGCACCCAGTTCATTCATCCCCATGCCGGTGATCATGCGCGCAGAACCCCTGAACAAGAGCCTAGGTTTGGCACCAAGAAACAACAGTTAAACCATCGTATTTATTGGGGTTTATTATTTTGTTTTATCCCAAATGAGCCGTAGCCCCGAACCGAGGCGGAGCTATATTGAGGTCGTGGCCGAACGAAGAACCAGCGATCAAACCCCTCCCCCAGTAGGGACCTCGGGCAGCTCCGCGGAAACCGGGCCAGGTATCGCGCGCGTCTCGCCCCAGCTCAATCTCGTGGATTGGCATGCCCGAGAAAAGCAGGAGCAAATCGACCGCATGCTTGAAATGCTTGACGAATTGCGTTCGGACATCGTGGCCGGGCGCGTATCCACCTTGGCTTTCGCCGGAATCGCGAGCGGGGAGCCCTTCTGTCAGTGGGACGGCGATCATCCCAATATCCTCTACGCAATGGAGCTCGCCAAGGCGGAGCTGCTCTACGAGATCCGATTTGGAGACGACAGCGATACCGAAAGCGAGTGACCGACGCCGATCATAGACATTCGTGAAAAGAAAGATCGTCGATTCCTTGGGGCAACTTCAAGGCGTGAGGGGATGTAGTCATCGGAAGCCGCAGCAGATTGACCCCCCGCGCAGCAGCAGGTACCCATGCTCTATGCGAAAGCTCACTGCGTTCTTGTTGCTACTCGTGCCTGGTTGCATTCCTCGACAGCAGCTCGACTCCGCAGAAAGAGCATACTGGTCCTGTGATCGCTCTCAGGACCCAGACTGTAGGAAACAGTCGAGGGCGAGCCGTGGAGGAGTGAGCGAGCACGAACTCTCAGCACACCGTGGAACCTCCGTTAAACACAAGGGCCCCCTGCGCGTCATCACCGCCGAAACCGATATGAGTCGCACCCGCCACGGGACGGTCGAGGCCCCCACCTACAGCCCCGAGCTCTGCCAAAGCCTCTTGGGCAAGGGCACGGCCTGCGTTCCCCTAAGCCAGGGACCCCTCGTTTTTACGGATTTCATCTCTCTCGGAGAGGATTGCGAAGGACAGACTCTCGCGCTCGTGCGAGGGGACAAGCTCATCATGAAAATGAAAGGCCCTTTCGACATCCAAGGAGCGCGCTTGGTCGCTCCTCGGGGTACGGCCTTCATGTTGGCTCAAAAGCTCCCTCCCCCGCCCAAACCGAAAGAGTCGGAACCAACGGCGCTTCAGGAGCAATCCGTGGACGATGCTTCTGCACAACAATCTCAACCAGCGAGCGGCGAAGCGCCCGACTCAACGACTCCCTCGAAAGCACGAACAGTCCGCTCCGCCCAACCAATCGTCGACGGCAAGGGTGGAGATCCGAGCCTTCCCGTCGAAAGCGAAAAAGCGCCCCTTCTTCAGGGGGGCAGCACAAGCTGCGGACTGTGGTGGAGCGGCTATGCACCCTATGACGTAGCCCTTCGCGTCGACAAAAAAACCAAGAACCCTTACGAGCAGTTTCCTGACCAAAAGGCGATGAAAGAGCCAGGCTTCTAAGAAGCCTGGCTTCAACGAGCAACGGTGCTCACATCCCCTGAACGGTGCTCACATCCCCTGAGATGCCGCCCAATCAGCGACTCGCTTGGCGCTTTCTTCAACGGACAAGTCCTCGACTCGGGTCATGATCGCCCACCGCACCCCGAAGGGGTCAGAAATAGAGGCGAAACGGTCGCCTGACACAAAGGTGGACAGGGGCTCGCGCACGACGGCACCGGCTTCTTCCGCTCGCTTGACCACGCCATCCACATCTTCGACATAAAGAGCAAGACTCATCGACGTCCCCTCACCACTGGGTGCCACGAGACCGTAACCCTCCATAGGATCACTCACGGTTAGACACCCGCTCTTAAACCGAAGCACGGCGTGCATGATCAGCTCTCCACCTCGAGTCACATCCAACACCTGGGCGCCCAAAACGTCTCGGTAGAACTCAATGGCCTTGTCGGCCGGTGCAGCCACCACATGGGGAGTGAGCGAGGTATAACCGTGGGGAATGCCATTGCTCGTATGCTTGCCGTTAGCGGCTTTCGGACTCGGTGTTTCCATGAAAGCGGTCTATCAGAGGTTGCCCGCAAGTAATTGTAAAATCGCGCCAGGCTCATGCACTATCTTGCAGCAATGGCCGGCATCGACTCGACTCAGGGGATCCTCCGCCCCCAGCTTGGATTCGAGCACTTCGAACTCGACCGGACGGCGCCCCCCGAAGATCTGAGGTCTCTGGTCACTGGCCTATGGACCGTCCACTGGAACTTGCCCCCGGGCGAGGTCTTCGAACAACAGATCTTGCCCTTCCCCAACGTCAATCTCGCCTTCGAAGCGGGAAACCTCAACGTGCACGGCCCCAGCCAAAAACGCTTCGTCGCGCGGCTACAGGGACGCGGTTGGGTTGCTGGATTGCGGTTTCGACCGGCAGGTTTTCGCCCTCTTTCGGTGCTACCGATGAACGAGATTGTGGAGCAGGTACGCCCCGCTAGCGAGGCTTTAGGCTTTCTGTCGCCCCAGTTTCCGGCCGATGCGAGCGTGGCGCGTCAAGAGCTCATCCTCCACGTCCGCAGGGCAGTGGCTCGTACTTCGGGAGCCAAAGAGAAGCTCGAGCGTGACGAATCTGAAAGCGTCAGCCGCCTGGTGGAAGAACTCGAAACCAATCGTCACCTAAAAACCGCCACTGATCTCGCGCGTTTCGCCGGCGTCTCCGTCCGCACGCTCCACCGACTACTCCAGCGATATGTGGGCTTGAGCAGCAAGTGGATTGTCCGTCGGGCCCGGATCCAACAGGCCGCCGACCGGGCCGCCAGAGGTCAAGAGACCAACTGGACCGAGGTAGCACACGAGCTCGGCTATCACGATCAGGCGCACTTTACCCGCGACTTCAAGGCCCAGATGGGCTGCACCCCGAGCGTTTTTGCCCAAAGGTGCATCGAGGACCGCCGCGCCTCTGACCCTTCACAACGCAAACGAGACGAAACCCTCACTCACTGACGATCTCATACGTCACCTCCACGGTATGTCTCACCTTCATGGTCCCGCGCTCGATGGGCATATCCGCGGACTCCAAGCGGTAGGCCGTTGTCAGGTTTCCCGCCGAAGGCCGATTGTACGACGCATTTTCGCCTATTTGTCTAACTGCGCCTAGGGCAACACCAGCAAGCTTTGCAAGGGCTTCGGCATTTTCACGAGCTTCCTTCATGGCCGCTTGCCGCGCCTTTTTTACCAACGGTTCTCGATCTTCGACATCAAAACGCAGGTTGCGCATAGCATTGGCCCCCGCAGCCAGGGCGGCGGTGATGATTTGCGATGCTCGATCCAAGTCGCGAATTTTCACGCTCACAGTATTCGTCGCCCGATGCTGAGGCGCCGGCTTGGCCGGTTTCTCCTGAGAACCTTCCTGGCCGTCCTCCTCCGGCACCAATGTCTGAGTTCGCGCCACGTGCTCCATGTAGAGAGACAGTTGCGCAGTTTGAATGTCCGGTGCAGCGACTCCCGACTTCTTGAGCGTCTCAACCACGCGATTCATTCTCTGGGCAAGCTCTTGCGAGGCCTGTTCCGGCGAGCTTGAGCGCACCTCGACTCCAAGGACTGCTACGGCCACATCAGGCTCGCCCTCGACTTCACTCGATCCCGAAACGGAGATCCCAGAGGGCTGATTCGACGGAGCGCTCACGTGGACGGGTTGGGCCGCGCAGCCCGAAAGGGGACCAAGACATGCGGCAATAGCGAGAAAGGGGTAAATTCGATTCATAGATTCCGTTCCTTGAGGATGGAAGGTCAGCACGAAGGCGTGGCCTTGAAAAGCCCCCGATTCGTGGACGGCGGGGGTCACTTCTTCTTCTACGTATGGCCGCCCCGACGGGATCTACGCCCGGGTGGGATGTGCTTTGGCCCTTGTCCCGCCAAGCTTGCCCCACTCCTTCGGGTGAGCAGGAGCGAAACGTCCGCAAGGTATGGATAACTTCTAGTGCTACGACCACTTAGAAATGAGCGGTTTCGAAGCTCTCTCCAAGAAAGTGAGGTCGGCTTCGCAACTGCGCTCGGCCCTCTCTGTCTCCGCACTTTTCTCTTCCCATTTGTGCCCCGACCCTTCCTGAAAACCGAGCCGTCTCTCAACGCTGACAGACCAAGAAGCCCTCAAATTTATACGGTCGCAGCACTCGGGGTGGATGGTGATGCGATTGAGACAGAAGTCGACAAAGCTCTCGACCCAGAATCGGTCGTCACTCCCGCCACATCGCTATCACCATCGGTAGAGCTAGTCCCCTGCCCATCAGTTTCCGTTTCGCCCTCTGTCGTCCCGTGACTTCCCCGATCGGTCGTCATCTCCCCAGAAGCGACCTCGGTAGTCTCAACGGCAACAAGCCCGACCCTTACGGGTCAGGCTTGTTCTCTGTCGCTAGACTGGTTGGTCCGGGGGGGTCAGACCAAAAAGCTCGGGGTCGAGCGGCTGCGGTCCTGGCTCGATCCCAGCAATATCTGGGTCTTCGCCATCTGCAACATCGCCTTTGTCTTGGCGCTCGAGCTTGCGCGCCTGACGCTTTTCTAACTTGAGTTGTTGGCGCTCAGCGCGGTCCTTTTCGCGAACGCGCTTGCCTACTGTCGATCGGGGCCTCAAAAGCAGTTCCTCCTGCAGAGCACCTTACCAGCGCTCGCTCCTGTCGCCACGACGACTCTTCCCCTTGGAAGCCCGACCACCGCCGCCCGCGCCACGGTCTCCACCGCCATCAAAAGGGCGCCCGCCACCGCCACCGCCACCGCCGCCGCCACCGAACGAACGAGGAGCGCGCTCCACCGCCTCGTTGACGCGGATGTTACGACCATCCAGCTCACGACCATCCATGGCCTCGATGGCGGCCGCGCCGGCTGCACCGGTTCCAAAGGTCACAAAGCCAAAGCCGCGCGAACGTCCTGTGTCACGATCCATGATCACAGCGACATCAGTGACGTCCCCAAAGGATTCAAAGCCACGGCGCAAGCCTTCGTTGTCGGTGTTAAAACTCAAACCACCGACAAACAGTTTCATTGACATATTCTTCTATCTTTCTCGCGTTCTTGCCGGCTTGCATTCCCATTCGGGACGACACCAATAAAAAAGCCGACCGCAGATGCGCAGTCAGCTGAACCTTGGGGCCTCACGTCAAAAGGCACTCATCCGAAAAAGAACACCAATTTTTGCGATGCTTGCCTGCTGGCGACCCTTCGTCGCAGCCTCAACTCTCGGCAAGACTTCGCAGAGTGACCGCATTCTCCCCCGCAGTCAAGGCACGGACGGCTCACGTTTTTTTGGGAACGGACTGACGAGCAACCGGGCGCCAAAAGCCAACCATCCCAGGCGGTTCCAAGTCCGGCGGCCCGGTCCGGCCTCGCTGACGGTGCAGCTCCCTCGATCGGCAGATGAGGTTCTTCCGTTTTCGTTCGTGATCATAGTTCCCGGAATCGTATCCCCCCCGGCCGTATCGCTCGTGGCTCCCGAGGTCGTGTTTTCGTCGGCCAAGGTGTGCTCGTACTCCGGAAGGTCCCCGTCGGGGCAATCCGAGCGAGCCGCTACGCATGCATCGAGGAAGCTAAACTGGGAACACCTATGACTAGACTGCCCGGATTCTCCGCAGACGCATGCGCCGGCACGGGGGCGTCGCTGCTTCGCTCCTGGTTGCAAGGCGTGGTCCGCGGAGCAAAGCAAGCATCACATAGAGTGGTAGTATGTGAGCCACTCGCCCCCTCCCACCTTGCCTCACATCGAACAAGGGGTGGCCAGAAGCAACGTAGTCAGGTGGCCAGAAGCGAGAAAGAAGGATGTGCTTGTAGAAAACAGCGCTACACGAACCATCAATTGACCTCACCCCGAGACCTGTCTACCTTAGACATAATGCCTCGATCTTCAGCGCAAGGATCCAGAGCCACCGGGCGAGGTAGGACTTTGGCGTCCTGTGTGCGCAAACTGGTCGAAGGCGCTTGCGAGCCCAGCCTGGAAACAAGCCTAAACGAACTGGTTTCTGCCCTCTTGACCTCGACAGCGTCAGATGGAGCAATGACACTGCTCTCGAGTGGCGAGGCTAGTTTCCGAGCCTTCGACACACTCAAGGTCACCAAGAAGCAACGGCGCGGCATCGAAACTTTCGTCACATCTCTCCTACGCGCCGACGGCAGCGCTCCCGCGTTGACTGTCCCCACAAGCTCTCAAGGTACGGTCTTCGTTTTTTCGGACCTGGATGCGCGAAAGAAGGGCTGTAGCTCAATTTTGGTCTATTTCATCGCTCGCGCTCAACAGCTGATGGGCACGTTGATTTTTTGTCGAAAGGACGGCGAATTCACCAAGTCCTCGTTACGCTCCGTTGACTCGACAGCAGGACTCCTGACTCTCCTAATTGAAAACCTCTACTACCGCGAACAAGCCAAAGAGACGGACGGTATCGTCAATCTCGACGGCCTCACAGGTCTCTACAATCACCGCTACTTTCAGGAAACGCTAGCCAACGAGCTCCTCAAGTCTCAGCGACACGAACACCCGGTGTCACTGCTCATGATCGATGTCGACCACTTCAAGAAGATCAATGATCAATACGGGCACCCCCAAGGGGACTTGGTCCTCAAAGAAGTCGCTGAGATCATAAAAAAAACCGTACGCTCCTACGACGCCGCGGCTCGCTATGGAGGAGAGGAGTTTGCTGTCGTACTGCCTCATGCGGATCAGGCCCACGCCCTGCGAGTGGCCGAGCGGATCCGTAAAGGGATCGCGCGGCACGATTTTCGGGGTACGGACGGCAAGGGCCCGGCACATCTTACCATCAGTATCGGCCTGGCCTGCTCCCCTCTCAACGCGAAGACAAAAGCAGACTTCATCGATCGCGCCGACCAAGCACTGTATCTCGCCAAGTCCGAAGGACGCAATCGCACCTGCCGCTCTCTAGCGAGCTCGTCCGAGCCTATCAAAGTCGGCTTTTGCCCAGCCTCCCTCGACAGCGCCTACTACCGCGACGTCCTGAGTGGGATGCAGGATGTCGTTCAGGAGATCAAACAAATCGAACTCGACGTTCGCGCTCCCCGCCACGAGTCCGATTACCAGATGCTCCCCAACTTGCTCGAGAAGATCATCGCGGGACGCCCGGACGCTGTGGCCTTGTGCACCCAGTCGCCCACCGCAACAGCCGAAATCAGACGCCTCCATCAAGCAAAGATCCCAGTATTTTTCTTTAACGTACCAGAAAGGCTCGAGGATAAAAAAGTCCGCTGCTACGTGGGCTACGACCAGGTCGAGGCGGGCAAGGCTATTGGGGACTACCTGGCGCGACTTCTGCGTGGAAAAGGCACCATCGCCGTGATTGAAGGTCTACGGGAGCCAACCAGTCGCCTACGAGTGGAGGGTTTCCAGCTGGCAATCGCCAAACATCCGGATCTCCAGATTATCGAAGTAGTATCAGCCGACTGGAAGGGCTCCACTGCCAAGCAGGTCACAGCTCGGCTGCTTAAGGAATACAGCGATCTCGACGCCATCTTCGCCGTGAGCGATACCATGGCGCTGGGGGCCGTGGAGGCGATCAAAGCCAAAAAGAAGCTAGGGAATCTATTCGTCGTCGGGCTGGATGGGACCAAGGATGCACTTGAGTCGATCAAAGCTGGACAGCTCACCGCCACCCTGGACACCAACCCAAAAGAAATGGGCCGCATTTTGCTTCGGACGGTCGTGCGCAGCCTAATTCAAGAGGAAAGGGTCCCGGGACAGATCCATTCTCCCATCAATATCATTACCGCCGAAAACGTCGAACTCGCCTTGGCGCATTTACGCTGAAGGGTCCAGGCCAAGTCTGAACCCTTCTCGGCCACCTGCACCGACACTCGCCCCTAAGCGCCGCAAAAGTCCTAATTTTTGACTTTTTTCCGACCAGCCGGCTAGCGTCTCGCCATGCCGAAGAAGCCGCTCGCCGAGCACTCGAAAGGCCCCGGGAACACGGGACTCACAGCCCAGCTGCACAATCTTGTCCTAGGCGCGGCGGGGAAAGACGACGCTCTTAAGGAGTTACTTGCGGCTCTCTTCAAGGCCGTGGGCTCACAAGCAGCAGCAGCGCTACTCTTCAGCCCCGTTGATCACTCATTTCACATTGCGGAACATCACCAGCTGGGCAAGAAACAACGGCGCGGCCTCGAAGCCTTCCTTCCTTCCCTGGTCGAGATCGCGGGCAGCGAAGACGACCCCGCGCTGCCGGAGTCGTCCCACGGCACAGTCTTCGTATTCTCCGAGTCCGAGGCGAAAAGAAGGGGCTTCAGCTCTGCGCTCGTCTATTACTTGGTACGCTCGGAGCAACTCCTGGGCGCCTTCGCTTTTTGCGGAGAGGAAGACACCTTCGGGAAGCCCGCTCTGCGCGCGCTCGATCGTGCCTCTGGCCTTCTCTCTCTCATCATCGAAAACAGATTCTATAAGGAAAGGGTGATCGAGACGGATGGCATCGTCAATCTCGATGGCCTCACCGGCCTGTACAACCATCGCAACTTTCAGGAAACCCTCGCCAACGAGCTCCTCAAGTCCCAGCGCTTCGATCACGCTGTGTCCTTGCTCCTCATAGACGTCGATCACTTCAAGAAGGTCAACGACTTGTACGGCCATCCTCAGGGTGATGCCGTGCTCAAAGAAATTGCTCAAATTCTCAAAAAAACCGTGCGCGCCTACGACGCGGCGGCTCGCTACGGCGGCGAAGAATTCGCCGTCATCCTGCCCCATGCGGATCAGACCCAGGCCCTGCAGGTTGCGGAACGTATTCGCAAGACCGTCGCCGGACACCAGTTTCGAGGGAAGAAGGCGGATCAGCCTCTTCAGATCACCGTCAGTATTGGGGTGGCCTCGACGCCGCTCAACGCAAAAACCAAGGCCGAACTGATCGATCGGGCTGATCAGGCTCTCTACTTGGCCAAGTCGGAGGGGCGAAACCGCACCAGTCGGTCCTTGGCGAACTCTTCCGAGCCGATTCGCGTCGGCTTCTGTCCCGCGTCCCTCGGCAGTGCCTACTACCAAGGCGTCCTAGGCGGGATGGAGGATGTGGTGCAAGAACTCAAACAAATTGAGCTTTCGACGCGGGCGCCCAAACTTGAGTCCGACTACGCCATGCTTCCCGGTTTGTTAGAAGAGTTGCTCGAAGAAAAACCCGACGCCGTCGCGCTCTGCACTCAATCTCCTCATGCCGTCGAGGACCTCAAACTGCTGCATGCGGCCAAAGTGCCCGTCTTTTTGTTCAACGTCCCAGAAAAGATCAAAGACAGGAAGATCCGATCCTATGTGGGATACGATCAGGTGGAAGCCGGCAAGACTGTTGCCAACTATTTGGCGCGACTCCTCCGAGGTCGAGGACAGATCGCGATCATTGAGGGGCTGCCCGAACCGACCAGCCGCCTGCGGGTCCAAGGATTTAAAAAGGCACTGAGCGCTTTTCCAGAAATGAAAATCGTGGCCTCCGAGGCCGCCAATTGGTCGAACACAGAGGCCAAGAGGTGTACCTCCGCTCTACTCAAAGCTCACCCGAACCTCGACGCCCTCTTTGCCGTCAATGACGCGATGGCCCTCGGGGCTACGAGTGCCGCGAAAACACGAGGCAAGTTGGGACGCCTCTTCGTGGTCGGCCTGGACGGGACCAAGGATGCGCTCGAGTCGATCAAGAACGGCGAACTTACAGCCACCCTAGACACCAGACCCCGGGAAATGGGACGCATTTTGCTTCGAACGATCGTCCGGAGCCTCATCCTGGAGGAAAAAGTCTCGACCAAGATTGAGTCTCCGATCAACATCGTCACGATCGAAAACGTCCACCACGCTTTGCACCCCTAATGGGCAAAAGGTCCGGCAGTGTTGCCCCCAGACGGGCAGCCCTGGAGTCGTCGTTCTCGCCGCGACGGCCTCCGGCTCCCCGCTTGCCACCTCCTACGCCCCAGTCAGAGCCCCTGAGCTGCCCATCGAAGGGTCACCGAAGACTCTCCGATCCGCGAAGTGGTACTTTTGTCGGCTCGACAGTGGTAAGAGACCTAGGTGTCCGAATACTACTCCACGCGCCTGCCCGAAGGACCGGTTGACGACGTAATCATCGGCAGCGGGATGGGTGCCATGGTGCTCGCCCGCCTACTTAGCCTAGTCGGCCGAAAGGTGAGCGTCCTCGAACAACACTATCTTCCTGGCGGCGTGACCCACAGTTTTCGCCGCAAAGAACGTCACTTTAATATCGGGGTTCATCTAGTGGGAGACATTGCTCCCCCCTCGCCCGGTGGGCTCTTGCTGCGCGAGTTGTGCGACAAACCCATCATCTGGGAAAGCTTGGGTGCCCACTACGATCGCGTTGAGTTTGGGGACGATGTTTTCGAGATCCCATCGACCCAACAAGGTTATCAGGCTGCCCTAAAAGTACGATTTCCCGATGAATCGGCAGCCATCGATCGCTACTTCGCTTTAATTGAGCGAGGCACCTTCGTTTCGATCCTGCACTTCATCTACAAGTGTTTGCCCTGGCATGGACGCTTGGCAACGTGGCCGTGGCTCCGCCGTCCAAGCCGCGAGCTCACCCTCAAGACAACCGAAGAAGTCATTGCCGCCCTGACGGACAACCCACGGCTCCGAAGGCTTCTCACCTCGCAGTGGGGCTATCATGGCACCCTCCCGACCCAGTGCTCCTTCATCGCACACGCCCAGGTGACCAATCACTTCTTTCAGGGCGGCTTCTACCCGAGGGGAGGCGGCTCAATCTTCGCGGAACGCCTACTGCGCCCCGTAGTCGAAAGCGGCCGCGGTAGCGTTTCGATTCGAGCTCGAGTCGACAAGATCCTGTTTTCTGGCAAACGAGCCACCGGTGTCCAGCTCAAGGATGGCAAAGTTATCCGAGCGAAGCGTGTCTTCAGTGATGCAGGCGCCCGCGCAACGGCTGCCCTGGTCGCCGAACAACCGCGTTTTCGAGCCTGGGTCGAAGAAGTTCGCAACCTGCCCTCGACATCAGGCCACGTCACTCTCTTCCTCGGACTCAAGAAAGAAGCGGAGAGCCTCAGCCTAGGCGCAAAGAATCTTTGGTATTACAGCGAGAATATCAACGATGTGCAAGCTATCGAGGAGCTCCCCTTTCCCACAGAAAGCTTCGATCCCTTGGGTTTCTGGTTCACCTTCGCCAGCATGAAGGACGGCGACCACAACTCGACCAAGTTGGGGCATGCGGCGCAACTCATCACCTTTGTCCCAAGCGATTGGTTCAAAAAGTACTTCGGAAAAAAGCGGGGCAAACGAGGCGCCGAATACGAGGCGCTCAAGAAGAGGCTTGAGGAGGGACTGCTTCGCGCTCTAGAAAAGCGCTTCCCCGGGATCAGTGAGCACATCACCTACGCGGAACTCTCCACCCCGGCTTCTACCCACACTTTCACCGAGCGTCCTGAAGGTTCGATTTATGGCCTCGCTGCGTCGCCAGCGCGCTTTTGGTCACTGCGCTTCGGAACCCGCACCCCTTCTCCTAATGTATTTCTCACAGGAGCCGACGCGGCCATGGTTGGCGTCATGGGCGCGTTCGCGGGAGGGCTCCTCGCCGCATTTACCGCCTCGCCCTTCAAAGTGATGTACTTCCTTTTTAAAGCGGTCCAAAAATGGCGAAAGCAGGGCTTGTTGAGCTATCCCCCTCTGAAGGAGCCTGAACCGGCGCGTCACCCTGCCGAGTAGGAACTGGGGGGGGGCTTCCGCGGGGGGGCAGCGATAGGCCCAACGCGCGCAGCAGCGACCCTGAAGGCCCCCCATCTTCCGTTTCCTGCCCAAAAGGGCAGTCGACATGCCCATGGGTAAATAGTTCAGCGATACTGCCAATCGCGCTCGAATGACGTCTGACCCTCAAGCCAACATCGACTTGAAATTGAAATTGAAATTTGATTTTAAAAGGGAGCTACTTGTGAGAATGCTTCCCCTGGGGTTCCTATTGCGGCTGCATTATCTGCAACTAAGTCACTCACCTCGTCTTTTCTACACAAGCTCGACCCCTCTTGCCTTGAACCGGCCCCAACAAGCCGCTAACGTGCTCCAGCATGAAGAAGCTCATCTCTAGTCTGCTCGTCCGAAGCTTGCTGTTCACTGGCTCACTGGCCAGTCTTGGCTGTGGCTCCAAGGAAGAGGAAGAATCGCTCCCGACCGTTGATTGCGAAACGACTCCGGTTCCCCGCTACCCCTCGGTGACTGCCTTCGTTGTCTGCGGCGAATGTCACTCCTCCACTCTCAAGACACCGATGGCGCGAAGCAGTGCACCCGTTGGCGAAAACTTCGACACCTACGCCGGTGCGGTCAACCACGCGACTGAGATCGTTGAAGAGGTCTACGAAGGCAAGATGCCTCCAGCGAGCTCCACACAGCTCACCGAGACGCAGAAGCAACAGCTCTATCAGTGGGCTCTCTGTGGCACCCCTCAATAAGTGATACCCCCTCAATAGTAAGACAGCCACTCAGTAGCCACCTCCTGGATGTAGAGCGCATCAGTTCAATCGAACTGATGCCTCCAGGTGCTGAGCTCGACAAGGCGTCCTCGCCTCTATGTAGCGCCTCGGTTTGTTTCCTGGGCGCTCTTATTCGTTTGTAGGCCAGCGAGGAGGCAAAGAAAGCCTCTTTTCGTCTTCCCAAGGAGCGAGGGGATAAAGGAGCGCCGGGTCTGAGAGCGGTGCGAAGAAGAGCTGTTGATCACGTTTGATGATCAACCCCTGTCCATCCGGGCAAAAGTCAGCAAATCCATCCCCAGCTTGCTTGAGCTGATAGCGCCCTTGTTCCCAAGTATATAGCGCGTAGCCCCCCGCCTCCGCTTGACGATACTCAGCGCTCCAAAGCGAACTAGCATCGGAAGCCGAATCCCGCAGCTCGGATGGTACGGTCACCAAGAAAGCATCCCCATCAGGCTGCATGCGCAGCACTCTCCCTAGGAAGAAGGTCATGGCGCTCAGTTCAACCACAACTTGTTCTCGCCACCCTTCGGGCTCCTGGATGAGGGCAACGATGTCCGCCTGACCCGCCTTCCAGTCCCGGGCGTTTACCATCACCCATCTGGACCGGTCCTCTGAAGGGAGAAGTTCGACCGTTGCCCCAACTCCACTCCAATCTAACATCTCAGTTTGGCCCGTCGCGAGGTCATGAATCTTCATCTCGCTCCGAGATGGATCACCTTCTTCGTCGAGGAGCGCGTGCGCGACGGTCAACTTGCCATCATCGGAGAAGTCCGTCGCCTCTAGAGTCAGGCCCACCCTGATTCCTTTGTTTTGGACGGGCTTGATATACCGGGAATATTCCGAAAAGAGGTCGGGTTCGGCTGTCGCCAAAAAGACCTCCGCCCCTCCCTCTCGAGTTCCGCGAAGAGTCGCCACGTCCGACCACCGCACGACAAAGGCAACAAAACGGCGAGCTTCGTCGAAGTGCACTCCTTTGATTTCCGGCGCGGTGATTTGAATATCACAAGTATGGTGGTTGCTACAGTCGGGGACAGAAGGATCTCGGTCGGAGAGCTCGACTCCCCACAAACCGGATGTTTCCTCAGGAACCGGAGTTGGATTACGCAGGAGCAGTTGGCTCATATTGGGCGCTCCCCACAACTGTTCGAAACGGGGAAGTTCGAATTCGTCCCCTTCAAACGAGCGATAGTAAGATCGAAGTTCGCCCTTACCCTCATAAACAATTGCCTCAGCTTCATGTCTCGCGTAGCTCGAAGAAGTGGGCAACATTTGTTCTCCAGACGAAAGAACGAGTCGATTGATGGACGCCAGTTGCTCTGAGCTTTCCTCCTCTAGATCCCACAAACGACTCATCTGATCTTCCCCAGCGACATGGTAGGAGATCGAATTCCGATTGTGCCATACTAAGCTGGACACGACTTCACTTTCCTCGGCGCGAAACGTGACTTGAAATTCTGGAGCATCATAAACAGTCACTACCGAACTCGCGTCGTCACGGGTCTCACCACACAAAAGGCGCGTTCCGCCAGGAGACCAAACACAACGATCGGCCTCGATCGTGATCACTTCTGGCTCGGCGGGCTCCTGGAAGGAGATGATGTCGTATGACCCAACGCGATCCATTGCCAACCAGCGCGGTCTCGCCTGACCCAAGGGAGGCGGCACCTGCACTTCGGAGAAAGTCTCGTCATCGCTCCCCTGCGAAGGAGACGTCTCTTGAGCTTCGCTGCCCTCATCGAGCTTCCTCACCCGTCCGCAGGCGGTGCTCCATGCTCCGAGGTTAAGAGCAAGCAACGAAAGGGCCAAGGTAACGCGCATCGACCGCGAGTCTACCTCTCGCTCGGCGGCTCCACAAATCGACACTGGCCGAAAACAACCCGCCACGGCTAAGGTGATGCCATGGGCTCCCACCTGGACCGCAAAGAAAGAGCTCCACTCTATGGACTCGCCTCCCTGAGAATTGGGGTCTGCTTAGCCCTGATTCTTGAGGACAGTACGGCCGCCGCCGTCATCGCTTCCGAAACACCTCGCTCCCTTTTGATCTACCCCGAGCTCATCGGTAGTTGGCTGCCCCTTCCCCTTGCTCTGAGCACCCAACTCGTGTGGATATTTCGCGCGCTCAGCCTCACGGCTCTTGTCGGCTACAAGACACGCCTCAGTCTTTTGGGCCTCGTTCTTTTAGGAGCGCCGCTCCTGGGATCGGCCCAGCTCGTGGCACCGGTCGTCCACAACATGCACCTCTTCTGGTTCCTGCTCCTCCTGATGACAGCTCCGTGCGCGGCAACTTGGTCGCTCGATGCCCTACTTGCAAAAGAACACGTCAAACCTGAACCAAGGGATCGCAACGCCCTCTTTTTCGCCCGCCTGCTCTTGGCCCTTTGCTACTTCTTTCCGGGGCTCTGGAAGCTTCTGGGCGCTCCCGGAGTCTGGGCATCCAGCAGCTTTTTAGTCCCGCTCTTCCATAGCAAGTGGTACGAGTTTGACTTCATTCCACTGCTCAGAGTCGACCAGTACCCTCTTCTCTTACAGGCGTTGGGCTGGGGAGTCGTTCTCTTGGAAGTCGGCTTTCCCTTTCTGATCCTGCACCGCCGGCTGCGCTGGATTGCGCTCATCGGAGGACTTTCGTTCCATCTCGGAAGCGCGCAGCTTTTGGGGATCCGTTTTATGCCGCTCTGGCTCTGTTACGGGACCCTCGTCGACTGGCCCCGAGTCTTGGATTGGCTCCACGACCAGCGCCGAGACGTCCCTTCCTCCGAGAACCCGAAACGAACCAAGTGGTGGACGAAGCTCGATCTTCCTCGCCCCACGTTGAGCCCCACTACTTTCGTAGGAAGCCTTCTCGTCGCTGGAGTTGTGCTCTTCGGAGGGCGCGGCCAGACTCAAGCATGGCCCTTTGCCTGTTACCCGACCTTCCACCATCCAGTCGGACATTTTCTTCCTGACATCGAGCTCCTCATCCAAAGAGGCTCCGACCGACAGATTTACCCCTCTCCGCAACAAGCGCGTAGACGTCCGCAAGCGGCATGGGGCCAGGCCTGGGACTTGTTGGGTTACTACGGCCATCCTCCTTCAAAAGAGCGGCTGCGGGCCTATGTCACCTCTAATCTCAATCTATCTAAAGAGCACTCCGGCACGCTCAAGGTGGACGTCTTCGCTGTCCAAAGAAGCACCGTGCCTGAGCAATGGGACGAAGCTCCCCGACGAAAACGACATTTGGGCACAATCACAATGGCCCCCTAGAACGGAACGTTGACCGACCTACGCAACTTGAACGACCGGTACGTCGCGCACGAAGATCCCTCGAGCCCTCAACGGCTCCACCACGAGGCTTTTCATAGATCGCGAAGCCAACTCCAAATAGGCGCGGCTCTCCATCCACGAGAGCGGGTCGCTCACCGCGTGGATTTCCTGTGGTGCGGCGGCGATGGCCTCCCAGCTCAATGCGATCTGGTCGATCACAAGGTTGGCTCGGTGAGCGAGGTAGTCGAGAGCTTCTTTGCTCAAAGCGGGCAGCGCCCAATCCAAGAACCAGTAGCCAAACACCCCATGTGCCGCTTCGTCCTTCACGATACGACCGAGGACGGCCCGCGGCAGGGGGTGTCGGGCCGCCTTCCAAGTCCCCCTCAAAAGAGGGATCGATAGGGCCTCCCCTACACAGAAAAACCTCACAACCACATCCGCTGCCCTTTCTAGATCGTTGCGATTGGGGTCGGCATCCACGATCATCCGATCGGGTCGATGGCGAATTTCTGTGCCGCCACCGAGCTCCATGGCCATTCTTGCGCAAAGTTCTACGTGAACGAGTTCGTCCAAAGGGAAGCGCGTTGCCATCGCAATCAGATCGACGGGCGCCTGGGCCTCCATCAACGCTTTGAGAGTGGCAGCACAGGCTGTTCCTGTCCGGTGCTCTTGATAGGCGGCAAGAGTCCATGCGCGACGCGCACTCACCAGACGCTCAGCGGGCACTTGGGACACGTCGAGCGTCCCCCAGGGCATAGCCTCCACCTCGGGGCGCATTCTCCTGTAGCGGGTCTCGCTCGGCCCTCCCAAGAGCTCCAACTCGAAGAGGGTCCCCTGTGTTTCGCTCATGAGATTCAATAACAGTACCAGTCTGCATCGTCATCCGATGCAGCCCCACCCTCGCCTGCAGAGCCGCCCACCTCGGGAGGACAGTAGGGCGCCATCAAGTTACCCGACCCATAATAGCCACCCGAGCCAGGCGCTCCAGTTGCAGAACCGGTCGTGGTCGGTGAACTGCCCGTAGTCGGGGCTGCCGTCGTGGTCGACTCTCCGGAAGTAGAAGAGCTCGACGACTCCCCCGTGGTTTCTCCCGAGCTCTGCGCCAACTCGAAGTCTGCGGGGCGCGCATCACAGCCGGTCGTCCCCATATAACTCACCGTAGCGAGCCCGGCGGTGGCGGTAAGCAGTTTACGCGTATTGAGTCGTCGGGGTTTGCTCATCTGGTTCCACTTTCCTCTGCATCTGCCAGTCGCGGCACGCAGGGGCACTGTAGCGCACTTTGGTCTTCGTCCCTAGTGGTAGTGGGAACGAACTGGTCGATGACACTGTGCGGTGCGCGGCGGTGCGCTGCACTCCCCCGACCCCGACCCCGACCCCGACCCCGACCCCGACCCCGACCGCACCGCATCGCCACGGAGAAGCCAATTGTGAGAACTTTCTCTCACAATTGGCTCGCCGCCAGTCCAGGCGGTCGTGTAGATCAGGAGGGGTCAGAGTTGTCCCTGTTCCATGCCCATTGCAGTAACTAGACTCACCCGCATCATGCTGCTCTTGAAACCATCCCTCAATTTGTTTGCCTCCTCCCCCATTTTCGCCCTGATCTGCCTCGCCGCCTGCAGCCCAGAAAACCCAACCGGAGTTGAGCAAATTGGTTCCGGCGGAGCCAATTCCATGGGGAGTGGCGGTATGGATGGGATGGGTAGTGGCGTGGGCGCGATGAGTTCCGGTGGAGACGCAGGGGTCATGCCCGGCGCGGGTGGTTCTGGTACTCTATCCAGCGGCGGCTCATCAGCCACCGGAGGACAATCCGGAGCCGGCGCGAGCGGCTCGGGGGGAGAAAGATCCATGGGCAGTGGTGGAGCCGCCGTTGGCTCCGGCGGACAGGACGGCAGCGGCGGGAGCGAGTCAGTCAGTTGCCCTGCACAAGCGGCCAGTCCTGGCAAAATGGATCGCAACATTATGGTAGATGGCACGATGCGCAGCTACCAGTTATCTATTCCACAAGGATACGATCCCAACAGCGGTGCGCCTTTCATTATCGACTTCCACGGGCTCGGGGGAAACGGGCCGGGACAGGCCGGCTCCTCGCCCTACTCAGCGGCCACCCAAGCAGATGGGGTCGTCATGGGCTTCCCCTCGGGCGCAGCGGGTCCGTCCGGAAACGCCTGGAACGTGGGCCCCTGCTGTGTGGACGGCGTGGATGACGTTGCCTTCGCCAAGGCCATCATCGAAGACGCGGCTAGCGTGGCCTGCATCGACAAGAAGCGCGTCTACGCCGTCGGATTTTCCATGGGAGGCGGCATGTCTCACTACCTGGCGTGTCACGCTGCGGATGTTTTTGCGGCAGTCGCACCCGCAGCCTTTGATCTCTTGGACGAAAATGTCGAAAACTGCAAACCCTCACGACCGATCACCGTGGTGGCCTTTAGAAGTACCGGGGATCCAGTCGTGCCCTATGATGGGGGCTACTCGGCGGTGGTGCCCGGCATGCCCATTACCTTCATGGGTGCCAAGAGTACTCTGGCAAAATGGGGTGAGATCAATGAGTGTCAAGGGAGTGCCGAAGACGTGGGCGACGGGTGCGAAACCTACGCCAACTGTAAGGACGGGGTCACCGTCACTCTTTGCACAACTCAGGGCGGTGGACACGACTTTGGCAAGCCCAATATCTCTTGGCCTATCCTGAAAGAGAACGTGCTTCCCTGAGGCGATACGACTTTCAAATCCGCCTGGAAGGGCAGACTACAGCGCATCTCATCACCCAAAGGGTGGCGAGATGCGCGCTACAAGACACGCGTACATCGAACATACCACTAGAAAAAGGCTCCGCCGACGCTTGCCTCACTCCTCTGCGGCGAGCGGCGGCGGAGCTTCTGCTGGTTGTGAGAGGTATTCTAGTATTGAAGGGGGCTTCCCAGCGGCCCTTTCGATCTAACCTGATCGACGACAATGACCACTTGGATTCGACCCAGTACGAGGTGCGGCTCCGCCAGCAGGAGGCCTAAGAGAACACGCCGTCGATCGCGCCAGAATACGTGTCGACGTCTGAAAACAACGTGCTTTCATCCGCACCAAAGGCGCGAACAACGCTCATCCAAAAATCGTTGGTGGAACGCATATTGGGGGACGTTGCTGCCGAGGATGCGGCCCCCTCGTGTCGAAAGAGCTGGTCACCTAAGAGTCCGCTTTCACGCCCACCGAACAACATCCAGGGCACGTCGTCCCACGAATCGAAGAAGCAATCACCCTCCTCACTGATGTGGCTGACCAGGGTCGAATCAAACAGGGCCTTCCCTTCAGCATCGGCAGTATCTTTCAAGCTTTGAATAAAATCCGAAACGCGCTGCATGTACCACTCGTCGACACGCGTCAAAAACTCTACGTTGTCGTCGTTTAAGGTAGAGGCTGACTTATGATGCAAACGATAGGCATTCGGATCGGATGGCCACATACCCCCAAAGCTAAGGTGATTCGTTCCCGGCGACCACAACAAGCTAACAACACGAGTCAGATCGCAAAGAAACGCGGCCCGCACAATGGCCAGATGCGCCTCACCCACAGCGCGGTGCATCAAATCGTCCCTCGTATTCGACATCCCATTCCCCGTATAGGGGTAGATTTCTGTGGGAAACTCAACCCGTTCGGGCGCCTCGGCGAGCCCGCACGACTCAGGGGTCAGTCCCACCATCATCGTCGCCTGGTCGAGCTCCTTTTCCAAACTGCGCACGGCATCTTCGTATGAATCCAGCTTGTGCCGCTGGCTCACTGGTGCCAACTTTCGCATACGTTTGAGATCTTTGAGAGCAAAGTCCAAGACACTTCGCTTTTTCGCTCGAGCGGCACGCAGCTCGGCCTGTTTGGCATCGCTGTCGACACCTGGCATCAAACTCGCGAATACCAGCTCGTAAGTCTCGGCGGGTTGATAGATAGGCGTCAAAGGACGAGCGTCGAGGTCGTAGCTCAAATGGCGGGTCGAGACTTCGCCCGGCGTATCCGCACGACTGTCGCAACCCAGCTGCAACGAGGCGATCGGGGCATCGGCCAAGTGGCTGCCCGAGGCCAACAACCATTGCTCGACGCTCGGCCCCGTCGCTCTAGGATCATCACCACCGTTTCCCTCGTAAAGCTCGGGGCAAGGCCTGCCCGTGGCCGCGAGTACCATGCCGCGCTCGGCGCCGCCGCCCGTCGACCCATCGTAAGGCAAACCCAATCCCTTGAAGAGGCACATTTCCCCCAAGTGGGGCGAAAGAGGACGCAGAATGCGGGAAAGCTCCAGCTCACTCAGCTTCGCCCCCTCGCCCGTGGGCCAAAAATGATCGGGAACAGTTCCGACTGGTTTGAGGATATTCACCCAACGCTGCGGTGGACCCACCCCGACTTCCTGCGCCGTAGAACGATCAAGCCAGGCCATGAGTCCGACCGCTCCCCCTGTGGTCGCCAGAAACTGCCGTCTAGATACCTCAAACTTCATCGAACCCACCTCACCTCAACGAGCCTAGGCTACCAGTGCTCGGTCAACGCCGAGAGACCGGAGCTTTAACCCCCTCCTGTCGGATTTATCCAATGATGGTGGCCAGAGCCTCCATTCGCCCGCCTCTAGTCGGACCGCGGGAGCGCAATTTGTGCGTCCAGCAATCGATGATCGCCAATTTTGCCGACATATCTCGAGTGGGCACTGATGAACGGAAGGGGTCCCAACACGCAATAGGTCCGAAGAGCTCGCAGCTGCCGGTGGGACGGCCCTTGGGCATACTTCCTGCTTTGATTCTCGTGTAGTCATGAAAGACCTTGTGATTTTGGGAGCTGGCACTGCCGGCACGATGATGGCCAACAAACTGATGCGGACGCTGCCCTCCGAACGCTGGCGCATCACGGTGGTCGATCAAGACGAGCGGCATATCTACCAACCCGGGCTGCTCTTCGTTCCCTTCGGCACGTACAAGCCCGAGGATATCGTGAGGCCCAGACGCAGATATCTCAAAGCGGGAATTCGCCTCGTGGTCGCAGAAATCGATGGCATCAATCCCGACGGACGACGGATCTCTTTGCGCAACGGAGACAATCTTTCCTACGACGCGCTGATCATTGCCACCGGTACACAGATCGCCCCCGAGCGAACCGAGGGGCTCACGAGCAGTGGCTGGCGAGAGAACATCTTTGATTTTTATACCCTTGAGGGAGCATCAGCCCTGAGCGAAAAAATGGATGACTTCAAGGCGGGCACACTCGTCGTCAACGTCGCGGAAATGCCCATCAAGTGCCCTGTCGCGCCCCTTGAGTTTCTGTTTTTGGCCGATGCCTATTTTAGTCAACGAGGACTGCGCGACGACGTGCGCCTGATCTACGTGACACCTCTTGACGGCGCTTTCACAAAGCCGATCGCCGCAGCCCATTTGCAAAACCTGCTCGAAAAAAAGGGTATCGAAGTCATCCCCGAGTTTTCTCTCGAAAGCGTCACCGCCGAACAGCGAAAGCTGCGCGCCTATGACGGACAGGAGGTCGGCTACGATCTACTGGTGAGCGTCCCCTTGCACGTCGGCAGTCAGCCGATCATCGACTCGGGCCTGGGGGACCCGATGGGATTCCTCCCTACCCACCAAAACACTCTCCAAAGCCTCGCCCACGACAACATTTTTTGCCTCGGCGACGCAACGGACCTCCCCAGCTCCAAGGCTGGTTCTGTCGCCCACTTTCAAGCTGAAGTGCTCACCAAGAACTTCCTGCGCTGGACCAAGGGTAAGCCGATGCGCGAAGCATTCGATGGGCACTCCAACTGTTTTATCGAGACAGGATACGAAAAAGCCCTACTCATCGATTTCAACTACCAGACGGAGCCCTTGCCTGGACGCTTCCCCTTACCCGGGATCGGGCCGTTTACCCTCCTCGAAGAAAGCTACGTCAATCACTGGGGCAAACTCGCTTTCAAGTGGATCTACTGGAACAAACTCTTGCCGGGAGAAGAGCTCCCGATGGGGCACGAGATGCTGCTAGCGGGCAAGTGGAAGGAGAACGTGCATCATGTCTGATCTCGCCCGGCTCGAAGCCAAGTTGGACGCCCTGGGGGCTCAAATCACGGCCCAGGAAGAATACCTCAAAGAGCTCAGACAAGCCGCCTCACGTCGACAAGAGTTCAACGATGATTTGACCCCAATCGTGAGTCAGGCCCTTAAAGTGGCGACCGAGCGCCTAGCCACATTGGAAGAGCGCGGCTACTTCAAGATGGGCGAAGGGATCTTCGACATCGTTGACCAAGTCGTACAAGCCTACAGCCCCGAGGACCTCCAGGACCTAGGGCGCAACATCGTTTCGATCCTCGACACGATCCGAGCCCTAACTCAACCCGAAATGATGGCCCTAGTGGGGGAAGTCACCGAAGCCGCCGAAAACCCTGAGCAACTCAAACCTGTCGGCTTGCTCGGAGCGGCCAAAGCTTCCCGGGACGAGGACGCGCAGCGCGGCATGGCCGTCCTCCTCGAAGTGATGCGACGACTGGGAAAGGGAGTCAAAAAGGCCAGTCGACGCAAGACGCTCGAGACCCACCTTGGACCCCGTCGCCCCATGAAACCCGTAGTTCCAGGCCGACGCAGGTCACCTCCCAGTTCGCCCCCACCGCCGAGGGGCGCAGCACCTCCTTCAGCCAGCGTGCAAGTAGCCCACTCATCGACAGTCTCACGCCCCTTCACAGCGACTGGTTATCAACTCAGCGAAGATGGCTTCCTTCTTGATGCACAGAAGTGGACCCCCGAGTTCGCCGAAGAACTCGCTTCTCAACTTGGGGTGACGCTGACCGAAGCTCACTACCGCCTCATCAGATCTGCACGCGAGGAATACGACAGAACGAAGATGTCGCCCAACCTCCGCCGGCTCACTCTCGTCTCGAAGATGACGACAAAGGAGATCTATCAGCTCTTACCCAAAGCCCCCGGCAAATGCCTGGCGCGCATCGCGGGCCTTCCTAAACCCGTGGGTTGTATTTGAACCGCCACCGCACGGCTTCCCCCACAGAAAGGAGCACGACAATGCCTCTGACCGAAAATAGAAAGATTGCACTCATCGTGAGCAAAGGAGGCCTCGACGACGCCTACCCAGCACTGATCTTGGCCAACGCCGCGCGCCAAAGCGGAATCGAGGCGTTCATCTTCTTCACCTTCTATGGCCTCGACGTCATCACAGACAAGAAGGTCGATCATTTGCACGTCAATATGGTGGGCAATGCCACTAGCCCGATGCCCACGATGATCGCGGGCTTGCCAGGTATGGAAAACGTTGCGGCCGCCATGATGAAAAGCCGAATGGAGGAGCTCGACCTTCCTGGAGCCCGAGAAATGCTGCAGATATTGGATGAATCCGGCGCACAGCTGTATGCGTGCGAACTGGCCATGAAGATGTTCAATCGGGAGAAGAGCGACCTCATCGAAGAAGTCCAAGATGTCATCACGGCCGGGGACTTTTACGAGCTAAGTGAAGGCGCTCAGATCGTCTTCACCTGAGTACCCACCCAACGAAGTAGAACTGACCGCGTCGTTCGCCCCCTGCCTGCACACAATAAAACTGTCCAAGCCGGCAAATCGAAGCACTGGAAAGCGCGCGCCTCCGAAAAAGCGCACAATTTTCTTGCACCTCCGTCGCAGCAGCGCTAGACGTCGAAGAACATGAAGGCCCTGTTCTCGAAGTTCAACGCACATCGCGGGCGTCCCCAAGGATGCACCCGACGCATGTCCGTATGTATTCGAGAAGTCGATAAACGGGCCCGTTTGCAGCCTCAACTCTAGTTCGGTTTGGAGTTTGAAAGTTGACCAACCGTGGCCCCCAAGGAGCCGCGGTTTTTTTCATTTGGGTTCGATTCCTTCCGCGCTCCCCGCCCCCTTCGCAAAGCAGCACTTTCTTATTCTTGCTCCCGGAGCGCATTCATGAACAAGCAACAACAAACTTCTCTCGCCTGGGCTGAACGCCCCCTGGCTGAACTCCTGCGATTGGCCTGGCCCATGGTGGTTCAGCTCTTGTCTCTGAGTATGATGAGTTTCGTCGATACTCTTTTCATCGGCTGGATTGGCTGGATCGAGCTGGCGGCTGCCGGTCTAGGCGGCATGTCGACCTTCACGGTTCTTTCTTTCGGGATGGCACTGTTTTCGGCCGCCAAGGTCGAAGTCGGAAGCCAACATGGTCGTCAAGATACTTCGGCCGTCGAGCGGTCCTTGGGTGCGTTTTTGCGTCTTGCGCTCATCTTGGGCGTGTTCAGTCTCATTGCTGGTTTGATTGCAGCGGCCCTTTTGACTCACCTTGCGGCGGATAGACATACTGGTGAGCTGGCGGCCGAATACGCGGCAATCCGAAGCTCCGCCTTCGTCTTTGTACTTTTCGGCAATGCCATCGGACAATGGCTCGCCGCCCAAGGAGACGCGCAATCGGCAATGAGAGCAGCTCTCATTGCCAACTTCGCCAACATCCCACTCAATGCTGCGCTGATCTTCGGATTGGGGTGGGGCGTGCAAGGAGCAGCCATCGCCTCGGCGATATCCGCGATCATCGAAGTACTCTACCTCGTTCGGCTGCAAGCGAGTCGCTCTATACCCCTAGAAAGCGGTGGCAGTACCAGCGCTGGCTTTCACTGGGACAAGGCTCGTTGGCGTGACAGCTGGGACGCCTTCACCCGCGGCCTGCCCACGGGGATAGAACGAGTCCTGGACATGATGGCCTTCGCGGCCATTCCCGTACTCTTGTCTCAGGCCGGGTCCATTCACGTGGCAGCACACCAGGTTGTACTTCAGATCCTTCTGATCGCCTTTCTTCCAAGCATCGCCCTGAGCGACTCGCTTTCCGTGTTGGTGGCCCAAGCGGTGGGCGCAAACCAACGTTCCGTGCTGCGCCGCATCAGCGGCTTGGCCCTAGTGGTGGGCATCGCCTACGCCCTGCTTTGCGCATTGCTCTACTTGGGATGGGGCGAGCTCTTGATCAGCATCTTCTCTCACGACAAAAGTCTCATCGAAGTGGCACTCCCAGCACTTGGATTCGGGGCCCTGCTACAGGGCCTCAATGCGATCTACAATCACTACAAAGGTATGCTCCGCGGCCTCAGCGTTTTCCGTTATGTCGCGTGGGTCGCCGTTGGTTGTGCTTGGCTCGCCACCCCTCCCCTCACGTACCTATGGGGAGTGACAAAGGACTATGGAGTCAAGGGAGCCTGGATGGCTCTTTGTACAGAAGTCGCAATAGGAGTGCTCTTCGTCTTTTTCCGAGCGCGCCGCCATCCAGCTCTGGCACGTCGGTTACCGAACGAAGACGAATCAGCAAGTCCGAGCTGGGCATAGTGAACGCATCGAAAGGGCGGTGGACCCCTCCGCCGTTTTTTCGATGTGGTCCTCTTTCATTTTAGACGCAGGTCCCGCAACCCGAAAGCCAACGCCCGCTCCGGCTCAAGAAAGAGTGTGGAAGGCAAACCTAGGCCCCCCTCGATTCGGAGCAGGGCCCACCTTGACCCACTCCCACGGAGACCTAGGGTGGACCCACTTTGACCGCACCATTCCGCCCCATCCACAGAGCCCTACGAGTCCTCTGGTTGAGCGCGCTCTTCCTCCTTGCGGCGGCGTCAGACGCACTAGCCATCGTCAATACTCAGCCACTCTTCAAAGACCTCGATGGGGACTCCGGCTACGACCTTCAGGCTCGATCGGGGCTCGATCTTCAACGAGGCAATACCGAACTCTTGGTCATCAACGTTGCTCTTGCTGCCCGAGCTCGATTTTCCAACCACGAGCTCCTTCTTTCGGGGGCCCACGACCGCTCGGCAGCCCGGAACGAAAAGCTTTCCAACAAGAGCTTCGTGCATCAGCGCTATCGCTACGGGCTCGCACCGTGGCTCCAATGGGAGCTCTACGGACAGCTCGCCCAAGACAAGTTTCGCCTTATCGAATCTCGGATCCTCGGTGGCCTTGGGCCTCGCTTCGTCCCGCTCCGACTCAAACTCTTCGAGTGGACTCTTGGGCTTTCCTATTTTTACGAGGTCGAGAGAGTCGTCCACAGCGTGGACTTCCCTGAAGGACGCACACGCAAAACACACCGAGCCAATCTCTTCAGCCGAGCGCGACTGGAATACAAGAATCTAACCTTAGTTCAACTTCTCTACGCGCAGCCCGCGCTCAACGACCCACGCAACATCCGCGTTCTACACCAGATCGACGCCGCGGTGCCTATCTCCAATCATCTCTCATTGACTTGGACCTTCAGTCAGTCGAGAGACTCCATCGCACCCAGTGATGTCCGCCCCCTCGATCTTCGACTCATCGGCGGAATCAAAGTCGACTTCTAAGCGAACACACATCACGCGGCCCCTTCTCAATAACCGAAGACCCCACTCTTACTCCCTCACCATGCAGCGCGAAGAAGTCCACGAAGCGGCACTCTCTCCCTTCCCCCGAGCTCGCCTAGCGGTCCTCCTGATCGGGCTCGGTGTCGTCGCCTGCACGACTGCAGTTCCTCCCCTAAGCACGGCGTTAGACAGCGGAGCAAAGTCCGCCCCCGAAACCCCCTCCCCACACGGGGCCAATCGACCACTTGGCCCGCTCCCCGGGAGTCTAGACGCCATACTTGATCAAGAAGACACGGACGGCGACCGACGCATCACCAAGTTGGACCAAGGACCACGCCGTTTCAACCTTCAACTCACCGACGGCACGACCCTCAAAGTTTCCGGCACCTACCACCTAGCGAACCTCGTCCAGGAGCTCTACCTCAACAAAAGCGACCCGAAACACCGCCTTTCAATTGCACACATTTTCGAAGCTCCCACCAAGCGCATCTCTCGGTTGATCCGACAACGTTACTGGAAAGGCCTCACCCGCAGCATGAGTCCCGAGCTTCTGGAGCAAGTGCTCAAAGACCCGAAGACGGACACACAGCGACGAATCATCAGTGAGGACGAACCGTGGCCGAACACATGCACGCACAAGCCAAAAAAGAAGGTGCCGCCCCGATTCTTGTACGTTCCGCACTCCGACCGAAGAGCCTTCGACTACTACGCAGCCCTCACCGACACGCTCCCCTTTCTTGTCGTTTGCAGGCTCCCGGCTTTGGTGACACCAAAGTGGGTAAGCCAACTAAATGCAAGCGAGAAACACGGCAGTCGCCATGGTCTTCTATCCCTGGCCCTGGCAGAAAACACGACCAAAGCAGGCCTCAGCGCCGTCCCCTATGTCGTACCTGGAGGGCGCTTCAACGAGTTGTACGGCTGGGACACGTACTTTCAGGTCATCGGACTGCTCATAGATGGCAAACATATCCTTGCGACACAGTCGGTCGAAAACCAGCTCTATGAGGTCCTCCACTACGGAAAAGTCCTCAACGCCAATCGAACCTACTACTTGAACCGAAGTCAGCCGCCCCTTCTCCCCGCAGCCGTACGCGCCCTGTGGCAGTCAAAGACTCGTCCTAGCCAGGACTGGCTGCACCGCGCTCTTTCGGTTCTCACAACTGAGTACAGAATGTGGAATAGTCCGCCTAGGCGCACTGAGCTTTGTGCCCGCAGGAGCGGCACCCACGACGCGCCAGTTTGCCTATCCCGGTACCATGCCGAGGGGCTGAAAGAACCTCCGGAGGTCGAGGCGGGGCACTTTGATTGGCTGTACAATGCCGGGGCAGCACGCCTTCAACTCACGCCTCGTGCCTACCGCGACGATTACAAAAAGCGGAATCTGCCCCCGGACGAGCTAAAACGCCTCGATACCTTCTTTCTCCACGACCGCTCGATGCGTGAATCTGGCCACGATACCACATACCGCTTCTACGCCGACGGAAGCGACCGTACCGCAGATTTTGCAAGCATTGATCTGAACTCGCTCCTGTTTCGCTACGAACTCGACCTTGCCTATCTCAGTCACGCCGCTGGCGCAGAGTTCAGCGACTGGTGCCTGCGCGCCCAGGCGCGGAAGGAGCTCATGCTCAAGCACCTCTATGATGGCACGCTCTTCTTTGATGCCCGGCTGACGAAGAAAGGGGGACACACCTCCGCCCAGCTCAGCGGCTACCTGAGCGCGACCACCCTCTTTCCTCTTTGGGCGAGCGTCGAAAGCCCCTGTCGCACTCCCCAAGGCCGCCCGCTGCGGCTCATGACCCAAGACCAAGCCGAGCGGCTCGTTTCGAGTGCGCTCCGTGAGCTGGAAGCTCCAGGAGGACTGGCGGCAACTTCCCAAAGCTCGCGAGAGCGCATCGCGGTCGAGCACCCGCGCCAATGGGACTACCCCTTTGGTTGGGCACCCCACCAAATCCTGGCCTGGCAAGGAATGAAGCAGTTCGGCTTCAAGGACCGCCTACTGCCCCTCGTCTATCGCTGGCTCTACATGATCACTCAAAACGCTTACGACTTTCACGGCACCATCCCGGAGAAGTACGACGTCGAGAAGCGCAGCCACAGGGTCTTTGCCGAGTATGGCAACGTAGGAACCGACTTTAGCTACATCACAGAAGAAGGATTCGGGTGGATGAACGCATCCTATCAGATAGGACTCGGTCTTCTTCCCGCTTCTTTGCGCGCTCAACTCGACCAACTTGTTGCGCCCGAAAAGATCAACTTCGCCTCCTGGTCGGCTGGCCCGCGGACCAACTAACTGCGCATCGACGCTCCCCAGTCCACTTTCATTCCCTCACTGAGAGCAACAGTTACTTTCCTACGGTGAGTGTTGCTTCGCGTCGGGCTGGCACTACCTTCCCCCCTGTCGAAAAAGTGGTTTGCCCCTCGGGTCAGACCCTCCCGAAAGGAATATCAATGAACCTACGAGCAATCACTCAAACGAGCGCCTTCATTCTCCTCACGAGCCTCTTCGCCCTTGGCTGCGACAACGATCCGGCCGAAGGTAAAACGAAGGTCGAGGCCGCCGCTCCCGTAGAACAGAAAGCGCAGGAGACGAGCGCGAAGTCGACTCAACTCGACCTCTCCGAAAAGAACGGCACCGTGGGCTTTGTCGGAGCGAAAGTGACGGACAAGCACGAAGGCGCCTTCGAAAAGTTCAGTGGTAACATCGAGCTCTCAAGCGAAGGGATCGAAAAGAGCAAGGTCGAGCTCAGCGTGGATGTCGCTTCAATGAGCATCGATCCTCCCAAACTCAAGAAGCACCTGTTAGGCCCCGATTTCTTCGACGCCGACAAACACCCCAAAGCTTCGTTTTCCTCGACCAAGATCGAGGAAAAGGCCCACGACGGAGCCACCCACGAAGTCACAGGTAATCTAGAACTCCGCGGCACAAAGAAGTCGATTACCTTTCCTGCAACCATCAAGAAAGAGGGCGATTCGCTCTCGGTAGCAGCCGAATTCGCAATCAACCGCAAAGACTTCGGCATCGTCTATCCCGGCATGCCAGACGACCTCATCAAGGATGACGTCCTCATCAAGCTCAAGTTGAACGCGAAGAAGTAACCTACGCGATATCGTTTCATTGCGATGATGGACCCACTAGCCAACGGCCGGTGGGTCTGTTTCGTTTTGTTCTACCGCGCTCATCTTGACCTATTCGAGCTAGTGTCGTGGTCTTTCCTCACATGAGCGCCGAGACACACACTCAATTGACTCCTGTCCCTTTACGAAACCAGGAAGAGCGATAGTCTAGTTGAAGATGCCAGCTCATATTATCGCTTCCACCCCACACGCGAACACGATTCACTCGACTGAAGGCACCCTGTGATCGCCGCACGCAGGAGTGTTCAGGGGAAGCTGATCCTCGTCACAGCAACCACACTCATCTTGGTCGGCCTGACTAGTTTCATTTCGGTGTGGTGGTTCAGCGACCGAGCCATCCTAGAGAGGCAAAGCGAACTCGAACATCAAATCCGTGAAAACATCACCAACAAGGGGCGTGTGCTGACCAAGAGCCACGCCGTCGCTTTGCGTCCTCTCGCTTCGGACAATGCTTTCAGTGACGCGCGCGAGCTCATCGAAAGCACGGTCAGCGGCGACAGCGACATAATATACGGACTCTTCCTCACGAAGACCGGACAAGCCTGGGCCTATACCTCACCAAACCACCCCCCTTCGGGGGACCCTTCGAAGTTCGACCCGAACGCCTGGAAGGAACTCAAGCTCGACCAGGCAAGAGAAGCCGGCAAAGAGCGACAGCTCTTCGGACAAACGGTGATAGAATTTTCTCAACCTGTCGTCATGGAAGGGGAAACATTAGGTACCGTACATTATGGAATGACGGTCGCCTCCGTCCAAGAGGCGCTGTCCGGGTCACGCACCCAAGCCAATCAATCCAAGCAGGATCTACTCAATGTCTTGAGTATGATCAGCATCGGCATTCTGGTTTTGGGGAGCGTCGCGATGGTTCGAGCCTCCCGAACCATCACACGCCCGCTCAACGAGCTCACCGACACGGCCAAGCGCATCGGAGCGGGTGATCGCGGCCTGCGAGCTCAAATCAATAGCGGTGATGAAGTCGAAATACTGGCGGGCGCCTTCAACGATATGCTGGAAGAAAACGAGAAGCAGTTTCTCGACTTGGAAAAGACCACCGAGCAGGCCTTGGCCGCCTCACGACTCAAGAGCGAGTTTCTTGCCAATATGAGCCACGAAATCCGAACCCCCATGAATGGGGTACTCGGTATGATTAAGCTCGTGCTGCGCCAGCCGCTGGATGCAAAAGCTCGGCGCTATGCCGACACCGTCCAAGCATCCGCTCATTCTCTGATGACGATCGTCAATGACATCCTCGACTTTTCGAAGATGGAAGCAGGAAAGTACACCCTGCAAACGATGTCCTTCGATGCTCGCTCCGTTGTGCAAGAGGTTGCGGAGTTACTCAGCACTCGCGCCCAAGAAAGTGGCGTAGAGCTCATTTATCGCATTCAGCCCGGCTTCCCCGATCGAATCAATGGGGACCCTGATCGATTTCGCCAGGTCCTCAACAATCTGGTCGGGAACGCCGTCAAGTTCACCGACCACGGGGAGATCTTCATCGACATTGGCTTCGAGCAACTCGAAGACGGCAAGATCAAGTGCACGCTTTCGGTCATCGATTCCGGCATCGGAATCGCTCCCGAAGCTATTGAGGGACTGTTCGATGCATTTTCGCAAGCAGACGGATCGATGCGTCGGGCACATGGCGGAACGGGTCTCGGTCTGACCATTAGCCGCCGCCTGGCACGCATGATGGGAGGAGACATTCAGGTCGAAAGCACTCTTGGGGTCGGCAGTAAGTTCACCGTTACCTTCCTCTTCGACGAAGCAGTAACGCCTCGCAGTACCAAGACTCCCGATTGGACAATTGGCAAGAGGATCGCCGTGATGGAGCCGAGCCCCCGTTGGGCTCACGTTATTGGCGAGCACTTGCAAACCTGGGGTGTAGAAGCCGTTTTCTTCAAGAACCGCGAAACGGCGCTACATGCGCTCCAGTCAGCCGCATTAGAAGAGCGCCCCTTCGACGCTTTGATTGTAGGACTACGAATGAGCGAAGAAACCGCCGAAGACTTCATCACCCAGGTTCGCGCTCACCCGCGTCTGACACGCCTACCTGTCGTTGTACTGACCCAACTCGGCTCCAGCGCAACACTCAGTGAAGTCGCCAACGAGATCACTGCCCAAGTCCAAAAACCCCTGCGCCTGTCTGAGCTCTTCAACGCGCTACAGGGCACCTTTCTGGGAACAGCTAACAATAATCACACTCGCCCGCTAGACGATGACACCCTAACCCTCAGCGGTCGGACCATCTTGGTGGTGGACGACAACGAGATCAACCAAATCGTCGCTTGCGAAGAACTTCAACTCGCTGGCTTCAGTACCGACGTCGCCAACAATGGGGCCGAAGCCTTGGAAAAGATCAAGAACAAAGACTATCCGCTCGTCCTGATGGATTGTCAGATGCCGGTGATGGACGGCTATTCGGCCACACGCGCGGTACGCGAGCACGAAGCACCTTTGGGCAAGCACACCCTCATCGTGGCGTTGACCGCCCATGCCCTGGGCGGCGAACGGGAGCGTGTCTTGGCCGCTGGCATGGACGACTACATGTCAAAACCTTTCCGTCCAGAAACCCTGCGCAAGCTACTCCGTCATCATGGTGTTACGACGGCGGCCACTTCTCCTGCGGCCAAACGCCTGTCTGTCGTGCCCGCCTCGGTCGAAACAACCGAAGAGCCGGAGCTTAACCAAGAAGTCCGTCGTTCACCCCGCGTGATCGCCCTCTTCCTCAAGAATGTACCAGAACAACTGGACCTACTCGAAAAAGCCGTCTCTTCGGAAGATGCCCAAGAACTCCGGGCTCAAGCGCACAAGCTCAAGGGCAGCTGCCTTTCCCTGGGTGCACCCCGCATGGCGCACGATGCAGAAGCCCTTCAAAAACTAGCCGAAAAAGGCGAACTCGACCACGCTGGACAGTACATTCTGAGCCTAAAAAACCATTTCTCCCGAGTCCAGAGCGTGCTGGATGGAGATCCCATGTCCGCCTAGAGGTCCACATTCCATGCCATTTCACTCCCAAACCAGATCGATTCGCACCAGCTTGGGGCACCTATGAAAGTCCTCATCATTGATGATGACGAGATCGCTCGAGAACTGCTCGCCTCGACTTTGCAGTACGCGGATTTCGAAATCCACGAACTCCCCTCGCCGATCGGGGCCACCAAACTCTTGGTCGACAACAAGATCGACGCCGTTGTCCTGGACGTGATGATGCCCGAGATCAATGGCGACAAACTCGCCAAACTTCTACGAGCCAATTCTCGCCTACAAAGACTGGGCATCGTGCTCGTCTCGAGTATGGCCCCCCACGATTTAGAAATTCTCAAAATCCAGTCGCGAGCCAATGCCATCGTAGAAAAGTCTCGCATCCGTGCCGATCTACCTCGAGCCGTCCGACTGGCTATCGATCAGGCACGCGGCGGCAAGACGAGCGTCGCATAGCCGGCTCGTGACTGAGACTGGCGGGGGCACGCGGGTCAGAGCATGAACACATGCCCAGGTGGGCGAATATTGTGATTCTGCGCATACAGCGCACTTATCGCCGCCTTTGCCCTAGACGAACGTCTCGTTTCGCCTTGCATCGAGAGGGGCTCTCTCTCATCCTACGGCGCATGCGTACTACTTATTTTGCTTCACTTTCCGCTCTCATCTTCGCCGCCCTCGCGTGCAGCCCGGGCGAAAGCACGCCGATGAATCAAACCGCGGGAGCAGGTGGGGACGCGACCACCTCCGGTGGATCGAATGCGAGCGGAGGTGCAGGTGCGGGGGGATCGCAGGGCGGAATGGGTGCGGCTTCCTCGGGAGGACAAGTCGGAGCAATGGGCGGACTCGGATCTGGAGGAAGCGCGGCTGGCGGCGCTATCGGCAACACGGGAGGAGAGGGTGTTGGTGGGGGCAGTGGCGGAGGAGACGCCCAAGGGAGTACCCCTTGCCCTGCTGGTTCAGATGCAGGCACGCCCGTTGTCGAGGGCAAGACCCCTACTCTCATCGATGGTGTACCTGAAGGCCCTGGCTTCTTGGAAGGGCCGGTTTGGTACGACGGCAAGTTGTTCCTCTCCCAGATCGACTTCCTCTCGCCTCAGGCTGGAAACGTCCTTGTCTACACCCCCGGCTCTGGCTTCGAAACCTTCGCAGCAGGCCTAGGCACTGGGACGAATGGAATGGCCATTGACCAAAACGGAACTCTCTTCGCCACCAGTCACGTCAGCTTTGGTATCATTTCTTTTGACGCCAACGATCCGAACGCCGCCCATCAGGACGTTACCCTCATGTACGAGGGACAGACCTACAACTCTCCCAATGATATCACCGTGCGCAGCGATGGCACCATTTACTTCACTGACCCGAAGGGAAACTGCACGGCTTGCCCCCAACCTATTCAAGGGGTCTATCGCTACAAGGCGGGAGGCTCCCCCGAACTGATCCCCTACGAAGGCAAGCCCAACGGCATCGCTTTGTCGCCCGACGAACAAACGCTCTACGTCGCGGGAGACACCCTGCGAGCTTATCCGGTGCAAGCTGACGGTTCCGTCGGCACGGGACAGCCCTTCGGTGACCTCATGGGCATCGACGGCATCGGGGTGGATTGCGCCGGTAACGTCTATGCCGCCCTCTACAATATGGGCCAGGTGGTAGCAGTCACCGCCGCGGGAACCCCCATCGCCGGCTCCATCGCGGTACCAGAGGTCACCAACATTGCATTTGGCGGCGCTGAAGGCAAAACCATGTACATCACCAGCTTCGGCGACAACCGGGGACAACTCCGCAGCGTCGAGATGGAAGTCCGCGGATTGCCCTTCTAAAGAACCCAATACCGAGTAAAAAGCAGTTCCGCCGCCGCTCGCGGGCGCAAAGCATGTGTCGGCGGAACTCTTCCTCGCAAGTAGGTTCGATGCATGTGTCTTGTTGCGCTCGTCCGCCGATGGGCAAGGGGCAGTGGTTGCCAGTCGGTATCGATGTGAGCGACTTGTACACACGCCCCTTCAGTGCCAAGCAAGACTGGGTCGGGTACACTCAGGAGCAGCCATGACGCCCCTCAAAGAACGGCGAGATTTGGTCGAACCAAAACTTCCGCTAACCTCCCTCTGGCCACTGCTGTTGAGATGACTACGTCTAAAGTCTGGGAACTCCTCAAGATGACCCTCTTCCACATCGGAGAGACCCCGATCTCGGGAGCGACGGTCATCACGGTTCTGCTCATCCTCTTCGCCTCCTCGGTCATCTCCCGACTGGTCCAAAGAGGGATGAAACGCGTCTTTCAGTTCAAAGGCGTCGATCACGAAGGCACAGCCCGCGCAACCAGTCGTCTAGTCCACTACGGAGTGGTTCTCACTGGGCTCGGAGTGGCCCTACAGACTGCCGGCATCAATCTAAGTGCCCTATTCGCCGCAGGGGCGATCTTCGCCGTAGGTCTCGGTTTTGCGATGCAAAGCATCGCTCAAAACTTCGTGTCTGGTGTAATTTTGCTGATCGAACGCAGCATCAAACCCGGCGACATCATCGAGATCAGTCAAGGGATGGTACGTGTCGAAAAAATGGGCATACGTGCCACCATCGTCCAAACGCGCGATGGCGAAACTTTGATCGTACCCAACTCGTCACTCATTCAGTCGACAGTCAAGAACTACACCTACGACAAGAAGTCCGTGCGCGTGCGCATTTCGGTCGGAGTCGTCTACTCGGCGAACATGCAAACCGTCTTCGAAACTCTCAAGCACGTCGCCCGCGTCTGTGCCGAAGGGTGGAAGACCGGCGACATGGAGCAATCGGTGGTGATGACCGGATTCGGAGACAACTCGGTCAACTTCGACGTGGCAGTGTGGACCCACGACCCCTGGCGTTACAGGCAGGCTATTTCAGACCTCCACGACGCGGTATGGTGGGCACTCAAAGAGCAGGACGTAGCCATCGCCTTTCCCCAGCTGGATGTACATCTCGACGACCAGGTCATCGAAGCACTGAAGGGGCTCACCCCTCACCCGTCGCCCGCCCCGGCCAAAAACAATAACTAACAATCAACACACATATACATCGAAACGGCACCTCTACTCCGTAGCCCTCCGTGCGGAAAGCGCTTTCTCGCAGACGGTTTAGTCTTCATCCCAGGCGCCACGGCCTGGCCCGCTCTTTCAGATCTGAAAAGCAAGGCGAACTCGAGCCCAACAAAATACACACGCGTGGAAACGAGATTTTCGCCCGCTACGCACCCGCTACGCACAACCTTCAGCAAATCAACGCGAAGTTTCCCTTGTCGCTACCAACTGAGGACCGTATTAAATGCCTCAGCCGAAGATGTTGCACCTCAAGAATCTCAATTGGATCGGAAAAGTCGTTGGTGGTCACTACGAAATCACCGAAAAGCTGGGGGAAGGTGGGCACTGTCAACTCTTCTGGGGGCGAAGCCTCCTGAGCGATGGCTCTGATGCCGCCATCAAAGTGCTACTCGAAGACGAGGACGATCCCTTTGCAAGTGATCGGTTGCATCGAGAGGGCATCGTCTTATCCACACTGAAGGATATGCCGGCGTCACCCCGCTTGCTGGACCGCCACTACACCGATGAGGGCCACCTCGTCCTCGTTCTTGAGCTCCTGGACGGCATGTCTCTTCAGGCCATGCTTGATCGCGGCGAACGTAAGTTAGAGCTCGAAGAAGTCATTGCCTTGTTCGCGCCGGTGGTCAAAACTCTGTCCGAGCTCCATATGCGGGGCATCATCCACCGCAACATTCACCCAGCTAAGCTCTTCCGTTCTTGGGATCCTCCTGGGCTCAAGGTTCTTGGTTTTGGCGACGCTTGCTTCGTCAAAAATCAGACCGAGGCAGAGCGCGAACGCTTCTGTGGGCTTCCCAAGTACGTGGCTCCAGAGGTCTGGTTAGGCGAAACCGAGCTCGATGAGCGCGCCGACGTCTACTCCTTGGCCGTCGTACTCTACCGCTGTCTGGCCGGCCGTTGTCCCTTCGAAAGCGAATCATCGGTTGAACTGATCGAAGTAGTTCCCAAGGCAGAGCGCCCCAGCTTGATTGAGCTGCGTCCGGATTTGCCTATCGCCTTGGACGATTGGATGTCCATCGCGCTGTGCCCGGATCGATCGGGGCGATTCGATACCGTCGAGGCCATGTGGCGTGCTTTCGTGGCAGCCAGCTCAAGTCCCAGCGCGTCGACTGCTCCATCCGCGCTGGCAGCCGGTGCCGGCACGAAGCAGCCTTCGCTCGCCCCGCAGCAGCGCTTGGGATGATCTTGAGTGGGGCTTTGCCCCTCAACCCCACATTGCGTACCCTCTGGGGATTTTATGAGACACCTCATTGCTCCCTTGGGATCTGCTTTTGGATGGGCCGTTTCAAATGGTGCGCCCAGTAGAAAACGCTGGCTATTGGCCACTCTTGGCTGCTTGGTGTTTTCTTGCATGCCTCAAAGCCAAGCGGTCGCCCCACAAGTAGCACCAAGCGCAACCCTATCCCTGGGCGAAATTCCCGAGGGCACGCAACCGGACTTTGATTTGATCCACGCGGCTCCGGAGGGCAACACCACCGGTGACCCCACGGTGCATCTTATCTTTTCGCGTCCCCTACACGAACTGGGCATCGATGTTCCCGTTCCAGCACACTTAGAACTCATTCCCGCCGTCGTGGGAAACTGGCGGTGGCTGGGAGCGTATGGGGTCACATTCGTCCCCGAAGCCGGAAGGCTCCCCCGCTCGACCGCCTTTCAGGTCCGCATCGACCCCCAGCTCTCGGCCAACGATGGCACTCCCTTGGGTCAATCGCGCAGCTTCGAATTCGAAACGCCCCGACCGCTAGTCAAAAGAGCTCACCCCGATGATCGGTGGTTCGATTACCTCACGAGTCAACCGATCCAAATTGATTTTTCGCAACCGGTGCAACTCGACACCCTCCGCCCCTACCTTGACGTGGCCGCAGATTCGGCCCTGTCCTTTAAAGTGGAGCAGGGCTCTACGCCAAGCCAAGTCCTGATCAAACCGGAGGGAGCATGGCCTCTTGACAGCACAATTTCCTATCGCTTGCGTGCGGGCTACCGCGGCAAGGAAGGCGACCTCCCTGCTCACCAAGAGTTCACCGGTTCTTTCAAGACCTACGGTCCTCTCACAGCCCGGGTCATCTGTGAAGAGAAACCGAACGGATCCTGTCGACCAGAAGGAGGTCTCAGGCTCGAACTCAGTAACCCCGTCCCCGCCCGAAAGCTCGCTCGTTCCATTTTTGCCCGAGGCGCCCCTCTGCAGATCGATCAAGACTGGGGAGCCGATGCAACGACACGACACATTCTACTCGCATCCAACTTGCCGCCCCGTTCTCAGCTCACGGTGTCGGTCGGCCCGATCCAAGACATCTATGGGCAACCGCTCAAGTGGATAAAAAACCGCAAGCTGGTCGTTTCCGATCTCCGTCCCCAGGTGCAAATTGGATTCAGCGGCGAGTTTATTGCGACCGACGAAAAACAGCTATCGATTCTCTCCACCAACGCCTCCTACCACGTCACCACCGCGCCGCTTTCCGAGGAATCACTCCAATCCATCAACAACAGCCAACATGAAGAAGACTACAAGCGTCTCGCTACTCTTACTGGGGCGCGCACCTTCAAAGTGCCTGTAGGTCCGCTCAATCAAACCAGTAGCCACGCGCTCGACCTGAACACGATCACACCTCGAGGACCTTTCGTCATCGGAGTCACCTATCAAAGCGAAGGTGATTCGTACTTTTCCATTAAACGCGGGCAGCGCACCGATCTCGGGGTCACGGTCAAGGAAGGGCGAAAGAAGAGCCATGTATGGGTTACAGATCTCCAAAGCGGGACTCCGATATCTAACGCACGAGTGAAGGTTTTGGGGACGAGCGCCGTTTCGAAAACAAATCAATCCGGATTAGCCAGCCTTGACCCAGGCCAGTTCGTGGCTCATGCCGACAAGCAGCGAGAGCCCCAATGGTTGGTCGTCCAGACCAACGACGACAAGAGCTTTCACAATCGCGATCAAACGCTGGGCGGATGGCGCATAGATGCTCCCACCGACTACTACGGCGATCCGGGAGATCTCGCGTCGCTGTTTCCAGAACGAGATCTCTTTCGACCCGGCGAGCAAGCTTGGCTCAAGGGTTATGTGCGGCGCCCCGTCTCGGCAGGCAGCCAGCCGCTCACCAACCGCGACTACACCTTGGAGCTCGTGAGCCCCGACGGGGAAGTCGTTTCAAGTCAAAAGGCGCGCACCAACCGCTTTGGCGCTATTTCCAGCCGTCTGACTATTCCGGGTTCTGCAGCCCTCGGCTACTGGAACGTCCGCCTCAAAGAAGGAGCCACTCACCTCGCAAGCGCCCACCTTCAAATAGCTGAATTTCGCGCCGCCGAGTTCGAAGTAAAGGTACACCCCCAGCAGACGGAAGCCCTAGCCGGCGACACGCTCAGCTTTCAGGTCGATGGCACCTATCTTTATGGCGGGTCCATGAACCGCTCACGGGTCGAATACAATTTGGCCCGACGCGCGAGCTCGTTCAAACCGGCCGAAACCGGCGGCTATGTGACGAATGACAACGATTGGCAGTATCATGAAGAGTACCGCCCATTCGACCCGACGCTCCGACGCGACGTATCGAAGCTCGATGAACATGGCTCCTTTAGCTTCGAATTCGCCCCCGAGCTCGACCACCAGGTGGGCCCCGAAATGGTCGAGCTCGAAGCCACTGTTTTCGATTTGAGCGGGCAGACAATCAGTAGCCGTAGAGGGGTACTGGTTCATCCGAGCGCCTACTATCTCGGCATTCGCACCCCAGAAAGCTATCTAATCGATAGCCCAGGTGAGGTATCACCTCAGATACGTGCCTTTTCGCCTCGAGGTAAGCCGGTCGTGGGACGCAACACGACCTTGACCCTCTACCGTCTACATTGGACGCATGTCCGTCAGCGCACCGGCGCACATGGATCCGAAACGGTCAGCAAGCTCATCCGCGAAGTCGTCAGCAGCTGCACCCTCGTGACCCAAAGCGAAGACCAGAGCTGCCCTCTTCCTGTTCGGGACACCGGACATCACGTCATCCGGGCCCGCTCGACCGACCAGGCCGGCCGCACCGTTCATGCATCGACCAGCGTCTTCGCGGTCGGCGAAGGTCGTGCGGCGGCTTTTCGCGACTGGGATGAACGAGGCAGCGTCGAGGTCATCGCCGACCGAGCCAGCTACAGTCCGGGCCAACGGGCGCGATTGCTCATCAAGTCCCCGTTCGAGAAGGCGCGCGCTTGGGTCACTGTTGAGCGCGACGAGGTGCGCCAGCAATTCGTCGTGCCCGTCGAAGGTTCGACTCCAACGATCGAGCTTCCCACCACCGACGACATGCGCCCCAATGTTTTTGTCGGCGTCCACCTAGTCGAAGATCGAAAGAGCCTCGGACCAAAAGCTCATCGCATCAGCGACAGTTACCGCGTCGGCTATGCGACCCTGGCCATCGACCCAGAACAGCGGCGCCTTTTCGTCGACGTCCGAGCCAACAAAGAAGACTACCAACCAGGCGACGAAGTCCAGCTCCAGGTGCAGGTCAAAGATCAAGCGGGGCGCCCAGGTCGAGCGGAGATCGCTCTTTATGTCGTCGACGAGGGAGTACTCTCGCTCTCGGGCTACCAGCTCCCCGACCCCCTACTCTCGTTCACCAGACCTCGCCCCTTGCGAGTCGAGACCCTCGAGGGGCGAGAATCAATCGCCCGACTCTTCGGACTTGGGGCCCACGAGAACGAAAACAAAGGTGACCCCGGGGGGGGCGGCGGCGACGAGCGTTCCGAGATGAAAACAACGGCCTACTTCAACCCTTCCGTCGAAACGGACGACCAGGGTCGAGCGGAGGTTCGTTTCACCCTCCCAGACAATGTGGGCAAGTTCCGGATCATGGCCTTGGCAGTGAGCGACGACGATCGCTACGGCAAGGGGCGAAGTGATATCCGAGTTAATCTGCCGCTCATGGTCCGTCCAGCCCTTCCACGCTTCCTGCGGGCGGGAGACGAAGTCGAGCTGAGCGCCACCATCAGCTCGTTCGGTGCGCCAAGCGGCACGGTATCCGTACGCGCGGAAACTGCAGGCCTAGAGCTCATCGGCTCCAAACAACAGACGGTCGAACTCCCCGAGCAAAGCTCTCGATTAGTGAGTTTCCGAGCCAAGAGTCCAAACGTTGGTCAGGCTCAGATCCGCTTCAGTGCTCAACTAGATCGTCTTCGGGACGCAACCGGCCTCGAACGCGAGGTAAAGTCCCCTGCCTTGCTCGAGACTGTGGCTCTCTACGGCAAGACGGAGGACGCACAAGCTTTTCGACTGGGAGACCTCAAGGCGGCGCATGCTGATCACGGAGGGCTTGATGTGACCCTCTCTTCGAGCGCCCTGGTGGGCCTCAAGGGCGGTTTCGAGCAGCTCTGGGACTATCCCTATCTCTGCAGCGAACAGCTCTCCAGCCGAATTCTTCCTAGCGTACTGCTTGAAGAGCTCGCATCACTCTACTCAATCGCCCCTCCGCCCAATGCACGAGCTCAAACTGAGCAAAGTGTGGCTCAGCTGCTTCGCAGGCAACACGGGAACGGGGGATTCGGCATGTGGCCCGAGTCGAGAGAGGTACACCCATGGGTTTCCGCCTATGCCCTTTGGGTGCTCCACGAAGCAAAACAGAAGGGACATGTGGTCGGCAAACGGGTCTTCGAAAGAGGCATCCGCTATCTACGGGATCTGTCAAAAAAACGACAAAAGGACGACCTCGTCCTCTCCTCCTTTTCGACCTTCGTACTCGCTCGCCTAGGGCATCATGATCCAGCCACCATCAACGCCCTGGTGGAACTTCTGCCTCAAATGGACGTGGAGGCTCAGCTATTTCTAGCTTGGGCCGCCGCCCTGGACGGAACGAAGGCCCATCAAGAGCTCCTACTCAAACGAGTGTCCTCTGCCTTGACTCCCCGAGGCAATCGGGTGGAAGTCGCAGCTCCTCACGGCGACTTTCGGGCCGAAACCCTGGGAACCCCCCTCCGCCTGCACAGCCTGACCCTAAGCGCCCTGCTTGCGCTTTCCCCGAACCACCCGCTGGCGGCAGGGCTCGTCCGTGCGCTACTCGATGCTCGAAAAGGAGGACAATGGGGCAGTACTCAGGAGTCGGCCTTCGCCCTGCTGGCCCTGGATGCCTATCGTCGGGCTCAGGAGCAAACCGAGCCTGACTTTTTGGGTCTCGTTTTCCTCAAGAACAAGCTCCTAGGCCAACGTCGTTTCGTAGGACGGAGCTCACTAACCCAAGAGTTCTCCATCGCCATGAAAGAGCTCGTCCAAGGAGGAAACCTCGTCTTTCAGCGACAGGGTCAAGGGACGCTTTTTTTTGAAGCCCGTCTCGCCTACGCGCGCAAAGAGCTCCCCTCATCTCCCCTCGAAAACGGTTTCTTGGTCAAGAAAGAGCTCACCCAATTCGCCCCAGCCCAAGACCCAGACACCCGCCCGCCCAACGCAGACGAAGGCGACTCAGACCGAAAGGTCAGTCAGCTCAATCATGGCGACTTAGTCCTCGTAGAGCTCAACGTTCTCGTTCCGGCCCGACGACGTTTCGTCGTCGTTGATGATCCCTTGCCGGCCGGGCTCGAAGCTATCGATCTAAGCCTGACCACGGCGCAAGGAAGTCTCCGTAAGCTCCTCCTTCCGACGGCAGGCTACGCTCAGGCTTGGCACCGGACTGAGTATCGAGACGATCGCGTACTTTTCTTCGTCGATGACATGCCCCCTGGCGTCTACCAGTACCGCTATCTCGCGCGAGCCACGACACGAGGCACTTTCATCGTGCCCCCAACGATGGCCAAAGAGATGTATCAAGAGGAAGTCTATGGGCGCACCGGCGCGACCAGGGTGAGCGTCAAATGAAGGCTCGACTGCGCCGCCGTAAGTGGATCATCCTCGGTCTGTTCGCCTCGCCCCTACTTTTTATCGGAGCTCTCTTCGCGCATGCGGCCACGCTGGACGTACCGCAAGAACTCCGCAGAAACGACGCCGCGGGAAGAAGGATCTTGGATCGAAACGGTCGTCTCCTGGCCCGCCAGCGCACTTCGGACGGCGCCTTTTACGAACCGGTCACCATCGAAGAAACGCCGCGGCAGCTAGTGCGGGCTCTCGTCGCCGCCGAAGACCAGCGCTTTTGGCACCACATAGGCATAGATCCTTGGGCGATGGCACGAGCCCTTCTTCACACCATTCGTGCAGGGAGAGTCGTCTCAGGAGCGAGCACCATCACCCAGCAACTCGTCCGCCAAACCTTCGATCGTCCCCGTACCTTTGCCGGCAAATGGCATGAGTGGGCCCTCGCCCTCGCTGTGGAGCGCAAGCTAAGCAAGACCGAAATCCTGGAGCAATATCTCAACCGGGTGTATTTTGGCCCTCAAATTCTCGGAGTTCGAGCAGCCGCCGACCAATACTTTGGCAAGTCTCTGCCCGCACTCGACCTCTCCGAAACAGCAACCCTGGTCGGTTTGGTGCGTGGCCCCAGCCTCTACGCGCCCACTCGCTCCCCCAGCGGCGCACGCTCCCAACGTGACCGAGTGCTCGCTCGTATGCTTGAAGAAGGCTTCATCACGAACGAGCTCGCCCGCCGCTCCGTACAAGTTCCGCTCACTCTCCTCCCCCGCAAACCCTTGCCCGGGGCTCACCACTGGGTGCGCCTTCTTTCACGGGACAAGACAACGGGAACCATCACGAGCACCCTCGACGGCCCGCTCCAACACGAACTGCAAACTCTCGTCGCAGAAAGGGTACGGGCACTGCGCAGCCACCGCGCCGAGACAAGCTCGGCGGCTGCGGTGGTCCTCGACAACACATCAGGAGAAGTCTTGGCCTACGTCGGCTCCCCCGACTTCAACTCAAAACAGTCCTGCGGACAAAACGACGGAGTGCGAGCTCTACGCCAACCAGGTTCTACCCTTAAACCGTTTCTCTACGCTTGGGCGATTGATGAGCTCGGCTACCAACTGTCGACCCAACTTCCCGACCGGCCCAAGCACTTTCGGACCCCTTCCGGTTTTTACAGCCCGCGCAACTACGACCGACGCTTCCGAGACACCGTCACCCTTCGCCGCGCTCTAGCCAATTCGTTGAACGTTCCGGCGGTCTACACCCTCGAAAAACTGGGCGAGGCAAGAACTCTCGATAAGTTACGGCAATTGGGCCTAGACAGTCTAGGCCAAAACGCTAGCCACTACGGTCCTGCCCTGGCTTTGGGAGACGGTGAGGTACGACTGCTCGCCTTGGCTCAAGCATACAGCACCCTGGCCCGGGGGGGGCTCAAGAAAGAGATCCGGCTTCGCAAGAGACAATCTGCCGAGTCGCACCCGCTCACCCGCTTGTTCTCGGACGAAGCCGCCGCCTTGATCACCGAAGTTCTGGCCGACGATGAATCGAGAAGAGAAAGCTTCGGTTCGAGCAACGCCCTCGACCTAGAGTTCCCCGTCGCCGTAAAAACCGGAACGAGCAAAGGTTACCGGGACAGTTGGACCGTCGGCTACACCCGGACCCACACCGTAGCCGTTTGGGTGGGAAACTTCGACGGACACCCAAGTAATCGGATGACAGGGGCAACCGCGGCCGGCCCGCTCTTCCGCTCAATCTTCCGAACCGTGCACCAGCGCTACCCCAACAAGAAGAGCGACCCCAAAAGCGCACGCCTTCACGATGTGCCCTTGATGAGACGCCCCATCGGAGCGCATCACTGGGAATGGTTCTCTCCTAGACTTGGCTCTCGAGCCTTTGTTAACGAAGAGACGGGCCCCGTCGGTCCGGCTTCCGGCAGCCCGCCCGAGCTCGACCTCGCACCGCCTGAAGTGCTCTACCCTCGCGACGGCATGCAGTTCGAATTCGACCCCGCCATTCCCCGAGAAGCTCAAACGCTGGTATTTAAAGCACGCGACCCGGGCGCAGCATCCCTCCTTCAACTTTCCCTCAATGGCAAGCCACTCCCTACCCAAGACGGACAAGCCCAGTGGTCACTCCGGCCGGGGAACTACACATTGGTGGCCACGAGTTCGCTGGGGCAGAGCGGCTCGGTCCGCTTCCGCGTCAACTAAGACGTCCCTCTCAGTGTTGCCCATCATGACGACCTCTACCCCAGCCAAGGGATTCGTTTGCGATCGCTGCTCCCATTGTTGCCGAGCTCATCGCGTCCCGGTCACGATCACGGATACCCGAAGGCTCGCCACGACCCATCTCCTCAAGGCCTCCCGGTTCGTCGAGCTTCTAGACCCAGCTACGATAGGGATGACGGACGAACCAGAATCCATCTTTCGAACTAGCGAAGGGCCACGAGTACTCGTGCTGCGCCTCAAGGGCGAAGCTTGTATCTTCCTCGACAAGTCGGGCTGCAGCATCCACGCATCGCGACCGCGCGCCTGTCGCTCTTACCCCTACGATAGGCCAGCCCAGGGTGAAACGGGGCTCGGTCTGCATCCGGCTCCCCTATGCCCCGAGGAAACAGGCTTTCGACTACCTGTGGTTGCCCCTCTTCCTCCAAGTCTCGCCGCGGAACGTCTCGAGCGGACAGAAGAACTCAAAGAACGCGACCAAGAATTGCGGCGCTTTGCCGAGCAAGTAGGTCGGTGGAATAAGAAACAGAAGCTGAGGCTCCGGCTCGGTCGGGTCCCCAGGTCGAGCCAAGAGCTCCTCGACTGGCTCGACCCCCGCGAGACTTCGCCCTAGTGCGTTTCCTTAACGCTGGAGTCGAAAAGGTTCCGCGAAAGCGAAATTCTCACAAATCTACAGACTGAGCTCTTCTAAGCGAGTGAGCTTGAAGCCAGCTTATGCTTTGATGGAGCCCTCTCGGGCCCGAAGTTCAGAGACCTCTTGTATATGCCCATCCGAAGGCAAAAGACGCCTCCTCGACCACCGATCGCAGGAATGCGACGCGTGGCTTCCCTGCTCGTATCACTGTCCCTCTTTTCGAGCGTCTCCCAGGCGCAAGACGCCGACACCGACCCGCCAGAAAAGTCGCCTGCGCCCATCTACGTCCACTTCAGCTACGCCGCGCCGCCTCGCTGTCCTAAGGAAGAGAAAGCTTTTTCCTTGGTGCACCGTCGAACAGAGCGAGTGGTCCGAGGCAACGCGGAAACAGCCGCCCAGGAGCTCACCATGAGGCTCTCGAAGTCCAAGAACGGCTTCAGAGGAGAGCTCATCGTTGTACGCGCGGGACGTTCCCCCGAGCGACGAGCGATGACTGGTGGCAGCTGCCGCGAGGTGGTCGAGGCTCTCGCGCTCACCGCAGCTCTGAGCATCGATCCGGAGGCGACCCTCACCCTCGGTTCTGTGGGTAGCGAAGACCTCTCGGAAGGCCAGGCCGGGGGAGACGAAAACCGGAGAGTCTCCACACCGGAGAGCAACCGAAGCGGCTCCACCCCCGGCACTGGCGGGCCCTCGGCCGACGCCGACTCGTCGAATCGGTCGGGGAACCAACGACTCCTTCTCCGTCCCGAGCAGCCCTCCTCCCGAAGGAGTACCGTTCGAACTGGGGGCGGAGCTTCCGGCGAAAACGAGCCAACTCGAAGCGCCATTGCTCCCATCGTGTCCTTGGCGAAAATCATGGATACAGGACTGCATCTCGGTGCTGGTCTGACTTTCTTTCTGGGCCGGGGTCAGGGTACTCGGATTTTTCCCACAGAGACCCGTTTTTCGCTGCTTGGACTCATCGATCTCAGCCCCCGAGAAGCGCCATCGATTCACGCCAATGCTTATCTCGTCCAGCTATCCTACTGCCCCCTCCGCGTCGGAACCCGGCTGGCTTTCCTCATATGCCCTACGGGCGAACTCGGACTGCTCAATGGCCGATCCAATGGTCTCAGCAATCGGGGGGAGTCCACTCGACTCTACGGCTCTGTCGGAGGAGAAACCTGGCTGCGAGCCGAGTTCGCGAAAAACTGGGATCTTTGGGTCAATCCAGCACTACGAGTTCCCCTGACCGAACGACGCTATAAAATAGAACCTTCTCCTGAGATCACCGCTTCCACCGTAGAGCTTGGATGGAGTATTAGTGCGGGAATCAGCCTACTCTTGTAATCAGACTGCTTTTTTCTAAGACTGTGATCAGTTGTTTTGATTGCGGGAATAGAGGACCATTAGATGGTTGTTGCGCTATACTCCCCCCTCCCACCTTTGGCATTATTCGCCGAGCGACCAGCCATGAGCCGGACTCGGGATAAGCGCCTGCACGACCTCGTCGTCGGACAAGGGGATTTTGTGGCACGATCTCTCAGAAACCTCGGTGTCTGGGGGGGAGAGCTCGACGATTGCGTACAAAAGGTGTTTCTCGTCGTGGCGCGTCGTATCGACGAGATTGAAGTCGGGAAAGAACGCGCCTTTCTGTTTTCCTGCGCCCAAAATACCGCTGCCCACTTCAGGCGAAGCCTCGCTCGAAAACGCGAAGTTTCCGACGAAGTCTTGATTGAGAAGCCAGATTTTGAAAAATCGCCCGATTCGCTCATGGAACAGAAGCGCCATCGGGAAATGTTGGACAAGATTCTAGAGACGATGGACGAAGGCATCCGTTCTGCTTTCGTCCTCTACTCTTTTGAAGAAATGACCATGGCCGAGATCGCAACCGTCCTTGAGATCCCCCCGGGAACGGTGGCGTCAAGGCTGCGGCGAGCTCGAGAAATCTTCAAACAACAAGTGATGAACTACCAGAAGCGCTCAGAGCAACAGCTCCACGCCACGGAGGAGTCGGCGTAATGGACCCAATCTTGGATCAAGACCAGCAAGAGCTGGAACTGGCCCTCCTGCGCGCAGGGCGTGATGTTGGGATGTCCACCGAGATGCGAGCCAAAACCCTGGCAGCACTTGGCGTTGGAGCAGCCGGCGTGGCGACGGCAACAAGCGCGAAAGCCTCTACCTTGGGCTGGTTCACCTCGAAGGTGGGTGCGGCCTGGACAGCTGGCGTCTTAGGGGCGCTTGGCTTGGCCGGCTCGCTGGCGTTAAACGGCGAATCAGCGGACGGCGCTGGGGACTCGACGGTCGCGCGTCCAGTCGGCCAGCAGCTTGAGGCGGTCGCACCCAACCAAGACGAACCCACACCGAGGTCTGGAACGACGTCAAACAAAACCAGGTTGAGCGCTAAAGCAGTTGAACTCAAGGACCTGGCTGAAATCAACGAGCAGGACCCGACAGAGCCAGCGCGCCGTCAGGTCCGAACAGGCAAAGTTTCTAGCCCAACCTCGCGTCTGCGAGACGAGCTGTCGCATATCTCAAGGGTCGAATCCGCACTGCGTGCGGGAAGTCCACAGAAAGCTTTGAGCTTGCTGAAAGAATACCGGAGCCGCTTTCCTCGACGCCAATTAGGTCTTGAAGCGGAGGTTCTAACGATTCAAGCTATGGCAGAAAGCGGCTCACTCGCCGCGGCGAGTCGTCGTGCTCAAAGTTTCCTCGAGCGACACCCGAATAGCCCTCTGGGTGCGCGAGCCAAACAATACCTTCGAGAATGAAACACATTGCTTTGCTCAGTGCCGGAGTCTTCTTCCTCGCGTGTTCGAGTTTGGACGTCCTCGGCACTCGCGAGGTCACACCGGCGACAACGGGGAACGGCGAGGGGGGGCTCGGACCAGACCAAGGGAGTACGAGCAGCTCCGACGGTACGACCGGATTAGATGCAACATCCGGGTCGACGGCCACCGGTGGCAACGGTGGCAACGACACCACCACCACCACCACCTCCTCCTCCGGCATGCCGGAAACGGGTGGCGATTCGTCGAGCACGGATACGGCGGGCACGGGCTCCTCTTCGGGAACAACCGGAGACTCCACTACCGGGTCCGACCCCGAACCTGAACTCCCCAACCTCCTAGAAGAGCGTCAGGACATCCCCATTGACGAAGTCAATGCCATGGTCAACGACGCATTCAACCAACTCTTCTTCGGAAACCCCACGACCCAGGCCGTCTTCGTCGATGAGCACAATGGGACCGCCTATATCAAAGATATCGCCAACGGCGATGTGCGCACCGACTCGATGGCCTACGGTCTGCTCACTACGGTGCAGCTGAACCAACGTGAGATCTTCGACAAGCTCTGGGCCTGGGCCAAGATGCACATGATGCCGACAACAGGCCCCCACGCTGGCCTGCTCTTTTGGCGCTGCAACACAGACGGCTCCAACTGTGTGAAAGAGGCGGCTACCGATGCAATGAGCACCATTGCATCGACGTTGTGGATGGCCGAGAGCCGTTGGGGCAAAGCTGGTTCACACTCTTATCATGATGATGCCACCGCCCTCCTCGATGTCATGACCGGAGCAGAAGAACGCAATGGTGGCATCGTGGACGGAGTCGTCAATTGTTTCAACGTCGAAGCAGGCTACCCACGACATGGGTCACAGCACGACGAAGAAGAAACCCCCGTGGACTACTTGATGCCAGCTTTTTACGAGGTCTGGGCCAGGCGCGACACCAAACGCAGTGCTCTTTGGCAAACCATGGCCGAAAACGCTCGCGAACTTTTGTCTAAGGTCTCGGCCCCTCGAACAGGTCTCTACCCCGAGGTGGTGACCTACGACGGTGATCCCGTGCCAGGCGCCGATACCTACGTTGCCACCACGAGCCGCACTCTCTTCAACCTCACATTGGACTATCTCTGGACAAGCCAAGAAGCTTGGATCGTAGAGCAGAACGAACGCCTGCTTGATTTCTTCTTGCTAGAAGGTGTTGACGATTATGTAGCGGAATATCGCCTCGACGGGTTTCCCCTTCGAAACTACAACACGGCCGCCCATCGCTCCTTGGTCGCTCTCGCCGCGGGAACGACCTCCGATTCGAAATATGATGTATTTCTAGAAGAGCTGCTGTCGGAAAAAATCCCCGCCGGCCCATACCGCTACTACGATGGCATGCTCTACATGTTGAGCCTGATGGTCCTGAGCGGCCAGATGACTCCAAACCAATCTACGTCACCAGTGGGCCGCTGAAGGTATGCGCCCAGCGGCCGATCCGCCCGCCCTTTCTTCGAAACGCGTGCGTCATATTGCCGACACGGCATAGGGCGCATGGTCTACCTACGCATCTCATAACCCGCAGGGTGGCGAGATGCGCTGTACACGGCACTCGTACATAAGACAAACTACGAGAAAGACTGCGCCGATCTTGGCCTCGCTCCTCCGGGCGAGCGGCGGCAACACTTCAGCTTCGATGCACGCGATGGGCCGACCTGCCTGCCAAAAATAGCCCATATTCGACAATAAGAACGATATTCGGTCAGGGTCTTCAACTCGTTGCCGTTCGGGAAGAACGAAAGGCCCCTCGCTCCGAGGGGAGATTGGCAATGACGACTCTCTCTCCAGCCCCCGGCTCTTCGCCCATCGCAGCCCCACCTCCGGTGGCTTATGTTGACCCTCCCGATTCTGATGACAGTCTTCCTGTGGGGGAGACGAAGGTGGCACCACTTGAGGCAAGTGTGACCGAACCTGCGCGTACACGCGAACCGAGTCAACCGAAAAAGAAGGCGAGTCAGGCTCTGAGTTTTCTTCTCGAAAACTCCCTTTTCTTGATTGGTGGCACCGTGGGCGCGCTGGTGCTGGCCAACACCGACCACCACCTTTACCATCAGCTCGTGCATGGCGTGGTCAAGGTCGGCGACCTCGCCCAAAGCCAAGGAGTCGCGGCTACGGAAGCTGCGGCTCACACGGGACTCACGTTACATTTCCTCGTCAACGATATTCTTATGTGTTTCTTCTTCGCCATGGCGGCGAAGGAAATCTGGGAGGCTCTCCTTCCCGGCGGGGCTCTATCGTCGTTAAGGAAGGCCACCACGCCGCTTTTTGCCACAGTTGGAGGCATCGCGGGTCCTGCTCTGCTTTATGTGGCAGGGACTCAGCTATTTTCTCGCCCTGACCTAGGACGAGGCTGGGCCGTGCCGACAGCAACGGACATCGCTTTCTCCTATCTCGTTGCTCGCCTCATCTTTGGGAGCAAACACCCCGCCATTCCCTTCTTGCTACTACTCGCGATCGCAGACGACGCCGTTGGTCTTTTGATTCTCGCCATATTCTATCCCCAGGGGCAGATGTCGCTCCTCACTTTGGGGGCGTGTGTCGGCGGAGCTGTCACGTTCAACCTTTTGCTTCGACGGGCTTCGGTCCAAAACTTCTGGGCCTACCTTGTCGTGGCAGGTCCCCTCTCCTGGTACGGCTTTCACGAAGGAGGGGTACACCCAGCTCTAGCCCTCGTTCCAATCATCCCAACCTTGCCCCATGCAGATCACGATGAAGGACTCTTCCAGGAGCTACAAGAGGACGAAGATCATCGACCGACAGACGCGCTGAATGCCTTTGAGCATTGGTGGAAAAACCCGGTCGAACTCATCTTGATGCTATTTGGTTTTTGCAACGCTGGAGTGCTCCTCGGAAACGTCGGCCTCGCGACCGGTTTGGTCTCCGTAGCCTTGCTCCTCGGAAAGCCCCTGGGGATAGGCATCTTCACCTGGCTTGCAGTTAAAATTCTGCGATTAGAGATGCCCGCCGGAATGAATATGAAAGATGTTCTCGTACTCGGGACCATGGCGGGGATCGGATTCACCGTCGCCCTCTTCGTTTCCGATGTGGCTTTCGGTGGCGGTGCCGGCAACCAAGCAGTCCTGGATGCTGCAAAAATGGGTGCGCTACTTTCCTTCCTCGCGGTCGGACTGAGCTTCGCACTTGCACGCATTCTCCGCGTCCGCAAACAGACCTGAGTTGTTTCGTTCGACTTGAGGTCCTAGCGGAGTCCCTTCACACTGCTCCCCGTCCGCCTCAGGATGAGGCCGGACGGTCAGGAGACAGCAAGACATGAAAGAAGAATTCGGCAAGTACTGCGCAAACAAGAAGGTGTCCGTCATTCGCTTTGATGACGATAGTTGCGAAGTGAATGTCCCCCGTTCCGCCGAACGGATCTCTCAGTTTCTGGCAGAAAGCCCTGTTCCGACCCCCAGCCAAATCGACATATTCGCCGGCCTCGCCAACTTGGTGGACAAGGACGGGCTCAAAGTAGTCGAGTTCGAAAACTGGAAGCTAAGCGCAGAACCGGTCGGAGGAATCCCTCCAGAAGGAGGCGTACTGAAACTCACGGTTAAGTTTTAAGCAGCAGGAAGGCCAGGTCTTTGCACCGTCAACTGCCCAGGTGCACTCCTATTTTGGTCTGCTTGAAGCGAACAAAACACAATTTTGGCGCCTAATTGCTTTTGATTCTGGTTCTAAGCATTTTGTGTTACCGAACTCGGCATGATGCACAGGACACCATTGCAATGGTCACTTCGTCACCTACTGCTGGGCGGACTTGCTCTTTCGAGCGTGGCTTGCGGGCATAGTGAAGAAGAATGGCAGGCTCAGCTGGACAAATACAACCAGCTTGCGACAAAGAACCAATCCGTCGAGGACGAGCTGGCCGCGGCAAAGGCCAAGGCGAAGTCACTAGAAGACGAGCTCGAAGCAATGGGCTTCAAGCTCCATGAAGAGGGCGCCGAAAAGCAGAAGCTCATGAGCGCTCTCGACGAATATAAGAAACGAGCCGCCGCCCTCGAGCGTATCAAAGCGCGTTTCGAGAACTTGCGCAAAAAGCTGGAGGAGCTCACCAAGCTGGGACTCAATATCGATATCCGAAAGAACCGCATGGTGATATCGCTTCCTGGCGATGTGCTGTTCGCCAGCGGCAAGGACAAGCTCGAAAAGAAGGGCATCGAGATCTTAGGCAAAGTAGCTAAGGTGATTCGAGAAGACGAAGACCTGGCCAAACGCACCTATCAAGTGGCAGGCCACACGGACAACCAAAAGATCGAGTCTATCGTCACAAAGAAGAAGTTCCAGGACAACTGGGGACTCTCGCTCATGCGTGCGCGCACCGTCTTACTGTACCTCATCCAACCTGTGGATGACGAAAAGTCCCCGGGAGGGGGCCTCGATTCCAAGCTTTGGAGCGCGTCCGGCTACGGGGACACGGACCCGATTTCGAATAATGCCGGCAAGCAGGGACGACAGAAGAATCGACGAGTCGAACTCATCATGATGCCCAACGTAGAAGAAATGTTGGACCTCAAGTCTCTCGCCTCAGATCCGACTGCCGAGGACAAGGGCGACAACAATGACGACGCCCTCCCCAAGGAAAGCGCCGCTGGACCGAACGATCCCTCCGACGCTCCTGTCCCCCCTCCACCAGCCAAGAAGAGCTAACACGTCATCGATATTCAGGGCAGGCAAAGGTTCGCTCCCCTTGGAGAATCAAACTGCCTGCCCACGCTCGATTGTCGCTCCGCCACCGCTCGCCTTACTCCGGCCGGCGAGCGGTGGCGGAGTCTTTGCTCGTTGTGAGATGTATTCTAGTCGATTTGGTCTCCCCGGCTCGTCGAGCTCGTGTCGCCCGAAAGAAAATGCGCCGGCGCCGAGCGGCGGATACGCTGTTCACTCTCTTCTGATCCATGGACGAGACTACCGGGTGGAGCCGAAAGGAACGGCACGATAATCGAGTTACGGTGAGCGACTTGTGACTTCAGCTCGCGCGCCGCCATAGCATAGCCCCCCTGGTCGCCATCGACAAAGTGCACGTGATCGCCGCTATAAGAACGGACCAAGCAGGTCATCAAAGCGTGCTCGGACTCGTGGGTCCCGTAGGCGATATTCCCCTTGAGTCGCTCGCCTTCAAGAAAGTCTCTTACCTTTTGCAGCTCGTCCCAAGTCAGATCGAGAACCATTCTCAAGGTTTCATCAAACTTTCTAAAGTCTGAATTTTCTACCAATTCGCTCTTGTATCGTTGCGGATCGTACCCCCCGGCACTCTTACCCAACACGCCCAGCACCCGCGCAATCAGGGTTTTCTTACGCGCCTCCTCCAAAGCCGCTTGTACCGATTCGCCCGCAGCTGCCCCGCCTCGCACCCGGGCTTCGATCGAAAAGTCATCGAAAATTCCCTTAAAACGCATTTTTTCTATTTTGAGCGGGCGCGATGGTTCAACTTGGATGAGATCCTCAATTCCCTTGTGGACGCGCGAATAGGTTTCGGCCCGCAGGACTTCGTCACGTTCCAGTGCGAGTATGAGCAAGCTCACTATGGTACCCCGCACCGAGGGCACGGGGCGCCATCGGCACTCGAAACCTTCAAAGTCATTCAACGTCTCCCCGTTCTCTGTCACCTCATACACGCGGCCGATTTCGGGATCCTTGAGCCAGACCTCGGCCTGAGAAACTCCGCTCCCGAAGAACATGGCAAGGCGCGTGTGCGGACTCGCCTTAAACGCAGCCAGTTTGGTCAAGTAGCCGCTTGTCCGAAGATCTTCGAGCGGCACGATTCCACACCTTAACTGCATCCCGAACGCCTCTCGGGCCAAGGTCTTGACTCCACGCAAAGCCTGTTCGGCCGCTTCCCGACGGGTATTCGGGACCAAGACGGTCGCCCCATCCCCCCCAAACACATACGGAAGCTCCACGTCGCGCATCGCGTTAAGCACCCCGATGATCGAAGCCACTCCCAGAGCATTCACGTCGCGATAGCGACCATTTTCGATGGCTTTGGTCGAACCGCGCACATCTGTGAGAGCGAAGCTCCAGTTGTCGGGCACTTCCGTATAGGACTCCGCCTGCATCACCTGATGAAAATCTTCTAAGTCCACGAGCCTTTCGTAGAACTTCTCGTCAACAGGTGTGTCCCCCTCGCCCTGCCAGCCCATTGATCAGAGTCTGCTCCGGGCCCTAAGTGCGCGCAAGTCGTGCGCCTTGTCATAAAGCGTGGGCCTTTGGCTCAGTCTTAGCTATCATCCTCTCAATGGCTTGTGTTCACCGTGCAGTGCTCATCGTCACAAGAAGCGTAGATGGCACTTCGACCTCAATCGCGCGCGAGCGAAAGAACCTCAGTTGTGCGCTAAAAACTGGTCACACCGGCCCGCACCGCGACACGCAGTTCGAAGAAGAGTGGGCGGATGAAGGATCCACTCTCACCCACATCCTACGCCACGAGGAAGATGAGGGTTAAACTCCCGGCTTTCACCTCGTCTTGCTCTGTGCAAGTAAGTCCACCAGCTGAGTCCCGTTGAGGGGTTTGGTCAAAACGCCCAAAACGCCCAGTTCTTTCATCCGCGCAACGACAGCATCCGAACGTTCCACGGTCAACACCGCCGTCGAAATAGAACGCTCTGGAAATCGGCTGTTGATGAATTGAATGAGCGAAAGTCCACTCATCTGGGGCATGACCAGGTCGGTGAGAACCAAAAATATGTCTTCGAAAGCCTCGAGCTGACGAACAGCCTCAAAGCCGTCCGCCGCGACTCGAACGCGAAAACCGAGATCGCCTACGATTCGGCTGGCGACAAGGCGCGCTGAACGAGAATCGTCCACGATAAGTATCGCCTTTGTTTTTGACTCGCCCATACTCCCGATGAGCAAAACGGACGGATCCCAAGGAACTTTGGCTTATGTGGGATTAAAACACGTCGTTCGATCAAAGAATGGAAGATGCGGACGACCAGCTCGCCGACTGGATGACTTCCGCCCTACGGAGCGCACAAGAGGTCCTTTCGAGTCTCAGTTGTACGACAGCCGAACTGGATGTCCTAGAAGATAACTGGATGGGCGGCGGCGCCTACGTCTCCGTCGATACCGAAGAGCACACCTATCTCTTGGCCTTAGTCACGGACGAGGGGCTCCAATTTAAGCTCACCTCGGCACTCCTTGGTGGATCGATTTCACAGTCGCCCGCCTACTTTCGAGATGCCATGGGTGAACTCTCCAACATGATCGCGGGGCTTACCAAATCGAGAATGGCGAAGGTTGACGGCAGCGACATGACGCTCGGACTCCCCTTCTACATTCACGGTCATTTTCATGGAAGTTCGGTGGGGCGTACCCGCACCTTGGAGCGCGCCTTTCGAGCAGGTGGTCATGTTTGCAAAGTCCTTGTCATTCAGCAGCAGGTGTCAGGAGAGGCCGTTCGACGACGCGAAGTCGAGCGCGAATTGAGAGACGCCGAGGAACGCCAGCGTGCCATTCTTGAAGCCGCACCTGATCCTGTGATCACGACTGACGCTGGTGGGGCTATCCTTACCTTCAATTCCGCAGCTGACCTTGTCTTCGGACATTCTGCCGAAGACATCAAAGGCATACCCATTCCCTCACTCTTGCATCTTCCCCAGAGCACGGACGACGGCGCTCAAATTCAGGCGGAAGGGGTCGGAATTCGAGCTGATGGCTCCACCTTTCCTGCAGAAGTCAGTGTTAGCAGCTTTCGGTTCCGTGATACGGTTCAATACGCCTACGTAGTGCGCGACATCACAACCCGAGAAGCCGCACGCAAGGCCATCGAAGAAGCCAATCAACGGACGATTGAACTATCCCACGCAGCGGGCAAGGCTGAAGTGGCCGCGGATGTGCTCCACAATGTTGGAAACGTGCTCAACAGCATCAATACAACGACAGCGCTGCTCGGCACGCGCATCGAACGCTCCAAGATCCCCCACCTCGCACGAACAGTTGAACTCTTGGACAGTCATCGAAATGATTTAGGAGATTTCATAGTTAGCGATCCAAAAGGAAAGAAGATTCTTCCCTTCTTGCGAGCCCTCTCTGAGGAGTTTTCTCGAGACCTGATTGAGTTCAAAAACGAAGTTCAATCAACCCAAAAACACGTCGATCACATCAAGCGAGTGATCATGACCCAACAGCTGATCGCGACGGCGGCGGGGGTTACCGAAGAAGTACAGATCCCCGATCTCATCCACGACGCTCTTGCCCATGTCCGGCCGCTCATCGAAGGAGGGCGAGTCGACGTCGTACAACAACTCGACGAAGCTCCGCGCATTTTTACTGACAAGAACAAGCTATTGCAGATCGTAATCAACCTGATCAAAAACGCGTGCGAAGCCGTCGGCGAGGCGAACGTAGTCGAGCCGAGCATCGAGCTACGCTCGACCACGGTCGATGGTTTGGTGGTCCTTGAGGTGATCGACAACGGAACGGGAATCAGCGATGAGACGATGTCACGTTTGTTTTCCCACGGATTTACGACAAAAAAAACGGGACACGGCTTCGGACTCCACGGCAGTGCTATCTACGCCAAACAACTGGGCGGGGAGCTCGCAGCTAGTAGTCTGGGCGTCGGAAGGGGCTCGACTTTCACTCTGCGCCTCCCACTCTCTCGCCCGGGCGGGACCTCGAGCCCGTTTGCAAGCGCCGCTCCCCTACAACCAACCCCACCGCCTCCGCGGCTCGAAGGGATCGACTAGGCGACACCCTTATCTTGGTTCTGATTTCCTGCAATCGGCAGACGAATCTCAAAAGTAGCGCCCCCGAGTTCGGGCGGTCGAAGCGAGAGCCTCCCGGCGTGTTTTTCTACAACCACAGCGTGAGCCAGGGCGAGCCCTTGACCCGTTCCCTTCCCGACTTCTTTTGTTGTGAAAAAAGGGTCGAAGATCTTGTCACGAATGGTGTCCGGCACTCCCCCACCGGTGTCGCTCACACGGATCTTCACTTCATCGCCAAGTTGCTCAGTAGAAATCCGAATCTTGCCCTTTTCTCCGACGTTTTGCACACGTTCGGCCACGGATTGGGCAGCGTTGACCACCAAATTCAACAAGACCTGGTTCAAGTCACCGATACAACATGTGACGTCGGGCAGCTCACTCAGTTCGGTCTCGACATCCGCAACCAATTTGTACTCGCCCTTAGCGACTTCAAGCGTGGTAAGGATTGACTGGTTCAGATTGGCCGGCTGCTGTTCGATCGTGCCGGGATGAGCAAATTCCTTCATGGCGCGCACGATCCGCGCCACTCGTTCAACCCCTTCCCGACACCGTTTAAAGGCTGAAGGAAATCGCTCGATAATGTAGTCAATATCGGCGTCCTCTTCAGAAGCTGCGACGCGATCTTCTATGAGCCCATACTTCTCGCCCTTCTTCCACTCGTCCAAAGACGAACGGTAAAACTGCAATAGATCAATCGCGTCGGAGTACCCTTCCTCCAGGAAGCTAAGACTATCGCTCAAGAACTGGACAGGGGTGTTGATCTCGTGGGCAATGCCGGCAGCAAGCTGACCAACCGACTCCATTCTCTGGGCATGACGTAGCTCGAGTTCCATCTTTTGCCTCTGCGCCATCTCCTGTTCGAGTTGATTTTTTGCAACCTCGAGGTGATGAGTTCTTTCGGCAACCCGCACTTCCAACTCTTCTAGTCTCTTCTTGTCTGCACGCTGAAGTCGCCACTTTTCACACATCGCATGCGCACACTGAATGACCTCCACCGCGTCAAATGGTTTCTTGATCACCAAGAGCCGATCATTTTCCCCGAGTCGCTTAACGATGTCGGACCACGAGTGATCGCTGTGGGCGGTACAGATGACAGTATGAAGTTCCGGCTCCACCTGCCAGATGGCCTGAATCGTTTCTAGGCCATCCCACCCGGGCGGCATCCTCATGTCCACAAATGCCAAGGCATAAGGGAGCGCCTCTGTTAGAGACGTCTCGACCAGTTCGAGCGCCTCACGTCCCTGATAGGCCGAGGTCACCTCAAACTGCTTTTGTGAGGCAAGAGGCTTGGACATCGGCGCATCGTCGAAGAGATCCGAGGCCAGATCGTCAACCGTCGTACTCGCAGAAGAAGGGACGAGGATCTTTCGAAAGTCCTCGTGAATATTGCGATTGTCGTCAACAACAAGGATTCGGTAGTTGTTCGTCGTCGGAGGAAGGGAAGACTTTGGGTTCACCTCGCCACAAACGCCGTTTTTTCACTCGTCTTCAGACCAAGTCTCAACTTGAACCACCCGCGGCCGTCCTCTTTGTTGGGCACGCATGGAACTAGAAAAAAAAAGAATCCTCTTTGTCGATGATGAACCCGCGATCCTAGACGGTCTCAAAGACTCGCTGCGTCGATACCGGAAACAGTGGGATATGGTCTTCGAACAGTACCCCAAGAGAGCCGTCGAGTTTCTGCGCGACACCCCTGTGGACGTCGTTGTCTCTGATATGCGCATGCCCGAAATGGACGGAGCAACCCTGCTCAACCATGTGCGCGACCAATATCCAGCAACGGTTCGCATTATTCTTTCCGGTTTCACCGAACTCGAGGTAGCGATCCGAGCCGTTTCGGTCGCCCACCAATTCCTCACCAAGCCCTGCGAACCGACGCACCTCGAGCACATTGTCGAGCGAGCCTGCAAGATGCAAGGCATTCTTCAGAGTGAGGAGCTCCGGCAGATCATCGGCAAGATGGAAAGTCTACCAACAACCCCGCAGATCTATGCGGACGTGACTCACGCCATGAGTAGCCCCACCGCCACAGCTCCCAGCGTAGCCAAGATCATCGAACAAGATCCAGCGATGTGTGCAAAACTTCTGCAGATGTCCAACTCGGGATTTTTCCGCCTCTCACGTCCAATCTCCAGAGTCGAAGATGCCATCGTCTATCTCGGCTTCAACATGATCAAGAATTTGGTGCTCTCAACGGAGGTCTTCTCAAAGACCTTAGTCGAAAAGAAGCAACGCGCGGCCCAAAGAGACATCCAGCAACACAGCCACCTCACCGCTTTGCTTGCCCTACATATCGCCAGCGACAAGCAAACTAAAGAAGACGCCTTTTTAGCTGCCATCCTGCACGATGTCGGCAAGCTCGTTCTTACCAGCGAACGCGAAGACTATCCCCAACGGGTGCTCGCGCACATCGAGCAAACCGGGGTCGACTATGCCCAGGCGGAGCGAGAGCTCTACGGTGTCTCCCACGCCAAAGTCGGAGCGTATCTACTCGGACTTTGGGGAGTTCCTTTCAATGTGGTCGAGGCGGTCGCCTACCACCATCGCGCCGAGTATTTTCTCCCCCCCCAAGAGGGACGTGGTCTGGACGCCGTCACCACAGTGGCCTTCGCCGATGCCCTTGCGCGGGAAGCCCTTCCATCGCGTAAGTTTCCAGCCAACGACAATCATGCCGTCGAGAACATGGCAGAGCAGATCGGCAAAGCTCGCGAACTGAAGCAGCTGCGCACGGACGCCGCTCAATCCGTCAAACTGGCGCGCGCCTCCTGATAAAACCCGCGCCCTGGCTCAAAACTCGGCAAGAGGCGCCTAGTGCTACGACCCCTTAGAAATGAGCTGTTTCGAAGCTCCCCGCCCGTCTCGGCAGCGTCCCGAAACAAGTCTGGGTCCGCCTCAGAAAATTACTTTGTGAGGAGCCAGGACTGTCCTAAGAATCTGGCATGGCTGTCCCGCCTCCGCCCGCACGACGCTCCGCCTACCAGCGGCTCATCGAAGACAGGGATGGCCAGCTCGAAACCTGGCTGAAAGAGTTTGATCGCTCTGGCGCTCTCCCTGAAGCCCATGCGGCGATGGACAACGCCTACGCCCGGGGGCACGTCGCCGGACTTGAAGAGGCTCGCGAAGAGCATCTGGACGCAACAAAGACCCTTCTGCTCCATCTAATGGAGGCAAAGTTCGGAGAGCTCTCGGATCACGCCCTCGAGCGCATCGACGAGGCCGCTCTGCCTCGAGTCCAACGCTGGATCCTTGCCATGCTCGAAGCCGAAAGCATCAGAGACCTCCTCGAGCGTTGAACCTGACAGGACGAGGCGATAGAGCAGCTTGAGGCAAAATTTCCCGCCCCTGTCCACGGCGCTCTCCCTCTCAAAGACAGCAACCAAGGCCCCTCAGGAACTCGCTCCAGTCGAAAACTGGCGCCTCCGCGCCGAACTAGCCTCTACCTTGAACTTTTGTGTTCCCCGCTCTGAGATCGAAGGGCTTGAGCAGGTGAGTTCGGCAGCAAGGAGTTGGGAAAGGTGTTCGATCATGTCGAAGATAGGGAGCTGACGGTGCTTCTCCTCGGCGTGCTCGTTGCGGCCTTCGTCCTGGCCCACTTACGGCAGATTCGCACCTTCCCGTGGTGGCCCTTACCTTTGAGCGCCGGGGCAAGTTTACTTTTGGGTTGGACCAGTTCGGTCGCAGAGGACATCTGGAGCACCAGCTGGCTCAACACCACCGAGCACATCTTCTACGCACTGCACACCGTCCTCTTTTCAACTTGGGCGATCCGCCTGGCGCAAGAGGGGCGCAAGTGAACCTGATCGCGCTCATCGAGCTCGTCGCCTTCGCCACCAGTTGTTTGGGAATATGGCTCGTCAACCAAGCGCGAGTGCGACTAACATCGGACGGACGTCTCACTCTTTTTGTGCTCTTCACAATTGTCGGAGCGGTTCACTTTATCGACGCTCTCGAGTGGTCGGGCCTCGAAGGCGCAGACCGATTCGGTGACATCCTCAAGATCTTTACTCCAGCGGCCTGGCTGTTTTTCCTTTTCGTGGTCCGTCGGGACGGGCTGCTCCAACAAGTTCACAGACAGGACCAACAGCTTTCCTTCTTCTTCGAACAGGCGCCTATGGCGCTCGCCGTGCTGGACGAACAGCAACGCTACCGAGCCGCCAGCCAGCGCTGGTTGGAACTGCACGAAATTGCATCTTCTCCTCGACTCAAGCGCCTCGGTGAGGAGGGGAGTCAACTCGCACAAACCTGGGCGGCGATTCTTGGTGAGAGCCAGGAGCAAGGATCTCCCCAGCATGGGCTTTATGAGCGCGACGAAGGAAAGCAAACGCGTTATTTCGAATGGAAGTTGCGTCATCTCGAGGACAGACAATCGGCCAACTGGACGATTGTCTTGGTCGAAGACGTCAGCGACCGCGTCCGAGAAGAACAATCCAGAGCGCGAGCCCAAACGAGTATGATCCAACAACAACACTTCCAAACCGTCGGTGAAATCGCTGCGGGTGTCGCGCACGACGTCAACAATTTGCTTCAGGTCATCGGCGCCCACACCACAGCAATCGAGTACGGGGACGCTACCCCAGACGACTTCAAGGAATCGCTGAACTCAATCCGCGATGCCGTCCTCTCGGCGTCAGGCATGACCCGTCTCCTCCTTCGCCAGGGAGGTCAAGACCGACCGCAGTTCAAGGACCTCGACCTACTCCGGCTCCTTTCTCGCGTTTCTCACATCTTGGACAAAGCAATCGCGCAAGATCAAGAGCTCATCATCGACGCACCGGCGGAGGCTCTGACCATTTCAGGAAACGAAACTCTGATCGAGCAACTCATCATCAACTTAGTGCTCAATGCCCGGGATGCCCTTGCTCATGGCGGAACCATCAACGTTCGGGTTTCTCCCCATGACGGAGGGGCGCGCCTCGACGTCACCGACGACGGAGAGGGCATCGAACTGAGCATCCAGGATCAAATCATGGACCCCTTCTTCACGACCAAGGGCGAGCGGGGTACTGGCATGGGTCTGGCTGTCGTACATCGGGTAGTTCAGGCGCACCAAGCCACCTTGGAATTCAAGAGCAGTCCGGGAAAGGGAACCCGGTTTTCCATTTTCTTCCCCGCACCGAAGACTTTGCCTTCCCGCGAACAACAGGTTCAAAACGCCTCGTGAACGCAAAGGTGCGAGTGAGCTGAACCGACTGGCCACAACGCTGGCAGATCAAGAAGCGCTCAAATTTAAACGGTCGCAGCACTAGCGAGCGGCGGCGGAGCTTCTGCTCGTTGTGAGGTGTACTCTAGCCCGCTCGGGTCAGCACTACCTGAGTAAAATTTCCCACCCGCTCCAGAGTATCCAGACCAAGCGAAGCGAGTCCACCCTCCCGGTCGAGAGTCCAGCAGCGGAGCCCACACTCCTGCTCCAGTTTCTTCAACCACCGGAGCAAGGGCGTGAAGTCTTCGCCCAACAAGCTCGCCAGACACTCGAAAACCACCGCCTTGATTCTCCCCGAGCGCAGCGAAGGCTCCATACCGAGCAGAACCTGAAATTCGGCGCCTTCCACGTCGACTTTAACCAAAGACACCGACTCAAACCTCTCAAGTTCCGGCTGAAGCGGCACGGCATCGACCTCGATCGTCGAGAGCTCGTCACCTGGATAGCGTCGAATATACTCTTGTTCTGCCATCCTGAGCGAGCCGTTCCCTCGAAACTTTCGAGGCGCCCAAAAGCTAAGCTTTTCGCTCTTACTCCAGGCAGCTTGACGGCGCAGGGTGCACCACTGACTGAGGTAGTTCATCCCCACGTTGTCGAGCAGATACTGGTAGTTCTCCGGAACAGCTTCGTAGGCGACGACATGGCCAGTTTCTCCTACGGCTCGAGCCATCGCAACGGTAAAGAGGCCGATATTGGCTCCCACATCAAAGGCAATCTGGCCCGGCGCCAAACGTGCCTCAATAAATCGACTCAGGGGAAGGTCATAAACGCCATGCAAAACGAGCTCAGGCGTCAAGCTCAGATCCTCGGCAGGACTGACTATGGGATAGCCATGAATGGTTTTTGTGAGTACGCGCCCGTCTCCCAATCCTACGCCAAATAAACCAGGCTGCAGATCGCGACTCGGTATGCTGGAACTCGAAAACCCCGGCGTATCCCCCCGCCTTCGCCCCCCCTCCTCCCCAACGGCAGAAGATACCTCCTCTTTCGGAGGGCTGATTCGCTCCGCGGGACGGCGCGCCGCCCAGGCTAGTATTTCGTGGCGACTCGGAGCATCGTCAGCACGATCCAAACGGCACACCGCTCCGTGAAGTCGCACTTTGACGGCATGAAGCACAGAAAGCACGGAGGAGAGCTGGATCGCATCCTTGAACTCATCGCCGGACGGAAAGTAGGCGCTCCTGTAGCTCAGCTCCCCAAGCTCAGCCCGAGAAAGCAACGAAATAGCGGCCATATGAGCTGGATCCCCAACCAGGTTGCGCATCAACAGCTGCACGCACTCGAGCAACGGAAGACTCGGCTCAGCGTAGGCGTAAATGCCAAGTTCGACAGGATCGGATGGTCCAAAGAGTCGTTGATAGGCCAACAAGACGGCAAGTGCGGCTTGAGGACGCTCAGGGTCAAAACCCAAAAGAACGCGCACCGGCTCACCGCTCTCCTTCTTCCCCGCACCAAGCCAGCTCCCCGCCCAATGATGCACCGCATAGGCATCCGGAAATGGTCCCGCGCGCAAGTGCTGTTGCCCGACCGTGTAGGGGTAGAAGAGCTTCGGTTCGAAAACTCGAAAGTCACTATCCAACCCTTTTAGGCGACGTCCCGTCACCACCTTCGTAAAAAACAGTGGCCCCGTTTGTTCGTTGACTGCCGCGGTCGGTCGCGAACGAAGAGCGGCGGGCAGTTCATCCACAACGGCCTGAAAGAGTGGGTAACCCGGCACCGCCCCCATGATCCCAATACTGATCCACTGAGTATCCTCAGTTGCCGAAAATGCACGACAATCCTTGATCAAAGTGTCGATCGACCGGAGGCACTCGAAGTCAGTGTCAATATACACCCCTCCATGGTCGAGCAGTATTTCGTAGCGAAGGATGTCTGCCTTTTGGGCGAGGGTCTCGGCGCCATCAAACTCAACCTGATTGCGCAAAGGCGGTATGTTCGCCTCGGTCCAAAGCTTCATCTCCCAATCTGGATGAAACCGCTGAAAGCTTTCCCCAAAGGCCACAAACTCTTGGGGCATGTCGCCCCCGAGCCAAATGCGGTGGAACACACGCGGAATCAGTTGCTCTACTCTCTCCACGAGAAGTCAAACGGCCACCAACCAGCAAGCTTCATCCAAACTAGTGCTACGACCACTTAGAAATGAGCGATTTCGAAGCTCACCCAAGAAAGTGAGGTCGGCTTCGAAACCGCGCTCGCCCCTCTCTGTCTCCGCATTTTTCTCCTCCCATTTGTGCCGCGACCCTTCCTGAAAAACGAGCCGGCTCTCAACGCTGACAGACCAAGAAGCCCTCAAATTGAAACGGTCGCAGCACTAGCCCATTTTAGTAAAGGTCCGCACTGGTCTATGTCCCGCAACCCATACAGCTGCCCCCTTCTACCAGCATAGGCCTGGAGGATGGGCTCACGAAAGATCGCTACTTGTACTCGAGCAGCTTGGTCTGGCGCCCTAGGGCTCGAGCCCTCAGGTACGAAAACGCTCCCAGCGCCTCAGGGATCTTGCCCGCTACCCAGCCTACGGCCTCAAGGCGAGCATCGTGCTCGCTCCGTCGTGCTCGAGCATGGGAAAGAGACTTCTTATAAAGATACCCATAGGCCGCCGTCCCCGCCACCGTGGCCGCAAGGGGACCTGCTCCAAGGGCGAGAGCTCCCACGGCACCGGGAATGGCCGCTCCCCAGACGAGGTTGCTCAGAGTCCTTCGCACCCCCAGGTGCTCGCCCTCGGCGCCGTGAAGCGTCGCGTGCTCCGCAAAGGCGTGACCAGAACGTTTGGCACGCCGAAACCACTGGCCTGGCGAAGAGATGTTCGCATCGTGCAAGGTCATTTCCTGATCGATTCGCCAAATCCGGTAGCCACGCTGACGAAGACGAAAGCACATCTCTGGTTCTTCACCGGCTATGAGCTCTGCCTTGTAACCACCGACTTCTTGCAGTGCAGCCAACGCAATCAAGGCGTCCCCGCCGCAGGCCTGAGCTTCCCCGACGGGTGTGTCCCACTCCATATCACATAGCTTGTTGTACAGAGAGTACTCAGGAAACCGTTCACGGCGCCGCCCGCACACCACGGCGATTCGCTCATCGGTCTCAAACTTTGAGAGCGCTGCATCCAACCAACCCGCCTGCAACTCGCAATCACCATCGACAAACTGAACGAATTCAATTTTCGAATCGATTTCCGCCAGCCGACGAAAGCCGGCGTTTCTCGCTCGTGCTGCGGTAAATTTCTTGGTTGTGTCGAGCTCGACCACTTCGACTCCAAGCTTGCGAGCGTATTCGCAACTTCCATCTGATGAATTCGAGTCGACGTACACCACACGAGCCGTGTTCGGGTCCGCCAACAACGACTCAAGGCAACGTTCCAACCGCGAACCTTCGTTTCGCCCAATCGCCACCGCTCCGATGGACTTGGCTTGCTGCGTCACTCTTGTTTCGCTGGACATGGGTGAACTCTTCTTAGCGGACCCTCGGGCATTGGAAAACAACTAGAAGTCCTTGGGACGACGGATGAGCATGGCCCCCTGGCCCCCTGTCACACGATTCTCCTCATGCCACCAATCGGAAGGTTTCCACAACAAGTCAAACAACCGGGGGATAGGAGCAGGGGCCCTCTCTCGCCCGTGCAGCAACGCACGAGCCAATCTCAACTTTCCCCTTGACCCCTTCCAGCTTGCCAACCGCCGATGTCGGGCGAGTAACTCCCAATCAATGGGTCGAGCTTGGTCTATTTCCGTGCGCAGTGCACCGACCTCCCCTTTCCACCACCCCAAATCGGCAAACGTCCTAAGTAGGCGTAGGAAAGCAGCCCAGGCCCCATCGTTTCGAAGCAGCTGCCGAACACGACCGAAATCGACGCTTTCACTTCTGAGGACCAGGGCTATATCGATCAGCCAGCAAAACAGGAACCCCGTCCGAGTTGCGTGGCCCAACATATGTGACACCAAATGGGCAACGAGCGGTTCTGGTCGGAATATCCGATAGGTCTCTCCGCTCTGGCTACAATTTCGACTCTCTTGCTCAAGATCAAGTTGCCTAAAGAGCGCCATCTCGTAGTGCACATCGAGCTCAACCTTCCCAGCCCCGCGAAAGTTAAGTGCGCCCGGGTTCTCCTTCTCGGGCCTTTCGAAGAAACCGGCAGCCATCAAATCTTGTCGACACCATTGGAGCTTAGGGTTCACAAGCCAAAGGTCGACGTCGTGCATTCGACGAAGTCCCCGTTTGGGATAGTAGTGCTGAGCAAGCATTGCTCCCTTGCACACGATCACTTTCTGGCGACGCGTAATCGCCGAGGTCGCCCAATGCAGTCCAACTTCTAGCTCGGCATGCTGCAGCAGCCCCTCAAAACGGAGACGTTCAAAAACGTTGCGTCCTTCTTCAGAGACTACGCTCTTGAGACCAGCATCAACAAGCCCATCCCAAAACAAGAGATGAAGCCGATGTTCCTTCAGAACTTGAAAAAGGCGAACCTCGTCAGATGGTTGAAGTCGCTCGAGCACATCACGAGCGTCGGCGCCAAGGGCACAGCCAAAGGCACTGACCGAGCAAACCTCCAGTATTCTTTCTACGCCCAGCTCAGCCATGGTGCCTTCAATAGTGAAATAGAGTTCCTTCTAGCTTCGCCCTACGAACCGCCCATGAAAACAAGAATACTCCCAAAGGAAGAAGCACCAAGCCGAAGATGGTCAGTACCGTTAGCTCGTGAACAAAAGTCGAAAGAGGCTCGCCGCGGAGCACAACCCCGCGAAGCGCTCGCGCCCCATGGGTAATGGGCAAACATTCTCCGAGCCATCCGAAGACAGAAGGGAGCACGTCAGAAGGATAGAACACCCCACCAAATAGAGCGCTCGCCCCTCCCACCAGAACGCGAAATGGGTCTCCCCTTTTGAACAAGACAGTAAAGGCTGCCGAATAGAACCCTAGCGCAATGAATGTGATGTTTGTGAGCAATACTATCGGAAGCGCCACCAGCAAACTTCCTCGAAACTCAAGGTCGAAAACGAGTGAGGCCACAAGAAGGTTTACCCCCACTTCAATCATCGATCGAAAGAAACTCCACGCGGCCCCGCCCAGGAGTAAGGCCGGTAGTGGCGCCCGAGTCACGAAAATCGACTCCAGCGTCCCGACACCGCGTTCGGCGCTAATCGACGATGCGAAGCCGCCATAACTCGCCATGAACAAGGACAGCATGGCGCCTCCGGTTATGGAATAAGCAAGAAACCCCCCATCGTCTTCGAACAGTGGACTCTGGCCCACAAGCTGCGCAGGAAGCCAAAGAGCGATCGTCTGTGCGAGAGATCTCGCCTGCCCAAAAACGAAAGCGAAACGATAACTGACCGCATTTTGGGCATCGCGTACAAAGAAGGCCCAAGCGATTCGAAGGAACTGGTTCACCCTGATCGATGCTCCAATTGGTCGATGAGCGCCTGGAGTTCAACTTCTTGCGTGTTCACCGACTGCACCCCTCCTGCGAGCTCAGACACCCGAACCAGTAGCTCTGCCGAGATCGAATCCGCGCCCCCCCGAACGTAAGTGACCTCCATCCCTCCGTCAGATACGATCGGCGACAAGTCATGGAACTCGGACAAGACACTCTGTTGTTCGGCACGGCCTAACGGGGACATGCCCCTGATTCGGACCTTCTTTTGGCATCCTAGCTCCGCTCGAAGTTGGGAGAGCGCGCCACTGAGCTCCAAGCGCCCACGTCCCATGATGCCGATTCGGTGGCTCATGGTTTCGACCTCTTGCAGATGATGGCTGGTCACGAGGATGCTCCTGTGTTCGGACTCGGCGACCCAATCGGCGAGCATGGTTCTCAAGTGCGAAGCAGCAAAAGGGTCCAAACTTCGGGTCGGCTCGTCGAGTATAAGAAGTCGGGGATTGTGGATCATCCCACGGATCAAAGAGATCTTTTGGCGATTTCCCGTAGACAACTCGTTGACTCTTCGTTCGAGATACTCTTCGCAGTTCAAGAGCCCGGACAAGCTCTCGATTTTTGCGTCGGCTTCGTCATCGCTCAATCCCTGGAGCCGCCCGAAAAACTTCAGATTCTGCCGACTCGTCAGTCTCAGATAAAAGCTCCGCTCCTCCGCTCCTACCCAGCCGATCAGACGCCGTACGCGAGCCGCATCTCGCACTGTGTCGTGGCCGTACACCTGAACGCCCCCCCCAGTCGGAAGAATCAGCCCAGCCACACATTTGATGAGAGTCGTCTTTCCGTAGCCATTTCGACCCACAAGGCCGAAGATCTCGCCGCGTTCCACTCGGAGTGTCACGTCTCGAAGGGCATCAACGTGGGTCCTCTTGGTCCAAAATCGGCTCCCAGAAAGATAGCTCTTGCTCAGCTTCGAAATCTCGATGGCCGGCGCCGTTTCCCCCTTGCGCGGTGTCATTCTCTCAGAGCTTTAAAGTGTCTAATCAACTGAGCCGCAAGATCGTCGATGTGGGCCAACTCTCTTTCTCTGCATAAATCAAAGAAGCGAACTCGCCCCATCAGGGTTACGATCCGGTCTACCATCGCCTGTAGTCCCGGCGACTGTGCTGCAACATGAGGACGGTATACTTCAGACAAAATTGCAGCAATCATCGGAAAACCCTTGAGTTCATCAAAACGCGGCGCCGCTGGACCATCCACGAGTCGATAAATGGCCTCAAGCGCCAACGCCCCCTGGTCCGTGGGAGGACAAAGCTCCACGCTTTGTTTTTTCGCCCCGCCATACACAGGCTGAGCGGAAATCCCGTTCAACCCGATCGCGTCGATTACGTCTGGATTCAACTTCACACGACTGGCGCCGAAGGGGACCAGGGCCGTTCCGAGAGCCACGGCGCTCACATCGTCGGTATGAGGTTCAGCGCCCTGCCGAATGAGGGCAGCGGTCAAGGATGACTTCCCGGCACCCGAGGCACCAACCAGGGCGAGAAGACGTCCGTCAACTCGGACACAATTCGAATGCAGGGCGATACCTCCTTGACGGAGAATCCAGTGCGCCAACACAGGCCCAGCAATGGCGTGGGGAACAATACCTTCTGGAGCCCCCTGACGCGGCTGGACTTCCACATTTCCGTGCTCGCCTACCCTCACCTTACCCAGAATGCGCCAGTAAAAGTAGTGATCAGCGCCTTCGCAATCGAACTGCTCCCCAGCACCATCCGGATCAGGACACCAGTCAAACTCTCTAGCTTCAATGCGCAGACTGAGTTTCGCGCCGACAGCAGCTAGCGGGGTTCCTCGAGGAAGTTCCCATTCCGAAGACACCCCGAACCCATGCGTCCAATACTCAGGCACGACCAATCCGGTACTGAGATGGAAAAACCAACCTCACCTATCGTGCCGATCATGACCAGCCAAACAAAGGCTAGCTCAAGCAGTCGCCGCTGAGATCCTTGTACCGGTCATCGCCGTCGTCGGAGGACCCACGAGACCATCCACCGAAACGATGCTTGGTCATCTCAGCGGCCGTTCCGAGTTTTTCTAAACGAGGTGGGGTATATCGCTTCTTGTGCATTTGATTTCTCTTAATTTGTGGCTTGTAATAATTCGTTGCCTGAATCGTTCAAAACCGGCTGTTCAGCCGAGCGTCTAGTCCGAAGCTACAAGTAGGCTAGGCGAAAGCGACCTTCTATGCCAGCCAAAACTGCAACGCGGCTAGAAGTTTGCGCCTATTTCGGTCTGACTGCACGAAACGCACTTCCTCGGGGCTCAATCTTCTCGGCCCCTCGCTCCTTCTGAGCGCCGTGACGGCTCGCACCAATCAGGCCAAGCCGATAAAGGGGTGAAGGAATCCAGATCGGGAAGCTGACCCATCACGACTTTGTCTGCGTGGACGAGCCACGCGTGTGCGAGCACGCCCGTTTCTCCACGTTTCACTCCGAATCGAATCGTCCCCTGCTCCCCTCTTCGAAGCAGCATCCGTTGAAGGGCCAAGGCCCTAGGTAGGCAATTGATACTCTCTGGCGTAAAGCGCCCTACGGATTCAACCGCCCAGACTAACTCACGCACCGCATCCATTGAAAGTCGATGTTTCCCCGGATCCGGCTCCCCAGTAAGGAGCCCGAGATAGGTGGTCGGTGGCGAGCCAGTCACCTTTCGGCGAGCAAGGAAAAGCTCCGCCAACGCCTCGACCAGAAGCGCCCACCGACGAGGGCCCAGAGAAAGCGTGTTGCGACCACGCAGCGCAAGTCTCTTGAGCATAGATACCTTCTCTTGGGCGGCGGTCGACCCCATCGTACTTGGAGCCTAGGGACGAATCCGTACAAGCCCCTCCGCTCGAAGCGATTCGAGCAGCGCAACCAGATCTCGCCCGCAGGTCACTTCGTCCACTTCATACTCGTCGCCAATCAATTGGCAGAGCTGAGCCACGCTGCGGGGCTCGGTGAGTGAGGACCAAACCAGAGCACCGACTTCGTTAAGAGAGAAATAGTGTCCTGATTCAAGCTGCAAGACGACCATCTCACCGTCCAATTCGGTGGACACCTGCGACTGAGTTCTTTCTACCTGTGAGCCCGCGTTAATCTTGCTCATATTTACAACTTGCCTTGTCCAAGCGTATCACTTTGGGGCCTGGAGGCCTAAGTCTTCATCCAAGCAAAGTCACTCGTCCGTTGGATTCATTGGATACCGATTTTGCAATGGGCGTTTTCGACGATCCGGCAAAGGAGACGCCGGCACGGCCCCAAAAGCATTGGCACAAAAACAAAACCTGACTACAGAGCGTAAATGGGTGATTTCACCGTACTGGGATGGGCCACAACCGGACTTTACTTCGTCGCGGCCTACCTCTCCTACCAAAGTTACCGCCACTACTACCGACTTCCTTTCACGCCGGACACGCACACACACCGGAGGGGATGGGCTCTACACTTGCTCTTCATGTCGGCCTTGGGGATCAACAAACAGCTTGATCTCCAAACTCTCATCATCCGAGGCGGCAGAGATCTGGTCGTGGCGCTCCGGCTCTTCCAGTACCATCGCACAGTCCAAGTAGCCGTATTCGTCGGCGCAGCGGTGTTTGTGTTCGGCAGTATCTTCTTCAGCCTGCCCATCTTCCTTCGAGCAAAACCTCCGCTGCGGGTTGGTTTTTGGGGTCTTGGAGTTGTAGCCGCCTACGTCATGTGCCGCGTGGCACTGTTCCAAAAAATCTCGAGTAAGGTAGGAACAGAGCTGATCCATTACGTTGAACCGATCGGTATTCTCATGATTTGCTACGGGGCTTGGCTTGAGAGGGTCACCGCGAAGTCCACCCAAGGTCGAAGGTGAAGCGGCGCTCACTCCTCGTCCCGCTCATCCAGTGGGTATTTTCGTGGCTCGTGGTCTGTACGCCGACAATAGCGCTAGCCGACCAACCCTCGACTTCAAAAGAGGGGGAAACGATAGCTTTCATGGGTGATCCGCAGATCGGCTACGCTGATGCTTTCCTGGACTATCTCGCCCTGACTCACGTCGTCGAAGCGGTCAATCGCACCAATAGCAAAGTACTCATTATCGCCGGGGACCTCACCCAGGATCGCACCCTGCTACAGCACCTGCTCTTCCAGAAAGGGACCTCGGCGCTCCAACCCGAAGCCATTGTTATCCCTGGCAACCACGATGTGGTGGACGAGGATTCGTTGGAGCTCTACCGAGACCGCTATGGCCCGGACCATTTCAGCGTCGACATCGGAAGCGCATCCATCATCGCGATCAACTCCGAAACCGCTATCTCCCCGGGAATCAGTCACGCCGAATACCAATTGCAGTGGGATTTTCTCGCGGAAGTCGCCGAGGAGAACCAGGTCAAACAAAGGCAAAGCATTCTCGTCGTGCACCGCCCCCCTTTCGAGTACGAAGAAAGCGAACCCGACTCTGGGGGCAACTGGCCGACCAATGCTCGCAAGAAACTACTACTTTTATGCCGCAAGTTCGGAATTCGACTGATTCTTGCAGGGCATCTGCATCGGACGAAACAAGTCGCGACGTCTGATGGTATCCAAGTTCGAACCCTCGCCGGTTCATCGAAGTCTTTCGACTCATCGGACATCGGTTTCGAACTGCTCACCTTGGATCGCGAGGCTACCTCACCCAACGTTTCCTTTATGCGCGTGGCCGCGCCTCGACCAGCTCCAAGGGGCATACTGGGTCTCCGCGAGTGGACCCCTCGCCTGTTCGATTTCAGCTTTGGCCACTGGTTCTTCACGCTGATGTACTTGTGGGCCGCGCTTGCTTGTTCTCGTGCCGCACGCAAGTTGAAACCGCCGAAGTCCAGGAGGCCCCTTCAACTCGTTTCCATCGTACTGCTCTTCTTTGCGTTCAACTCCCAACTCGATTTTGACGAGCTCTTGCGAGAAATCGGACGAGGGTGCGCAGCCGTCACAGGCTTGTCTCCTCTCCGCCATGTCATAACAGGTACGGCTCTTGTCCTACTTGTGCTCTTCGTGGCTCGACGGTTCGTTCTCGCTCGCTCGACAATGCCATCTGGTAGAACCCGCGCGGCCATGGTCGGAATTATGGCGCCCTCGTTGCACTTCATCCTGAGCACGATATCCCACCACGACATCGGAATGTTGGTTTCCGAGACCTGGTGGGATTTGGCTATTACCGCATCTTTAGGCGCAGTTCTGGTTGGCGCGCGCCTCGAGAAAGCACGCCCTCAGCGGCTCGCGTAGTTCTTTTCAATCCACTGTTGGTACTGACCACTCGTAATCGACTCAACCCAAGCTTGGTTATCAACGTACCACTGCACCGTTTTGCGCATGCCCGATTCGACTGTCTCGGCGGGTGACCAACCACACTCCTCTTTGAGCTTGGATGCGTCGATCGCGTAGCGCATATCGTGGCCCGGGCGATCCTTTACATAGGTGATCAAGTCAAGATAATCGGCGGCACTGCAATTGGTCACTTCCGACAGGATGTGACAGAGCATTCGAACCAAGTCTATGTTGGTCAGCTCATTGTTACCGCCGATATTGTATGTCCCACCCATGGCCCCCTTTTCATGCACGGCCCAGATCGCAGCGCAATGATCTTCTACGTAGAGCCAGTCTCGAATGTTTTCTCCTTGGCCGTAGATGGGCAGAGGCTTTTTTGCGAGGGCATTCCTGATCATCAACGGAATTAGCTTTTCGGGAAACTGGTAGGGACCATAGTTGTTTGAGCAATTGGTCACGCGAACCGGAATGCCATAGGTTCGATGATAGGCCCTCACAAGATGGTCGCTTGAGGCCTTGGAGGCCGAGTAGGGGCTGGAAGGGTCGTAGGGTGTCTGTTCCGTGAACAGCCCGCTTTCGCCGAGAGACCCATACACTTCGTCCGTACTAACATGGTGAAAGTGGACGTCCTTCTTTGAGGCTCGGACCGCCTCAAGTAGGTTAAAAGTACCCGTGATGTTCGTTTCTACGAACGCACCGGGCCCGACGATACTCCGGTCCACATGACTCTCTGCAGCAAAGTGAAAAACCACGTCAGGCTGCACCCGCTCAAAGAGTTCGAAAACAGCCTTCTGATCCGCAATGTCGGTTCGGCTAAACTCGTAGTTTTCAGCACCCTCAATCGCCTGCAAGTTGAGCAGGTTTGCCGCATAGGTCAGGCTATCAGCGTTCACGAAACGGTCGCCCGGGCGAGAGGGAACCGAAGAGAGGAGAAAATTCGAGCCAATGAATCCGGCTCCTCCAGTCACTAAGTATTTCATGGTGCCGAAGTTGAGCAGGATTGTGGGAATTGAGCAATCGCCCCACCCGCAGTCCGCACATGAACGGGGGCTCCACCCCGGTGCGATGCGAAGCAGCCTAGCCCGGCAGAAATAGGGCCCCAAGGTGCACACCGGTTGCAACTAGTCCTTGGATTTGCTGTGCTTCCAGACACTTAGGGGAGCACTCTTGGGCGCCCCACCTCACGTTCCCCGCGAGACGCCGAAGAGACTACTCATAGGCGACGCTTCTTCTGGACGGTCCATCTCTGTCCTCTCGTCATTCATGTCCCCTCGTCTTCATGTCCCCTCCCCGCTCAAGTCAACGCTCGGCTGACGGCCTGATTCGTCCTCACGGAAAGGCTGTTTCCGTCGTGCAGCGCGCGCTGGACGCTTGCTTGATTTTGGCGGCGCTAGCGGTGCCGAATTTTGTCTACGGACGGTCCTGGTCGGCCGAAACCACAGCCGCGGTATCCCTCGCAATTCTCGGACATCTCACCGTGGCCGAAGTCAGCGGGCTCTATCGCTCCTGGCGAAGTGCGAGGCTCCGAGACGAAATCACCACGGCGATCACCACATGGTTGTCAGTAGTCCCAATTCTACTTCTCGCGGCGTTTCTAACAAAAACGACCGAGCAGTTCTCGAGAATCGTCACCTCGGTTTGGTTGGGGTCGGTGCCGATCGCACTCATCGGACTGCGTTTAGCCGTCCGAAGCCTGCTTCGATACGCGAGACGGAACGGAAGGAATCTGCGCCGAGCGGCAATCGCTGGAGCGACAGAGTCTGGGGTGAAAATCGCCGAAATCCTAAGCGATTCGGCCGAGCGAGGTAGCCTGGTTGCAGGGGTTTTCGATGACCGAGCAGCGGCTCGACTGACCCAGGTGGATCTAGGGCAGCACAAACTCGTCGGAAGAATCGACGATTTGGTCGAACAAGCGCGTGTAGGAAAGGTAGACGTGGTCTACATCGCGTTTCCATTGCGAGCCGAACGGCGTATCAAGGACATCATTGCCCGGCTCGCGGACACAACAGCCACCGTTTACGTCGTCACAGACCTGTTCGTTTTCGATCTGATGCAGGCGCGATGGGATACTCTTGAAGGAATGCCCGTCGTCAGCGTCTTTGACACGCCGTTTCACGGCTTAGGTGGATGGGTCAAGCGCACGGAGGATCTGCTACTAGCAAGCATTATCTGTGTGTTGATAGCACTCCCGATGCTCGCCATTGCCCTCGCGGTCAAGCTGACCTCTCCTGGACCGGTCTTTTTCAGGCAGACGCGCTACGGGCTCAACGGAAAGCCCATCAAGGTCCTGAAGTTCCGGTCCATGACAACCATGGACGATGGCCCGACAGTCCGACAAGCAACAAAAGACGATGCCCGGATTACCCCCCTGGGTCGTATCCTGAGACGTACATCGCTCGACGAATTGCCTCAATTTATCAATGTGTTGTCAGGAGAAATGTCCGTCGTGGGACCACGCCCACACGCTGTCGCCCACAATGAACTCTACCGGGGAAAAATTCACGGGTATATGCTGCGGCACAAGGTAAAACCAGGTATTACTGGATGGGCGCAAATCAATGGTTGGCGCGGAGAGACGGAGGTGGTCGAAAAAATGGAGCAGCGAATCGAGCACGACCTTTATTACATCGACAACTGGAGCCTCCTTTGGGACCTACAAATTGTCTTTTGGACGGTCTTTGGGAAGTCCGTTAGAAAGCAGGCCTATTAGGGCTGCAATCGGTATGCTTTGAGACCACTACCCTTCGCGAGACGTATAGCCGTTCCCCCTCCCCACTCCGGAGACACCTAACCGTGGAGTCCTCCAAAATTTTTTCACTTTCAGAAGATCCCCTTGAGGAGCTCCTCCTCGCATATGAAGCGCGTGAGGACTCCGTCAAGCTCGCTATCAAGACGACGGTGGGCGAGGGGCAACTCCACATTGATCGGGGGCGCCTCGGGCTTGCCGTCTTCGGCGCCCAGCTGGGAGTTGACGCCTTCAAGAGCCTCTTGTCCTACAAAGAAGGAACCTACACTGTCCTTCGTGTTGAGCCCGAGGAATGCGATCCCCGCGAGCACCTGGAATTGAACGCAATCATCCGGGAAAAGGAGCGAAGTTCGACTCGGCTGTCGGCGTCAGGGCAGCGTCCCTCGCTTCGAGTCAGTTCGCCCTTGATTCGCACCTCCAAACCTCTTCCCACTGGACTTGCTGCGGCCGAGCTCAGAGCTCTCGCTGGGGTGAACGGCCAACTCACCGTTCTGCAGATTCTTCGCAAGTCCTCGGATCATCCAGAGGCTGTCCTACCCGCTCTGAGAGAATTGCTTCGTCGGGGACTCGTCTCTGAAGGAGTAGCGACCTCGAGCAACCCAACTCGCCCAATGGCCGCGTCGAGTTCAAGCTCACCTCCACCGCGGACGAAACCACCGAGTGAGGGCGACGGGCTCGCACCCAACGGACAGCGAAACAAATCCAAGAAAGCTACCGGTATTTGGGCGCGAAGCCCCCAAAAAAGGCCTTTGCTCGACTTTACCGGTTATTCCTCGGTACCGCCCCCTACATTGGCAGCCGAGCACGTGTCGCTTCCGCGTTCTCTGCAATCGGCGCCCAACATGGAACTTTCGGCGCCTCTCGAAAACGAACGGATCATCCAAGATCCCCACAAGGAGTCCGAGCACGACGAAACCGCAACGGTTGAGCGACGCCAACGACCACAAGAGTCGAGCGATGCAATCGCTCCGATGTCCGAAGGTCACTTTTTTCCACGGAGAATCGACACTCCCACCGCGCTGAGTGCGGCCGCTGTGCGGGCAAACAACGACTCTGATCCACCTCCGGCTGCTTATCAATTACGCGAAAGCGAGATCCCGGTCCCGAGCAGCCGTCTGGATCAGGCGACATTGGAACAGCTCGATGAACTCAATAACGCGCTTCAGAGTTCTCGGCGATTTCGCCCCCTCGGCGACACAGACGGCGAGAAGGCAAGGGAGCGAGAGTTAGGTAGTACGCCGGGTTCGGCGCCCCCGTCGAGTCTAGGTCTCTCATTGCCGGCCTGGGAGATCCCACCACCAGGCTCGGTTCCTATGCCTCAGGATTTACCCGGTGAGGCGCCCGTCGAAGAAACGACGGGGCTCCCTCGGGTTGGCCGCTACGAAGTTCTTGCCCGCCTCAAGCGCGGCGGAATGGGAAGCGTCTATATGTGCCGTTTGAGCGGCACGGCTGGTTTTCGGCGCTTGTTCGCCATGAAGGTCTTACACGGTCACCTCGCCGAGCAGGATCAGTCGCTCGAGGCATTTTTTCATGAGGCCCGGGTGCTCGGTGAGTTACATCATCCGAATATCGTTGGAATTGCCGATGTAGGAACGCCCCAAGAGCCCTATATCGTGATGGACTACGTGGAAGGCGGCAGTCTAGCGGAGCTGTATCGCGCGACCTCCGAGGGGCGTTCACCTGCACACGTCATCGCGATCATCCTCGATGCCCTCAATGGCCTGGCGTACGCACACAATGCGCTCGACGAGAACGGCGAGCCCCTTGAGCTCGTGCACTGCGACGTGACTCCTCACAATTTGCTGGTGGGTATCGATGGCTCGTGCCGAGTAACTGACTTCGGAATCGCCCGAACGAGAAAGGAGGGGGGCAGCCCCGAGGTTCTCCAAGGCAAGCCGGGGTATCTGGCTCCTGAGAGACTAAGACGAGCGCCAGCAGACCATCGAGCAGACGTCTTTTCGGTGGGGGTTGCGTTGTACGCTGGGCTGACGGGAGTCGAACCATTTCGCGGCGCGACCCACGAGGAGAGCGCACAGTTGATCCTAAAGGGCGACGTCAGTCCCCCAAGTGAGGTCGGTTTTCGTCCCCCTCCTTCATTCGATTGGGTTTGCATGAAGGCGTTGGCTCAACACCCAGATTCTAGATTTTCGTCCGCGGACGAAATGGGCGCTCAACTCAGGCGTATCGCCGAACGCGAAGGTATTCTCTCGAGCAGTGCCCAAGTCGGAAAGTGGGTTCGTTCATCTTTGGGCCCAACGCTCGCGGCTCGACGAGCAGCGTCCATGAGGGGCACGGGACAAACCGAGCCCCCTCCCCGTGCATCGGTGTTTCCGCCCCAGGTGGGTAAGGGTGAAGGGGGGAACCAAGCGCCCTCCGACGCCCCATCAGCGCTCGACATCACTGGACCTCTAGATCCCCCGCCCAGCGAAGGTTTTGAAGAGAACACCGAAATCATCCAGGGTGGACGCGAGGGGGCCCGTCATCCCATGAGAAAGTACATGCTGCTGACGGCGCTCATCGCTGTACTGGGCATTGCGGTCTGGGGCCTGCTCAAGCCCGAAAGTCTTTCAAGTATCTTTAGGTTGTCCGATACCACCGTCGATTCTAAGCCATCCGACAACGAGAGGCTCGCACCGAGTCCGGGCGAAGAAACCGCAGACTCAGCAGACAACAGGATCGAGATTGACGATGATGGCAATGTTGTACTTCCACCGATTCAGCCCTCGGGGGAAAAATGAGTGATCGGACTATTCCGCCACCTCGAAGCAAACGTCCGTCTCTAGCTGACGAGCTCGACAACGCATTGGGCGAACCGGACAGTTCGCTCGTCCCGACGGTCTTCCTCGTCGGTCTCACTGGTGCTCACGCGGGAAAGCTCTTCAAAGTACCTCCAGGCGAATCAACAATCGGACGCAGCTCGCGGTCATTTGTCTGTTTTGATCAGAAGGCCGTCTCACATAAGCATGTGTTGCTCCGATTGACGCCACTCGGCTGCACCATTTTGGACTTAGACAGCACGAACGGCACATTTCTCAACGATCGCAAGCTTACCGAAGCACAAGAGCTCAACGCGGGCGATGTAATCAGAGTCGGAAACAACGCCTTAGGCTTCCTGACCGACTCGGAAGACGAGCAGCAGCACACGCGAGCGATGGCGAGACTGACATCGCCAAGATTGCTCAAGCAGCCTGGGACCCAGACTTTTGGTCTTGCCGAAACAGAACAGCCCTTCTCAGATGGTAAGGCTCTCGTCGTAGCTGACAATCCCGTGGGGCTAGGGTCGGCGCAAAATAGCCAGCATCCCAGTGCGATCATCGAGGAAGAACCTAGTGCCCTCGATGGCGCATTAGATAAACTTGAACAGCTGTTTGGCTTCATCCGACGCTACTGGATTCTGCTCGTGGTCGGCACTGTAGTGGGAGCGCTAGGCGGCGCGGGGTTCGGAATGACACGGCCCCCTATGGCCTTTGCCGATTTCGAGATCTACCTACGGCAAGAAGCCACCCCCGATCCCAGCCGCCCAAGTGGACAGGACTTCGGAATTCAAGGCGGTGAGTTCTTTGCTTTCGCCGAAAAGAAGTTTACCGACCCGAACCTGGTATCGAGGACCCTCGAAGCCCTCAACGTTCCCGTCAACCGTCATATCGCTGGAGCAACGGCAGCCCGACTCAAGATATCCGCGGTGGATCGGCAAGGAACATTCCGCGGCTCTTACATGGACCTTGATCGCGCATTCGCCGAACGCTTTTTAGCCGCGCACCTGCAAACCTTCCTCGAAGCGGAGATCAACAAAGCACTGAAGGTTCAAGCAAGTGAAGTGAGCTTGATGCGTCAAGAGTTCGAACAGAACGAAGAGGAGCTCAACCGCGTCGAGAAAGACCTGCAAGAGTTCAAAGAAGAACACCTACTCGCGCTCCCAGACAACGCGCGAGCTGAGCTGTCCACGCGAGGAAATCTCCTCGCACAAAAGGACCGCCTCATCAGCGAAATTTCTAGGTATTCGGCCGAACTTGAGCTCAAGAAGAAGCAAATCGATTCGGGTGACTCATTGGTGGTAACTCAAGTCAATCGGGCCAAACCCTATGAAGACTCGCTTTCTCAGGTTCGGAAAAACATCGCCGAGGCCACGGCCCGAGGGTACACGGACGCCCACCCCGAGCTCGTCCGACTGCGAGAAGAAGAAACCAGACTTCAATCCCTGATCGCAGAAACACTCAGCCAGGACGCAACTGACACCGACAGGAAGGCCAGTGCCAACTACCAGAGACTCAAGGACCGAGCCTCAGAGCTCAGTGTGTTACTGGGCTCAAGCCGTCAAGAACTCGGCCAGGTTGAAGCTCGCCTAGGTCAGCTTGCCTCGATTTCGGGGAAGATGCCTGAAGTCGAAGCCGACATCACACGACTGATGAGGACGGCCGCGGCAAAAAAGGACATTCATGAGCGTCTACACGTGGAGCTAAAACGAAAAGAGCTCGAGCTCAAGTTCGAACGAGCAAGTGTCGCAGCCCGCTACGAAGTCATGCAACCTCCCCGTGCCAGCCAACCTCCGCGCATCATGGCCGTCGCCAAGTTCGCGGGAGCCGGAACGGCGGGAGGCTTAGGATTGAGCGTGTTCGCTGCACTCTTCCACTGGGTTCTTCAGTATGCTCGACAACGTCGCATCCGAGTCAGTTCCCCGACCCAAACTCTGGCGCGCACGCAAGATTAGCCAAAGCTAGAGCCAGCGCCCGCGCGAGGTGCCAGTGCCTATTCTGATTCGACACCCTAAGAATCCAGTCATCTCGTTCTGAAGGGGCAAACTGGACCATTGAGACCAGTGGGGCGCACGTAGCCGCCAGGCAACGCCGCCGTACGTCGTGAACAGGGGGGATAACTGATAGCTCAGTCGCCAACTCGCGCTACCGGAAGATTCATATTGCGGTGGACGTATCGGCTCTCCGGCCACACTGGAGGTCAGGGAAAGCGAGGCAGAACTACTCAGATCCGCCGTATGGTTGGCTGAAAGAGTGGCCCCGAGAAACCCTTGAGGACGAAATGTACCAAGCAGCGGGTCCTGAAACCCTTGCAGTCCCCCCATGCCCGAGATGGACCACCTGGTATCGAGCGCTTTAAATTCGGAACTGAAGTTGGCGGCAGCCGTCGGGAAAATAGAAAACGGAACGTCCCCGTATATCCCCGCAGCGCTGACCCCGGCCGTTACTCCCAGCGAACCGGAGCGCGAGGTTCGGTGGGATAGAGTGAGTTGAACTCCCCCTGCACCGTAATCTCTACCCGCGAAGGCGGCTCCTCCGGACTCGAATCGGTTGGCATGGAAATGCGTTATGGATCCGCCCATGCTCAAAGAATCAGAGCGGCCCAACACCACTTGATCTGAAAGTTGGACGGTGGCGCTGGCAACGGTAGGAAACGCCGGAGCCGACCCCGTCGATGTTCGATAGCTAGCGGTGGTTCCAGCACTGAAGCTGTTTGTTCGAGAAAGGCGGTGGGCGAGTGTCAGGGACGACCCGACGGACGTGATCGGCACAAGACGTGAAGTCGAGGCGGCGGTTCCTGAAGGCAACACGCGTAGGAGCGAACTGTAGTTGATATCTCCGACTCGAGCGTTTCCCGACCAGCTGAAACTGGTACGACGACTGAGAGCCGCCCCCAAACTGCCGTCAACCTGATGAAGAAAGAGCGGCCAATTGGACTTGGTCAGGTTGGGCAGCTGGTAATAATACGTCGGTCGATAGCGAAGCACAAAAGAGTATCGCTTGGAGGCAACACGCACCCCGTTGAGAAGAGTCAGAGTGGCATCAACAGCAGGGACTGCTCGTCGGTCGGGGGAAACAGCCATCTGCCCCGCCGAGACTCGCATATCCGCCCCCGTTGCAAGGTCCACCTTGGCCGACTGCGCCACAACCCCAATGGCCCAAGCCAATACTATAGGTATCATGGGAGGACTCGTTCGTCCCTACTCAACGACTAGAATGTCACCATCGCGCAGCGCGAAGGAGCGAGCGCTGTTCCCACCTGAAAGCAGGTCTCGCATCCGAAACCGAATTCTCAAGGGTTCACCGGCTCGAATGAGGTAGATAGAAGACCCGTGCCCGAATTCGGTGAGGCCGCCAGCCATGGCAATCGCGTTCGCGACGCCATCGCCAGACTGAATGCGAAACTTACCTCGGCTCTGCACCTCCCCCAAGATCGTCACCTCCAAGAACCTGCCAACCAGCGATACACTCACCTTCGGTTCTTTGATGATCACGGAGAGTTGTTCGCGAATGCGCTCACCCGCCTCTCTGGCGGTGAGACCCATCACAGCAATATTCCCAACGTTGGGGACCGCAACCGACCCATCGGTTCCTACCGTCAAAGTTCCAGAAAGCGCACCTTGACCAACCACGGTCAAGGCCAACACGTCTCCCCGACCAATCTTGTCGGTTTGCACCTCGGGTTTTGCCCGTTCCGGCGGAACCTCCGAAGCCCAAACATAGGGCGCCGAACTACAAGCTTGCAGCTGAAACGATAGGGCAAACAAACTCGCCGTGACTAGTCGGTAAAACGGAAAAATGCTAGTGCGTCGAACCATGGTAGCGATGCCGCGGAGGGTACGCGTTTTTGGAACTTCTGTCGACGTCGTTAACATGCAGCGAGCGGTCGAGCGGCTCGTCGGATATGTGGCAGAAGATCGCACGTCGCCCGCGCGCGTGGTTGTCACACCGAACCTCGACCATGCGGTCATGCTGAGAAGTAATGTCGGTCTACGAGACGCCTACGCTCGAGCAGACCTGGTCGTAGCCGACGGAATGCCCTTCATCTGGAGCAGCCGGCTCAAGGGAACCCCCCTTCCCGAGCGCGTGGCAGGCAGCGATCTGGTGCCAGCTCTACTGTCGTCCCTCCCCAAAGGGACACGGGTATTCCTTCTCGGTGCGACGGAAGAGTCTTCGAAAAAATGTGCCCTTCACATCGAGCAAACTTATCCAGGTGTGAGCGTTTGCGGTCGACTCAGCCCTCCTTTTGGCTTCGAGCACTCAGAAGAGTGGTCGAACGTGATCGTGGATGAACTGACGAAAACCCAGGCGCAAGTCGTCATTGTTGGGTTCGGAGCGCCGAAGCAAGAACTTTGGGTCAATCGGCATCGCGACCTTCTGCCAGGAATGACCTTCCTGTGCGCCGGGGCAACCATCGACTTTTTGGCGGGCTCGGTGAACCGGGCTCCCCAATGGACCCATCGACTTGGACTCGAGTGGCTCTACAGGTTGATGAAGGACCCACGGAGATTGGCGACTCGATACGGCCGCGATGCTCTCTATTTGCCCTTGCTGGTTCTCGAAGATGTAGCCGCAAGATGGACACCACGAGCCCATAAGTCCGAGTGAATGTATACGGCAACGCCAATCGCGAACGTCGCGCTCTTCGCTAGCATCCCAGCGTGTGTGGTGATGTTCTCTGTCATGACGCGCGAACGCGCCGTCGCCTACGCTCTGATGGGGGCAGCCCTCTTTCTTCCAGAGCGCGTCGAGTTCGCGGTTCCGTATCTCGACTTGAACAAGACCACGATCCCACCTCTGATCATGGTGCTTCTTGTATTGGCGTCGCCCAAGAAGCTGCCGCAATCCAGGACCGGTGCGAGTTTCTTTTCCAGTATTTCGGTGGCCGTACTGCTTTCGGTCGCGGGAACGGTCTTGAACAACAGGCAGCCCCTCGCCCTTGCCCCAGGATTCGTTGCGCCAGGGCTGAACATCACCAATATCGTTCCCAAGTTCTTTTGGCTGCTTTTTTACTATCTGATCCCTTTCTATTTGGGCGAACGAGTCTTGGGGTCGAGAGAGGGTGCGAAAACTCTCCTTAAAGTAATATCCAATCTTGGGATGGTCTACGTCCTCCTCATGCTCGTAGAGTTGCGAGTCAGCCCTCAGCTACACGCCTGGGTGTATGGGTATCACCAACACAGCTTCGCCCAGGCGGTCAGAGCCGGGGGCTACCGGCCCCTGGTGTTCACGCTCCATGGCCTCGTGGCGACCATGTTCATGGTCGCCGCCATCTTCGCCACCATTTCACTGATGCGAGCCAACGAACCACTCCCGCGAATCAACGCGAAGAAGAGAGCAATAATCATGTTGTTGTTGCTCGCCTTCTGCAACAGCATGGGTTCGCTGATCTACGGGGTTCTCGTCAGTCCACTTCTGTGGTTTGCGAAACCACAGAAGATTCGAAAACTAGCCTCGTGGGGAACGATCGTGATCATCGGGTATCCCCTCCTGAGGTCGCTCGAGCTTCTTCCGACCGATGAAATCATCGCCTACCTCCAAAAGGAAGCTCCGGACCGGGCGGCTTCGCTGTTGTTCCGTTTCATGAACGAGGACGACCTGCTCACAAACTGGAGAATGAATCCGTGGTTTGGCTCAGGCGCAGATGGCCGCATCGGTGTCTTCAATGATGAAGGCAACCTGGTCACGGTGTTTGATGGCCTGTGGATCATCATCCTTGCGTCGTATGGCTATGTTGGGTTCATCACACAGTTTACGCTCTTTTTGTCACCAATCTGGTTCGCGGCCAAGGCCATGAAGAAGAGACTTCGGGTAAGGCATGAGGACTTGATGCTTGTCGCAGGACTGACGATGATCGTTTTCATCCACACCTTCGAACTGCTCATCAACGCCATGGGCAATTGCCTACTTGCTCTTTCCGCCGGCACCCTACTTGGCCTGGTTCGTTCGCTCGAATTCGAAGCGAAAAGCAGGGTTTTGGCGAGATAGCGGTCGGTGGCCGCCGTGGCTCCTCGCCAGTTCAAGCTGAAAAGACACGATTCCCAAGAAACAAACCGGCGGGCGGACGGATCATCTTGCTCGTTCGCAAGCTCTAGTTCCGATTCATGCAGCTCATCATTATGGCGGTGATGCCACTTTAGGCTCAGCGTTCAAACTGCCGCGAGGCAGTTGCAACTCCACGTGGCACTTGATCAAGTAGAAAAAAAGTGGGACACCTCGCAACATGAAGAGTGCCGCCCGCAAACTCGCCCGCTTCGCTGTTATTGGTTCGACGTGGACTCTCCTGGCCTGCTCCAGCCCTCAAAAGAAATCTGACGACCCCTCCGGCACGTCAGAGGACGGATCGAGCAGCGGCGGTGAGACCGGTTCTACCGGAAAGGACGACAACGTGGTCGACGTCAAGTTCGAACCCGACGTCGAATCTAAGTCGGGAAAGTGGTCGGACCCGGCAACATGGCCAGACGGAAAGCTTCCGGAGGAAGGCGATGATGTACTGATCGCCAAGGGGAGCGATGTTGTTCTGGATGTGTCCCCGCCCGATCTAGGAGACCTGTCAATCCAAGGCACTCTGACCTTCGGAGACGAAGATCTCAATCTGACCGCGACCAACATCATGGTGCACGGCGCCCTGGTCATCGGAACAGAAGAGACCCCTTATGAGAAGAACGCTGTCATCACGCTTACCGGCACAGACGTCGACAGCAGCCTCATGGGTATGGGGAACCGGGGCTTGGGCGTCATGGGAGGAACTCTCGATTTACATGGAACGCCCCCTTCCCCGACCTGGAGCAAGCTCAACAAGACTGTGCTGGGCTCAGACGGTGGAGACGGGAAGGAACTCGAGCTCATCGAAGAAACCGACTGGAAGCCCGGGGACAACATCGTCGTTGCTCCGACGGACTTTTATGATCTGGGCAGGACCGAAGAAGCACAAGTCGAATCCGCGGAAGGTTCTAACGTAACTCTCAGCTCTGCGTTAGAACAACCCCATTGGGGCGTGCTCCAATACGTCGTCGAGGAAGACGACGTCGAGGAAGGAATGACGCTTGAGCGCCCCGACGTGGACTCTCCAGTCGTGTTGGACGAAAGAGCAGAAGTCGGAAACTTGACCAGAAACATCGTCATTCAGGGCCCAGACGATGCGCTCTGGCGTGACGAGCTCTTCGGCGCGCACTCCATGTACATGCGCGGTTCGACGATCAGAATCGACGGTGTGGAGTTTCGACGGATGGGCCAAGCTGGTCGGCTCGCCCGCTATCCCGTGCATTTCCACCGTATGAGTCAAAACGATGCGCTTGAGGTACTTGACGACCTGGATGGCCAGTACGTCCGCAACTCGGCCATACATCACTCCTCTCAGCGTTGCGTCGTAGTTCACTCCACCAGCGGGCTGACCGTCGAAAACAATGTTTGTTACGATATCAGCGCCCATGCCATTTTTCTTGAGGATGGGGTCGAACGACGCAACCAGATCTCGAAAAACCTCGTATTGCACGTTAACGAGCCCCTTGAAGAAAACGCCCTACTTCGGCACGATTTGCTCACGGGTCAACGGGTTGGCCCTTCTGGCTTCTGGATCGCCAACCCCGACAACACTGTCGAAGACAACGTGACAGCCGACTCCCAGGGCCACGGTTTTTGGTTTTCTTTCTCGCCCGAACCTTTCGGAACGAGCTACGGCCTGGACTTTTGCCCGGCGTGCCTTCTACCGGGAAGCTTCGCGGGAAACGTTTCACACAGCAATCAGGGCGCCGGCTTCATGTTCGACGGCCGTCAAGTCGACGAAGCCGGCAATACCGAGGCGCTCAAGTATCGCCCCACTTCAGACGGAAAAGTCGATGGGCCAAACCTACCCTTCACCATCGAAGATCTGCTGAGCTACAAGCAAACTTGGTTCGGAGGCAACGGTCCCTTCTGGAACAACTCGATCGACGGAACCTACCAACAAATCATGGTGGCCGACTTCGTCGAAATCGGACTGAAAGGAGCCTCTGCCAGTTGCACGATCGCGGATAGCGTTTCGATCGGTTACAGCTTGAACAATGAACGACGAACCGAAGATCAAAGCTATATGGTCGGCGTCGCCACCTACCACGGACTGTGCACGTTTACGGACAACCTATTTGTCAACTTCCCGTACGTAGAGGGGGAAAGAAACGGCGTGTTCTCGACGATCGATTTTTACGTCAGACCAGTCGACAAGAGCATGGTTCGCCACAGCGGTAATCGCTTCGTCAATTCCTTCATGGGACTCCGTGAACCCTCACCCAATGTCACCGGTGACGACAATTGGGCTCTCGCTGGTGCCGTATGGGATCCCGCGGGTTTCTGGGGCCCCCCCGGAAACTACTGGGTCTACGATGAGCCCTTCCTGACAGAAGGTGCGACCTGTGAGTCGGTTTGGCCTGAAGGCAAAAACGGCCTCAGCTGTGATGGCCCCTACTACGGCGTGATGAATCCGATCTTCGATGGGACGCAAGATGACAAGCAACCCTTGGAGTTTACTTCAGAAGGCGGAGCACAATGGATAGTCGGCGACGGCGAACAAGCTACGAAGTTGTTCAACATGAGACATGCCGCTCTACGTAAGGACGGCGTCTATACGCTCCGCTCCCCTGGTAAGAGCCCGAGTTCTATCTGGGCGGAAGTCTTGAACATCGTAGAGGAGGATGACTCGGTGGTTCTCGGTGTGCCCTACCACGCCGATTCGGCTCCCGAGACGGCGCTGCTCACCACCCTGCCCAACGGTGTCTCAAGCTCCCTCGGTAGTTATGAGGCTTGGAAGCGGGACGACGAAAACTGGAAGGACGAGTTCCGAGGCGAGTTCTGGTCCCCTCTCACGCCGGTTGGAAGTCTCGACGAAGTCAAAGAGTCCGACGGCACGGTCTATTACCACGATTCCGAAGCGAATCTCGTATGGCTACGACTCAAAGGCGGAGTGGTTACGCCGTGGATCGACACCGAGTTACCGGCGACAGACAACGCGAATCTCTATCAGATCATCCGCATTCAGATATCGGAAGAGCCTCTCTAGGGCTACGGCCACTTAGAAATAAGCGGTTTCGAAGCTCTCCCCAAGAAAGTGAGGTCGGCTTCGAAACCGCGCTCGTCCCTCTCTGTCTCCGCGCTTTTCTCTTCCCATTTGTGCCGCGACCCTTCCTGAAAACCGAGCCGGCTCTCAACGCTGACAGACCAAGAAGCGCTCAAATTTAAACGGTCGCGGCACTAGCCGTGAGAGCAGCCCCTCGGTACGGCTCGCGGCGACTGAGGGGCACCCACAGCTGGGGCCGTTCTAGCCACAAATCTGGTGCAGAAGAGCTTCCGCATTGCGTCGAAAGTCGAAGTCTTGCTCCGCCCGGACGCGAGCGGCCCGAGCAAGATCGGACATCAAGCTCTCATCCGAGTGGAGCTTCTCGAGCGCACTTGCGATAGCCGCATCGTCCTTTTGCGGGGTCAAGAAGCCTTCTTTACCATCCTCAATCATCTCGCCGGTTCCGCCAATTCGTGAACAGATCACGGGAACTCCGGCCGCCATCGCCTCCATCACCGAAACAGGCGCCGCTTCTCCCTTCCCAAAACTCGTAAGCAGGAAGGCATCCGCCTCAAAAAGCAGTCGCCGCACGTCGCCTTCGGAAACGCTACCGTGCAAGGTAACCACATCCCCCAGCTCGAGTCGGGAGATATGTTGCTTGACCGACTCGAGCTCCGGACCACTCCCGGCGATATCGTAAACAACGTCTACGCCCCGACTCCTCAACTGAGCGATGGCTTCCAAGGCAAAAACATGCCCCTTGGTCCGATTCATGCGCGCAACGGTCAGAGCTTTGAACTTCTCGCTCCTGCCTCGCTCTCCGCGAGGCGCGAAAGCAGCCGTGTCTACACCCATCCGGATAACAGGCAGCTTCCCGACGCCTAGTCCGATTTTGTCCTGCACCTGCTCCTGCAAAGCTCGAGTCACCACGGAAACGAACTTCGCGTACCGAAACTTAGAAGCATGATCACGACCATAGACATCCAGATCACCATGTAAGGTAAGGCTGAAGGGCACACCGCAAATGAGATGAGCCAGAACTCCAACATGCGCAGCATCGGCGCACGAATGAATATGGACATGGTCCAGAGAGTTGTGACGAACGAGGCGAGCCAACTCAAGGGCCACAAACACAAGACCGAGCAAACGTGCCTGTTCCTTCGGGTTTCGAGCCGTGAGCTCCCGGAGGTAAGATGCGACCGCTCCTATCTTGGTGGCCCGCGCCATGCTCTCTAGGAGCACCCCAGGCCCCGGTGGAAACAGGTACCTGGTCTGCTTTCGCGCCTCGTCTGCAAACTCGTGGGCGCAGCTGTCCGAAGGTGGCTTCGTGGTCGACAAAAACACCACCTCATGACCGAGATCTCGTATCGCGCGAGCCTCTCTCCAGAAGAAGGCGTGCGTCTGCGAAGGGAACTCTGGGACCAGATAGCCAAGTCTCATGGTTATGCGAGTACTGCGTCCCCCGAGTCGGTGTCAACGCCGTTTCGCCTCACCGGCACAGATCTCAAACGGTGGTGATCAGGATGTCGCCTGCACCTCGTCGTTCTCTTTTTTAGAGCGCACCCCCGCAGAGCGATGATCAATCACTCGGCTGCGCCGGCTCAGAAGAAATTCGAACTGTCCTGTAAGCTGGGGTAGCTTCGCCGCGATTGTATAAAAAGAATAGCGAAGAGCGAAACCCGGGCCATCGCCCTTTTTCAAACGCTCGCGCATAAGTCGGAACAGAAGCGTGCCGTAGGCGCCTATGGCCAGACACCCACTCGCAAGGGGGTTCACGAACGCGAGCAGCGCCACACCCGTCGGGAGAGCAAGTGCCCAGAACCAGATTCTGGCACAATCTCTCAGATTGTAACGCTCCGTCCCCAATCCGTGGGTCCAAGCCCCTTGAGCATAAGCGACCCCACTGCGTTTGCTGCGCATCCACCACTGCTTCCAAGTCGTGATGTCCGCGTCATGAAGCACCATTTCGGCGTCAATTCGCCAAATCCTCCATCCAGCACGACGCATCCTCAAACACATCTCCGGCTCTTCACCAGCAGCAAACTCTTCATTAAAGCCCCCAACCTCGTTGAAAGCAGCTGCGCGAAGCAGCACGTTTCCCCCACAAGCAGTCGCTTCGCCGACCGGTGTGTTCCACTCAACATCAATGAGACGGTTGTAAATGGACGCGTCTGGAAACTTCTCTCGACAACGCCCGCCTACCGCCGCGGCCTGAGGGTCGTTGTGCATCTGCTGGAGAGCGTTCTTGATCCAATCAGAGTTCAGCTCGCAATCGCCGTCGATGAACTGCACAAACTCAAGCGTGGGATGAACCTTGCAGAGCTTGGCGTATCCCGTGTTTCTGGCCCGTGCAGCAGTGAAGGCGCGTGCAAGATCGAGTTCCACAACTTCGCACCCCAGGTTCCGCGCAACCTCCACGCTGCCGTCTGTGGATCCGGAATCCACATAAACCGCGCGCAACCCTTGTGCGACGATGGCCTGCAAAGCCCGTTCAAGTCGCTTGCCCTCATTCTTTCCGATAACGACTAGTCCCACATTCGGTTCGTTCATCGAGTCCCCCGCCTCTTCGTTCATACCATTCGTGGGGCGCGGAGAAACCCTCCGAGCAACCGCTGTTTCAAGCCACTAGACTCGACGATTCCCAAACCGAGCCTCACAGTCAATTCCTTGGCCAAGTACGGCGCGATATCCGCCGTCTCAGCAAGAGCTGCCGCCAGAAAGCCATGATGCTTGCGCAGGTAGTAGAAACGACTCTCTAGGTAGTACTTGGTCACGTTTCCAGACTGAGTCGTAAGATCACTATTCTTGGAACTCATCCCCCCGGTGTGTTCCGCTCGTGCAGTAGTCACGGCCCAGATCTCCTTTCCCATGGCTCTCGTACGCACGCACAGATCCGTTTCCTCAAAATACATAAAAAATCGAGGGTCGAAGCCGCCCAAATCTCGGAAGACCGAGGTTCTGACGAGAAAAACTGCTCCACAGAGCCAGTCTGTCGCGAAAGGTGCCGACCCCCAAATGAGTTCACGGCGGGGGGTACTGTAGGCAGAGCCGAGCCTAAACGCCGCTCTGATTTGTGACCCTGGCGTCGGGAGTCCTCCGGCCACGTGCCCGGCGATGGCGGGGGCACAGATGCCGACGGTCGGCCTGTCATCCATGAACTCGACCAACTTCTCCAGCTCGTCAATCTGTAAAACAGCATCGGGGTTGAGAAATACGATGTATGCGCCGCTTGCATGCTCGGCCCCCAAGTTACACGCACGCCCGAAACCGAGGTTCTTTGGGCTCTCGATCATGGTTACGTAGGGGTAGTTCCGGCGTACATGCTCAGGAGTCTCATCTCCGCTTGCATTCTCGACTACGATGCATTCCACCGCTCTGGAACGACAAGACTCGTGTAAGACGGCAAGTGCAGCATCAATGGTCTGACGAGACCGATAAGAAACGATGACGAAGCTCACCTTCGGCTTCGACGAAAAATCACTGTTCATCAATCCGACTTCCTCCCTTCGACGCTGGGCGACTGGGACTCTCTTGGTTTGATATGGGCTGGCGTACTGTCATCATTTCAGCCTAGATGCGACCAGCGGGGTCCCAGACGAGACTGGTCAAAAAGGCCCACTTTTTCCGTAAGCTGAGTCGCCTTCCTCAGGCCCTTGGCGAGCGGCGAGCGATGGCCGAAAACGTCACTTACCAATCCATCGTGCCGAAAGTTCGCCTCGTAAGCAGCAAAGACCGGGTGACCAGCAACATCTTCGAGGGGCACAAGGCAACAGGGTGATTGTCGGAGTTTCGCGATCAATCGAGGCAGGGCAGCTCGCATCAAAGGGCCAAAGTGGGCGTACGCAATGTGCCCCAACGTTCGGTCCGATTGAGACGAGGCATTGAGATGCAAGGTCCTTTGATGCGTATTCCGCAAGGTCTTCAAACACGAGTCGAGGAACCGCCCCATGACCAACTCCCGATCGCTTCCAGTTGAAGCGCTCCATGGTCCTTCAAAGCGATCATCGCCGAAATTGACACTAGCTGGCGCGAGCCGATATCCGAGCTCCGAGAGCCCCTCATGCACGGCGGCACGACTCCGAGGATCGGGACCACGACAGAGATACGGAAACCTAAACCACTTCCTCCCGCTCTCGAAAGCTCCGATGCCCGCAAGCAGTTCGTCACATTGCCTAATCGATTCGATCGTTTGTTCTACGGACTCCGTCCTCGCGTTGCCGTGATAAAACGTATGATTTCCAAGCTCATACCCAGCATCGAGCCAACGGCGAAGCGCCCCCTCATGCCCAATGGCCCGTTCACCCACCACAAACGCCGTACAGTGAGCGACGTGATTTGATACGAGCTCTTCACGAATCGCGTCCATGTTCTCCGGCAAGACGGGAATATTCGGTTCAACGATGGTTGGGGCATCATCGAGAGTAAAAGCGAGTTTCATGGAGCGGAACGTCTTCGTATTGAAACATGGTCTGGACCTGCTCACCTTCGAGCAGGTCTAGGGAGCAAAAACCCCTCCTTAGGGAGTTGCTCAAAACCTAGAGCGACTCGGGGGGCAAGGGCCACGAGCCATAGGAGCAAACTAGCCAAGGCCGTGACTGAGCACAATCCTCCACCAATAACCTCAAAGGAAAAGCCGGTTGATAAGCCCAAGTGACAAAGCATCCGTCGATGAGTCCGAGACGTCCCGCGCCACAAAAGGAAAGACCAGATGCGAGTCAGCCCTCTCCACTGCACCCAGTAGTTTCAGCGTCAGCTGTCTTGTACTATAGCCCCCCGTTATGAACGGGAATGCCGACAGACCAACCTCTTCGGACCCTGAGCCGGGTTCGGTCAACAACAACCCCAAAGACATCAGCTTCGGCGCACTTCTTTGGGAAGACTTCGCAACCCACGACAAGAGTCTGTTGGACCCGGGTTTTTGGGCCGTTGCCGTACATCGGTTTGGAAATCAGAGAATGGACGTCCGCTCCAAGCTGGCCCGAGCTCCACTCAGTCTTGCCTATAAGGCTCTCCAGAAGGCCGTGATTCTCGGCGCCGGAATCCATTTGGATTACACCGTAAAGGTCGGACGGCGTCTTCGAATCTGGCACCACGGCGGAATATTCGTCAACGCCCAGTGCATCGGCGACGATGTGCATATGAGACAAAACGTCGCGATTGGCATCAACTCCCGAAAAGATCCTTCTCCTCCCCCTCGAATTGGGTCCAACGTCGATCTCTACGCGGGAGCGTGCGTTGCGGGTAACGTCGAAATCGGGGACAATTGCGTCATTGGCCCCAATTCTGTGGTGATGAGCGATGTGGCCCCTAATACCTCGATGTTCGGCAACCCCGCCCGCCGAGTTCCAGGCGTGACGGTCAAAAAGGACTGAAGGTACAGCGCCCTGTTTACCCGTCCCTCCGACGTTCGCCCTTCAAGGATTCGAGCAAAGTACTTATGACACAAGACGCCACGTCGTCTGGCTTCGCTGCGCGAGGGAGCTCCTCATCAACCACCTCTCGGTGGCTGAATCTTGCTTTATTCACCCTTGTGGCGGGCGCCTTTCTTCTTTGGGCAGCCGATCGAGATGGCTACGAAGGCGATGATCTCAACAGTGTTGTTCCCATGTTTCACTTGGATGCGGCACTGAGAGATGAATTACTCATCTATCGCTATGCGTGGCAGCCCCTCAGCTACCAGCTCGGCGCACTGATCATCAAACTGACGGCTTCGCCCGAACTAGTCTTTCTGCTCGCGCCGCTCGCAGCCACGACTTCTCTCGCGCTGCTCATTTCGATCACCCAAAGAACCACACGCAGGCGATTCCCCTTCATCGTCTACCCCTCGTTCCTGGTCCTTATTCCAGAGCTGTGGGCCAGTGGGCTCTACTTCAATTCGACGATCTTGGGGCTGCCTTTTCTGATCGGCTCGTGGCACCTACTACTGCGCCCCGATGCCTCTTCGAAGCGTACGATTGCGGCTGGCGTCTTGGTCGCTTTGGCGATGCTCTTCCGACTGGATTTTGTGCTCGCGACCCCGCTCCTCGCCTACTTTTCGTGGCAGAACACACGTTCATTGAGGTTCCCCCTGCTATTGGCTCTTTCAGTCGTTTCTGTCCTCGGCCTCGCAGTAGCGGTGGGCGTTGTCGATCTCCAGGCGATATTGGATGTCCACAGGGCGAGTTCCGCCGAAATGCAGGCACGAGCAGCTCAGCCTGGCTGGGACCTTCGCGCAAAACTCCAGGTCGCGACCACGGCCCTTCACCCCTTTGCCATCTTGTTACTTTCTCTGGGTCTGCTCCCAGTGGTGCTTTCGCACTGGAAGAAGAGTCGAAAGGACGTCTTCCTCATCGCGTGCGCCACCCTACCCCTGCTCTACCCAGCAACGGGCCTGCTCAGCGTAAAGTACCTACTCCCTCTCTTCGCTTTTCTGCCGCCGCTGCTTGCTGATTGTTTTGCCCAGCTCCAAGAGCGATACCTCAAGAGAACAGCCCCCCGGGCACCTCTCTTCATCATCGCCGCAGCCCTCTCGGCGTTGGCTGTATCGGTGGAGCCCGACAAAGCCGCCCCCTACTTTCGGGTCACAGCTACCCGAGCTCGTGTCATACCGACTCATGATGGCCCTCGGACGTGGGGAGCCTATCTGAGCCAGTTCCTCAGAGTGGATCGCCTATCTGCTCCAACGCCCGAGCAGACAGCATCTCGTGAACTGATAGAGCTCTTGGATGACCTTCCCGCTGGCAGCGACCTCATTGTCTACGGAGGTGAGAACTTCTTTGATCTTGGGGGGATAGCTTGGCGACATACCCAGCTCGCCGCTCAAAAAAGACGCTTCTTCGGTGAGTTGATCGCGCCTCACGTTATCCGCCTACCATGGAAGAAGTCACGACTGTGGCTATCCAACGACCTGGAGTCCGCGCTGTCTCACCTCACAGAAACCCAAGGTCGCCAAAGCATTCAGCTCGACTTGAGCACCCCCAACGACCCCGCTGCCGTCATCGAAGAAATAAAACTTCTCCAGGTCCGTCCGGCGAGTCACTAGCACTACGACCACTTAGAAATGGGCGGTTTCGAAGCTCTCCCCAAGAAAGTGAAGTCGGCTTCGAAACCGCGCTCGCCCTCTCTGTCTCCGCACTTTTCTCTTCCCATTTGTGCCGCGACCCTTCCTGAAAACCGAGCCGTCTCTCAACGCTGACAGACCAAGAAACGCTCAAATTTAGACGGTCGCAGTGCTAGAATACATCTCACATACAGCAGAAGCTCCGCCGGCAGGAGTGAGGCATGCGTCGGCGCTGTAGTCCCGGCGGAGTCGGACCGAACATCGGATTCTGCCGGACCGAGAGCCGAATTCTAGGTCTCGGTGGAGTTGTGACGCAGCTTCCACAATAACATCGCGACAAGCCCCAGCGCGATTGCCAACCAAAAGGTCACGACGCGAACCAGGATTGTCGTAAGTACCGCTACGTCCGTACTCATCCCCGCTCCCCCCAGCGACTCCAACACCGCCGTCATGGACGCCTCAGTGGCACCCAAGCCCCCAGGAATCATGGAGATGGTTCCCAGGACGAGCGGCGCAGAATACGCGAGCAAAGCGCAACTAGACGAAACCGTAACGTCGGGAAACGCGTTCGCGATGGCGAGGACACAGAAGGATTGCGTTCCCCAGGCGACAAAGGAGATAAGGCTCGAAACGACGAAGGGCCGAAAGCTTGAGACCGTCGTAAGTGCTCGCCACGCCGAAAGCAGCTTGGACTCAAAGCGAGCAATCTTCTTGGATAGACGGCATAGCCTATCGATAGCCCATATGCCCCATCCCGGAAACGCGAAGGACAAAAAGATCCCGAGAGCCGGAAGCAAAACAACGAACGGCACCCACTTCTGCGGCAACGCAGTGGCACCTATAGCGCCGACGCAAAGCATACCCACCAAATCGGACATGCGTTCTGCGACAACGATGGGCGCACTCTTGGCAACAGGGACCTCATAAGCTTCTTTGAGTAGAAGCGATTTGAGAACTTCGCCCATCTTCCCAGGGGTCACGCTCATGACGAACCCAGAAAAGAAGACGAGAATGCTGTCTACAATCGGAACCCGAATTTGAGTCAATGACAGATAGAAATGCCACCGCAACCAGCGCACCCAGAAGCTCGCAACTGACAAAACCGTAGCCAAGACAAGCGCCCCAAGGGGGATATCTCCCAAGGATCGAACGGCCGTGGCGGTGTCCCCGGTGTAGGCCAGCATGGCGGCGTAGATCACTACCCCTATTACGAGAGGGGCTATGATCTTTCCCATGCGCCCTCTTGAAAAGAGGTCTGGCCCAGCGTCGGCGGCCTCTGACATCTCGCTTATATCTCTCAGATCGACTAGGAACACAAGGGCGCGCAAGAGAGAGCAAGACCTCGCTCGACCGTACAGTTGGAGCTTAGACACCGATGGCGGTCCTTCGGTTCGGCCAGCTGACGTCAGGGGGATGTGTTTCGCGGTTCTTTCGGCGGCGCGCGGCCCAGCCCTCGGGTCTCACCCCAAGTACTCCCATGAGCTCTTCACCCAAAGCCTCGATCATCATTCCCGCCTACAACGAGGGAACCAACATCAACCGCTGTCTCGACACCTTGCTCAAAGGTGCGACCGAAAGAGAGTTCGAGATCGTGGTGGTCTGCAATGGTTGCTCGGACGACACAGCCGAACGAGCGCGAAGCTACGAAACACAGGGAGTACGCGTGCTTGAAACGCCAGTTGCCTCGAAAGTAGTTGCGCTCAATCTTGGCGACGGCGAAGCAACAGCGTTTCCTCGGTTCTACGTCGACGCTGATATTCGCGTTCCTATCGCTGCGCTGCGGGAAGTCGTACAGCTCCTCAACGATCACCCGGAGGTCCTTTTGGCCGCCCCCCCTGCCGAAGTCGATTTCGACGAAAGTGACCCCTTTGTGCGGGCCTACTACAGGGTGTGGACCCAGCTACCCTATTTTACGGAGTCGATGGTTGGTTCAGGGATCTTCGCTTTTTCGCGGTTAGGACGTGAGAGATTCGACAAGTTTCCAGAGATCATCGCCGACGACGAGTACGCACGAAGGATGGTTCGCCCGGAAGAACGTCGGACCTCTTCCGGCAGCCACTTCACGATATCCGCCCCAAGAACGCTCCGGTCGTTGCTCAACGTCAATACTCGAGTTCGAGCCGGAATGTATCAACTTGACGATCGGTTTCCCGAACTTTCGCAGAATCGCGGAACTGATCCCGGCCGCACGCTTCGTGTCATCGCCGCAAACCCACGCTTATGGCTCGATGCACCGGTCTATCTCGGGATCATGTTCTTAGCAAAGTTGGCTGGAAAGAAGAAATTGTCCGGTGAAAACGCGATGAGGTGGAATCGCGACGAAACGGCGCGGACCACGAGGTAATGAGCACAAGTTATGACAAGTAGTATGTCCAAACGCCTTCCGATCCGAGTTGTCGCTCGAGAAGACCGCGTGAGCGAGTTTGCAGGAGTTCGACTTCTGTTGGCTAGCCTCCTCAGGCACGCGCCCAACGTGACCGTCTCGCTCTATATCTCACCGGAAGAAGCCGCGCAGCTTGGTCCAGAACTGCGGAAGATTCATCCTCATGTCGACATGGTCGAGTTCGAGCACGACGGCGGTTGGGCTTGTAAGCCTTACGTCCTACTCGATGCTTTGCAAACCGCTCAGGAAGATGAACTCGTTCTCTGGCTTGACACCGACATCATGCTTTTAAGTTCACTGGAAGACCTGCTGACGGGTCCCCCCGAAGAAGTGATTACCGCAGAAGAGTCGAACCCAAACCAGAACTTGGATGTACTCAAGCGTCAAAGACTTCTCGGGTTTCCGACAGGTCAGCCTCGACAGACGACGATCAGCTCATCCGTTGTAGGAGTACGGAGGCGTCACCTCTCCCTCCTCAATGATTGGGCGAAGGGCGTCGAAACGGAAGAATTCAAGCACCAACAACAAATCCCCCACCATCAGCGCCTCCTTTTCGGAGACCAGGAGGTCTGGGAAGCAGCGCTTTGTAGCAAGACTCACGCGGAAACCCCCGTCCGGATCTTGAGAAACTTCAATGAGATGCTTCAGGGCACTTACACAAGTTACCAACCGGCGGATCAGCAAAGAGGTCTAAAGGCCCCCTTGTTTGTTCATGCAACAGGCAACCTCAAACCTTGGCGCGTGAACAAACTAAGACTGACTCAGGAAGTTTTTCCGTACTACGACGTCGCTCAAGAATACTTGGAGGCTCTGCCCGCAGCGGATCGCGCCCATTTTCAGCAACCGAGTTTTGCGGGGCGACTAGTCAGGTTGGTCGGCTTCGAAAACTATGCCGCCTTGCGTCGCCTCTCTCATCGAGCGGGCAAATTCAGACGTTTAACACGTCGCTTGAAATAAGGTCATCAAGCTCTGAGCGTTGCTAGTACTCAAGTGGGCTCGGATCACGTCTTCCCGACCACTCTTTCCTAATTCGGCAAGGACGGAGGTGGGGCTGTTTAAAAGCTCACGCAGCGCAGACACCAACGCGTCCACGCTTCCTGCCGGGACGAGCCAGCCGTTTACCCCTGGGCGCACAAGCTCGGGTATTCCGGCGATGTAGGAGCTCACCACCGGTCTGCCTAGCGCAAGTGACTCCATGAGTACCATGGGCAACCCCTCTGCAAAGCTGGGAAGAACCAAGGCGCGCGACCTCTGAAGATACGAACGGACTTCTTCTCCGTTGGCCCAGCCAGTGACTTCGACTCGGTCACCGAGGTCAGACTGCGCAATCTGATCATCAACCAGCTCGCGCATCTCACCGTCCCCCACCAGCCAAAGCTTGAAGTTCGCCCCCTCTTTCTTGAGTACCGAAAGAGCGTCAAGCAAAAGAAGTTGCCCCTTCTGTTCACAAAGGCGCCCCACCGAAACGAGCTGGTTGTCCTCAGGCAACGGAGGTGGAGCGACCGAAAGGAAGTCGGCATCCACACCGCATCGAACTACGTGAATCTTTGGCCAATGCTCGGCCGCACACCAACGGTAGAGTTGGCTCCTACAGAAACTCGAGATCGCAACGACAAAGCGCGCCCTTTCTATTTTCTGCCGAAGATGAATCGCGTGCGGCTTGTCGAACTCTTCGGGACCATGCACGGTAAAGCTGTACCCTGGTCCACCCATCTCGGCAGCTAGCATTGCCACAGTCGCCGGGTTGGTCCCGAAATGGACGTGAACGTGCTTGATCTCCGCTCGCTCGCACAATTCAACGAGCAAACAAGCCTCAGCCAGATAAGCAGTATTGTACAAGGCGCCTCGCTCACTCACTCCAACAAGGCTGGCACAAAGCCGGGAAGCTCGAGCGAAATCCTGAGGTCGCCGAACGGCCATGCGAGAAAGCGCAAGGCCTATCCCCTTCGGCCCTCCATCGAGAAGCACTTGCGTGCGCCGTTGCTCGGCGATGTCAGCGGGATCGGTCAATCGATCAGGAGTGGGTCGAACCGAGAAGCGGCTCACTTCACAGCCGAGTGCCTCCAAAGCAAGAATCTCTCTCCGGATAAAGGTGTGGCTGACCTTGGGATATTGATTGGTGAGATATGCGATTCTCATGGAGAACCTCCGCTACCAAACCAGAACAGAACAGCATCTTTCATTTGGAAGTCTCCAGGATCCTAGCAGGAACCCCAACAGCTCGACAGCCCTCTGGGACGTCCTGAAGGACCACCGCATTGGCCCCTATCCGACAGTGATCGCCGATAGTTACGTTGCCCAAAATTTTGGCTCCAGCGCCGATGTCGACATGCCCCCCAATTACAACCCCGGCAGTCAGAGTCACTTGTTGCAAAATAAGGCAATTGGGCCCGACGACCGCGTCCGGATGAATCACGACCCCATTCGGATGGGTGAGGAGCAGCCCTCCCCCGAGGGAGCAGTTAATCGGGATGTCCGAGCTAGTGACGACTGACCAAAACCGATGTCGAAGAACGGCGAGCTTCCTCACCATGGCAGCTACAGGGCCACGCTTACCGTCGTAAGATTGGTAGGCCCGTATCGATGCCAACAGCTTCTTCGGGGGATCCCAAAACGACCCCGGAACTTCTCGAGACCAAATCGGCTCGCGTGCTGAAATGCTTTTCTCGGAAGTCTCAACGACCATGGTTCAAAGAATTGGGCAAAAACGGAACGAGTGACCGCTATCACGCAACAGTCCACCAGTGAACCGGTTTTTCCATTGCACGGCACCACTCCCCTCAGAAAGTACGATTGGGAGGCTAGTGCGAGCGAATAAAGGGCTTTTCTATGAAGCGGTAGGTATGTGCAGCGACGAGGACGACAAGCATCGAGGCGGGAACAGCCACCGCCCAGAATTCCATGGGGGAGAGTGTCCCCAACCATGATCTTCCCACAAGCTGAACAAGCCCAAAAAACACGAGACCGTGGACAAGATAGACTGAGTAGCTGATGTGCCCGAGGAGACGAGCTGGTGCGTTGGTAAGAGTCCCAAACAGGCTATTGCCAAAAAGAACCCCAAGAAACACAACGTAGGTCATCCAGAAATCCAAACGAAAGGGCAGAGGCCGGACAGCACACGGGGCGAGTAGAACAAGAAGAAGGACGCTCGTCTTCTTGGAGTGGACCCACTTCGGAACCTTCGTCACCAGTCGCAGCAGATGGGCGGCAGCCATGCCCTGAAGAAAGCGCCCCGAATACCAAACCTTGACATCAAGCAGATGAAACACGGCCAGCACGACACCCGCCAAGGGAATCAAAAGCCAAGGTCGAGAAAAGGTCGGGCGCGCTAGATAGGCAAACAAAGGGAGCAGAAGATAAAAGTACCACTCGTATTGAAGTGTCCATGTCACCCCTGCGTTGATCGGGTGCGTAAGATAACCATTGACCTTGGGGTCGCCCAATAGACCTCCACCAACGACCCACCTCAAAATCGATATGACGTATTCCGCAGTAGGAACTCGAGGGCGCAGACCAACGATAACGAGTGCGGACACCACCACCGCGACAGCCGTGGCGCTGTAGAGCGGCATGATTCGGCGAATGCGCGACCGAAGTAGTCTTTTGATACTAATATGACCACCACTACGGAGAACCTTGTCCCAGAAGAGGTAGCCGGTAATCATAAAAAAGAAGTCGACGCTACCTCTACCTACGAAGAAGAACAGGTAGTTCCGGGGCGCAGCCCATACGCCATCGAAACTCATCTGGTAGTTGGACAGCGCATGGTGCACGACCACCCCCATAGCTAGATATCCTCGGAATCCATCCAGAGGAAGATTTCGCCCGGGCTCGAACGCCGCTTCCTTACGAAAGAAGCCTCCGGCAAGAATGAGCAAGCGCGCCACGCCCAAAGCACACGCAAAGATCAGGGGGATGAAGATGGGATTGAATACTTGGTTGGGCACGTCTTGTTCTATTTCCCATAGATCGGGCGGGCTACTGTTCGTTCGAGATAGCCCGAAACGTCTTCTTCATTCCTTCGGCTAACGAAGTTGACGGCGTCCACCCGAGTTCTTGTTTCGCAAGGGAGACATCAAGAAAGATGCGCTGAATGTCAAACCCCCGTTGCGAGAGATACTTGACCTGACACGGCTTCTCGGAAAGCTCGTCGATTCTGCGAATCAACTCGTTCAGCGTCGTCCCCTGCCCACTACCGATATTGAATACCCGCTCCTGGCCGGTGTATTTGGCGGCAGCGACGAAAGCTCGGGCGACATCCTCCACATAGACATAGTCTCGCACGATCGTCCCGTCTCCCCAGATTTCAATTGGTTCTTGAGAGATGGCTCTTCTCATGAAGACCGGAATCGCGCCCTGAGAGGTACCTTGATGGCCTGAACCATAGGGGTTGCTCAAACGCAGTGCGACCGAGGAAAGCCCCAGATCGCTCGCGTAAATTCTCAAGTATTGCTCAATCGTCGCCTTGACTACTCCATAGGACACGCGCGGCTTGAGAGGATCTCCTTCTTGGACAGGAAGTCGCTCGGGCTCGCCATAAACCGTTCCGCCAGACGAAGCGAATACAAGCTTCTGAACGCCAACCCGACAACACGCCTCAAGCAACCTCAAAGTCCCACAAACATTGGATTCGACGTCGAAAACCATGTTGCGCTTCGAAGAGGCGGGCAGGGTCGTGCTCACCAGGTGAAAAACCCACTCCGCGTCCTGAAGAGCCTCCTGGAGTGAGGCTGAATCCAGAAAGTCAAGGGTGAGGCGCTCCACACCGGGAACGTCCGCCAGTTGCTCGAAACTGCGGCTTAAGTCACAGGCCCGCACCAGATGCCCCTCACCCGCGAGGAGAGACACGACGTGGCTTCCTATAAAGCCGTTGGCCCCCAAGACTACACATCTCGCCATGGTCGGATCCTAGCCGAGAGCATCGCCGAGCGATAGGCCATTGCTCGGGAAGATACCGTGCCCCAGAGTCAAGTCGTCGTTCCTGCGGTGGTCGACACATTCCGCTCCGAGCCTCCCTCGTGCTAAGGGGGAACTAATGGTCCCGGCAGGCAAGACGCGAATTCGCTCCTTGGTACCCCAATTTGGGCTACCGATGGGGATCCCAAGTTGCATGATCCGAGTTATCGAGCAGTTGGATCGCTCTCAGTTCGACGCTGAGGGATGGGTCTGGGCACGAGACTCAAGCCTAAAGGACACTCAAGGGTTGCGGGACGCGGTTCCCCGACCGCTCGCATTGCTCGTCAATCAGCGCTGGGGAAACAAGGGATTGGTTGAGGTCCTAAAACGTCGATTTCTCGCTTCATTAACCCAAGACACGGTGGCGTGGATCTTTCCGGGCTTTGATATCGGCCTCGTCGAGCAAGCAAAAAAACGCGGCGCGCTGGTGGTACTTGAGCGCATCAACTCCTGTGACGCCCACGCCAAATCGCTACTCGACGCCGCTGAAGCACGTTTGGGGCTGCCCTCTGGAGCCAACATTACTCAACGAAAACTCGATTACGAGACGCGCTCTCTTGAACTTGCCGACTTCATCTTTTCGCCGAGCCCTTTCGTGCGTGATTCTTATCTGGCTCGGGGGGTCTCGCCGGATCGAATCCTGGACACCAGCTATGGCTGGGATCCGTCCACGTTTCGCCCGCGACGCAATACCCAAAAGAGGGACGGGCGACCCGTCTTCCTTTTTATGGGAACCGGATCCGTGAGAAAGGGGCTACCCGACCTACTCGAAGCTTGGGACGCCGCCCAACTTGACGCCGAGCTCCGCATTGTGGGTCGAATAGATCAAGCTGTAGAGGATAGATACGCGCAGGTTCTCAAGAGCGACAACGTCAAAGTTCTTGGTTTTCGGAGCGACCTCGACCGCTTGTTCGAGGATGCCGATGTTTTCACCCTGCCCTCCATCGAAGAAGGGAGTCCACTTGTCACCTATCTCGCGCTGGCCGCGGGGGTACCCAGTCTCGTGAGCTACGCGGGCGCTGGGGGTATCGTAGAGGACAACGTAAGTGGACTGGTCCGTGAACCCGATGATCGGGAAGCCTTCGTTGGTGCACTCAAACAACTGGCCGAGGACAAGGAGCTCAGAGCTCGACTGGCAGAGGGCGCCGCGACTGCCGCACCGAAGTACACCTGGAAGAATGTCGCCGAGCGGCGAAGCCTCCACTTTGCCCAAGTCTCACACCGAGCTCTCTAACGAACGTCGAGACGTGGACGGATCCAGAAGCGAATCACTCCCCCGACCGAACCCGGGAGCCGCGCGAGTACGCGCTGCAGATCGTTCGCGTCTTCGACCTGAAGTCCGAAACGAAGAAAAGCCATGATGTAGAGCACGGCGATTAAAGCACCGTATCCGAGCACTGTCGTCCAGGATGCCGTCGGTGTGATGGCCCGGAGGCCTAGTCCGACCAAGAGTACCGCCAATGCAGGAAGGATGGTGGGGCGGACCACTTTAACTAACCATTGGCGCACGGTAACGCCCGCCTCCTTTCTGCAATAGGTCCAAAGCAGAGGAGCCTCGACTAGAATGATCGCGATAATCGACGCCGAGGCGCAGCCTATCGCCCCCCATTCGAACACGGAAACGAGTAGGACGGTGAACCCAAAGTTCACGGCCTGCACGACGATTTGTCGAATCGAGAGGGCTCTCATCTTGCCGACGGCCATCAAGGTGCCGACGCCCAAGGCATTGAAAGCTCCCAGGACCGGCACGAACACCAGGATGCTCATCACTGTGCTCGCCTGGGGATAGCGCCCCCCTAAGTAGAGGAACATCAGTTGGTCCGCAAAACAAAGGGCAGGAATGGCTGCTGACAGGAGAACCACGAGGTGATACCTCGCGACTCTGAGGTAAATACTCCCCAATCGGGCCTTGTCGCCAGTGGCGTGAAGCGTCGCCAGGACGGGGATAAATGGTCTCGAAATGGGAGCGAGTAACATCGTCAGTTGACGAGGCGCGATACCGCCGGCGTAAAACGTCGAGACATGAAGAGGCGTCGAGAAACGGTTGAGAATCAACGGATCCATCGCGGAGTTCACGGTCGCCGCGCTTTGACCCAGAAGTGACCAGCTGCCGTACCCCACCAGTTCGCGCACGATCGGAAGGTGAATCGAACGCCGCGACGGGCGCTGGGCCGGAACGTACCGCATCGACAGCCAAGCAACCGTCAAAGAACTAAGAACCTGGCTACTCGTAGAGGCAACCACTACCCAAACGACGCTGGTGCTGACCCCCAAAAGAAGAAAGAGCAATAAGCCCATTCGGAAGATCTGCGTGAGAGCACTAATCAAATCATGCAGAGCCAAGCGCTGGGTCATCATCAGCCCAGACGAAAAACACGAGAGCGGCAGCTCCAACGCAATGGCGCCGATCATGATGAAAAACATCAACTGGGCTTGTGACTTGTTTTCTGGCGTCACCTTCAGGATCGTCTCAATGTTCTCGACCCCCCACACTCCAAGGCCGAAAAGTAAAAGAGCCGCCCCGCTCAGTAAGGGAAACATGGTCGAAGAGATGCGGCGGATCTGCTCATCGTCGCCTTTTGCGTAGGCCACGGTCATGTAGCGCCCCAGGCCGCCCACCAGGATTTGCGTCAATAGTGGCGCAAACGACAGGAAAGAGGTCACAACCGGGAGCAGCGCATACTCCTCCTCCGAAATACGGCGAATGAGATGCTGCTGAACCCAAAGCAACACCACAAGGTTGAAGAGGAGGAGCAGCGCCGAACTCGCCGAATTCGCGAGAACTCGCTTCTTGCTGATCTCCGTGCGAGAGGCTTTGTCTTGGTTCATCGGCTTATCGTCAGCACTACGGAACCGATGGCCCCCACTCGCCCCTGCGTTTCGTTCTTAGCCCGAAATCCGTGGCTTGGAGAGCTTATGACGGAGTCCGTTAATGCGGCGAGCAACAATAGGAGGAAAGACCTCATTCACCACCTCTGTCAAACGAACTTCCCAGTCATAAGAGTCATTTGATTGGGGTCGGACCTTGAATTGAGTCGTTTTCGAGACTTTCTGGTCGGACCAAGTCGAGGTGTAATAGTAGAGAGCGATGGATCGACGCGGGACCTTCTGCGGGTGATTCACGGGCTGAGGATTGCCGTGCATGCTGCTCTGGGTCGTTGTAAAGATAGCACATCGATTCATCAACGGGACGATGGAGTGGACCTGCCGTGTCATGTCCTGCGTCCAGAGCTCAAGCTGGCCACCGTACTCTTCCTTCCAATCCTCATTGAGATAGACCAGCAGGTTGACTCGCCGCTCAAGATTGAGCCGCTTATGATGGTTGAAGTCGGCATGCATGGATAAATGCCCGCCGTTCTTGATCTCGTGGAATCCCGCGCCCGAGAAGTAGGGGTCGGGAATGAGGCCTTTGATTCCCGTGATGTTCTCGACCATCGTGATAAAAGGCCGAGAGTTGAACGAGTAAAAGAGGTGCCGCAACCGTGGTTGCAAGAAGTCTGGGTGGAAGCTTGTCTTGTAGCGCTCCTGGTCGCGATCAAACGAAAAACTGTCCGGTCCCGCCTTCTTGGGAAAGTTCTCGACGCAATACCGGACCGCTTCTTCCGGCAGAAAGTCATCAATCACCACATGGGGGAAAGGCTCGCCCGCAGCGTACTGCTCGTGCAAATCCTTCCCCAGCTCTTTCATGGATTCGTGATCGAATAGGAACGGGTCGTCAGCGTTTTGAGCGATGAATGTCATGGCCGCCCGTCTTATAACGCTGAGCCACATCGCCGAGCAATGGCTGCTCTCCGAAATGTTTTCGCACTTTAGAGGCTTGCGGGTGATGCGAAGTCCTGCTGGTCGCTCGCCGAACTTTGTTGGCTTCTTCGGAAGCCTCATCCGGAAGGGTGCCCCCGACTTGTCCTGTGACACTGTATCCCAGCGCCAAGCTTCGAAGGCGAACCTGATCGACAACACGTCGTTTCGGAGTGTTTCGTAGAATATTGCTGTCGTCCATTCTTAGGGATCCTGTAAGGTCCGGCCCATGTCATTTCGTCCGCTGATCATTGCAGAAGCAGCCAACCCGGAATGGACGAGCGTTCCACTAGTTGGGTGGTCGCTTGCCCATGCTCTTCTGAGGTCAACCGAGGGTCACTTAGTGACGCACGTTCGAAACCGAGCCGCTCTTCTTCGACGTGGACTAATCGAGGGAGAAGACTTTACGGCGATTGACAACGAATCTCTCGCCAAACCAGCTTGGTCATTGACGGCTTTCGCGATGAAGTACTTGAAGCTCGGCTACACGTTTAGCCAAGTCACGGCGGTCGCGCCCTATCTTTACTTCGAACACCTCGTCTGGAAGACATTCGAAGAGAGTCTACGCGCCGGAAAGTGGAGCCTTGTGCACCGCATCACCCCATTGAGTCCCACCACCCCAAGCCTGCTTCCTACGCGCCTCAAGGCGCTACAAGTTCCGTTTCTGCTTGGGCCACTCAACGGAGGCGTGCCCTGGCCCCCAGGTTTTGAGGAAGTTCGCAATCGCGAAGGTGACTGGCTGTCTGCGATCCGAAACGCCTACAAGCTGCTTCCATACTATGAGAAAACAAGACGCGATTCGAGCGCCATCCTCGCCGGATCCCGCTTCACGCTCAGTGAGCTTCCAGAACCGGCAAAGCAGAAAGCTTTCTTCATTCCAGAAAACGCGATCGACCCGGATCGTTTTCCCATTCGTCCCAAAGACAATTTCGCACGACCACTGCGAGCAGTCTTTCTGGGACGCTTGGTTCCTTACAAGGGCGCAGATATCGTCATTGAAGCCGGAGCCGAGCTCCTCAAGTCCGGCGCCATGAAGCTCGACATCATCGGCCAAGGCCCCGAAGAACAAAAGCTACGGGCCCTCGCGGACCAACTCGGGGTGAGCGAGTCTGTGACCTTTTCTGGGTGGATCAAACACGAGGAACTCGGACACCACCTATCCTCGACACACGTTCTTGCGTTTCCGAGTATCCGCGAGTTCGGCGGCGGAGTAGTCCTCGAGGCAATGGCCTCCGGAATCGTTCCCGTCGTCGCCGACTACGCGGGACCGGCCGAACTCGTCACTCAAGAGACCGGTATTCGTGTTCCCTTCTCATCTCGCGCGGACCTCATTGAAGGGTTTCGAAAGGCGCTGTTCAGGCTCGCGGATTCCCCAGAACAGCTTTCGTCTCTTAGTCGAGCTGGTCAGGAACGTGTACTGAAACACTACACGTGGGAAAGAAAAGCGGAGCAAATCAAGAACGTTTATCGCTTTGCTCTGGGTGAATCAGATAGGCCAACAATCAACTTCGACTGAAAGCGAAGCTCCTATATTTTCTGATACTGCCATTCTGTACCATGCCAAAAGTCCTCGTCATTATCGTCAACTATCACTCGGCAGAGCTAACGATCAACAGCGTGCGCTCGCTCGAATCCGCCCGAAGAGGCATTCCACACCTGCGGGTCTCGGTCATTGAAAACGCCTCAGGTGACAGCGCCAGGTTGAACGACGAGTTCTCACGCGAAGAGTTCAAAGAGTGGGTGACGACCACGGATGCCCCCGTCAACGGAGGTTTTGCCTATGGAAACAACGTTGCGCTGCGTGAGGCTCTTCTCGAAAGCGACCCTCCAGACTACTTCTTTTTGCTCAACCCAGACACAGAAGTTCGACCGGGAGCACTCGAGGCTCTTCTCAACTTCGCAGAGTCTCATGAGAACGTCGGCATCGTTGGTGCGAAGATTGAAGACCGCGCTGGAGTCGAGTGGAACTGGGCTTTTCGGTTTCCCAGCATTTCCTCCGAACTAGATAGCGGTCTCCACTTCGGTCCAGTCACCAGACTCTTAAAAAACCGTGTCGTAACGCGTCCGATGGGCCAGGAACCAACACGAGTGGATTGGCTTCCAGGTGCGGCTCTACTGATCCGAAGAAACGTGTTCGAAACGATAGGGCTCATGGACGAAAGCTACTTCCTCTATTACGAGGAGACGGACTTCTGCCTGACGGCAGCCCGCGCTGGGGTCGAATGCTGGTACTATCCTCACGCACGAGTGATGCACATTGCTGGACAGTCAACCGGTGTGACCTCACAAGAAGCCCGGGGACAGATTCGCCCTCCGTATTGGTTCGAATCCCGCCGCCGTTACTTCATCAAGAACCATGGTTTGGCCTATGCGACCGCAGCCGATGTGGCCTATATCGCTGGAGCGGCCCTGTTCGGGCTGCGAATGAAACTGCAAGGAAAAACAAGCGACGAGCCACCCAATTTGCTTTTGGGTCTGTTAAAGAACTTCTCCTTGTGGCCAACGAACCAACACATTGCTGCTCCGAAGAACAAGTAGTGGCGCGCGAGTCATCCCGTCGCCCATCATCCCTTCGCCTACATGATGCAATATTGAAATCGGGACACTGAATAATAAAAGGGTCTTAGTGGTTCCAGAATCGAACATGCTTGAACGCGCCGTAGGAGTTGTCGCGCGAAATTCCATCGACTACGTAGCCGATTGCTTCCGCGTCCTCGACGACGGGAAGACGGTGGTTCCGTTGAGCAGTTGCGACGACGCGTACCGCATCCAACTCACCCGTCCCTCCCACATCATCGAACCCGAACAGAAGCACGGCTGGTTTCAGCCTCGGCTAGCTGCGACGGAAGTCCCGGAGAACCTGGCGCAAATCTCTTTCACATCAGGAACGGAGGGCTCACCCAAGGGAGTGCTGCTCAGTAGGCGAGCGCTCGACGACGTTACATCTCGACTACAAGAAGTGCTCTGCCTGACGTCGGACGCGCGAGAGTATATCGGGGTCCCCGTGTACCACTCCTTCGGCTACGGCCGATGTCGACAGCTCGCACAGGTAGGCGGATCAGGGTTCATCCCAAGGCACGGCTTCGATCCAAGCGAACTGGCTTCTCTGTTGCGAGAAGGACGAGTCAACGCACTGTCCGCGGTACCAAGCCTTCTCCGCATCATCCTCAAGACCCCGCAGCTTTTCGACCCATGTGGCTCTCGGCTTTTATGGTTGGAAATAGGAAGCCAACCGATGAGTGCCGAGGAGAAGAAAGCGATTCGTCGCTTGTTCCCCCATGCCCGCATTGTCCAACATTATGGTCTCACAGAAGCCTCTCGAACCACCCTCCTATCGGTTCACTCGGCAGACGAGCGAGCACTCGGTGGTGTAGGAGAGCCAATCGCTCAAACCGAGGTACGAACCACTCCAGAAGGACGGATTCAGATTCGTGGTCCACATCTCGCATCGGGACTCATCATAGACGGCAAAATACAATCTCTCGTCGATGCAGAGGGCTGGTTTACCACTCAAGATCTCGGTTCGTTCGAAGACGGACAGCTGTTCTTCTTCGGGCGAGCAGACAACCAAATCAACTGCGGTGGAAAGAAGACGTCCGCGGAGCGACTCGAAGCAGGGATCGAACAAGAACTTCGAAACTCCAATCGTTCCCGACGCGGAAGTTTCGCGGTCACCCGGGTCCCGCACTCAATTTACGGCGATGGGATCTTACTGGCCTATGAACAGAGTTTGGAGCCCATCAAAGAGCAGCTGATCAATGCAGCAACTCAGGCTCTTGCTGCCGACGGCATCCGTTCCGACGGCACACTGTCTACCCTTGCCCTCGACCAACTCCCGACGACCGAAACAGGAAAGGTACGTCGCAAAGTCATCGGCGAGTTGTTCCACACGAAGGCAGAAGTGAGCACCCAGGTGCGCCAGGCCTCTGCTTCACCCAGCTCCCCCCTCGAATTGCTCAAGAACCGATACGGCGCGGCCACAAAAAAGCATCCCGAGTCCGCCCCCACCCTCATGGAACTCGGGCTAGACTCAATTCAAATGGTCGAGTTAGCGATGCACCTCGAAACCGCTCTGGGTGATCTTCCCTCCGATTGGCGTGAACTTAAGGTCGACGCTCTGCTCGAGCGTCTTGAGGCTCAAACAAAAAGCCCGGCCCCCCTCGTTGTAGCAGGTGAAGCCGACCCCTCTGGCCCTCTAGGTGCCTCGAACAGGAACCCTGCAGGAATCGGATTTTGGGACCTCGTTCGCGAAGACTATAGAACCCATGACAAGGATCCGGTTTCCCAGGGATTTTGGGCGTTGTTCGTGAATCGATTCGGAAACTGGAGAATGGGCATTCGCTCTAGGCTACTTCGCGCTCCTTTCACGATCGTTTACAGAATCTCAGTCAAGAGCGTCCAAGTTCTTTGTGGGATCAAGCTGGACTACACGGTGAAGGTGGGCCGGCGGGTCAGACTTGAGCACTTCGGCGGGATGGTCCTCGGCGCAAAGGAAATCGGCGACGACGTCGTCATACGCCAAAACACCACAATGGGGATCCGAGACATGAGCAACCTCGCAGGAAAGCCGAGGATAGGAAAAGGCGTCAATATCGGAACAGGTGCGGTCATTGTAGGCGATATCGAGATAGGCAGATACTCCATCATCGGCCCAAACGTCGTGGTCGACCAGGACATCCCGGCGTTTTCATCCGTTCGACTCCCAGCACCGCAACTGCTTTCCATCAACACGGCAAGTTCTGAGGACGCAACGCCGAACCATGCCGAACAGGAGCAGAAGATCTAATGTCGAGTTCGCCTAAAGTAGGCATCGTGACGGTGACCTATAATGCCGCAGGCTTTATTTCGACTTACCTGAAGGGCGTCGAAACACTGCTGGCTGAACGTCCTGATTTCCAGGTATTCGTCGTCGACAACGCATCCGCGGACGGAACCCTGGAAAGAGTTCGACAAGAACTGACCGGCTCGGACCGTCAGAATCAGTTTTTGCTCATCCAAGAGCCGGAGAATCTTGGCTTCGGACATGGTTGCAATGTGGGCGCAAAAGCAGCCGCAGAAGCGGGATTCGAATATATTTGGTTTTTGAATCCCGACACCGTACCAACGCTAGAAGCTCTCGATCACCTCATACAAGTGGCGACGGATACCGGAGCGGAGTTCGTTGGAAGCCAGCTCACAGACGGCGGCACAGAAGTACGCACCGGCTCCTTCCGCTTTCCAACGCTTCTGACGGCATTTTTGTCCGAGGCCCATGTCGGAGTACTCGATCGATTCTTTCACGGTTCCCGGGTTCCGCTTTCGATACCGGACACGCCCCAACCGGTGGGCTGGGTAACTGGAGCCAGTTTTCTCGCACGAACCAAGGCTTTTTTTGAGCTCGACGGCTTTGACACCGCCTACTTTCTCTACTTCGAAGAAGTTGATCTCTTCCTGCGTGCCACACGCCGCGGAATGCAGGTCTGGACAAGCCCAGACAGCAAACTTGAGCATACGTCTGGGGCGTCAACGGGGATCAACCAGAAGAAAGTCGACGAACCGAAAAGCCTTCCTACCTACTGGTATGAATCTCGGCGCCGGTTCCTCGAAAAGAACTTCGGCACGGGCTATGCGACCGCAAGCGACGTGTGCGCCATTTTGGGATCCGCAGTGGGCTCGACCAAAGCCCTTGTTCGCGGTTCGAGACCCGCTGTCCAAGGGCACATCCGCGCGCTGCTCAGAGAGAACCTCCCTTCGTTCCTACCAAAACGAACGCATTGAATTCGACACGAGGGCGTAGCCTGCCTCAAACTGCCCCGTTACGCTTCGCCCGCTCACTTCGAAGACCTAAAACGACTAGAGATGAACCCAGCAGCTACGCCCCCCGTCCAGTTCTGCATCATTCCCGGCGCGATGAAATGCGGAACAACAAGCCTCTACGAAGCTCTCGCAGAGCATTCCCAAATCGCGCCCTGCGAACTCAAGAAAGAGCCGAACTTCTTTCTCGACCCCTATAGGTGGGCACGAGGACTTTCTTACTACCTGAGCCTCTACACAGAACGCGGCGATCCTTCCCTGCCGAGGTACTTCCTGGACGCGACGACCGACTACGGGAAGCTCCCCTATTTTGACTGTGCTCTCGACCGAATGCAGCAAACGATCGGCGACCGGATAAAGATCATCTACATGATGCGAGACCCTTTTCGAAGGATCGAATCACACCACCTCCACGCCGCGGCGACCAAGTTCGAGCTGTTCAAGCACCCTCCCGAACAATCAGACTTTTCTCTCGACGCTGGCGTAAGCGAAGCAGCCCTGCAAATCTCACGCTACGCGTACCACCTCGACAGATTTTGCGAACGTTTCGGTTCGACGAACGTTCTCCCCGTCGTGCTGGAAGAGCTGATGAAAAACCAGGACGAAGAATTACGGCGTGTCACCGACTTTTTAGAGCTCAAGCCGCTGGAGACTCGCCTTCCGGCGGCCAACACTCGGTCTCACAAATACCGAAACGAAACGCTGGAAGCTCTGCAGAGCTCGGCCTGGATCCGAAATGCCGTCCGAAAGACAACCAGCCCCACGCTTCGAAATCAGCTCAAGGAAAAGCTGTTTCCCAAGCGACAGTTACCTGGGCGGTTCAAGCTGAACGACGACGAGCGCCAGCAGATTGCCAATGAGCTAAGAGAAGATCTCACGAGACTGCGCGCATTCTACCAGGTGGATCTGTCGTTGTGGGACGTTCAAAGTTATCTCTAAACAGGAAGTGAGTTGACCCCGTCAAACGACGGGGTCAACTTCGGCGCCCCGCTCAGCATCAAAAAACTCACGAAGAATGCGTGCTCGGGTAACGTGCATGCCTGCATGAGTCATCTCTCGCGCCACCGAAAGAGCGCTGCGCCCCATCGCCTCCAATCTAACTCTGTCCTGTGCATTGTCTCCGATGACATTGGCAAGCTCGAGCGCGTCGCCGGCACGAAACAGAACCCCGGTCTTCTCAGGCTCGACAACCTCGCTGTTTCCTGCCGTATCAGCAGCAATGACGGGAACGCCCTGACTGTAGGCGTCGAAAACGATACGCGGTTGTTCCGCACTGAGACTGGGAACGAGTACAGCGTCATAGCGGCTCAACCGACTAAAAAACGCCTTTCCGTAGGGAACCTGATCGAGAAACGACATGGTGACCGAACCCTCGGTCTGTTGAACGAAGCGACGACATTCCTGCTCCAAGCTCCCTGTGCCCATGAAATCGATCTGGATTGAAACACCTAGCTGATTGAGTCGTTCGATCGCCCGCATGAGGACATGGACACCCTTTTCGGGCTCAAGTCGAGCGGGAAAGATGAATTTGGCTGGGCGAGCTGGATCTAGCTTTTCGTCCCTATCTGCTTCGAGCTCGTCATCGGTCCGTATGAGCTCTGCGTCAATCCAAGTAGCAGGCACCACGTAAGAATGAGAAAGGCCGGCGGAAAGAAGCTCCTGGTAGCCCCTGTTCGTAAAGAACCTGAGGTCCGCCTGTTTCAGACAACGGCGGACCAGGTTCAGGTTCCACCGACTACTCAGTTTTCGCACGTTGCTCGCACGCTCGTGCTCGTTCACCATCCAGAAGGTGGACTCCACATTCATGAGCCAGGTCGGACGACGCCCTCGCAGCAAGAGTAGATAGTAGGACGCCGGAAAGGGCCAACCCGCCGCGCCAGAGTGAACTAACTCGGCTCGCTCGACTTCCTCTCGGACGATTCTTAGATTCGGAAGAAGGTGGCGAGCGACCTGCCCCCACCCCACGTCTTCGTAGAGGGCTCGGACACGCAGACCGGCGAGTTCTGGAAACTGCGATGCAGGAACGTAGTCCTGGGGCGGTGGAGCCGAGCTAATAGGACAGCACAGTGAGAGGTTCTTTATGTAGGCCGTGTGCAGTACCAGGTCCTTGGCCCAAAGAGGGGGATAGAAAAGCTCTCCAGAAGGAGCTCGATAAAGGACGATCCGATTAACTAAGAGATACGGCCGATCGATGCTCAGACTCTCTAGCTCCCGAAACTTGGGGTCGACGAAGCTCACGCGCTCCACCTTAGCCGTACGGTCCGGTTTGTCACTCGGTCGGCGGGAAGGCCTCAAGGCCTCCCCGAGGGCGCGCTTAGGGTCCAGGAGAGAGGTCGATGGGAGCCAACTGCGATAGATGTTCGGGGATCCTCTCGCGGCCAGCGGTGCCCCTACCCAAAGAGTCCACCACTCCGCTCTCGCAGCAAACATTGTGCTAGCCGGATAATCGCAGAACGACTATAACCCGCAAAAGCGTCCTGTTTTACAACTTGAGACGGAGATTTTGGAGTTGCACTGTTCCCCTCGGCTACACAACTTGTTCATTGGCTGGGCTCCGATCTTCCGCAAGAAGCGGTGAATTTTAGGTGAGCAACGAATGACGCTCACCCGCGGCAGGACAATGGAATCGTCATGGCAAGAGAAGAAGTATTTTCGCGAATTAAGTCTGTATTGAAGGAACACGGTCGTCTAGGAAGGGACGCCAACGAGTTAGAAGAAGAAGATGATCTATATGACTCGGGGATGAGCTCACACGCCAGTGTAGAGGTCATGTTGTCCCTTGAAGCGGAGTTTGACGTCGAGTTTCCAGACTCGATGTTGAAACGAGAGGTATTCCAGACCGTCGGCGCCATCGCCGATGCGATCGAGCAATTGCAGGGACAGGCCTAGACTTTCCCGGCCAATGCCGCCGAAATCTTCACCCACCGGAAGGACCAAGATCGTGAACAACGTAGATTATCGTGCTCAAATACTGAATATCGGTGCAAAAATTGCAGCCGAACACGCCCGAGACGTGGACGCCAAAGCTCGGTTTCCCAAGGAAGCGATCGAAGCAATCAAGGAAATCGGCGGCCTCGGGGCTTCCCTTCCTAAGGAGCTCGGCGGCTGGGGAAGCAACGTTACCGAACTCACGGAAATGTGCCGAGACCTGGGTCGGCACTGCAGCGCGACAGCGATGGTGTTCGCGATGCACCACATCCAAGTCTTGAGCTTGCTTCAGCATGCCCTCGAACGACCGGGGATCTCGGATTACCTCCGCGATGTAGCTAAAAGCCAAAGACTCATCGCCTCTGGTACTTCCGAAGTCGGTCCGAGCGGCGATATGCGTCAGAGCGTCTGCTTCGCGGATGCGAGCAACGGCAGAACCGTTGTTGAGAAACGCTGCACAACGATGTCCTACGTACAGCACGCCGACGACATTCTTATTCAGGCCCGACGTTCGCAGGAATCGGCACCCTCGGATCAACTCCTCGTTTTGGGGCTGAAGGGCACCTACGAACTCAGCGAAGTCGGCAGTTGGGACACCCTGGGTATGCGAGGCACTTGCAGCCCGGGTGGGGTGTTGAAGATCGATGGAGATCCCTGGCAGCGCATAGAAGTCCAGTTCGGTGAGGTGGCGAGTATCACCATGTCCCCGACCTCCCACATACTTTGGGGCGGCCTGTGGTTGGGCATCGCTCGCGGTGCAGAGGCCGTCGCAAGACGGATAATTCGAGCGAAAGCCCGCAAAGATCCCGGGCGAGTTCCGCCCGACGCGTTCGAGCTGGCTACGCTATCCGGCCAAGTGCAACAGCTGGAAGCATCTGTGATGAGCATCGCGGCAGAATACGACCGACTCTTGGCGGAGGATCGAGGCAAGCTTGCGGAGCTCGGTTTTGCCCTCAAGAGCAACAATCTCAAAGTAACGGTGTCCGAGCAGCTACCCTTGGTCGTAGGTCGGGCCATGCGAATCGCGGGTATCATGGCCTACAAGAACGACACAGAGTTCAGCCTGGGTCGTCAGCTACGCGACTCCTACTCTTGTGCTTTGATGGTCAACAATCAGCGGATCATGGCCACGAATGCGTCCACTCTACTCGTGTACAAGGACCAATGAGCATGAACGACGTAACTCAGGCTCGCGCGGCGTTTTTGGCTGAACTCATCGAAGCCGGCCATTTTATCCCCACGTCAGTTCCAGGTCTATACGGTAGAGGAACTGCTTTTGAAGACATCATTCAACGTTTCGGGGCTCTGCTCGATAAGTTTTCTGAGCAAGACGGTGCAGACCGAAAGTTCTTTCCGCCGTTGGTCCCCAGAACAACTTTGGAAAAAGCTGGCTACTTGGAAAGCATGCCACAGCTATGCGGCTGCGTTCACAGCTTTTTCGGCGACGAAAGAGAACACCGAAGCCTCGTACAGACCCTTCAAGACGGTGGTTCGTGGACCGAGTTTCTGAAAACGACGGAGCTCGCTCTGGCACCAGCAGCGTGTTACCCCCTCTACCCTACCCTAGCGGGCCGCCTACCCGAAGGTGGCATCCTTGCCGATCTAGGGGCCGCCTACGTTTTTCGACATGAACCATCCGACGACCCAGCACGCCTGCAGGTGTTTCGACAGCGCGAGATGGTCAGGGTCGGAGAGCCGGACCAAGTCGCGCCGTGGCGCAACTCTTGGCTAGAGAGAGGCCTAAAAATTCTACAAGGCCTGGGACTCAACGCCAGTGCCGGAGAGGCACATGACCCCTTCTTCGGCCGTACCGGGCGGATGCGCGCCGCGAGTCAGCTCGAGCAAAAATTGAAGTTTGAGCTGACCGTACCGATCTGCTCAGAGGAGTCGCCTACCGCTGTAACTTCCTTCAACTACCACCGCACCCATTTCGGAGATACTTTCGGGATCCAGCTCGCAGATGGAACGCCCGCCCACAGCGCGTGTTTGGGTTTTGGAGTTGAACGTATCGCACTCGCCCTACTCAAGACCCACGGTCTCAACCCCTCTGAATGGCCCAACGCCGTCCGAGCCCAGCTATGGAACCAGTAACGCGACATCCAGTTTTTTCGATCGAACCGGGAAACTATTCATCACACGACTTCCACCGACTTTCCCGCGACTGGGTAGAAAGTAACTGCTACGTCGACCTCTATGTCGAAATATTGAACGCCTTGCAGGTTGAGGTGGCGTCCTGTTTCGCGTTTACGCTGGGGGCTGATTTCGAAGGTGATCAGTGGACTTTCTTCAAACCACCCTTGCTCGACATGAAAGAGCTCTTTGGGATGGACGTACAGGAGCTCACCTTGTGGCGCCCGTTGCAAGATCAGATTGCAGAGCAGGTTGCCCGAGGCTGTCTGGTAACGGCAGAAGTCGACGCTTACTATCTGCCTGACACGGTCGCCACGGACTACAAAACTGCACACGTCAAAACGACGATCGCCGTGCCCCAAATCGATATCGAGAGAAAGCGACTGCTTTACTTTCACAACGCGGGTTTTTTCGAATTGACCGGCGAAGATTTCGACGGGGTCTTTGGGATTGGGCACGATCGTCCAGCAAACTATCTGCCCCCCTATTGTGAGCTCATCAAGCTGGGAAACCTGACGCAACTACCCGAGGCCAAGCTTGCTGAAATAGCGCAATCCCAGGCAGAGCGACACTTTGCTTCCCGTCCGAAGACGAACCCGTTTTTGGCCTACCAGAAGAGACTTGAGCAGGACTTGCCTTGGCTGCTGACCCAGCCGCAGTCGGTCTACCACAACTATGTTTTTGTGACGCTTCGACAGTGCGGTGCCAACTTCGAGTTTGCTGCCTTTTTCGTCGAGTGGTTGGCTAGGCAGGGCACAAGCGGTCTTGAGGGGGCAGCCGCCGAATTCCGCTCAATCAGCCAGACGGCGAAAATGTTGATCTTGAAGATTGCAAGAATGGTACGCTCCAAAAAGGCGAGCGACATCACGCCAGCTCTGACGGATATGGGCGACAGCTGGGAGCGAGCGATGGATATTCTGGCGCCTCGTTTAGGAGCGAAAAGTGAGCTCTCCGGGTGAGTCGGCGCAGCGACCTATTTGCGCTCTTTCAGAATGGGAGTACTGCGAGCTCGAGCCGAACATCGACCTTTCGGAAGCGCTGAATACTCCTCGCTCGGAATGGCTGAGCTGCAAACTACCAACGACCCTCGGAGCCCTGGGTGTTACCGGGAATCTCGACAAGCGGGCTTTCGCTTTTCGTTGCCGCTTCGAAAGGCCAACGCAGCCTCACTTGAGCGAGCTGATATTCGAGGGGCTTGCGGGCCTATGTGACGTTCAGCTCAACGGACAGTCGATACTCGCAACAAAAAACACCTTTCGCTCCTACCGAGCGAACGTGACCGACCTATTGCGCGACCGCAATGAACTTGTACTGAGCTTTGAGCCAATGGCCCAAATCCTTGGGAAGAGGCACCCACGACCACGGTGGAAGACAAGGTTGGTCGATGATCAGAACTTGAGGTGGGTGCGCACGACCCTCTTGGGTCGAATGCCCGGATGGGCAGGTGGCGGCGGGCCCGTTGGCCCTTACCGATCGGTCTATCTGACCGATCCCGCTCAATCGTCACTGGACCAGCTCAGCGTGGTCGCAAAAGTGAGCAACGAAGACGGCCTACTGCACCTACAAGGGAGCCTCTGCGGTATCCAGCCGACGACGGCGAAGCTACTGGTGACGGACCCCGAAGGGAAAGACCTCGGTACCACCGATATCGATATCCGGCGCCCCTCTTCCGATGGCACTTTTTCAATCGACTGCGTTCGAAACCTGGGGAAGGTGAGCCTGTGGTGGCCGCACACCCACGGAACCCCCAATCTGTACTCCTACGAACTCCTCCTCGAAGACCAATCTGGAACCTACTCCAAACAAGGAAAGGTTGGCTTTCGAAGCGTTTCTTTCGATCCATCCAGCGCTAGGGAGTTCAAACTCAACGACATTCCCATCTTTTGTCGAGGTTCCAATTGGACGCCGCTCGACGCCAGGGCTCTCGCCGCTCCTCGCTCTGAGTACCGACGGGTCCTAGAGAGAGTGCGCAGTGGCGGGATGAACATGCTTCGCGTCGCGGGAACGATGCTCTATGAATGTTCGGACTTCTACGAGCTCTGCGATGAGCTGGGTATCATGGTGTGGCAGGACTTCATGTTTGCCAACATGGACTATCCCTGCGACGACGACGACTTCGCCGATGAAGTGCTCGCCGAAGTCGAGGGTTTTCTGAAACGAGAAGGGGCGCGTGCTAGCGTTGCCGTCTTGTGCGGGGGAAGCGAAGTGGCCCAACAGGCTGCGATGATGGGAGTGAGTGAGGAGCACTGGCTCAGTCCGCTCTTTCGAGAAAAGCTTCCGTCGATCTGCCGCAGCCTGTGCCCCGCAACTCCCTACGCGCCCGGCTCGCCATGGGGAACCCCCCTCCCCTTCCAGCTAGATAGTGGTATCGCTCACTACTTTGGTGTCGGGGCGTACCTCAAACCGCTAGAAGATGTTCAGCTGACCCGCCCGGCGTTTTCGACCGAGTGTTTGGCGTTCTCCAACATTCCTACAGACGAAAGTCTGCTCTCGGCCTTTTCGGCAAGTGAGGCGGTCCCCCACCATCCACGCTACCGAGCTGGTGTCCCGCGAGACAACGCTGCTGGGTGGGACTTCACGGATGTGACGGATCACTACCTCGAGCAGCTGTTCGAAGTGCGTGCAGCAAACCTTCGCTACCACGATCCGGCCACGTACATGGAGTTATCCCGACTCGTACCTGGCGAGGTCATGGAAAACGTCTACACGTATTTGCGCTCGGCGACAGCGGAGTCGAGCGGAGCTTTGACCTGGTTTCTCAAGGACTTGAACCCCGGCGCGGGCTGGGGGGCCTTGGATTACCGCGGAGAACCGAAGCCGGTTTATTACTACCTTCGGCGCGTTTTTTTGCCCGTGACGATCGGGTGGATCAACCGAGGTCTCAACGGTCTCGAGCTGTGTCTATTCAACGACACGGCCACGTCCGTCTCTGGCAAACTCCAGGTCTCGTGCTTTCGTGATCCGGCGTCCGAAGTCGCACAAATTGCAGAAGATGTAAGTATTCCACCAAGAAGCACGATCAAACGGCACCTCGAAGCGATGGTCGGTCGTTTCATTGACCCAACCTTTTCCTACAGGTTCGGTCCTCCCAACGTGCGTGTAGCGCATGCGGAGTTTCTCCCCGACGACCCGGGACAGCACAAAGCGACCGCCTCTGCACACCCGGTAGGACTGGCGGGCCTAGCAACCAGAGATGTGGGGTTGGAGGCAATAGCCACACGAAACGAGCACGGTTTCCTCGGCTACACACTCACCCTCGGATGCAAAGAGTACTGTCACGCGATTCAAGTATCCGTTCCTGGATATTCGGTCTCTGACAACTACGTCCATTTGATTCCGGGTAGCAAGAAGACGCTCCAGCTGACCCCGCAGACCGATCCTGCTCGAAGGATGAGCGGTTTCGTCAAGGCAGCTAACTGCCCCAAGACGGCCAGGATCAAAGAACAAAAACAATAGGCTCGGACGATGCCTTCTAAAGAAGTTGAAAACGCCCCAAACGCCCCTTCTCTCGCCCACGAAGAATTCACCTTGGAAGTACCAAGCTTGGGGATGTTCCATGCTCACCGTTGGGGTCCGGCGGTGGGGCCCACGCTCCTCCTTCATCACGCAACCGGTTTCACCGCTCGAACCTGGTCCTACATCGCGCGCGCGTTAGCCAGGGATTACGTCGTCTATGCTTTCGACGCTCGTGGGCACGGGAAAACCGAGGTTTCCACGGACACTCCCAGCTGGGAACTCTATGCGCGCGATCTCGTCCAAGTCGCTCAAGCGATAGCGCGTCGCCAAGGGATCTCCCAGTTCGCGATGGGGATCGGACATTCTCTGGGTGGAGCAGCCATGATGGCCGCAGCGCCGCGTTCGGAGGGACTCCTTTCGCATCTCGCTCTCATCGAACCCGTAGTCCTACCGGAATCGGCGCGAGCCGGGCGAACGCGATTTTCTGTACGAACGCGCATGCGTCGCCAAGAGTTTGCGTCCATCAAAGAGGCCCGTCTTCAGCTCAAAGAGGACCCTATCTACGCTGCTTGGAACTCGGAAATATTCGCGGACTATATCAACTCGGCCTTTGTCGAGGAGGCTGGCGGTGGGGTACGTCTGGCGTGCTCGGCTCAGCTTGAGGCGAAGGTCTACGAACTCGGAGCCACCCCCAAATGGCAACCACGAGCGGACGAAAGACTTAGTATTCTTGGGGCAAATCAAAGCCGATTCCAGCCACACTACGACTCGATCGGAGGACCTCACATCCAGTTGCAACGCGGCGAATTTGGCCACCTGGTACCTATGGAGGACCCCGAACTGGTGCTCCGCTGGTTGCGGCGAAAACTAAAAGACCTCGGGGCGCTCTCCTAAACCCCACACTCATCGAGCTGGCGGTAACAATGCTCCGCCATATCCACGTATCGGTGGACTTCAAACTCACCCAGGTTTCTATAAAGCCCGGCCAGGGCCGCAGTCGTGTGATCCCTTACGACTTCAACCCGACGACTACCTAGAGAGCGACTATGCCTGATGAGCTCGCCTCGCAGCCTCGTTGTACCCAAGCGAAAATCCCCTCCGAGTCTGAGTAAATCAAAGATCGGGTACCCGTTCCGGGAGCTCCCTCCCCAATCGATGACGACTGGAGCCCAGTGGAGTGTTCCGAGCCTCGCGAGCATGACGTTTCCCAGCCAGAGGTCCCCATGCGAAAGGACATGCTTGGGAGTGAACTCTCTGCTCTCTAGCCGGGCTCGAGTCCGAGCTGCCTGGTTACGAAGAGAAGCCGATAAATCGCTAGAGGCGGCCATATGGGCCAGCGGATCGAGAAAGTGGCTTTGCTCCTCCTCTTGGTCGACACTTCGGACAGTTAACTCAGTCACCCCCGCGAGCCAGGGCAGAAGAATGCCCCTTAGCCAAGTCCGACGCCCCACCCTGAGAGCGAGCCCCTCGATCGGACGGCACCAGGGATAAATAGCATAGGACCTACCGGCGACCTGCCCCAGAGCAGTCGGCGTGAGTATTCTTCGAGAGCGTTTTGCATCCACAAGTCGTGTCGCAAGCATGGCTTTGCTCGAGGCTTGCTCAACGGACTCAGGAAAGTTCGGATTAGAGTAGGCCAGGTAGAACCGGGGCGTGCCGTCTTTGTCCAAAAGAACGCAGTGCAAGGGCGAATCATCGCTGCCGGTCTTCTCGATCAGTGTAGCCCGCCCGAACTGTGCCCGCTGCCTCTCGAAGCACGAGCGGATCGGGTCCGCAAATTCTACCGCCAATCTGTCTAGGTCCACCGCCCGAGTGTCTCACCCGGAGCCCGATCGTTGTCAAGCGCCGCTCTCGACGGGAACGGGATCACATGCTCACGGCGTTCTCAAGCAAACCTCTGCGTCGAAAGAACACGGTCTTGACGTAGTGAGGCACCGTCCACTCTGAACGGGTGCGAGCGGGAAAGAAACAAATGCTCCCCTCCTTCAGCTCGTAGACCTCCTCACCCACCTCAACTCGAGCTTTCCCAGAGAGGACATGAACCGCCTCGTCTCCGCGGTAGTTCCGGGCAAAGCGACCACCGCTGCAGTCCCAAACCCCAACACTCAATTGCCCGTCGGCAGACTCTTGAACGATCGTCGTTCGAATAATCGGATCCCCGTCGCGGAGCTGCGGCGGATGCACCAGCACCGTAAGACAGGGGTCGATGGAGTCAGGCACGTGTCGTACCCGTACATCCCTTGCCTTCCCCCTCGCCACCAGACCAATTCGCTCCCCTCCTTTGTCCAACCACGAGGAGACATGCGGCAGAACCTCAAATAAGCTCTGAAGATGAGCAGCGGCGTGTTCCATCTCCATAGTCTTGCCTACCCCGATGACGATTGTTCATCATCGGGGTAACGATTCCCTCGGTCAGCGCAAAATGTCTGTAGCGCCGTCGCCGGCCGAATCTATTCGGGGCAGCGTGGAAGGCCAAGCGCGTCGCCCGTTCGCCAAAGAGTCGACTTCGGCTAATGCACGACGCATCAAACTTGCCAACACACGCACCTCAGGCTCCAAAACCATATGGTCGTGATCCCCTGGCACTTCTCTCACTTCGATTTCGGCCACATACGGGCCCCAACCTTGATCCTCGAGGACGAGTTCTCGTTCGGAGTTAATGTACCTACCAGGAGCAACCTCGTAGGCCTTGTCGAGAACAGGCCTATAGAGCAGGACTTTGCCGCCATACGTGCCAACCTGGTAAGCGGCAGCTGCCCCCAAAAAGGCTTCTTGAATTGCGTCGTTCTTGAAGCCTCCTGGGTCGTAACTTTCGTCGATTTGGTGGAAGCGGCGGCGTAGCAGTTCAAGCTCCCAGGAGAGGCGATTTTTAGCCCATTCCTTCACGTAGCGCCCCCCTCCTCTCTGAAGCTTCAGACGCTGCATGACCAGTCGATCTCGATAGGTGATCTTCGGGCGCTGCGGCAACGGGGTGTCCAGCAGGATGAGTACAGGAACATTGCCCCCTTCCGCGCGCAGCCGTTTGGCCATCTCGAAAGCGACCAGCCCCCCCCCTGAAAATCCACCAAGCAGGAACGGCCCGTCTGAGACGACTTTCTTTATCTCCTCGAGATAGGCCGCGGCCATATCCTCGATCGTTCTGTGAGGCTTCTCGTCACCATAAAGGCCTCGAGCTTGAATACCGTAAACGGGCCGATCAACCCCAAGTAGCCTTCCCAAGTGACGCAGGTTGAGAATGTTTCCGAACATTCCTGCCACGAGGAAGAAAGGCGTGCGCATCTTCGACTGGTCGGGATGCATCGGAACGAGGTACCGAAACGACGGCTTCTCGTCCTCCTCTTCCACACCGTTGTCGATCAGCGCGGCAAACTCCGCCGCTGACTGATAGCGCATGAGTTCGAAAACTGTCTGATTCAGTCGATAATGGTTCTTTATATGTGTGAACAATCGTGCAGCCTTGAGCCGGGATACGTCCAAGTCCGAAAGAGGCGTGTGGGCATGGAGTGACGAATTACCCGAAGCTATCCTAAACAGCTCAACAAGCTCTGACTCAAGGCGAGCGTTGTGGGGAATGGCTTTTAGAGACGGGGGCACCTCACGCTCGTCAACCAATAGCTCGTCTTTTCCGGCGTCGCGTCGGGAGAGAGCCCAGAAGTCTCCCCCTAACTCTTCCCCGGACACGATCTCCTCGACAACACGCTCCGCCACGTCACATTGTTCGACTCCATGGTCTTCCCATAGGCACGAAACCCGCTGTCCTCGCCTTCGGCACTTGTTTGCATGACTCAGGAGAAATTCGTCGCCCCCGCGACGCGTCGCTTGTCCAACGAGCGGCTCCTGCCCGTGATCAGTTCCGACCAGCAAAACGAACCCCTCCGGCGCAATGCCCCGCATCGAGGAGGTAAGGATCTGTGCGGACTGTACCTGTTCTGACAGCGCCTCCTCAGCCTCGCCGGGAACCAAGAGCTGCATCAGCTCTCGCTTGATGTTGCGACAACATAGAATCGCCCCAGCGACTGTACTTTCGCCGACGGTGTAGCGTCCAAGACTCGTTATCACACTTTCTAGATTCGTGAGATCACAGTTCTCTACTATCAGGTCGACTTCGGGATTTTCGAAGAACAGCGAAGGCGCGGAGTGCGGCGCTGACCACTCGTCCCCCGAGAGGACATCCTGGAGCCAAACGATTCTTGTTCTTTCGTTTCTGTTGACGAGTTTGTCCAAAAGTTCCCGAACGAGCGGGGTTGGTTCGCCCAGAAGACAATAGGTAGAGCTTTTCGCTACAGGCTTGGCCTCGGCTCGCCTTTCGCGCACTTCCCAAGGGAGCCAAGCTTGCTCAAAACGTCCAGTGGTAGTGAGCAGAACCTTCTTGGGCGCACGCTCAAGAAATAGCTCCGACAAAAGGGCCTGAGAAAGGTCCCTGAGCATGAGCTCTTCACTCGTGGCGCTCTTGAAAGTATTCGCCAATTGCCGTCCCAGTCCCGTGCGGTCTCCGTTCTGCCAACCCTCAAGCTCGATCCAGCGTGTTCTGATCCGGGGGAACTCCGTCGATATGCAAGCGAGAATGCCCCGCGCCATAGCTTTGCTGTCGTGTACTTCAAAAACGGCAAGAGGATCGGCCTGGGACAACCCATTGGTCACGCACGTGAGATTCATTGGCACGTCAATCTCGGCGTCAGCGAGTGCCTGGGCGAAACCGAGAAGACTATAACAACCTTGCTCTTGACTGCGGTGAAAGAAGCTACTTCCGGGGCGAAAACTCTCCTCCTTGGTCGTAAGCCACATATGCACCACGTCAGTCGGCAATCGGCCGTCAGATACGAGATCGCGCAGGAGGGCGTCATAGCTTCCTCGGCCCTTTTCCGGCGCTACAACGTAGTCGGCACTGCTTCCCCTCAAGTAGCCGTCGCCCGGTCTGACTAGCACGGCACGATGCCCAAGCACTCCGAGCCGGTGTTTGATGATGCGTCCGAGCCCCAGGTCATCCACGAAAATCAACCAAGTCCGAACGTCTTCGGTCTCAGACACCTGCGAGAGGGCGTCGAGACGTCGCCAGGTCGGACGGTAAAGACCGGGGCTCAGTTCGGGGGCTTTCAACCCACGCTGTGGGTGCTCAGCAAACGGAACGTACCGTTTTACGGCTCGGTCTTCAACCCTTTTACCCTCCGCGACCTCGACGCCTTGTCCCGCAAGTAGCTCCGCAAGCGATCGAATCGTTGGTGCCCCGAACAAAGTGGAGATAGGAAGAGAAACGCCCAGTTGTTTCTTGATTCTCGCAAAGAGCCGAACGGCAATCAGCGAGTCTCCCCCTAACTCGAAGAAGTCGTCCTGGACTCCCGGCTGAGCAACTCCAAGTAGTTTCGACCACATTCCTGCAAGGCATGCTTCTAGAGGATTCTCTGGAGAGACGTATTCCGCCCCCAATTCCGGTCGCGCAAATCCGACCTCAATAGAGGAATCGTCCTCGTCTTCCTCGGACCGAGAGTCAGCGAGTTGCTCCAACCAAAGGTTGATATCAACAGAAGAAACAATCACCTGCCCGAGTTGCGACTGGGCCAATGAGCGTTCGAGTGCAACCAGGCCTTCCTCTGGACAGATGGCTTCTCTGAGGAGACTCTCTAGAGCCTTCCGACTACCGCTTTCCGCACGCTCCTTTTCGGCCTGCACGATCTCGGCGCTGCGTTTCGCTCGCTTCATGGTGAAGCCTTCGATATCCACAAGCACACGGCCCGAAAGATCGGCAACTGTCACGTCAAAAACGGCGATCTCGCCTACACCGGAAGGTGACAACCGCACATGGCTTACGCACTCCGATTCGACTGGGGCGAAGATCCGAATACGCTCGTAGGCAAAAGGGACAAAGAAGTCCGAGCCGCCGTCAAAGCCCGGAATGAGATGCTGAGCAGCTCCGGTGGCCATATCCATGACGGCAGGATGAAACTCGAGCGTCGGGAGATCCGAGGCAAAATTGGCATCGAGTTTGAGATGGATCAGGCTCTCACCTTGACCTTTGTGGACCGACTCAATGTTCCCCCAGCGCGGACCAAAGTCGACGAAGTCCTGATGCAGGAAGCCCCCTCGCCTCACGGCTACCTCTTGCGGACAGCGCAACTCAATAGCCGCCAGGTCGAGCGGCTTTCGAGGCGCTCCTGTGAGACCGGACATTTGGGCGACGACATGTTCGCCGGCCTCGTTCACCGACGAAACGACGGCTGAGGTGCCCGTGGGCTCGTTCTTGAGCGAAATGCTCATGCGCCTGGAGCCCCCCGAAGAAACCTGGAAAGGGGCAACGAAGCGAACGTCTCGAAGCTCAACCCCAGAACCTTTCTGGTACTCGGAGTAGGCGGCGCGCAGTAATTCGACGAACCCCGTACCCGGGACAAGGGCGAGGCCTCCTCGGATCTGATGTTCTGCCAGAAGCCAGTCTTCGCTCGGAGCAAGATCAAGCAAGAATTCGAACCCACCGGCTAGGTTTCGGCGACTCGTGAGCCAAGGGTGATGGCAACCGGACGGAACCAGAGGCGCGGTACTCTCCTGTCCTGAGGCGACCATTCCGACATCCCGCCAGGCATTCCAGTTGATGACCACCGTTCTACCCGACGCCGCACCGGAGCGCTTTTCGGCGACGGCGTCCATATACGCATTCGCTGAGGAGTAGTCGATTTGCCCGGGTAACCCCAGAAAGGACGAAACCGAGGAGAACAAAACAAACAGCTTGAGGTGAGCGCCAAAAACATGTTCGAGGTTGTTCGTCCCCCTGACCTTTGGTTCCAAGACGCGTCGGATCGCTTCATCGCTCTTGGTTTGAAACGGACCGTCGTCAATCAGACCAGCAGCGTGAATCAGAACATCCACCTCGCCCCACTTTTGCTCGATAGCTCGCGCGGCTCTCTCAAGGCTAGACAGCTCGGTCACGTCCGCTGCCACGCAGATCACTTGAGCCCCCAGGGCCTCAAGCTCTGCTACTTCCTTGAGCCGCTTTCGCAACTGTCGATTGGACGGCGTCTCGGTTTCGAGCAAAGCCGCCCATTCGCCGCGAGGCGGCATTTGGGTACGCGAAATGAGGGCAATGCGTGCACCTTTTCGCTCGGCCAGCTGGCGAGCGACGACCAGTCCGATCCCCCCAAGACCGCCGGTGATCGCGATCACGGCATCCCGAGGAAGGCTACCGAATTCACCGACGTGAGCGTCGTCGGTGGTATCGAGAGAGGGAACCTTCACAGGCGAAATCGTTTGGATCCAACGACGTACCCCTCGGAGAAGAACTACCGCGTCCTCGGAAGAAGACAGAAGCTCGTTCGCGAGCCCCTCCTGTGCAGAACCGCCTTTTCCTGGCTTCCAGTCGATGAATCGTGTCACGAATTCTGGAAGCTCGCGAGGAATGACACGTGACGGCCCGAGCAACAGTCGACGTAAGGGGCGCACATCCTCGTTGCCGAGCGAAAATGCATGGGAAGTCACGATCGAAAGTTCGCCGCTGTCGCACGCGTTCGAAAGAGCTCGAGCTAACCAAACAAGAGCCAGATAGTCGCGGTACGGGTGTTCGTTTTCTTCTGACGAATGCCGCAAAGGGTCGATTTCGATCGAGCTTCGGGCCCTCGATACCCACCCCTGCCAACTCGCCGATTTTGTCGATTCAAGACTTACGGCGAATACTGTGTGCTCAGGAAGGGTTCCCTCAGAATCCAAGACCTCGAGAATTTCTTCCAGTTGACTGGGAGTATTCGCATCGAAGCGCCATTCATACTTGCTCACACGTCGCAGCGCTTTGCCGTAACGAGCAACAATGACTGTTCGCGCACCAGCACCGGTTAGCGCCTCGGACAGAGAGCTCCCCCATCGCGTATCATCTGAGACCAACAGCCAAGTAGCGGACGTTTTGGTGGCAATCGGAGAAGGTGCTGGTTTCCACGTCGGTGTGTAGAACCAGGTATCAAGGTCTTCTCTCTTGACAAGCTCGGCGCGAGTATTATCCGCCCCCGAACGGTTGCGTTCCAAAAAGAAGGAGCTCGGCTCGAAAGGATAGGTGGGCAACGGAACACGATTTCGAATTTGTCCTTCGTAAAACGCTGTCCAATCGACTTTTACGCCTGCCCCCCAGACCTTTCCGAATGTTGCCAGTGCGTAGTGCAGATCATCGGCCATCTCCTTCACGTGACGGATGGAGTTGATACAGTGACTGACTTTGGACCGCTGGGCGTTGGCCAAGGATGTGAGTGTCCTCCCCGGACCAATCTCCAAAAAGACGTACTCCCCGTCGGCTAGAACCGTTTCGACACAATCCGCAAACCGAACGGTGCTTCTCAAATGTTGCACCCAATAACCGGGATCGGTTGCCTGCCCGGGCGTGAGCCAGCCGCCCGTAAGATTGGAGACCACAGGCCTTTCCGGCGGGTTGAATTGGATAGCTTCACAAAACTCGCGAAACTCAGCGAGAATCGGCTCCAGCATTGACGAGTGAGCGGCTACATCAATATGGACGGCGGTCCAGTCCACATCCTCTGCCGTCAAGCGTTCTTTGAAATCCGCGATTCCGCCCCGTGGACCAGAAACCACGCACATTTCGGGAGCATTCACCGCCGCAATATCTAGTCCTGGCGGCATGAGTGCTCGAGCCCCCTCCTCAGACAAAGAAACCGCAACCATGCTCCCCGGCTCTGTCTTTTCGAACAAACGTCCGCGAGCCGCCACCAGGCGAATAGCATCCGAGACAGAAAAGACGCCCGCTAGGCACGCAGCAACATATTCACCCATGCTGTGGCCGACCATTGCGTCTGGTTCGATCCCCCAGGACTCGAACATTTGGGCCAGTGCATACTCTGTGGCGAAAAGTGCGGGCAAAGACAGCGAGGGGCTTTCCAATCGTCTGGTCGCCTCGGGTTGTTCTTCGTCACCGGCAAACAAGAGAGGCCGCACATCAAAGGAAAACAGCTCATCGATCGAAACCAGACACTCGTCCATGGCCTCGCGGTAAACTGGATCATTTTCGTACAACCCTTTGCCCATGCCAGCGTACTGGGCGCCACCTCCTGGAAAGGAGAAGGCCAATCTGGGCGAGGATAGATTCGCCACGGAAGGATTGAGCAGCTTAGGATCGCCGCTTCGCAAATGCGCCGCAGCCTCCTCCTTCGTCGTAGCCACAACGGCTCTTCGGTACTCAAGGCAACGTCTTCCTACCGCTAAGGTGTATGCAGCATCGGCCAGATCTAGATCGGTTTGATGCTCAACGGCATCTGCCAAACGCTCGCACTGCCTTTCTAGAGCAGCTCGAGACCTAGCAGAAAGAAGCAGTAGATGTGCGGAACGGCCGCCCTCTCCTTCAATGGCTGGACCAGGCTCTTCAAGCACTACGTGGACGTTCGTCCCTCCGGCCCCCAGGGCCGTCACGCCACAGCGACGAGGGCCCTCCGATGACCAGTCGACAAGTCGGTCAACGATATAGAGAGGACTCTCGTCGAGTTGAAGCTGGGGGTTGGGGCGTTCGAACCCTAGGGTGGGGGGAAGTTTTTTTTGCTTGAAGGCTAAGAGGACTTTCGCAAGGGAGGCGCACGCCGCTGCTTCGCCCAAATGTCCGATGTTCGACTTGACCGAACCGACGCCGCAGCCTCCCTTTTTTGTCGACCCCATGGATAGGGCCTCACTCAAGGCCGTAAGTTCGATCGGATCACCAACGCTCGTTCCCGTACCATGGGTCTCTACGTAAGAGATGGTTTCGGCCGGAACCTTTGCATCGTCGAGGGCGTCTCTGATGACATCCACCTGTCTTTCCACCCCAGGAGCCAAGTACCCTACCTTGAGGGCGCCATCATTATTCATGGCTGACCCCTTGACGATCGCGTAGATCGTGTCGCCCGCGTCATAGGCGTCCTGGAGGCGCTTCAATACGAAGCACCCAGTACCGCTGCCAAAAACCGTCCCCGCGCTTCGATGATCGAAGGGACGACAGTGGCCGTCCGGGGAGAGGATTTCCCCTTCTTTGTACTTGTAACCAACCCCCATGGGCAGGACGATCGTCGAAGCTCCTGCTAAGGCTAAATCACATTCTTGCCTCAACAACGCCACTCGAGCGTGGTGAATGGCCGCGAGCGCAGACGAACACGCCGTCTGTACGTTGACACTCGGACCTCGCAGATCAAGCTCGTACGATGCTCGGGTTGCGAGAAAATTCATATCGTTCGCCGAATGTCGTGCGAGAAATTCTCCGACCTCGGCCATCAGCTTGGTATTGCTTCGGACATGATCCATTAGATAGTAGGGCGCACCGGATGCGGCGAAAACCGCTACCGTCCCTTCGTCATGGAGACCCGTGTTTCCAGAATGCTCCAGAGCTTCCCATACTACCTCCAGGAAGAAACGATGGCTCGGATCCATGATTGACGCTTCTCTTGGACTGATCCCAAAAAACGCCGCGTCAAACTTGTCGATGTCGTCGAGAACTGGACAGGCTCTAACGTAGTCCGCATCCTCAATCTCGCGACGTTTCGCTCCGTTGGCTATCAGCTCTTCATCGCTCAAAAACCTGATCGATTCGACGCCCTCTGCCAGGTTCGCCCAAAAAGCATCCAGGTTTGAAGCACCGGGGAACCGGCCCGCCATACCCACAATCGCGACGTCATCTTCTTTCATCGAATCACTATCCAAACCTGGTGAGCGCCGCACGCCAGAGCTTCAACGCCAGGGAGCGAACCCGCCGCTTTGTTCATTTCCCCGCAACTCCGTTTCCATTTTCTAGCATCCAACAACACGTTCGGTGCCGAGTCCAGGTATTGTAGGAAAATGGTCCCCGCCTCGGGAGCTCGTGGGACGGCTATTGCATTGAGCCAAAGTCGACCGATTGGTAACCTACCCCGATGGTTGATCTGGAGATAAACGGCAAGTCGTTCCAATCTGACATGCCAGGCTCGACTCCGCTACTTTGGGTATTGAGGGACAGCCTCAACTTACGAGGGACCAAGTATGGTTGCGGTCGGGGGCTCTGCGGCGCCTGCACCGTTCTGGTGGACGGCGAGCCGAAACGATCCTGCCAATTGCCTATTGAGCTTGTGGGGGGGAAGAACATCGTCACGATTGAAGGACTGTCGGCTGACGGAACGCATCCTCTCCAGAAGGCTTGGCTCAAGCATCAGGTTCCACAATGTGGCTATTGCCAATCAGGACAATTAATGACGGCCGCAGCCCTCCTCCAACGTGAGCCCCACCCCACGGAAGACCAGGTCATTGCTGCGATGAACGGAAACATCTGCCGTTGTGGGACCTACTTACGCATTCGAAAAGCGATACTCGACGCGGCCAGTGAAGGGACACCGTAGCCGATGCCCTTCGAGAAAATCGATCGGCGTCGTCTCCTCGTGGGAGTAGCGGCCACAGGGGTCACCGCCGTCTCAGGAGGCCTCTTCTTTGTCGTACGTCGCCAACGCCAGCAAAGATGGGCCGCGGCGGTGTCGCGGGGCGAACAGTTCGCACCGAACGTCTACGTCGCCCTCGAGAAGACTGGGAAGATCACCATCTTCGTCACCAAAACGGAAATGGGACAAGGTACGATGACGGCGCTGGCCGCCATACTCTGCGAGGAGCTCGACGCAAAATGGGCGGATGTGCACGTGGAGCTCCCCGCACTCGACCACCGCTTCGACTACGGCAGCATGTATACCGCAGCCAGCAGTAGCGTCTCTTCACTCTGGACCGAGCTCCGACGAGCTGGGGCCGCCGCGCGTAGCATGCTCCTTGAAGCAGGTGCAGAGCATCTGGAGCTCGCAGTCGACGACTGCAACACCCACGACAGCAGGGTCTGGTCGAAGGATAAACAACGATCCGTTAGCTATGGCGAGCTCGCTATTGCCGCAGCCGACAAGACCCCCCCTCTCCGCCCAAGAATGAAATCACCAGAAGCATTCACCCTGGTTGGACAAGATATCGCTCGCGTCGACATTCCGGAAAAAACCCAAGGACTGGCGCGCTATGGTATCGACTTTCGCCCTCCCGATGCGCTAACGGCTGTCGTTAGGCATTGCCCGTGGAACGAGGGCTCCGTCGATAGGGTCGACGAAACACAGACCCGCCTTATCGACGGCGTCGTGGACGTGATTCGACTGAAATCAGGCGTGGTTGTTGTTGCCGATCATTTCTGGGCCGCAATGGAAGGTCAGCAACGTCTACAAGTCACTTGGAGTCGCCCCCCTTACCGTCCGAACACCGACGACCTCCGCCGGCAACTTTCGCAAAGCCTCGAACAAGAAGGTCTTCCCGTCGAGTCTTCCGGCCCATCGGAGTTCGAACGCGACGGACTTCACGAGTCGGACTACCACGTACCCTTTCTCGCCCACGCTCAGATGGAACCTTTGAGTTGCACGGTCAAGCTCTCGACAGACCGATGCGAGCTATGGCTATCCACACAGAACCCCGATGCGGTGCGCAATACGGCCGCCTCGATCTTGGGAATGTCCACGTCCCAAGTCGTCGTCCACCGCACCTTGGTCGGTGGCGGATTCGGCAGACGAACTCACACGGACGAAACCGCAGAAGCCGTACAGATTGCTCAGCAAGTTCAACGTCCGCTCCAGCTCATTTGGAGCCGCGAAGAAGACATCCAACATGGAGTCTATCGGGAAATGGCGGCGCATCGTCTACGCGGACAACTGAACTCAGAAGCAACCTCTCTTGAGCTTCGGCATAGGATAGCTACCACCTCGAACCAAGAACACCCCGAGGAGGCAACTGCACCAGACGATCTTGCCGTGATGGGAAGCACGGATATCCCCTACGCCCGCTCGTCTTTTCGTGTGGAATGGTCGGGGGTGAGAAGCCCAGTTCGACAAGGAATCCTCAGGTCGGTTGGTTACTCTCACAACACCTTTGCCATCGAGTCCTTTGTTGATGAACTAGCTCATCTCAAGAAGCTCGACCCTCTCGCTTTGCGCCTCTCCCTTCTGCCTTCGGACTCACGTTTAGCTGTCTGCATCAAGCGAGTAGCGAAAACTTCAAGCTGGCGGGACATCCCTCATCTAGGTCTGGCCGTATGCTCCTGTTTCGGTAGCCACATAGCCCTCGTCGTAGACGCCGAGTTTGATGACCACCAAAAACCCACCCTCCGCCATGCCTGGGCGGCAGTTGACTGTGGCATCGCGATTCATCCCGACAACATTCGCGCGCAAATCGAGGGAGGCATCGCTTTTGGCCTCTCAGCCGCCCTGGGAGGACGAATTTCGGTGCAAGACGGAATCGTCGTCGAGAGCAATTTTCACGATTATCCCGTGGTACGCCAATCTGACATGCCCAAGATCGACGTTGAGCTCATCGCCAGTGGCGAAGCACCAGGCGGGGTCGGCGAACTTTCAGTCCCGGTGGTTGCACCAGCTTTGTGCAATTCACTCTTCAGACGAACCGGAACAAGGCACCGCAGTCTGCCTTTGATACCCCACAATGAACGACCGACCTGAGCGACCATTTCAAGTATTAGGGATCCAACAGATTGCCCTCGGCGCCCCGTCCAGACAGCAACTGCGAAAACTGTGGGTAAACCTTCTGGGGGCCCGATCAATGGACACCTATGCAAGTGAATCCGAAAACGTGGACGAAGAGATCCTGGAACTCGGCCTGGGCGCGTTAACTTTCGAGGTGGATTTGATGCAGCCCATGGATCCACACCAAAGCCCCAAGGTCGACAAGCCCCCGCTCAATCACATCGGACTCTGGGTGGACGATCTGGAGGCGGCTTACCAGTGGCTCAAGCAGCAGGGCGTCAGATTCGCGCCCGGAGGAATCCGCAAGGGAGCAAGCGGACACGACATTTGCTTTATCCACCCCAAGCCCGATGCGTCGTCACCCATATCCGGCGATGGCGTACTCATCGAACTGGTCCAAGCGCCACCGCAGCTGGTAGCGCGATCAGGACCCGACGACTTATCAGGTCCTGCCTTTTAGCTCGACTGTAGCCTTTCGCGAGCTTTTCGACGCTGCTCTGCTGCAGCGCGAAGCCGTTCCTCTTTCTTAGAAAGAGGTTTTTCAGCACCCGTCGCGCCCCTTTCCTCACCAGGTTGAGCTTTCTCTTGATCCAAAAATCGGCCAAGACTCTCGATCGTCGGGTAACGAAACATGTTCACAAGAGGGATCTTTCTCCCGAGCTTTGACTGAAGCAAGTTGTTCGCTTCGACGGTAAGAAGTGAACTTGCGCCAAGATCAAAGATGTTGTCGCGCGTACCCACCCGTTCGACGCCCAGTAGCCCTCGCCAGATGGAGGCGATCTCTCGTTCGAGATCATTGGCCGCAGGCCTGAAAGCCACATCTGTCACGCGACCTCGCTGAGCGTCCGGCGAAGGCAGGGCCTTTCGATCGACCTTTCCGTTGGGTGTTAGAGGAAACTTATCTAGTTCAACAAATGCGCCCGGGATCATATAGAGCGGCAAAAATTCGGCCAAATGCTTTCGGAGCGGCGCCAGTATCGATTCCCCCGCGGTTTTTTTCGTCGGAGCGTTTGCTCTCGGCCCCGTCTCAACCTCGATACCCCAGACCCGGGCCACCGCGCTTCGTCGACGAAAGAGTGCAGAAAACTCGCCGTCTTTCGCTCCAAATCGACACTCAACCTCGTATGCGTCGTCCAGGTCCGACAACTCGCGGGGATGTATCCCATTGGGCGACTGCTCCAGCGTTGCGCGGAGGGCCCTTGCATCGTACGAGACCTTTTCGTTGAGCTGCTTCGAAACGGTAGCAAGACGAGAGAGACGAGCATTGGGCATATTCGTCACCATCAGCTCCTCGGGAGATCTGCCTAAGGCCTCACGCACCGACTCGAGCGACGGTCCATTTAGAGTAGGAACATCGGCAACCGTAGCGGAGAATTTTCCGTCCACCTTTCTCAAGGTCACATCGTAGCGAAACAGCGACATCTCGTTGTCCGCTCGCGCGTCCTTCAGCTGAAGACGAACGAGCTCCATTTGAGGGTTTTCTTTTAACCAGGATAGGAAGAACTGCGGCGAAAGAAGAAGCTCCGCTTCGTTTTGACAACGCAGCTCGATTCGAGAACTCAACTCGGCAGCGCTCAGTTGTTCATCAGCCTGAAAGACCTCCACCATGGAGTGGAACATCCCAAGATGCTGTAGACTGCGAATATCCCCAAGAAACAACTCTCCGCCCGCACTTAGTCTTTCGACTGCCGACGATAGTACTGCCGAAAGATAGTCTTCCGACGGAAAGTATTGAATCACAGAGTTGATCACAATTGAGTCATAGTGCTCAAAGGGAAGCTCGGTGAGTTCGTCAGCAGCACGTCGTAGAAGAGCCACCTTCTGCTGCTCCTCGGGAGTAAGCTCGGCTCGAATTTCCGCCAAGGCGTGGGAGGAAAGATCGATTCCGGTGTAATGATCTACATGAGCGAGGCAACCAAAAAGGATCAAACCGGTGCCACAGCCTAGTTCCAACACCCTCCGAGGATTGCCAGCAAGCACGCGCGCGACTGTGGCATCCACCCATTCACGCAGCTCTTGCTGCTCTAGAGGAGCACCAGTGAAACTGCTCAACCACCCGGAAACGTCGAATCGTCGATCTTGTCCCTGACTCCCGATTCGACGTTCGTAAGCCTGATTCCAGAGCTCACCCCATTTCTCTACCCCCGCCATTTGACTGTCGGAAGCAGACCCGTTCTGTACGTAGTACCCAACGAGCTGAGAGTCTGCTCCAACCGGCTTGACCGCAGCCACCGCCTCACGGACCAGCGGAAAGCTAGTCATCGCTGCCTCGACTTCTCCCAGTTCGATTCGATAACCGTTGAGCTTGACCTGTTGGTCAATTCGGCCGAGGTATTCGAGTTCGCCAGACGGTAAGTAGCGAGCCAAATCACCGGTGCGATAGAGGCGCTCCTCGCGAGAGCACGGGTCCGGAACGAAACGCTCTTGCGTCAGATCCTGTCGCTGCCAATAGCCTCTCACGACGCCGGCACCTCCGATACAAAGCTCACCGGCCACCCCAACCGGGAGCAGGTCGCCGCGTGGGCCAAGAATTCGAATCGTAGTGTTCGCGATAGGGCGACCAATCGACACTTTCTTCCCGGCCTCAACCACGCTGATCGTGGACCAAATCGTCGTTTCGGTCGGACCGTACATGTTGACCATTTGCCCGGTCACTTGGGAACTCAGGCGCTGAACAAGGTCGTCGGAGAGAGCCTCACCACCTAGCAAAAGTTGCTTGAGGCCTCCAAAGGATGCGCTCGTACCGTCCGCAAGTAGCATTCTCGCCATACTGGGAGTGCACTGAAAATGCGTGACCGCCCTTTTATCAAGCTGTTCTGAAATGGTGGGAGGGACGTCTTCGACCAACGGAGGAGCGACGGCCACGTCCGAGCCCTCGGCGAGGTGTTCGCCCACGTCTTGATTCGCAAGTTCTCTCAAGCGATTCAGATGGCTCAGGTTGTCCAACACAACCTGAGGATCGATACCAAAGTCGATGAGGCAAGCGACTTCGTTTGCTCCGATTTCGCGGAGTTTCTCAACAACTCGAAGCGCTCGCTCGGGGGTCCCGAACAACCCCGCCGTCTCGAAGTAGCGTTCGAACGCATGCTCAAGCAACGCCTGTTTGTCCTCGTCATCGAAGGTTTCCGGATCGAATGCGGACGAACTCGACGCTCCTTGAGAAGGTTGTTTGAAAGCAGGAAACATCCACGGCGCTACCTTCACTAGATCATATGAAGTCGCCAAGTATTGACAGAACGGCTCCTTGGCGACTCGCTTGGCCTCCTCGTCGCTCCCGCACACGAAGGTGTGGAGCATAACGGAAATAGTCCCCTGCCCAGAATGCCCCGCTTCTGCCCATGCTCGTCGGTACGCTTGGAACTTGACTCCAAGGTCATTGATATCTTGCCCCAACATGTTGGTCAGCACGTTGTACCCTTTGCGACCAGCTGCCTGAAACGTGCTTACATTTCCAGCCGAAGCAATCCAAATAGGAGGTTTGGCGCGAACCGGACCAGGGAGAGTAGAAACCTGAATTTCTGAACCCTCGCCGTTCTTCGCCGAGACTTTTTCGCCTCGCCACAAGGCCAACACTTTATCAATTGACTCATACATCACCTCGCGCCGACGCTCGAAGTTGTCTGGCTTGAGCACAAAGTCATTCGCGTGCCAACCGGAGGCAAAAGAAAGCCCTACTCGCCCCCCCGACAGGTTGTCGACTACAGCCCAGTCTTCCGCAACGCGAATCGGATTATGGAGAGGCAGAACCACACTGCCTGCGCGGATCTGCACATGCTGAGTCACGACCGCGAGAGCGGCTGAAGTGAGCGCTGCGTTGGGGTACAAGCCTCCGAACTCGTGGAAGTGCCTCTCAGGAGTCCAGACTGCGTCGAAGCCATGAGCATCCGCGAACTGGGCCCCTTCTAACAAGAGCCGATAGGCTCCCCCTTCCGAAGCGCGAGAACTGTCCGCGGCAAAATAGAACAAGCCAAAGCCCATCCGCTCGGCTGCCGAAAGACGTCGCCCAGCCTGTAACGACGCCCGGTCGCCCTCCTCTTGCAAAACGACGGTAAACCCACGGGCCAAGGTCCAAAGGAGCTCTAGGACCGATATGTCGAAGGAAATGCTCGTAACAGCAAGCCAAACGCCCGGCTCAGTACCGAGTACGTCGTCCATCCCACTGAAGAAGTTCGCCACATTGCGGTGCTCCACCATGACCCCTTTGGGTCGCCCCGTGGATCCAGAGGTGAAGATGACATAGGCGAGATTGTGTGGGGCAGCACGACGTTCAAGTTGAGCTGAGCTGCTGGTTGGACAGTTGTCTATCAGCAGGCAAGTTTGCTCTTTTGGAAGTGTCCGGCGGAGACGTTGTTCGGTGATAACCACCTTCGCCCGCGAGTCCTCCACCATGTACGATACGCGCTCGGTGGGGTAAGCGGGATCGAGGGGGACATAGGCGGCGCCTGCCTTGAGTACACCCAAAATGGCGACGACCATGCCAATCGAACGCTCAAGACACACCCCGACTAGGTCATCTGGACCAACGCCAAAACTAGACAATTCAACCGCTAGCGCGTGCGCCCTGCTGTCGAGCTCTGCGTAGGTCAACTCTTCCCCCCTGCAAACCAAAGCCGTGGCTTCGGGGTTTTCGCGCGCCCTCTGCTCAAAGAACTCGTGGACGCATTTGCTCTCGAAGTCCTTTTCGGTTCGTTGCCACGTCTCAACCAGCAGGTAGCGTTCCTCCTCGGGAATCAACCCAATTTCTCCAACTTGCTCTTGTTCGTTGGCTATGCCGAGCTCAACAATTCGAGCGAGTCGGCGAGCAATCAGCTCCGCCTGAACCTCATTTACGGCGTCCGGGTGGTAGCTCAACTCGATCTGCGAAGATGCCAAGTTGAGAGCAAGGCCGGAAAGATCGTGGGGCGCATCGCCCCAATGCACAACGACGGGCAAAGGCTCCTCAAAAAAGGAGGTATCGCGCAATGCTGAGTATCGCAGAGCCAGATCGAGAGCGAAGGTCTTGTACGTTTCGCGCCTCGTGATCTCTTGCCCCGCGGCATCAAGAACGAAAGCGTGAGAATCCCCGGAAGAAAGCTCGATCAACAAGGGAACCCTCCCGGAGAAGAAAAACTGAGCGCCCCCCGGAAGACCAGATGTCGCGGCTCCTAGACAGACGGCCCCATCGCCATCACCGAGACGTTTGAGGTAGATGACCAAGCCAGCAAGCAGCCGCTTTGCACGTTCGTCGGGGGAAAGGTTCGAAAAATTCGCCCCTACGTCGCGACTCAAAGTGGAGGCAGCTCTGCCGCCCTCTGCCCTTTTTATCTCGCTCAATTGAGTGGCTTTGAACCGAGTTAGGCGCTTCGCCCAGAATCGCTCATGGCGGGATACTTCTGCGTCGAAGGATTCTAGAGCTTGTGCGGTTTCTGCTGGGAGGGAAGCCAGTTGCCTTCCTGCTACCACACCGCTGGCACGAAGCGCCGCCTCGGTCGCTGCCTCCCCGGCTGGAGAGCACAAATCTTGTAGAAGCACCCCCCCGCCCTCAGCGGCCACTCGAACCCCTTCGGGACTGACGTCGATAATATGCCCCGTCGCTACAGACGGAACGTCGGGGATGACGCGACATCTCTTCGCGACCCAAACTTGACCGGAGTCGGTCAAGATTTTGGGCGTTGACATCCAATTGTCGTCCGAGCCGAGGTCGAGCGCTCTCACCAACGCAGAGACCTGCTGCGGGTCTATGTGAAGATTGAGGATGGCCAACCCCGGACGCTCGTATCGAAAATGAAAGCTAGTTGGCGCCTGCTCCGGAACAACCGTCAAAGAGTCATTCAAGAGACCGTCTATCAATCGAGGGAAGGAACGAACCGCTGCCTCCCCGCATCTCATTGCCAGGGTGAACGCTGTTTCGTCCTGCGCAATGGCGATTCGCTCCTGAATCAGAACCCCGCCGCCATCTACTCGGTCCGACATTCGATGCCACGTGATTCCGTGCTCAGCGCGTCTTTCGATAATCGCCCAGGAGGTCGCGTTGAACCCCGCAAGTTCCGGCAACAGAGAGTCGTGATAGTTCACGGCTGATCGAAGTGGGAGTTCGAGCTCTTCGCGAGACAAAATCTTGTGATTGACCACGCTGAACAAGAAGTCGGGACGCATCGGCTGAAAGTGAGTCATCCATCCCGGCTGATGGTCGACGCGGACAACTCCCTTTTCTTGGCACCATCGTTCCACTTGTGAACAGCCCGAGACGACTCCCAATAGTCGTCCGCCCAAGCTGAGTACCTGCTCGCATACCGCGATCAGTAAGGGACCTTCACCGACAAGAACACATGACCACGTTTCCAACTTCTATCTCCCGAAGAGGCGCGTTTCACGCGCCGATGTGGCGCTATCGTGCTCCAGATTGCCCAGAATGTCACCCGGGAGAACAGGCATGGTAACCCGAAAACTGCGGGCAAGTGAGTATCGACCCGATGAGTCAGCCCCTCGACTGGAGGACACATCTCAGGGTAGCTTTGGTCTCGACATGAACGAACCAGCGAGTGACGCAAAAAAGCTTAAGCTTTCGGATGTAGTTCTAGGCACCATGGGGTTTTCAGAACCTGGTCAAACGAAAGACATTCCGATTCTGCATGAGGTCATCGAACGGGGGATCACCTCCCTAGATACTGCGCCACTCTACGGAGCAGGCGAAAGTGAAAAGATCGTCGGAAAAGCGATCAAGGACCGGCGAGACAAAGTTCAAGTCCTCACAAAGTGCGGATTAAACTGGGACAGCGACCACGGAGAACCGTTATTCTCTGTCGAGCGAAACGGGCGCATGTGGACCCCACGAAGAAATAGCCGCCCTCAAGCCCTGTTGACCGAAATCGAGCAAAGTTTGCGGCGTCTGGGCACCGACTACATCGACCTAATTCAGGTTCACCATTGGGATAGAACCACACCCATCGAAGCATCGATGGACGCGCTTCTCGAAGCCCAGAAGGCCGGCAAAGTGAGAGAAATTGGAATTTCGAACTACCCGCTTCAGCAGCTGCGCGCAGCCCACCGACACTTGGGGGACAAGCTATTTAGCACCCAAAACCAATACAATCTGCTGCAACCCCATCAAGAACAAGCTCTACTCGATTATAGTAAGAAGAACGGGATCCGATTTCTGGCCTACTCGCCGCTCGCCCACGGTCTACTGGGCGGGCGACTCCTGCATGAAAAACCCGAGCCGGACTGGCGCGCAAACGGAGCCTATCGCCACCCAAAAAACGTAGAACGCGTGAACACCGTTCTACGAGAGGTCGCGCAGCCGCTGGCGCGAGACCACAACGTGACCTTGGCTCAACTCACCCTCCTTTGGGCATTGAAGAGACAAGGGGTCACGAGTGTAATCATTGGAGGAAAAAACCGAGCTCAGTTACTCGACTCGTCCGGCGCGATTTCGAAAAACGTTCCAGTCGAAGATCTCAAACGCTTCGAAAACGCGATTCGCCAATGTGGATTCGAACTCGACCCGGGACTGAGCACGCGCGGCAAGGTGATTCGAGTCCTTCAGAAGGGCAAAGCGAAGCTAGGACGCCTCAAGCGCCTGGCTCGACCTTTCTAGCAGTCAGGCATCGTTGGCTTCTTTTCCCAACGACAGCCGTGCTCTCGTCGCCTGTATTACGTCGCGAGTCCATTCGACGCGTCGGGCGAGCCAAATCTCTTGAGTGTTTTCAAGGGCGAATCGGCGGCTCCGCTCCGCCAGGTCGCGCAACGACTCTGGGTTGGAAGCGAGGTTCGCGATACTCGAAGCAAGCATTTCGATCTCGCCCCAGGGTGAAGTGAGCACTCCCGCCCCGCTCCCTTCAAGATCTCGATAATAGTAGGTGTCGTAGGCGAGCACTGCCTGCCCACAAGCCATCGCATCCAAGGCGCTCCTGGGCGTATCCTGAGCCAGGGGAGCCGCAAGCAAGATGTCAAACAGCTGGAGCGTTTCAAACAGCGTTGGCCCAAAGGGAACTGGGCCATGAAAACTCACAACCTCATTGAGATTCAACGAGATCACCAAATCGCGAAGTCTTGCATCGTCAGGCCCATCGCCGATGATGTGAAATCGCAAGGGCCTTTCGCTGCGCTTGATTGCTCGACTCACTGCTTGAAGCATGTGATCGATCCCCTTGTACTCAACCAAGCGACCGAAGTAACAAAGCTCAAGTGGAGCAGAGGGATCGTCGAGGCGACTGAGTCTCGCCTCAAGTTGGACTTCGTCCAGAAGATGCTCGGAGCTGTAGGCCGAGTCCAGGTGATTTTTTACGTTCGAGGCGCCGCGTCCATAATCTCTTGCCATCGCCGCGCCCTTCAACAAAACAAGAGAAAACATCTTGGAAGCGGACGCTATCTGGGCATGCCGAATTCGATCATGAAAGAGATGGTTGACCCAAAACTGCCTCTTTGACCAAGTGCCGTTCTGCAAGTTCATGCGCGACGTTTCTCGATGGTCAATGTCAGCCACAAATATCGTGTTTCGCCCCGCCAGGACGGCCAACAGAAGGGAAAGATACTCGAAGGGCTGATAGATGGTGGACGGCCCGCCGTGGACAACGTGCGCGCCGAGCACCTCTGCCCAAAGACGCTTCACGACCGGAAGAAAGGAAAGCAGCATGTCCTTTCTTCCCTTCCCGGCCAGGACGGTCGGCCTGTGATGAATCCCCTCTTCCTGTTCCAAGATGGACGTCAAGATTGATTTTTGACGCCGAAAAGCAGTCTCATCCATGAGAGGAGAAACAAGTACGATCCTGGGAGCCAGCTCGCCCAGTTCGCGCTTGAGAAGCCGCAGATGCTCCGCAAAGGCGCTCTCCACTGCAAATTCATTCGCATTCAGCCGATAGGCAGGGACAGCGAGAACAAGCAGGTAGCTCGATTGCGGCGTCGGCATCCAAGTTGACATTCTCACACCCCACTTGACCCCGCAAGCTAGCAAACACATCTGCGCCCCATGTGCTTTGCGGACCTACTGATCATCAAACAACCGACGCGTGATTTCCTCGGCAGCAGAGGTCAGGGTGATCGTTCGGCATTTGGCTCGAATGAGCTGTTTAAGCTCAGGAGCTTCTGGTTCGCGCATCTTCTGCAGCAATCGGGCCTCTACCTTTCGAGCAACGAGACGAGCTAGGGCCGACGCCAAGCGCTCTTCGTTTGGAGCCTTTGCCGCTTCGGAGAGATGCAGCTCAACATTGTGCCAAAGTTCAGCAAGCCCCAGCTCCTTTGTTGCACTGACAGTGGACGCCTGCACGGGACGGTCACGAAGCAAAGTGAGGGAACTCTGGTAGTGAGCTGCGATTCTCTGCGCCAGTGAAAAATCGATATCTGCCTTGTTCACCGCGACAAGATCCACGTGTTCGGTAATGCCTCTCTTGAACCCCTGCACATCGTCTCCCTCGGTAGGGGAGAGAACCAACACAAGACAATTGCACACCGCCGCCACATCAACTTCGGACTGCCCTACTCCCACCGTCTCGACGAAAATGTAGTCGTATCCAGCTAGCCGAAGCAACTCAACTGCCTGCATCGAACCTGGACTCAGTCCGCCATAAGAACACTGTGATGCAACACTCCGCACGTAGGCGCGTGGGGTACTCGCCAAGCGGGGCATCCGAAGCTTGTCGCCCAAAATGCTACCGCCACTCACCTCGCTGCTCGGGTCGACAGAAAGCACCGCCACCGAAGCGTCTCGCGCAAGAAGATGGACACCTAGTGCTTCGACTAGGCAACTTTTACCAGCCCCGGGCGCGCCAGTGACACCTATGACAGAGCTGTCTAGATGGGCTCTTCCTTTTGCTGAGGAAAGCACCGACGCGACAAGCTCCTGGTGCTCGTTCTTTCGGCTTTCTGCATAAGTGAGCAGACGCGAAAGCGTTCTTCTTTCACCTGCGACAAGAGATTCGAGCCAGGCAGACGTAGGGTCCGAGGGCCCCAAACTCCCTTTCATGCTCAGGCCTCTCGCTTTTCCACGAGATCAAGCAGCTCGCTCGCGATGTTGGTCAAAGAAGCTCCTGGCTCAAACACGGCAGCGACGCCCAAGCGCCTCAGCTCGGCGTGATCGGCTTGCGGAATAATACCCCCGCAGACAACAAGCACGTCTTGTCCCCCAAGCTTGACGAGAGCCTGCAACAAATCAGAAACGAGAACGCGATGCCCCCCTGCGTGCGTGGAGATCCCCACGACCTGGGCATCTCCATCAATGGCCGCCTGCGCGACCTCCAAAGGACTCTGAAACAAAGGCCCCAATTCAACGTCGAAGCCCGCATCCGCGAGGCCGGAAGCAACGACTTTTGCTCCGCGGTCGTGGCCATCCATACCGACCTTGGCAATCAGAATACGAGGTCGTCGACCTTCTTTCTCTGCACAGTTCGCTACCTGCGCGCGGATCTCCTCCCAATCGCTGCGTGAACTCATCGCTGCCCCGTATACTCCAGAAGCCACCTCGGAGGTCGCCTTGTGTCGACCAAATACCTCTTCGAGAACGGCACTCACCTCACCTACTGTTGCTCGGTGTCGCATGCAGCCTAGTGCCGCCGCCAAGAGGTTGCTGCCCTGGTTTTCGGCTGCGAATCGAAGAGCCGAAAGTGCGTCTTTCAGGGCTACCTCGTCTCGGTTCTTACGCACGGCCTTGAGCCGTGCCGATTGGGCCGCAAGCACTGGCGCATCCTCGATGATGCGCACATCAAGCCCGGTCGAGAGCTCTTCGGGGTAAAGATTGACCCCAAGAATCGGGCGACTTCCTGAGTCGACCTCTGCCTTGTGCATGGCGGCTGCCTGAGCAATACGACCTTGGGGCACGCCTTTTTCTATCGCTCGCACCATTCCCCCCGCCTCCTCGATCTCCGACAGAAGACATCGAACTCGGTCGACGAGTTTGTTCGTCAAGTCTTCAACGAGGTAGCACCCAGCCAGGGGGTCGACAGTGGCCGCCAGGTCCGTTTCTTCTCGGAGGATCAGCTGCGTGTCTCGAGCCACTCGAGCCGCAGCGTCCGAGGGAAGAGCGAGAGCTTCATCAAAAGAGTTGGTGTGTAGGCTCTGAGTACCGCCTAAGATAGCGGCCATCGCCTCAACGGTCGTTCTAACTATATTATTGTGAGGTCGCTGCGCGGTCAGGCTGACACCGGAAGTCTGACAATGGGTCCGCAGGCGCAGAGAATTGGGGTTTTGGGGCGAAAATCTTTCTTTTAGCAGAGTAGCCCACAGCTGACGTGCCGCCCTCAGTTTGGCAACCTCAAGAAAGAAGTCCATGCCGACTCCGAAGAAGAAAGAAAGTCTCGGGGCAAAACTATCGACGTCCAAACCACTCTCAACGACCTGTCTTACGTACTCCAGACCGTTCGCCAAAGTGTAAGCTAGCTCAAGTTCGACAGATGCACCCGCCTCTTGCAGGTGGTAGCCAGAGATCGAAATGGGATTAAAACGCGGCATTTCTTCGCTGCAGAAAGCGATCACATCGCGCACAATTCGCATCGACGCTTCAGGAGGATAGATGTAGGTGTTGCGAACAAGGAACTCCTTGAGGATGTCGTTTTGGATCGTTCCCTTTAGATCCGACTTACTGACTCCCTGTTCTTCGGCGGCAACAATGAAAGCTGCCAGGATGGGAAGAACGGCACCGTTCATCGTCATCGACACGCTGACGGAAGTCAGATCGATTTCGCCGAACAAGACCTTCATGTCCTCCACCGAATCGATCGCGACTCCGGCCTTGCCGACATCGCCTCGGGCGCGAGGATGATCGCTGTCGTACCCACGGTGTGTCGGAAGGTCGAACGCCACGCTCAAGCCACGTTGCCCTCTTTCCAAGCAGCTCTTGTAGAAGGCATTGGACTCTTCGGCAGTTGAGAACCCCGCATACTGGCGCACCGTCCAAGGGCGTCCCAAGTACATCGAAGCCTTAACCCCACGGGTGTACGGAAACTGGCCGGGAACGGGAGGTTCGGGGGTCTCCTCCGCCGAGAAATATACGGGCTCATACTTGATGCCGCCTGGAGAAGTATGAGCCCGAACCGCCCCTCGCGCCTCTTTTTCGGCCAGTTCTTGCCACAATTCTCTATCCCTCTCCGTCATGACGCGACTATAGCGCACCATGGACGGCTGAGTAATATCCGTCCCCGTGGACCAACTTCGATTGATAGCCGAACTTACAAAAAGGGTGCACGAAGAACGCTGTCGAGCGGCACTTGCAACCGTGACCCAAACAAGTGGTTCAACGCCACAACTGCCAGGAGCCAAGATGGCTCTCTTCGAAGATGGAACCCGGCTCGGCACAATAGGTGGAGGTGCAATTGAGCAAGACGTCATTGAAGCTCTCCGCTCCACACTTTCTTCTGCCCAACCCCAGAGTCATAGCCGTCACCTCACCCGCGATCTCGCCATGTGCTGCGGAGGGCAGATGAGCTTTTTTATCGAACCGATTTTTCCGTCGCCTCGGCTCGTCCTTTTCGGTGCCGGACACATTGCCCAGCCTTTGGGGGCCATGGCTCAGCTGGCCGGCTTTGAGGTTATCGTTGTCGACGAGCGAGAGGAGCTAAACGAAGCATCGCGATTCCCCGGTTGCGCCCAACTCCTGGATGACGGAGACGGGGTCATCCGCAGTCGCGCGCTCCGCCTGGGCGAAAGGGACTACGTGGTCGTCTGTACCCACAGCCACCAACTCGACGAACGATTGGTGACGCTGTGCGCCTCCTTTCAGGTTGAGTTTCTGGGCATGGTTGGCTCTCGACGCAAGAGTGAAACCGTTCGCAAGCGCATCTTTGCTCGAAACCCACAACTCGACCTGTCTCATTTGGTCTCGCCCGTCGGCCTTCCGCTTGGGGCCGTCGAACCCGAAGAAATCGCGGTATCCATTCTCGCCCAGATCGTGCGCTCTCACCGCGCTCGAGTCGGTAGCAAGCGCAAGTCCGCCGGGGACGTTGTGGGGGTAATTCTGGCCGCGGGCGCAGCCTCACGCCTCGGTCAAAACAAAGCGCTCGGACGCATTGGAACGACCACAGTCCTTTCGCAAGTCCGTCAGACACTCCTCGACGGAGGTTGCGAAGAAGTCTGCGTCGTAGTGGCCCCCCCCCACGACGCGGCCATCACAGCCGCTCTTCCAAGCTATTGGTACGCGCGAGCACCACACGCTAGTGCCAGCATGTTGGATTCGTTTCGCATCGGACAGGAAGCGGCATCAACGTGGGGGGCAAGCTACCTCGTCCTCGCGACCTTGGACCAGCCCAGAATCTCAGCAGATACGGTCAGAAGCGCTATCGAACGAGCAAGAGAGACCAAAAATCTGATCATCCCCACAAGCTGCGGCCGGCGGGGACATCCCGTCTGCATGCCCGCACAAGTCGAGCTCGCTCACTCGGTAGACAACCTCCGAGATGCGCTTCGTCTCGCCTTGCCTCTAGAGACTTTCGAGACAGACGACCCCGGGGTCTTAGACAATCTCAACACCCAGGAGGACGCCACAAAAATAGGCGTAAGCTGGCCAGTTCGCCCCTGAGTGACTTCGCTGTCCCCAAAACCGTCGCATCTTGGGCCGACACAGGACGAAACGGTCAACAACGTCGGTGGGCCCCCTCATCGTGTCCAGTAAACTTCCCCCTTCAACATCACCACATCCACCGCGGGGGAGTCGCCCAAAGCACCAAATTCGCGACCGACGTGGACCCTTCGGTGGTCTTCTGAATACACCCCCTGGTCGTGGGTCCAAACGAGATACAAGGACGAAAGCGGCAAAAACTCCCAACGACCTACCACCGACGATCGCAACTGCGTGTTCACGAACTGAGCGGCGCCTGCGTAGTCGGTGCGCCGACGTCGTTCAGAATACTCACCCGCAAGCCCGTCGATGACTTCGTAGAATGCTAGGTAGCGTCCCGCGCTCAAGAAGGGCATCGCATAGACGCGCAGTGACAGCCCCAAAGCTAGGGCCCAGTCCATTCGAACGGTGAGGGTGTAGGTTTGGCGGCTCAGACGTCCCAACATAGCCACGTCGTTTCCTAGGCGAGATAGTGTGTCCACGTACTGGAGGTCATTCGCGCCCGTCTCGACCGTAGGCGCGATGGAGAAACTGAGCGTGCTCACGGGACGAAACGTCGTCGTCCAGGCAAGAAAAACTCGTGAATTGCTTCGATACTTGCCTAGCTCGAAGTTGCCCGACCAAGACATAAACCAAGCCTTCCGGGCATCGGTTTGGTACCCCCACCAACCTCCAAGCGAAGGCGGAACAAGAAACCCCGGCCCGCCCCTGAGGAGCCGAACGTCGTTGACTTCGGGCTGCAAGGAAAAGCCGCTCCAGCCAAAAGAAGCATTGGCAAAATCCCAGTTCGTTCCCACAGACACTTCTGCCCCGGTGACCTGAACCGAGTTGGTTTTCTCAATCCAGCCCCCGACATCCACGACTCCGGATCTCGTCAGGGACGTTTCTTGGTCAAAGCGATAACCAACACTGACCTCCCACTTTTGTTGATCGGCCGACTGCAGAAACCCAAGGTCGTTGGTGTTAAAACCGGGGCTCCTCACTTGACCGCCCCAGAAGGCTCTCCACGGGGTCCCATCGAACTTGCCTCCGCCCAGCGAAAGCGAATATCCGCTGAGGCTCCATGCTTTGGGATTGTAGCCGAGGTGATGCGCGTCCGGCCGCTGAAGCAAGTTGGCTGTTGACCGTTGGACGCGGTCCACCGCCTGCGGCATCCCCGTGAGGTGAGAGCCAACCAGTTGGCCCATTAAACCGTAATCACCGAATCGCAAATCGAAGTCCGGCCCCCCCGTGATGGCGTTTTCGATCAACTCGTCTCGGAGAGCCCCCGAGACGTGGCGATGAAGGAAGGTAACGGACGCCCCAACCGAACCTCGTCCGTTTTGCACCTCTTGCTTCACCCGGGCCACCTGAAAGCTCGTCACGGGAGCGATGAGTACTTTCTCGCCAGTGTCGGTAACGAACCCCGAGCCAGGACCGGTCACACCTGCCAAGTAGTTGAGATTTGTTCCTCCAGCGCCACGGTGGAGAACTTTCGTGGCCGCCCAAATCGGCAGGTGGGTGGGATAGACATCGAAGTCGCCCCGGTCGCGCGCCTCTGGTACAGCCCCGACCCGTCTTGAATAGTAGATCGTTTCATCCCCTCCTCGAGGGGAAAGAGGAGTTTGCAGATGTTCCAACCCGTCAAGAAAGAAGGGCCGCCTTTCTTGCTGATAGACTTGGTAGGCTGTCAAATTCAGCTGACTTGGGTCCTGCTGTACCTGGCCAAAATCGGGAAGCACGGTGGTATGGATAGTCGTCGAGCTTCCCCAGTTGAGGCGAACGTCTCCGCCATAGCGAGCGGCCCAAGACCGATCACTTTGTTGGCTCTGCCACTTTATCATGCTGTACGGTCTGAAATTGACCGAGCTCCTTTCCCGAAGCGACGACAGACCGAATAGTCGTGCCAAGTGCAGAAGCGGGCGAGAAGCGGATTTGGGGGTCGAATTGTAGACGGAGGTTTCTGCAGTTCGGGCGACTCGACGAACCACTTGAATTCCCCAAGACTCAACATCCCCGGAGTAGCGCAGTTCAGAAAAAGGGATCCGCATCTCGACTCTGTATCCCCCGTCGTGGCAAACGACCGCCGAGGTCCAGGAGGCGTCATAACTCCGGTCTTCGGTCGTGCCCCCACGCGAAAGTCGCGCATCCAGCTGCACGCCTCGGGCACTCACAGCAAAACGATAACCTGTCTGAAAGCTCCCCTGAGGGTCAAGGAGCAATTCGACCCAATCCGAAGGGCTATCCAGATCTCGCTGCGTGAGTTGAGCTACGATTTTTGGGGGGTCATCGTCCTCAGCATCGATCAAAACGAACAGGGCACGTTCGTCAAAGGTGACACGAAAAGTGGTCGACTGAGAAGCCTTCCGACCGAAGGCCGGATAGCGCTCGACGAAGTCTCCAGCTGGGACTGCCCGGCGCCAGGCTCTTTCGGAAGCTTGCCCGTCGACCACGACGGGACCGGTCGTCGGGCGCGCATGATAACTTCGCGCATGGCCATCGCTTTGGGTGGCGAGCACGGGGCTCCCCCAAAAGAGCGAAAGACAAAAAAGAGCTAACTCTGTCGCGATGAGAGCAAAGCTTCTTACACAAATGACCAAGGAGGTCGTTTTCCATCCTGGCCAGCAAAAATCAAGGAGCCCTGGAGCATTTTAGCTCTTGCGTGCGGGATCTCGGGGTCGCAGTGATGCAACTCGTCGAATGTTATCCGCTTGAGAAGCGCGCGCGCCCTGTCTACATTTCCCCCATGGAAGCTCGCTCTTATCTCTTACTGAGTGCCGCCATCTGCGGCGGCGCTATGGCTATCACACCGGCCTGTTCGAGCCCTGGTTACAACCCCGAATTGCCTGAGGTCGTAGATTGGGAATTCGGAGCGATTGGAGGAGCAGGCGGCATCGGTGGAGCCGGTGGCGGCGGCGGAACTGCGCCTGGAACCCCGGCAGGATGGCAAGATGTGGATCGTCTCACCTGGGACCGTTTTGAAAGCGCCCAGACGGCCTTCATTGAGTTCATCTCCCACTGCGAAAACTTCGGCTCGAAAAACTATTCGCACCCGCGTTACGAATCACTGCCCTTCTTCTCTGATGTTCTTGAGTGTCTCGTCGCCACGGAAACCTGTGTAACGCCAGAGGAGCTCGTGTGCGGCGACTATCCCCCAGATTGGGTGGAGTGCTTTCGCTCCCACCAAAGCTTCGAATGCGAAAACGGCGATCGTATTCCGTCCAACTTCCAGTGCGACACTCGACCAGACTGCCCATCCGGCGAGGACGAAAAAAATTGCCAAGAGCTCTGGTTTCAATGCGATGATGGAAGCCCCGTTCTCAAGAGCGAACGCTGTGATCGAATAGTGGACTGCCCCGATGCGAGCGACGAGCAGGATTGCGACTTCGACTACTTCAGGTGTGACAGCAACCGGGCCGTAGCCGGTTGGCAAGTCTGCGACGTCATTCAAAACTGCGCGGACGGCTCAGACGAAGACCAAAATTGCATTCGCGTCAGCTGCAATTAGTCACCAAGATGCTTCCGAGCACTGAAAGGGACCGTTTTTGGCTCATCCTCCTTTCTCTCCTCGCCGTCTACGGGCACAGCCTTTGGGGCGACTACCTTCACTACGACGATGTTTGGCTGATCCGCGACAACGCCTTCTTCAAGAGCCCAACGTGGTCGTCGCTCGGGTCCATTTGGTTCGACACTTCGTCCAGTACGCGCCTACTGCTCGGAGCCGAGTACCTGCCCCTTCGAGACACCTCCGTCTTGCTGGATATCGTACTCTTCGGGACGGCTCCGCAGCCCATGCGGGTGGTCAACTTGTCGCTCTATTTGCTCTGTGGCGCACTTTGTTTACTTAGCCTGCGGAAGTACGTGCGCCCAACGTGGCTCGCCGACATATCAGCGGCGCTGTTCCTCTTGCACCCGGCCCACGTCGAGTCGGTCGCCTGGATCGTTGGCAGAAAGGACTTACTTGGTCTCGTCTTCTTTTGGGCCGCGGCGTTGCTCTACCAAAGCAAGTCTTCGTTCAAGAGCGCCGGAGTAGCCGCGCTGTTGGTTCTTGCTCAATTGTCAAAGTTCCTTTTTATCTCAGCGCCACTCCTATTGCTCATCCTCGAGACAATGAGGACGGGTGCAGCCCCGACGAAGAAGCTACTCCGAGACTTGCTGGTGTGGGCAATTCCGGTGTTCTCGGTCGCAATGCTCCAGCTCGCGATGGCACGAGAAACGGGAATGGTGCCAGAAGCAGGCCCATCTTACCATCAACAGCTGCTCACCATGGGTCCAGTCTGGTGGGGTTACCTCAAGTCGGCCCTCTTCGGGACCGACCTAAGTATCGTTCACGACGTGGTTCCCCAGCATTCCTTTTCGCTGCAAGTGTTGGGAGGCTACTGCTCTCTCGCCATCGTTCCCCTCCTCTTGCTCCTCCTGGCTCGGAGGTGCCGAGGCTCTCTCCTTCGCCCTTGGCTTGCGTACGCATGCTTCATTTTTCCGCTCGTTCCAGCAAGTCATTTGCTGGCCCCCATCCAAAACTACCAGGAGGACCGCTATCTCCTGCTCTCAGTGCTAGGCGTTAGCCTGCTGTGGGCAGAGCTAGCAAGGTGGACTCAAACGCGCTCAATACACCTGACGAAACTGGGCGGAGCCCTCCTTTTTTCGTGGTTCTGTTTGAACACCGGCTACCGCGCCCATCTCTTCACGAGTGGCCAGTTATTGTTCGAACACGCGACCCGCCACACTTCCTACTCGGCCGAAGCCCCCTACCAGCTCGGAGTCATCTTGGAAGAACAGGGTGAACTGACCGAAGCCCTTCGGGCCTACCATCAGGCGCTCTCTCGCCCCGATTTTCCCTCTGCAGCGTGCCGAAAGGCGACCAACAACTTAGGTCGCCTTTACGCGCGTCTAGGGCAGCTTCCAGTTGCGGAGAATATCTATCGGCGCGGCACCGCCACTTGGCCTCAGGACCCCAAGTTAGCTCTGAATCTCGCGGAAATCGTTTGGAGATCGGGGAGAGAAGAAGAAGCAAAACTCCTTTACGAAGGAGTGCTTCGACGTTTCGCTGGCTATCAACTGGCTCGCCAGAATTATCAACAACACTTTCCTGACTCAGATGTCTCAAAAGTGCGTTAAAACACGGTGAACCCCAGGGAAAGCCCTGCACCAAAATGGTGGCGCCCCCTCGAAGTCACGTTCATTGCAGCCAGCGTAAGAGTGGGCCCAAAACGCGATGTCAGCGGAAAGTGAAAATCGACTCCATAGCTGATCCCCACACCGGGGTAGGCCTTGATCCCCCCTTCCTGTTCGTGGGTCCCTCCCAGTCCCAGGGCGAACTTACCCACCAGGTCCTCGAAATAGAGGGCATGTTTGTATTCCAACAACCAGCCGCCAATCAAGTCCGGCTCAGAGGGGTCTGTTCCCCAAATACCCTTATTTTGGATAAAGGTGTGGAGCAGAGCCACCGTGTGGCCAGAAAACGAATAGCCGAGCTCCATCGTGTGAAACAGACCAGAGGTATCAGGACCGAGTCCGGGACCAAACCCTACCTGAAAGTGGACTCCGTCCCTTGTGACGGGACGCCCCCATACAGTGGGCGAACGCTCAGGCTCATCGTCGGCCCATACCGTGCCCGGGAGCAACGAGACAGAGACGAAAAAGAGACTAGCCGCCAACCGCTTATAAAGATGCCCCACTGGGCTCTCCTAGGACATACTTGCGCTGATACCCGCTCGTTCGGTTTTCAATTTGGACCCGAATTACACCTGTGTCCTGATATTCGTAGGTTTCGACGATCTCTTCCGAGCCAAGATGCTCTCGACGTTGGCCCACATACGCCTCCAAGTTTGCCTGCTCGCGCAGCACCGGGTCATAAGGAAAGAGAATATTTTGCCAGGGTGTGACTTCTCCCCCGGGTCCTCTGTGTGAGTCGAGGGTTGTACACTCCACGAAACGAAGGAGTCCTACGGCATGGGTTGGGCGATACGAACGCTGGATCAAGATGGGCTCCAAGGAAGAGCGTCCGTGACGTTTTTCGATGATGGGGTCGAACACTTTTTCGCGCCCCCCCTCGCCCTCGCGCCAGACGCCGAAATGCCTCGTCGGCGCTTCGCGAACGAAGATCCCGGCTTCTTCGTCAGCAGCGATCGCCAAACCAATGGCAGTGGACGCGTGCGGTTGAGGGGCCAGCTGGATTTTGCGCCCAAACTGAGAACGTAGACGACGCTGAACCAGGGGAAACTGAACCGACCCCCCCACCAAGTAGATGGCCCCCATCTCGCGGGTGTTTTCAGGGTCAATGCCGTGCTCCCTCAGACCGTCAAAGAGCTTTTCCATCGCCCCAACGGTCTCTTCAACCAGGGGAGCGGCATCGTCGTAGATCAAGTTGGCTTCGACCAAGACTTCCGACTGACCGAACTCGGTCAGTCCCTCCACCAGAATCTTTCTTGAGTTCACGCCGAGCGCTTCTTTCGCCAGGCGACAGTTCTCGAGGATTTTGGTGGACGAGACCGCGTCCAACTCCGTTAGGTTCAAACCAAGCCGCTCACACACATGGCTGGCGATGATTTCGTCAAACTGGTTCCCCCCCAATCCGCTCACACCTTCAGCGCCGATGAGCTCGAAGCGTCGCTCCTTGAGAGACACCGCCGCCGTATCAAAAGTGCCGCCCCCAAGGTCGTAAACGATCACGTACTTTTTAGGGCTTCTAGCACTCAAAGCAGAAAGTGTGTGTCGCGCGAACTCCACTGCGCCGGCTGTCGGCTCATTGACCAGGCCCAGGACCTGAAATCCAGCGCTCCGAAAAGCCTCCATGGTGAGGTAGCGTTGCCTCGTGCTTGCGTGGGCAGGAACCGCGACCATAGCTTGTAGTTCTTCGTCAGGTGACAGAGGGAGGTTGCTTCTCTCCACAATCATCCGACGCACGTAGGAAAGGTACTCGGTCGTGAGCCCCAGTGCCGAAACAGCGCTCTGACTGTTGGAGGTTTCCGGAACGATCTCGTCGGGCATCGCCCCGCTGATTCGAGCCTTGACGGACCTCAATGTCAGGTGATCCAAGCCTTCGGCGTCAGTCCCGAAACGCATTCCCTCGGGGCCGGCTGCCGCATAACCAGGGAGGTACTCGGAAAACCGGCCATCCACCTCGAAACTGACGACTGGATAGCGTCCTTCATGAACGGCCGCGACCACCGTTCGCGTGGTGCCAAAATCAATACCTAAACGCATGACGCCTCCATCACCTCGCAAAGAATCATGCCCAAACCGGCACGCCGAGCAAGCGCTCCGAGGCGAGCATCCCATTTTGTGCCGTGACGAGTGTTTTTGAGCTACATGCGCTCAGGGAGCCGCAACACATCGACCGAAACGAGCGGAGCAGAAGCCCTTTTGCTGGCAGATTTCTGAGCGCGCACAATCCTCGTCTCTTTCGGCTGAGCAGCCAGCAGAACCGGCCGCACACCGTCCTTCTTTCGTGCAGATAGCAGCAGAGCGGCAATCCTCTTCAGTCCCTGGGACGCAACGCCCCGCGCGCTCGGAGCAGCGCCCTTCGGTTTCGCAAATCTCGGACCGTCGACAGTGGTCGTCTGAGGCGGGTGCGCAGATCCCATGTCGAGCAGAGCAGCCACCACGGCTTTTGCAAATGAGAGACTCTTCACAGTCCTCGTCGGTCGTGGGAGCGCAACCCGACCCTTTCACGTGGCACTTCCCCTTCTCTGCACAGGCTTGAGCCGCCCGACAATCGTGCTCGCTCCCGGGTACGCAAGAGTTCTTCTTCACCTCACACTGTCCAAACTTGCTGCACAGTTCTGACTCCCGGCAGTCGTCTGCTCGTCGAACGCATCGGTCCTTCTCGAAGGAGCAAAACCCCCGCGACTTGCAGGCATCTGAGGCCTCGCAATCGGCCCCCGACACGGCCACGCACGACTTCGGGCCAAGCCCGCACTGTCCGTCTTCCTTACAGAGAGCGGACTTCGCGCAGCCTTCTAACGAGACCACACACTTTCCGTCCTTGGCTCGACACAACCCGTCCTTCTCGCAGTGCGGGTTGTTCTGACATGAGCGGTCCGTCGCCACACATTGGTAGCCGTTTTTTGACTTTCCGACACTGCAAATGCCCCACTTTCTACAGTTCGCACTCTTTCGACAGTGTTCTTCGGAAAGCTCACATTGACCGTCGATTTCCTTGCATCGACCATAGTCGCGACAGTTCTGGGAAGCTCGACACATCTCATCGCCTTCCGCGCGACATGGGGGGCGCCCGACACACTTTCCTTCCCTCGCACAGACCGACATCTCTCGGCACTTTCGCAAGTCGGGTTCGTAGTTGACCAACCAGGCCGCGACCACGAATAGAATCAGGAGGAGGGTCGACCAAGGAGTTTTGCCGATCATGAATCGTTCCCTCGAAAACACGCATCACGATGGGTCACAAAAGCACACTCCGTAATAAATACGCTGTGATTTCGCGCTTGTCCTTCATGGCAAGTTTGGGGTTCCAGTCCTCATCAAAAGCGCCTCCCACCCGCGCATTCTCTCGTCCCTGCCCCAAAAGAAGATCTACCATGGCGCAACGGGTCGACTCTCCAATCGAGGTCGCATTGAGCTCGCGGAGGTATTCAAGCAAGGAGTACAAGGAGCTTTCAACCCCCGGGCAACTCCCAAGTTGAGTCATGAGCCGCTCGATGAGCGCCGGCTCATGATTCCGAGCCATCAAGAGATCTCTGAGCTCCTGCGCGGAACGAAATGCGGGCACTTCACAACCAGATTCTGCCCACAGACTATGATGAATAATCCCACGCCAACGTCGCCCGCCCGACTTGACCCACTGGGTCAACTTCCCGCGCTCGCGGGCGCGAATCAAGACAAACGCGTAGGCGAGATTCAGAGGAAGCGCCTCCCGCTCATCAAGGAGAACAGTGACCGGCCCTTCACTCGAAAGGCTCGCCACCAGGGCGCGAATCCGGGGCGACTGAACAGCACGCACCGACTCCGCTCCGACGGGACCCAACAAGTAGTGATGAATCGGCGATAGTGGCCCAACATCGAGCAGGACTTCCTCATAGACCTCAAGGTTGAGCACCTGACTCCAGTCCCAACTCGCCGTTTCGGCGAGCCGAGGAATGAGGGGTTCCCACCTCCCGTCCCGCAAGCCAAGGCCCGATGATTTCGCTTCGAATACAGAGCCAGCTGTCAGCGCTTCCGGCTGAGGAAGACCGAAGTAGATCAACGAGCGGAAAGACTCAGCCATCTATCACCTCTTTCCAGATCGAGGTCACCCGCTGTGGAGAGAATTGTGCAACCGAACCAGGCGCACTTTCGGCGAGTTTTTCGCGCAATCTGCAATCCGACATCAAGCGAGCCAGCCCGGCCGCCAACGAATCAACTGGCTGCTCGGAAGAAACGAGCAATCCGTTTTCGCCGCTGCGGATGAGCTGGTTCACGCCTTCACAATCGGCATAACCAATGCAAGGGATCCCATGTGCCAAAGCCTCACTGACGGCCAAACCCCAACCTTCGTATTCGGCGGGATGGGCCAGGATGGAGGCAGTTTGATACACTTGTTCGATATCCCGGGTTTCCCCCATCAAGTGGAAAGAACCCAACACACCAGCCCGTTCGGCAGCCTTACGCACCTGCTTCTCAAATGGGCCCGTCCCGTAGACCTCGACGGTCCAACCGACAAAGCGCTCGGCAATCTTACCCCACGCTTCTGCTAAAAGGTGCACCCGCTTGGGCAGCGCGAGTCGCCCCACGTAAATAATCTTGTTTTTCCGAGTGGAGAAGGGCGCCACTTCCGCAGGGTACACTGGGTTGGGGACAACGTGCACCTTCTGGCGCATAGGTTCATCGAACCAGGAACGAAAGGTAGGCTGAAGCACGGTAATGGCATCGTAGTAGTCGAGAGCCGCCATTCGTCGCTCAATATCAACGGGGTTTCTGTCCCAACGCAACAGACTGAGCAAGTCCAGTTCGGGCACGTTGTGGAGGGAAGCGATTTTACGAAACTTGTGAGAGCTACGCGTTTGGGCAAGGGCAACCATGGAAGGCGGCGCTACCGCAACCACCTGTTGCGGCCGATGGAGCTCTAGGTAATCCTCCAGCGCCCGAACGAAGCCGCCTCGTCGGCTCCACCATACGGCCCGTTGAGCCACTTTGGGGTACGGCAATTTCAAGTGAAGGAGGTCTCGCACGCGATCAAACGTTCGCCGCGCTAAAGGACGATGAGCCGCCGGCACTTTGAGGTTCAAGTGTATAACGTTAGGACCGAGGGGAAAGAAGGGCTTGCCCTGCTTTCGTTCGTAGGTAACCAGATGCACTCGACGCCCCGCCTGACCAAGGCGATTGGCGAGCTCGACGACGATACGCTCGGCTCCACCACTACGGTCAAACAAACGCTCAATGACAAAGCAAACCAACTGCCCTTGTGTTTCGGTCTCCCCCATCATGCTGACGCCTGCTGTCGCTTGCTGATTCTTCGAAGAAACTCAGAAGGAACCCTGGACGGGGCCAAGGCCACGGCGCGCGCCAAGTAGTACCCCATGAGCAGGCGGTCGCCATTGTTCTTGGCAAAACGAGCCGAAAGAAGCTCTGCATTGAGACGCGTTTGGGTCACGAAGGGCTTGCCATAATTGCGATACAAAGATGCGTACTTTTTGAAGATGCGCTCATTGCACGCTCGGATTTGTTTCGCGTCTCGCCCCACGTCCGACTTTTCGTAAACACAAAGCGCCCGCGCCGGCTCTACGCTCGGCTTTTCGAGACGACCTTGAGCGGCCACGAAGCGAATGAACATGTCTAGGTCTTGCAGACGGGGCAGCTCTTCGTCGAAAGGACCAAGTTGTTTGAAGGAGCAAGTCGGAGCCAAGACCGACCAGAGGTAAGCGCGAAGCCGCTTTCCGAGCAGGAGCTCTTTGAGTTGATCCGAATCGACGTCTTGCTCGACGAATTCGGCGGCGCGACCCGACCAACGCCAGTCATAGTCACAGGTCATCCATACCCTGGATACATCCGCACCCGCTAGCTCAAGTTGTCCGAAGCGCTCCAGCTGCAAACTCAATTTGTCCGCGTACCAGCGGTCACCCGCATCCAACCAAGCAAGATAAGGAGCGGCGGCAAGTTCAACCAACTTGTTTCGCACGGCGGGCCGCCCTCGATTCGACGGAAAGCGGTGATAGAGAAACTCGAGCTCAAAAGACTGAAGCAAACCAGGAACTTGGTCCGCTACTTCCTGAGGAGAACCGTCATCCACTACGATCACTCGTAATGGATCGCGGAGAGTCTGCTGCACGATGGAAGTCAGAGAATCCCGGAGCCCTGCAAGGTCCGAGTAATGAGGAATCAATATGTCGACCAACACCATTTGAGTCTCCCTGCAGTCTGCCGCTTAATCTGCCATCCATTCGAAGAGCGAGGCGACCAGTTGATAGAAGCCCCGGTTCGAAAGACCATTGAAGACGTTGGCATCGAAACTGGGTTGCGGGAACAAGCTCCGAGAAGAAGAGGGCCCCCACCGCGAAAGCACCGCTTCATTCCCTTCGTCAAACAGGGCAAGCCAAGTCGAAAGTTCTTCTCCCGACACCCAATCCATCTTGCTCGTCTTGATACCGCAACGCTCGACGAAGGCCTCAGAGTCGAGCAGGCGAGCGAGCGAGGCCAACTGTTCATTGGAAAGAGAAGAGCGGTTGAGTTCGCGTTTAAATGCCAAGAGCTCAAGGGGAAGCGACAAATTTTGTACGGGAGGCTCAGCCAGATCACACAACACGGAATCAGCGATACCGAGCCCGGTGAGAAAGCGTTTAACCAAACCCTCTTTCGCACCAACGAGATCCTCGAACAAGAAGAGTCGTGGAGCCCCGAACTCCTGCTCCCACACCTCAAGTTGCCGATCATATTCGAACAACACGTGGCGCTCGCGAACGAAGCGCATGAAGTCGTGCTTGTACTTGGTGACTTTGAGATGTTCGTTATAAAGCGACTGCGCGAATCGGTCCTGACGCCTCAAGCACACCACTACCTCGGGCGTCAAATCGCCCCAAAGAGAGCGCACCCGTCTGACGTAGGTGCTCCGCGCCTCAAAGTAACCGGGCTCGCTCTCTTTGGTGCGGGGCAGCGTGTGTCGATAAAAGGGTTCCGCGCTTATCAGGACTACGTCGTAGTCCACGGCCCGTCGAATCACTTCTTGAGCGAATTGCTCCGCGCGGGCCAGGTCAAAACGCACACTGCCCTCATCAGCGAGAGCGCGGGCAAAATCGAGGTGAGCGTAATGAGAGCGGAAGCCAACTAGACTGAAGTCAGGGTACCAAACCCCACGTGCGGCTAGTGTCTTCCTATGCGCGTGGAGAAAACGCTGAATACTGGTCGTGCCCGTCTTGTGGGTTCCGATGTGTAAAAATAGTTTCATTTCTCAAGCCGACCGACGCTCTCGGTTGCTGCCCGACCACAGCTATATAGCTGGCCAGACGGTTGTAGAAGCCAGAATCCGCCTTTTGGATGTGGCTACACGCACTTTCTGCTACTAGCCCAGTCACCCCGTCCAGGCCTGGTGGTCTCGATGCTCGAAATCAAACGCATTTACGAACGAGAACGAGCTCTTGGGGAAGGGGCCCACAAGCCATGGTTGTTTCGAACGTCCTTAAGATTCTTTGGTCTATTTTGAAGCCGAAGGACCGCTACTGGTTCTTGACGCTCGTATTTTGGACCTTTATCTCCGGCATTTTCGAGATGGCCGGCATGATGGCGATCTTGGGTTTCATATCTGGTCTGAGCACCAAGGGACCGGACCAGCAACGCAGAGGAGCAGTGGCGCGCCTCGTCGAGTTCGTCGCCGGCGGCCCCATCCCACAGACGACCTACGTTTTGCTCGCCGGCGGGGGCGTCTTGGTGTTCATCATTTTCAAGAACTTGCAGTCGATGTCAGCACAGTTTTTGATGAACCGCTTCCTGATGAAGCGCAACTTGGTGCTCTCAACCGAACTATTTGAGGGCTATCTATCGGCCCCCTACGAGCAGCTCCAGCCGCGCACGGTTGCTCAAGTCCAAAAGAAGATTTCTGAGATCTTCTCGGTCTTCTCGACAAGCTTCACATCGACGGCGCAGGTGATCGCCGATGCGTTAACCCTGGCGATGGTCACGCTCCTGCTTTTTTACGTCAATCCGGTCCTCACGTCGGTCGCTGCCGTCATGTTCGGTGGCATCGGAACGGCCATCTACTGGTCGCTTCAACGGACGCTCAAGTCGATGGCTCGGCAGGAATCCGAAGCGAGAAATAATGCGAGCAAGTTTCTCGAGCAGGCCTTCGGCGGAATCGTAGAAACCCGTCTACGCGACCTCCGCGCCTACTTCGTCCGGCACTACGAACGGGCTATCGGACGCACGTCGCTGCTTCGACGGCGTAAACTCGCCCTCGACAAGATGCCTCGTTCGACGAATGAGATCCTGCTCACGGCGATGATTGTGGGCTCGGTACTCTACCTGAGTCTTTCGGGGAGCGATCTGGTCGATGCCCTCCCCACCCTGGGTTTGTTCGGGTTCGCCGGCCTCCGCATGACCGGGGCGATGTCGCGGCTCAACAACAATATCCAGCGTCTGAGGCAAGGAAATGAACGCATGATGAAGCTCGCTAACATCATGCGCACTGTCACATCCTCGTTCGCAGAAGAAGGTGCCACCGGGCACATCGGGCGCTACACGGACGCAGAAGGCAGCGGCTCAGCCGACCTGCAGCTTGAAACGGATTGGCAACTCAAGCTAGACAAGATTCACTTTCGTTTCCCTGGCACGAAAAAGCCTGTAATCACGGACATCTCACTCAGATTGCGTCGCGGTGATTACATCGCATTTTGTGGACCTTCGGGTGGAGGCAAGAGCACATTGCTCAAGCTGTTGATGGGGTTACTCGTTCCTACCAAAGGCACGATTGAATGCGACGGCTGGAACATCTACCAACATATTCGCACCTGGCATCGTCAAATCGGCTACGTCGGGCAGCACACGTTTCTTACCGACGAGCCCGTCCGCAACAACGTGGCCTTCGGCGTAGCTGAGCAAAAAATCGACGACCAAAAGGTAACCCGCGCCCTCAAACTGGCTTGCGCCCTGGATTTCGTCGAAGCTCTCCCCAAAGGCATCCGAACCCCCATCCAAAGCGGCGACATTCTATCGGGCGGTCAAAAACAACGTATCTTAATCGCTCGCGCCCTCTACAATGATCCCAGCATTCTCATCTTCGATGAAGCTACGGCCGCCTTGGACAACGAAACCGAACGCGCCATCTCTCAGGCCGTATCCGATCTGAGCGCCACCAAGACAATCGTAGTGGTAGCGCATCGTCTAGGCACGATTCGAGATTGTGGAAAGATCTACTTCTTGGCCGAGGGCCGTATCGTCGACGCTGGCACCTATGACCAACTCCTCGAACGCTGCGTGGAGTTCAAGGACATGGTGAAAGCGGGGAACCTCGAGAAAAATCAGCTCAGCTCGCACGTGGGGAGCTAGGGTGAAGTTTGCGTTCGCCCTCGGCCTGTGCTGGCTCGCCCTTTCGGGGTGCCGATGCGACACAGCGCAGGGACGACGAACTCCGCCAACGGAACCCAAAACCGAACTGCGCGGCTACCCCATATGGGACGAGACCATACTCTCCAGACAGTCCATTCGCCGGAAGAAGGGCGACTCTTGTTCGCCCCACAAGATGCTCAAACGATGCAAGAAGGACGACCGCTCCCCTCGATGTGAATGGACGCATTGGGCACTGGGCTCGCCGACTACTCTGCTCGGCCAGGCGCCTGAAGCGGTCGCTGCTCACCTGCTCAAACGGTCGGTCCCCAAGCTCAACGGGCCTCTTCCCCTTCCCGTTTCGGGCCTCGAATTCAAGAGTGCTCCCCATCCGCCTTATCGTCTGACGACTCCGATCGACTGGGCTGCCGACCCTTATCGCTCAAAGAGCTGGCGCCGCCAGTTTCAGAACCTGCAGCTCGTATCCAAGTTGGTCGCAAACGGAAGCGAAAAGAGCCTCGATCAAGCAGCCTATCTCGTTTTGGATTGGTCAAAGAACGCTCTTCGGAACAAGCGTCCCCCCGACCACACTTGGGAGTCTCACGCCATGACGAGTCGCGCGGCAAACGTCCGAGCGTTCTTGGACGCCTACCTGAACGACCACACGGCTCCCAACCGAAAGGTAGTGGACGGGGCACTCTCCATTCTACTGAGCCACACATTCGCCTTTGCTTCTTCGGCTTGTTATGTGCGGGGCCACAATCACGGACTCTTCGAAGATCGCACTTTGCTGAAGTTGGCGAGGGAGCTCGACCTACCGTCCAAGGATGTGATGAGCCGACTCGCCGAAAAGCGCGCTCTGGAAGAACAGATCCTTTTGTCGATCAACAAGGACGGAATCCAGGTCGAAAATTCGACCTCTTACGCGATTGGCTACTCGCGCTGGGCAAGTCAGATCGCAAACCGGATTTGGTTGGAAGACAATCGACCACTACCGCAGGAGCTCGTGACCAGACTCAGCCTACTTCACGAACGCCTGCCCTATCTCCTTCAACCCGAGGTCAGGGGCCCCGCTTTTGGCGATACGCGAAGCGCTCGGCTTCGCTCGGAGCTAAAAAATCTGCTTCGCTCCCCTCTCAAAGGAACCCTGGACCAACAGACGCGTTCAGCCCTTGAGTACCTGCTCGGCAAAGGCCCTCCGCCCGAGCTCCCCCCCACCTCGTCCTTCCCAAAAGCGGGTACGCGACCTTGCGCAGCGGATGGCCGAAAAATCACAAGAACGCGGTCGTCGTCCAACTGAAGGCATCACAGCTATCGAAAATCCACGCTCACGATGACGCTACGAGCTTCAGCCTCTACGGCAAGGGGATTCGCTGGATGGTGGATGCCGGACGCTTCGGCGGAAAGAAAGAAAAGCCCTTTGGAGCGTATCAGTACTCGGCCTTCGCGCATAACCTAATGACTCTGGACGAACAGCCGTTTCGCCGCGGAAAGGCGCCACGCATCGTCCGCCACGATCTAGAAGGCCCCGATCCATGGGTGGAATCAGAGCACCATCAATACGCTCATCTCGGTGTCCCGACGGTCCGCCGCCTCGTTGCACTTGTCGCCGCTCGCTCGCTCGCTCGTCGTCAGCGACCACTTTTCGAGCCAGCGGCCCCATGTCGCCACTCAGCACTTTCACCTCGGCCCAAAAGTCAGCCCCCAGCTTGTAGCCCCGGGGGTCGTGCAAATCAGTGGCCCGGGTCAGGACGTTCTCTTCTTGTTGTGTGATCCGTCAGCCGAGATTCGCATCGTCCAGGGACAGAAAGGACCGACTCAAGGCTGGTACTTTCCTGACTTGGCAAAAAAGACACCGATCAGCGATATCCAAATCGTGACCAAAGTGCCGACGACCGCACCCAATGTTCAAACAAGGCCTCTCACCGTGCTTCTCGTCTTTGGTCGAAAGAACCAGGCCACCCCGCGCCTGACTTCGCCTCTGGGTTCAAACGTCATCCGATGGCAAGCCGGCAGCGAAAGTTTCAGCTTCGTACGGCCTGCCCCCGAGACTCCGTCCCACCCAGACCGGACCTAGTGTTACGACCACTTAGAAATGAGCAGCACTAGCGGAGAGCAAGACCTCACCCCCGAGTAGAAGACTCGCCGAGCTGCCCGACTCGTCTGCGCCCAAGCAACAGCAAGAAAAAAACCGCCGTGAGCAGCCCCACACCGTCCAAGGTCGAAAGCATCACAGGGTAAAAGTCGGCCGCCAGATGAGAGCGTTGTACCTTGAAGGGATCCAGGGCGAGCAAAACGGCAAACAAGAGGGTCAACGTCAGGGCCGCAAGGCCCCCTTCAGGCGAGCTTCTTCCCCTAAAACGCCGCTCAATCCCCCACACGAAAGCAACCAAGAGCACGCCTGCAACCACCTGGAGATGAAATACAGCAAGCCGGTCCGGGGGCAGAAGATTGCCCTCGTCGTAGATAGGGAAGCGCAAAGAAAGCGGCCCCTTGCACAACACCCCCACTACATCATTGCTCATCAATGAGCCCAAGCTGGTGAGAAGGAAGGCCACCGCAAACGGAAGGCTGAGTCGGTCCATAATACGAGCAAAACTGATTGGGCTCTTGCGCGCGTAGAGCCAGGTCGCGACCAAAAGCCCGAGGCAAGCACCATGAAAGGAAAACCCGGGACGCCAGAGCAACACTTGCGGCTCCGCAAGAAACTCGAGGGGGATCTCGAACAAGAAGTAGCCCACGCGCGAACCCACCAGCCCCCCACCTATTCCATAGGGGACCCAGTCCGAATAGGGCTCTGGGTCCTCACTCTCCTCTAATGCTCGACGGGTCATGAGCAGCAGGGCAAACACGAAGCTGAAGGCGACATAAAGCACCGAGTACTCGATCTCTACCCCGGCCAACTTGATCCAAACGGGTTCCGGCATCCAGGCCATAGCGTCTGTTCCTTATTCCCATGTATCGTCGGACACAATCGCGCTCCACCTTGGAGCCGCCGGGTGCACCCAGAAGCCCTCCCGTCGGATAAAGTACGCTGGTGTCTCCACCCCATACACCCACACTGTATCTCCGCCCCCGAACACCATCCAATGACTCAAGACGCTCTGTTTCTCATATTTCGACGCCCGGTGGACATGGTAAGGTTCACCTATGGCTTTAAAGGCTTCTTTCCCGCCCTTGGGGAGTCGACGCCTCCTTCGTGGGGGTACACTCGCCGCATTACTCGTTCTGAGCGGCACGATAGTCTCGTCTTGTTTAACTCCCTCTATTCGTTTCGATGAAGCGAACCTTGGTCTCGGCGGCGCGGGCGGCAGCACCTCCGCGCTGAGCGACTCGAGCACGTCGTCGACCACCGAAGACAGTGGGCGTGCCGATCCACTCGTCCATTGTCAAAACGGAATCACCGACGAGAACGAGACCGATCTCGACTGTGGCGGAGCAGATTGTCCGGCCTGCGAAAAGGGAAGCGTGTGCGAGGTGCCGCGCGATTGCAGCGGAACCTCTTGTACGGAAGGGATCTGCCGCAACCCCGAGTGCCTCAATAACAAACAAGACAAGCTCGAGACAGACGAGGATTGCGGAGGCCCGGACTGTTCACCCTGTGTTTCAGGAAAGAACTGCAAACTCGACACCGATTGCGAAAGCAATATTTGCACAGAAGGGGTGTGCGCCAAGGCCACTTGCTCGGACGAGAAGCAAAACCAAGGCGAGGCCGACGTCGATTGCGGAGGCCCCTGCGAAGGGTGCAACCTCGGCAACGCATGCGCCACACTGGACCATTGTCAGCAACCCGACATGGGAAAGGGCGCAGTTGAGTGTGAAGAATTTCGTTGTACGATCAACTGCCCAGACGATTGGGCTGATTGCAACGGTCGAGCAGACGACGGCTGCGAAGCCAATATTGGCTCCGACACAGAACACTGCGGCGCCTGCAATGTCTCCTGTGCCCCACAGAACGTCGAAGAAGCCCTCTGCGAGAAAGGCCAGTGTAGTTACGCAGGTCAATGCGATGACGGTTTTGACGATTGCAACGGGGTAACGGAAGACGGCTGCGAAGTCGACCTGATGCAGGACACAAATAATTGCGGCGCCTGTACAGAGCAGTGCTCCACCAATCACGGCACCTCCAGTTGTGAGGGCGGCTCCTGCTCGATCGAATGCGAGAGCGGCTACGAGGACTGCGACAACGATCCCGCGAGCAACGGTTGTGAGTTCGAGCTGGCCACTCTCGGTAGCGTCGAAAGCTGTCTATCCTGTGGCGACACCTGCGAAGGGCAACATCCTTTTTGTGACCTAGATGAAGGTTGCAAGGATCGCCTGACTCTCGCTATCGAAGGCGAATGGACGGGGGGAGCAGCAGACGGAGAGCAAGCTCAAGTCGAGATCAATATCACTGGCGAACCGGGAACCAATCGAGCCTTGGTGGCTCTGGTCTCCGCCGCATCTCCACCGACGGTCACCCTCGGTAGCGTAACCAGCTTTTCGACTCTCGTCAGAGAAAAGAGCGTAACCGACGCAGAAGTCGGTTTTACTGGGATCTACTACCTGCTCGATGCAGACATCGGCGATGCAGGAGCAAGAACAGTCAGCATCAACTCGGGATGGGGCGGGAAAGTGATCACTGTGATGGAGCTCTCTGGAGTCGAGCAAGTGCCCCCCACCGAATTCGGAGCCATGCAAGGGGCGCACTGCCCGGTGAACCTGACAATGACCGCAGAGGTCTCGGTGCAAGGCAGTTTCATCGCAGGGGCACTTATGGCTAGAATGGACGGCGCCGTAGGCGCAGCGCGAGTCGGTTTTTCTACCGAACTGCTCAAGGAATACCGAGTCACACAGACGAATGCCATGTTCGGTTACGTGAAGGACGCTACCAGCGCGGTTCAAGTTGGCTGGGAAAACATCGGCCCAACTTGCTACGACACTGCCCTCGTCACGGCGACCTTCCGTCCCATGGTTTTTACACCCTGAAAGCCTGAAGTGCGCTCATCCCGAGAGCCGCACGAAAGTCACTCGTCCGAGGGCTCCGGTGACGAAAGGGGTTGAGCTTCGGCACGTTCGACCGCCTCAATCACCAGGGGACGGGCGTCCACCTCCGGGCGGAGAGCCCCCCGGTTTTTGAGGCTCGCGATGACCGCGTCGGCGATGCGTTCGGCTCGACGACGCAGACGCTCCTCTCCGCTCTCGATGAGTTCGAAAGCTATCACGTTCGGAAAGAAGCCGAGCCAGGTACCGCGATAACCCCATACCCGCAGAGCGATGACGTTACCCTCAAGAGCCATACGGTTGAGCTCAGCGTGGAGGTCATCAGCGTCCGTTTTGAAGTAGGGAAAGGCGAGGTTCTGGTTGCCCAGAACGTGGGTGTCTCCGTCAAGCTCTGCGAATTCAATGCGGTATTCCGGCGCATTGTCGTAGACCTTTTGAATCGTCCCAGTCAGAGTCGACGTTCCTAGCCAACGAATAACGAAGAAGAGCAAAACGAGCCCCAAAAAGATGCTTCCGGCACCAATCAGAAGCTTGGACTTCAGATTCGAGCTCTTTCTCGGCAACGGGGCCGATGTTTTAGGAGCCGAGCTCTCGTTTTTGGGTACCCCGGCGGTTGGAGCTTTCCCTCCGGGGTCGGCTTGACTCGCTCCTTCCGCGGCTGCTTCTTTTGATTTCGAAAACCCCTTCAACATGTGCGGACCGTCTGCGGGCAGAGACTACCCGCTCGACGGTCCAAGCCCAAGCACCTCACAGCAGGAACCCTCCCCTACCTCATTCAAAGTGAAGCCGCGGCGCGAATGAGCTGTAAGAACTCGCGTCGACGACCGAACTGGTCCCGACCGAGCGCCCCTTGAGCCAAGTGGTGGACCATCTCGAAGGATGTTTCGCCCCGGTACTGCGACTGCCTCAAAATCATACCGTAGCTCGCGACGGCGGCAGAAAACCGAAATACATCGCTGGTCTGTCCGGGCACGCGAACACGGTTTTCGACCACGTACTCACGCTTGCTGCTGCGCGAGCCTTGTGGAGCCTTGAAGCGCAGTTTCAAGGTCGCCAGCTCTCCGCCCCCGGAGGGAGCACTCGGTTCACCCCTCGAAAGAACAGTGGCCCAGCCCTGCTGCCTCGTTTTAGCCGTCCCCGAACGCACCGATGCCGAGTACTTGAGGGGATCAACATCAAGAGACTGAGCCGCTTGCTCGGGAGACAGAATCTCGTAGAGCGCGGTCACCGTGTGCCCGGCGCCGATTTCACCGGCATCCTTCTGGTCGTCGTTGAAGTCCTCCGCCGCTAGAGCGCGATTTTCGTAACCGATGAGCCGGTAGGCCCCCACCACAGCCGGGTTCATTTCCAACTGAATCTTCACGTCTTTAGCGATGGTCACAAGACTCGCCCCCCCCTGCTCGACCAGAACCTTCCGCGCCTCGCTGAGACTGTCGATGTAGGCGTAGTTGCCGTTGCCGTGGTCTGCCAGCTTCTCCAGGGTTGAATCCTTGTAGTTCCCCATGCCGAAACCAAGCACCGTAAGAAAGACCCCAGACTCGCGCTTTTCTTCGACGAGTTTGACCAAGTCACTCTGGTTCGTGGTTCCGACGTTAAAGTCCCCGTCAGTGGCAAGAATCACGCGATTGACCCCCCCCGGCCGAAAACTCCTCTCGGCCAGACGATAGGCAAGCTCTATCCCTTCGCCCCCATTGGTACTGCCCCCTGCTTCGAGTTGATCAAGAGCGCGAGAGATCGCAGAGCGATTGTGAGCTGAGGTGGGTGGTAGCACCATACCGCTCGCCCCCGCGTACACGACCATGCTGACGGTGTCCTTTTCGCCCATGGTTTCGAGCAACGCGCTGAGCGAACGTTTGAGGAGGGGGAGCTTGTTGGGATCATTCATCGACCCCGACACATCGAGCAAGAAGACGAGATTGCGCGCGGGTAGGGCATGGCTTTCGATCACCCTTCCCTTCAAGCCAATGTGCAGCAACTTGTGGTTGGCGGCCCAGGGAGCCGTCGACAGCTCGGTATAAACCGAAAACGGCTGATCCCCGCTGGGAGGATCGTAGTCGTAGTCGAAGTAGTTGATGAGCTCTTCGATGCGAACAGCACCTGCCGGTGGCAACGACCCCTGAGAAACAAAGCGCCGCATATTGCTGTAGGAGGCCGTGTCGACATCCACCGAGAATGTCGAAAGCGGAGCCGTCTTGACGGAAACAAAGCGATTTTCGGCGATAGAATCATAACTCTCCGTGTTGGGTACAGCAGGCGGCCGCCAGCTCTCGTCCGATTCATCCTCGGCGAATTTCGTGTCCCAAGCGGGCTCCGCCATAAGCTCCCCCTTTCGCTTCAACCGCTGCCGGGGTGCGACCGCCGAAGGCGCCACAGGCTGGGGAGCAGCCGCACCAGAAACAGCGACCTCTTCTAGGGCAACATCCCCAAGCGGCCCGCCCTCCGCAGGTCGGCTCGCCCGCAACTTTTCTTCTTCGGCGGGGTGACTTGGACTCTCATGGGTCCGCATCGATCCGCACCCCACCGAGACAAGAGTCATAAAACCAATGGCAAAGAAACGGTTCTTTTTCACGCAAGCAAGAGGATTTTGAACAACTCGATAGATCATGACTTCTACTTCCCTTCTGAACACGGGCCGACACTTCGACCGTTTGAAGGGACAACGAGGTCAAAGCGTGGTTCTTACAGGCGCTAGCGACGAAAAATTTAAAAAAACGCCCGCAATCATTTTTTTTGAGATCTTGGTGTAAGAAACTGCAAGCCGCCGCGTTGTTCAGGGCAGAAGCCGAAGCACGCGCACCGAACACCAGGGCGAAGAGTGATCAGCGATCAGGAGCATCTCAAGAACGAGCGAATTCTGATCGCGGCGATCCGAGCCGGGCAGTCGAACGCGTGGGGAAGCCTCTACGACATGTACGCCCAACGCCTTTATCGAAGCATCCTCATGCCCCGACTCACACAAACCACTGCTGCCGAAGACGCGCTCTCGGAGACCTTCCGCACAGCGATCGAGCGTTTGGATAGTTTTGAGGATCAGGGGCACGGCATCTATCCGTGGCTCTGCCGTATCGCCCACAACAAGGCCATGGACTTTCACCGGGTCTCCCGCGTGAGCGGCCGCAAGGTGCAGAACCTCTGCCAACTCTTGGCACCGCTCACTGAGCCCGTGCAAGGTGCAGAAGACCTCCTGGCGCACCACGGGCAAAGTGAGCTCCTCGCGAACCGGCTCAAACAAGCCCTCGAACAGATCAATCCGCGCTACCGCCGGGTCCTCGAACTCCGGTTCTTGCAGGAGCTCGGTCGAACAGAGTGTGCGGAAGTCATGGAGGTGAAGCAAGGCACATTCGACGTCCTCCTGCTCCGCGCTTTGAAGGCCTTGCGCACAAGTTGGCAGGACCTCTGCCCCCCTTCTTCCGGAGGCGCCTCATGAAGCCCGATGAAACAGTCACCGAAGAAGAGCTCAATGAAGCAAGAGAATTAGCTCAACTCTTAGAAAGCCCGGTCGGGCGCCACTCCGAGCCCGACCGGCTCGAGCTCCTCGAGTTCGCCACGCTGCTTCGCTACAGCCAAACTGAAGGCGAACTCAAGCCGGGGCGCTCGGCGGAGCTACGACGCGAGCTCTGCGAATCAGCCAATACCCTCCGATCTAAGCAGCGCAGTCGCTCGCACAAAGTCTGGCTGCGTTGGGCTGGTCTTGTGCTGCCCGCCTTCGGTGCGATCCTATTGTTGATCCAGGTTACGAATCGGTCCCAACAAGAAGCGTCGCCCCTGCAAGAACTCGCCTCCGAGAAGCTACTCGACGATGCACTCCCTCCGACACAAAAGGCACCAGCTCTTGAGCGTCTCCTTGAGGTCCAGGCTTCGGCGCTAGCAGAGAGAAGTCAGCGCCCCCTAAGTCAGAGCACGCAAGCCCAACTCGATCTCGCCTGGTCCCAATACCGTGGAACACTGCTCACTCAGCTCGAGGAAACGCCATGAGAGGCGCCCGGCTTCTCTTACTCGTCCATCTCGGGCTCATCTGCTGTCAGAGTCCCAGCAGCAAAAGCGAGAGCTGGTCGGAAAGCGTGCGCCGAGTTCACCGACAAGCCGACCTGGGTGGCGGCTCCGATCAGAAGCACAAGCTCGCACAAGAAATGGCCGATCTTGCAGCGTTTTCTCGAGCTCCCCACAGCAAACAGCACCTTTTGCTCAAACAAGATCTCGCAGCACGGAGCGCACGGCTCTTCCTCGAAACTCATGATATCCCCAAGGCAAAAAGCACCATCGAGCGAGCTCTCGCGCACGGAAAGACGGCAACAGTAGGACGCGCTCAACTGCTGATGCTCCTTGCTGACTGCGAAAAGGCCCAGGGCGACAACGACGCCGAACGGCGCGCCCTTCTCGAGGCGCTCTCCATCCATCGCGAGCTATTTTCCAAGGAACTCCAATCACAGTGAACTACTATCGATCGACCATCGTCCTCTCATTCATCCTGCTCAGCGTCGCCTGCGGCCGAAAACCACCCAACCCAACCAGTCCCGCCGCCGAACCAGCGGCCAAGGAAGAAGCAACTCCTGGGGACGAAGCTGAGCCGGCCGCCGGTCCATCCGAAAAGGCTGCTCCTTCTGCGATGCCCCCGCCCCTGGAGCCAGAAGCTGAAGCAGCAGAGGAAGCGCCTCGACTGAACGACGATCTCCTTTCAGAAAAGAAGGAAAAGTCCGCGCAGCTCAGTGGTCCGAACGACCAAAGCGCAATGCAGAAGGCTCGGCTCGGGCTCATGGACGCCCTCGCGCCGGAACGGCTCAGCTGTCAAGGAGCAGTCCCCTTCCTGGAGGCCATTTGTCAGATAGCAAGACGCCTCTGTGACTCCGATCATCCGAGTCTCTCAGCCAAGAAGGATTGCTCCATCGCCAAGGCCGATTGTCAGCGTGCCCGGACCGAGTACGCTGAGCGCTGCAACTCCGACTGAAGCTCCGCGCCCACAAACAAAGCGCCCCTAGCCTCCCCACGCGTCGTGAGGAGGCTTTCTTACGGGAAGCTCTCGATTAGATCAGGCCGAAGGCCATTTGCGGGAGCTGATTTGCCTGCGCGAGCACGGACACGCCCGCTTGCGTCAGGACTTGGTTTCTCGACAAGGCAGATGACTCGGAGGCGACATCCACGTCGGTAATGCGAGAATTCGCGGCGCTGAGATTGAGTTTCATCGTCGAGATCGCACTACCTGCCACTTCCAGGCGGTTCATAGCGGCACCGAAGCCGGAACGTTTGCTGGAAACGTTGCTAATCGCAGTATCGATATTCGCTAGAGACGTCAGTGCGGCAGTGGCGGTGCCAACACTGGTGCTCGATGCATTAAGAACCTGAGTCATTCCGACTCCACCAAAATCAACGCTGATCTTACTCGAACCCGCGTTATCCAGGCCAACTTGGAAGCTCACCGACGAAGCAGCCGTAGCAATCACGCTAACGCCATTGAACTTAGCAGAGCCTTGAATACGAGAAATTTCTGACTGCAATTGGGTGAACTCGTTGCCGATCTGCGAGCGGTCACTGCTTGTCAGCGTGCCGTTCGAAGATTGCATAGCCAACTCACGCATACGGCCGAGAACTGCATGGACTTCGCCCAAAGCACCTTCTGCCGTTTGCGCCATAGAAACACCGTCCGCCGCATTTCTTTCGGCAACAGAGTAACTGCGGATCTGGCTCTTCATACTTTCGCTGACCGCCAGGCCCGCCGCGTCGTCTGCAGCTGAATTGATGCGGAGGCCGCTCGATAGACGATTGAAGCTCGTCTGGAGCGAACTTTGATTCTTGTTGAGGTTCTTCATCGCCCCCATAGCGGAGACGTTCGTATTGATACTAATGGGCATTTCTTGCTCCCTTCCTTGGGTACATAGGAACAGTGGCCAGGGCCACGGCTCCAACCCGGGCGTCAAATGCCCAGGCAATAGAGAGGAACGGAACTCAAACTTAAGTCTCCAGAGAAATTGAGCGGGTGGCTTTTGTTTTCGCGAATTTGGACGACTACTGGGTCAGGCCCATTAGGTAGGTTTTTAGTAATTACCAACACTTAGAATCGATTCATCGTGAGCCAAGAACCACGCATCTCACGTCGGAAAAGTTGCGAAAGAACAATTTTTCTCAAGTTTTTTTTCTCTCCGATCCCCCCTCACTTGCGCTACTTCACTCAGATATGCCATGCGCATCCGCCAAAAGATGGATTTTCTCTTCGTTGAGTCAGTACCCATGGCTAGATTCTCACCACTACTTATCGGAGCAGCCGCCCTTTGCCTGTTTTCCGGATGCGACCGTGCGGAACCAGAAGCAAGCGCCAAGACGGTCACCCAATACGAGAGCCATTGCTCTTCGTGCCACGAAGTCGGAGCGGCCAACGCTCCCCGCCGCGGGGACGCGCATCAGTGGAGCAAACGACTCAAGAAAGGCGAGGCGCGGTTAGTGGCCTCGGTCAAGAAGGGCTTGGTCGCAATGCCTCCGCGCGGCGGCTGCAACGACTGCAACGACGAGGACTTCAAGGCGCTCATCCGATACATGGCAGCAGAGTGAGAAGAGACGATGAGTGAGAAGACTCAATCAAGCCAATCTGTGGCGCCTCCGTCCCCCGAAGCTCGCACCCCTGACAAGAGTGGGGCTCTTCCCATGTGGTACCGCACAGCATCAGTCCTCCTGACGTGCGTAGGCTGGTTTCTGGCTACATTACTCACCTTCGTCGTGTGGGCATTTCGCGCACCGGTTGACGGTTTCTCTTGGGCTCTACCATTGTTTCTGCTGGAACTGGCCCTGGGGCTTTTCCTTCTCACGGCCGGGCGAAAGTGGTTTTTTTGGCTGATTCTCCAAAAATATCGACTCTTAAAGACACGCCTTGGTCAGGGACTCAGCGTGGCCGCGACTTGCGGACTTCTTCTTCTTTTGTTGCCCACCTGGACTCGTCACGGTCAAGTCGTCGACGCGCCGAACGGACGAAAGGTTGCGATTGTGGGAGCGGGCACGGCGGGACTCCACGCGGCTTGGATGCTGGATCAGGCCGAAATGGATTTCACCCTCTACGAGGCGGCCGACTACATTGGCGGACACGCTTACGCGCCCATCTATACCCCAGAAGAAGGCGAACCTTTCGCTTGTGATGTCGGCTTCATCTTTGGCTCCCCCACTGACTATCAGGAAATGAAGGCTCTGATGAAGTGGTACGGGGTGGAGCGCAACCCCTCCCAACTCAGCGTATCGGGGCACGTCGATGGGCACAGTTGGGCTTCCGGTCCCGATGTTTCAGAAGAGGCCCATCGCTTCCATCGACTCGCGAACGAACAACACCAAGACCCCAAGTGGAACCTGGTTCCTTTCGGCTTCTGGTTGAAGCTCCACGGTTTCGACCAAGAGTTTCGGGATCACTACCTCACCCCTCTCATGAGCGTGCTCTTCATCACGGACCTGGGCCTCTATGAGGTCAGCACCCGATTCATGCTCAACATGGCCGCAGGCCGGATCCAGTGGGTGGACTTTCGAAAAGGTGCTCCCGCCTGGACGGTCAAAGGAGGGAGCCGGCTCTACTACGAGCGACTCTCCCAAGGGTTTCAAGACCGAATCCGCCTCCAGACACCAGTTTCGAAGATTGAGAGACACGACGATGGAGTTCATCTCACGGCGGTGACTCTCGACGGCAAAGTGCAGACCGAAGTCTACGACGACGTGATTCTTGCCGTTCCAGCTGACGTCGCCTCGGCGTTAGTGCAGGACAAGGATTGGCTCGAATCCTTCGTCCTCGACCAAGTGCGCTACCAGGACGCAGAAGTCGTACTTCACACAGACGATTCCTTCCTTCCGGAAGAAAAGCACCTCCGCCACTACAACTACTATCAAGACCACAAAAAGCACGGAAACGAGTTCGAACTGAGCGGGGTTATGAACTGGGTCCACGGAGCAGGCGAGATGAGCCCTCGCCCCATCGGAACCCTCAACCCGCTCCACCCCATCGCCCCCGAGAAGGTTGTCCAGACTCGAGGATGGAGACACCACGCGATGGATCTCTGGCACCTAGCAATGATGCTTGAGGTCATGCCCAAACTGCAGGGCCGCGGTGGCGTTTGGTACGCTGGCGATTGGGTGACAGTGATCGGGCACGGCCCAGCGATGCGAACGGGCATGGCGGCCGCGTGCAACGTCGGTGCCAAAGCCGTCTCAAAGAGGAGCCCACCTGATGATGCCCGCTGCATCGACGTTCGAGTAGAAGAAGAACGGGCTGGCCTTCCAGCTGTCGACCAGCATCTGTGTGGCGAAGAAGAGATCTACGACTATCTCGTCGAACGCGCCTGCAACGGCTTCAAACTCTGAGACGAACCAGTTTTATTGCCGCTTGCAGACGTAGTCCCCGACCAAAATAGCGGACTTTGAGCAACTAATCGTCACGGTCTGCCTGCCCTTGACGGCAAATACGTAGGTGTGACTCAGCGGACTCCGACTGACCTGAGACAAGAAAGTCTTTTCTCCGTCGGACGCCGCTTGCACCCTTGCTAACGCCTCCACTTCAGTAAAGTCGCCGTAGACATTGAGGGCTGCCAGCACCGTCACCAAAATCGCGACGACGCTCAGGACGTTCTTGGCCATAACCGCCTTGTAAGCCGGGAGCCTCAAAAGACAAGCTCGGCCACAGTCCCGGCCCGAAACGAGCGCGAATGATTCTCGCCCCCCTGCGGGTTAGGAAATGCGCCGTAGGCATATTTCAGATCGGATCCGAGTATCTCGCATTCGCCACTTCCACACCCCGGTTCCCCCATTGGCCTAGGCATAGAACCACGATAGAGTCGCGCTCATGATGAGCTCAGCACGACGCATTCAGCTTGCGAACCACCGGCTTTTGCAATGGTCCCATGCGGGACTTCTGGTCATTTGTACCACAGTTGCTTTTGCTTTCGCCCTTGTCGGATCGCCAACAGAGGCGCACGCCCAGAACCTGATCAAAAGGCCCGGAGCTCACAACCATTATTCAGTTGAGATCGAACCGCAGCTCGCTGTTCTCTGGACCGGTGGAGGACGGGGTTACTATCGGCGCCACTACGATGGCTACTACTACCAGACGGGAGTCGGGCCAGGCGTACGTTTTTCGATCCCATTCATGCACAACGGGCCAATTTCGAGTTTGAACAACAACATCGGAATCAACTTCGGTCTCAACACCTTCTTCCACCCTGGAAATCGCTACGGCGAGCACCCCATCGTCTGGACCGTGCCGGTTGCCTTTCAATGGAACTTCTACTTCACCGATATCATCAGTGTGCTCGGTGAAGTCGGGCTCACGACGAATCTAGTTACCGGACGTAACCAAGGGTTCTTCTACTTAGATCCACTCTTTCAGGGCGGCGGTCGGTTTCAGTTTGGCAAGGTAGGCGTAATCGTGCGTGTCGGCTATCCGATGGCCACGGTCGGTGCGAACTTCCAGTTCTGAAGCCCCGGTATCACCAAGAACGCTGAGGGCTCCCTTGAGGAGCCTTCAGTCATTTTGGTCCCCGCGAAGGGGGATGATCACCGTAAAACACGACCCGCGGGGCTGCCGACCCTCAACAGAAGCGTGCCCGCCGAGAAGTTGAGCCAGGTGCTTGACGATAGAGAGCCCAAGACCGGTACCACCGATGTCACGAGAACGCCCGGCGTCCACACGGTAAAAGCGTTCAAACACACGAGTTTGCGCTGGTTTGGGGATCCCCGGGCCTTCGTCTTCAACGGTCATGACAAGGGACGCTCGCCCCTCCTCCTCCGTGGCGTCCAGAGCCCCCATGCTCGACTGCGCTCCGGACAGGACAAGGCGGGATACCGAATCAACGTGCCCCTCACTAGGCGCAGAACGACGGGGCGGGGAGCTCTGTACGCTTGCGCGAATCCAAACGTGTCCCGGACGATCCGAGTACTTGACCGCGTTGTCGACCAGGTTGGCCAAAATTTGATCAAACGCTTTTTCGTCCGTGTAAACCTTGAGCGTTGAAGGAACATCGATAACGATTTGCACGCTACGCTCCTCGGCTCTCCTCACCAGAAGCGAAACCACGCGCTCCACCACCGGCTTAAGCGCGATTTCGCGAGGGCTCAGCTCTTGCTTTCCCGCTTCGATGCGAGCCAAGTCGAGCAGGTCGGCGACCAGTCGCTCTAATCGTTCGGCGTTTCTACCAATGGCTTTAATGAAGGTGTCTCGGGCTTTGGGGTTGTCGATCGCTCCACCATCGATCAGGGTCTCGCAGTTCGCACGGATAATACTCACAGGAGTGCGTAGCTCGTGGGAAACGTTAGCCACGAACTCGCGCCGCATCTTTTCAAGTCGTCGCATTTCTGTAACGTCGTGCAAGACGAGCACGGTTCCGCCCGTCGCTTGGAGGGGATCGGCACGACCAACGACGATGCGCTCGCCCTCAGCTAGGGATAGCTCCAAAGTGGACGAGACGGTCGCCCCCCGCTCCGCGAGAGTCAACAGATCTGGATCGCGACTGACCTCATAGATGGGACGCCCCTCCACGTCCTCGGGAAGCTTGAGCACGTGGGCGGCGGCGGCGTTGACCAAACGAATCTTCTGATCCGCATCGAGCGCCATCACCCCCTCGCTCGTTCCACGGAGAATCGTCTCGAGTCGGTCACGCTCTTCGCCCAACCTGCCCACTGTTCTTTCGAGCTCATCGGCTAAATGATTGAGAGAACCAGCCAATACGCCGATCTCGTCCTCCCCCTCGAGAGCCCGGCGACTCCCCCGGATGGATCGAGCCCGCTCGACGAGCGAACGCAAAGTCTTGGCCGCAAAGTGCGACGCCAATGCGCCGACCGCCGAGGCCAAGAGTAAGCCCAATCCGGCGGCGATGAGAGTCACCAGTCGTAGACGGCGCAGCGCCTGATCCACCTCATGGGTGGGCATCGCCACTCGAACCACCGAGTCGGATGGCCCTCCGGGCACCGCCACATAAAAAAGGTCCTCGCGGATGGTCGTACTGTAACGCCTCGACGCTCCGTAACCATATACTCGAGCATCGACCACTTCCGGGCGCGTCCCATGATTGTCCGCGGCAGCAAGCTTCTCTCCATCCAAAAGAGAATCGGCCCTCAAACGGCCATCTTGTGCAATGACCGAAACGCGGGCCCCCCCGGATGCACCGAGTCGATCAACAAGGGCATCTAATTGTTCATCCGAGAGCTCACCGCTACTGCGCTCCTCGGTCTCGATGGCCACGGCGCTGACCTGTGCCATCTGCTTGAGCTCTCGTCGGGCATAACTCTCATAGCCCTCCCGCACATAGCCCTGAAGAAATACACCACTGACCAAGCTGAGAATAGCCACAGAAAGCAGTGCGAAGAGATAGAGTCTGGTACGAAGTCCCATAGTCGAGTGGTTCGAAGGGCAGACTCACAAGCCACCCTCCCCACGCCGTGAATACTGGAAGCTCCACCAAGAAGCCAACAATGGCGGCTTGTTTGCCCCCGCAGCCTCCACTTCCTTGAACGTCCGCGCGGCACGGGATAAGCCAAGCCGGTGAACACTCGCCCGACCCTGTCCTTGGTGATTCCGATTTTTAACGAGGAAGAAACCATCCCCGAACTCAACCAGAGGTTGGCGGCGTTTTTGTCGGATCTAGGCGTGTCTTGGGAGGTTATCTTCGTAGACGATGGCTCGGTTGATGACTCGCTCAGCCAACTGCGCTCCTTAGCCCAACAAGAACCGCGTTACAGAGTTGTAAGTTTTGGACGAAACTTTGGTCACCAGATCGCCATCACGGCGGGCGTCGACTACGCAGAAGGGCGCGCCGTCGTCGTAATGGATGCCGACCTTCAGGATCCACCTGAAGTGGTCCGAGAGATGCTAGCTCAGTATCAAAACGGCTACGATGTCGTCTACGGCGTGCGCGCGCGGCGACATGGCGAAACCATCTTCAAGAAGGCGACCGCCGCGGCCTTCTATCGCCTCATGCGGGCCATGATTGGTTTCGATCTTCCACTCGACACAGGTGATTTTCGACTCATGTCTCGACGAGTGGTGCTCACCCTACGCGGTCTAAGAGAGCGGCATCGTTTCGTGCGCGGAATGGTCGCCTGGATCGGATTCAAGCAGACCAGCGTCTACTACGAGCGACAGGGACGCTTTGCCGGGGAAACCAAATATCCCCTCAGCAAGATGATGCGTTTCGCAATCGACGGCATCACATCGTTTTCGATCTTGCCCGTGCGTTTGGCGACGTGGCTGGGGCTCTTTGCTGGGTTCGGGGCAGTTTTGATCGGTCTTTGGGCGCTCTACGAGAAGCTCATCCACGGTCACACTGTTCAAGGATGGACGACCATCATGGTCTTGGTAGCGGCAGCATCCTCGGCTCAACTGCTCATGACCGGAGTACTGGGGGAGTATGTGGGGCGTATTTACGAAGAAGTGAAACGACGGCCGCTCTACACCGTTCAAGAAGAACTCAACGTTGACGAACGGCCACCTGCGGTGGAGGCGCCGCCGATGAGCAACACTCAGAACCGGCTCCCTTGAAGGCATCGACGTTCACCGCAAAAATCTACTTTATCCACTTGGTGAACCTCGTTCAGCTCAACGATCCAGTCGGCCTCTCTGCTCGTCGGATGGCGGGTGGCGACTCGCTCCATGAGTTGAACAAACTCCTTCAGGCGGGCCCGAGCGGTGGCATCGAGAACCCGAGGGGGCTTCAAGCTTGCAAGAGCTTTTTCCTCCTGTTTAATTCGAAAGCGCACGGAGCTCTGCCAGTCAAGAAGCTGCAGCTTGACCCACAACTGAGCTTGAGCAAATAGCTTCGGGTAGTCGCCGCGCAACTCGCGGTTGACCGCGAGACGAAAGCTACAATTGGGATCCTTTCGCGCCTCTAACTCGTTAATCGGCGTTTGGAGCTCCTCCTCACTCACCGCTTGGGTGTTCCAAAACCAGCCGTCAATGATAAGCAATTGAGGACGTCCCCGAAAACGGGGAAGGAGGGCTTCTGAACAAGGTTCATCTGCCAGTTTGTCAAAACGCGGAATTCGGTTGACGACATGGTCGCCAGCGGTTCGAAGTCGATCGATCAAGTCAATTCCAGCGACGACATCGTGGGTCCCTGGGACTCCTCTGAACCGAAAGAGGGGGTGAACCTCTTCGGCGAGCTTTCTTCGCTTCGCTTGATTGAAGTACAAGTCATCAAGAGAAAACTGCAACGCCCTGATTTGAAGGCGAAGAAACCCATTCACCAGAAGTCGGGCCAAGGTGGACTTTCCCGAGCCCGGCCAGCCACTGATAGCAACGACCAAACAGTCACTGCTGCAAGCCAATCGCGCACGTAGGGATTCGGCGAGGGGCAAGAGGAGACGGTCCAGATAGGCATCGCCAAGCCCGGCATATTCAGGAGCCAACAAAAGGCGCTCAAACTCTCGTCTCACGGGATGCCTCGGTTTCCTCTCAAGCGATTTGTGTTACCACGATGGCGCATGCGCGTGCTGATAGAAATCCTCCACCCGGCGCACGTCCACTTCTTCAAGAACGCGATTCGAACCTGGATGTCGAACGCGGAGGACGAGGTTCTCGTTCTGAGCCGGGAAAAAGATGTCGCCAACGAGCTCCTCGGTCAGTTCGACATCCCCTACAAATCGATCAGCGCCCTGGGCTCAAGTAAGTGGAGCCTCATAAGCGAGATGGCCACACGGGACTTTCGTATGTATCGCGAAGCGCGCGCCTTTCGGCCGGACGTCTTGATCGGCATCATGGGCGTCACGATTGCACAAGTAGCTCGATTGATCCGCAAGCCGGCGGTGATTTTTTATGACACCGAGAACGCAAAGATCACAAATCGCTTTGTCTATCCATTGGCTCACTCGGTATGCACCCCCGAGTGCTATCAGGCCAAAGTCAACGGACGCCATATCACCTACCCAAGCTATCACGAGCTTGCCTACCTCCACCCGGCGCGTTTCTCGCCCGATCCGGAAGTTGTTCGAGCGGGAGGCGTCGACCCCACGTCGCCTTATTTCATTCTCCGTTTTGTCTCCTGGCAAGCTTCCCACGATCTCGGAGAACATGGGTTTCACATCGAGCTCAAAAAGAAGTTCGTCCAGCGTTTGAGCGAGCGCGGCCGCGTCCTGATTTCAAGCGAAGGAACGCTCCCTCCCGAACTTGAACAGTATCGATTTCGGGCACCGGCGCATCACATGCATCATTTTATCGCCTTCTCACGCATGCTCATCGGCGAAAGCGCTACAATGGCGAGTGAAGCGGCTATGTTGGGCGTTCCTGCCTTTTACATCGCCGACACCGGACGCGGGTACACCGACGAACTCGAAAGCCGCTATGGACTGGTCTGGAACTTCAAACTAGCTCAAGCCGCTCAAGCTCTCGAAAAAATCGAGGAACTGCTCGATGATCGTGACCTCGGTGCCACCGTAGCGGCGCGCCACGAGAGGATGCTCAACCAACGCATCGACACAACCACGTGGCTCATGGACTACGTCCAAAAAGTGGCTCTGGGCGAAGCAAACCTATAGGTCCTCGACCAGGGTACCGATCTGCGCGTTGAGGCGCTCGCTCCGCTCTCGCTCCTTGTCGAGCAGAACCTTTAGCTCCTTGGCAGTCGCCTCGGCTCTCGCTTTAGCCTCTCGCGCTTCTTCGGCACTCACCTCTGCACCCGCCTGAGCTTTTTTCGCGGCCTTCTGCTGGCGACGAGCTACGTCAAGGGCGTCTTCCAGCTCGATGTTCTTTGCGGCCAGTTCCTCGGCGTTGAGTTTCACTTTGTCTTCTAGAATAAACGTCTTCTTTTGTGCGTCCTTGCGTTCTTGTTCCGCCTTGCGCCTCTGTCGCTCAGCTCTCACTTGTTCTGCCAGGCGTTGCTGGGCGATCCTCTCGTTCTTTTCCGCTATTTGGGCGTTCCGGTCCGCCTTCCGTCTCTCTTGATTGACAACATAGAGGCCGATCGAAGCGGCGACCAAACACCCCAGGAGCGCCACAACACCGCCAATCTGCAAGCCCCGGCGCAAGCGGGTAGCCCTGAGCTCCTGATGACGCACGGCTTGGGCAAACTGATCGACAAGCTCCGGAAGGTTACCCCGATAGCGTCGCAGGAAGAGTTCGAGCTCGACCACCATTTCACCACGCCAAAGAAGTCCCACATCGCGCTTCTTTGCCACCCACTGATTGGCGGCCATCATGAGTTGGTCGACAAAAACGCTATCCTCGTGACTCTCGTCGAGCCAGCGCCGCAGTGACGGCCAACTTGTAATCAGCGACTCGTGCACCACTTCGACCGTGGGGTCTCCTTCGTGAGTGGTCACGACCCACAGTCGAGACTCAACGAGTTGCTCAACTAACGACTTAAGCTCACGCCCATTGTCAGCCAGATCAGAGAGTTCTTTCATCGTGCGCACGGCACGCGTTCGCTCCTGAGTAACTAGATGCATGAAAAGCGTACGACACAAGACTTGCAAGTTCGGAGAGAGCCCGTTGTAGACACGATCCGCATGGCTGACGAGCGCACCTTCAACGCCCCCCATTCCGCGATAGCTTTGAACGGTCAGAACTCGATTCTGGGGGTCACGTGCTTCCCAAAGCTGAGAAGCTGTGAACTGAAGCAGAGGCAAACCATTGGGAGTACCGTCCAAGAAGCGAATCATTTCCTCGACGACCACCGAATTTTCGAAACGATAGCCGACCATCTCCAAAGGGCGCACCAAGGCTTCGCGCAGCCCGTCCTCGCTAGGCGGCCCCAAAAAGAAGAGTCCTTTGGTCAAAGCCGTGACGAAATCAGAATCCTCGGTAGTCCTTCCCAAAAAATCAGCTCGAACGGAGAGCATCACTCGCACAGGCGAGACCGCGTCATCGGCCGCCCCCAAAAGCGCACGTGTAAAGGCCAAACGCTCCTCTACCGAGGCACCCAGGGTGTAGAGTTCTTCGAACTGGTCGAGAAACACCATCAGACGCCCGCCGGTATTTCGACATCGCTGGCGAAGCAAAGCCCCCAAGAAGCCCGGTTCGCGCATCATCCGCTCGACCACTTGTTCGTCAGTCGCGCGAGGTGGAAGGGATTTTGCCCCACGAGAGTTCCTCTCATCAAGCAGCGGTCGCAGGTGCTCCAGCAAGGACAAGAAGGGTGAACGTCCAGGACGACAGACGACTACCTCCCAGCCCGCCCCAGAATTCTTCAAGGCGGGTATCACCCCAGCACGGAGAAACGAGGACTTTCCGACGCCGGATGGCCCCACAGTCGCCATCAACGGAGTTTCTCGGAGTCGGCTCAAAAGAGTCCCGAGTTCCTTCGTGCGACCGAAGAAGCGTGCTGCGTCCTCTTCCTGAAAGGCCCGCAGCCCCGCGAAAGGCCCTAGTTCGAGTTGTTCGTCAAGGGCCTGGCGACGGCCCGGCAAGTATGGTTCCAGGGCTTTGAGCAATGAGCGCGCGTCCGCAAAGCGCTTGCTCCGGTCTTTTTCAAGGCAACGACTAACGATCGCTGCGAGCTGACTCGGCACCCGGGCCCCATAGTCAGCCACCGAAGGCATCGGTGTCGGCCCAGCAAGGAAGGTCGCCACCGACAAGGGGTCTCCGAGTTCCGCGAGAGGATTTCGTCGAGTAAGGAGCTCAAAGAGAGTACACCCCACGGCCCAAATATCGGCACGGTGATCAACGTCTGATGGAGTCTGCCACTGCTCGGGTGACATGTAGCCGGCGGTACCGGCTACGCCCGTATTGGAGACCGAGCGAGGCCCATCAGCGAGGGCGGCTTGGGACATAGGCCCATCCACCCCGAGGAGCTTGGCTATGCCAAAGTCGAGCACCTTCACCGTTCCCGAATCAGTGATAAAAATATTATCCGGTTTCAAGTCCCGATGAACGATGCCCTCTTCATGTGCCCTGACGAGCGCACGCACCACGCCAACCATGATCTCAACCGCGTGGGGAATGGTAGGAGGGTCGTGCTCTTGGTAATCCGACAGACTCTTTCCCTCAAGGTACTCAAGAACCATAAAGGGCGAACCACAGTGTTCGCCGGCCTCGTGAATAATGACGATATTTTCGTGAGTACAACGTGCCGTCGTCTTCGCCTCAATGATGAAGCGACGGGTCAGCTCGCGATCTTGTGTCCGCAACACCTTGATCGCCACCCGCCGTCCGAGACGAACGTCCCGCGCCAAGTACACGACCCCCATGCCGCCTTCGCCTAGTTTGCGAATGATTTCGTATTGTCCCACATGGGTATCCGCCCGATCGGGGAGGGGAACCGCCTCAGTGGCCGCACGTCCCAACTGAGAATCGCCGCCGTTTGGCATCACAAAGGACGGAGCACGAGCCTCTTGGGCGAACGCCACCTCGGTTGATGACCTTTCGACCACTTCATCACGCACCTCGGTCGGCGAATGAAGGGCCTGAGTCTTTCCAGAGGGCGCGTCCGGTCGCTCCGATGCCAGCCCTGAAGAAGCTAGGTCAAAGTCGAAGTCATCGTCCTCCTCAGATCCCTGGGCTGCGGCGCGCAGCGCCTCAGGCAGGGGAAGGGTCTGACCCATATCTGGTGGAGGCTCGGAGCTCGAGGAAGCTCCAAGCAAGGTCGCATCAAAGGCCTCTTCCATCTCACTGTGGCTCGATTCTTCGCGAGCTTGATGGGAAAGAATAGGTCGTCGCTTGAGGTCGAGCTCAGAACCCACCGCCGGACGAGATTCATAAGGTTTCCCCTCCCTGATCTCGGACTGGTCTAGCTTGGGAATAGCAAGCCCATGCGAGCCGTACTGGGCCGTGACCTGGTTATGAAGGGCACTCCGCACCCCAGGTAACTTGCCCTTACCCCGGATCTCGGACTGTTCTAATTGACCTTCGTCTTTTGCTTCTTCTTCTGCGGACATCCAGAGACCTCAATGGCCTTCGACGCTTGGAACTCCGAGCGCGAAACCGCCATTTACGAATGACCATACCTTGAAGAAGCCTTGCACTCAAAGCAGATCTATTTCGAGTGTCCTTCACACCTATACTCCGGTCGACCGGATGAGCGACAAATAGGAGGGCGCACATGACCCCTTGGAGCACTCTGACCTACAGCTCGTACTTGGCGCACTCTCTTCGAACGCTCAATCGCAAGCGAGCTCTAGAGCAAGGAGCTCATCGATCGATTGGCGACGTCTGATCTGCCGCACCTCACTGCCGTCAATAAGCACCTCAGGCACTAGGGGCCGGGAGTTATAAGTGCTGGCCATGCTCGCCCCGTAGGCGCCCGCATCTTTGAAGATGAGCCAATCCCCCACCTGTGCCTGAGGAAGTTCACGAGGGGCGACTTCCCCGCCGGCCAACTGGGTGAAAACATCACCCGACTCACAAATGGGCCCAGCCACAAGTGTCGAATGAGTCTTTCGTTCAGCATCCCCCCGGCGCGGAAGCAGCTCGATCTCGTGATACGCACCGTACATGGCAGGGCGCATGAGGTCATTGAACCCCGCGTCGACAAGGGTGAAGTGATTTCCACCTGAACGTTTTTCGGCGCGCACTTCTGCGAGCAGCACTCCAGCTTCACCCGTCAGATAACGTCCCGGTTCGATCTCCAAGTGCACCGCGTGGCCCAAGTCCTGCTCGACTTCCTTTCGCGCTCGATCCCAGCACTCAAAGTAGCCGCCCACATCAACCGCTTCTTCTCCGGGGCGATAGGGGATGGAGAGTCCCCCTCCTCCGCTGATAGCACGTACGTCGCGCCCCCAGGCACGTACTTGCTCGACCATTGCTGTCGATACCTTCTTCAGATGCTCAAGGTTGGCGCCCGAGCCAATATGCATGTGAAGCCCGACCAGATCGAGCTCGTACTTATCGATCGCAGAAAGGCTACGCTCCAAGCTGGTGTACCAAATCCCGTGCTTGCTCGACTCGCCGCCCGTGTTGACCTTCTTGTTATGCCCGGAGCCAAATCCCGGATTGAGTCGCAGCCAGACGCGATGTCCCCGATGCCGCTCGCCGATTTGGGTCAACATATCCTCGGAACCAGCGTTGAGGGGAACGTCGAGTTCGACAATCCGGTCGAGTGCCTTGTCGGTCACGACATCAGCTGTATAGACAATCTCGGACAAATCGCCCCCTGGGCGAAACCCCGCCACCATCGCTCGCTCAAGCTCGCCAAGTGAGACACAATCCACAAGAGCACCTTCGGCGCGAAGAAGCCGCTGCACGTGAATATTTGGGCAGGCTTTCTGCGCAAAGCGCACGGCGTCAAACGCCTGGAGACTCGAAAGGCGAGCTCTCATCAGCTCCGCATCGTAGACATAGACGGGAGTGCCATATTCCTGCGCGACCTGGCGCAATTGCTCTCGACGAGTCGTGGATATATCCGACATGACGCTGCTCCCCTTAGCAGCGCTGAAAAAAAACGCGACCCTGCGCCCGTCCTACGCGCCCACGGGCTTTTCGAAACGTTTGAACCAAGTCCGCAAGTGCACAACCAGCCTCTCCCACTCAAAAAAGCAGGCGAAAGCGGCTCCATAAAGCTGGTAGGGAAACGGGATCCCCATGATGAAGAGAATGCTCCAGTGCATTCCCATGATCGAAACAACGTAGAGGTAACCCGCGTAGCGATGAAGGATGGCGAAAGGGGCTCCGAGTTCAAGAATCAGGGTCAAGGTCGCCGCCACGGCAAATGCCGTTTCGTACCCGTATACATGAAAGGTGATTTCCCCGGTCCCTCCTCTCAGCATCTCATAATAGAGACCATTCATGGTTATTTGGTCTCGTAGATTGTGGCCAAGTGCCCAAGACCAGCCCGATTTACCGTTTATTTTCGCGATCCCGGCCACAACATACGGGAGCGTCGCGACAAGTTGCATCATCACAATCACCCAGCCATAGACCCAGCGACTCTCGGTATCAGGTCGGGCGCTCACTAGGTTCTCCAGTTTCGCCCACCAAGTCTGAGGGCGCTCGCTTCTATCCCAGGAGTCCAGCGAAAGGGCAGCCGCCGCCGGACTGAAGGCCAACACCACGACATGCAAGATAAGCATGTTTTCGGTGTGGTAGACCATAGACCATGAGTTGGAATAGCTGAGCACAAAGAAGAACAAGAACGCGAACAGCGGAGCCAAGACGCGGTACCAGAGCCCCGCTGCGAAAGCCAAGGCAAGGACTTGAGTCGCGACGACACACCCCTGAAAGAGCTGAGGGTCGATCGGGCCTTCTAACAATCGAGAAAAGCCGACAGGCGAGAACGTAGCGGGCTCCCCCCCAGCCGCGCGCATAAGATAGCGTCCAGACCTAAATAGGTAATAGCAGGAATAAAGCCCGGTAAAGAGTCGGACCACGGCAAGGCGAACCGGAGAGATCTGCTTAAAGATCAGTCGGTCAAAAAACGAGCGATAGCGTTCACGATCAGCTGCCCTCCTCAACGCGCTCAACCCGACAACGCGCGCGAACGTATTCCTTTTCAGGAAGTTTCTCACGTCGAGCGAAGTACTTTTCCATATCGTAGTAACCTCGCACCACCCTCAACTCAACCACGTCCTTGTAGTAGCGACGACGACTAATATTGCGAGCGGCCTTCTCGCAGGTTGCCTTGGCAGTGGAGCGCTTACTGGCGAGTCGATCGATTTGCTTCCTCGCCTGATTCATCCCGCCTTTCACGTAGTAGCGAGAGTGGACAATCTTTCGCTCGCCCTCCTCTGTTAGACCAACTACATAGTGAACTCGTTCCAACTTCGGGCGAGGCGCCGAAAACATCGGATACCAAGAGAACGGAAACTCATCGCCGTGTGTCCCCCTAAACTCGGTACTGACCGGAAGAAAGACGGATATCGTCAAGCCGAGCATAATGGCCGCGGCAGCTGGCTTGTTCATGGGTCGCGAGGATATTCGACTTTCGTGGCCAGTAAGCCGCTAAACAAGGACAGAAACTCAGCTAACGAAAGCGGAAGACTCGCGCGCTCTTCCTGTCTCTTGGACGCCCCCACCTTGGCTTGCGCAACGGTACAACTGCGCAACACTGCAAATCATGCAGACCAGGCGGAACTGGCTCGCGCTCATCGTATCGACCTCGGTCGGCGCTGCTTGGGGATGCGAGCGAGACATACAAACGAGATCGAAGGAGCCCACTGGGGCTGGACTACGCCCCCCTGAGGTCAAGAAGAAGGAAACGAGCAAGATGGATAGAACCGATCAAGCAGACTCTTCCCCCTCGGCAGAAACCGAAGTTGCGCTCTTGGCGGGTGGATGCTTCTGGGGAATGGAAGACATCCTACGCAAAGTCCCTGGCGTCCTGGAAACCGAAGTGGGTTATACGGGCGGCACGACGACATCTCCGGACTACTACGCGGTGAAAACGGGCAGCACCGGTCACGCCGAGTCGATTCGTATTGTCTTCGATCCGACGACAATCAGCTACGGCGAGATTTTGGAAAACTGGTTTTATCGAATGCACGATCCGACCACCCAAGACCGCCAGGGCAACGACCGAGGCAGTCAATACCGCTCAGCGATCTTCTACTTGAACGAAGAGCAGAAGAAGACGGCTCATGAAATCACGAAGAAGGTCGATACCAGCGGCCTCTGGCCGGCCCCCATCGTTACCGAGATCGCCGCAGCCGGCCACTTCACCCCTGCTGAAGATTACCACCAGGATTATCTAGAAAAGCATCCTGGCGGCTACACCTGCCATTTCGTGCGGGACGCTCCTGTTTACTAGTGCTACGATACCTTAGAAACGAGCGGTTTCGAAGCTCTCCCCAAGAAAGTGAGGTCGGCTTCAAAACCGCGCTCGTCCCTCTCTGTCTCCGCACTTTTCTCTTCCCATTTGTGCCGCGACCCTCCCTGAAAACCGAGCTGTCTCTCAACGCTGACAGACCAAGAAGTGCTCAGATTTAAACGGTCGCAGCACTAGCCGACATCTGGGGCCCTAAGCCTCTGCCTGGTGTCCGACCGTCAGGCCGATCGGATCAGCCCCGTCCGAAGGCCTTGCGACTAGGCCTCGCCCCATGCTTCGGTCGCGTCAACATGGGCAGCCGGAGCAGCAAGAAAGAGTCACTCCTTCGGGCATTTTTCCACATCTGCTTTCTCGGCCTCTCCACCGAAGCTTGGGCGCAGCAAGGGGCCGTCCTAGACGAAGGTGATGCAACAGGCTCAAAGACCACAAGCCTCGCCCCCCCGGGCAACGGCGCAGCCTCGGAAGACAACTCTCCCGAGCGTGTTGAGCCCCAGATAGAACTCCCGCGGCTCTTGACTCAACAGGCGGTTGCCTACCCAAAGACCGCTCACGGGGACGCGATCGTCGCTCTCAGGTTGCTTGTCCAAAAGGACGGAACGGTCAAAGAAGCGACCGTCCTCGATGGCGACCCGCCGTTTTCGACAGTCGCTCAGACCGAAGCTCTCAAGTGGAAGTTCTCTCCGGCCAAAGTCGATGGCGTCCCAAAGGACGCCCATATCCAGTTTTCTGTCGAATTCATCGCTCCGCATCTCGCCCCCCTCCCCGAGCCCTCACAGCAAGCACTGCCCCCACCCGCCCCTTCGCCCCCTGAGGAAGAAGCAGATGAAATCCAGGTAGTTGGCAGGCGCATTCCAGGCACAAGCAGGATCATGTCTGATGCAGAAACCCGCATCATCCCCGGGGCGGAGGGCGATCCCGTGCGCGCCATCGACGCCATGCCGGGCACAGTCCCGATCTTGGCCAGCGGTCCATTCATCGGGATACGAGGGTCCTCGCCGAGTATGGTCAGCTACCAATTCGACGGCATCACCGTTCCCTACCTATTTCACCTGGCCCGGGGAACAGCGGTGGTCAGCCCCTGGCTCGTGGACAGCGCCGCGATCTATGGGACAGGGGGCCCCGCGCGCCTCGGAAAAAGCACAGCCGGGACAGTCGAGGCCCGGGCCGCCAAACCCCAAGGTCGGTACCGCGCGCATGCACGACTGCGACTCACCGACTCGGCCCTCGGAGCGGAGGCCCCATTTGCCCAAGGAAGGGGCAACGTCATGGTGGCCGGCCGCTACTCTTACACTAGGCCACTGGTATCACTCATCGCCCCGGACTTCACGCTCAATTATTGGGACTATCAGCTACGAACACGTTACAAGGTCAGCGAGCACGCCTATCTTGAGTTCTTGGGGTTCGGCGCGGGAGACCATTCTGCCTCACGTCTGGAGGACGATTCGCTTGATGATCTCATGAACGGCTCCTTTCATCGAGCCTCCTTGCGCTACACCCATCTGGCCGACGACGGAACGCGTGACCGCGTGAGTTTCACCTACGGCCACGACCGCTGGGACGCCCGCCCGGAGCCGATCCGCCCCCGCTCTCATACCTTCACCCTCCGCTACGAAGGCGAAACGGCCACAGTAGCAAACCCTTCTCTGCGCACAGGGCTGTGGCAGTATGGCGCTGAGGCTGAGTTTCGGCTGCAAAAGGACGAGTTCTATACTGACCGTCCAGCCCTACTCGCCGAGACCTATCACCGCGAAGACTTCTCGCTCGGCGTGTGGGTGGACAAGTCCTACTACGCCTCCTCACAAACAGAACTCAACTTGGGGCTGCGCGGCGACCTCTTTTCAAGTGGCGAGTCGCCCCTGACGGAAGCGGCAGCTGGATGGTCGCTCAGCCCTCGCGTTTCGGTCTCGCACCAGGTTACCCGAGCTCTGCGACTCCATACATCGGCAGGTCTGAACTCGCAGCTTCGAGCCCCAGCACAACTGCCCCCTGGTCGCCTCCTGACCCCCAACGACGGGCTTCAGTACGGCGCATTGAGTGACCTCGGCGCCGAAGTACGGCTTCCTGCTGGATTTTCGATCGAGGGCGGTCTCTTTCACAACGTCTACTTTGATCTGATGGATGCCGAGGCGCTCATCTACATGCAGCAGCAAGCGCGAGATGGTCGCGCGCATGGGCAAAGCTACGGATTCGAACTTGCCGTAAAACGCATGCTCAGCAAACATCTACGCGGCTTTGTCGCCTACACCCAGACTTACGCGACCCGCAGCGTCGGCCGCGTCAAGAGCGCCGCCCCCTACGAACGCCGACACGTGATCGATGGAGCCCTGGCCTACAACTTTGATGACGGATGGGGGCTTTCCACGCGGGCCACATATTATACCGGCTATCAGGCACGCATGCCGAGCGTCGCCTCCTTGGACGAAGCACCACGCACCACCCCCTACTTCCAGCTCGATTTCCAGGGCGAGAAGCGTTTTAAGATAGACGAAACCGGACGCTATTGGGCCATCACTCTGGGTGTGCTCAACGGTACGTTGAGCTCAGACTCAAACGACTACGATTGCACGAGTGGTGAGTGCATCGAAGAGCTCGTGGGCCCTGCCACCATCCCCACAATCGGTCTCGAAGGCGAACTCTGAACCCTTTTCAGACGCGAGAGACAGAGCCCCTGCGATGAGGCTTGCCAAGAAGAGCGAGGCAAAAAAAAGCCAAAATCGACACAAGCACCTGCCTTCCGCCGCTCAGGGGACGGTAGATGCGCCCCAATTCGGTGTCACGGTACGGCGGCGGTGCCTCCATGCTTTCTTCGTCCATATGAGCACTCAAGGGTACAGGGCACCCAAGGCCTTGTGCAACGCGTCGATCGGCGCAACCTTAGGAGAGATGAGCCATAGCTGGGATAAAATCGCCGCAAACGCCGTAGAGGTTCGACACGCCCTTCACAGAAACCCCGAACTCACTTGGCAGGAGCACCAGACGGCGCAACTGATTCGCAGCCGTCTCGACGCTCTACACATCCCCTGGCGAGCCTGCGCGGAGCTCGGCACGGTGGCCCACTTAGAGGCAAAGGCAAGAGGCCCGCACATTGCGTTGCGCTCGGATATGGATGCCCTTCCCATCTCGGAAAAAAGCGGCGTCCCGTGGAGCTCGCAGAATGAGGGCGTCATGCATGCCTGTGGGCACGATGGCCACACAGCTACTCTTTTGGCTGCGGCCCAATGGCTCAAGGAGCGACAAGAGCTCCTCCCTGGGCCGGTTTCTCTCCTCTTTCAACCGGCTGAAGAAGGCGGGCATGGAGCGAAGAAGATGGTGGAGGACGGTGCTCTCGACGGGGTCGACTTCATCTTTGGCTATCACAATTGGCCTGCGCTCCCCTTCGGTCAAGCTCTCTGCCCCGACGGACCGGTCATGTGCGCCAACGGAGCATTTACGATCACATTGCGCGGTATCGGGGGCCACGCGAGCCAGCCCGAGCTATGTCGCGACCCTGTGCTCGCTGCAGCCGCAACGACCCTCAACTTACAGCAAATCGTCAGTCGCCGTGTCGTGCCTCAAGAACCTGCCGTCGTAAGTGTGACACAGATCTTGGCCCCTAGCGGCGCAACAACGATCCCCAATCAAGCAGAACTTGGAGGAAGTATTCGAGCCAGCTCGACAGCACAGCGAACAGAAATGGAACGCTGGATCACGCAAATCGCCGAGGATACCGCGCGCGCCTACGGCGTCGAGGCTCGAGTTGCTCTCCATCCACGCTACGGCGCGACGGTCAATCACGCCAGCGCCGCAGAGATCTACCGCAGCGCTCTTCTCGCGGAACTCGGACCATCGTGGCAGTCCAGAGCACATGTGCCCATCATGGCCTCAGAGGACTTCAGCTATTACCTTGAGACCATTCCGGGCGCATTCGCACTGATCGGTGCTGGCAAGGCCGACGACGCGGTCCCGTGTCACAATGCCTGCTACGACTTTGACGACCGCCTTGTGGGCGTCGTAGGAAGAGTGTTCGCCCGTCTTGCGGGCATTTCGGTGGAGACACCGAGTTCTCCTCCGGCCTAGGCGACTAACAATATGAACACACCGACCCGAGGTTCGGTTGTGTTTCGAATATTGAGGACCAAAGACCCCCAACGTGATACCCTCCAGAAACATGTCCTCGGATAACTCTGAGACACGGTTTCAAACAAACCATTCAGGAGGTGAAACGTTGCAGGTATTTGAACGATGGGAATCTGAAATTCGAGGTTATTGCAGAGCGTATCCAACGGTTTTCAAGAGCGCCTCAGGAGCCCGACAGGTCGATGAAGCAGGGAAGTCCTATATCGACTTCTTCGCCGGAGCGGGGGTGCTCAACTTTGGGCACAACAATCCCAAGATGAAACAAGCCATTGTCGAATACATCGAAAACGACGGCATCACGCACAGCTTGGACATGTACACCACCGCAAAGCGCACCTTTGTCGAGCGTTTCGTCGATGTGGTCATGAAGCCGCGCAATATGGACTATCGACTTCAGTTCATGGGTCCGACCGGCACCAATGCAGTTGAAGCCGCGCTCAAGTTGGCGCGCAAGGCGACTGGTCGAAGCCAGGTTATCGCGTGCAGTCACGGTTTCCACGGTATGACCATCGGTTCCCTCGCCTGCACCGCTAACGAATACTTTCGCAATGCAGCCGGCATTGCCTTGGGCAACGTCACTCGGATCCCATTTGAGAACCAGCCCGGTGGCGGCGTGGAGCAGGTGAAGGATCTCATGGCCGCCTACGAAGATCCGAGCAGTGGAAGACCTCCCGTAGCGGCCGTCATGGTCGAGGCCATCCAAGCCGAAGGTGGCGTCAATGTTGCTTCAAAAGAATACCTTTTGGCCCTCCAGGCGCTCGCCCGCAAGTTAGGCGCTCTTTTCATCATCGATGACATTCAAGCTGGCTGCGGGCGAACAGGTAGCTACTTCAGCTTTGACGGGATGGGCCTCGAACCAGACATCATCACTTTGGCCAAGGGAATTGGTGGGTTCGGTACTCCCTTGGCGATGAACATGAACAAGCCCGAATTCGACAAGCATTGGCTCCCGGGCGAACACACAGGCACCTTTCGCGGTCAGAACATTTCTTTCGTAGCCGGCACCAAGGCATTGGAGTACTTCGAAGACGACAAGCTCATGAAAGCGGTGGCCAAGAAGGGAAAGCTGATGAAAGACAAACTCGATACCTTCCTACCTCTAGGCAAGGGCGCCTTCGAAGTTCGAGGTCGGGGCATGATGCAAGCCATCGATGTCGCAGAGGGAAAGCTAGCCAAAGACGTGGCCCGGCGTTGTTTCGAAAAAGGCCTCCTCATCGGCCCCTGCGGCTCGGGCGGACGCGTGATTAAGCTCATTCCGCCCCTCATCATTGAGGACGCTGATCTGAGCGAGGGCCTCGAAATTTTGGAATCTGCACTCAAGGAGGCGATCAAGGAGGCAGCGTGAGAAACCGCGATGATATGACCTTCCCTGCAGAGGAGTATCAGCGCCGGCTCGCCGATCTCCGAAAGCGGATGGAGGCGCGGTTACTCGATGCCGTCATCATCTCCGATCCGGAGAACTTGATGTATCTCACGGATTACCAAACCACCGGGTACTCTTTCTTCCAAGCACTCGTCGTGCCGCTCGAAGGAGAACCGGTGATGGTGACCCGTGGAATGGAAGAGTCGAACGTCATCCATCGCACATGGGTCGAAAAAACGCGCCCCTATCCCGATATCGGGGACGCGATTCAAACAGTGATCTCGGTACTTGTGGATATGGGATTGGGCAACGCGACGGTCGGTTACGAAAGAAACAGCTACTTTCTGCCGGCCTACTTCCAAGACCGTATCCACACTTCCTTCACCGAAGGTCGACTCATGGACTGCTTCGGCATCGTCGAGCAGGGACGCATTCGCAAGTCCAAGGTCGAAATCGATGTCATGAAGCGGGCCTCCGTTGCGACGGAAGCGGGCATGAAGGCAGGGTACGAGGCCTGTCGCGCTGGTGTTACCGAAAACGAAATCGGCGCCGCCATCAGCGCCGCTATGTTCGCGGCCGGGGGCGAACCTCCGGCCGTGATGCCCTATGTGACCTCGGGCCCGCGTACGATGATTGGACACGCCACCTGGGAAGGTCGTGTCGTTCAGCCCGGCGAGCACGTGTTTTTAGAAATAGCCGGATGCTATCGACGCTACCACACGGCGATGATGCGGACTGTGGTGCTCGACACCCTGTCCTCATCGATGATCAAGGCGCAAGAGCGCATGATGCGTGCACTGAACGAAGTCCACAAAGCCATTCGTCCAGGGATCACGGTTTCTGACGCCGACAACATCATTCGAGACATCATCGCGGACAATGACGTCGGAGCAAAGTTGATCACACGCTCGGGTTACTCGATTGGGATCGCCTTTCCCCCCAGCTGGGATGAAGGTTACATCCTCAGCCTGATTCAGGGTAACTCCTCTATCCTAGAGGAAGGCATGACTTTTCACATCATCCCCTGGATGTGGGGTGTGGACGGTGACAAGACAATGGGGATTTCCGACACGATCTACGTGACAGAACGAAGCTGTGCCTCCTTCTTCTCCCTGGACCGAGAATTCGTTTCCAAACCCGAGGGCAGCACCCCGCATGATGGTCTACCTGAAGGTCTTTGAGCGCGGCTCAAGAAACGAAAGAAGGGAACCACCTCAACCGGTGATTCCCTTTTTTGTGGCGTCAAACTGGCTCAGCCCACTTTGGGGCCCACCCAGAGCTGTTTCGCGTTAACGAATTCTTTGATGCCGTGCGCTCCGAGTTCTCGACCGTACCCCGAGCGCTTGATCCCTCCGCTGGGCAAACGCGGGTCGGTCTTGACTACGCCGTTGACGACCACCTGTCCGGCATCGATACGATCAGCATAGGCGACCCCCCTCTCGGTCGTCGTCCAAATACTGGCGGCCAAACCGTACTCGGTATCGTTGGCCATCTCAATCGCCTGCTCTGCGTCCTTGGCCTTGACGACCACAGCAACCGGACCGAAGGTTTCTTCGCAGTAGCCCGTCATCGATGGCTCTACATCGACTAACATCGTAACCGGATAATAGAAACCGTCACCTTCCGGCAGCTCGCCCCCCATGAGGCAACGAGCCCCCTGGTCAATGGTAGCGCGCACCTGACGGTGCAATGTTTCCCTCAGGTCGGCGCGCGCGATCGGGCCGACCCCGTTTTCAGGATCGCGGGGGTCCCCAACCTTGAGTTTCGCGAAGCGCTCCTTCAACAGGGCGACCATTTTGTCATAAACGGGCTCTTCCACGATGATGCGCTTGGCCGCGATGCACGACTGCCCGGCGTTGATGATCCGAGACAAAACGATGATGTCCGCCGCCTGCTCCAAGTCCGCATCGGCCAGAACCACGCAAGGATCTGAGCCGCCTAGCTCGAGCACGGCGTGTTTGATTTCGGAGGCCGCAATAGCCGCCACGGCCGCGCCCCCCCTACTCGATCCAGTGAAGGAAACCGCCTGAATCCTTCGGTCTCGAATCACTGCCTCCACCGCCGGAGTTTCCAAAACGAGAGCCTCCATCAGTCCGTCGGGCGCCCCTACCTTCTTGAAGATCTCGGCAATGGCCAAAGCCGTAGAGGGAGTGTGGGGATCGTGCTTCATCAGACAAGTATTGCCCGCCATGATTGCGGGGGCGCAGAACCGAAAAGCGAGCCAAGCCGGCGCATTCCAAGGCAGCACTCCGAGCAGCGGACCAAGAGGTCGATATTGGACACTGCTTCGAGTTGCGTCCGAGGCGATGACCTCTTCCTTGAGGTACTCTTCGGCGTGCTCAGCATAATGTTCTGCGCACCAGGCGGCTTTTTCGACCTCGGCTTCGGCCTCTTTGACGGGCTTACCCATCTCTTCGGTCATTAAGTAACCGAGACGTTGCTTGTCAGCGCGCATGGCCTGGGCCACGGCCTTCATCAACTGCGCACGCTCGGAAAAACCAGTCCGCCGCCAAGTCTCGAAACAGGACTGCGCCTGAGCGAGCTTCTTCTCTAGGGTTTCCGCCGTTTCGGTGGCGACTTCTCGAACTACTTTTCCGCTACTCGGGTCGATTATTTTCAGCATGAACTCGTCGTCATCGCGTAATGGAACACGATACCTCCGCCCCTCACCCTGTCAGCCCGTACCAGGAAGGTCAACAGCGCTTGAGCCTCATGGAGGCTTTGCCGGTTGCCCAATCCCTCCCCTCAATAAATCACCAAAGAACGGCGATGCGGAAACAATCCGGAACCCTAGTTTATGGTAGGCAACTGTGAGAAAGATAGTTGACCACGGAGAGGCCCACGGCTGAATCCTAAGCGCCGCAGAGATCTCGAGATGAAGGGGCGGCCTCCACCACCAACAAGACCAAGCAGGCTCTTGCTTCGGAGCGGCCCCGGGTGCCCCTATCTTCACGAAGCGACCCACGATTTAACTTCAGGTGGTCGAGCTCGACTTGGACCGGCTCTGCTACGAACGGAAGAACGACCCAGGGGCGAGTGTCCTCGTCTCTCTCCGGGCGCCAAGGGCCCCCAAAATAGGGCCAGCTCAGCCGAGGTAGGGGCAAGTTTCACCAAATCGTCGAAAGCCTCTTGAAATGAAAAAACGAGCCGCTAAGTTCCGCGCACCTTGAGCCAGGGACTTGCTCCCTGGCGGCCCGGCGGTCCCCCATGACTGTCGGGATGGGCTCAAGAAATTGAGCCTAGTGTCTAGGCACACAAGGGGTCCGGGGCGTAGCGCAGCCTGGTTAGCGCACTTGTCTGGGGGACAAGGGGTCGTGAGTTCGAATCTCGCCGCCCCGACGGAAAAGAAGAAGGCCTTCCCAAGCGGGAAGGCCTTCTTCTTTTCCATCATTCAGGCCGCGCTCTCCCTTGGAGCTCGGTGGTCATTGTCTCCTTCGCCCCCGCCAGTGGATGAGCCAGCGGTGGCACAGCGTCCCCACGGACCGAGGAGCGGCAAGACACCACCGCAAAGCACTGCCGCAAAAGCCGGCTGACCTAAAAGCCCCCGAACCAATTGACCCCGTCAACTCGCCTGGTAAGCAGCTTCTCGCCCCATGTTCGAAAGAGAAGATCCCCTCCATTTGACCGGTTCCACCGGCTGGCGTCGCCTTTCACTCCTCCTGCTTGGGCTTTGCCTGGGACTCGGTTGTTCGCGCCCCAAGACCGGCACTTCCGACGGGCCTGCCCGCGAAACTAAAGAAGTGACAGCGAGCCCACCCGAAGAGCACTCGCCAGAGCTGGGCGCGGCGCCCCCCGAGGCGGGCCCAGGCCCCAGCGGCTCGAAGTTTCAAGAAATCAGCGGCGAAGGGATCTTGGAGCACATCGCCAAGTCGGATGCTCGCTTCACCCTGCTCAACTTCTGGGCCAGCTGGTGTGGCCCCTGCCGGCGCGAGTTCCCCATGCTCGTCGCCCTTCAGGACAACCTACGTTCGCGAGGGGTGGAAATCCTGTTCGTGTCGTTGGACGAAGCCGAATCCGTGCCCGTGGCCGTCGAATTCGTCGAGCAAAATGGGGTTTCTGGACCCATCTGGGTCGGGGAACGCCCCATCGGAGCCATCAAACGCGCCATCCACCCGCGCTGGCCCGGAATGCTGCCCGCAACTTTTCTCTTCGACTCGGAAGCGAAACTGCAACACTTTTGGGGAGGGCCGGTCTACGAGCACGAGCTCCTGCCCGTGGTGGAAGCGGCTCTCAAGGGAGAAAACGTCCAGGGAGAAACGCAATTCGGCCTTCAGGCCGGCAAGGATTTGAGGCAACAATAGCCGCCAGCGCCCCACGGAGTCGCCCCCTGTTTTCTTGGCCTGGGTACCAGACCTTCGTTATGTAACGGGTATGGTCCACCTAGCTGAGCGCACCCCCGCAGAGCACTTCAAGAGAAGTTCGCGCTGGTCTTGTCTCTTGGCCCTGAGTTTGCTCTCTCTCGGTTGCTCCTCCCTCCTGGAGCCCAAAACGCCATGTGATCCGGTGAAGATGAGCAAGAGCGAGGCCGATCTCGCCACAGACGCCTGGGTGCGGCAGGGCAACACACGGGGAGCTCTCGAGCACGCCTTGAAGGCGGTTGAACTCGATGAAAAAAACGCGGACGCTCATCACCTTGCCGCGATTCTCTACTTGGACTTTTGCCGTACGAGCACCATCGGCGAGTGCCGCCTCAAAGAAGCCGAAAAGCACGCGCGCAGGGCCGTCGAACTCAAAGACCGATTTCTCGAAGCAGAGAACACTCTCGCGGTCGTATTGATTCACGAGGAAAAGTTCAAGGAAGCAGAAAAAATCCTGCTTCCAATCACTCAGGACATCCTCTACGCGACCCCCGAAATCGCCTGGGGCAACCTCGGACTCGCTTACTTGGGTCAAGAACAGCCCGAAAAAGCCATCCCAGCTTTACGCCGAGCCGTCGCCGCCCAACCTTTATTTTGCGTGGGAAACTATCGCCTGGGCGTGGCTTACCACCAAAGTGGAGCCATCGAATCAGCAGCAGAAGCCCTGAACCGAGCACTGCAAACCCAAGCCCCCGGGTGCGACGCCATGCAAGATGCCTTTTTGGAGAGAGCTGAAGTCTACCTTGCCCTCGGGGACGTCGGCCAAAGCAAGGACGACCTCGACCGTTGCCTGCGTCTGTCGAAGTCGAACGAAATTGGACGCAAGTGCTCGGCTCTCCTCGGGAGCCTCGAGTCGACGCGAGCCAATTAAATCGATCAACCGAGCTCAGGATCGCCTTCCAATCAGCTTGGTTCTGGGTAGTCTAGCCAGCACCTCAGGTCCGAACGCGCCAAGCTGGACCGAAATGAAATTCTATGGCTTCGGTTGGACAGTTCCTCCGCGAAAAGCGCGAAGAAAAGCGCATGAGTATCGCAGAAGTAGCACGGGCTACTCGTGTGCCCACATCAAGTGTGGAGCGCATCGAGGCGGATCAGTTCGACGAACTACCAGGCGAAGTCTACGTGCGAGGCTTCCTCAAATCCTACGCTCGGGCCGTGGGCGTTTCCGAAGACGAAGTTCTTGGACGCTACACATCCAGTCGGCGTGTGGCTTGGGTGACCCCACTACCTATGCCGTCGGCGAGCAAGCCAGCGCGGGGCCGTCGAGTCGGAGTGGCCGTGGCCTTCGTTCTTCTACTCATTCTCTTCACCCTCGCCCTCAGCATCGTCCTGAAGCCGCGCGGCGGTGACATGCCCCAAGAGCTTTCACGCACCGTACCGACAAGCTCGCTCCCCCTTCAGGTCTGATCTTGGCCAGACGGGCATCGCGGCCAGCGATTCAGACCAAGGGATTGGTTCTGGGCCGAGTTGCCTACGCTGACTCGGATCTCATCGTGCAACTCTTCTCCGAAGAGTACGGAAGGATCTCTGCATTGGCCCGGGGCGCCCGAAAGAACAACAAGCGCTACGGGGGAAGCCTCGAAGCGATGCACACGATTTGTTTGGAACTCACGCCTCCAGCTTCCGGCGAAATGTTCACCATCAAAAGCTCACAGATCGAAATACCTCGTACGGCGATCTTGGCCACCCTCGAGCGCATGCGTGCGGCGGGACGGGCGCTTTTGTGGGTAAAAAGGGCCACTTCTGGCCAAGAACAAGAAGGCGAGCTCTGGCATTCGCTCAACTTGACGCTGGACGATATCGGAGGGAGCTCGGCCCAAGAAGCAGATGACGTTGCCGCCAGTTTCGGCTTGCGGCTACTCGAACTCATGGGCTTTGGCCTCAACTTCTTGCGTTGCGTTTCCTGTGGCAAAGTCTGTCCCGAAGGACGCTCTGCTTGGCTCAATCCAGAAAGGGGTGGCTTGGTGTGTCGAGCCTGTGGCGGAGGCCCCTTTCAGATCACAGCCGCTGATCGCCTGGCCCTACACGCCGTCGCTCAAGGACAGCTGTCCCGCCCACCCCACGACGTCGTCCCGCTCACGTTCAAGATAGTGGAGCGATCTCTCGGCGCCCATATGGGATGGGAAGACGGCGGCGGCGTGCAAGACTTGGGTTCTCGTCGAAAAGGCTAGTATGGTGACTTCGTGAACGGCACTGCAGCCGATAAAGAACGTTCCCAGATCGCGGGACGTGCCGGCATCGTAGCGGCGGGTACTCTTTCGAGTCGCCTCTTGGGGCTGGCGCGGGACATGGTGCTGGCCGCACTATTTAGTCGAGCTGCGACCGACGCCTGGCTCATCGCATGGCAGCTGCCCAATCTTCTGCGCCAAGTGTTGGCCGAAGGGGCCGTACAGACTGCAGTGCTCCCAGTGCTGAGCGAGATCCGCGAGCGCGAAGGGGAAGAGGCCGCGAGGCGGTATTTTCGTGCAATTTCCGGATTTTTCGTCTGCGTCCTACTCTTGGTCAGCTTGCTCGGGGTGGTGTTTGCTCCCCATCTCACCAGGATCTTCGCCTCCGGGTTTCGGGCCCGCCCCGAGCAACTCAGGTTGACCATCGAGCTCACAGAATGGGTGTTCCCTTACATCTTCTTCATGGGCGCGTCGGCTCTCGGCGTCGCGGCGCTCAATACTCACCGGCGCTTCGTCGTCACCTCTTTTGCTCCTGCACTTCTCAATATTGCCTTTCTGGGTGCGGCCTTCGCGCTGCCGTCCCTTTTGGGTGCTCGGGGTCACGAGGCGATCTTCGCCATGGCCATCGGAGGGTTGGCCGGAGGTGCCATGCAGGTCGTAGCCCAGTGGCCCAGCCTCAGAGCAATCGGCTACTTACAGCTTCCTCGCCTCGATTTTTCGCATCCAGGGATTGCCACCACCCTCAAACGCTTGGCCCCTACTCTGCTCGGTATCGGCGTCTACGCGATCGACGTCATGGTGGGACGACGCATGCTTTCTGAGCTCGCCGAAGGCTCCGTCACTTACTTTACCTATGCCCTACGACTCTGCGATTTTTCGCAAGGCATCTTCGTGATGGCTTTGTCATCAGCCACGCTTCCGAGTCTTTCGACCTTCGTCGCCCGAGGGGAGCTCGAAGAGGTCTCGACGACCCTCGCCTATTCGCTTCGTCTAGCTCTTTTCGTGGGTTTAGCCGCCACCTTCGCCTCGCTCGCGTTGGCGGCACCTCTGGTCAGTACCATCTTCGAACGCGGCCACTTCGGATCAAAGGATAGCCTCGAGACCACCCGAGCTTTCATTGCTCAGGGCACGGGCATCTTCCTCGTCGCAGGGGTCCGCCAACTGGTGATCGCATTTTTCGCCCTCGGAAAGACACGGATCCCCGTCTACGTTGCCATTGTAGACATCTTGGTCTTCGCCGGATTTGGCATGGCTCTGCGAGACACACTGGGGCACGTCGGTATCAGCTGGGGTGTGACAGCCGCTCGACTCACTCAGTTTACCTTGCTCTGGATCGCCCTGCGCCGTCATCTACCACCCCTGCCATGGAAAGAAATTGCAGCATCAACGGCACGTCACTTCGTGGCCGGCGTTGTCGGTGCCGCTCTGGCCCTGGCTGGACTTGCGCTGGTACCTCAGAGAGGTGGCCTATCTTCGCTTTTTGGCCTCTCTCTGGGAGGAACTCTGTTCGCAACCGGCTTTTTCGCTTGCGCCCACGCGCTCAAGAGTGAAGAACTCCGCTCCGTAGTCGGCCCGCTCAAAAGAAGGCTTGGTCTCGGAAAAAAATAGAACGCATCATGTCCACACGAGCCCAGCGCAAAAAGACGAAGAAGACGGCCCCAGCGAAGGCCACGGTCAGTACCAAAGCTGCGGTCTCCGCCGGCATCCCAATCTCAAAGGATGTCACCGCGAGCGCTCCACGGGTTTCGAAGTCGCCCCAAGACCCGGCGGAGCGTCCCGGAGACCGCATCGTGGAAGCCACCTTCGAGGCGGGAGCGATGGAACTTCCGCAGTTTCCACCACCGGCCTTTTCGGAAATCGCCTTTGCGGGGCGCAGCAACGTCGGCAAGAGCAGCTTGATGAACTGCCTCACCGGACGCCGGAACCTAGTCCGTACCAGCTCCACCCCGGGTTGTACGCGACAGGTATCGTGGTTTCGCACAACCAGCGATGATAAAAGCATCATCGACTTGGTCGACTTGCCTGGATACGGCTACGCCAAACGCTCGAAGACCGAGCGCAATCACTGGGCGAACCTCATCGAAAACTACCTGATGGAGCGCCCGACCCTGAAAGGGGTGGTCCTACTGGTCGACATCCGGCGAGGGATCGAAGAGGACGATCTGTCTCTCATCGAAATGCTACAGCAGCCGGCACGCACCAGTCGGGCCCCTTTGGAGGTCGTGGTGGTCGCCACCAAGCTCGACAAGCTCTCGTCCGCCGCTCGAAAGACAGCCTTGTTCAAGCTATCTCAGGGGGCTGGGCTCAAAGTATTTGGGTTTTCATCGGTCACGGCCCAAGGCCGGGTGCCCTTGTGGCGCAAACTGCGAACCATTGCGGGCGTTGGGTTCCAGCCCGAGGTGGAAGAGTCAAGCGAAGCCGCCCCCTCCTAAGGCCCGACTCGCTTCACTTCCGCGGAATACCACCGCGCTTGGCGCGCCCCTTGAGCTCTTTCTTGCAGTCCTCGGCCGAGACGACAAAACTGCGTTTGTCCTTGGTAAAGCGATAGGCCGGGCCGCTGTGTGACTGATAAAACTCAATCTTCGCTGTGCCCTTGCCTTTGAACTTGCGCTTCTTCGCTAGCTTCCAAACTTGGTGGAGCGAACAACGTTCCGGTACCTCGAGGTCATCGATGTCGTTGCTTCCGCAAGAGACCTTGGCGCGATCTTCGCTCGCGCTGATCCCCTTCTTGTCGACCACGACGGACTGAGATCCGCAGTAGCGACGTTGGGGCAGCGTCCCCGGCTCACGCGCGGGCTGCGGGCCCCTTCCCTGAGGGCTCTGGAAGGCGAAACGCACCGAAGAGCCCTTCTTGCTCAGGTCGATGGATCCATCTTGCTTGACCCCTGTGGCCTCGAAGCCGCGAAACCGAGGTCGGACAGTAAGAGAACGCGCGCGCTCCAGTAGGTTGAACGGACGCACATGTTGGGGAAACCCATCCAAGTCCTCCTGCGAGGCGGGAAGCGGCGGTGGAGCTGGTCGCGGTGTGGATACGCGCATGCCCCAAACGGAAAGCGCCATGCACCCGCCGAAAGCAAGGACGATGATCGCCAAGCCCAAGATGCGGTCCCGTTTGCGGTTTCGTGAGATCGATGGCGAATGTCCCATGGGTCGACGGTTCCTAGCCAGCCAGCGGGGTGTCGTAAAGAGTAGCCTCGCCGAGAATCGACCCGAAATTGGTTCCATCGGTTGAAAAGCCCACGCGCCAAAGCTATATGCCCGGCCGCTGGGAGCTCAACGAACACTCCCCGCCCATTGGACGCATAGCTCAGCGGTAGAGCACTGCCTTCACACGGCAGGGGTCACAGGTTCAAATCCTGTTGCGTCCACCGCGTTTTTCCCTACTTCGTGAGCGGCTTCCCTCCATCTGAAGTAGTTTCCCACCACCACTTTCCCACCACCTCACGCTGCCGCCTCAATTCCTGTGGCCAGCGTGAAGACCTGAGCCACGGCGTCGGCCCGCTCATCCAGTTCCAGTGTGGAGTACAGCTCCTGTATGTCCTGGTCCTGGGGACCTGAGATTGACCGAGTGATCAGGCCCTCGATGCCCGCCCGACGAGCAATGTCATTGAAGGTCCGACGCATGGCTCTGGGGGTGATGTTGTACCCCAAGCCCATGCGGTCAGAGAGGTCCAAGAAGGCCTTTCTCAAGCAAGAGTCTGACCGATGCCCTCCAGGTTCAGATGGAAATAGCAAGTCTGAGGTGAGCTGGACGTCCGAGAGCTGAGAGGCTCGACGAACGTGGGGCCTCGGAAAACTCAGGCAGGGTTGCCCTGCGTGATCAAAGCTTGAGCAGACGTTCGTAATGCCTTGAGTTCCGGGATGCCCCACGGTGGCTTTCCTTGTCGGCTCAGCCCAAAAGCATCACGAAGGATCGGATCGATGTCCGAGAGCAGGCCCTCACTGATCCGATGAAGCTCTGCCGCGGTCAGTGAGCGGGAACTCTCGACTTCGTCTTCTAGTGGGGGCTCAAGGGTAACAATGAACTGCTCACCACTATCTGCTGGGGGGTGCAATGTGAACGACATGTTAAGAAGTGAATCGAGCAGTTGGTCCAGCGTCAAGGGGTACAATTTCACCCCACAAGGCGCTTTCAGCTTTGAAGATGTAGTCTTCATTTCTGCAAACAATGGTTCTTCAAGTCCTCAATAGTCGTGAAAAATCCGGAGACTCGACCCTGCTTCAAGGATGCTCTCAACGCTCTTCCTTGGTGGGCCCCAAGCACGTGGTTGCAACGAACGCCGAAAAGCGGTCTCCGCCCTTCGTAGCGGTTATGCTTGACGTCTCAATGCTCTCAATCACGAGCTTTACTATTCGAACGCCCTCATTCTCTTGAATTGCTCTCAATGCATCGCGCGGCTTGATACCCGGCGCCCCGGAGTCAGAAGCGGTGAGTCCGACCGCTTCTGCCGCGAAGAGCACTTCGGCACCAAGCTCCCAAGTAGGGCCCGCCATGACGAAGCTCAGGAAACGCCGCAGCCCGACAACTGTACGACCAAGTGGGTGAGGCGACCCAGTTCATCAAGTATCGGCACTAAGTTTGACAAGTGTTTGCACCGTCTTCCTCTAGGTCGACAAAAAAGGAAAAGGACAGCCACGAAGCGGCGTCCCTTTCTTTTTATCCGGTCGACTGCTCAGGCCGGTGAAAACTCCGAAGTTCCTCAGATGGCGTTTTCTTCGCCCAAAGTCTGCTTGATCTCGTCCTCACCTGTCTTGAAGCTGTGCAAGCGCTCCTTGAGCTCCTCGGCCTCATCGGCTTCCCACTTGGCGGCCTCTTCGGGAACCAGCTCAAGGCGGTCCGTATTGGCGATCATTTCTTCACGAAGCTTCTTGTCCTCTGCGGTGTCCTTGAGAGGCGTCCAATAGGTTCGCGTGGACATCACACCCGGAGTCACGAAGACGCGCACGTAGTAGGACTTTCCGGCTTCCAAGTTCGCCTTGATGGCTTCGTCCTGCTCCGAGATGAGCATGATCGTGTGCTCACCAGGCTCGAGATCAGCGACAAAGTGCTTACCGTTGCTAATTGCCCCCAGCAACTTCGTCCCATCAGTGATGTATCCGCGACCCTGCGGCATGAATTGATCCAGGGCAAAATAGACGCGCGCTGTGCTGGGCTTGTCAGTCAGCGGCGACTTAGCGTCAACCATAAGTGATGCGCACCCACCCATGAAGAGGGCAAAACAAACAACCAACAACTTCATTAACCCTTTGGTCATACTTCTTCTTTTCTCCAGTTCCGTTAACTGATACCCCAATGGGGACCTCTGGGACTGCCCCACCGAGGAGTAGCATCACTATGAGCGAATCGATCGCTTTCCCAGTCCCAGCATGTCCTACCCGCCCATGAGTGAACTGGCAAGCTCTCCTCGGCTCCGGAGCTCTAGGGGCCTAGGTTTGAGCAGGCCAACTTTGAGCTCGCTAACTTTGAGCTAGGGTTGGGGCAGCGGCACTTGCGTCAGTTCCGAAGCGAAGTGCTGATCGTCGATGCTCAGATTGAGCGCACCGTCAGTGCGCACCAGGGTCCAATCACTGTTTCGAGTCATCGTTTGCGCAGCTTCGCGCAAAAAATCTTTATCCAGGAGATAAACCTCCACTTCCTCGGCCCGATGCAGCTTCTTCTTGCGCATCTCACGGCTGAGCGCCTCCAGCCCTTTGTGAGCAACAATCGATACGCGCGGAGACTGCTTGGTCGAAAGGTGAATGCGCTCGGCGCTCGGGGCACCAACTTCGATCCAATGCAAATAGAGCCCGGTTAAATCTCGAACAAAGAGGGCGGGATCTTCGGTGTCGGAAATACCTCGCCCCATCTCAAGGCCGTCTTCGAAAAAAAGCCCATAGGCTAGGATCCTCGCGAGCAGCCTTTCCTCATCCTCGGAAGGGTGCTGCGCCACACGAAACTCGAGTGTCTCGTAGACATTGCGCTCGGTGTCCGAGAGCTCCATCTTGACCCGATAGAGAGTGGAAGAAAGCGCCATGGGCGGAGCCTAGGGCAGCCGCCGCGGAGGGACAAACGTTCACGACGGATAGTTGCTCGCTCGTTGGGTCTGCTGCCCCTTCATTAGGGCCTCTGAGAGCTGCGAACTCACCACCGAGAAGTACTCACGCAACTTGCGCGTTCTTTCTGCCGCCAGACTCAAGTCCCCCTCGGCTGCCTCGTGCTGAAGTTGCTCGGCTTCCTTGGCCATCAGTTGAGCCCCAACTGCGAGACAACTCCCCTTAAGCTTGTGGGCCCGGGAGCGAACCTCACTTTGATCGTCAACAATGGCAGAATCGAGGGCATCGAGCGCGTCGGGGATCTGCCCTATGAAAAGCTCGATGAGTCGGGGGGAGCGATCCAGATCATCTTCCAGCATGACCAAGCTGACCTCGAAGTCATCGTTGGCCGCGTCACGATGGCTAGGTCGTTCCGAGTAGGGCGGTTTTTGAGTCCTCTCCTTCCCATCGGTGTACTCAAGCAACACCTTTTCCAGCAGCTTCGGACGCAGGGGCTTGGAAAGGTAGTCATCCATCCCCGCCGCGAGAACCTTTTCTCGTTCACCCCGCAAAGCATGAGCGGTCAGAGCAACGATGGGCACATGGGAGAGAGTCCCCTCCTCCGCCCTTCGTATTTCTTGGGCCGCAGCGTAGCCATCGAGCACGGGCATTTGGCAATCCATGAAGACAAGTACGTAGTTCGTCTGACCCACCTTCTCCACGGCAATCGCTCCGTTTTCTGCGGTATCCACAGTGTAACCTGCCAACGTCAATTGCTCGCTTACGACAAAGCGGTTCACTTCGTTGTCGTCGACTACCAGAATGCGCTGTCCCCGAGATTCGATAGCTGCGGTGCGCATCCTTGCCGAACGACGTTCGATTTGCTCACCGTTGAGTGCCCACTGAACCGAATCGTATAGCTCGGAGAACCGAACTGGTTTGGAAAGTTGTGCGAAGATCATAGGCTCAATCTGCTCAACTGCGTCTCGATCGCCCAACTTGGTCAAAGCGATCAACCGGATAGCTTGCCCCACCTGGGTCGTGCGTAACACGTCGACGAACTCTCGGGCAGTGCCGTCTTTGAGCTGAGTCCCGACGATGGCCACATCATAGGACTTGCTTTTCGGCAGACCCGCCACCTTTTCCAGAGCGGCCTTACTCGACTGAACAACGTCGCACGGTATCCCCCACGCCTCCAAGCGTTCGGCGATGACTTGTCCCCAGCGGCGACTGCCCTCAACAACCAAGGCACGTCTCCCCTCATCGATAGGCGTGTATCCCGTATCAGTCGGAGCCTCCACCGACTCGACGCGCACCGTAAACCAGAAACGACTCCCTAAACCGAGATCACTGAAGACCCCAATTTCGCCTCCCATCATTTCTGTGAGACGTTTGGAAATGGCCAAACCCAGACCGGTTCCGCCGTGTTTGCGCATCATCGACCCGTCCACCTGCGAGAAGGCGCTGAACAACTTCTCTTGATCAAACCGGTCGATCCCCATGCCGGTGTCCTGCACCATCGTGTGAATCAGAAGCGACCCATCTTCGACCTTCTGGACCGTCTGCTCGACGAAGATTTCGCCATCTTCGGTAAACTTGACAGCATTGCCGACCAGGTTGTTGAGGATCTGACGGTAACGATCAGAGTCCCCTTCGACTAGCCGGGGGACATCAGAAGCGTAGCGATAGATCAACTCGAGCCCCTTGCCATGGGCTCTACCCGCCAACAGCTCCACCACTTCTTGCGCAACAGTCGTCGGGTCGAAGGGGGCATTTTGGATCTCATACTTTCCAGCCTCCATCTTCGAGAAGTCCAAGATGTCGTTGATGATTGTCATCAGAGCGTTAGCCGACGCGTCCACGGTCTCGGCGTAGCGCTTAATCTTCCCCTCCAGTGGCATCTGGAGAATCAATCGATTCATCCCAATGACCCCGTTCATGGGTGTTCGAATTTCATGACTCATATTGGCCAAAAATTCGCTCTTCAAGCGAGACGCCTCCAAAGCAGCATCCATCGCATCGCTCAGGCGTCTCATAGCGTCCTCATTCGCTTCCTGCATCCCGTTAAAAGCGAGTGCCAAGGACTGAACCTCGTCGTCGCTCTGCACTTCGACACGCACCCCGGATTCTCCCGCGGCGATGCGATCGGTCGCACGTTTTAACTCGTTCAGAGGACTGACGATGTGCGTGGCTGCTCGACTTACCCAGACAAATCCGATCAGGGTGCAGCACACCACGCAAAAGGCGATGGTCTGCAGCAAAGTCAAAAGAGCTTCTTGCGATTCGGCACGAGCACGAATCAAAGCTTTTTTAAGCTGGCGAGTCGAAAACCCATAACGGACAGAGCCGAGCGATTCGCCGTCGACTTTGACGGGCCGGGCTACTTCGATGACGTCCTCGCCGAAAAGATGACGTGACCGTTCTTCACCGGTTTTGAGCGTGGCCGACTCGGGCCCGAGCCCTAGCTCGGTCCACCTGGCTAGCTTCTTCTTCTGGTCCTTTACCGCGACCGTTGTCGGTGATGAATATATCCAGGGCGTACCATCTGCTGCGAGAAACAAACCAAAGAGAATATCTTCATCGCCCGTCACCGTACGCTCGACCAAGGCGCGCACATCCGAAAATACGTTGTCGGCGACCAATCCGCGGAGAGCGAGAGCATGATTGTCAACAAGAACATGAGCCTTGCTCTCGATCTTCGACCGCACCTGCGCCTCGATTTCCGCCAGGCGCGCTTCTTCGGTTCTCATATTGAGATAAGAAACCAGACCCAAAATCGAAAGAGCAACCAAAGAAAGCACACCGAGTACGATCCGAAGCAGCTTTCCCTTGAGCGTAGAGTGGGGACTATTTTGTTCGACCTTCATGCTTGACCGGTAATTCGTATTCGTGCGCTGGAAAGGATAGGTCCACAGCACTGGGCGCAGGCTTTGGAGAACGCCGAGGTCAATTCGCTTCGATCCAGCATCTCTCGAGCGATGTCATCGTCGTCGATTACGAGCAACCGCCGATTCTGATTGAGCTCGACGGCTCGACTCGTTCCCGCGCGATCCTCTCCAATAGGGCCAAGGCTCTTCACCTCGACTTCTATACAATAGCCCGAACGGCCTGAGTGAGCCGCTCATGAGCCATTTGAGATTCAGAAGTCACAAAGAGCGCAAAAAGAGTACAGCCTCAGAAGCATCACCCTGACGAACTAGTGTACCTGCCCAAAAGTAGGTAGTGAAAAGGGGGTGTCAGGTGCACGTATGAACCACAATGTTGAAAAAGCACCTACCCTGCAGCTGCTGGGACTTGCGATAGCATATCCCAGCAAACGGTAACAAACTACACACGCTAAACATGTCAAACGCAGGCTTTTCCTAGGTCGAGCCCTCGCCCCGACAGGGGTGAGACCTAGGAAAAGCCGTTCCATGTTATTGCAAGCGGCAGTAAGGTCGAAAACGTGCGCGACGGCAATCAGATCCATCCACTCATGCTTTTCGCATTGGCGGGACTCTGCTCACTAGCTTGCCATCATCCCAGTCAAAACTCGAGCCAACGCAGCGAGGATGAGGTCTTACGCAAAACCGGGTCCCAACTCGAAGCAACACCCACACCATCTTCCGACCAGAAGCCAAAAACCGCAGACTCTCTCCGCCTGGCGACTTGGAACATCGAGTGGCTGAATGCTCAAGAAGATCAGGGCATGGTAAAACGCGACCAAGAAGACTACGAGGCTCTCAGAAAGTATGCGCAAGAGGTCGATCCGGACATAGTTAGCTTTCAAGAGGTCGATGGCCAGGCCGCCGCCCAGCGCATTTTTCCCACCGATCAATATAACATCTACCTACTTGACCAACCGGGCCCCCAGGACACGGGGTTCGCCGTCAGGTCGACTCTCTCGGTACGCCAGCATCCTCCCGTTTTTCGACTGAACGTCGGAAGCCTTCGAGCAGGAATCGATATCTCGATTTTCTGGCAGAAAGCCGAGATACGGTTGCTTTCTGTGCATCTCAAGAGCGGCTGTTTCTCTGGCGATCTAGAAAGAAGCAAGGCCTGCAAAAAGTTGGGAAAGCAGCTGCCTGTACTTGAGCAATGGATCGACGACCGGCAGACCGATGGCGCGAACTTTGCGGTAATGGGGGATTTCAACCGACGCTTCTTTTCTGAGGGAGGCGACCCCATGTGGGCAGCGCTCAACGACGGCGACCCGCAAGGTCTCGAGCTCTGGTCTCCCACCAAAGGGCAAACGCCCCATTGCCACGGCGGCAAGCACCGAGAATTCATCGATCACATCGTGATGAATCGGGCCCTCAAGGATCGGGTTCATTTAGGGAGTTTTTCTGAGCACCTCTACGGCGCAGCCAGCAAGAAGTTCCGCCTCTCGGATCATTGCATGCTCTCGCTAGACCTCAATAGTCATGAACGGCCCCTTCCCCGAGCTGTTCCTGACCGCTCGATGGCCCCCTCTCTTGAGCCATCCGACTCTCACCCAAACCCCAAGCCCATCAAGGGCAACATCTCGCGTGACGGAAGACACATCTACCATTTACATCACTGTCCAGGATACAAGATCACCAAGATCGAACCAAAAAAAGGCGAACGCTGGTTCTCAAGCGAAGACGAGGCGAGACGGGCAGGATGGTCCCGCGCGGCGAATTGCCGTTAACCCCGTACCAGACCGATAGTCGAGCCTAGCCGCGCTCATTGAGTTTTGGGCTAAAGCAGGGCAGGCTGCGCCTTGGCTTTTCACGGGGAGGCAAACATGTCTCAGAAAATCGGCTACCGACAGATCGCCTTCGGCGTTGCGCTTATGCTCGGCTTGAGCACTTCACCCGCTCGGGCAGAGCGAGACCTCGCCGAAGCCCAAGAAGCAAGTTGGATAGGTCACCAGTTCGCGGCCATCTCGGTGCTATCGCTAGCAAACCTGGCCGCCCTTTCCCTCGGTAGTCCCGCCACATCGGCCAAGACGAATTTTGTCGTCGGGGACGAGGCAGAGGTCCGAAACAACTACTCTCCCTTGAGCGAGCGTATCAGCGACTTGGCCCTGATCGGGAGCCTCATGACCCCTCCCCTGACGCTGGCCACCCGAGGACGCGTATCTTGGGAAAACGCCCTACTCGTCTACACCCAGGCCGTCGAAGCTTCATTTTTGGCCAATACGCTCACCAAGCGCCTCGTTAGACGGGCGCGTCCCTACACCTACGGTCCCCACCGAGAGCGAATCAAAGACCTCGCCGAAGGCGACGCCTTTTACTCTTTTTATTCGGGTCATACGTCCACAAGCTTCACGGCGGCGGTTTCTGGCAGTCTCCTCTTTAGCGTTCTCGAGCCCGATGAGGGCAAGAGCATGGCCCACTTTGGTGGCACTTTGGCGTTGGCCGCCTTGACCGGACACGCACGCGTCCGAGCGGGACGCCACTACCCCTCCGACGTGCTCGTCGGCGCTCTAGTCGGCGCAGGGTTCGGTTTTCTGATACCAGCCCTTCATTCCGTTCCACTGCGAATGACCCCGCTTGAGGGCATGGGAGCATTAGGAGGTGTCGCACTGGGCTACCTGGCAGGTTTCGCGCTCCCCAGTCGCCTCGCTCAAAACTGGGCCTCGCTGCATCCCGTGTTCCAGACCGCTCCCGGGGGAGGAGTCCTCTACGTCGGAGGAAGTCTACTGTGAGGCACTCCCTCAAGCGCAGCCCGCCTGTTCGACTTCTTCGAGGGATCCGCGCCACTTTGCTCGGTCTCAAACAGAGCGCGAACAACAGGGAAGTACGGCGGGCCTATCTGTGGGCCTTGCTCTTTCTCGCCGCGGTGACTTGGACCCTCTCTGGTCTTGGGCTCTGGCTGACCTTCCGTTATGTGCCGGTGATTGATCTCTCCGCCTGGCGCACCATCCTCAATTGGATATTACGTCTCGTTTTCGGAGCTCTTGCCCTGATGGTCGCCCCGGTGCTCGCACTGCCCTTGACCCAGCTTTTGGCGCCGGCCTTCTCGGGAGCACCATTTTTCGCGGGGCTACGTGCGCTCCACGCCGCTCGATCCGCAGCTCTACTCAATAGCCCGGGACTGGGAGCGCGAGCAGGAGTGTTGATGACGGTCCGCAAACTCCCCTCCTTCTTCGCGGTAGGTTTTCTCCTCTTCTTGGTCGGCTGGGTGCCCGCCTTGGGTCCCCCCATCGCGGCGGTCGGCCATCTGCTCAACACCTCTCGTATGGTCAGCTGGGAGCTGCTCGACCCCTACCTCGACGCTCGACTCCTCGACTACCAAAGCCGCAACAAGCTCATCACCGAGCGCCGCTACGAAGTGCTCGGCTTCGGCCTCGTCTGCGCCCCCCTACTTGGGATCCCTATCGTGGGTCCCTTCTTCTTCGGCTGGCTTCAAGCGGCGACCGCACAGTTCGTGCATGAGGTGTTCGAGTCGGAAGAGGACTCGTACTCTGAGCCCTCTCCCCCACTTCGTGAAGTTTTCTGAAGTCGCAAATGCGCTTTGGCAGCGTTCTTTCGCCTTCTAGAGTCGACGTTCACTCGCATTGAGTCACTTCCGCCCCCCAACACCACTATCGTCCTCTCGGCTTCTTTCGTTTGCCTTCTGGTTGTACTCTGGGCCCCATGCTCCGCACCCTCGTCTCTTGGCCACTGTCGTTCCTCACATTGAACTGTCTCATCTGGAGCACCTCGTGCTCATCAGACTCAAACGAAAATACGAATGAACCACCTTCAATGGGTGGGGACACAAATGGAAACGGGGATACGGACGACACTCGAGGCGATGGCGACACGGATGACTCGCAAGGTGGCGGCACCGGAGGAAGCGGCACCACTGGTGACACCTCAAACATGGGCGGAACACCAACTCACGGGGCCGGAGGAAGGGAAGCTCTGGGCCCGCCCAGTGCACCTGATTGCACCAGCCGTCCCGCGATTGAGTCGGGAAAGAACTACGGAAGCACCACGGACACCTACGACTATTCGGTGTTCGCGGTTCGACTTTCTCAAGAGGTAGCAGAGGGCACGTATACGATTCGAGTCAACAACGACAGCGATGGCGAGGCGTTTCTTTACCTCGATGAGACACTCGTCGATTCTTTCGAGTACAATCCCGATGCGAGCTTCGCTGAGTCCACAACACAAACGGTAACTTTTCCAGATTATTTCGAGATGGACCTTCGCTCGCAAACGGTCGACGATCTCACGGCGCTTTCCAGTTCGCTGTTTGATGGTTGCCACAACATCGTGGTCAGCAACGCCGGCGTCGTGAAGGAAGGAGGAACCTACGGCCTCTTCGTGATCGAGTCTCTCATCGTCGATGCAGGCGCTATGGCCGGTAGGTATACGTTCTACGCCGAAACCGGCAATGGCGGCAGCGTGGTTGCGCTCAAGGATGGGGAAGAGTTCGTGACCTTGGCCTACAACTGGACGACGACCATCGGGGGCGGCGAGAGTTTCACCTTCGTATTCGAGGGGCTCGCCGAGATGAAGGTGACTCGGGCGATGGGCACCTCCAACCTCTTTGGGTTGGCGGACGAGCTCTTTGACGGTCGACACGAGCTCACGATCGAATGATCTTCTTGGCGAGTGAGACCGCTCTACTCAACAAGTATTACCCGGGTAAATTGGCAATTTATCACAATATTACCCGGGTAATATTGACCCTGTCGGTACGAGTGCACCTCGAACAACGGTCTTTCCCACTCGAAGCGAACGCAATCGCGCGGCCCCGGATCAGACCGCCAGGAAGGGAACACCAAGGCACCGAGGTGGCCGGACGTCAAAACCATCGGCGGATTACGCCTGCCGCGACTGGTGCTAGTTGAGCGGAGCTAGTTCGCCTTCGATGACGATGTTGTCGAAGGAGACGACGGATTCATATGAGCCCAAGGCGAGCGCTCGGTCGGCGTCGAAGATTGTACCAACAGACACTTGAGTCGAGAATTGGTCGAGGCTTAGGGCCAGCTCTTCGCCCTCCATCCGCAACTCATAGTGGTGCCATTTACCGGGCTCGGGTGGACTAGTAGGCGGGGAGATCGAAAAATCTTCAGACATTTTGAGCTGAGAAGCTTGAACGACGTTGAGCCCATCATACTTGTGAATCACTCCGATCCCGTGCATGGGATCCCACCCGCCATCGTTGATCAGGTTGAAGTAGGCGTTGATGTGATCGCCTTCTTCCAGGCGCGCATCGAAGGAAAGGCGAGTCACTCGCAGACGTCGAGCAAGCTCAACCACTTTGAGGCTCGGTTCTGAAGAGTCATTCGGGTCCTGCAGGGACGAGTCGATCAGAAGAGCACCGTTTTGGATCGAAAAACTGTTGGGAGGATTGGGGTCTCCTGCGACCCAATCGGCAGTCTGATTTGAGTCCGAAAAGTCGTAGTGAATTCTTACGAGACCGCCCCCAACGTCGTAGACTGGCGCGATGAGTTCGGGGTCATCGATCTCTTCGCCTTGGTTGGCCCCGCCTGTTCCGCTCTGTCCCCCAGAACTTGCTGAGCCACCGCTTCCTTCGGTGTCGTGAGAAATCGATCCACCACTTCCACCTTCGGGGTCGCCACTATCGCCATCACCGCTCGTGCTGGTGCTACCATCACCATCACCATCACCATCACCATCACCATCACCTTCACCGTTCGAGCTAGTGTCGCCATCGCCATCGCCTGATGAGTCGGGCTCGCCCGTGCCACCGCCGGATGTGGAGCTGGTGTTTTCTCCGCCGAGGCTGCCACCATTCGTCGTGGAGGACAGGGGCTCAAGCTGTTCGTCGGCGGCTAACTTGGGGAGCGCGCAGTGCAGGAGCAGGGTGGCGGCCAAAAGGGGCGGAGCATACTTGATAGAATGGGACATGCTACTATTCGGCGAGGTCAAAAGGTTCCGGACACAAAGAGCGAACGCCAACCCAAACGTGCCGCGATGTGCGTGTCGCTCGACGAGCGAGGAGCCGAAAGGACAAGGGCAAGTCCGCCCGCAAGGACTACGCCACCGGCGATGAAACCAGCCATCGAAACACTGCGTCGCGTGTTGTAAGTCTTGATCTTGTTTGAGTCCTCGTCGCAGTTATCGTGGGTCGGGCAATCGAATTGCCCGTATTGTGACCACGCCAGCGCTCCGCTCACTCCCCCGGCGAGCAAACCTGCCCCACCGATGCCGACACCAATCCAGCCAAGCGTTGATTGGGTGGATGCCCCCCGAGGGCCCTCCTCGGAACTGGATTCGGTAGCCGAGGTCTCTGATCGCCTCAGCGGAGACCGCGGCGAGCCAAAGTCGAAGGTGAGTTCAAGCTCCTGTCCCTCAGCTAGCTCGACCCGTCTTCTTTGTAGGGTATCTCCCAGCCGAGCCACTATATTCACTTGACCGGGATTGACAGGAATGAGTGTTCCCAAAAACTCGTGAGGCACCGTCTTGCCGGCGACCCCGAGTTCGATCTCTTCAATTTCGGCTCCTGCAATTCGGATCTTCACCCGTGGGATTCGGGGTTGGATCGCCTCGTACGCCGAGCGAGCTTCGACTCGAGCCGCTTTCTGGGTCGCGATGTTACCATCTCGATCGAGTTCGACCCGGGTCGCCGCTAGGTAGCGTTCACTTGCCTCGACCAGTCGACCAGACCTTTCCAGCGCACGCCCCAACCAGAGCCCCGAGGGCGCATTGGGTAGAATGCCCCACGCCCGTTCGAGTAGGTCTACTGCGGTCTCGTCGTCACCGTCCTGGTAAGCTTGCACACCGTCGCGTCCCAGCTGACGTAAGGTTGCTCGTGTCGTATCGTCGACCACCGTGGCCTCTTCTGCCTGGGCTCGGAACGCCACGAGCAAAAGGGCAAGAGCGAACGGTCGCACAAGCCAGGTGCGTTTCTTCATCGAGATCCGGTTCCCCACTCTTCCCATCATAGACCTCCCTCAAGCCCGGGTGAATACGGAATCGCCTGAAGATGGTCCCGCACCAGAACGGCAACTCGCAAGAACTGCGTGTTGCCCGGGTTCAGGGGGTCGTGAGATGTATTCTAGCTTGGAGCAACGAAGGCGATCCCTTCCAGCAAAAGCTTGCGCCAGGTTCTCTTGTCGGGCTTCGGGATCGCCACCCACTCTTTGAAGACCTTACCGCCAGGGGCAAAAGGACGTCCCTTACCCTGTGCGATCAGAACCTGCACACGCTCTTTCGGCAACTTCACCACCATCCCGGCGCCCTGAAAATCCGGGAGCGCCAGAAACTCTTTACCGACCCTAAGACAGGCGCCCTTCATTATCGTGGACCGCACCACCCGTGGATCGGACTTCATCAGTTCCGCCGCAAGATCCCAAAACAAATCCTCGGCAGTCACGATAACTCTCCCTGAAAAAGCTCGCCGACAATCCACTCATGAATGGGCAACAGAAGCATCATACGCTTTCGAACCCATGAAACCAGACGAGCGTTCAGTAGCTCTGGTGGGGCCACCTCCGCGAAACGCACCTGGAACCCCGTCATCTTGAGTAAATCCGCCCGAGGATGGTCCTCGGTCCAGGGTTGAGGGACCCGTTTAAGCGGAGCGCCCGCGATATCGAAATGATTGTTTTCCTTTCGTTTCGCCAAGCGATCAAGCGCTCGCTGCAGGCGCTCTCCAGCGGGACCACTCACAGCGTTCCTCCACCTTTCTCTCAAAGAAGGGGTGAACATAACGCCGCTAGCAAACCCGACGCCACTCGCGTCGATCCGGAGCCAAAGCGTTGGAGAGTTCTTCTTGTCGCTCCCCTGCCAGGTGGTCAGCAAGAGGTGGTCTTTGTACTTGGGTGCTCCAGCCGGAGCGAAACGGAGATCGTTGTGGAGGGGAGAAACCGAGGCTCGCGGGTCCACTCTCAAGGGAAGCGGAAGCGATTCGGCGACGGCTGCGATGAGAGCCGCACCGGGCCGACGCAACCCCTCGGTCAGCAATGTCTTTTGAGCGGCGTAGCTGGAGGCGTCAAAATCAGGAAGCTGCTTCAAAATCGAAACCGCCGCTGCGTCAAAACCAGAAAATGAATCCATCAGATGTCCTTCTTTAGATCGATGATCAGGCGAGCTCGGTATCCTAGCCCCCATGGCTTCAAGGCGCTCGCTCTGGATCAAGACGAAGGAGCACCTAAAAAACCGACAGTCAGCAGTGCAATTTCTATCCTCGGCCGGCTATTTTGCGAAAACCGGCTTCAAAGTAGCAACGAAAGCATCGTACTTGGCACGAACCTGAGCAAGGAGGCCTTCGTCCTCGCTCAAATCTCTTGTTTCCCCCGGGTCCGCCTCCAAGTCGTAGAGCCCAAGAACGCGCCCCGAGCTGACAATCAACTTGTACTGCTCATGATAGAAGGCTCGACGCTCCTGGTTGTGTGGGCCCTTGGGCATATCCACCAAGACTGGTCGCACTTCGGCGTCGACCTCCTCAGGCAAAGCGCAGTCCCGAAGCAAGGAGGTCCCTCTCAGAGTTCCAGGCTCCAAATCGAGAGCAAAAACTTCAGAAATCGTCGGAGCAACGTCGATCAAACTCCGACGGGCCGAGACACGACGAGGTTTGAACCCGGGGACGTGCACCAACAAAGGAACATGAACGAGCTCTTCCCACACTTCAAAACCATGGCGAATCATTCCGTGCTCGGAAAACGCCTCGCCGTGATCGCTGGTCACCACAATAACGGTATTCTTGTCGAGCCCCGTCTCTTTTAATGCCGAGAGCACCCGACCAATCTGAGCATCGACGAAGGAGACCTCGCCATCGTAGCGCTCACGTTCACTCTTGCCGTAGTTGTGTTCCTCATGAGGAACGTACTCGGCGTGAGGGTCTACCCAATGAGTCCACATGAAGAAGCGTTGCGGTCGATCGCCCAACTGTTTGAGATACATGATCGTATCGTCAGCGAGAGCGTCACCGTTCTTTGTCTTGTCGCCCTCGATCGCGACGACTCGGGGGGCAGCCGAATGCTCAAGCGTTTCCCAGCCGCGCTCGAAGCCATAGTTCTCGAAGAAGAAGTACCAGTAGCCCTGGACACTGATCGTCTGAATCGAGGCGTCCAAGAGACGTTCTTGGATGAAGCGCGCCTCCTGAGGAAAGCGGTCAAAATGCTCGAAACTCCGAGGAGTCTCCGAGGGGTAACGTCCAATCAGCATCGGGCCGAGACTCTTGCTCGTATAAGACGCAAGAGAGTACGCGCGCTCGTAGACGGTCGAACGCGCCGCCAATTCGTCGAGATGGGGCGAGATCTTCTCTCGAGTACCAGGAAGTCTCGCGTAGCCGAGCTCGGCCCGTAAGGTATCGACCGTCAGAAGGAGCAGATTGAGATTGTCGGGCACCGCCTGGACCTGGGGCTCGGGCGGTGCGGTCTCGACCTCGGGAGCTTCTGCTTCCTCGAGCTCGGTGACTCCGTCACAGTTTTCGTCGATGGGGTTACCCCACGTCTCGACCGCGGCCGGGTTCACGGAGGCATCCGAGTCGTTGCAGTCGCCGCCTCCAAACCAAGCCGAAAATCCATCGTGATCCCGATCGGTGCGCTTCTGAAAAAAAGCGAGGGACTGGGACGCCAAGCCACCATAACGCTCGACCGAGACAGCAGACCGAAAACCCATCCGGGAAGCGCGAAAGGTCAAAAAGCCCGCCCCCACGAGAGCCAAGACCCCCAAAACATTGAGCCAGAAGCGCGAACGACGCGCCGCGAGCAAGGATGCCAGCGCCAGACTCGCCAACATCGACATCAAAAGCCATCCTACCCCGCTCAGATCCAGCTCTGGACGCTTGAAGACTCCGAAGAGAGCCAGGGGCGTCCCAGTTCCGCTGGTCGTACCGACGAAAACGCTCAGGGCGACTCCGACCGCAAGGAGGGAGGAGAAGAGAGCGAGGCCGAGAGGCCCAGAAACCGTATGTTTTTTAAGGAGTTCGCCCAAACGTTCGATGAGCCAAGTAGAAGAGGTCACGATGCCCGCACCCATCGTCGCCAGAAGCAATCCTCCGGAGGCAGGCCGCTCAGAAAAAGCAGCGAGCAAGCGCAAGGCCAACTCGCCCAAGAGCCACCAACTCAAAAGCACGATCGGAGCGGCCAGAACCAGCTTCAACCCCCTCTCATCGAGCAGCTGTCGCAAGTCGGCTCCGCGCGCAGCGCGCCACAGAAAGGGCAAGATAGAGACGGACGCGAGGCCGGCCATCAGCAGCGGCACGGTCATCAAAGCGCTGCGGGTGATCCAGTGGACGCCGGTCGAATAGGAGCTCGCCCCCACACCCAGGCACACCCCTACCACCAAAGCGGCGCTCGCCGCATCAAGATAGGCACGGATCAGAGAGCGCCGATGAGCTGACGTCATGGGCCCCGCTTCTAGAGCAAGGAGCCCCAAAGGACCAGCCCACCACCAAACAGAAACCCGCTACTTGAGCGATTGGAGCAACGATTGAGCCTCTTTTGACGAAGAATCGAGCTCAAGCGCCTTTTCGGCCCAAGCCTGAGCCAACTTGGGTTGGGCGTTCTTCTTCAAGGTGGTCGCGAGTTCCACGGCCAATTCGCCGTTGTTTTCGTCAAAGCTCGCGGCACGCCGCAGGAGTCGCTCGGCGAGGGCCGAATCGCCGCCACGCCGCGACTTCCTCGCCAACCTGATCCAGTTTTTGACCACTGAGGCGATCTTGTCTTGGTCATCCGCACTCAACTTGGCGGTTTCCAAGAAGACCTTCCTTGCTTCATCGACTCGTCCGAGTTGACTCAGAGCATCGCCGACGGCCTCTTTCGCGGTTCGGCTTTCGGGACTCGCCTCAAGCCCGCGCTCTGCCCAAGCATGAGCGAGAGTCACCGCGCGCTGACGAAGGAAGTAGTGGACCAAACCTTCGACAGCCGGTCCCTTCGGGTCGATCATCGCCGAGATGCACATTTGCTCAAAAGCCAGATCGTTCTTTCCTCGCATCAAGAACTTGCGCGCGTTCTTCCAGGCCAAAGTACCACGCCACGAGGCTTTCTTGGCGTAGGAATCTGCTGATTCTTTGAGAACCTTGTCGCAGTCGTCGACGTCTTTCGTCTCTGAAACAGTATGCAAATTGCTCGTTTCTGGCTTCTTCTCCTCGACCGGCTCTTCCTCTTTTTGGGGTTCTTCTGCTGGGCTCTCGGCAGGAGCCGGCGGGGGCGTCGGCGCAGCGGGCGCAGCGCTCGCCGGGCTGGCAGCCTGGGTCGTCGTCTGCTTTTTGGCGGGACCGGACTCGTCTGTTCCGCTGAGAAAAAACGCCGCTCCGCCGCCCACAACAAGGACAAGCGCTGCCGCGGCTGCAATCTTGGTCGTGGGCAGAGAGCTCTTTTCCTCAGCCGAAAGACCGGGTCCCTCAAGCCGAACTGGCGCGTGAGAGGAGGGCGCCGAAGGGGCTGCATCAAGAGCCGGCTCCGCAGGCGTGGCGATGACGTCCACGGGCGCCGGTGGGGGTGCGGAACCCAAGGGAGCGGGCGAAGAAGCCACAGGCGCCGGTGGGGGAGCCGAAACCAGAGGCGTGGGTGGGATCAACTCGCCCGTGCTCGACGGCATGGGAGGACGCGAGAGCGGTGGGGGGTTCGAAGGGCGCGACGCCATGGCGGCCCGGGGCAGGTCCACGGGTGAGGACGGCGCGGAAGGGGGCGCGCTGGAAGGCGAACTTGGCGGGACGAAGCCCATGAGAGTCGCAGCCTGCGGACGACGCGAGGGCCTGCTTTGGGTCGCTGCCTTCAGTCGAAGGCTAAAGATGCCCGGATCGATGTCATTCCGTACGACGGCTGTGACTTCACGAGGCAGGCTACCCTTCACGTGCACTCCAGCTGACTCGGGAGCCATGGCGAAGAAAGTGATGTCAAGGGGGGGTTCATGCTCACGCAGGGCATCGGCAACCGATTCGGCGTGCAGATGAGAGGTAACAATCACATCGGGAACAACATGCTCCAGGCCAGCCCGAATCTGCGCAACCGGAAGGGTGCGGGCGTCGAATCCCGACTGACCCAGGATCCGCGCGAAGGAATCGCCGATCTCGGCGAGCTCAACAAGTAGTACTATAGGTAAATGGGACACGAAGAATCATCCTCTCTCTGAGCCTGAAGGCCCGAGGCTCCAAGACTCATGACTGGGTAGGCTCTTTCTACCCAGTTTCCGCTGGCCCATCCTTTCATAGCACGGACAATGAATGCAAAGTGAGACCATGAGACATTAAGAACGGAAAGTTTCATCTTCAACATATCGATTGTCCGAGGCCTACCCCTCCCTGAGAAAGTCCAGGGATTGTGTTAGCTAACAATCAAACCTAGCGTGTTAGGTCTGACTTTCGCTGAACCCTTCAGCCTCGCCCATCGGGGGGCTTCATGCCCGGCGCGCCACCAGCGAGGGGGTGAGCCCGATCATAGACTCGTGCTAACTCCTGCACCGAGAGGTGGGTGTACTTCTGAGTCGTCGCCACGGACTCGTGCCCCAGGAGGTCTTGAATGGCCCTGAGATCCGCGCCCCCTTCCAGCATGTGAGTCGCGCACGCGTGACGCAACGAATGCGGATGAAGGTCAGCTCGCCCTGCCCCAAGGGCACCGAGGCGAGACACCATCTCTTGCACCCTCCGCACTCCGAGCCTTCGCCCACGACTCGACAAAAAAAGGGCTGTTTCTTCGAGTGGATTCGAGACGTCTCTGTCCGGGAGATATCTCTTCAATGCCTGAAGGCAAGCATACCCCAACGGCACGATTCGTTCTTTCTTTCCCTTACCCAGAACGCGAGCTTCTCTTCGGTCGAAGTCGATGTCTCCCCAATCAAGACTACATAATTCGCTCACACGCAGCCCAGAGCCATAGAGCAGCTCCAAGATGGCGTGATCCCGAGCGGCATCTCGACCAGCGACGCTTTCACTCGCCTCGAAAATAGACCCCAAGGTCTCTGCGCTGACGATCGTCGGGTCCTTGCGACGCACTTTTGGTAAACGCATGGCTTTTGCCGGGTTGTTCTGAGTCGCGCCAACCTGAACCATGAAGCAAAAAAACGCACGTACAGACGCCATCTTCCGAGCCAACGTGGTCGAACTCACAGACGGAGCCAAATGCCCGAGCCAACTTCTCAGCTCAGGTTTGTCGACGTGAATGAGCAAATGCTCGAAGCCTTCCTCGCAAAGAAAAGAGTGCAATTGAAGCAGGTCTCGACGATAAGCTGCCTGAGTGTGCCCGGAATAGCGACGCTCCAAGGCCAGGTAATCGACAAAGCGCTCGATTTCGCGCTCGCGCGGATGGGATTCGGGCCTTGGGTCCACGCCCTTCATCATAGAGCAGACCAAAGAAAGCGCGCCAACTTTCCACACAAACGTCGACGCTTGCCTCACTCCTCTGGGCGAGCTGCGGCGGAGCTTCGGCTGGCTGTGAAGGGTATTCTTCAGCGCATCTCATACCCCGCAGGGTGGCAAGATGCGCGCAACAAGTTAGTCTTCTTCCCTGTAGGCGGCATCGACACGTTTTACGCCCGCCTCCGCCGCCTTTTCGAACTCGCTCATCGGGCGACCAGGATAGGCAGTTTGAGCATGAACATTACGCAAGCTCTCCCAGGCAAGGCGTGCCAACTGGTGGTTTCCTTCGGCTTCAGCGCCCTTCGCGATGGCCTCCAAACGCCTATAAGCAGCAAGAACGTGGGTTGACCCCGGCACATAGGAAAGAGCAGCCGCCTTGGCGTGAACGAGAGAAAGCCGCAAATCTCCGGAGTGAAAAGCCTCGTCGCTCTTTTGCATCTCGGTGCGGCCTTTTTGCGTCAGCGTCAGTCCTGCTACCGCGAGCAAAAGCACAAACGAAACTGCCAAAAGAGCAAGATTTCTTAGAAAATGCCCCTGGGGCCCTAACTTCTCCATGAGCAAGTTTCCACCGATGCCTCTCTAGCAGCATAAGGCGATGGGGGGCATCCGCTTAAAGAAAATCTCGCCTTCGAAACACAATCCCAGAGACGGTGAGCAAACCGATACACCAAAAAGCCGCTTGGAGAGCAGCCATAGCCGCGTAGGCCGAGAACTCAACCCCCGCGGCTTCGCCTGAAAGTAAACTCCGCGGCGGAACGTAAACCATGAGATTAGGAAACACGTGACTGAGAGCCCGACCTAAAGCCTGAATCTGCTCCCCAAAAATTCTGGCCGGGAGACGAGCCAGGGTGTCGGCAGAACGTCCTACAACGAAGACAGAGAGCGAAAACACCGCGGTCAGAAAGGGCGAGGAAAAAGACGCAAAAACCAGGGTCAGCGCCGTGACAATGCTGACCTCACAGACAGTGAGCATGGCCTGTCTGAGCACGACGGAACTCTCCCGGACTCCATCGCGGCCCCACCATGCGCCTAAGAACAAGAGCAGAAGGCTGACTGGGATCGGTGCCCAGGTGCGCCACCTCGGAACCCTCCACGCGCCCAATCCAACCAAAAGCAACAGCAAACTGGGGATCAGAAGGGTGAGCGAAAGCGAGCGCGTTGTGAGGCTGCCGATCGCAAAAAGCAGCAGCCCCGTATTGAGCGCCACGAAGACTGCCAAGGTCAAAACGGTACCGATGAACTTGCCAACCAGATACTCCCATCGCTCGATCGGTCGAGCCAGGATGGGAAAGATGGTCTTGAGCTCCAGCTCGCGATAAAGGGAGCTGGCTCCGAGTACAATCGCTACGACAATGGCGTAAGCCGAAATCGACGCCGCGCCCAGGTCGGCAACAACTCGATTCTGACTCTTCAGAGCGTAGGCGCCGACCACCAGCGCATAACCACACGTAGCGACGGCTAGTCCCAGAAGGCCATGGAGGATCCGCGCGCGAACAGCTTCCCGATAGGTGTTGAGGGCAATACCCACGATGCGCTGGAGCATGATTTTGGAGATAGCCCAATCTATTGCTGCTGAAAATGGCGGAGCCCGGCCGAAGATACGCCGAGGTGCGCTTTAGTCGGAGGCCCCGAGGGGAGGTGTGCCAAGTCGTTCCTCCACGAGCTTGGCGATGCGATCCGCCGTGGACAGCGACCAGCGATGAGCCTTGGCCCCCAAGAGCTCACCGACACCGCCCAAATCGAAGGCGACCGCGAATGAGATCAGAGTCAGGCCAGGCGACAGCTCCTTTGCGCTAAACCACCCCCAAATATCGCGCACGTCGTGTTTGTGATTCGGGTCAAGCCAGAAGCGCGCTCGGTAACGACTCATCTCCCACCTCATGCGCACCGTGTACTTCCCGATGATGGGTGGCTTACCCTGACGTATGCGCACCTTGGATACACCGTCTCTTTCTTCCACTGTGGTAGCTTCGATCCCATAGGGGATCGAACGGGCAATGCCTTGAGGAGATCGGAGGACGCGCACCACGTCAAGGGGCCGGGCCCGAACCAAGCGGTACGACAACCCCGCACGGTAGACGACATCGTCAAGGTCAAGATGAAATTTTCTTTTGACCGAGCGACCGCTAGCTAAGCGCAACTTCTCCTCTTGCGAAAAATCTTCGACGGGGGCCTGAACAACCGAAGAAGCGGCGCCGCCTTGTCGCGCAAGGGCCTCGGCTCCGAAGCTGCCCACCACACAAGAGGCTCCCCACCCAAGCAGACCGCGCCTAGAAAGCCCCGCCGCCGATGTCTTTGACGCTAATAAGTGACTTCCCCACATATCGCTCATTTTCTTCAAACTCCCACAAATCCACGGTGAATGCATCCGCTCACCGAAAATCTAACAATCCCCCGCAATTTCGGATCGAAATGAGCGTCTTATCAAGATGAAATGGCGAGACAAGATGGGTTGAGCACCCGAGAAATAACATGGCTTCTTGCGCAGGAAGCACGCGGGACCGCCCAAGCCATTCGTCAAGGGATGGAGCTGCAAGTGCGCGAGGCTCAGATCACGTCCAGAGGCGACGAGGGGGGCCTGTCTACAGAAGTCCTAGACCGTTTTGCCGCTTTGGACGATGCAATGGATCTCCTGGGCAATTTGCAGTCGAACAAGGGAAGCCACCGACGCGGTCGCATCGACGTAGCTGCGCTCTTGTACGATCTCTGCCCTCAAGCCACGATTCGTTTGAACACCGAACAGAGCACCGACGTGCTCGGCGAAGAGGCACGGGTTCACCGCATGCTGCAACTGCTTCTGGGCGTGCACGCATCAGAAACAGCCCCTGGTTCCGGGCCGATCGTAGACATCCACCGCGAACAAGACTGGGTCCACATTACCGCACCCCTCGGCCCGGATGCGGGTTTCGGACTTGAGCAACGATGGCTCAAGCGCATGGCTTTGCGCGCAGGGGGACGCCTCGACATCACCGGCAACGGCCAAAGTCTGCTCCTTCCCGCCGACGGCGTCGCCCAAGAACGCGAACTCCTCGATCTCCGTCAGGAGCTACAAGCGGCCCAACAACAAGGCGAAGTCTATGCACGAGAGCTCGCCCACATTCTCGCCGACGCTCAAACCGACGTTGCTCGCCTCGACCGAGATGAAGTCGCCCAGGCCCGCTGGGACGCAACGGCGAACCTCGCGAGCGCGGGGAGCTTTACTCTGGAAGCCCAACGCGAAATGGGTCCCGAGCTATTGTGCCGCGCGCTTTGTTTGGCCGCGGCAGGGGCTGCTAGCCCGCTTTCCGAGCCGCCTGCTGCCATCAATCCGCAACAACTCATGGAGAAGGTCAATCGCCCCTTCGCCTCGCTCGTCACTGCTCAAGACCTCCGCTTCGAACTGAGCGTCGAGGACGCCAAGACCTCACCCGGCGAGTTCATTTGCGTCCTCGGATGGCTCGTCGCAGAGGCCTTGGTCAGAGCCTTGGCTGGAACTGAAGTCATGCTTTGTCTCAAAAGTGACGAGCAAGTGCGCTCGATTGGTTGCCGTATGATTCCAGACCCTCGCGTCACTCTCTTGGCTCAGGAACAGTCGGCGGCCGGTCCTCCGAGCCGAGGGCTCGCTCCCGGATGTTTGGGGATCGGTGGTGCTCTGTCCAGCGAATACGCGAGACGCGAAGGCGGGCGTCTCACTCAACATATGCCCCACGCCAGCGAGTACGAGATTTGGATAAAGGTACCCAGATGAGTAAAATATTAGTTTGCGAAGACCAAGACTCGATCCGCAACATGATTCAAGCACTAGTTCGAGCGAAGGGTCACGAGGTCATCTCAGCACAGACCGGCGCCCAGGCTCTCGAACTCGCCAACCAATCCACGCCCCATTTGGCTCTATTGGATCTCACCATGCCGGGAGAATTCGATGGCTTCGAAGTCTGTCGCCGTTTGCGCGAGCAAGCCGAAACTAAGGAAATCCCCATCTTAATCGTCTCGGCCCTGGACGACACCCAATCTAGAGCTTCAGCAATGGAAGCTGGCGCCACCGCCTACTTCACCAAGCCATTCAGTCCGATAGGACTACTCGGAGAAATTCAGAGTTATCTTGGGTGAGACCCGCCTCAGCTCTTTGCGGTCACTTCGGGGGCCGCAGGCGAGAGATCGACCCGCGACAACCTTTGCAGTCCGGCAAAGAGTTGGTCATCGGCTCGAGTATTCGGAGGCCTGCGGCTCAAGAGCTCCTCGATATCACTCGGACGACGGCTCCTTGGCTCGATCGCCTTGGGCAGCAAAGAAACATGCTCAGCGATCGGAGCGCGAGCGCGGGGGCGCGGTCGATAAAAGGGACGAACAGGGCGTTTGGGTTCTGCCGAAGACTCCGGCTGGTCTGCTACTCGCCCTGCCTGCTCGACGTCGCTCAGGGAGTGAACTTCTCCTTGACCAGAAACGGACCCTTCTTCTGAAGGGGATGGCTCTATCACATCAGCGATATCCGACTCCACCCGAACCACAGAAGTAAGCTCAACATCTGCAGATACGCTCGAGGCGACGCGAGGAGGACATGGGCTGAGCACCAAAGGATCAGGCTCGGGCGAGACGATCAGCGCGCCGATATCAACTCCACGAAATTCCGTCGCGGGCTGTTCGTGCAGCGCCTGGTTCCCTTCCGTGGGCGCAGGGAGAGCGGCGGGGCCAAGCTCAACCGGAACAACGGGTGTCTGGGTGTTTGGGTCGAGAAGGAGCTCAGCTTCCGTCAACCCAACGCACGTCGAAGAGGCTGCCTCCTCCGTCTCGGAAGCAGGAGGCGTCAAGGTCGGTCGGGGTGAAATGCTCGCGGGACCGGCCTCGGCCACTGTCTCGGTCCGTGCGTGGAATATCTGCGTAGGACATTCATCAAGCAAGTCGTCGAAGACATCCACTTCCGAAAGAGGCTCAGAGATGCTTTCGCTCTGTAAACTCACGACAGAGTGGCGAGCCGTGTCCGGCTCGATCTGGGACCGGGCGGCAAAAGATTCAGATTCGGGGGCTGCGAGACTGTTTTTTGGCGACACCGTTTCGGGCGCCTGCGATACGGGTTCGGACTCAGCGCTTACGTCGGGAGCCAGCGGCTGCACATCCTTTGGTTCCGGAGAGAGGGGGGCGGCCCTCGACTTTCCTGGACGTTTCCCCACCATGAGATCGGCAATCCTCGAGCCCCGACCCACAGGAGTACGGACTTTGGGCGTCAGAATCTGGGTAACGGTCTGAACTCGACCCGCCCCCGCAGCCGCCCCATGCGATGCTTCTTGCGAACTAGAGGCCAACGAAAAAGGAGGAGGGACTGAATCGACCTCTTCGACCGAACGAAGGGGCGCCTCCATCGGCTGCACGGACTCCACATCTTCGGCTGGCGGAAGGTGTGAGCTCTGAGCAGGTTCTCCTTCCACGCCCTGGCTCTCTTGAGCCTCTTGAGCACTCTCGCTCACCTCGACTTCGGTCACTTCGGCGTATCGACGTTGGGCAGCCTGGGCGCGCTTCGTTTCACGGGCGAGACGGGCCAAACTGCGCTTGGCGGCGCGACGATTGACTGGCACGAGAGCCGCTTCGAGCTCGAGGACCACAAGAGCAAGCCCTCTACAGTCCGCGCGCTCAGCCACTCGCTTCAAGTTGGGACAAGGGGTTCGGGCTAATCGAAGCAGCTGTTCCAATAGAACGCGCAAACTTCTCTCGGCTTCTTCACTACTGCAGGAAGGGCCGTCGAGGTGCACGGTCCCCTCCTCGCTGAGGGTTAGACTTTCACTCGAGACGCGGCGAGGGTTTTTAACGACAAGATCGGCTGCCCCGAGGACGATATACCCGCAGCTTTCCCCCACGAGAGCCGCATCCCCATGTTGAACGGCGGTCACGAGATCTCGTATCAAAACGCTCATCTTAGCTTCCCCTCGTAGTCGCCGGGCGCATGTGCACCCCAGAGGCTGTCAAAAACGCCTTCGCTTCGCCGACGGTAAATGTCCCATCATGAAAAATCGAAGCCGCCAGGGCAGCGTCCGCGCCGCCTTCGACTAGCCCTTCTTTCAAATGCTCCAAAGTACCGACTCCCCCGGAGGCGATCACCGGAATTGTCACCCGACTGGTGATCGCACGAAGCAACTCCAGATCGTAGCCGCTCTGGGTCCCGTCCCGGTCCATGCTTGTCAGCAAGATCTCTCCTGCCCCTTCCTCGGCACCCCGGACGGCCCACTCGACGGCGTCAATCCCCGTGGCCTCGCGCCCACCGTGTGTAAACACTTCCCACTTGTTCGGTCCGGTATTCCGCGCGTCAATCGCGAGGACAAACACCTGATTGCCCCAAGACGAGGTCACGTCCGCTATGATCCCAGGATTGCGCACCACTGCACTGTTGACGCTCACCTTGTCCGCCCCAGCATCCAAGAGAGCCCGCACGCCATCCGCCGAGCCGACTCCGCCACCGACAGTCAGGGGCGCGAAGATCACGTCAGCTGTTCGGGCGACGATGTCGAGCAGCGCGCCCCGCCCCTCGTGGGAAGCGGTAATATCCAAAAAGGTGATTTCATCCGCTCCAGCTGCGTCATAACGCTGGGCGCATTCGACCGGGTCGCCTGCATCGCGAATATTCACAAAGTTCACTCCCTTGACGACTCGACCATCGCGAACATCAAGGCAGGGGATCAAACGTTTAGCCAACAAGTTATCGTCTCCATGGGACGAGATCGAAAAACCTCGTCTCGGTTTTGTATAAATCACCGCCAGAACGACGGCCAAATTGCCTGCAGACGCGGTCAAGATGCCTACATTTACCTACATAACCAGTTCGAGGGATGGTGCATAGTTGATCGCTCCTCGGGTGCAATGCTTGGACTTTCGAGCTGCAATTGGGTACTCGGTTCCTCAGCATGGCCAACTGCCAAAATTGCGGTGCTTCCGCCGCGCCCCAGGCAAACATTTGCACCCAATGCGGGACCCGTCTACGCACCGCCGCCCCCATCGGCTCGCAAACGATCTTGGGCGGGATCTCACCCCTCGCATCCCCCTCCGCCCGAGCAAACTCCTCGCAAGCCCCGGCGTCCACCTCCTCCGCTTCTCCTGCTGGGTCCGCAGCGAAGCGCCCCTTCTCCGGGACCATGGTGGGTATGCCTGCCCCCAAGATCCCAGGGCAACCGAGTTCGGCAGCAGCTCCGCCCGCACCCCTTGCCCCCGCCCCCAAGCAATCACTGTCAGGAACCATGGTGGGTATGCCTACGCCTGCGGCAGTGCTCGAGGCGCAAGGTGCAATGCGAACCCTTGCCGAAACCCAGAAGGGTCCCCGGCTAGCCACTTCGAGCAGCCCCGCCGTGCCAAGCCCAGAGCTCCAAACAACTGAGACCTCGAGCGGCGCTCATCAAACTACCCATTCGGCATCTCCTGCAGCTCCCCTCTCGGAGTCGCCAAAAAAAAGATTCCAAGGCACCCTTTTGGGGGTCGCCCAACCAGGAATCGCCCCCATCCACAACAGCGCGCCCTCTCCCCCCGCCCCGATATCCGGGCCCGGGGCGGTTCCGTCTAGTCAAAGTTGGTCCCCTCCAAGCAGCGGGAGCCCAAGCTCGTTTCCACAAGATGTGACTCTTCCCCGCTCCGGCCGACCCTTGTGGCAAACCGCAATCCTGGTCGGACTCGGTATAGCCGGGGCCGCCGGGATCGGCGCCACGATCGCGGCGGTCAAACGGCCTGATCTTTCAATCGAGGTGACTCGATTTTCGGTGGATGAAGAAGGCAGGGATCACCTCGAACTCTCCTGCGAGCAGTGCACCGACGGAACTTCGCTCACTGTCTCTGGAGCAACGACGAAATTTCAGAACCATAGGGGCACGCTCATCATGAGCTCACCGCTTTCTCTCGGTGAAAACACCTTTCAACCCCAACTCAAGAATGCCGAGGGACAAGAACTCTCGGGGTCTCCACTGATTGTCCCGGTTGCGTTTCGGATGTCCTCCAACTGGAAGGGGCGTCACGAGTCCCCCCCATCCGGACAAGTTCTCTTGGAGGCCCCCAAAGGAAGCATTGTCAAGATGGGCGACAAGACCGTCGAGGCACCTTTCGGAAAGGCGACGTACGTCGTCGAGTTTGCCAAAGAAACCGCGGGAGAGTCGTCCGAAGTCGAAAAAGTCGCCCTCGACGTCCCGATCGAGGTGACCACCAAAGACAAGAAGCGCAGCACAAGAGCCTCTTTGCGAGGAGCTGTGACGCCCCTGACTTTGCTATCGATGGGCCCCATGCATCAAATCACCAAGGCGCCGATCACCCTTACCGGTATTACAGCTCCCTCAGCCACCGTCCGCTGGGGAAGCCAAAGCACAACGGCCGATGCCGAAGGAGCCTTTCGCCTCGTCCTCTCTTCTCCCGAAGAAAGCAACAATCCCGTCGAGGCTGAAACCGACGAACTTCTCACGCGCCGGGTAGAGGTTCAGCTGAAAAAGTCTTTGGACTTATCTTCGAACACCCTGATCAAAGAGTACTCTAAGGTCAGCGAACCCGGGATGGTCCAGCTACGGGCCACAGTCGTCGAATCGAGAATCACCGAAGGGGTGACGCGGAGTGTATTGGAAACCCGGGATGGCTGTAGCTCCCCGCCTTGCCTCATCAGCGCCGTGTACCCATCACCTAAGTCGCTGCGTCCCAACCGAACGGTCACGGTCACCGGTTGGGCGGAACCAGGCGACCCCCTTCAACTCCGAGTTTCTCGGTTTTAACACGACTGCATTTTACTCCAGACCCCCTTCAACTCTTACCCTTGCGGACGAGTTAAGGTGAGCTAAGGTCCGCAAGTAGTTATGATCTCGATCACCACTCTCGCAGCCGAAAAAGTCAACGAAATCGCATCAGCGGAAGGCCTCGCCGGACAGGGACTCCGTCTCCGAGTCATCGGCGGTGGATGTGCAGGGTTTCAGTACGACCTCTACTTCGAAGATAGTCCCACCGATATGGACGAGGCTTTTGAGTCGAATGGGGTCAAGATGTACATCGATCCCCTCTCCTTCCAGTACCTGGACGGAACCGAAATCGACTACGTCGAAGGCGTGCACGGGTCGGGCTTCAAGTTTGGCAACCCCAACGTGACGGGGACTTGCGGCTGCGGTAGCTCTTTTTCTGTCTGAAGCACCGGGGACCCGCCCGTAACTTTCGATCTGGACTCCACATTGATCGGGCTCCGCTCTACGGCTGGTGAACGACATGAGACAGTGCTAACGAAAGAGCGAATGAGCGGTTCGGACGATCGCTGGGACATCTTTTTTGATGTCCGGGAGGAAAGTCCGGGCTCCATAGAGCAGGATGCCGGGTAACGCCCGGTGAAGGTAACTTCGAGGACAGTGCCACAGAAAGTAAACTGCCTAGACAATCACTAGGTGAGGGTGAAAGGGTGGGGTAAGAGCCCACCGCGCTCGGGGTAACTCGAGTGGCATGGCAAACCCCATCCGGAGCAAGGTCAAGCAGGGGACTCATCGATGGCTCGTCGTTGTCCCCGGGTCGACTGCTCAAGCGTCGGGGTAACCCGCCGCGTAGATGAATGATCGTCGCCTTCGTTTCGAGCGATCAAACGAAGACACAGAACCCGGCTTATGAACTCTCATTCCACGCCAGCCCTCGGGCTGGCGTGTTTTTTTGGCGGTTCGGAAAACCGGGACTACTGGGCCGCAAAAACGAAAGGCACTTTGACCGTAGTTGAGCCACCTGATCGGGGAAAGCGCCAGCCGCGCACTCGACTTGTTATGCAAGAGGAGAGGCCTGGATAGCCTTTAGGATCGCCACTGCTCGACGCACTCGTCACCTGACCGGTCGAGGCGACTCCGATGGACACAGTCACGCGTGCAGTCGACGGCGCGTTCTTATCGCGCGACATGAGGGCGGGCTGCCAGCAGCCACGCTTCACGCTCGTTTGGTACTTCGACACCGTACCTTGAATTTGTGTGGCTTCCAGGGGCCGTCCTCCCGAGCTCCCCTTCCCCGACGAAGGCCCTGAGGCCGGACCATTCAGACCGTCGAGGCCATCGAGACCTTTGAGGCCCTTGCTGATCTTCTCACTTGAGGCAGACGATGATGTTCCGCTCGTCGAAGAGCTTCCCGTAGTCTTATTTGACTTCTGAGTGGTCGCCGCTGCGACCTTCGCTTCTTCTGGCTGCGCCTCTTCATCTTGAGTCGTCGCCGCTTGTCCGCTGTCCTTGGATTGAGCCTTCGACTCGGCGGCCTGAGCAGGAACCTCGACCACCTGCTTGATGATCTTGGTCTTTTGATCGCCAAACAGCACGAATCCAAAAGTCACACCAAGCACGAGCGCCCCCGCCACCGCAAAAGGAACAGCCCAGGGATGCTTCTTCCGGTCTTTGAGCTCCGCGACCAATGACTCGTAGCTCGGTCGCAGACTGAACATACTCGGCCGTCGACTCGAAGCGACACCACGGCTCGAAGGCACGTCGTCGGACGGCATGGCAATGTCTGGTATCGGCGCTTCGGTCGTCACCGCAGGGGCGACCGAATCGGCATCAGTTGCACCCGAAGAGGTACTCGCGGCCCGCTCCCTGATTTCCGGAGGGTGGGCCGAGTCGATATCTAACCCAAAAGAAGCGGCCAAGGCCTGGGGGCTGCCCGCTGCCGCCTTCGAAACGCTGAGCTTCGCCGGCTTCTGAGAAAGGGGCGCCGTGGGCTCGGGTTGAATGATCCGCGGCGCCTCGAGCTTGACGGCAGAGGTCTCGGCTTTTTGAGCCTTGGCCTGAGGAGGCATCGATGGAGGGGGAAGGAGTGATGGATCACGAAGGAAGCTAGCCAATTCAGCGACTTCGGGGATCACCTTCCAACCATCCATGCCCTCACGCCAAACGTAAGTCTCGGCAGTCATTTCGCCATCAGCGATCCGCTGAGCAACCTCGCTGCGTTTCATCGGACCGACGGGCGCCCCATTGATACCCGCGTGCCACTCGGAAGGTTCAACAGGAGCGGGTATGCTGGGGGGAACCGGCGCCTCCATTTGGGGAGGAAGGCTCATAGCCGGTACAATCGGCGCCGCGGCCACAGACTTCCCGGACGGCTCCGCAACGATGGGAATGATAGTGCCGCACTTACGACACTTCATCTTCGCCACGCGCCCCGTCAGCTTTTCGTCGGGGATTTGATACTTAGCTGAACAGCTCGGACAATTGAATTTCATGAAGGTGGAGAGAGCGAAGATGTTCCTTTTTCCGGGATGACAATCTAGGTCAGACAATATCCGGAAGTCGACGTCATACCCAGCTCGCAGTAGGCGAGCCCGTCCCTGCGGGACCGTTTCTACAGGAGACTCATTAGTTGGTTCTTGACCGTTTCGCGAGTCGCGTCATCTGGGGCAATTACGGCCGCCTTGTGCCACATTTCTGCTGCTTTGTTCCTAAATCCCGCTTTTTGGTACAGAATGGCTAAATTTTTCACGGCAGGAAAGTGCTTCGAATTGATCTCGACCGCTTTTTCCAGCGCCGCAATGGCGTCAAATACCTGTCCGCGCCGTCCATAGAGCAGTCCTAAATGGAAATGCAATCGATATGCGAGAGGATCAATACTGACACCATTTTTCAGTAATCGTACAGCTTCGTCCAGGTCGCCAGCTTTGTAGGCTGCCACACCATCCAATAAGGCGCGCTCGGCCTCCTTATGCATGGCCTCGACGTCTGCCTTTTCTTTTTTTTCGGTCCCCTGCAGGGCCGACTCAACTGCCGAAATCACTTCCGCGATTCTGAACGGCTTCTCGATGAAAGCCTCCACGCCGCAGCTCTCCTTCAAGTCCTCGGCGTAGTGCCATCCGCGATAAACCGCGCTCACCATAACGATAGGAATGTGTCCGTAGCGGCGACTTCCCTTGATGCGGCGCGCGATATCAAAGCCGTGCACTTCGGGAAGCATCGCATCGAGCACCATAAGGTCAGGCGCGTGTTCCTTCACCATACGCAGAGCCATGTGACCGCTATCCGCTTGAAGAACCCGGTACCCTTTTCCGGAAAGAAGCCGGTCTAACATCCGTCTAATTTCAGCCTCGTCATCGACGACCAAAATCGTAGCCGACGTCACCGCGTTCGTCGGATTTTGCTCCGGCAAATCCGTGACAACGCTCAGCTCAGAATTGAGGTCCCCAAAGTCTTCATAAGCGACCTCCGCGTCCGTATCGCCCGAAGTCGCTCCCGGGGTTTCGTTGTCACCGCCCCCACCAGTTTCATCGAAACCGGTCGGAGAGATGCTCCTGTACGACCCCGAAGAATCTGGCGGCACGTCCGATGTACTAGGCAAAGGCTCGGTCGCGATCGGCGGCAACGTCACCTCTCCGGTAGCCCCGGGAGGGGGCGCTTCGGAAGCACCTGACAGTCGACTCGGGTCTATCCCAAACTTCTTGAGTGTCTCCGGAGGGCAGGAGGGGCCAACATAGTACTCTTCCCCCTTGGCCTTTCTCGCATACGCCTCATTAATGGTGGCGGCCAAGGGAGACTCGAGTGCCACATAGGGGTACACCTTCTTCCCGGTAACGAACTCAAGTTCATCGATCACCTTCTTCTCTCTCGGATTGGCCATCGCCACGAACAGGCGCTCGCCACGCGAAAGCACAGGAAGGATCAGGTGCCGATCGGCGATTTCGCGCGGCAACAACTCCAAGTCCGAAAGCTTGACGCAAACCTGGTCGAGGTCGAGCCCGGGGATTCCATGCTGCTCGCTCAACGCCCGCAAAGCCGCCACTCCGGAAATGGCGCCCTCTTCCAACAGACGAGAGGCAAGTCGTCCGCCCCCTTGACTCTCAAGCGCTTGATCCAGCCGCTGGGGGGTGACGGCTCTTTGCTTGAGCAAGATACGACCGAGCTGTTTCTTTTCTGACATAGTGCAATTGGACGCCCCAAAGCACTCCGCTCGCTAGGGCACCGAAAGCATCATAGCGCGGATCTGATAGTAATTTGAACGGTTTCGATGCTCTTCTGTGCAGTTCCTGGCCTGTGGCGCGCAGAATCTCTCTTTTTTTGACCCAAGTCGCACCCCTCAGGCTGTACCCAAGGCAAATTCTGCGAGTTTTTGCTGGGCAAAAGCCGAGTAACGGTCCTCCAATATGGCCCGGCGGGCATCCTCCATGAGTCGCCCATAAAACCTCAAATTGTGGATGCTCATGTAGCGGTGAAACAGCATCTCCTCCGAGACGTACAAGTGCCTCAAGAAGGCCCGGCTGACGCCGGACGCGCAAACAGTGCAGTCACACTCTTCGTCGAGGACCCTGAAGTCGCTCCTGAACTTGGAGTTCTTGATGATCAGCTTGCCACGACTAACGAAAGCCTGGCCGTTGCGCGCGTTACGCGTGGGCATAACGCAATCGAACAAGTCGATGCCCTGCCCAACCGCCCGCACCAAATCGCTCGGCGTTCCCACGCCCATCAGATAATGGATGCGCCTCGCGTCCATCTGGGGAGCAATTTGAGCCAAGGCTTCGTGCATCTTCTCTGGAGGCTCACCCACGCTAAATCCACCTAGCGCCAAACCATCGAAGGGCATGTCGGAGAGCTCTCTCAGATGCTTGAGACGGAGGTCGACTTCAGTGCCCCCTTGAACGATGCCAAAGACCGCCTGGCGAAATCCCGAAGGAAGACTCTGCTCCCGCCGAGCTTGGAGGCACCTTGCTGCCCATCGAGTGGTGCGTTCACAAGCTTCGATGAGAGCGGGGCGCTCGGAACCTCCCGGTGCGCAAATGTCGAGCTGCATTACGACGTCAGCTCCAAGAAGCCCCTGGACCTCCATGGCTCGCTCTGGGGAAAGCAGCAGCTTCCGCCCGTCTAAATGCGAGCTAAAGAGAAACCCGTCTTCGCTCACTTTCGTGCGCTCGCCGAGGGAAAACGCCTGAAAACCACCCGAGTCCGTTGCAATCGCGGTCTTCACCCCAGAAAACCGATGTAGCCCCCCTGCCGCATTCACGACTTCTTCACCCGGACGCAGCCACAAATGGTAGGTGTTCATGATCACCATCTGTGCGCCGGTGGATTCAATGTCTTCGGGGGTCAGAGCCTTCACTGTCGCCTGGGTACCCACCGGCATAAACGCTGGGGTCGAGACTGTGCGCTGCCCTGTATTAAAGCGCCCGGCGCGGGCGTGTCCGCTCTTTTCTTCTAGGAAGAACCCAACACTTTGAGCGTCCTGACTCACAATTCACTCCTTTCGTAACGTGCGGGAATCCACATCGCGTCTCCATAGGAAAGAAACCGATATCGCATCTGAACAGCTTCACGATAGGCAGCAAAAGTGCGTTCGTACCCAGCAAACGCCGAAACGAGCGCTAGTAAGGTGCTCTTGGGTTGGTGGAAGTTGGTAAGCAGAGCATCAACCACCGAAAACTCATAGCCCGGTTGGATCAGAAGGCGGGTCGGTCCAGAGCAGGGGCGAAGCAGTCCGGGACGCTCAGCATCACGGGCGGATTCTAGGGAACGCACCACGGTGGTACCAACCGCAATGACGCGTCCCTTGCGATGACGCGTCTCCTCCACAGCCGAGCAGACCTCTCGGTCGACAAAGATCTCCTCGCTGTGCATCGGGTGCGTATCTAAATCGTTCGAGGTAACGGGTCGGAAGGTTCCCACCCCAACATGGAGAGTCACCCGTGCAATGCGCGCACCACGCTCCTTGATAGTGGTCAACATCTCTTCGGTCATGTGCAGACCGGCAGTCGGCGCTGCCGCACTGCCGATTTCTCGAGCGAAGACCGTTTGGTAGCGTTCCACATCCTGATCATCCGACTCCCGATCCATATACGGAGGGATGGGCATCATTCCCGATTTCTGTAGGGCCTCTTCTAAGTCCCCACTGACACGCACCGAAAGCGTCCCCAAGTCGTCCCGACCAACCACCTCGAGCTCAACCCCCTCGGCAAGAAGACGCGCCCCCGGACGCAGAGGTCGATTCGCCTTGCCGAGGGCAGCCCAGTGCCCTTCCGCAAGAGGGTGAAGAAACAGCAGTTCAGCTCGCCCCCCTCCCCCGCCCCCAACAAGCCGAGGACGACGACACAAGAGTCTCGCCTTACGCACCTTGGTCTCGTTGAGGACAAGCAGGTCATCGGGCCCCACCTGTTCGGCGAAATCTTTGACAGCACAGTGCTCGTTGTTGTGGCGCCCCAAAACGAACATCCGTCCCCCGTCCCGTTGTACCGGGGGGCGGTCAGCGATCAGCTCTGGGGGCAACTCGTAGTCGAGGAGAGAGGTCTTCACTTCGAGTCGTAGGTAACACCAAGGCGAGTCATTTTCCGCCATAAAGTCGTGGCACTGATCCCCAAGGCCTCGGCGGCTCGTTCGCGGTTGCCCCCGGTGGCTTTGAGCGCGTCATAGAGCGCCTGACGTTCAGCCGCGTCCACGATCCCTGCCAAGGTACGCGACGGTGGGCTTTCTTCTGAGTGTCCAGCGTCGGGAAGAATGTCGTCGGTACGGATCAGACCACCTGAGGCCAGCGCGACCGCTTGTTCCACCATGTTCTCAAGCTCTCGGACGTTGCCCGGGAAGGAGTACGCCTGAACGCGCTCGATCACGCCCTCGGCCAAGGTCGTCCTTCGACCCAGCTTCTGGTTGTATTTGTTCAGGAAGAACTCAATCAAAAGCGGGATGTCTTCTCGGCGTTCACGCAAGGGCGGGAGCCGGAAGCGGGCGACGTTGAGACGGTAGTAGAGGTCCTCACGAAAGCGTTTTTCTTCCACAGCCTCAGCCAAGTCGACATTGGTCGCTGCAATGGCGCGAATATTGACCTTGAGGGCGCGGTTGTCTCCGACCCGACGCACTTCACCTTCTTGAATGGTACGCAAGAGCTTGGCCTGAAAGGCCATGGTGGTCTCGGCGATTTCGTCGAAGAAGAAAGTTCCGCCGTCTGCTTCTTCGAGCAAGCCCTTGCGAGCGGTGGTGGCCCCCGTAAACGCGCCGCGCGCGTGACCGAAGAGTTCGCTTTCGAGGAGAGTTTCGGTGATGGCAGCGCAATTGACAGGAATGAAGGGTTTGTCGGCTCGAGAGCTGTTGGCGTGAACGGCGCGCGCGATGAGCTCCTTGCCCGTTCCGCTTTCACCGGTGATCAGCACCGTGACGTCGGTCGGAGCAATACGAACGACCCGAGACAGAAGATTTCGAACCGCTTCGGAACGACCAACTATGTTGTCGAAGCCATAGCGCTCTCGGAATTCACGAGCAAAAGCCTCAACTTGCCCTCGCAATCGCCGGCTTTCGAGAGCCTTTTGCACTTTGAGCAATAGTTCCGGCTCCGAGAACGGCTTCTGTAGGTAGTCGAAGGCACCGAGTCGCATCGCCTCGACCGCCGACTCAATCGTTCCGTAGGCAGTCATCACGATGACCTCACTGCTCGGCTGCGCTTCTTTGATCGCACGCAGAACTTCCATTCCGTCAGGACTGCCAAGTCGAAGGTCCGTCAGAACGACGTCATACCCCTCGGCAGCCCCCATCTCGACGGCCTGGGTTCCGTCCGCCGCTTCGTCGACCTCGTGGCCGGCGCCGCGCAGCAGCATCGAGAGGGTAGTTCGCATATTGCGTTGATCATCCACGACAAGAATGCGAACGCCTCGGCGGGGATCATTGTCGGCTACGGAGCTTTGTTCCGCTGTCACGCGAGGCTTCTAGCATGGGATAGCGACTTGCCCACCCCGTCGGCCAATCGTTTCAAGAACCCGAGCAGCAGCCCTTCCAGGACTGAAAACCGTGCGAAACTACCAATTTTGCGTCAGCTCAGGTGTCGACACCATTGGGGAGCAATGCTAACGGGGCGCCATGCCAGAACCTCTATTGACACAGATCCAAGCCCCCGGAAAACGTGAGGCCCTCATTTCAGACGCCCAGAAAGTTTTGGACGAAGAAGTAGCGGATAAGTCCGGCCTCTCTGGCATGGCGATCAAGACCGCCTTCAAAGTAATAAAAGGAGTCCGGCCCGGATTCATTCGGGACGTCATTGACGCTCTGCTCAACGACTTCCTGACCAAAATCGAGCCGGTGTATCAGCAAGCGCTGTCCCAGGGTCTATCCCCGGGAGCACTTCTGGAAAAGGAGCGGAGTTCGGTAGCCGGAGCGCTCTTGGCGGTCACTGACCGGAAGGCTGACAAGGCTGATAGCGATCTCGTTCGCAAGACCTATGCAAAACTGCGCCCGACAGCCCAAAAGCACGTGGAAGCAGCTGCCCCTCGTTTGGCACGACTTCTCGACAAACACGCGGCCCCGAGCTGACTTCTTTTCCACTTTTCCGCCGAGGTCTCGGTCTCGGTCCACTGACAGCGGAAAAATGGACTCGTTCTTGCTCCGCTGCTCGGTACAATGTTAATTTCCGACTATCCTCATCGGAAAAGTGTGGTATTCGTCACGCAACTTCAGATTCTCAGATCAAACGGCGCCAACGGGCGTCTAAAGACCAGGTTCCTTTCATATGTCGCTGTCTCAGGGCACGTCCCCCGTCGAAAAGAAATCCAACATCAAGCAGGTCCGCGGCGCCGTTGTGCGCTTTGCTGGCGATTCGGGCGACGGCATGCAGGTCACCGGAGATCAGTTCACCTCGTCGGCGGCCCTCGCTGGCAACGATCTGGCGACCTTTCCCGACTTCCCTGCCGAAATTCGGGCTCCCGCCGGAACCACTTATGGTGTTTCTGGCTTTCAGATCCACTTCGCCTCCGAAGACGTCTACACGCCTGGAGACGCAGCGGATGTCCTGGTGGCGATGAACCCCGCCGCCTTGAAGACCAATCTCAAGGACCTCGAGCATGGTGGTTTACTGATCGTCAACCGCGATGCCTTCAGCACAGCCAACCTGAAGAAGGCGGGCTACGAGGAAAACCCTCTCGAAGGCGACGCCCTCGTTGGCTACCAGCTGCTCGCCGTCGACATCACCAAGAACACCCAGGCCGCGGTCAAAGAATCCGGGCTGAGCAACAAGGAAGCCAATCGCTGCAAGAACTTTTGGACCCTCGGTCTCATGTTCTGGATCTACGATCGCGACCTAGAGCCGACCATCAACTTCATCAATAAGAAGTTTGCAAAAAAGCCGGAAGTCGCGCTGGCCAACGTACTGGCTCTCAAGGCGGGTCACGCCTACGCCGAGACGGCGGAGCTCGCTCATTTCCGATGTGAAGTACCGCGCGCCCCGACCGAACCAGGGCTCTACCGCAATATTGGCGGCAATACTGCCACCGCCTGGGGGCTCGTTGCAGCTGCTCAGATCACAAAGCTTCCGATCGTGATGGGCGCCTACCCCATCACCCCGGCCAGCGACGTGCTCCACGAACTGAGCAAGCACAAGGCCTTTGGTGTTCAGACCATTCAAGCCGAAGACGAAATCGCCGCCGTTTGCGCCGCAATCGGGGCTTCCTACGCTGGCAATATTGGGGTGACCGCTACAAGCGGACCGGGCCTGGCCCTCAAAGGCGAAGCCCTCGGTTTAGCCGTCGCGACCGAATTGCCTCTCGTCTTGGTTGACATCCAACGCGGTGGTCCAAGCACCGGACTTCCGACGAAGACGGAGCAGGCCGATCTCTTCCAGGCCCTGTACGGGCGCAACGGCGAAGCACCCGTTGCGGTCATCGCCGCTCAAAGTCCGGGCGACTGCTTCTACATGGCGATCGAAGCAGTGCGCCTGGCAACCAAGTACATGTGCCCGGTGATCTTGCTCACCGACGGGTACCTAGCCAACGGGACCGAACCGTGGAAGATCCCAGAGGCAAGCGAACTCCCCCAGTTCGAGGTCAAGTTCCGCACCGATCCAGAAGGCTTTCACCCCTTCGTTCGCGACTCGGATACTTTGGCGCGAGCTTGGGCCGTACCCGGCACTCCCGGACTGCGACACCGCATCGGCGGCCTGGAAAAGGACTTCAACTCGGGGCACATTTCTTACGATCCGCAGAACCACGAAAAAATGAGCCACGTCCGCCGGGACAAGATCAAGAATATCGCCTCGGACATCCCTCTTCAGGGCATCGAAGAAGGCGACGACAGCGGCGATCTTCTCGTCCTGGGTTGGGGCTCAACCTATGGGGCGATTCGAGAATCGGTTCGTCACCTCCGCAGTCAAGGTCATCGCGTTTCTCATGCGCAACTGCGCTACATCAACCCGATGCCTAGCAACCTCAAGGAGCTCCTCAGTCGCTTCAAAAAGGTACTCATCCCCGAGCTCAATTTGGGGCAACTAGCAACGGTGATCCGCAGCGAATTCCTCCTGCCCGTAGTCAGCTACACCAAGATTCAAGGTCAACCCTTCTCCATCGCCGAACTCCAGGCCCGCATCGAAGAGGAGCTCGCCAAGTAACCATGTCCCATCTCATCGACGTCAAAACCCTGACAAAAAAAGACTTCGAAACCGATCAAGACGTGCGGTGGTGCCCCGGTTGCGGCGACTACAGCATCTTGGCCAACGTACAGCGCATCATGCCCGAGCTGGGTGTGTCTCCTGACGAAATCGTCTGGGTCAGCGGCATCGGCTGCAGCAGTCGCTTCCCTTACTACATGGACACCTACGGTTTCCACACAATCCACGGTCGTGCCCCTGCGTTTGCCACCGGGATCAAGGTCGCCAACCCCAAACTGAACGTGTGGATGGCCACCGGAGACGGAGACGGGCTCAGCATCGGTGGAAACCATCTGATGCATGCCTTGCGCCGCAACATTGACGTGAAGATGTTGATGTTCAACAACCGCATTTACGGCCTCACCAAGGGCCAATACTCGCCAACGAGCGAGGTAGGCAAGGTGACCAAGAGCAGCCCGTCTGGCTCGGCGGATGCACCCATCGATCCGGCCTGCTTCGCACTGGGAGTGCGTGCCAGCTTCGTTGCTCGCGCGATCGACACCGACGCGAAGAATCTCTCGGCCGTCCTCCGTCGCGCTGCCGAACACAAGGGCTCTGCTTTCTGCGAGCTCTACCAAAACTGCAACGTCTTCAACGATGGGGCTTTCGACGCTTTCCGCGCCAAAGAACACAAAGCGGACCGCCAGCTTCACGTCGAGAACGGAAAACCGCTGCTTTTTGGCGTTGATGGCAAAAAAGGCCTTCGTTTGAACGTCTCGACTTTTTCTATGGATGTCGTCGAGCTCGGTAGCACCGACGCGAGTGGCAAAGTGATCAGCGAGGCAGACATCGTAGTCCACGACGAGACCAATCTCGCCCTGGCCACGATGCTGGCCTCTCTCCCCTTCCCCGAGTTCCCCGTGGCTCTGGGCGTGCTCTACAAGGCGGAACGCCCCACCTACGACGAGACGGTGACCGAGCAACTCGAAAAGGCCCAAACCAAGGCCCCATCCCTCGACACGCTTCTGCAGTCCGGCAACACTTGGAGAGTCGACTGAAACCAGGTCCGAACAGCGCCAAAAGAGAAATCGAACCGAAAAGTACGTTGATCGACGGGATCTCTCTGGCGCCCCGTCCAATCATGAAGTAAGCCTCCCGCCCCCGTGCTTCCTACTCTGGGTCGGGAGCGTATCTCAACCGCGGCTGCGGCCGCTCGATGAACGGAATAAAGATTATGGCAAGCCCCCAAGATCCCCGCGCTCGCCGCCGAGAAAAGCGACGCCGCGCAAAGAAGAACGAAGCCTGGTTGTTGAAGCGTGCTGAAGAAAACGCAGCCGCTGATCAGCCCAAGATCCCCCCTAAGACGGCAACCTGATTTCGAATCAGAGCTGTCTTTTGGAAGACATCTCCTCGTGGGCTTCACGCTCGAGAGGAAGCAACGGCGAGCCCACCCTATTTTGGTCGGCTCGCCGTTGTCTTTTTGTACGCTTTGCCCGACTCTCCCCTCGACAGACGCCTCGGCCGGACCCACGATGGTAGGAGTGAGCTTCCATACCGGCATTCTTATGGGTTCCGCCCCTCCCCCGTCGCAAACGCCTGATGGAGAGGGCGAAATCGTCCTGGAGGAGCGTCAGAGCACCCGCAAACCCAGGCGTTTCGTCGTGGTCTTTCACAACGACGATTACACCACTCAAGAGTTCGTCGTGCATGTTCTGATGCACGTCTTCCACAAGGACTCAACTGCTGCGACCCAGATCATGCTGCAGGTCCACCATCGGGGTTGGGGTGTCGCCGGAATTTACAGTCGTGACGTAGCCGAAACGAAAGTGGAGCAAGTGCACGCTTACGCTCGTGAGCGTGGACACCCACTAAAAGTTACGGCCGAACCCGAAGGGTATGGTGAGGACACATGAAGCTGAGCACTGGTTTGGAAATCGCTGTATCATTCGCAGCGCACGAGGCCCACAATCGTCGTCACGAGTTCATGACTCTCGAGCATTTGCTCCTTGCTCTCACCCATGATGAACCAACCGCTCGCGTCCTACGTAAGGCTGGTGCCAACTTGGACAAGCTGCGCAAAGGCTTGCAAAAAGCGGTGGACGACGGCCAAGAGCAGCTTCCCGAGCACGTCGAAGTTCAACCTGTGCCGACGATCGGATTTCAACGCGTGCTCCAGCGCGCAGCCCATCATGTAGGCTCTTCGGGCAAAGAAGAACTCAAGGGCGAAAACGTACTCGTGGCCATGTTCTCTGAGAAGGACAGCTTGGCCGTATCCCTCATGCACGAAGCGGGGACAAGCCGCCTGGACGTAGTCAGCTACATCTCTCACGGAGCAGCCAAGGGTGACGAGGCAGATGGGGAAAGCGAAGGCGAAGAGGACGGCGATACCGAAGAAGAAGCCGAAGAGGATCCCTTGGAGCGCTTCGCTTCGCATCTGAACGAAAGAGCGCGCGCTGGTGAACTCGAACCCCTCGTCGGACGAGAAAAAGAAGTTCAGCGATGCGTGCAAATCCTCGCACGCCGACGCAAGAACAACCCCCTGCTCGTCGGCGACGCGGGCGTAGGAAAGACCGCAATCGTTGAAGGTCTCGCTGGGTTGGTCGTCGACGGAAAGGTCCCCGATGCTCTCAAGGACGCAGAAGTGTACGCCCTCGACATGGGAGCCCTCGTAGCTGGCACCAAATTCCGCGGCGACTTCGAAAACCGCATGAAGGCGGTCATCAAACGCATCGAGGCGATTCCTTCTGCTGTACTCTTCGTAGACGAAATGCACACCATCATGGGAGCCGGCGCCACGAGCGGCGGGACGATGGACGCCGCGAACCTGCTCAAGCCTGCTCTATCCAGCAACAAGCTCCGCCTTATTGGAGCCACCACCTTCGAGGAGTACCGATCCCATGTCGAAAAAGACAAAGCATTCGCGCGGCGCTTCCAGAAGGTCGAGGTCCTTGAGCCGAGTACCGAAGAAAGCATCCTGATCCTCAAGGGCTTAGCTCCGCGCTACGAGGAGTTCCACGGCGTCAAATACGAGGAAGAAGCGATTCGAGCAGCCGTCACCCTCGCCGAGCGGCATCTGCATGATCGCAAGATGCCCGACAAGGCCATCGACCTATTGGACGAAGCCGGTGCTGACGCCAAGCTCGAAAAGCGCAAACGCATCACCCCAGAGAACATCGAGGTGGTCGTGGCGCGTATGGCGCAAATCCCCCCCAAGCAGGTATCGAGCAGCGACAAGGCCAGCTTGATGAACCTAGAAACCGACCTAAAAAAGGCCGTGTTCGGACAAGAGCGCGCCATCGAAGAGCTGGCCACCGCCATCCGCCTCTCCCGCGCCGGCTTGCGTCCGCCAGAAAAGCCGATCGGTTCCTATCTCTTCACCGGCCCTACCGGAGTCGGAAAAACCGAGGTGACCAAACAACTCGCCAAGACAATGGGGATCGAGTTGATTCGCTTCGACATGAGTGAATACATGGAGCGCCATACCGTGTCTCGGCTGGTAGGCGCCCCCCCCGGCTATGTGGGCTACGACCGCGGAGGCCTCTTGACCGAAGCCATTGCGAAGAGCCCCCACGCCGTACTCTTGCTCGACGAAATCGAAAAGGCTCACCCCGATGTTTTCAACGTGCTGCTCCAAATCATGGACCACGGCACCCTGACGGACAACAACGGCAAAAAGACTGACTTTCGACACGTCGTTCTCGTCATGACCAGCAATGTAGGTGCGGCCGAGCTCAGTCGAAAGCCCGTTGGCTTCGGATTGCGCACCTCCGAAGGCAACGACAACACTGCTTTCAAGAGCACCTTCAGCCCCGAGTTCCGCAACCGTTTGGACGCGAGAATTGGCTTCAATTCCCTCGGTCGCGAGGTGATGGGGCTCGTCGTCGACAAGAACATGAATGAGCTCAAAGCCCAGCTCGCCGAGCGCAACGTCACGGTCGATCTTACCCCCGCGGCGCGCGAGTACTTGGCCGACAAAGGCTACGATCCCGAAAACGGCGCCCGGCCTTTGGCCCGTCTACTCCAAGACGAAGTCAAGAAGCCGCTCAGTAGCGAAGTACTCTTTGGTCAACTCGAAAACGGCGGTCACGCACTGGTCGATGCACAAGAAAAGAAGCTCGTCTTTATTTATACCCCCAAAGCACCAGGCGCTCTGCCTCCCCACGAGAGCACGCCGCCCGAAGCCTTGAACTGAGAGGGTGAGCCGCATCGAGTGCTCCGCCCGGATTGCACCCTCAAAGCAGCCTCTTGCACGGTCATACGCTGCCTTGAGGGTGACTGCACCGCGGAGGCTAGATGCGACGAGACCGCCTGTCCGATCGAGCCGTGAAGCTCCTCGGGATCGAGTTGGGTTCTGCTCCGCGCAAAGGTCCACGCTTCAGGCCGAGTCTCGTCTCACCTGATCTTTGCTGAGCTCAGGTGCCAGGTGGACGCGGCGCGTCGAGGCTGCCAGTTGACAAGCGCGTCGGGTCATCTTCCAAACCCATCAGATGCGTTACGAATTTTGGATCGACCGCGGCGGCACGTTTACCGACTGCATCCTGCTGGACCGAGTCACGAACAAACGCAGCGTGACCAAGGTACTGTCCTCCGATCACGCGCCCCTGCAAGGCATGCGCAGCTTGCTCGGGCTACGACAAGGCGAGCCTCTTCCCGCGTCGGACATCTACATGGGAACCACCGTCGCGACGAATGCTCTGCTTGAAAGAAGGGGAGCGCGGGTGGCACTGATCATCACAAAGGGGTTCCGTGACGCGCTCGTGATCGGCGATCAGACCCGCCCGGACCTTTTTGAACTATCGATCCAGCCGAGGGCTCAGCTCTACGAGAAAGTTTTCGAAATCCACGCTCGTTTGGATCCCCAAGGGAAGGAGATCAAAAGACCTTCTCCCCAAGACCTCGATGAGCTGGCCGATCAACTTATCTTATCAGGAGTCTCGAGTGTCGCATTGGTGGTCCTGCACGCCTACGCTCGTCCCGACTACGAAGAAGGTCTCGCCTCCGAACTCGCACTTCGACTCGACAAGAAGAAGCGTCCATTGCCGATCTATTGCTCAAGTCGGACTCTGGCCGAACAAGGCTTGGTCGGGCGGGCGAGCTCAACTGTCCTCGATGCCTACGTCAGCCCGCTCCTTCAGACCTACTTCGAAAATCTGAGCAAGGAGCTCCCAGGAAGTCGCATCCGTCTTATGCAGTCGGCGGGTGGACTCGCCAGTATCCAACAGTTTCGGGGCCCCCAAGCGGTTCTGAGCGGCCCGGCCGGCGGAGTCGTCGCCGCCGAGAAAATTGCCGCCCAAATCGGAAGTCCTCGTCTCATCGGCTTCGACATGGGAGGCACCTCCACTGACATCGCCTTGATTGAAGGCAGTTGTCCGCTCCGCAGACAAGCCAAGGTGGGCGGGATCTCCATTCGAACCCCAATGTTGGACATTCATACCATCGCCTCCGGCGGCGGCTCCGTCTGCGGATTCGATGGCTATCGACTCACCGTCGGCCCTCAAAGCGTGGGAGCCCACCCTGGCCCTCTCTGTTACGGCCAAAGTTCCGCAGCTTCCCCCTCGAATATCGCGGTCACCGACGTGAATTGTTTTTTAGGTCGCATCTGCGATGACTACTTCCCCTTTCCGCTCCGCCCGGAGGCCTCCACGGAGGGCCTGAAACGCCTCGCCCAAACCATCTCCCAGGCCACTCAAGCGAAAACCGACGCTCTCACCCTGGCCCTCGATCTCACCGCCTTGGTCACCGTTCAGATGGCCGAGGCAATTCGCGCAGCCACCTTATCCCTGGGACTCGACACCTCGAGTTTCGACCTCCTCTTATTCGGAGGAGCCGCGGGACAACACGCCTGCGCCGTGGCCCGCTACTTGGGGATTCGCAACATCTACGCCCACCGATTGTCCGGCGTGCTTTCGGCCTACGGTATTGGTCACGCGGATCAACTTTGGCAAAGAGAGCTCGACGCCGGCCGCCTCCCCCTCGACTCAGCTCACCTCCCTCACTTTCTCACCCGTTTGGATCAACTCAAACAGACCGGACTGGCGGAATGCCAAGCCGAGCTATCTGCCCCCGATCTGGATGTCCAGTCGAAGCACTGGATGGAACTCCGCTACGTCGGAACGGAAGCCACAATCGCCATTCCTTTCGATGGTCTCGAGCAAGCTCAAGCGAGTTTTCACCGTGAGCACCTGGCTCGTTTTGGCTATCAGCGAACCAACTCGCCCATCGAAGTCGTCCTACTCCGAGCAGAACTGCGTTGGACGAGCTGCAGAAAGAAGACGCCACCTCCGGTGCCTCAGGGAGCGACTCAGTCACCCTCCCCCACTCCAAAACGCTACGCCGCGGTAACGCTCGGTGACGGAAGCCAACCCCAAGTGCCGGTCTACGACCTGCATCAACTCCGCGACGGAACACGGATAAGCGGACCCGCTCTACTCCTCGATACTACCGGAACCTTATTCATCGAACATGGCTTCAAAGCCACCCTCAACGGCGACTTGATCCGGCTCGTCGATCACGCGATCGATACCCACCTCCATGTCGACGAGACGGCACGACTTGCCATCGTGGGGCACCGAATGAGCGCGATCGCCGAACAGATGGGAGAAGCGCTACGTCGTAGCGCTTCCTCAACCAATATTCGTGATCGCCTCGACTTTTCCTGCGCAGTCTTCGACCCCCACGCGCGACTCGTGGCGAACGCTCCGCACATTCCCGTCCACCTAGGAGCGATGAGCGCAACCGTGCGGGCCATCGCGGAGCGTCATCCTCATGCACGCCCGGGTGATGCATTCGTCAGCAACGATCCCGCCCTGGGCGGCTCCCATCTCCCAGACATCACCGTCGTCACGCCCGTCTTCGACCCCCAAAAACGAATTTTGGGGTTCACTGCCAGTCGAGGACACCACGCCGACATCGGTGGTCCGACCCCAGGATCAATGCCTGCCCATTCTCACTGGCTTGATGAAGAAGGAATCGTTCTTTCCGCTTTGCCTCTCGTCGACCAAGGTCACTTGCTCGAAGACGAGCTCCTCCGCCACCTCACAGACAGTCCCCACCCGGCCCGAGACCCGCAAGAGAACCTAGCCGACCTCAAGGCTCAGTTGGCCGCCAACCAGCTTGGCGCTCGATTGCTGCGCGAGTTGGCCGCCGAACAGGGCCCCTCCGCCTTGCTCGGCAATATGCAATCTCTTCACGAACTCTCTGCGGGCTGGGTGAGAGACTGCGTACGAAAGCTCCCGGACGGCACCCATCAGTTCGAGGACCGAATGGACGACGGCACGCTCATCGCGGCCTGCATCCGCGTCGACGGCGAACTGCTCACCATCGATTTGACTCAGTGCAGCGATCAGACGGACAACAATCTCAATTCGCCTTACGCCGTGACTTTGGCGGCAGTGCTCTATGTTCTACGCGTCCTTGTCGCCCGCCCCTTGCCACTCAATGACGGCTGCCTTGAGCCCATCCAACTGATTCTACGTCCCGGGTCCCTCGTGAATCCTGACCCTGACCGTGCAGTGGCAGCCGGAAACGTCGAAACCTCACAGCGTGTCGTCGATGTATTGCTCGGTGCCCTTGGTTTATCCGCGGCATCGCAGGGCACAATGAACAACTTGAGCTTTGGAAGCGACAAATTCGGCTACTACGAAACCATTGCCGGGGGAACAGGCGCAGGTTCGACCTTTTCTGGAGCGAGCGCCGTTCACTCTCATATGACTAACACCCAAATCACCGACTCCGAAGTTCTAGAAGGCCGCTTTCCCGTTCGAGTCGAAGAGTTCTCAGTACGCCCGAAGAGCGGAGGTCGAGGAATTCACCCGGGGGGTGATGGCGTCGTGCGGGAGCTAAAAGCCCTCGCGCCGCTCTTCGTCTCTCTGCTCACCGACCGCCGAGAAAGCAGACCTTTCGGGCTTTCGGGCGGGAGACCGGGCGCGCCAGGCCGAAACACCATCAATGGCAAGAGCGTCGGCGGGCGATTCGGAGGGGCAGTCGCCGAAGGTTCCCTGATCCGTATCGAAACGCCCGGTGGCGGAGGCTACGGGGCGTCGTTCGACGTGTCTTCCGCAGCGCCGTATTCCGGTAGCAAGTGAGATTTTACATCGAGGGCAAGCCCACAACTATGAGCGATACGCGATCGCGCTGCCGCTGCCGCTGAATCCTGTGAAGGTGCACGCGTGCCCGCGGCGCGCAAAGCGCCTTCGGCGCGCCCTTCGACTCGGGCCAAGAGCTTACTTGAGCCGAGTTCCCAAATACCGACAGAGGCGTCATGGGCGATGCGCTGAAGGCGAGCCGTCTTGGATTCAAACTCTTCCGAGTAGGCATCGGGCAAGCCCTCTTTGGGATCGTGGTCGACGACGACGACCGCGTACTTGGCTCTTTGATGCACTTCAATCGCAATCGGAATATCAACCTGAGTCACCGCATCCAGACTGCGCTCATAGGCCACCAACTTGGTATCCGTTCCTGCCTCTTCTACCTCCTTGACCCATTCGTCAGACAGGATCAGAAGCCCGCGGTACAAAAGACGCATGTTGTACGGCGAACTGGGTCGAGAACACCTCTTGAACTCATTGCACAGCTCTCCAGCCCCACAATCGGTACTTTCACGGCACTCTTTGCCTGCAGTCATCGATGAAGCCGACATGTCGCGAAGCAAACAGGAGGTAAAACCATCGCGGAGCGACTCCGCGGCAGCTCGACGCAACAGTTCCATGTCGCCGACTTCTTCTCCACGTACGCGCAGGTAAATACTGGGGGATTTCAACACCTCGGCAAAATCCACATCGGAGGAAACGAATGGCTTCTTCGGTTGAGCCAGCTCACGAACAAAGCCCTCTATGCCGTCGCGAAGGGGAAGTAGCTTGGGTCCAAGCAATTGGGCAGTCGCCCTCTGCTTTTTGAAGATACCCGCACGCTGAGCTTCTAGTTCCGACTGAAAGTGGCGATAGTAGAAGAAACCACTCACCAAGAGAAAGGACAGACCCCAAAGGAACAACTTCGGTGGGATGCCTCCGCCCACGCGCGCTCGTCCAGAGACAAGCTGACGTCTGCGATCAACAGCCGATTCATTGAGAGAAGGAAGACCACGGTTTCTAAAGTTCTTTTTCATTGACTCAAACAGAAAAACGCCGAGAGAGCTTAGCTCCCTCGGCGTTGGACAGCGACCACTCCGGCTCTGTTCCCGCTAACAGAAACATAGAGGAGCGATCTACTAGACAGGTCTCAATCCTTGGCCATCTTTCCAACCATAAAACTGACCGCTGGGTAGCCAGCCTGCGCGGCGGTATTGAAGACGCTTTTCACGACCAGAGCCTGAACACGTTTATCGACCTGAAGAATCACGTTGCCGGGATGCTTCTCGCCAGGATGGAGCTGAGTCCACAACTCACGCTTGTTCTTGAGGATCTCCGCGAGCTCCTCCACCTTCTGCAAGCGATTGGCATCGATGATGGCGCGGGTACTTCCAGCGGGAGTACCATCCACGAGAATCTGCGTACCAGAAACGGCCACCATGGGCGCTTCGATCATGTCCTCAGCGTTCTGAGCATTGGGCAGCTTTACGTTCTTGTCGACGGGCAACTCACCGGAGGCCGAGAAGCTCGCCAGAAGAAAAAGAACGAGACACAAGAGAAAGTCGATGAACGGAACCAGGGGTAGATCCTGGTTGAGAGCGCGACCGCCACCACCCACTGCCCTCTTACGAACGAAGTTCAGGTGGATGTGATGCAGGAGCCGACGACCAGGAGTGCTGATCGGCTGATGAAAGCGACTGAGAGCTTTATCTCCGGACATAGTATATTGATTCCTTCGGCCTTACTTGGCCGCGAAAGTCACCTGGAAAGCGGCAAAATCTTCGAGCTTACCGCCGCCGACGTCGAACTTACGCTTCGTGGCGTAGATCGAGTCAAGAACTGCGATCACGTGCTTGAACTCGGTAGAGTTGTCCGTGTGCAGGATCGCGCGGTCAAACTTCTTATCATTCGGAGCCTTATGCGAACCGTTCGCATTCCACTCCTTGGAAATCTTCTCGGTCAGCTCGGGGTAAGTGACATCATCCCCTACCTCAACCGGCTTGCGCTCAACATCAATGGTGTTGAGAACGGTAGTGCCCTCTTGCCACTTCAGCTGGAAACGACGCTCACCCGTCATCTCGACGTGGAGCTCCTTCTGCTTTTCAATCTTATCCTGAGGTTCATCCTTCGGCTTGCCGGGAACGTTGGCGTCCGCCTGAATGCGGGCCATATGGTTCCACACTGCTGTAACCAGAAGGAACATCACTAGACAGAGCAGAAAGTCGATGAAGGGGATCAGCGGAATCTCATGGTTCGAGGCGCGCTTGCCTCCATGTCCGCCAGTATCAATACCAGCCATAATTGCTACCTAGATCTTGAGTTGAAGGTTTCAAAACGGGGTCAAAAGCACCGTGTTGTAGGATTGGACAACGGGCCCGAGCGTCTGTTCCCAAGCGGGAAACTTTTGCCCGAGCCCCTTGCTCCTCAACAATTAGGCAGCTTGCTCGACACCCTCGAGGTTCACCTTCTGACGGTTGGCAACAACCAGGTTCAGAACGCGAACACTTGCTTCATTGATGTCGTCTTCGATGGACTGAGTCTTGCCGTTCAAGAAGGCGAAGCCCATGAGGCAAACAATAGCCGACAGAAGACCCCATGCGGTGCAGTTCATCGCTTCCGAAATACCTTCAGCGAGAATGCGTGCCTTCTGGCTCGGGTCGATCGACTCACCGCCGACCGCGCCGAACGCCTTGATCAGACCAACAATGGTTCCGAAGAGTCCGCAAAGCATGGCAAGGTTGGCGAACATAGCCAAGAAGCCTGTGCGCTTGTTGATCTTGGGCATCTCAATGAGAGCAGCCTCGTCCATGGCAGCCTGAACTTCTTCATCGGGTCGGTTGACCTTCACGAGTCCAGCCTGAACGATACGGGCCATCGGCGAGTTAGCAGCCGAACACATCTTGACCGCCTTCGCGATATCGCCGGCAAGAATGCACTTCTGCATGGTGGCCAAGAACACATCTTTGTTCACGGAACCACCGATGAGGTACATGGTGCGCTCAACGACTACAGAGATACCGCAGATGAGCCAGAACGTGATGAGGTGCATCGCCCATCCGCCCTCTTGGTAATGGTGCCAAGCGTCTGACATTTGTCTCTAATCCTCTTGAATTGGGTGTACTGGGTGCGGTTCGAGCGTTCAGGACGGGTTAGTTTGATTTGCCCCGGCGCCCGCTGCCGGACCCCTGAGTAGCGCTCGCTACTGGTAGAAGACCGGCAAGTTGCCGCAATTGTTGAATAAATTTGCCAAAACCACTGATTCTGTGGCTCAGGACCGTGCAATCTTGCTGGAATTCACCCCATGTAGTCAAGTAGGGATGCAACAAAGAGTTGAAGTTTGTTTCTAGGCGCAATTTTCCAACGATTGAAGGCTCTTTCGCCGGGCGATCTAGTGTCAAATCGTTCCCGGCCTTGGGTCAGGTGACTCTATTACTAGGGGGCTCTTTCACGACCAGGTCTCGCCAATTCACGGCAGCAAAGCGCTCGTCACACTCTGGCCGAAGCAAACAAGGCGACAGATGCAACAGCCCCGACCCCTTAACCGCATCCTCCTTTTGCACGAGAGATGTCAGCGGCGCTCGTCTCCGTCTCGCTAGGGGCAGCACCCAATGACTCCCATGGGTGACCACTTAGCGAACAACCACGCAAGTCCATAATTCGGTGGCTTCGAGGGTGGAGGTCACTCGACCGACGCAATCGCTCGCTCAGAATCGAGCCAAATGGAGCGGTCTAGTCGTCCCTGACCGCTAATAAAAAGGGAGTTTCGAAAAGTGCACCTGCCCCGCCTTGCGTAGTGAAGATTTCGGTCGTTATAGTCCGGTGTTGTCTGGCCAAGATGGGTATGCCGCAGGATTCCACCATAGTGGTGACTCTTGGGACTCCATTCGTCTGGGCAAATCCCGGGTCAACAAGCCTTCGGGACTCAAAGAAAATTCTAGAAAGGGATAGGGGAATGCATCTTCTGCTGAGTGCAGGTGGAACTAGTCAGCTCAACCAGCTTATTTCGGCGTTCAAGCACAATCCAACGTTCATGGTTATGAACCTGTGCTGTTCTGCCATCGTGCTGACCGTCGTGATTGAGCGCTTCCACTTCCAGCTGACGCGCTACCGCGTCAATTCGAAAGAGTTCTTTGCGCAGATCAAGAAGCTGGTGATGGCCGGTAACATTGATCGCGCGGTCAAGCTTTGCGAAGCCGGCGACTACCCCGTGCTGAGCCTCGTCAAGTCGGGATTAACCAACGCCAACAAGGGCGAAGAGCAAATCGATGCAGCGCTCAGCGAGCGACTTTCTGAGCTCAAGCCCGAGGCAGAAAAGCGAATCGGCGCGCTCTGGTCGCTCGCCAATATTGCGACGCTGATCGGACTTCTTGGTACGGTATTCGGTCTCATTTCGACCTTCGCCGCGATCGCAAGTCCGGACCTTTCCCAGGCCGACAAGCAGAGCCTCTTGGCGAACGGTATCGCAGAAGCGATGTACAACACCGCGCTCGGTCTTGGCATCGCCGTTTCCTGTATGATCACTCACATCATTTTGCACACCAGAGCAAAAGCGATCCAACACGATCTCGAATCGCTCATGGAGCGCACGTTCAATCTGCTCACAATTCAACGACCTCAGTCCTGAGAGAGAGTTCCTCCGCACTCTCCCTCAACAGGTGAAGCACAAGCGTGCTCCTCACAATCAGCTTCAAGGACTAAGGAATGGCGAATCTAAGCGCAGCTCAACGTGGCAAAATACGCCGGTTGAGCCAACCGAAGGAGCTTGCTCCCGATGAAGAAGGTGGCGAACTCAATATCGTACCCTTCCTCGATATCATCGTGAACATCCTCATCTTCGTGCTGGCGACGGTGGCGGTCACCTTCACTTCCACAATCGAGACGAACCCACCGGCTGGCAAAAGCGCGGGCGTTCGCTCCTCGGTACCGGAAAAATCACTGAACCTCACCGTTCTTATCGTAAACGAGGGATTTTCGCTCAAGGCGCAAGGGGGCAACGTTGCACCTGGATGTCTTGGGGCCGGTTCCGGTTTGGCGATCCCAAAGCGTGGTCCCAACTACGATTACGTTTCGCTGGCGAAGTGCGCGGCTAAGCTCAAGGGTTCCGACCCAGCCTACGCCGAAGAAAACCAGGTGCAGATCACAGCCAACCCCGGTATCAGCTACGAAATCGTCATCAACGCGATTGACGCTTTACGTAAGACGCCGGACGGCAGGGGTCCGCTTTTCGAGAACGTTACTTTTGGAGTCACGAAATGAGCGAGGCACCACAAAAAGCTACCATGCCGCAATACAAGGCGGCGCTGCGTAGAGAAATTCGCCGCAAGGCCGAAGAACCCGATATCAACTTCCTCAACATCACCGCGATGCTCGACATCATGACGATCATCCTGGTGTTCTTGCTCAAGAGCTTAGGAGAGTCGGCTGGCTCGGTGCCTCAAAGCGACGACCTGCGCCTGCCAACTTCAGTGTTGAGGACTGAACCTTCGCAGGAGGGCGTAATCGTCACCGTCTCGAAGACTCAGATTTTGGTCGGAGACAATCGTGTTCTCAAGCTCCCCAGTCGCGAATCGATGGTGCAGAGCGGGGTAGGAGCGTCCAACAAGCGGAATGGCCCCAACGATCTCTACATCACACCTCTGGGTAACGCACTCGCCAAAGCGCGTAAGACCGACAAGATTTTACGTCAGAAAAAGGGCAAGGATCCTAGTACCTCGGAGGCCATCATCATCGCCGATAAGACCACTCCCTATCGCTTGTTGATCGAAGTGATGTTCACCCTGGGCCAGAACGAGTTCGCAAAGTACCACTTGATGGTGATGCAGTCGAAGGACAAGGGATAACTCATCCGTTGGGTCACTTTGAGAGAGGCGAGAGCGGGCAGCTGCTGTCGCCTCTCTTCTATTTGTGCGACATTACTCAGGTTTTCCTCGAATTTTATGGTGAACGCCCCGCAGTGTTGAACCGGGCCCCGAGCTCGTCTAACGTCGCATTGACGGCGCGGAGAGCCGTCCGGGTGTTACCCCCGAATGGGCTGTCAACGTTTCGTTGCCGGTCTCAAGGTAAGAATTCTGCGGCAGCATCAGCCCAGTGCCTTGAGCGCTGAGCAAGCCTTCTTGCTGCAAAGACGGCGAGCATTCTTTGACGATTCCCCTGTTACTCTTAGCGATCTACACCGGCCTGTTCGCTATGGCCCTCATTCTGGCGAGCTACAGCGCGCACGCGCACCCTGCGCCGGAAGGCGTTCAGCGCGTATCTGACGCAGTCGAAAGATCCGTCTCGACTCAGCTCAAATCGCCGGCAAAATGGGCAAGTGCGAGCTGCGTGTTGATCGCCGGCTTGGGAGCATGGGCTGCTTTGGCTCGAGACCTCCCTCTCCTTTGGCCACTTTTGGTCCCTTTACTGGTTGCCTTGGGGTTCTCGTCCAGTCTCTACATTGGGGCGCGCGTCATCCACCGTGGTGTCGCGCAATCCGTGTCAATGCCCACCCCTCATCTCGCCCTCACCCATGGGACGCGCTCCACACTAGCAGCGCTGACCATCACGGGAGCAACGACGTCGATCCTCAACTTGGGCGCCCACACCTTCCTGGGCGGGGCCCTCGGAACCGAGGGCGCAGAGTTGGCCGTGCTTTCGTCGAGCCTGACCATTGCATTCATCAGTATGCTCTTTGCCCGGGCTGCAGCGACGTCCGCACTCACTGTCCATCATGGCACCAAAGAAGCACAGCTCGATCCGCACGGCGGAAGCCTTGCCGCTCTGGTGAGCTCATCTTTTCATACGCCCCTTCTCTGGCTCTGCGCCTGGAGCACTCTGAGTTCGTTGGGGCACACGGCTCTGCTCCTCTCTGCGCCAGGGGGCGGTGAACTTTGGCTTTACCCACACTTGGTACAACTCCTCGGGCTCCTTGCACTTGTATTCGGGGCGTGGACCGCCCGGATGGCCGAAGGCGAAACAGCCGTCCACGCTTGGATTCGCTCGGCGGTAGTTACGGTGACTCTGGTCATCGGGGGCCTTTGGTCGCTTGGGTCGCGACTTCCTTCGACTGCTGCCCGCGTCGTTCCCTTCGGTCTGACTGTTTTCTTCGTTGCACTTGCAATCGCGGCTTGGGTATCGCCCCGCAACCCAGAAGCGTCTCCTTCGGTTGGGCTTTCTCCAGGCCGACTGCTCGCGCCCTTCGCGTTCTCGGCCCTAGTCCTCGTGCTTGGTGGCGCCCTACTCGTACAGACCAGAGCTCAACTCAATGCGGATCATGTCGCTCGCCTTCTTTGCGCCGCCGCACTCGCTGCTCTGCCTCTAGCCATCTTGTGGATACTGACCTCCCAATTTGATCGCGTGAAGCACCAGATCGCACGCCTGGCCTTCATCGAAGCTGCAGTCGGAACAAGAAGTGTCTCGGGCGGGTTGGCTCGATGGGTCGGGTTTCTTCCCGTATTGGGTGGCTTGGTCCTTATCTGCTCAGTCGAGCAATTCGCCCCCTCCCCCGCGCAGCACTCCACCCTGCTTCTTTTTGCCTTTGCGGCAGCGTGGGGACTGTTGGCTTCAGCTCTGGTGGGGACAATGGTTTCAAGCCTGCCGCGAAGCTACGGGTCAAAACTAAAACCTTTGGTCGAACCGAATGATACCGAAGCAGCTGCTCTCGATTTGGAAGCGGCTGGTCGCGTCTGTGCCGAGGCGATCGGTTCCAAAACATCTATCTGGCTGGCGTGCGCCGTCGCGCCCGCCCTCGCCTGTGTTTTACTCCGTCAACTTCTCGCCGATCCCAACTCGACCTGGGCATGCTGGGGAATCGCCCTCGGCGTAGGGCTGGGTGGCACAGCGCAGGCCTTTAGAAGCAGCCAGTCTACCCTCGGCCCCCAAAGAATGTTTGGCACGATGTGCCTCATCACGAGCCTCGCTCAGGTTCTCCTGATCTTCGCGGTGATGAACACAATTCAATGAGCCCATCTTGGGCTCTCAAAAGGAACAACTATCTTGTCCACTATCTCTGATGCTCTTTCGACCCTTTCAGACCGCGGCCTACGTCGACTCCTCGGTGCCCGGACCTTTCTACGTGGGCTCGACTACGAGAAACGCAAAGTCGTCGAGGAAGTATCAATCGAAGAAACCAAAGCAACCTGTACGGTTCGAGGCTCGGATGCCCAGCCCTACGACGTGATCATTAGACTCGGTGGCGAAGGCATCACCTCCAGCTGTAGCTGTCCCGCTTTCGTTAAGACGGGACAGCATTGCAAACACGTCGCCGCGCTCCTCATCCATGTGCGCAATCGCTCACGCAACAAGGCGCCGCGTCCGGCCCCACCACCCGCCGCACCCGCTATTCGCCCAGAACAGAGCAAAGCTAGTCGCAGAAGAGAGCGTCGGCGTCGCAACCAAAATCAGCAAAACGTCGTACCTCCCGGCCTGCGTCCTCCGCCCACGATGGATGCCACCGCTCGTCCTACAGGTATCGGCGCGTGGATGGCCCCGCCTGACTCGACCAAAGAGCTCCAAATCGAGTATCGCGTGCACGTGCGTGCTGGCGGTCTCACCGTTACCGTCCTGGACACGGAGGCGCGCGTGCCCCTCCTACCCAGCGTGGCCCTCAACTGGCTCGCCCTCAGCCCCACCGGAGACCGCGCACCCTTGCGTGTGTTGAGTCGCTTCGAGTCCGGAAATCCACGACATCCAGCAGTCGACGTACGAGGCGAAGACGTCGCGGAGCTTCTTCCGCTACTCGGCGAGCGACGTGTGCTCCTTGAGCCAGCACTGATGCAGCTCCGGTTTTCTGACGAAGTCCTCAAACCACGCTTCGATCTTGAAATGGTGGGCTCTGATACCATCGTGGCTAAGTGCACCTTCATTCGAGAAAACGATAGCCGTTCATTCCTCCTCACATCGGGCGGGTGGTTCGAGGGCTGGCCCGGCTGGCACATCGATACGAACGAAGGTATCGCTCGCCCGATCGACAAAGGTGTTTCTCCGGCGGCTCTAAGACGCCTCCTAAATAGTCCTACGATTGCCGAGCCGGCCAACGAACTCATCTCCGTCATTACTTCGGATCTTCCAAAGGTTGCCCTCGAATTAGGAGCGCAACTGCCCGAGCTTTCACAGGTGGCTGACGTTATCGACCTTGAGCCAAACTTCCTTTTCAGAGCAAGCGGAAACATATCCGAAGCGGAAGCCACCCTTCGAGCGCGCTACGGCGAGCTTGAGATTGAGGTCCGCGCGGATGGGATTTCTCCGCCGATCATTGTCCTACCCCCTGTGGAGGGGCAAAAGCGGGCCCGCTGCATTCGTACCGACATCGCTCGTCAACAACAAGCTGTGCAATTGTTATTGGAAAGCGGGCTGTCTCCCGGTGAAGGCGGCGATGCCTTCCAGGCGGTAGGGAGCGAGGCCATTCGCTTCTGGTCCGAGGGAGTCGCGGCTCTACCCAATGAGTGGGAACTCTACTTACCCCAAGATCTAGCGGGAGCACGTATGCGCAGTACGCCCCTCGCTATGAAAGCCCGCGTGAGCAGTGGGGTGGACTGGCTCAACGTCAACATCAGTTGGGAGTCCGGCGGAGTCACCGTCGATCGGGAAGAGATCCAGCGTTGTCTCCGTGAGGGAAAGAAGTACGTCAAACTTTCGGACAACAGCTACGCAGCGATCGACGCCGATAAAGTCCAGGCTCTCATCGATCGAGAAGTCGAGCTCCTTTCGACGGCCAAGAAGGGCAAGCTCCCGCTAAGCCAGGCAGGGCGCGTTCAAGAGCTTCTTGAGCAAGCGGACGCCAAAACGGTGGCAGCCGCCACCAAGAGCCTCTTTCAGAAGCTTGCTTCGGTCGATGAAATCAAGAAGGCACGCAAACCTCGAGGCCTAAAAGCGACCCTTCGCCCCTACCAGGAGCAAGGCTTGTCTTGGCTCCGATTTATTCATGACATCGGCTCGGGCGGCGTACTCGCGGATGACATGGGTTTGGGCAAGACCATTCAAACTATCGCGTTGCTGCTCGCCCTTCATGGCTCCAAGGAGCACGGACCGATAAAGGCCCTTATTGTAGCGCCCACCTCGGTAGTCACCAACTGGCTCCGCGAGATCGAGCGCTTCGCGCCCGCCCTCAAGGTGGCTCTCTGGCATGGGGCAGCACGCAAAGACAACGAGGACAGTCTCGAGTCGGCTCACGTTATCATAACTAGCTATGCGCTCCTTCGTCGAGACCTCGAACTACTCAAAGGAATTGGCCTCAAATACGCAATCCTGGACGAAGCGCAAGCCATCAAGAACCCCTCTAGTGCCACGGCTCAGGCCGCCAAGGAGCTCAACGCCAAACACCGCCTAGCGCTCACTGGTACTCCGATCGAAAATCGATTGAGCGAGATTTGGTCTATTTTCGACTTTGTCAGTCCTGGACTACTCGGCCCACTGCAGCGTTTCGAGGAGCGGTACGCGCGTCCTATCGACCAAGGAGACTCGAAGACCGCAGCCAGACTTCGAGCTGTGATCCATCCATTCATCCTCCGTCGCACCAAACTCGAGGTGGCCAAGGATCTTCCAGAGAAGCTGGAGTTCAACCAGATCATCGATCTTGCGCCCGAGCAGCGAGCGATTTACCTGCAAGTCTTGAGAGAAGTGCGGGCGCAGGTCCTAGGTGAAGTGGAGCGAGTCGGTGTCGCCAAGAGCCAACTGCACATTTTGGCCGGACTCACCAAGTTGCGCCAAGCAGCCTGCGACCCACGTCTGCTCGGCCTGCCCAAAGAACTCGGCCCTGAAGACAGCGGGAAGCTCTCGGCTTTGCGAGAGTTGGTGCAGGAAGTCGAAGAGGGGGGACACAAAGTTCTCATCTTCAGCCAGTTCGTCTCCATGCTCAAACTGATGGCTTCGGTCCTGGATCAGGACAAAATCCGATATGAATATCTCGACGGCAGCACTACGGATCGAATCGAGCGGATCGACCGCTTTCAAGAAGACCCAACCGTTCCAGTCTTCCTCATTAGCCTCAAAGCAGGAGGCAGCGGCCTGAACCTCACCGCCGCAGATACGGTCATTCATTTCGACCCTTGGTGGAACCCGGCCGTCGAAGACCAAGCCACGGATCGCGCCCACCGCATCGGTCAAAAAAAGGTCGTTTCGGTCTATCGACTCGTGGCCGCCGGAACGATCGAAGAGAAGATCCTGCAGCTCAAGCAAAAGAAGAAGGACCTCGTCGCAGCCGTACTCGAAGAGGATCAAGGCGGCGGCAAGCAACTGACCAAGGCGGATCTCGAAGATCTGTTCAACTACGAAGAGGGCTGAGTGAACTCTGGGTCGGAAATAGGTTTTTTCAACAGCAAGCGACCGAAAGTCGGTCGTTCGCTCCGGAGCTGATCCATGAGCTCGACTGAATCGACAACGTCGAGTTCCGGCTGGCTTGAGTGGTTGTGGCAGGGCGCGGCCATGACCACATATGAGGAAGAACTGCGTCGTGCCGGTCCAAAGGAGCGACATGCCCTTGAACGCGCTCGGCTCGCCTTCGAGCAGGCAAGCCTCTTGTCGAGCCGCCCTCGTCAAAACCGGTCGGCACCTGATGCAGAGCTCTCAGTCGAGCTCTCTGCAGAAAGTCTCTACTTCTCTCTTCTCGCGATGAGGCAGAGGACACCGGGCGCAGATAGCGAAGCGTCGCCCCCCGAGGGCATACTCGATGCGCTCAGGCAAGCTGGCGTCACCCTTCCAAGTAGCGACCCGTCGACAAACCGAGCGCTAGAAGTCCTCCTGTCTGATCTCGATAGGGCTCGTCCCTATCAAGCTTCCGAGCCGAGCGAGGCAGCCCAGAAAGCTCTGCGCCGTCTGGCCCAAGAAACGCTCGCCGAAGCCGACCGCGCGGGGCGCGGCAAACAGTTGATCTGGTTTCAACGGCTCGCTCGCATTGGCCTCCCGCTCGCCCTGCTCCTCATCGCAGGAGTGATAGGTCTATTTGCCCGTATTCAGGCAGACTTTGTACGACAAACCAACGTCGCATGGCGAGCCAGCTCGACTCACCCGGATCGGGGCTGCCAATCACCCCGTCAGGGCTGCGAGCAGGATCACTTCTTCTTCCACACGAACAATGACCGCTCACCTTGGATCGAGTTTGATCTGCGCGATGAACCGACCGTTTCGAAGCTCGAGATACAGAACCGCACCGACTGCCGAGAATGCTCGTCTCGCGCCGTTCCTCTCGTGGTCGAGATCAGCAACGATCGCAAAGAGTGGAAACAGATCGCACGACGCGACACTGATTTCGTAACGTGGACGCCTCCTTTGGAGAAAACTGCTGCGAAGTGGCTTCGATTGCGAGTAGCCAAGAGAACCTACTTTCACCTCAAGCAGGTCAAAATCCAAAGGTAGACCTTCGACGAACTCAAAACCTCACACTTCTTGCCGATCATGAATGACGTCGCCCCCAGCCCTCGATCTCGACTGACTCGCGTCTACGGACCGGTCGTCGTAGCGGTCTTCTTTCTGACTTGGCTCAAAGGGTTTCGTTTTCCCAATCTATGGGCAGCGACCCACTTCGCCTTCAATTACAGCCAAGGGTTCGTCCGTCGCGGACTCGTCGGTGAAGTGGCGCGTCAGCTCCTTGGGGAGCGCGCGTTTTCGTACAACACTTTCGTCATCTTCGCGCTCGGCGTCTTCATGCTGGTGTGCTTCGCTCTCGGCCGCCTCATCCTCCGCGCGCTCCGTTCGGACGCGGAAGATCTTGCGCTAAAAGTCGCTATTGTCGTTTTTGCCGCTTCTCCCGGCCTGATCTTCTTTGTTCACGCCGTCGGCTACAACGACTATCTCGGAGTGTTGCTCGTTTTAGGAGTGCTCTTTGCGACAAGCCGGAGACATCGGTCTTTCGCTATCTTCTATTGGGTAGTTGGTCTCAGCATCGTCTCTGCACTCATCCACGAGGGTCTCGCCGTCATGTTCGGGCCCGTCCTGGTACTGGCCATGGGCTGTCATATCTTGCGACGTGCATCTTTTGCCCCCCTCAGTTCGACAACCTGGTTACTCCTCATCGGTCACGCCGCAGTAGCAACGCTCATCCTACTATCGCTATCCAGCCTCGTGAGTCTAATGGGCTCAGAGGAAGCAGAGCGGATTTTGGCCCTACAGAAGTATGTCGTAGAGCACGCAGACTTTCCTATCCGCCCTAAAGCGTTCCAGGCGCTGCAACGCTCATCGAAGGAAGCTCTCATGCAAACCATGCCCTGGTATTGGAGCCTAGAGGGGCACTGGGTCGGAGCGCTTCAGTCTTGGAAGGCGTTCTTTCCAGGATACCTCTGGTTGCTCGTCTATGGGCTCTTTGCCGTCAGACGAGCTCCTGCACCGGAGGGCTCACGCTGGATCCTCGCGACCTTGTTCGTCGCCGCGTCCACTGCACCCCTCTTCTTCAACTTGGTCGCTTGGGATTGGGGACGCTGGAACGGTCTCGCCCTGATGGCCTCCTTCATTAGCTTGCTCACGCTCAAGCTCTACTTTCCCACTCAAGAGCGAGACGACACCCCGATACACCTCCTATCGACTGGCGTCATCGTCGCCGCATTAGGTCTGGCCTCCACCACCCCTCTCTTCGACAACTTCACGGTTCAGTTCTTCCCCTTCACTGCACACGAGAAGATGCTGGAAACGATCATCCAAGACGGCTTTCAGTACCGCCCCCTCTTTTGAACTGGCACTTTGGCAATTGGGGGATAGCAGCAGCTCTGCTAGATGTGCCCCATGGCCCTCGCCCCCACGCGCCTTTCAAGAGTCTTCGGTCTTGTACCGGTCGTGGCCCTGATGGGGTTGGTGACCTTCATCGGACACCCACTATTTAGTCAAACCCCACTCACACACGACCACCCGACCCACCTCTTCAAAGCTTGGCACTTCTACGAGAAGTTCCTGCCCGAGCTTCAAACAAGGGGCTTCAGTTTCTATTGGGTGTTCGGACACCCCGCAGGAGAGCTCGTGCCCTTTGGCGAAGAGATCTGGGTCTGTCTCTTTCGGGTGCTGACCTTGGGGAGTCTCGACTGGCTCCAGACCTACAGCCTGGCACTCTTCGGGGTACTGACCATGATTGCGTTGTCGGGCTACATCTTCGCAAAGCACTTCTTTGGTCAGCTCGCAGGTCTGATGAGCGGCGCATTCATGGTGCTCGACCCGGGCGGGTGGGCCCAGGCGGGTTGGTACTGGTGTATGGAGTTTGGGGTTTGGCCCAACTCACTCGGCGTGTGTTTCATGCTCTTGTCGGTAGTCGCTCTCGACCAACTCGCGTCTCGCTTCTCGATGAGACGTTTTTTGGCAGCGGTGGGAGCAGTAGGCGCATCGATAATGATGCATCAAATCACATTGATTTTCCTGCCAACCTTCCTGCTGCTGTTGCTACTCGATCGCTGGGTGACTCAACGTTTGCGCTCCAGGGCTCTGACCAATGTCGCGGCAGCTGTCTTACTCGGAGTTGGCTTAAGCGCCTTTTACGTCGTTCCCATGTTGGCACGAAGCGGCCTCACCATTGATCTTGGCGTAGCCGGAGTCCCCGTAGGTCGCGTCGGCGCCCGCCTCGTCGAAGGCAACTTCTTCATTGGGATGTGGCCGCTGCTTTTGCCCGTTGGTTTTCTGGGGGCCGTCGTCGCTCTCCACAGACGAATACCCGGGAGCGTCTTCTTGACCGTCGGCATGGGGCTCTTCACCCTTGGCTCAACCGACTTCCCTTTTTCGACCCTTCACTTGGATGCGCTCTTGCCCATCCTGACCAAGATCGAAGCAGCCCGCATACTGGTCGGCGCCAAGATGCTGTGGTTTCCTCTATTGGGCTACGGTTTGAGCCTCGCGCTCAAGCTTCCTCTCACAAAACTCAAGCGTTTCATCGCAGAACCTCGCGTCGAACTCCAGAGGACCGATGGTCGTTGGCTCATCGCTTGGGCGCTAGGCGGACTCCTCCTTCTTCCGTACCTCCCCTTCGTCGCAACGAGTTTCTACTTTGGCCAGGTTCAAAAAGTCATACCAGCGGAGCAGGTTGATCATTACCAAGACCTGCGGAAGCTGTGGGAAACGACAAGAGAGCTCCGACTCAAGCAGGATATGCCCTACCGCGTTGCCTACGATCTGCCCATGCACGATCATATCGCCACCCTCGCTCCGGTCTTCGATGACACGTGGATCTACAAGGTGGGCTATACTCCGACGCAAACCTTTCGACAGTTTCCTATGTACTTCGACCAAACGCTGTTTAGAAAGCTCATGGTCAAATACGTGGTCTCCACGCGCAAACTTGGGTCCCGTGACATCCGTCACATGGGCACCTTCGGAAAGCTCCACCTCCATGAGCTGAAGTCCTTCGACGCCAAGCCCTTCGAACTGTTAGGGAAGGGAAAGGGAGAGCTCCTTGAGCTTTCGCCTCGGCGCATCCGTATCAGGCTGAGCGACACCGGCCCTGAAACTCGTCTCCAGCTGTTCGTCTCGCACTTGGATCATTGGCAGGCCAAGCAGAAAGATGCGCGACTGAGCATCACCCAAGCGACGATCAAAGGCGCGGAAGACCCCTTCTTGATGGAGGTACCCGCTTCAGATGGCATTGTTGAGTTCACCTATGAGCCGCGCGCCTCTGATTTGTGGGGACGCGCCTGGACCTTTCTCACGCTCTTGGCCTTGGCTGGCTGGCTCATTGTCCGGTACCCACGAAAAACCCGCCGGCCACCACCGCAACTCTTCGCAAAGGCGACTCGACGCATTCAACCCCTCCCTGCGATTTTCGCGAGGCGATTGGGTTGGAAACCCCGACTCGTGTTGCTTTTGACAGCAGCTTTGTTGTTTGGTGGCTGGGCCTACGCTCGCGCTTCGTCTCGCACTGCTTTCCTTACGTCCGATTCCCTGTTTCACACGGTTTCTGCCTCAGAGCTCAAACTCGACGGTGAATCCTGCGCACAAGCGGCCCCCTTCGACTATCGCTGTGGCACGAAGAGGCTGGAAGCCCGACGCGTCTTCGGTCTTTACGGCACACATCTCTGCTTTTCGGCACCAGGGGCTCAAGAGCTCATAGTGACCAAGAGGCAGACCTTCGGGGCGGCCCTTCGGGGAAAGTACAGCGTACAGAAAGGCCCCGGACGCATCACTGTAAAAGCCGGAGAAAAGCAGCTCGGTCTCGTGCGCACCCGAGACATAAACCAAGGGCAGCAGTTCCTTCGTTTTGATACTTCAGAACTCAAAGGGAAAGATGAAGAACTGCAGATTCGGCTCAGCGGCGCGCCGCTCTACTGCTTCGACTTCAGTATCGAACCATAACCTCCCCCCGCATTTGTTCACCGCGCTCATCGACCACATCACGAAGGGGCGCGGTGGCCTCGGCACTTAGCGTCGCATGGAGATACTCATGATCATCCCCAGACAGACCATCATCGTCAGCACGCTACTTCCTCCGTAGGAAAACAGGGGCAAAGTGATGCCCACAACAGGAAGTAACCCCATCGACATGCCTAGGTTGAAGCTCGTGTGCCAGAAGATGATGGAACCACAACCAATCGCGAGAGCTGCACCAAAACGGTCTTTGGCCTGAGAGGCAATATGAATGCACCAGATGCTCAAAAAGCAGTACATCGAAAGGAGGATGATGCAGCCGAGAAAGCCGAATTCTTCGGCAAAAACGCTAAACGGAAAGTCCGAGTGCTGGTCGGGTAAAAAGCCGAATTGATTCTGCGTTCCTTGCATGAACCCCTCGCCAGTGAGTCCCCCGTTGCCAATCGCTGTCTGTGATTGAAGCGCATGCCAACCAGTGTCGTCTGCGTCAGCACGCGGGTTGAGAAAACTGGTAATACGCCCACGTTGGTACTCTTTTAGACCAAAAAGCCACATCGCCCAGCCCGCACCTAAAGCCAGACCGAGGCCGAGGAGGAGACTGGTAGCTCGGATACGCATAATGGCCACCATGGATATGGTTGTAAAAAGGTAGATGAGCGACGTCCCCAAATCGGGCTGCATCATGACAGCCACCATGGGGATCCCCATGATCATAAAGGGGACAAAAAGGTCGAGAAGTCCGCGAGCATCGGTCCGTGAGTCGTTTTGGATATAACGAGCCACCATCAAAGCCACCAGTGGCTTCATCGTGTCGCTTGGCTGAAAGGAAAAGCTGCCCAGTTTGAGCCAGCGGTTCGCTCCTCGGATACCCTCTCCACCAACGACAAACAGAAGCGCAAGGCTCAGCAGTCCTCCGATGTACAGAACAGGAGCAATACGCTCTAGATGGCGGTAGTCGATGGCGCTCAGAAGCATCGCGACCAAAAAACCGATTACGATCCAGTAGATCTGCGTCACATAGACGTCCGCCAAAGCAGCGTGACGGCTCGCCCCAACATACGCACTGGTCGCGCTGTAGAGGTTCACGAGCCCGATCGACGAGATCAGGACCACCACAAGCAATAAGGTCATATCGACCTGGGGTCCCGAACGGAAAGACACATTGTGACGCGCCATTATTCTGTCTCCTGCTGATGCAGCTCGGTCTTTTTCTGAAGTCGCTCTGCCTTGAGCTTCTGCCAGTCGCGCACGACCTGCATGGCCACGGGCACGGCATTCTTTCCACCGCCTCCACCGTGCTCGACAAGCACGATGACCGCAATTTCTGGCGAGACACTGGGTGCGTACCCCGCGAACCAGGCGTGATCGCGATTGAAGTATTGGATATCCGCGCGGTCGAGCCCCTTGTGAGCGACTTGGCTCACCTGGGCAGTACCCGTCTTACCTGCAAGGTCGACGCCCTCGATTCTCTCGGCGTGGGCCGTACCCCCGCGTTCGGTCACCACACCCTCAAGACCTTGGGCAAGCATTTTCAATCGGCGCGGGTCCATTTCCACCAGACGTCGTACGCGAGGAGGAAAGTCCTGGACCACAGTACCGTCGCTCGTCTCGATGCTTCGCACGATCTGGGGGCGATAGAGCGTTCCACCATTGGCCAAAGCGCCATAAGCCAAGGCCAGCTGAAGCACGTTGACTGTCGTCGCTCCCTGCCCAATCGCAGCCAGCAGAGTAAAACCACCGCGGAAAGCGCCCCGATAACGTCGCGTATACCACGCGCGAGTCGGCATACGTCCACGAGCCTCTGGATTCACCCCGATTCCTGTTTTGGCTCCGAAGCCAAAACGGGAGCCGACCTGAGCCAGATCGTCAATATTAGTTCGAGTACCGAGATCGTAGAAGTAAGTATTGCAAGACTGAACAATCGCTTCGTGAAGATTCACGTGTTTGTGAACGCCGGTACAGCGGAAGTAGCGCTTGCCGTATTCGAGACCACCTCGACAATCCACTTGATGGTAGGGATCGATGAGGCCAGATTCGAGACCCGAGAGAGCCGAAAACGGCTTATAAGTCGAGCCCGGCGGATAAGCCGCCGAAATGGTTCTATCCAAAGTCGGCTTGAGCGGATCTGAGTAGTAGCGACGAAAAGCCTCCCGAATCGCATTTTTTCCGCTGCCGCCCGATACGATATTCGGATCAAAACTAGGTTTCGAAAGTGCCGCCAGAACGCGCCCTGTTCGTACGTCAACTACAACGACGGCGCCCGCGAGATGTCCACGCATGGCGCGCTCTGCGGAATGAACAAGTTCGATGTCGAGAGTGAGAGAAATGTCCCGTCCTGGTGCCGGGTCTTGCTCACGATCCTCTCCGAGGTACCGCTCTTCGAGGTCTTCGATGCGTTCACGCTTCGTCTTCTTTCGAATGAATCGCCGAAATCCTCGTTGACCTCGCAGGTAACTTTCCCATCTGCGCTCAACTCCAACCGCACCAAAACGATCTCCAGCGCGGTAGTCGGCTTCGGGGTGTTCCGCCAAGGTCTCAGCATCCACTTCGCGCATGTACCCGATGATGTGCGCGCCAAGGGTACCGTGGGGATAGGCACGCACGGGGGCCGGAACGACCCGTACACCGGGGAGCTCCCGCCTATAGGTTTCGATGGCAGCCACGACGTCGCGACTCACGTCGACCTGCAGCAGAGTCTGCTGCTCGGCCCGGGCGCCCCCTTTTTCGATGATGGCTTCGACCTTCTCGCTCAGCGCTGTTTCATCAGCCTCGCCCAGCTGCATTAACTCCATGAGGCGCGGCCAGGTTTCTTTCATGTCGAGCTTCTTGGGGACGACATGTACGTTGTATGATGGGCGATTAGAGGCGAGGACGCGCCCAAAGGCATCGCGAATCACCCCGCGAGTGGTGGCCAGGCGACTTTCTCCGATGATATTGCGACGCGCTTCGGCATCGTGGAGATCACCCTGGAGGACCTGCAAGATGAAGAGTCGTACGGCAAAAGTCGAAAAGGCCAAAAACACGACAAGTGCCAACCACCGATACCGGCGGCGGAACTCGCCGACGTCACTACGCTGAACAAGAATAGCCACGGCCTATCAGCTCCCCCCCGAGCCGGCCCCTGAAGTCTTCTTGGCGCGAGGCTCAAGGTTGAGACGCTGAGCCAAAGGAAACAAGGGAAGAGCAAAAATCGCCGTCGAGATCGCCCGGGGGAGCATGATGCTCGACAGCTCCAGGGGACGACGATTGTCCTCACCGAAAATCGCGAGCAAAGCCAGAATGATCAGGCTTTCTGCGAGCGACGCCGCGAAAGCCAGGGGGAGTCGACTCATAGCCGTCTGCGAACTCACCCTCGTGCTGGCCCCCCGAGATATCCACCAGACGGCTACCATGGTGAATCGAAAGAGGAAGGCAGGGCCTCCACCAATAACGTCGACGGCCCAACCAAGCGCAAAAGACATACCTGCTCCCCGCGCCATCGAGTGTTCATGAATGCCAAGATAAATGACAAAAGGTAGGACGAGGCTTGGAGTACAACCCGCGATCAACTGCTCGAACCAGGGCGCGTCGATTACGTTGCCCAACAAAGCGAAGAACCGGTGCATTGTCCCCTGAACGAGAACAAGCGCGCATCCCACAAGCAGGTACGCGGCGGTCCGCATGAACTACCGTCCCTTCCCCTTGGCCGCACAGTCCTTCACCTTTCCGACTACGATCAGCACTTCCTCGAGCCGCGAAAAATCAACCGTGGGCTCGGCCTTGACTTGCTGGTACTCACCAAAATCGCGCTTCACGACCTCGGTAACTCGTGCAACCGGGATCCCTGCAGGAAAGCGACAACCTACCCCGCTCGTCACAAAGAGATCGCCCACATTCACCTCGTCGGCCCTCTGAGCGTACTCGATTTTGATCATATAGGTGGATTCGTCGCCCGTACCACGAACGTAGCCGCGCGCCCCTGTTCGAGGGAGGACAACATCAACCCCGAAGCCAGCATCAGGGACTAAAAAGACAGTGGCAGTGTCCCCAGCGACACGCTTGACCAATCCAACGGCTCCGTCCGGGGCGATCACGGGCATGTTTTCTTGAACGGGTGAGCTCCCGGCGTCCAGGACGACATGCGCGACGCGAAAGAACTCTGTCGCGGTCTTCGTGGTCACAACCGCACTCACCGTTTCGACCGGCAGCGACTCTTTCATCCCCAAAAGTTTGCGCAAACGTTCGTTTTCCCGGCGCACGCGGGAGAGCTCACGAGCATCCTGCTCAAGACGCGACACCTTTCGAAAGAGTCGATTGTTGTCGCGTTTGACGTCAACCAAATAGACGTACTCGCTCACCAAGCTGGAAATCAGCCGTGCGGTCGCCGCCGCCGCATAACGGAAGGGCGCCGACGTGCGGACCAGAACCCTATCCAATCCGCTCAGATTCTCAGGCTGTCGAATCGAAGTTCGAAGGTAGAAAAACGGAACGACTAACAGTAGTGCGACAATGAAGATATCTCGGTAGCGCTTGTAAAACCCCAAGGCTTACCTCCAACTCTAGGCCTCAGCCGATCGTGACTTCCTTAAGCAGATCGATGTGGTCCAAGGTCTTTCCACTGCCCAGAACGACAGCACTAATTGGATCATCGCTCACCATCACTGGGAGGCCGGTCTCTTCACGCAGCAGGACATCGATATTCTTGAGCAGCGAGCCCCCACCGGTGAGCACCACTCCTTTGTCGACGATGTCGGCAGCCAACTCGGGCGGAGTTCGCTCCAGTGCCAAAAGAACGGCTTCTACAATGGCGTTGATCGGCTCCGCCAGCGCCTCTCGCATTTCGTCCGAATTGACGACCACAGTCTTGGGAACCCCCGCAACCATATCGCGCCCCTTCACCTCCATCGTGAGCTGCTCGTCCGGTGGATAGGCATTGGCCACGCTAACCTTGATCCGTTCTGCCGTCTGCTCGCCAATAGCCAGATTGTACTTGCGCTTCATGTAGGCAACGATGGCTTCGTCCATCTTATCGCCACCTACACGCACTGACTGGGAGTAGACGATACCCGCCAGAGAAATCACGGCCACTTCGGTGGTTCCCCCGCCGATATCAACGACCATATTGCCGCTGGGCTCAGTGATGGGGAGCCCAGCACCGATAGCGGCTGCCATGGGCTCTTCGATTAAGAAAACTTCTCGTGCTCCCGCGCTCATGGCGCTTTCGCGCACGGCGCGCTTTTCGACCTCTGTGATGCCGAAGGGTACACAGATGATGATGCGCGGCTTGACCCAACTGCGACGATTGTGCGCCCGGCTGATGAAGTAGCGGAGCATCGCTTCGGTGATTTCGAAGTCCGCGATCACCCCGTCTCGCAGCGGACGGATCGCCTCAATGTTTCCGGGTGTGCGACCCAACATTTCTTTGGCCTCACGCCCGACCGCCAGGACTCGCTTGTCTCCGCGCACATCACGGGCAACAGCGACCACCGAAGGTTCACAGGATACGATCCCCTTGCCCTTCACGTAGATGAGAGTGGTCGCGGTACCTAGATCAATCGCTAGGTCGTTCGAAAACAGGCCATAGAGCCAGTCGAAGATCATCGTTGAAACTCAGTGATTTCCGGCCATCAGCGGCACGGGGGGAATCTTGTTAGCACGCGAAAGAGAACTCGTGCAATGACTGGTGAAAGAACTACAAGAACGCGATTTTACTTCGTTTTTCTCTTACTCAAGCAAAGAGGTAGGCAAAATGTCTACCTTTTCCCTCTTATCGAGCTGTCGCGCGATGGCCGATTCCATCAAATCACCAGCATCTCAAGAAAAGAGCAGGCAGAAAAAAGGACGACTCAATCGTCGTCCTCCTCCCAGCGGTGCCAATTGCCGCCGCCTCCGCGGCCTTTTCGTGAGCCCCGGGGCATCGAATCGCCTCCGCCCGTGCTGCCACGACGCTTTTCCTTCTTTTCCTTCTTTCCTTCTCTGCGACGTCCGGCGCCTTTGCCCTCGGCGGGCGGCGGAAAGACGGGCATTTCAGGAGGATAGAAAGGGTCATAGCCCTGCTGTGGAGCATCAGCCCCTCGATCGAAGCGAGCTCCGCCCGAGGGACCTGGTCGGCGCGGTCCGTCATCGTTTCGCTCTCGACGGCCACCTCCACCTCCCGGTGCCCCCTTTGCCTGCGCGGGGCTCACAACAATATTGCGCCCCATCAGCGTCGCGCCGTTCAACTTGGCCACCGCAAGGCGGACTTGGTCCTCTGTTTCAAGGGAAGCAAACCCAAAGCCACGGGGACGACCGTCCGGTCCGATCGGAAGAACGAGCTTGGTGATTTGACCGATCTCGTACTCGTCAAAAAGGGCTTGGATATCTGGCTGGGTCGCCTCGAAAGGCAACTTTCCCATAAACACCGTTGGAAGCTCCTGCCTCGGTGGACGCTCACCTCGCTCCATTCGCTCGCCCGGGGCGCCACGCTTGGGTGGTTCCTGGGAGAACTCTCGAAGACTGAGTGGTCGGCCCCCGCAGTCAACCCCTTGGAGCCGTGCGCGCGCCTGTACCGCCTCGTCTTCACTGGCAAGGGTTACAAAAGCAAACCCCCGCAAGCGTCCCGACTCTCGGTCTCGTGGCAGAGCAAGGTGAGCAACAGTGAAGCCCGCCCCCTCAAATACAGTTCGAAGCTCTTGCTCCGTAACTGTCTCCGAAATTCCACCAACGAATAATTTCCGTGCGCCTTCCGCACTCATGACATGTTTCCCAAAATGAACGTTTCAACTCTCGTTGGTCGGGATCTTCCGCTTACTCAGATGGAATTGTACGACGCGAGGGCTAGCGAACTCCAGACTCGACGTCTTACTTATGAGTACGTGGCTCTCGACCTCTTCGTCGGGAAGATATAAAGCCCTTGGGCCAGCTTCAAGCGGCTCGCTCACTAAAAAACACACTCAAGGAACGAATTTTTCGCTTTTGGAGTCTCTCGGCTAAATAACTGATGCCCTCAGGGGCCGAATCCGGGGGCTGCGAGCACTCTAACCTACATTCTCGGACACATTCTCTCCCTCCTCGGGGAGGCAAGAGTGGAAAGGCAGGCCGAAGGATGGAAGCATCGCCGACGTGAAGATCTGGGTATTGGTCAACCCTCGGGCTGGAAGTGGACGCTCAGTGGCGCGAGCTCGAGCCTTTGTCCAGGCGGTTCCGGGCGCGCAACTGGTGGAGACTCAAGGTCCAGGAGGAGCCACGTCGATCGCTCGCCAAGCTCATGATGAAAATGTGAACGTCTTGGTCCCCGTAGGTGGCGACGGAACCCTGCAACAGGTCGCGGCTGGACTATGCCTGGATGAACAGGGACATTCACGTACGACTTCGACGCATCTACTCATCTTGCCTGCCGGCACCGGTGGAGACTACCGCCGGAGCTTTTCGTTGACCGAATCCGTCGACCACGCCGTGACCCGGCTTTCCGAGCCAAGGCCTCGGCAGGTCGACGTCGGCAGACTCGAATACCACGACCGAGGCGAGGCAAAGGTCACAGCCTTCATCAACGTTCTGAGCTTCGGCTTGGGCGGCCTGACCGACCGTATCGTTGATACAAGCCCCAAGTGGCTGGGCGGCAAGGCCACCTACTTAGTGGCTGCCCTGAGAGCCACGCTTGTGCATCAGCCGACTACGGTCGAACTTTGGCTCGACGGCCAATTGATAGAAACCGCCCCGTTTTCGAACGTCGCGATTTGCCTCGGCCAATACTTTGGCGGAGGAATGAAGATCGCCCCCCAAGCCGACCCGAGTGACGGTTTATTCGACGTGGTTACAATGGAACTCAACAAAGCTCGAACGCTCGGACTATCTGCGCACATTTACCGCGGCACCCACCTGAGTCAGAACGGAGTGAGACACTATCGAGCCACCCAACTGCGAGCGCGCGCAGCCCGTCCCGAAGCCAGCTTGGTCGACGCTGACGGCGAGCCCATGGGAAGCTTGCCGCTGCAAGTCGACATGCTCAAAGGAGCGTTAACCCTGCTGACTTGACCGCCGGTGCCCATCTGACGGCTCACATCTGGAGGCACATCGCCTCAATCTCGGCGATTTCCTTGACGGCAGCCCCGGTCAAAACAACCGGCCCGGCTTCGCTCACGAGAACATCATCCTCGATGCGGATACCAATTCCGCGGTAGACCTCCGGAACGGTCTCGTCGTCTGGGGCAAAGTACAGACCAGGCTCGACGGTAATGACCATACCCGCGAGAAGCGGTCGTGGTTCTTTCTCGACGAAGTATCCACCAACGTCGTGCACGTCCATTCCTAGGTAGTGACTCGTTCGATGCATAAAGAAACGATTGACGCGCTTCTTGATCGACTCTTCGTCCTTCGTGTCTTCGTCTCCGAGCAAACCTTCCCTCTGGAGCGCGTCTCTAAGCACCTGCCAGGCGGCATCGTGCACCGCCTCAAGAGTGGCCCCGACCACTGTTGCCGCGATCGCCGCTTGCTGTGAATCTAAGACCGCCTGATAGAGCCGGCCCTGTTCGGGTAGAAACCGGCCCGCAACCGGGTAGGTCCGTGTGATGTCCGCGGCGTAGTAGTCTTTTTCAGCACCGGCATCGACGAGGACGAGTTCACCTTCGCTCATCATGCGGTTGTTCTCCCGGTAATGTAGTATGGTGGCGTTTTCGCCGCTGCCGACAATCGAATCGTAAGCCAATCTTTGTGCTCCGGATTTGCGGAACTCAAACTCGATGCAGTTCTGCAACTGCCATTCAGGCGTTTGAGGAGAAACAAAAGCCATCGCTGCGTTGTGAGCCTCCGCAGAAAGCTGAGCCACCTCGGCCATCTTCGTCTGTTCAAAGGGCGACTTGATAAGTCGAGCTTCGTGAAGCAGGAGGCGTCCGTCCAGCAAAGCTTTCGGAGCCTGGACCCGCTTGCGACGGCGCGCGCGAACGCGATTCAAGGCATCAATCATGATTCGGTCCCAGACCACTTCCTGCCCCATCAAGTAGTGCACAGCTTGTTTGTCTTCGAGGTAATCAGCCAACCTTTCGTCGAGTTCTTCGATGGGATGGGCTACCTTCGCCCCATAAAACTCGACGGCGCCTTCGACCCCCATCCGCCGACCTTCCCAGGTCTCCCTTTCACGGTTGCGGGGACGAACAAAGAGGATGAACCCGGTCTCGGCTCCGAGCACCAATGCACAATCGGGTTCTTCGATGCCGGTCAAGTAAAAAAAGTCGGAGTCTTGGCGATAGCTCTGTTCCACATCACCGTTGCGCAGATGCACTGGGGCTGAAAACAAAACGAGAAGGTCTGAGCCGAGTTCTTTCTGGAGCGCAGCCCGCCGCCGACCAAGTTCAACCGAAAATTCGCTATCCATATACGAGTTTTAGCGGGTTGAGACGGCACAACAACCGCCGCATAACGACAGGAGTGTTCTGGTCGTTCGGTCGTTTGGTCTCGAAACGGTCTCGTACAAATATGGCCAATGAATCAATCGGGGTTTGACGAACCCGGGGCCCGCGAGCTAGAGGCCCCTTCCCCGACGGCGCCCCTTCACTCCCCCCCCACGTGGCCGTCGTAGTTGAGAACAGTCTTATGGGTACCCCTCCTATTGTCCGACGACCGCTGACTGCGGGAAGTGAAATCGACGCTTGGTGCACGCGATGCAAGATGGACCTCGGTCATCGAATCGTTGCCATGGTTGGCGCCGCGCCCAAGCGCGTTCTGTGCATGACCTGCGGCTCCGAGCACAACTATCGAGCAGAAAAAAAGGTCTCTTCCCCTGCCGCAAAGACGCCACGCGCGACGACCAAGAAGGCGGGCTCGAAGACGACTTCTGCTACCAAGAGCACTGTAGCGAAAACCCGAGAAGAATGGGAAAGCAGGGTACGAAGCGGCAAGCCCTTCAAAAGCTATACCATCGCCGAAACCTTCGAGTTGGACGAATTGGTGACCCACAAGAAGTTCGGCGACGGATTCGTCTGCGGCGTATCGGATGGCAAAGTCACCATCATGTTCATCGACGGTGAGCGCACCTTGATTCAGGGCGTCACTGACTGAGCATGCCGAAGCCCGCAGTACGGTCCGTCATCCCGTCGCCCAAAAGGCGAGGACACGTACCGGTGCTGGCACGACAACGCCTAGGACGCCGGACACCATTGAGGCCTGTCGGATGGGCCCGCGACACGCGGACATACCCGTCCGATTATAGGCCGTCGTCTCTACCTTGAGGGCGCGCGTCAGGAACGACTGCGCCCCTTATGAGACGAAGCCCCTGCGTTGCCACGCGTCGATCGCTGTGCAGAACCACCCGACGGTCGACCACCGCCGCCGGTTCGACCAGCGCCTCGAGGCGCTGGTCTTTTGCCAGTCGCCGTTCGACCCCCCGTCGTATGAGCGCCGCCACGAGTCGTACGGGTGCCACGACGAACGGGTTGCGAGGCAGCTTGAGCACTTCCGTCGCGATCGGTGTTTCTCTTTCGTCCCCCGCCCCCTTTTGTACGGCTTGCGCTAGCAGAGGTTCCCTTTCGCGGTTTTGCCGCGCTTGGTTTGTTGTCGCCGCGTTGTTGGGTCCCCTCCACCGCCTCAAACTTCCGAGCCAACTTTGATCCCGGTGATTTTTGAGCTTGGAAAGCCGCGAGAGCTGCCGCCTGTGCGTGGACTTTCTTGGGCACTCCGTAGTGCTTTTTCAGGGTCTTCAACTCATCCACGCTAAGCAGTCGCCACTGACCGGGGCGCAACCCTTCCGCCGTGATTTCCGCGTGACTCAAACGGCTGAGACGAACAACTGGAGTTCTGGCGTGCTCACCAAGTCGACGCACTTGACGATTTTTGCCTTCAAGCAAGGTGACTTCGAGCCAAGTCTTTTCGCCCTCCCGTCGAAGTAGGCGAATTTGCGCTGGGCGGGTCATTTTGCCTTCGATCTCGATCGCTTCGGCCCATTTCTCAAGAGAGCTATCGTCAACGATTTGTTGCACTTTGGCGGCATAGACTTTGGGGGCCTTACCACTGGCGTGCGTCAAAGCGTGAGCGAAATCCCCATCGTTTGTGAACAAAAGAGCGCCACTGGTATTGAAGTCGAGACGCCCCACCGGCACAACGCGCACCCCTACCTGCTTGAGAATATCCGAGGCCGTGGGTCTGCCCTCGGGATCGGACATCGTGGACACCATGCCCCGAGGCTTGTGCATCACTCCATAACAAAGCGGTTCTGCAGCAAGCCGGTGTCCATCAAGTTCCACCTTCGCGCGACGAGGATCGGCCTTGGTGCCTAGCTCTGTTACGATCTGTCCGTTAACTCGAACTCGGCCCGCCGAGATAAGAGCTTCGGCTTTGCGACGGGAAGTAATGCCAGCGCTTCTTAGAATTTTTTGAAGACGTTCTTCAGCCATGCGGCCTGACTATTTTTTGGAGGATTCAGAGTCGCCCTCGCTTTTCGCCTTTTCGTCGGCGACGGCTTCACTGCGCTCTTTCTCTTCGAGCTCCCGTGCTCGTACTTGATCTCGACGCCAGGTGTCCACCTTGCCATCGAAATCGACGTCAAGCCCCATTCTCTCCAAAGTTCCGTCTGCGTAAATTTCGAAGATATCCGGCTTTTCGTCGCCGTTCGTGTCTCTTTGTACGCGCGCCAACTTGCCACCCGTATAGAAGCGCGTTTCGTCAGGCTTGCCGTCGGCGTTCTTATCAATCTCGATTTTGGCAGGACTCCTCTGCCCAAAGGTGATCCAGGTGTCGATCTTGCCGTCGTAGTCCGAGTCGGCTTGCTCGGTAAGGCGCTGACCATCGTCGCCATAGGTGCGCAGAAGGTCCTTCATCCCGTCAAGGTTGGTGTCCACTTCTCGACACAACAAAATGCGACGGCGCTCTGAGGTAGTCCCGATATAACCGTAGACCCGGCGCACGTTGGCCACCACGGACCCCGGCGCCGAAGACTCTTGCACGTCTCGGTCGTCTCGACCTTTGAACTCGCAGCGCGACTGATCGTCTCCCCGACGACCCTCGACCTCCGGTTCCGCCACTTCAGCAGGTTTCTTGGAGCCGCCGCAAGCGAGACAGACCAGCACAAGCCCGCTCGAAATGAAGTTCGTTATTTTCACTGTGCGGTCTCCTCGGCAGGCGCGACTTCGTCTTCGCCCGTCTCATCCTTCGGCTCTTCGCCTGATTCGCCCGCTTTCTGATTAGAAAGCTCCTCGACACGCTCGCCGCTTTCCCCAAAATCGGTCGGCTGTTTTTCCTCGATTTCACCGGGTAACGGCGGCGGGGCGTAACCAGTTTCTTTGCAATAATCGATGCTCGCCCCAGGGTCTGGACGTCCGTCACCGTCGGCATCCATGTGGATGAGAGGACAGCCGCGAGAAGGATACTCCCACCACTGATCGATCACCCCATCGCCGTCTTCGTCCCGCTCGGTGCGAGCCAGTTTTCCCTCTTTGAAGAACTCCCAGGTGTCGAGCTTTCCGTCCATCGTCGTCATGCGATGCTTTTCGGTCAGCACGCCCTTTTCGTAGAAAGCAATCTCATCGACGACGCCATCGCGATCGAAGTCGCTTTCCGTGCGCCGCTGCTGGCCGCCCTCATCGAAGAAGGTCGTTCGATCAACCTTCCCATCAAAGTTGAGATCAACAGTTCGACAGAGTTCTTTCTGGCCGCTCAAAACACGAATGATCTCGGGCTGACCATCGCCATTGGCATCAACCCGATCCGCATCCTTGGCTTGAACATCGCACGTCTCGAGAGCCAATTCAGTTTCCCTAAATTGGCGAGCGTCCTCTGCTGAGTTTACTTCGGTGGTTTTCTTTGCACACCCCAACGCAAGCAGCGAAAGGAGGCAGAACCTCAGGTTGAATTTCATGTTCCCCAAATCACTCCAGACGGTACGGCTCTTGCTCCGTGGCAGGCCGACGCGCGCACCTCATAGACGAATCTTGCCTCAAGGACATTTGCTAGCGCAACACCCGCAGAAACAAAGATTTTAATTTTACGGTAAACGAAATAATCTTTTCATCTTAACTACTTAGAGATATCGCCCCGATGCCTTCAGATTGACGATGCACGTATGGGAATCTATGGTAACGACTGGTCACAGCACAAAGGTACTACTTTTGATAGCTCGGTCGGCAACACGGAATTTGTTGCTAAGGTTGAAATCAGAAGCAGCGGCCGACACCCAACGAAGGTCAAGACGCCATGGCGCGCAAAAAAATCTCGACGACGGTGTACATCACACCAGAGCAAAATGAAGCGCTACATACACTGCACGAGCGCACCAAGGTTCCCGTCGCCGTATATATCCGCGAAGGTATCGACCTTGTGCTGAAGAAATACGCTGATCAACTTCCTGGTCAGTTGAGCTTGGTCGACTCGAAAGAGCCCTAAGCTACCAGCCTTCAAAAGAACTGGCGTAGCTGCACAAACGGCACCATAGGCCACAATCCGTCACCGAAACGAGCGGTTTGGACGCTCATGGCCTGCGGGCGCGAGCGGTTCCTCACGGGTAGTCGCCCCGGTCAACAAATCGAATGAGTTGCAGAACAGAAGCTGCTAGGCCCCCGACCTCTTCACCCATGTCTGACCACCAGAAGAAAATCCGAAACTTCTCGATCATCGCCCACGTCGACCACGGGAAAAGCACCCTGGCCGACCGCATCTTGGACGTCACTGGAGCGCTGCAGGATCGCGAAAAAAAGGAACAGTTTCTCGACAAGCTCGATTTGGAACGCGAACGCGGCATCACCATCAAGGCCCAGTCGGTTCGCCTCAATTTTAAGTCCCAAGACGGGAACGAATACCAGGTCCAGTTGATCGATACCCCCGGTCACGTCGACTTTAGTTATGAGGTATCGTCGTCTTTGCGGGCCTGCGAAGGAGCCTTGCTCGTCGTCGACGCGACCCAGAGCGTTCAGGCGCAGACCGTCGCCAACACCTACTTGGCCCTAGAAAACGATCTCGAGATCATTCCCGTACTCAATAAGGTCGATTTGCCCTCCGCCGACGTCGATAGCGCGGCTGAAGACATCGAAGAGGTCATCGGTCTGGATTGTAGCGGCGCCATGATGACCAGCGGGAAGACGGGCATCGGCGTGCAGGATCTGCTCGAAGCGGTCGTGGAGCGGATCCCTCCTCCCTCGGGAAACCCCGACGCCCCGCTGCGTGCTTTGGTTTTTGACAGTTGGTACGACAGTTACCGCGGGGCAATGGTGATGCTGCGTGTCGTGGATGGTGAGCTAAAAAAGGGAGACAAGATCCGCTTCATGGCCACCGGACGACAGTTCGAGGTGACCGAGCTCGGATGTTACGGGCCCCACACCGTACCTTTGACTCGATTGGGGCCGGGCGAGGTCGGCTTTGCTGCCGCCTCGATTAAGACCACCGAAGACACGAAGATTGGCGATACCGTTACCCTGGCCAGCAAGCCTGCGGTCGAGCCACTACCCGGTTTCGAAGAGGTCAAACCAATGGTCTACGCCGGCCTCTTCCCGACTGACTCCGCCGATTACGAGGATTTGCGGGACGCCCTGTCCCGTCTCCACCTGAATGACGCGTCCTTCAGCTTCGAGCCCGATACCTCCGAAGCGCTTGGTTTCGGTTTTCGATGCGGGTTTCTGGGGCTGCTTCACATGGAAATCATCCAGGAGCGTCTAGAACGAGAGTACAATCTCGACTTGATCACCACTGCACCCAGCGTCGTCTATCGGGCAATGACGAAAAAAGGAGAGGTGGTCCTGGTCGACAACCCCTCGAAGCTGCCCGAACCCGGTCTGCTCGACTACGTGGAAGAGCCGATCGTCAAGGTCAACATCCATGTCCCGGCAGAATACGTGGGCGCCTGCGTCACGCTCTGTATCGAGCGTCGCGGCATTCAGAAAGAGCTCAACTTTCCGACCCCTACTCACGCGGTTCTGACTTACGAACTTCCGCTGGGTGAGGTCATCTTGGATATGCACGATAAGCTCAAGAGCGCGACACGGGGCTTCGCAAGCATGGACTACGAACTAGCCGGCTACCGTCGCGATGACCTCATTCGCCTCGATATGCTCGTCAACGGGGAGCCCCTCGACGCACTCAGTGTTATTCTCCACCGAGACAATGCATTCTTTCGCGGACGGGCCTTGGCCGGAAAGCTGAAGGAACTGATCCCACAGCAACAATATGAGGTAGCCGTACAAGCGGCTATCGGCGCAAAGGTCGTCGCACGTACGACGATTCGAGCCTTGCGCAAAGATGTAACGGCCAAGTGCTACGGGGGCGATATCAGTCGAAAGCGGAAGCTACTCTCCAAGCAGAAAGAGGGAAAGAAGCGCATGAAGGCCGTGGGCAATGTCGAAGTCCCTCAGGAGGCCTTCCTTGCCGTCCTCAAACTCGACGACGGAAAGTAATGGCTCGAAAACGCGAGCAAATCAGCAAATGGCTCGACGCGCTGAATCACGAGAAGCCCGAAAGTCAGCACATTGCTTACGTGCGGACTCACCCCTTCGGTCCCCACCTATCGGTTGATCAATACCGGCTCAAAAATGGTCTCGATATCTTATTGCTCGAGGACCAAAGTGCGCCCGTCGTTTCCTTTCATGCATGGTTTCGGGTTGGCTCTCGTCACGAAACTCCGGGCAAGACTGGGCTGGCCCATCTTTTTGAGCATCTCATGTTCAACGAGGTGGAGGGGCTACCAGCCGGGGCCTTTGACGAGAAGATGGAGGCGGTCGGCGCGGACAACAATGCTTCCACTTGGCTAGATTTCACCCAGTATCAGGAAGCTTTCCCCAAGCAACACCTCAAGACTGTGATCGAACTTGAGGCTCGACGGATGCACCAACTTGTCCTACGCGAGCCGCAACTCGATAGTGAAAAAGAAGTCGTCAAAAATGAGCGCTTGTACCGCGTCGAGGACGACGTCGAGGGTATTGTCGAAGAGCTCATGTGGAAGACCGCCTTTGAGCAGCACCCCTATCATTGGCCGACCATCGGCTGGATGAAAGACATCGAGGGCTTCGAAGTGGCAGATTGCGAAGAGTTTTATCGCACCTACTACTCACCGAACAATGCGGCCCTCGTGCTCGTGGGCGCGCTATCGACGCCAAACGCCCTGCGCTTGATTCAAAAGAACTACGGACCTCTCCCCGCTTCGGAGATCCCTGTGGAAGACATTGTACCCGAGCCGCCACAGACCGGAGAACGGCGGGTATCGATTCAGCAACCCACGGCGACGAGCAAGTTGGCTCTTGGCTACAAAGGGCCAGCTCTGGGAGACTTCGATCATGTGACAGTCGCCTTGCTCGTCGAAATCCTTGCTGGAAGTAAAGGGAGCATTCTTTTTCAGTCGTTAGTCAGAGACCAAGAGCTGGCGAGCGATGTGAGCGGCTTTGTCGGGCCGCACAAACATCCAAGTCTGATCGAGTTTTCGGTTTCGGGCCGACAGGCTCATACAGGGCAAGAGCTTCTTGCGGCCTTCGACGCTCAACTAGAGCTCCTCAAGCAAAAGCCCGTGAGTGCTTCTACTCTCGAGCAGGCAGTCAACAAGATGGAACTCTCGTCTTTGTGTCAGCTGGAGTCAGCGGATGGAAAGGCGTCAAGTCTAGGATTTTATCATACTCTACTCGGTGAGCCCGGTGCTCTCTTCGAGCGAATTGAGCGAGCACGACGCACCAGCCCGAGCGACCTACTCTACTCGGCACGTCGATATTTCAATCACGAAAACCGCACAGTGGTGATCGTATCGCCGCAGACTGACTCGTTGGGTTTGTCTGTAGGCTCAGCAGAGGAGGCCACATGAAGAGCCGCGTTTTCGTGGAAACGGACACGTCTCTCGGGGTGACCCATTCGGCCGTCGGATTCGACCTCGGTTCCCTCGTCGACCCGAAAGGAAAAGAGGGAGCGACCTCTCTATTGTTTCGTCTAATGCGTCGCACCGCCGGCGGCCGCTCGCCTCTGGAAGTGGAGCGACGTCTGGATAGTTTGGGAGCATCGGCGTCTGTCGACGTCGCCCGCTCCGTCGCGACCATCGAGGGGACGTGCTTGTCTCGTTCCTTCGCTCCCTTGATGGAACTGGTGACCGAGATGTTGGCTGAGGCGCCGAATTCCGAAGAGGAACTGCAACGTCTCAAGCACGAGGCCTTCGCCGAATGGCAGGACAGTCTGGACAATGATGCGCTAGTGGCGCGGCGCTTCTTCGCCCGAAAGCTCTTTCAAGAGCACCCCTACTGTCGCCTCACCGCGGGAACGCCCACTTCAATCGCCCAAATCGGACTCACCGATCTACGCCAGATCTACGGCCACCTCGCCAAGCAGTCACGACTCGTGGCTCTATTTGCCGGTGACGTTTCTGCCCAGGCTGCTGATGGCATCATCGCCCAGATCGCGGGCTCGCTCAGCGGGATGCCGTCACAAGATGCCCCCTCCTTTGATGACCCCCACGTTCGTTCTGGCCGCAATCTCTATTTCGTCGACAAACCCGAACGAAGTCAGGTTCAGATCCTGATCGGTACGAGCGGCGCACACCCCAAGGATGAGGACAGAACCGCACTTTATGTGGGGAACGTGATCTTCGGGGGAACCTTCGGAGCTCGACTCAGTCGAGAGGTGCGCGGCAAACGAGGTTGGTCCTACGGTGCGTACAGCCAGCTAGCCCACGATCGAAAGCGGCAAAGCTTTTCTATGTGGACCTTTCCACAGGCTGCAGACGCCGCTGCTTGCATCAGTTTGCAGCTTCAGCTTTTCGAGGAACTTGTCGATAAGGGCGTGACCACGAAAGAGCTCTCCGCCGCAAAGAAGTACCTGATCAACAGTCACGCTTTCGCCCGGGATACCGCTATCAAGCGGGCTTCCCTCCGTCTCGACCAACATATCTATGGGCTACCCTCTTCGAGCGGTTTCAAAGAGCGCGTCGCGGCTGTAACCGTCGACGAAGTCAATGCCGCCCTTCGAACAAGACTTTCACCCCAAAATCTGGCGCTCGTGGTTCTGGGTACGCAATCGACGACCTTGGGCGAGGTCCAGGATTCCATCCCGGATCTACAGTCTACGGAAGTGCTCCCCTTCGACTCTCGCGACTAACGGTCCGGCTCGATGCCTCAGGGATGAGAGGCAAGCGAAAGAAACCCCGATGAAAGCTCGTCAGCGATGGGCTCGAGCTCCTCAAGCTGCCGAGACAGCAGTCGATTTGCATCGAAGTTACAACGCAAATGCACGTAGGCTTTGAGCTTGGGTTCGGTACCGCTCGGACGCACCAAGACCTGCGCATCACGGACCTTTCCGCTAGCCGGGTCTTTGGGTTCAAGCTGGAAGTGGAGCAGGTTTTGTCGACCAAGATAGCTGGGCCGACGAGCAGCGCCCTCCTCATAGTCATCGACCTGGGCCAGGCGCCATCCCGAAGCGAGGCGAGGCCCGACCAGGCGGAGCTGTTTCATGTGCTCATCCATGGCGTCCATCGCGGATAGTTTTTCGTTCGCAACGAAACGACGATTGCGACCAAAGCTCCCGAACAGTCCTAGGGAGCTATAAAGCTGACGAAGCCGCTCCAAGAGGTCTACTTCTCGCGAGGCCAGGAGCAATCGACTCACAATGGTTGCAGCAGCCACTCCGTCCTTGTCCATCACCCCTCGGCTCGTTTTCGTTGGACTCGCGAAGCAATATCCCAACGCCTCTTCATAAGCGAAAACGAAGTCTTCATGCTCGATCGCGGCCCGACAAAGCCACTTGAACCCTGTTAAAGTCCTCACAACCTGTGCGTCCCTGGTTTGAGCTAGAGCGTCAAGAGCCGGAGACGAGACAATCGAGGAAACCAGAACTGGTCGCTTCTTGTTTGTTGCTGACAAACATGCATCAGCAAAAAGCAGACCGAGGGCATCTCCGCTGAGTCGCAGGTAGCTGTCTCCTTCTTTGAGAGCGGCAGCCAGACGGTCCCCGTCAGGATCATTTGCCAAGAGGAGGTCGCAGCTGTGGGCTCTACCCAGCGCAATCAGTCGATCAAGCGCGCCGGGTTCCTCGGGATTAGGAAAGGGAGTAGTGGGAAAGGAACCATCTGGCTGTGCCTGTTCAGGAACCATCACCAACTCGACACCAGGACAGGCCCGTTGCAAAGCCGATTCGACCCAACTCCCTGCGACTCCGTGCAGTGGCGAATAACCAATCTTTCCGCCACTTCTTCGCAAGCAGGGAACAACTGCGCGGGCGAGGCCTTCGACGTAGTCCAAGTAGCGTGACTCGTCGGAGACGGAAACCGTCTGAACCCCCTCGCGGGTACGCTCTATCGAAGTCCAAGGTGGAAAGGCGCGCATCCGACATCCAATTTCGACATCCCAGGGAGAGATGATTTGCACGCCCAATTCGTCGTAGACCTTAAAACCGTTGTCTCCCCGAGGGTTGTGGCTGGCAGTAACGACCACGGCCGCTTGATGCCCCTGGTCGCGAGCCAGAAAAGCGATGAGTGGCGTCGGAACTGGTCCATCACTGAGGACGACTCGACATCCCATACCCAAGAGAATCTCGGCACAAAGCAGTGCATACCCCCGACTTTGGTGGCGCGCGTCGAAACCGATCACTACAGATGGTTGCGTCTTGTTAGCGAACCGGGAAAAAAGCAGATATTGCCCCAGAGCCCAACTGGCTCGGGCAACGTTGGCTTCGTTCATCGAGCCGCTCCCCCAGCCCACCTTGCCCCGTAGGCCAGCAGTGCCAAAGCTCAAGTTCGACGAGAAGTACTTTCGAAGCGATTCGGCGTCCCCCTCGGACACTAGTCGCTCAATTTCACGAGCGAAACGCTCATCGGGTTCTCGCTCCTTCCAGTGCCGGGCCAGGGTGAACCAGTCGGCGTCACTCATGTCACCCACCTCATAATCGGCGAGTTTAGCCTGAGTTGACCCGCAGCGCGAACGCTGCATATGACCCGCTTCAACGTAGAACTCTAGCTTTTCGAGCAGGCCTTCAAGTTCAACGACGGACGAGACGTTCGGGATCGATCGACTGCAAAGCAAGTTGCCCGCATGCGGCGGAGACATCATCGCCCCGCTTGGTGCGTACAAAACAACTATAACCGTGCCGGGCCATGGTTTCACGAAACGAAAGTACCGAACCGGGTTCGGGCGCTTTGAACTCTGAGTCGTCGATAGGGTTCATCGGAATCAGGTTGAGCTTGACTCGGAGAGGCCTCAGAAGTTGCGCCAGGCGATTGGCGTGATCGACTGAATCGTTTACTCCACCGATCAGGATGTACTCGATCGTAATGCGGCGTCGTGGAGGCAGTGGATAGGATTTGAGCGCCTCGATGAGCTCTCGCACCGGATAGCGCTTGTTCATCGGCATGATCTTGTCGCGTGTTTCGTCATCAGGAGCATGCAGAGAGAGCGCAAGACCAACCTTCCCCTGAAAGTCCTCGCCGAGTCGCTTGATTCCCGGAACAAGACCCACCGTCGAGACGGTGATCCTACGAGGACTCATGCCCAGTCCCCGAGGGTGGGTGAGCAGTCGCAGGGCGCGAGCAGTTTCGTCGTAGTGATGCAGAGGTTCGCCCATCCCCATGAACACCAGATTGCGGAGCACCTCGCCTTCGGAAAGATACGCGCGCGATTTGATCACCTGATAGACCACTTCGGCAGCGCCTAGACCACGAAACAAGCCACTTTGGCCACTCGCGCAAAACACACACCCCATCGCACAACCGAACTGCGTAGAGATACATAGAGTGATCCTCTTCTGAGGCAACTGCTGACCATCTTCGTCCTCATCATCCACACAACTCGCCACGTCCTGTTCAACCCCTTTGGTCATGGGGATCAACACGCACTCAACCTTGGCGCCGCGATCGAGGTCCAAGAGCAGCTTCTTCGTTCCGTCTGCCGAACGGTGCACATGCTGAACCACCCCGGGCTCGACAAGACCATCCTCGAGAACTCGTTGCCGGAGTGACTTGGAAAGGTCTGACATTTTCTCGACATCAAACTCGCCCCGAGCGTGAAGCCAAGAAAACAGCTGAGTCGCCCGAAATCGCTTTTCACCCCAAGCGGCAAGCACCGACTCCCATTCCTCGGGAAGTCGCGCGAGAGGGTGGATCAGTTCGGGCGGAACACCTCGGGTAATACTCGGGTCTCGAACCTGCTCGGGGGTAGCAGCACCGACTCCAATCGTAACATCTTCACTCATTTTCTCTCGTCCTTGCTCTGCTCGATACGCTTGGCTTCGCTCCAGAAACTTTCAAGTTCGGCGAGAGCGATCCCCCTCGTCGCCTTGACCCCGTCCCGCGGCCAATCGCCATGAGTTGCCTTGACGCGAGCTTCCACGTGATTGAAGCGATCCCGAAACCGCTGCCCCGTTTTCCTCAGCGCAGCTTCTGGATCAACGCCAAGGTGGCGAGCGTAGTTCACCACTGCGAAGAGTAGGTCTCCGAGCTCGTGTTCTATCTGAGCCGGAGACCCGGTCTGAATCGCCTCATCGAGCTCCACCAGCTCCTCATCGACTTTCGCCTTCGATCCGTCGGCAGAGGACCAATCAAACCCCACAGTGGAAACTCGCTCGCTCATGCGTTGGGCGCCAAGCAACGCGGGCAAGGAGCGGGGTATATTGTCCAACAAAGGTCGATTCTTTTTTTCGCTCGCTTTGATCTTCTCCCAATTGGATTCGACCTGCGCAGCTTGGGTCAACTCAAGGTCTTCAAAGACGTGAGGGTGGCGCCGCACCAACTTCTCGACCATTTCGCGGAAAACATCATCGGGGCCAAACCACCCCCGATCCTGTGCGAGCTGGGAGAGGAATACGACTTGGAAGGCGAGGTCGCCCAACTCCTCTCTCAGCGCTTCTGGCGATCCAGACTCGATAGCGTCCATCACTTCACACGCTTCCTCCAAAACGTAAGGACGGAGCGACTCAATCGTCTGCTCTTTGTCCCAGGGACAGCCGTCAGGAGCCAAGAGACGACGCATCAGATCGATCATGGCTGGATAGCTCTGGCCCGTTTGTTCCGAAAGGGGCAGTTTCTCTGGAATTTCGAAGGGTCGACCCATGGCGCTCGATTAGCACGCAGCGGGAGTGGGGCCGAGCCTCAGGAGGGGAAAGAGCGTTTTTAGAAAAGATAACGTTCGCCGGAGTCGCAAAGAACCGTCACGACATTGCCACTGCCGATCCTTTCGGCCACCGCAATAGCGGCTGCAACATTGGCTCCCGACGACGGCCCCACCAGTAGCCCCTCCCGTTGAGCCAATTGACGAACGCCTCGCTCTGCAGCGACATCCGAGATCAAGACGACTTCGTCAATCAGCTTACGCTCGAGAACGGGAGGGACGAAGCCCGCGCCAAGCCCTTGGATCCCGTGCAGCCCCGGACGACCGCCGCTGAGAATAGGGCTCGACTGAGGCTCCACGGCCACGATTTTCACATCGGTCCCGAGTTTCTGGCGAAGAAACCTTCCTGTGCCCGTCAAGGTTCCGCCCGTTCCTACCCCTGCAACGAAAGCAGCTATGGATCCGTCGAGTTGTTCCCAGATCTCATGGGCGGTGGTTTCGAAGTGACTCTCCGGATTGTCCGTATTGCTAAACTGGCTCGGCAGAAACGCCTTCGGCGTGTTCTCTGCAATTTCACGAGCGCGTTCCACCGCCCCGGCCATGCCGCGTTGGGCCGAAGTTAATTCGATCTCCGCACCGTAGGCCTGCAAAATGTATCGACGCTCCATGCTCATGTCCTCGGGCATGACCAAGATGCAGCGATGACCACGAATAGCGGAAATCATGGCGAGGCTGATTCCAGTGTTGCCGCTGGTTGCTTCAACGATAACGCTTTGCTCAGCAAGCCGACCATCTCGTTCCGCCTGCAAGATCATATTCATGGCGGGCCGATCTTTGACGCTACCTCCGGGGTTCATAAACTCGCATTTGCCCCAAATTGTCGCTCCTCCGGCCGGGCTTAACCGACCTAGGCACACCAGCGGAGTTTGTGCGACAAGGCCCATCGCATCTTGAGCGACCCGATAGCCAGAAGCGCTGACCGAGCTAGAACAACCCAACCCTGACTCTTGGGGGGGCAAACTTGAGTTTCCGTCCTGCTCTGACATAGGTGCGACTGTACCAGGCGCTCCCGGGAGGAAAAGGGGCCCGTCGACATCCATGACGCCACCCAGGCGGCATCTACCCAGGGCTGCATCTAGGAAACAACTACTGCGCGGAGAAGTTGCTGACCCGCCGCCCCCATCGCCACGAGACGAGTCCCCGCCTGGTCATGAGGAGACGTGACCTTTCCCAGTGCGTATCCTTCTGCCAAACTAGTGCAGGAGCCGACTGACTGCGAGGTTTCATCAAGCAGGTCAAAGGGGAGAATCGGTGCTGTTGCTCCTTCAGCGAGAGTGACCCGAAGAGGTACGACGCGCTTTCGGACCTTGCCGCGCATCTCTTGCATGCAGACGACTTCTTGCCCTAGGTAACACCCCTTCGACCAGTCGACGACCCGACGCTCGAGGCCGGCGACGTGGAGGTTATCGGCATCAGAAAAATCGACCCCAAACCATGGCACACCGAGTCGGAGCCTATGTTGCTCAAAGGTGCGTTCCGATATCCAGGCCTCCTCGGAAAGGGTCCTCTTCATCTCTTGCACCTGCGACGAAGAGAGGAAGTGGAGCCGAGTCAACTCGCCGAGGGACTCACAGCTGGCAGACAAAGCGCTTCTTTGCGACTCGGTATCCGCATCAGAGCCAGAGGCCCCTTCCGGCGGAATACGAACAGCCGATTGAAGGTCGCTCATCTCGATCTCGGCATCTTCCATCACCAAGTAGCCGTCCAGGGTAGAGAGGGCGTCCGGAGCGCTGCCTCCGGTCACCGCGAGGTAAACAGAGTCGCCTCTCGGCACAGCAAAGAAGGTATTTTGAACTTTGCCCTGCTTTGTCAGAAGGGCCCCCCAAGTCGCCTTTTCGCTCAAAGCCTGGGATACCGAGCAAGTCACGATCCCGTTGAGCCAGCTCGCCGCGTCGGGTCCGAAAACACGGATCACAGGCCAAGAAGGACAATACCATTCAGCTCTCATGGCCAGAGTGTGGTCATTCCTTGGATGGGGGCAACTCCAAATCGTCTTCGGGTAGAGGATAAACGGCACCTTCTTTGAGAGTGATCAAATGGCGCTTACCGTCGTTAAACCAAACGTCCAACTTGACTCCCTTTTTGGCATTTAAGTTGATCGCCGATCGAACCTCGTTTCCGTTCATTGTCTTTATGTCCTTACCGTTGATCGAAAGGATACGATCTCCTGGACCTAGGCCCTGACGAGCAGCTGGTGAATCCGAAATAACTCGGGTCACGCGCACACCGTCGTTACCGCGAGTTTCGTAGTACAAACCTAGCCCGATCAGTGCCCGGGCCGGCTCCACGTGAACCCTCACCCTGGCCCCAGAGTCGCACCAGATTTCGTTGTTGCCGCCATCTCGCAAATTCTCGATTTCTCGCACGGCAGCACGACAAATCGGCTTATTGGTCATGGGGTTGTCGTCCCAGACCTCAACATAAATCTTGCTATGAGGAGGTACGCGGTAGTTTGCCTTCTTCTGATTCGGCCAGGTTGGCTCCCTCGTTTTGCTCTGCGTCGGAGTGTGAAAGAGCTCAACGTCGTTAACGATCAGTTTGGCCAAGGGGTCCGGGGCACCTCCCGGCCAATCCAGGCCTCCTGGCGTTTGCCGAGGAATGGAAGCCCCTTCAATGTAAAGATAGTACAGGTCGTCGCCGGGGGCTGGCTCGACCACCTGATCCTTCAGAGGAGGGCGCGTCGGCGTTTGAGCCTCTGGATAAATGATAGCGCATCCAGAGAGAAGCAGGAGGAACGAGCCGACGGAGACCCTTCTCGTCGGAGACAGTCGCCCCAAGGTCCAGCGACCATTGAGCAAACCACCTTGATTGGGTAACGGCGCCTGGAGATGCCCTCTATTTGTCATTGCGGCAATAGTCTCGGAGATCCAAAAGCAAATGCAAGACTAGGACGGCCTCCTCCGGCGGGTTTCATCAATGCGAAGTTCACCCATGCGTGTTACGCTCTCCCTGAGCGCAACACCTCGCTTCGAATCGATCACTGAAAGAGCTTATGGCACGCACCTACGCACTGATTGGAACACGGCCTGATCTCGGAGCAAAACTTGCCGATGCCCAGCTGGCGGCGCTCGGCTCGGGGGCAACCCCTAGTTCAACGTGGGGTATTGGCTACTTCGACCAGGATGAGGCCCTTCTCTGGAGACGTCGAGGTAATTCTGGGGGACTCAGGCTGGCGGGCGACGGTGCTCCGATGCGTACCCACGGCCTGTTGGCTCACGAGTGCGACGGAACGATCGGTAACACGCGAACTGAAGCGACCCCACCACTGCGTTATGGCCGGATGCTTTTCTCGTGTCAGGGTGTTTCTGATTCCGTCGAGCCGCTCGTTCACGAAGCACGGCGACAGCTTCCCGAGTTTCTGCGCTCTGTGGTTAGAGGAGAAACGCTGAGCGAATTAGCCTTCGCCCTCTTGCTCTCCGAACTTCCCTCCACCGGTCTCGCACTGCACCGTCCCAGTGAGAGGACAAGCGCAAACGATCCCATTTCCCAGGAGTTGTTGGCCAAAGCGATGAAGGCGACGCTGACAAGACTTGACACGATCACTGAGGCAGCGGGTCGTTCGACTTTCGATGGAGACCTCTGGTTGCACACCGGCGAACTATTGATGATTGCACACCGGACGGGAGACCTGGGGCTACAGGTACTGAGAGGCCGCCAAGACCTGGAACGTTGGGAGGTGCTGCCCATGGACGGCGCAACCGGGCTCGATCAGGCGCTCTTCGTGTCGATTGCCGCAGGCGAAGAACTCAGTCATGGCTGGGAAAGACTTCCTGATCAGCTCATCATCACCGCGGTTCGCGGTCAGCTACCCGAAACGCGTGCGTTGAACTGATCGCTCCGTCTTGGCTAGAATACCTCTCACAGCCAGCATGGCCCCGCCGCCGCTCGCCCAGAAGAGAGAGGCAAGCGTAGAACCAGAGTAGGCGCGAGGGCGCCGAAAACGTGTGCTATGTTCCCGAGAGAGGATCAGCGCTATCTTTTTGTGTGATGGCAGTTCGACCTCACGTAGATGCTCCTTTTGACCAAAGGGGCGCCGCGACACGAGCTGGAGACAATCGTCTTCCTGCCTTCGCCTGGCTCATGTTCGCACTTTCGCTCGCTTTGACCCTGGCGGCGGCGATTATTTTCATGGGGAAGTCCTCCGAGCCTGCCTTGAGCTCCGTAGCCGAGAGTGCCGACACGCAGAAGGCCGGCAACGCAACGAAAACGTCAGCCGCCACCTCACTCACTCTCTCACCAGCGCCCTTCGATATCACGGACTCAATGCTGAAGGCGAAGAGAAGAGCAAAAGAGTGGCATCCCGAAGCCGTGCTGACTGGTCTTGAAGCGATTGTCTCTGAAACGTCCAAACTCGAGTCGCTCTCGATCGAATACGGTCAAGCTATCGGAAAGTCCGGTCATCGGGCTCCCGTCAATTCGCTTCGACTGCTCATCACGACCGTCGGAAACAAAACGACAAGTCAGGAACTCACTAAGCCATCTTTGCGGCGCGCCCTTGCAGAACCAAGCTGCCCGCTTGAGGTGGCTCTTCGAAAGTGGAGAGACTCAGGCGCGGACTCAAGCGGTCATCTTGGTGTGATGTTGACCGAATCCGACAAACACGGAAGACTCGTCTGGATGATTACGTCGGCGAGCGAAGAGACCTACTCGATCGACGCGCAGAGCTGCGCGCTCCTACGACGCTAAGACGACTTGTGGGTCCCGTTGATCAACTCGGAGGGTTGGGAAATGCGCACAACAAGGCGCAAGTACATCTCACTACATTCCTGAAAGGATCTGGTAGGAGTCACCTTGGGGGACCAGTTCAAGGCGATTGTCAGCAACCTGTCGTCGCCAAACATCTTCTCCATCGGGGCCTGGGATCTTGTAGCTAGCGCTATAGGTGTAGTCGACAAAGATGGTGTCATCTTCTGCAAGCTCGACGCGCCTGTAACGAATTTCGTAACGAATCGCTCGGGTGTCCCTAAATCGTTCGTCCAAGAAGTCTTTGAGCCCAGCGCGATCGATGTCATCCGTTGCGTCGATGTTGCCACCGTTTTCGTAGTACTTAGGGTGAGCCAAGCTCACTAAGAGTCCCACTTTGCGATTCTCTACCGCGTGCCGATATTCTTCGCAGAACTCGACGACGTCTCGATTGAAAGAAGTGTCGACGACATCAGTGTTCGGGATCAACTGTCGATGGCAAGCCACCGCAGAAACACACGAGACGGCGAGCGAAACGCAAAACATGAACTGGCGGAGAATTCGCATAAAAACCTAGTTGCAAACGCAGGCGAAGGACGAAGTATTCCCTAAAACCGCCGGTCGCAAGGTTTTTGTTCTGGGTTGTCGAAATTCGCGATAGCAAGCGGCACCCGAAGCCTACTTTTTCGGCGACAGAAGTTGAGCCACCACGTCGTCGGCTGCGATTTGATCGGCTTCGGCACGATAGCTGAGGACAAGGCGGTGCCTGAGAGCAGCCGCCGCCACCGCACGAACGTCCTCGAGGTCCGCGGCGGCCTGCCCACCCATCGCGGCACGCGCTTTAGCGCAAAGGAGGAGAGCCCGGGCGCCTCGCGGTCCAGCGCCGTAGCGCACGTACTGACCCACCAGTCCAGGAGCGTCGGCTTCGGTCGGTCTCGAGCGACGGCAAAGAGAAACCGCGAGCTCCACTGCCTCATCGGTGGCGGGGATTCTGGGAACAAGATCACGAAAGGATTCCACTTGGTCGCGAGTCACTACTTGATTGATCGCCGCTCCCCCTCCCCCGCTCGTTTGGCGAGCAATCAGCAGCTCTTCTTCGTGAGAGGGATAGCCAACGTGGATCTCGAGAAGAAAACGGTCCAGCTGAGCTTCAGGCAATGGATACGTGCCCTCCTGTTCGATCGGATTTCTGGTGGCGAGAACCTGAAAAGGAGCAGGCAACGGGTGCGTCTTTCCTCCCACAGTCACCCCCCCTTCTTCCATGGCTTGCAACAACGCGGCCTGGGTTTTTGGGGGGGTCCGATTGATTTCATCAGCGAGGACGACGTTCGCAAAGATGGGACCGCGCATGAACTCGGTCTGATGGACCCGTCTGCCCTCGATTTCAAGTTCGCGGAGCACGTCCGTACCCGTGATGTCGGCAGGAAGGAGATCAGGAGTGAATTGAACGCGGCCGAAGCTCAAGTCCAAACACGCTGCCAAGCTCGAAACCAGAAGCGTCTTGGCCAAGCCAGGAACGCCCACCAACAGAGCATGCCCGCCTGCCAAGAAGGAAATCAGAAGCTCATCGATGACTTGCTCCTGACCAACAATGACCTTGCCTAGTTCCTTTCTGAGATTCAGAACGCTGGAACGCAGAGACTCCAATCGAGCGGTGTCGCTTTCAATCACCGGCTCGGTTTAGCAGAAAAGGAGCGTCGGCAAAAAACCCCTTGTCACAACGGACCCTACATGAGACCGGAGCAGGACCCTGAAGCTAAAATGAATCAATCGCTCAAGAAACTTATCACCGCCCTGCTGCTCGCAGTCGCAATCTACGGCGCCTTCGTGCTCTGGACCGGCTATCATTCGCTGAGCGACGCACTCGATTCGTTTTCGTGGTGGACTTTCGGTGCAGCCCTTGGTCTTTCCTCATTCAATTACGTCCTGAGGTTTCTCAAGTGGGAGTTTTATCTGGCGCGACTCGAAATTCGTGGTGTAGCCAAATGGGATTCCTTTCTCATCTTTCTTTCCGGTTTCGTCCTTACGGTGACTCCGGGAAAGGTGGGCGAGGTGTTCAAGAGCGCCGTACTCCAACAAACCCACGGGATCGAAATGGCGAAAACCGCACCGATCGTGATCGCCGAACGACTAACCGACGTAGTGGCGATAGTGATTCTCGTCGTTTTGGGGAGCCTCGGATTTCCCGGTGGCATGATTTGGGCGACCTTCGGAGCCGTCGCGGTGACGCTTGGTCTCGTCCTTCTAACCTGGCCGTCTCCGATTCGGCTCTTGATTGCCAAGTTAAGGGCCAGCGAGGGAAAGCTGCGCACCTGGGCTCCCAAGCTGGAAACCGCCCATCAAAGCCTACGAGTCGTCGCCCATCCGAGCGCGCTCTTCGTGCCGACCCTGATATCACTCATCGGGTGGGGCGGAGAAGGTCTGGCTCTGGACCTCCTCCTCGAAGGCTTCGAGCAAGATACGCCCTTGGAGCTGTCCCTCTTCTTTTATGCCACGGCGACACTTGCCGGAGCACTCGTTCCGGTACCAGGAGGCCTGGGAGTGGCCGAAGGGATCATGCAATCCCAACTCGTCCAGTTGGGTAAGGTGAGCGCGGGAGCCGCCACAGGAAGCATGCTCATGATTCGTTTCGCCACTCTATGGTGGGCTGTTGTCGTTGGCTTCATCGCCCTCGCATTGCTGCGCGTTCGGCACCCGGAACTCCTACGAAGCAAAGGTCGGGTGTTAGGAGAAACCCGCGCCGACTAAGGCTCGGAAAGGAGTTGAAGAGCCGACCTGGCCGCCTGTATATCGGACGGAATCGGTGCAGAAAAACTCAAACGTTCCCCCGTCCTTGGATGAACGAAGCCCAAAGTCATGGCGTGAAGCGCTTGACGACCGAGAGAGCGCGCGATGCCAACAACCTCTGGGGCTCCGCGAAGCCCGCCGTAGAGTTCATCTCCCAAAAGGGGTGTGCGGGTTTCGAGGCTAAGATGCACCCGAATTTGATGAGTTCGCCCTGTTTCCAGTTCACATTCGATCCAGGCTGCCCGTCCGCCCCCCAGGGATTCAAGCACGCGCACTTTCGTCACGGCTCGCTTGCCTTCGCTCACTTGGGAGGAAAAACGCAGGCGGTTCCGAGGGTCCCGGCCGTGGAGCGTTTCGATCCGGCGTGCTCGAGGAACCCCCACAGTGAGGGCCACATATTTACGCTCCATCGAATGTTCAGCCAGCTGAGCCTTCAGATGCTCGCGAGCCAGCTCTGACTTCGCGACTACGAGGAGCCCTGAGGTATCCTTGTCGATACGGTGAACGATCCCGGGGCGAAATTGTCCGTCAGGATCAAGGGGATCGCAAGCAGGACGTTCGAAACCCGGTCGAGCGAGGAGGCCGTTGACCAGCGTGCCGGTCTGATGCCCACGAGCTGGGTGGACCACGAGTCCCGGCGGTTTGTTGACGACCAACAGCTCGGCGTCCTCAAAAATAACGTCAAAGACCACCGACGGATCGGCAACTGCGCTCGTCGGTGGCGGAGCATCAGGCGCAACCTCCACGACGTCACCAAGGCGCACGCGATCCTTCGCTCGGCACGTACGCCCCTCCAGCAGTACACGTTCACTATCGATCCAGCGTTGGATCGCGGCGCGAGTCACATCGCCCATCCGGACGGCAACAAACTTGTCTACGCGAGTCCCCGCCTCGTGAGCCTCGACCACAAGTCGTCGGATTTCGCTCACTCTATCGAGCTTCGTTTCTAGCACTCTATCCCGAGATTTTACCAAATCTCGCTTTTGATGTGCCCCTTGGCGCGCACAAGAATATCGACGAGCGCCCGGTCGTAAAAGTTGGCTTCATACAAGTCGGGAGACACCCGGCTCTTATAAAGAGCCCGTCCTTCCTCAATTTCCTCCTCAATCTCTGCGAAAAGAGAATCGTTCTCGATACCTGTCGTGATCTTCTCTTCGTTGTACAGGGAGAGATCGCTCGCAATCGCTCGAGCAAGACGACGGGCAGCTTCGGGAGTGTCAATGAGAGCCATGGGAGAATTATCGTTCGGGAATCGGGTGCCTGTCAAAACCCTTGAAGGACTCGGCTCAATTTTGCCTAATTTGGACGACCACGGGTGAAGCCGTGCTCTCTTTCACCCGAGAAGAACGAAGTTTGGGTCAGGATTGTGCCTGAGCTCTTTCGACGCTCGCCCGAAGGATTTCCCCGAGCCGCGCCAGCCCCACCGAGGCCACGGGGCAGACGGCGTACCAGACAGGGACAGCGTACCGACCGGCGCCAAAGAACACAGCGTGCACGATGAGCGTCGCTCCGACAACCGCGAGACCCAATCCCCCCGGCACCCGACTCATGAAGGAGCGGTGAGCCACTCCCAACACCACAAAGACGACCCAACCAAACCAAGCCCCCACGCCAAGAAAACCTGCCATTGCCAAGAACAACAAGCTCATGCGCCAGCGTCGACTCACCCAGGAAGAACCCGGCAAAGAGGCAACTCCAATCAACGCTAGTCCGCAAAAGAGGCGCTGCCAGACGATTTCTGCGATCATCAGGACCCTGTGGCTAGAACTCGAAAGGGCACCTGCCTCAGCGAGATGGGCGCTGCCAGCCGCAGAATAGTCGAAAGTAGCCCGTAACTTCGCAGGTATCAGCGAAAGCCACTGCCAAGGAGCTTCGGCGATCCGATGGCGCCCGGCTTTGGCGAAACACGCGTCCTTTCCACTTTCAGAGTAGACGTTTCGGCACGCCTCGGGAACGCGCTCCCCGTCCAAGCCGACCCAGGCGCCGTTGCCGTCTTCGAAGGTTCCGATGAGAAGGTTCCAGCCTCCGTTGGCACTCACAAACACACAATGGTCCATCTTCTTACAGTTTCGAGCCGTCCATGGCAGAACGAGACAGATGGAAACCAAGAGCATTCCTAAGGCGTTCATGAGTCGAGGTCGTGCTCCCCTGGCGGACAACCAACCGATGGCGGGCGCAAGAAGGATAGATTGCGGTCGAAGGTAGGTCGCAGTAACAAGGCCCAAAACGGCGCCAAGCATCCACAAGAAGCGGCGCTTTCCGAAAGCAGCGCCACTTCCGCGGTGGGCCATCCACCCGGAGATCATCACGACAGCGCCGACACAGGACTCGGTCATCAAGGCCGGTGTATAGAGGAGGAGAGTCGGAGAAAGAGCCAAAAGAAGGCCCGCGCAAGCGGCGGGTCGATCAGCAGATGTCGGCCCTTTGAACTGTGAAAGCAACTCGCGGCCAAGAACATAACAGCAAAGGACCCCTAGAGCGCCAACAAGAGCGTTGAGCAACATGGCCCAGAGGGGTGACGCTCCAAGTGCGACATACAGTACACCCATGACCGCAGGATAGCCGATAGGATAATGGGCGGCGTAGGTGACGACGCCATCCGGCCAAAGCCACGTGTACCCCTCCCCTGCAGCGATACGCTGAGCGACAACATGGTAGAAAGCTCCGTCCGCCGTTGGCGGCACGCGCTGCGCCCCCCAGACGACCACCGCAAGTCGGACAATCAGGGCGACACAAAAAACGAGCAACGCCACACGGAGATTCCGCTGCCTCAACTCACGCCCCTCGATGAGCATCGACGCCAGCCGGAATGATAAGTTGCATCTCACACAGGTCGGCAAACAACTCGCAGAGAGGCAAACCGACTACATTGGAGTAAGAGCCGCTGATTCGCTCCAAGAAAACAGCCCCGCGCCCCTGCACAGCATAACCTCCGGCCTTGTCCAAACCTTCGCCTGTGCGGACATAGGCATGTATCTCGCCCGGACTCATTGCTCGGAACCGGACCTCAGTAGTTACTCTCCGGCTCCTCTCTTGCCCAGTAGCCAGATCAAGCACGACATAACTACTCATGACGAAGTGTTGCCTTCCAGAAAGCGCCACAAGCATTTCGGAACACTCATCCTCGTCCTTTGGCTTCTGCAAGATCGCGCCGTCGCAACATACGATGGTGTCCGCGCAAATCAGCGCCGAATAGCTATCCTGTCGTCCACCGAGAAGCTCCTGCGCTCGCCGGAGTTTTTTGAGCACCACCTGGTCCAAGTAGTCCGACGGAGTCTGACCCTGGTCACTTTCGTCGACATCGGGAACGACCACCAGTAGATTAAGCCCGGCCTCCTCTAGCATTTGCTTGCGGCGCGGCGATCCAGAGCCAAGAACAATGGGCAGTCTGCTCTCAAACATGAAGGCGGCTCTTAGCACATCTAGGCTTGCCTCCAGTCCCTGCGCTGGGCACCATGCCCCTTCAGCTTCCGAAAGTCGGTGCCCTCCACTCCGCAGACAATCATGCCCCGCCGACACCGTCGAATTTTTTATCTGGGCTTGGCTCTGGTTTCGAGCCTCACTCTGATCCCCAAGCAGGCAGTTTGCCAAGGACTGGGCGACCAGGAGCTCCTGCCAACTCGACTTGGTCCCCATCCAAGCCACTTTGTATTAGTCAGGGGCAATGACGCCCCCCCTGAAGCTTCTTTTGGACTGCGAGCAGCTTGGCTGGACCGCCCACTCAGTGCAGTCGTCCCCACACCGGCGAAAAACGGTACACGCCGCGCCGTCCTAGGAGGGAGCTTGCCACTTGAGCTCACTTTCCATCAAAAGTTCGAGAGCGGCTTCGACTTCGGGATCAATCTGGGCGGCTCCATCCACCAATGGGGCGAAGGACTTCCCCTTCTCTCTGGTGACCGAGCACAGATCGCCAGGCAGGGGACCCTCGATCCGATAGTCGAAGTCGGACAAAGCTTTCGTCATCACACTCTTATGGGACGGGTCTTCTCGGCCCTCTACTTGCCCATCTCGACCAGAAGAACCTTCACGGGCGAGCGACGTACCCGCCTTGAGGGGGGAGTGCACGGTCAGTGGGTCCTCAAGTACTTTCGCCTCGGTCTCGAAGCGTCCCTGCTTTACCGCCAGGCTGCTCTTCTTTCTACGACCTACTGGGGTTCTCAGGCTAAGTTCGCTATCGCCTTTGAAACAGAAGTGTTCGCTCACTTCGCCCTCGGCGCCGAACTCTCACTCCGACCGATGTTGCGGACCTCCGCAGCCCACGGCGCAGTGCAAGTGCCGATCCCCGCAGAAACCCTCATGAAGCTGGGATACCGGCTCGGTCTATGCTCGATACAAATTGCCTATGGCTTGGGACTTCCCATCTCTCGCGTGTCCAGCCGAATTTCCCAAGACCGCTTTGCCCGGGCTCCGTCCGCACCAGCACAGCACCTACTCATCGACTTGCGTCTGCCGCTGCCTAGAAAACGCGTTCGTTGACATAGATCGAGTCGCCAGACTGCAAGAGAATATCCTCCGCGCTTCCTTCGTAGATCAGCTCGACGTTGACCACCACAGTCTCGGCCTTACCGTCAGTCACGCGGTTGAGATTCACTCGGTTCTTCTGAGCGATACTCGTAAACCCTCCGGCCATGGAAACCGCCTGAAGCATAGTCATCCCAGGAGAAAGAGGGAAACTGCCGGGTTTTTGAACCTGTCCTAGAACCGTTACCGTCTTACTTCGATACTCGGTCACCGTGACGACAACACTCGGATCCGTGAGAATCTTATCCTCGATCAGGCGCTGACGGATTTTCTTCGCCAGCTCCTGAGGTTCCAAGCCAGCCACCTCAAGATCCTGAATGTAAGGGAAGGAAACACTCCCATCTGCCGCGACCTGGTATTCGGTGGGCAAGTCTTTTTCACCCACGATTTCCATTCGGAAAATATCCCCCGGACCAAGGGTGGTGTTCCGTGTCGCAGCTCGCAATCGAGGACTCGATGCCGGCTCCAGTGGGCCGCAGGCGAACTCGCAAATGGAAAAACTGGTGAGAATGAAAACGCGTCTACCGAACTTCACATGAACCACCGGGCGCCCAACATGGCCCGAAATCGGTTGAATGAAAAGTCATCGGTAAAGCTACCGAAATCGCGCGTAGCGGAGATGTTCTGGTCGTATCGGAGCTGCAGGTTGACCCCCCAGCTCTGCGAAGGGCGGTACTCCGTAAAACTATTCACATCGATGCGCGTCTCGCCGAAGCCCGCCTTCTCCCCATCGATGGACATGAAGTCCGGATAGTCAACGCGAGAAACCCCACCGTCCAAGGTAGTAATCACTCGGCCTCCGATCAGATAGCTAAACTGCAAATAGCCACGATGGCGACGATAATAATCGCCAAGGAAGCTATCGCTGTAATCGCGCATGAAACCGGCGGCTATCGCGGACGCGCCCACATCCGCATATCCATCCTGCAGACGGCCGTTGGACGAGAGAAACCATTTAGCCTCAAACTGACCAATCGGTCCGTTGTAGTTACGGACAACACCGTTCTTGTTGTGATAGAAACTCGTCGCCCAACCAGCGGTGAAGGTCAGGGCGAGCCGCTGGGTTACCAACCCATTGAGCCCCATTTGCGCTTGCAAGGCCTCACCATTATTGAGCCGACCCTCAGTGTAGCGCATCACATCAAAGCGAGACTTATAGAGGGCGATCGTCTTCGGGAGGAAGCGCCACGAGCCCGACGATCCGATCGAGTGCATGACTCGGTCGTAGACACCCATCGCACCTTCTTCGAAAAGCGTGACATTCGCCCCGTAGTTGAGGATCGTCCAACGAAAGGCTCCACCCCCCGGTGCCCAATTCAAACCCGCTCCCCCGTTGATGGTATGGCGGTTGAACTGGGACCCGAGACCTCCTTGGTTCGTCGGCTCCGCAGTATAGGTGTAACCCGCGTTCAACCGTCCCGACCAGGGACGTTGCGGAAGAATATCCAAGCCGAGACCAACGCCGCCTTGAACGTTGCGCAGCCTGCTCAAGTCCTTCCCGTAGCCCTTTTTGAGGGAGATGAACTCATTGTAACTGGCGAAACCAAAAGCATCGAACATGATCGCCGGCTTGGGGGCTCGATTCTCACCCTCCTTGCCGCTTTCTTGGCTTCGGTCGAGAGTCTTAACGGAGACTTGAGGAGTCACCCGAAAGCGCAAACTACTCACGGGTGGCCCGACGACCTCCTCTGAACTGTCGGCGCGCTGCAGGTAGTTTGTGTCCAGACCGACTTCACCGGAAACGCCGGGATGCCACTCAACGTTGCCGGTCTTGATTCCCGCACCCTCTCCAAGTGCACGGTTATCCACCCAGGGAGTGCCCGAAACGGTGTTTGTGGTCGATCTGGACTCTTGGGCCATTGCCGCCTTAGGGCACCCTAAGAGCACTAGGCTTAGGCTGAGGTAGACTCGTGGATTCATCACTTGGTGAGGCGTGCTCGAAAAAGAATAGAGAGCGCCCGGGTTAGGCGTGATTGTTCAGTCGCTCGTCAAAGCGCCTTCGCGTAGAAAAAATGGTGTCAGAATCGGTTAGAGAGTTGGACTCGCAGCCTGTGGTGGTGCACTGACTACTGCCGTCACACCGGTACCGGTTGGCGACTGGGCGACTTCGCCCTCGGGAAGCGCAGGATCGACAACAACGTCTAGTTCGGCGTCGCTCACAATGCCGCCCTCTTCACCGATACACTGATTTGCCTCGACAGCTAGCTCTTGAGCTCGATTGCCCAGAGCACCGAGCACCGCGTCATCATGTTCGAGGCGTTGCGTGCTGTCTCCGTTTACAGCCGCCTGAATGATCGCCAGACGATCATTCGCGGAGCGAACCGCAACGTCAATCTGATTGAGCTTGTCGTCGAGGCACAAGGTCTTCACGACGTCTTTTTGCTCGCGAGCTGCCCGCAGCATCCGAGAAATGTTGTCGGCTGTTGCCTCCATCCGGTCAACGGTGAAGAGAGCTTCTTCCAATACCTCTTTGGGCGACTTGTCGCTCTTGGACTTGGGCTTCGGAGCATCGCCCTCGCTCCTCTGTTCGGAAGAGGCGTCAACCGCAGGTTCAGCTACCGCAACGCTCCCCGCTACAACGGCTGCCGCTGCAAACAGCACTGACACATAAATTGTTCTCGTTTTCATTCAAGCCCTCCGGGAGATCGCACCAAGTCGTTAACGCGCTCTCTCACACATTTGCTCTGGATCTGTATGATTACAATATACTCTTTAGAGAGCGGCGCAAACCGAGGTGGATGCGATTTCCCTCTATTTTCTCAGTCATTCACTCAATTCCATTGGCCAAGAGGTGGGCTGAACCTTCGAAAAACCGGCCCTTTGACCAAATCCTACTGCTTCACGAAACTAATCGGCACGTTGATGACAGCGCTGCCGCCGTCTGGTGGAGCGAACTGGGCAGCCCGAGCTCTCCCCTTGACGCAAGCAACCACCGAGGACGGAATGTTTCCACTTGGCCCGCCGCTCACACTCTTCACTTCGCCTCCGGGACCTACCGAGATAGTGAGGCGAATCGAGCCGGAAATATCAGGGTTCTGCTCTAGACCTCGCTGGTAACAGCGACGAAAGCCCGCACGCATCGCGGCAACCACGCTCGCAGCATTGGATACGGAGCCTACAGCCATAGAGGAGGAAACGGACGCATTGCCCCGCGGTCCCTTGACCTCTTTAACCGTTCCCGAACCCGAGCTTCCTTTGGAGGTGCTTCCGATGCTCCCCAAGCCTTGGGCTGCGCCGGGCTGAACAGGGCCCCCACGCCCGCCGAGCTTCAAGTCACCACCAATACCCACACCGGAACCCGAAGCGGCGGCAGCATCAAGTGCCCCCGTCGGAACTTCTCCCCCCTGCAACACGCCCGCCGTGGCGGGACCCGCCGCCCCCAGCGCGCCAAGCGTCATCATGGACAACTGATCCAGCTCACTCGAAAGAGCAGCTGCTTGCGCCTCGTTCAATTTGGCACCGGGTTGATCGGGCACTTTTGACTCGTTTGAGGCCTGCTTCTGAGGCTTGGGCTTTTCTTCGGCCGCCTCCGCCGTCTCGGTAGGTTCGTCCGTTTCCTCCGGTGGCTTTTCTTCTGGAGGAGGCGGGGGCGGCAGTTGGTCGATAGTGTCAATCAATCCAGCCAGGCTCACTTGCTCGTCGATAACCGGATCGAGCCAGTCTGAGTACATCGCGCCAATGGCCATAAAGTGCGCGAAAAAGGCAAAAGCCGCGATGATCGTCGTGCGCCAATCGATACCACCGGCACCACGAGTCACAGCGACGGGGAGCTGAGGCCGAGGTTGCACCGGCGGAGGTGCGACGAACTGAAAGAGGAAGGTCGTATCGCCGATCGTTACCTTGCCTCGGGAATCTTCGGTCAGCCTGACTTGGTAGGCTCCGCCGGCTCCTCTCCTCGACTGCCCCTTCAGGACTTCGAGGTCAGATACACCCGTTGGCAGAGCGACCCGGCCCGTCATGCCGTCAAGAAAGTTGAGTACATAGCCATCACCGACTAGCTCAAATAGCTTGTGACTTGAGCGAATGTGTTCAGTCGAGAGAACGAACATACTCCTTTCGCTCGGCCCTACGGTGACATCGACTCGTTCCTTGATGATGCGCTCTTCAGTAACGCGCCCCCCCGAAACAAGCCCAATGCGAAGGACCTTCGGTCCACTCGCGGCGACGGCCCGCATCACTGCGGTCATTTGCCCCGGACGGAGCGACGGCTGTTGACTTGGCTGTGCCATATTCCTTTAAGTTACCCCTTCAGGCCCTCAACCCTTCAGATCTGCTACCATATCCAGATTTCGCCCCAGGTCCACCCACGGACGCGTATGCGTATTCAGACGTCCTTTAGTGGCAAAAGTTGTGTCTGGGACCAAAGAAAGCTTCGAATTCGGGGCCAAAGCCCTTTCGCCCAAGGTTGCGATCATCGGAGCTACGATTGCCTCCCCGCAATGGCGAGAGCGCTCCCGCTCGAACGAACTTGATCGAGCTCCTGCTGCAAAGTTTCGCAGAGAGAATGAAAGCTCTTTACCGCCCGTCGTGCGCGACCCAAGAGGACCTGATTGGAGACGGTCGCGCAGAGGGCGAAGAAAACACTCGACCCTACCCAATACCAGGTCAGCTTCCCCATGCCTCGAGATGAAAGCACAACCAGAGCCGACGCCAGCACCGCAAGTAGTGGAGCACGACCTGCTCCCCTTCTTATCGTTGCGATACGAGTCAAAAAGCGACCTCGGTGAGCCAGCAACTCGCCCATCGCCACCTGAGAAATCTCCCACCGTTCACCAACAAACACATCACTAACCAGCGAAGCAATTTCGGTGTCATTGCCACTACCACGGGAACGCAAGGGGAGCGAAAAATCCTCAGACGCAACTTGTTCGGATTTCGCCGGAAGCGAACCGTCCGCATCAACATAAAGCGCGACCTCCCGCCTGAGAGCAGCCAAATCCGAGCGGGCTTCACGGTAGGCTTCGGCGCCGAGGCGTACCATCAATACGCTCACACCCGCAACGAAGAAGAAACCAAGTAACTCTAGCAACACGGCCGCCCCCAAAGCGTGATCATGAGCTAAAACGGAGCTCGATACAGCGCACGCTCTATCCTGTCAGTGAACTTCTGCCGGAGCTCGGCCAGAGTGAGGCGAGGCTGAATTCTGCTTACGTCCACCGCCGCGATCGGCTTCTGCACACGACCCACGATCGTCACTTCGCTGATGGTGACTACTCTTCCTTGTGCCGACGCCTCCCCCCCCCAGGCGACCACAAACATCGAGGCTAAAAAATACGCAACGAACACCCCACCTCTTCGCCTGGAAGTTCCTTGAATGTCGCTCTTGCTCCTCGCGATCATTTTCTTGACCAAAAAGCTCATATCATTGCTCCTGCTGTGCCTTCAGCATCGCCTGGCGCGTCCTTGCTCGAGTAAGCAATTCGTCCACGTCGTCCGGTCCGCCTCGAACCGCGCGCGCCTTGTAGGCGTCAAAGTGCTTGATCGCTTCTTCGACGGCTTGGGCTTCTGTCATTCCTTTGAGCTTGGTACTCAGAAGGAGCACCAATCCAAGATTGTAGTGAGCAGCAGCCTGATTGGGAGCTGCCTTGAGAACCCATTCTAGCTCACGTTTCGCGTCATCTGGGCGGCCCAAAAGCCGATACGCGTCACCAAGCTGAAGGTGCGCCACAACATTGCGATTGTCGTAACGCACAGCTGACTCCAAGTGGGGACGCGCGCCTTTCGCGTTGCCGGCCTCCATCATGTAGTTGGCGAGGATCAAGTGCGCCTCCACGATGTCTGGGCGCTGCTTGAGCGCGTGCTGCATCTCTTCCATTGCCGGCCCTTTGAGGCCGCGCTCCGAGTAAATCAAGCCGCGCAGCATCCTAGCTTGCGCATTGTTCTTATCGCGAGGCGGGTTGTCAGCGCCGTAGCCGTCCAAGATCCCAGTCAACGCATAGAGAGCCAAGTCGATGCGGCGAGCGCGATAATGATCCCGAGCCAAAGTCACCATAGCCGGCTTGTAATTCGGATCGATCTTCAGAGCCTGCTGCGCCAACTCCTGAGCATCACCAGAGCGTCCTTGCATGCTCTTCACCTCGGCTTTGACGGCTACGAACGCTGCCGAAGGCCCCCACTCAGCCTGCTTTTTCTGCGCGTAGCTTGCAGCTTCATCGAACTTCCCCTGACGTGCAAGAAGTAGGCAGTAGGCGACCACGCTCGCCTCGTGATGTGAGACAACGCCGATCGCTGCACGATAGCTTCTTGACGCGCGACCGAGGTCGCCCAAACGCTCATAAACCGCACCCAATGCGAAGTGAGCCAAGTACGCCTTCTTATCAGATTTGATGGCGGCCTGATACTGTTTCTTGGCGCCCTTCAAATCGCCTGCCTTAAAGGCCTTATCACCGGCAGAAATCGACTGCGACGCCTTCTTGCTGATGGCGGGTAGCTTCGTCTTCTTCTTGGCCAGGGTGTCTCTGACGGCAAGCGACCGACGAAACGCCACAGAGACTTTACTTGAATCAGTATCCGTCGCAGAGGAAGGAGAAACGGGACCCACGATCGAACCGGGCAAGCTCCCCTTGCCATTGCCCGAGAACACACCACCGTCCGCCCAAGCCGGGCTGGACAGGAGCGTCATTGCTCCCCCCAAAACGAGAGCGTTTGCCTGAAAATCGCGCAAAATCCCCATCATTTCGCTCCTACTGGTGAAGGAAGTGGCATCGCCTCGAGCTTCGGGGCTTCAAACACTCCGGGTCTCATGCGTTGAAACATACCGGCCTTGTAGTCGAGCTCCTTGTTGGCAGACGTGTATTCGGCCATCTTCGCCTCCCCGGCGACGTCGGTCAGGAAGGCAAGCCTTCGGATTGAGCGCACCACCTGATCGTGAGACAAATTATAGCGTTGAGCCAGCATCACCGCTGTAGCGTAGCGACCAACGACGATTCGGTCGGCGCTGTCGAGTTCTTGGTCCCGCTTAGTGCGCCAGGCCTCATTGATTTGCATGCGAATCTGATCGGCTTTGTCTTGCAGATCGAGATTGTCCGACTCTTCTGCAATTCGAAGGGCCTTTTCCTGCTTGGCAGTAAACATCTTCAGCTCTGGCGGACGGGTATTGTAAAGGCCCGTTCGCAATGAATCATAGACCGAGCCTTGACGAGCAATCGCAATCGTCGCCCATTTTTGAGAAACGTACTTGTCTACAACTCTCTGAAGCTTGTCGTACCACTCCTTGGCCTTCTTCGCGTCGTCCGAGTACTTCTTGATCACCTCAACCACTGTTCCCGAATAACGGTGGTGCCCAGATTCATAATCGAAGTTCTTCTTCAATTGCTTGTCGACAAGTCTGTAGTCAGCTTCTGCAGCCATGGATGCCTCAGCCGAACCGACCGCGGTGCTCTTGCCCCCTTTCTTGGGAGCCGACGCCGAATACGTATCGAAAGCGCTCATCGTCTTCTTCCACCACTCGTCCGCGCCCGCACCGCCGGCAGCTTCCCTCGCGATGGCGACCTTGTATGCCGCTTGAACGACATACTTGTGTGCAGACGGCCGCGTTCGATTCGTATCGTAGTAGTTCGACATCTGACGCTGAGCCACCACCCGGGCATCTTTGTTAGCCCCCTTATCGGGACTCGCTGGATCCCAATTCTTGAGAGCAGCACTTGCGATCATAAAGTCGGCTTCGGCCAAATCTTGGGCGTTGGCGCCGAGCTCCTCGTAGCGGCGTCGCATCTTCAGCATGCCGTTCCGATCGTCCAAGTTCGCGTAAAGCATCAGCCCCTGCTTTGCAGCCAGCTTGCGCTCATCTTGCGGAAAATACGTAACGGCAGAGATCGCGTCGAAAGTTTCGGCCGACTTCGGATAGTCGAAGAATAGAACATAGGAGCCCGCCAACGCTTGGTAAGCATCGTTGAGATACTTGACCCGCTCTTCGAACTTGTCCTTTTCTTCCTTCTGCAGTTTGACGAGCGTTTCGTTCTTTCCGTAGCTGTTGATGAACAGCCGATACATAGCGATCGCCTTGTCGTATTCACCCACTTGTTTGTAGGCGTAGGCACCGTTCATCACCGCTTCCGGGGCTTCGTCACGATCGGGAGCGACGTCGAGCGCAACCTTGTAGGCCGCCGCTGCCGCTCGCCAAGTTTTGTCTCTTTCGGCTCCGGGCTTCATGCCCATCGCCTTTTTGAAGAGTGATCCGGCGTCCAAATAGGCCACACCGATTTTAACCGGTGTACGGATCGCTTCCTCGGCAACCCTCGTTTCCTCGTCAAAGGCGCAGCTCTTTGACTCCACCAGGAGACGGCTCTGAGTGCCGTCTTCCTGGAAGTTGCTCATGCTGATTAGCTTTTCCCAAGCATTATATCCCCATTTGTTCTTGCCACAGAACTCTCGATAAATGGGAACGAAGCGACGACGGGCTTCTTCGAACTGACCATAAACGAAGAAATACTCTGCCGCCTGGGAAGCATAAAGCAGTCCGTTTTCCTCAGGATCTTGGTCCAACGGAATTGCTGCGTTGTACTCGTCTCGAGCGCACACCGCAGCCTCGACGGCGGCTGGAAGTTTCTCGGCCCGAACGGTTTTCTTTCCGTCTGCCGATTCATCGAAGGTGACGCTTTCCTTGCGCTCTGTACCCTGGGTCCCGCCGCTCTGCTCAAAAGCTTGAGCTTCAGCATCAAGGATCTTCTCTGCAAGGGTGACAACATAATAGGCAGCAGGCTGCTTGTACTTGTCATTCGCGTTAGAATCGCGCACCGCCGACGCCGACTTATAGGCCGCGTCGATTTCCTTCTCGGTCGGCATGCGTCCGAGAGGGACCTGGAGAACAGCTGCCCAAAAATGGGCGTCGGCTAACCAAAAACTACTCTCATATACATCGGTAGCCGTCGGGTTTTGTTCGATGTAGGCGTGCCAACCATTTGCGGCCAGGCGGTATTCTTCGATCGCCCGCTCAAGTTGAGTGGCCTGGGCCGTCGCATCGCTAAGACGGAAAGCCGCTTCTTTGTAGGCACGGGCGTAGTTCGTATGATCAGCTGCCGCACGCTGGAGACCGACTTTCGCGAGCTCCTCTGCCTGGGAGAGAGCCTCTGGATCGTCCTTATTTGCATCGGTCCATCGGGTCGCCCCGACATACTCCGACAGCTGCGTTCTAGCTTGCAGAGCCTTCTCGGAATACTCACGTTTAGTATCCGATCCCTGCGGAGCCAAGCGCGAGAGCTCGTCATAGAGCTCCGCCACCCGACCCACCATCGTGGGTGCGTCGGCATCAAGGGGGAACTTCTCGACCGTGAGCTCCATCGTCGCGATCGCGTTTCGCTTTTGCGATATTTCGATGAACTCGCGAGCCAACGCTTTGTAGATCCCGGCCGTCCATATCTCGTCCTGAGGAACCAGACTGGGATCCTGGACGCGTTCAATCGCAAGAGCCATCTTCTCCTCAGCAACCAGAGGATCGAGCTCAGTGTCGAGGACGTCGTTTCGAGGAATAAAGGGGTCCTCGGCGGGCGGACCGTCCATGTCAACATAGGTCAAGGAGCCCGCAATGTATGTAAATGCCTCAGCCCGAAAGTCGGCACCCGGATCACCTGTGCGCTTTTCCTGTTCGTCGGCGTAGTGCAGCAACTTGACGAAATAGTCGATCGCCGCCCGATAGCGCTGCTGCTTAAAAAATGCCCAGGCCTGCTTGTACATCGCCACGCCATACAGAGGGGGCTTTTCGTACTTGAGGCTGTGGTCATAGGCGCTCACCGCTCGATTCAAATTGTAGGGCCCACCTCGGGAGTCCATCTGATCGAAATGATAATTGCCCAACTGCCACCAAAGCTCGGCAACGTAGCGCGGCTCTTCTCCAGGGAGGACTTTTTGGGGAACGGCCTCACACTTGCCGTAGGGGTCATTGAAAGCCAGCTCTTCCTCTGCCACCCCGATTTGATTGAGGTCACCCTTGGATCCCAACTGGTCGAGCGGAAGCGGGTTCTTAGCGTACCACTCGTTCCAAAACTTGTTGTCATGATCCTGGGGAAGAGGTTGGACTTGAATACCGTCCCCTTCTGCAGGCACGACCTGATAGCGGTTGGAGCAAACCATCGACCGCCATGCCTGTTGGGCCTCATCGATGCGGCCCGAATCCAGCATCGCGTGGCCAAGGTAATAGAGGACTGCGGCAAGCTCCTGATACTGCGGAAACTGGACGACAATATCCCGGTACAGCTTGATCGCAGGGCGAAGCGCCTCCATCAGATCGGCGTCGTAGTCGGAACGGCCTCGTTCTTCGTAGAGGGCAGCAAGGCGCAGCATAGCATCCGGAGTCGCCCGAGGATGAGCGTTCTCGCCGCTGTAGCGGGCGACAAAGACCTCCAAACGCCGGATGGCTTCGTCACGAGCGTCGGCCAAAGAGCCTTTCTGATAATCGAGCTCTTGATCGATCGCAGTTAGCACACGCCGACGACGTTCCTCATAGTGATGACGAACGATGGCCGTGAGCCGCCCCTGAAAGTCCTTCGCTGACTCGCGGTAGGCCTTCGCCTCTTCCTCCAGCATCGCCAAGGCCTCGAGTTGAGCGGGACTTGGGGGAGGTAGATCAGGGACCGCCACTGTCTTCTTGATCTCTCCACTGGCGCGACAGCTCGTCTCGTACAGAGGTTTCTTATCAACTTCTAGCGGAGCGACGCTAGCGCCACCGTCCTTGGCAAAAGCCGGCGTGGCGACCAGTGCGAAAAATCCGATAGAAAGGCCAAGACGAAGGCGACGGGGCTTCGACCTAGACCAATGGAATCGACGCGCTACTTCACTCATTGCCCATCCTCCGCGTCATCCAACACTTCTCTCAGCTCATCGTTGATGAGTCGGTCTTCTTGCGCCCGTTCGCGCAGAAGATCAAAAACCCTCTGCTTTTGCTCTTCGCGAACCTCCCAAGCCTGCTGAACTAATCCAACATCCGCTCGCATGACAACATCCTTCAACCGGTCTTTGGCTCTGACAAAATTGTTCTTCGCGACCTCGCCAACAAGCAAACGCGCATGCTGGTCCATTGTATCGAGTCGAGAAGCATACATCTCGATCGCTTTGGCCTCTTCCGCCAACACCCCTCGGATTTCCTCGCCCTGGGAATAGACGGCCGCATCGAGCTGCTTCATGAAACTATCGAGACGGGCCTCGGTCTTGGACATTCGGGCAAGAATGGGAGCGACACTGCGCGAATACTCTGCCTCGGACGAATCCTTACTTGCCTGCGCAAGCTGTACTTCTTTGCCAAACAACTCACGGAAGCCCAAGCGCACTTTCTCGTCCTCCTGAAAGCGCTCGTCACCAAACCCTGACTGGACTCGACCGATTTCGACCTGGGCGCGCAGCTCGTCGATACGTCGAGTATAAACGGCAAGGTCCTTTTCGTTCTCCGCTATTTCCAGTCGAAACCGTTCGAGACTCGACTGATCAGCGTTGATTCCGTAGCGCTGAGACTCTGACAGGAGCCGTCGAAGACCATTGACGAGTGCCCGAAGATGATCCGCCTGCAACTGCAGACGTTGAAGCATCTGGCTCACGTGGTTCCAGCTTGTTTCTGCCTGGGATTCTCGGACGGTAAAATCACCAGGGTTGGTTGGAACTTCTCCCAGTCGCCCCATGAGCTTTCTGCGCTCTCGTCGAATCTTGTCCAGCTGACCGCTAGCGCTCGACGCAACGTCGTCCATGCCGTGGGCGAGACTCAGCCGAGCCACTCCCAACTGGTTGAGTAAAGCGACCACGCTCTGCAGTTGTTGCAATACCTCTGGAAAAACCTTAGCCCGCGACTCTGATCCGAGAGCGGCTTTGAGCAACGCCACGATCTTGCGGGATCGTTTGATCAGCTTCCTCGAGCGAGCCACGTCGTCAACGATTGCGAAAACCCGTTCTTCCTCCGCTGCCTCACGGGCCCAATCAACGGCGAGCTCCGGCAGCTCACCCGAAACCTCGATCTCGGCGGCGGTGAGTTTATCGTAGTAGATCGCGGGATCTTCGTTGTCCGTTAGAAAGGTCTGAACTTGATCGCGCAAAGGATCAAACTTGGCGCGAACCGCTTCGTAGGCATCCTGGGCCAAGGCGAACTTTCCCTCGCGAAGAAGAAGGTCAGCACGCAGAAGCTCGCCGTCAGCGCCGTCGACTAAACCGGGGTTCAGTACGGACAGAGCCTCAAGAGATCTCTGAGCGAGCGAATAACGCCCCAGGCGAACGTTGGTCCACGCGAGCTCGAACAACGCCTCAGCGAAGTATTCTGAAGTCCGCTCAATCTTCTGGTATGCTTCTGCTGCCCGGGCGAAATCTGTGGCTTCGTAGTGAAGCCGAGCAACGGCAAGCCAAGCCAAGTCACGCACTTGACTGGCTCCGCCTTCTTCTTTGCCCAGATCTGTGGCGGGGACGGTCGCCTGCTCGAAAGCAGCAATGGCAGTTCGATAATCAGCCCGTGCGTCGGGCCCATCACCAACTTTTGCTTGGGCCTGTTTCATCAAAGCCGTGCCCCGCAAGTACGAAGAACGTTGTGCATACAACGACGTCCCCGTAACGGCTCCCGACTGCTGAACAGATTCCTCGTACCTCCCCATCGCGAACAGCGCCTTGGCACGAGCGTAGCTCAGAGCTTCGTCAGACGAACGCTGAAGCATTTTCTCGACCTGGGCGAGAACCTCCGGAAGCTCATCATTGCGTTGAATACGCAAAGTAATGTCCACCAATCGACTGGCCGCAGCACCGCCCAGCCCCAAATAGGCCGGGTTGGAGCCGTTTTCGGTCACCTTGAGAAAATGCCTGCGCGAGGAGTAGAGCTCTCCGGTCTTGAAGTAGGCTTCCCCGAGCAAGTAGTGCGCATCGGCGGCTGTCCCCTCGGAGGTCTTCCCCTGGGCGTGGAGCTCAGTCACCAGATTGAGCTTGTCTATTGCCGCGTGATACTGGCCCGTCCTCAGATGAAGATCTGATTCGGCGATCAAGGCGCCTGTCCGGAACGTCCTTCTCGCCTTCGCCGGTGGCCCGAGTTGAGCCGTCGCCTGCTCCACCTCGGAAACCGCCTTGAGCGCCCTCTCCTTGGCCTGGCCAGGGCTCGCTCCGACCGAAAACGTCGAAGTCGAGCTCACTGAAAAAACTAAAAGAAAAGCGGTCCACCGCTTTCGCGCTACCGATACGCTCATCACGCCCGAATTAAGTTGCATGCTTGTCGTCCCTCGAAGTGGGAGCCGCTCCCAACTTGGTCGATATGCCCTTACTTGGTTCCCGTATTTGCGCCCGCCTGAGTGCCGATTCCGACACTACTGCCCTGCTGATCGGAAGAGGTGGACGCGCCGGCTGCTGTATCCACCTTCGGCGCAGCGCTACCCGACTTATCGCTCGCAGGAGCAGCCTTGGGCATATCGCTGAGGCTCCGTACGGTCGAGTTGAACCGGATATCCGGCTGCTGTTCGACTGGTGTAGTGGGGCCGCCCTTTTCCCAAGCGGTTGCCTTCAACTCGAGGACCTTGCCGTCAGAAAGCGTGAAGGAGTGGCTGGAACGAACCGTGGCCTCAATGCCGCGAAGGTAGGAAAAGACCCCAAAGCCGTGGCCGCGCAGCTTGAGCATAACCTGAAGCGTATGGTCACCCGTCGGAACGGAGCCGCTAAAGATGGGAATTGTGGCCTGCTTTGCAAGAACCCCCGTGTCGTCCGTCTTCTTGTACTGGACAGCCCCATCCAAGACGAAAACCGCCTCGACCACGTGCCACGCGCCACTCAGGTCATTGATAAACTGAATCTCTGCGCGCCCCCCGCCGCTTGCACCAGCAAGAATGGTATCGCTCAGCAAAGACAAACGAGTGTGACTCCGACGAATTTGCTCCTTCAGTTCGTCCACCCGCTGCTCAAGATCACGAAGTCGAACCTGATAAGTCTCGCCGTCCAACCCACCCGCCGGTGGCTCGCCGCTAGTTGCCTCGCCGTCGGTAGCTTCGGCATCAGTAGTCGAGGAAGCCCCTTCGCTCTCGGACTCCTCCCCCCCAGCATCGGGTGACGCATCTGCATCACCATTCGTCTCCGACTCAGCAGATGTCTCTGCGCTGGCTCCACTTGCGGGGGGAGCGTCCTGCGCGACAGCCGTCCCGGCTCCCGCCAAAAGAGTTAAAGCGAAACCAATACCTACAAGCTTCTTCACAGCTACTTTCATTTGCCCTCTTCGCCAAAATGGCCAACCCCAGGGGTTGCCTCAGACTCGCCCGTCCCGATCCTTGTCGCAACCCTAGAATGTTAAAACCCTACTTGAGCCATTGCCCTAAGAGAAGATAACCTCAAAATTCCACCAAAAACGGAACAATATCCCCTTGAGTAAATGATTCATTTTTCACCCTTGTTTCAATTTGGCCGTACGACCTGGATTCGAACTCCTTACGTTTCACTAAACTTCTCAGACACTTAGGTGCCCTCGTTCAAGCGATTTCAGGTTGCCGCATGACAGGCGCGGGGAGTACGGTGGGCATCATGCCAGCGCGAGAAGCAAAAATTCAGATTTTGTGGATCCGTGGCGACGCTGAAGCGTCTCAACCTCTTGGTTGGTTCAGAGTGGCCCCAAAGGGGGCGAAGCGAGGGTCCACTCAATGAACTCAGCACATTCCGAGAGCAGTGATGAGATGTTGATGGTCCGGTACAAACGTGGCGATCGAGACGCCTTCGCCGAACTGGTAAGACGCTACCAGCGGGCGCTCTTCAACTTCTCGCTGCGCTACATGGGCTCTCGAGAGCTCGCAGCAGATGTAACACAGGAAACATTCCTGAGGGTGGTCAAACGATCGGCGGATTTCAAACACGAATCGCGGTTTTCGACTTGGCTATTCGCTATCACACGCAATCTTTGCATCGACGAATTGCGACGTTTGAAGCATCGAAACCACCAACCGCTCGACGAACACGTAACAGGTTCTCCGTCGGCTAGCGCCGCCCTGGACGTCGAGCAAGTAGCCGCTTCAGGCGAGATACGTGATTGCATTATTAACGCTGTAGATCGGCTCCCCGAGGACCAAAAAGAAGTCTTTCTGCTGCGACAGCTGGGAGGCATTCCTTTTGCGGAAATCGCGCGAATTGTCGATATTCCTGAAAATACTGCGAAGAGCCGCATGCGTTATGCACTTGAAAGACTACAGAGTCAGCTTTCCGGTTTCGAGGAGTACGCGCGCGCGCTGAGGTAAGCATGGACTGTGAGCGTTTTGACAGAAACAGTTTGGACTTGCTCTACGGCGAGCTGGACGAGCTGAGTGAGGCCGCCTCGCTCAGACATCTGCACCACTGCACCCGCTGCCGAGAGATCTGGGGACATCTGCGTACAACCCGCGAGGTGGCTCAACTTCCCCAGGAAGAACCACCGGAAAACCTCTTTGAGCAAATCATCGACGCCGAGCGAGTGGCTCATCGCAATCTGCCCGTGCGAGAGAGATTCAGCCGAGCCATCAGCGTCCTCGCCGGCTATGCGATGAGACCCCAACTCGCGATGGCGGCATTGTTGGTTCTCATGGTAGGATCCGGCCTCATCTTCGTGCGGGCTCAACCTCTTGGAGGCACCGGCGAGCACATGAGGGTCGTAGAGCGCGGCGTTCCCTCGGTGGAACAGGCAGAGCACAAGAAGGGCGCCCAAGCCGTGGTGATAGGAGGCGATCCGGAACCACACGCTCAGCCCGATTCAGAAGAATCCGATCGGCAAGAGGCGAGCGTCGCATCGTCGGCACAAAGCCTCTCCGAGCAAGGCCCCTCCGACAAAGAAGTGCGCGCCAGAGGACGCGCTGCTTACAGTGAAGCTATGACCGCTTACCAGCAGGGTCGTTACGCTGAAGCGGAGCGCCTTTTTTCGGAAATCGCATCTGGAGGAGGCGAACAATCGGCGTCGGCCGCACTCCACGAGGGACACGCGGCCCGCAACGGTTCCGGATGTCAGAGAGCTGCAAAAATCTATGACGCCGTCGCCGAACGACAGGTGGGTGGAACAATAGCTCATGAGGCCTCCTGGCATGCGGCGGCCTGTTACCGTGCGATGGGGCAGCTCGACAGGGCCATCTCCCACTATCGGAAGCTCGCCTCAAAGGGCGCTTTTTCGAAACGGGCGCAGCTCGCGTTGGCTGAACTCGTAACACCACAAGCCCCGTCTGATAAAGGCGCTGTCGACGAGAAGACTTCACCCCCCCCGGCGACTGCTCCCACGTCAAAAACGCTTCCTATCCCCAACCAAAAACAGAACTCCGACCCGACGCGGAGCGGTGCGTCGGACAGCAGCTCTCCTTCAAAGTCACGTCCTTAGCAAGCCTGAACTGAACGAACTCAGGACTCAGCTGGGTACCCACCTCGACGGGATTTTCACACGCGACGACGAGCCCGAGTTGGGACGTGTCGGTATTGCGGATCGTGCCGACCGCGTTACTCGGCCTGGATTGTCCCGTCACTGGCTCATATGAAGCATCTTGGCGCTCTTTGCTGACCTCAATTCTCGTGGGAATGCGCGTTCTTCGACGACAATGCACTTTTAGTTTGCGAGCCTTCGCTCAACGGGGCATGAATGCGCCGCAACATGAAATATGGCACTGTTTCCCTCATTGGGCGCACCAACGTAGGAAAGTCGACTTTCCTCAACCGCGCCCTTGGCCAAGCCCTGGCGATCACCTCACCGCTCCCGCAGACCACTCGCGACGCGCTACTTGGCGTCGTGGCCCACGGAGAGTCCCAAATGGCGTTCCTCGACACCCCTGGTCTTCATCGTCCAAGAACAGAGCTGGGAAAGCGCATGAACTACGCTGCCGTCGACGCATTGAGAAGCGCCGACGTAGTCGTGTTCATGACCGACTCCTGGGAGAGGGCCCCTTCGGCCGTGGCCAAAAGCGCCTGGACCGGCCCCGCCGAGCCCCTGCATGCCCCTTGGATCCGTCCTGGGGACAAGGAGGTTTTCTCGGCGATCAAGGAGATCTCTGCTCCCGTTATTTTGGTCATCAACAAGGTCGACCGAACCAAGGACAAGTCTCAACTGCTCCCTATGCTTGAAGCTTACTCCAAAGTCTTCGACTTCGCCGCCGTGATTCCTACGAGCATGAGAAAAGACGTAGGGGTCAGCGAGCTACTGGACGAGATTGCCGCGCGACTGCCGGATGGTCCTAAGGGGTATGAGGAAGATGTCCTGACCAATCGACCGATACTGTTCTTCGTCCGCGAATACGTTCGTGAAGCGATCATGAATCAGCTTCGGAGTGAGGTACCCCATGCCGTTGCGGTTACGATCGATCAAGCGGATGAGTCCGAAAAGCTACTGAGGCTTTCGGCAACCATCCACGTCGAGAAGCTAGGGCAGCGCAAGATCGTCGTCGGAAAGGGTGGAACACAGATTAAGTCGATTGGCATTGCTGCCCGCGAAAGAATCGAAGCCTTGGTGGAAAAGAAGGTTCATCTTGAGCTCTTCGTCCGCATCACCGACGAGTGGAAGAACATGCCGCGAATGCTAGCTGAGATGGGATATGACGAATCCGGGGACGTCAGCCCTGGCGGGGGTGGCCATGACCTCTGAGCGCCCCATCGTCGCAATCGTGGGTCGCCCGAACGTGGGCAAGAGTACGCTGTTCAATCGCCTATGCGGACAGGCGCTTGCAATCGTCCACGATGCGCCCGGAGTCACCCGAGACAGGAACTACGCAGACGCGATGATCCTTGGGCGGGAGATCACAGTGATCGATACGGGTGGATTCGACCCCACCACCGATGATCCCATGGGACAAGGGATCGCCCGACACGCGAAAATCGCAATCGAAGAAGCCGACGTCGTACTCTGCGTATTGGACGGAAGCCTTCCCCCCACTCAACCTGATCGCGATGCAGTTTCGCTCCTCCGAAAATCGGATAAGCCGGTTGTCTACTTGGCAAACAAGATGGATGGCGCGAGCAAGGAATGGCTGCTCTCAGACCATTATACTCTAGGCGTTCCCGAATTAATCCCTATCTCGGCTCTCCACGGTCGTCACACCGGCCGCCTCGAAGGGATCTTGGGCGAATTGTTGTCCGAACACGACCGAAAGCGCGAAAGCAGAACCGCAGCGCAGCCAGAGCTGGTACCTCCGGTTTCCACCGAAGGTGAGGAGTCGGAACCGGTGGCTCCGTTGCGGGTCGCCTTCGTGGGCCGCCCCAACGCCGGAAAGAGCTCGATGTTCAATCGACTCAGCGGAGAGGAACGCTCCCTAGTCGACAATCGGCCCGGCACAACCGTCGATCCTGTGGACTCTTTGGTCGAGTTCAAAGGAAGACACTATGTCGTGGTCGACACAGCCGGAGTAAGACGCAAAAGTCGAGTGGACAAGGGAATCGAAGCTCAAAGCGTGATTCGATCCATTCGAAGCATCGACCGAGCCGATGTGATCATATTGATGGTCGACGTCGGACGCGGACTCGCGGACCAGGATGCGAAACTTCTCGGTTTAGCACGGGAACGAGGCAAACCGATTGTCGTGGCCTTAAACAAGATCGACCTCGTCGCCCAACGCGATATCGAAAAGAAAAAGGCTGAAGCGGCCCATGAACTCCATTTTTCAAAATGGACCAAGATCATCCCTGTCAGCGCGCACTCTGGCCATGGGATCGCGCAGCTCATGAATGAAGTCAGCCAGGTGGGAGAACGTATGAACCACCGAGTGCCCACTGCAGAGCTGAATCGCTTCTTCGAACAACTGCTCGAGGAGCATCCTCCTCCGACTCGCTCAGGAAAGGCACCTCGCATCTATTATATGACCCAAGCGAGCGTAAAACCGCCCACTTTCGTGGCGTTTTGCAGCTCACCTGACCATGTGGCCGAGGCTTATCGGCGCTATGTCATCAACCGCCTGAGAAAGCGTTTCGACTACGAAGGAGTCCCGGTTCGGCTCTTCTTCCGCGGCAAAGATCGACTCTAAGTCAGGCTTTCGAAGACTGGTGAAGAGAGAATCCCTCCAGCAGGGCGCGCGAAAAGTCGAGCACGCGATGGTCCGCGCTTGGGGCGAGTTCTCGAACATAGCTCACATATGGTGCGCTTCCGTTTGGCTGAATCGACTGAACAAGGTCCCGACAGAGTTCCAACTGCCGACGACGACGCAACGACTCGTATCGGCAAGCCTGACCGAGCCTCTCGCGCAAGTCCTCTTCTAGGTCCAGCACCAACAAGTCCTCGGTCAAGGAGGCGAGCTCTCGCTCCCCCCTCGTCCGCAGCTCAGACAAGCCTATGCTGATGCGGTTGCAGATCAATGCATCCAGTCTGAGTTGTCGCCGCTCCATAGAAAGAGCGAGTTCCCTCACGTCAGACGTCACGGTCGCATCGGGGCTTGTCACCAATAGATAGCCGTAATCAGCGCTCTTCATTTCCGTCTCAAGACGGCCCGCACGCTCGGCAAAGCCACCCAGGAGCTGATTCATCGAAGCGACCAACTCGGCGACGTCCGAGAGCATCCGACTGCCTGTCACTCGCTGCATCCCCGAAAGCGCAGCCTTCATGCCAACGCCGACGATACCCGGCCTGACACCGCTGCCGCTGCGAAGAGCCGTAACCAAGGCTCGAGTCGCCGGACTATCGAGAATTTGAGCCATCTTGCCGGGGGCGTCGAAGAAGTCGAGTACGCGCGCACTGGGGGGGGTGTCCAGGACGATCAGATCCCATCTGGGGTCATGCGCCACGGCGCTCACCTTCTCCATAGCCATGTAGGCTTGCGTCCCGGCCAGATTTTGTGCGAGATGATCGTAGACTCGATGCGAAAGAACCCGCCTCGCGACGTCCGGGCTGGTCAATCCGCTTTGCACGACTTCGTCGAAGGTCTCGCGCGGATCAAGCATCATGAGACTGAGCGAGCCTCGTCCAGGGAGAGCGGACGGAAACACCTTTTGGGATACATCGAGTTCGCGGCTCGAGTAATCCAAGGCGCCAAAAGCTTGGGCAAGGCGACGCGCTGGGTCAATGGTTAGACAAAGGGTGCGCCGGCCAGCCTGAGCGGCGAGAGCGGCTAGGGCAGCGCTCATTGTAGTCTTTCCTACTCCGCCCGCTCCGGCAACGACGAGCACGCGATGGTTTTTGATGAGCTGTAACGGGTCGCCTTTCATCGGCATCGCAGTTAGCATAGAGCCGTGTCCGGCTACGTCGACCTTCATTGTCATTTCGTGGCTCAAATCGACGACGGCTGCAGGTCTGTCGCTGAGTCACTCGAATTGCTCACCAACTTGCGGGAGCTCGGCTTCTCTCACGTCGTGGCGACGCCTCATATGCGACCGGGGATGTTCGACAACACCCATGCGGACCTGCGTCGGGCGTTTGAGGAAACGCGACAGGGGTTACTCCGATGCGGGCGTGAAACACTTCTCCCGGACACTTCTCTCGGCTCCGAGCACTTCTTCGATGCAATGGTGGTGGATGCGATTCATGATGGCCGAGGACTCCCCTATCAGCCCGACGAACCGCTTGATCAGCCAGCCCCACGTGTTGGGGGGGCCATCCTCATCGAATTTCACGATCTCAGTCCGCTCTCCATCATCGAAGGACAACTGTTTCGACTTCAGACCGCTGGTTTCTTGCCAGTCATTGCTCATCCGGAACGCTATCGGCAGGTATGGAAGCAACCCGAACTCGTGGCTCGACTCCAAGACACAGGGAGTGTCGCCCTGCTCGACTCTGCCGCATTGGTCGGAAAATACGGGAGAAAGGCGCAAGAATGCGCGCGCCTGCTCCTGGACGAGGGTACTTATCACGCGAGTTGTAGCGACGCGCATCGTCCCAAAGACACCGGAGACGTCGCCGCCGCAATGACCTTTATCTCCGAAAATTATGGGCAAGAAGAACTCGGACTGCTCTTCCGTGACGGTCCGCAAGCTCTCCTCAATGGACGGCGTCCCGCCTCCATGTAGTTCGAGTTACGTCAGCCGTTCGCAAAACTTGGCCCTGCACCTCATTTCGGGTGACCAAGTTCGAAAAGTCTTTGATTTCTGCGAGAAGCAAACAATTCGCCATGACTCCCGCTCTTCGTACCTGCATCTGTGGCCTGTCCCTCGGATTTTCGACACTCTTGACCAGTCCCACCGTGCAAGCACGGATGGAAGAACGCCTTTCGTACTCAAAAACACAGAGCTTTCGCTGTGCCCTGCGGTTTCTGAGGGTCGACCATGGCTATGAAGTGGTCGAAAAGGACGCTGAGTCCGGGTACCTGCTCTTTCAGTATCCGCTGCGCAATTCGGAAGTCACACAAGGAAGCATCGAAGTAGTCGAGCGTGCAAATTCCGTTTCTCTAGTGGTTCAGCTCCCACAAATGCCGAGCTACCATGAACGCGTCCTGATAGAAGGGCTGCTCAAGAAGCTACGGCAAGACTACGGCGCGCCACCAGCAACCGAAAAGCCCCCCTCCAAAGAGGCTCCCCCCGCAAAGGAACCCGATTCCAAAGACGCGAATCAAAAAGGGGAACGGAAGCCTCCCTCCTCTTCGAAGCCCTAAGCCAGTGAAACATCTCTCGCCCCCACCCAATAAGTCAATCGGACGATATGAGGTGTTGGGTGAGCTCGGCCAGGGCTCTATGGGAAGGGTGCTTCTCTGCAAAGACCCTATGCTCGGACGAGAGGTGGCTCTGAAGTACCTCCGCTCGGATCTGAAACTTCAGCCGTCCGAACGCAGCCAACTGATGCGCCGCATGCGCCAGGAAGCCCAGGCGATCGCCAAGGTGTCCCACCGAGGCATCGTCGCTCTCTATGACATAGGTGAAGACCCAGAGCTGGGAACCTATCTTGTGTTTGAACGAGTCGTAGGCCCGACCCTGGATGCCGTGCTCAAGAGAGGGCGCCTGACCAAAGAAGGAACAGCTCGCCTCGCCAAGGAGCTGGGCGCCGCCCTGGATGCAGCTCACGACGTTGGGGTGCTCCATCGGGATATCAAACCTGGCAACATTATCCTCACACCAAGCGGGGCCAAGATCGCAGATTTCGGTGTCGCGCGTCTGCCAGATAGCACCTTGACCCGAGCCGGAGCCCGCGTCGGAACCCCCGCCTACAGCGCTCCAGAGTCCGTTCGGGAAGGTGTGCATTCGGTTCATAGCGACCAGTTTTCCCTGGCGGCTTGCCTCTACGAAGCGCTGTCGGGACGACGGGCTTATCCGGGCGAAGAAGCAGTCGAAGTCGCCCAGCGGATCCAAAGGGAATCCCCGCTCCCAGTAGCGCAGGCCTTGGGACTGGAGAAGAAGGTAGACACGGTCCTGCTTCGAGCCATGAGTCAAAAGCCGGCAGATCGTTTCGGATCCTGTCGGCAACTAGGAACCGCCTTGAGCGAGGCCATTCTCGGTGCCCGTGAAGTATTGCCAACCCTGCCCGACGAACAACTCCTCGTCCGGCACGATGAGGACGAGCGCGGGCGAAAAGTGGGTTTCGCCGTTTTGTGGTTTCTACTCGGGAGCATTGTTGCCGCCGCGACTTACCGCCTGGGCCTCATCCCCTCCCCCACTGCCTCGCCTGAAAGCCTCCCTCAACAATCAGAAAGCCTAGGGCCTCCTTTACGCCCCGCTATCTTGTCCCCTCTACCCAAAGCCAGCGGGAGTCCTGGTGATACGGCCAAACCCTAGCGCGGACTGCAGACTACCGAGGGAGGAAATAAGGCAACGCACTCGCAAGTCGGCCTGGGCGAGAGGTTTACTTGTAGGATGCTGGGGAGCCCTCGCTTGGAGTCCCCTGGCCCAAGGGCGGAGTCTCGACCGAAGCCGAATTCCCGCGACCAAGCTGACCATCGGAAGCAACCTCGATCAAATCGTCTCAGCGACCGAAGCCTGCACCATCCAAAGTAACGCCCCGTGTCGGGTCGAAGAGTATTCAAGCGAGTTGTCGGACCAAGTTCGGATCACGGTTCCCAGTTTTTCCATGATGCGCTTTGAGGTCTCACAGGGTGAGTACAGTCGTTGCGTTGCATTGGGACATTGCGACCCATTCTCCATCACGTTGATCCCCTTGCTTCTACGCTCTCCCGAGCTTCCCATGGTCATGGTGAATCTTGCGGATGCTCGAGACTACTGCTCCTCGCAAGGAGGTAGACTCCCCACAGAAGAAGAATTCGAAGCAGCTGCAGCTGGTCATCAAGGCCGGGCCTATCCTTGGGGCAGTCACTTCCACTCTAAGCTCGCGAACTTCGGGGCGCGACGCTCGCCCTATGAAGATTCTTCGGACGGATTCGCCCTCCTTGCACCGGTAAAGGCCCTCATGCAGGGCAACTCCCCGCAAGGTTTGGCCCAGCTGGCCGGAAACGCGGCAGAGTGGACCATTTCGCCCTTCGTTCCCCACGGCGAGAAGGCAACGATGGTTGGCGCCAACCAGAACCGAGTCGTCAAGGGTGGTAGCTTTCTTCAAATACCGATCGATTTGCGTGGGCAAGCCCGGCGAGAGATGGCTCCTTCCCAGCGGTCCGTCGACGTAGGGTTTCGATGTGTGTTTCCCACGTGATAGGTAAACCAGCGCGAGTCACTTATGTTGCAGCTACCTCTCCACCGCTCTCTGCGCGTCCTTTTAGTTTCTCCCCACTACCCCGAGAACGTCGGTGCCGCTTGCCGAGCCATGAAAACTATGGGCTTCTCGCGCTTCGGGTTGGTACGCCCAGGTCGACTCGCAACCCCGAAACACCCGATGGCGCAAAAGATGGCCGTCAAAAGCTGGGATGTGCTCGATCAAGCCGAAATCTACGAAAACTTCGACGAGGCGATCGTTGGAACCGACATCGTGATTGGCACCACGGCTCGTCGAGGAGTCTCCGGCGTACTTTCGCCCGCCAGGCTCGCCCAGCAGCTCCTCCCTTTGGCGGAGCAAAAGAAGCAGATGGTCCTCGTCTTCGGCAACGAAAAAAGCGGTCTTACTTCTGACGAACTCAAACGATGCGACTACCTGGTCCGCGTACCGATCGCCTCGGATCAACCGTCTCTGAACCTGGCGCAGGCCGTGCAGGTTATCTGCTATGAGCTCTTCTCGACTGCCCTCGAGAATCGAGAAGACTAATGGGCATAAGGCAGCTCGTCAGCGGATTCGTCTTGCTCGTCGGCTTCGGCCCAACATCCTGCGCCTCCACCCCGCCCCTCTTCGATCAAAAGCTCAGAGAAGCTGAGCAAGCAAGACGGCGTGACGATCCCGGAGCAACCCAAAAAGCTTTCCACGATGCGAAACGACTCGCAAAAGACGATGAGGAACGCGCTGAGGCACTCTACCGCGAAGCTCGAAGCCATCTACGGGCAGGCCGGGACGAAACGGGTTTGCAGCTCCTTGCCGAACTCTGCGAGCAATACCCCTCTTCGAGGCGCGCCGCACGGGCCTGGCTCGACCGGGGACGCAAGCGTCTCGATCAAGCTCAGCCACGGCTTGCAAAGGCGGCCTTCCAAACACTGATTCGAGACTACCCCTCGTCGGGAAACGCCCTGAGCGCGGCGCAGCTGATCGCAGAAATCGACAGGTCCCGGGGAATACCGACAAGCGAGACCTTGCTCCGCTTACGAAAGTCCACAAAAGATCCAGATCTCGACGCTGGACTGCTCTACTTCGCAGCGTTGGCCGCCGATAAGGAAGGTTCTCGAGTCCGGGCGCTCGAACTTTTCGGAAAGCTGATCGCTCGTCATCCTTTGCCCAAAGGCACCTATACGGACGAAGCCCTTCTGCGTTCCGCCATGATGCAGAAGGAAAAACACCCGAAACGGGCCCTTAAACTGCTCGAGATCCTTCTCAAGAACGACAAATCTGCTCACATTGTCGGGTCCTATAGCCGAGCAACCTATCTGGACGCCTACATCCTGGGGGCGCGTATCTATAGGGTCGATCTCGCCAATCCCACCAAAGCAGAAGAACTGCTCCGGCGGCTCCTGAAGAAGCACCAAACCAGTCTCCTTACGGACGAGGCGCTCTTCGAACTCGCCCAGACCCTCAAATCGAAAAACGAAGACCCCTGCGCGCCGCTCATCAAGCTGAAAACTGTCGCGCCAGAGTCGCCCTATCTCGTGTGCGCAAGTTTGGTCTGCGACCCATGGCCGGGCCCGACTGTCACCCACGGGGATCGAGCCAAATGTGACAACTGGATGCTCCGAGGCCTCCCAATAGAAACGCGCCTTCGCTGATAGGCGAAAGCGCGTTTCCGAAAAAACAAGCTACTGGGGAAGCTCGCAGTATGACTGTCAGTCGTCGAGATCGTCCGAATCCACGGACACAAGCTCGTCGTCGTCGTCATCATCGTCTTCGTCTTCGGCGACGTCATCATCGTCGTCGTCTTCGTCATCTTTGTCGTCAAACTTGAGCTCGACGCCAATATCGCCGAGCTGGCTTTCCAGGATTTCGAAGAGTTCGTCTACGTCTTCGCCGCTCCACTCGTCGAGAACATCAGTAATGAATTCGAACATATCGCCATGGTCCAAACGACGCTCGATTTCTTCGATTTGATCCTCGGTGAAGGATTCTAAAATCTCCTCCCGGCTCGACTCGGTGTCACCCTCATCTATGGCTTCTTGTGCCGAAGAACGAATTTGACGGACAGCGCGCCTATCGAGGTAAATCTCCATGGTATCTCTGGTGGGAAATGGGCTTACAAAGTTGAAAGGAGTTGCCTCACTGGGAGGGAACAGGTCGGGCTTTAGTCATACGGATCCCCCCTAGTCAAGAGTCCTTTTGAGTCTGCCCCCCCAACTTCGATACCTGCTCAAGAACTCGGGAAGTTCAGAGCCGAAAAGTACCGGTCCTGGGAAACCACCCTGGGTGTGAGACACGAAATGACGCTCGAGAAAGGTAGTCAGCTGCTCCTCGGCGTCCCTGCCCGAGAGGCGCCCACCGCCCCCAGCACTGCGCCAAGGAGACAAAGCTTACGATTCCACGGACTTGGGACTTGACTCGAGACGCGGACCGCGGTCCCCTCGTTACGTGGAGTGCGGACGTTGCGGACGAAACAATCCATCCCATGTGAGGTACTGCCTCGATTGCGGATCGGCGCTGCGCGCCGGTGACGTGAGCGCAGCTCCCCCGTCACCGAGTCGCCCAGCGGCGGCTCCACAAGTACCGACGCAGGTATCTTGTCCTGTGTGCGGGATGGCCAATCCTGACGACTCGAGCTTTTGCCGTGAGTGTGGATCCCGTCTTACCAAGGCGATGCCATCATCGCGTCCGAAGCCTCAAGTACGGGCAGCTCAGGCTCCTGAAATCGAAGCGCCCCCCCCGCAAGGATTCGTCGCAGCGTCGGGCGCCGCACACTCGCCACTCACAGGCACTCTCGTCGTCGCGTCCAGGCCCCCTGTGCGTGAAAAAGCGCCGCAACTGGCAGCCGCGCTCGCCGACTCGCCCGGCCCGGACACACCTCCGCCCGCTGCTGCGCGGCAGGGTAGCCTTTCTCCGCAGCGACCCAACAGCACCTCCATGGGGTACACTCCAAGCCCCGCAGGAGCCGCGCAGTCTGACACCCGAAGCTGCAAGGCCTGCGGCGGAGACAACGGCCCGACCGCTCGCTTCTGCCAACTCTGCGGCTCACCGCTAGTTGAGCGTCCTGCACAGGCCGCCCCCATGACTCCGATGCAGGTGTCGGCCAAGCAATCTCTTCCCAACGCTGAGCTAGTTGTTATCGCGCAGGACGGTTCGCCGGGGCGCAGATATACCATCGACCAGCTTCGCACGACGGTCGGACGCGAGGCAGCAGACGTCAATCTGCACAAGGACCCCTATGTAAGTCCGACCCACGCCGAGATCGCTTATCGAAACGGTCGCTTTTTCCTCTCGGACCAAGGGTCTCTCAATGGGGTGTTCGTCCGATTGGGCGGCTCAGTACCTCTAACCTCCGGGGACTTGCTGTTGGTGGGGCTCGGGGTGCTAAGATTTGAAATCGTGGATGAGACGGAACGCAATCTGGCACCGCAGACCCGGGATGGGACGCGGGTATTCGGCACTCCGCCGGCTCCCCGCTATGCGCGCCTCACCGTCCAAACCGTCGAAGGAGTCGCCCGAGACCGATATTATCTTTCTCGGGCGGAGACCATATTGGGACGGGAAGTCGGCGATATCGTATTCACAGATGACCCTTTCATGAGCCGCAGACACGCAGCGATACGTCGCGATCCCAACACCAACAAGTTCAGCATTCGCGACCTCGGCTCTTCAAACGGAACGTTCATCGCGCTCCGTCAAGAGCAAGCGCTAGCGGCGGGGGACCACATCCGAATTGGACAACACTTGTTTCGGCTGGACGTAAGAAGCAACGGGTAAGCAGTGATGGGTGAAACAAGCAGCAATTCTGATACCGCTGGCGGCAAGTCCACCAGTCCCATCCGCGTCAAGCTATTCGGCCGAACCGATGTGGGTCAGATACGAGAGCACAACGAAGATAACTTTCTGATCGCAAACCTCACGACGGGCGCGCGCGGTCTCATGGAAGAAAACCGAACCCCGCTCGTCGACGAGGGGGGCATCGTACTCGGCGTCTGTGACGGCATGGGCGGAGCGGCGGCGGGAGAAGTCGCGAGTAAGATGGCCGTCGACATCATCTACGAGCAACTGCAGCATGGTGGAGCAGCGAAAGAGCGTGACGAGATCGCCCGCCGGCTCGTCCACGCGATCGAATACGCTGGCGCCCAGATCTTCCAGGAAGCGCGCTCGGATCGAAGCCGTCGAGGTATGGGTACAACTTCGACCATCGCGGTATTTTTGGACAATCGCATATTCGTAGGTCAAGTGGGTGATAGCCGAGCTTACCTACTCCGCGACGGCAAACTCGTACAGCTCTCCAGAGATCAGTCCCTCGTCAACCAGTTGATCGAGGCGGGACAGCTTACCGAGGAAGAAGCGGAAACATTCGAGCATAACAACATCATCTTACAAGCACTTGGTACCGCCGAAACGGTCCAGGTCGATCTCACTTATGTAGATCTCTGTAAGGGCGATGTTTTGATGATGTGCTCGGACGGGTTATCGGGAATGATTCGCTCGGACGAGATCCGCGAAGTACTGATGAAGTGCGACGAGCCTCTTGAGGCTTGCCGCGAACTGACCGATCGAGCCAACGCCGCTGGCGGCCACGACAACATTACCGTGATCGTCGCACATTTCGACGAAGGGCTCGAAGCACCCACGGTCGAATCGACCTTCGGATACCAGAAATACGCTCTGCCCGATATTACGCCAGAAGCACCCGACCTGACCGCGACGAACGCCTCGAGAAAGAGTGCCGGGGATACATTGGGCTCGGGCGTGATGAGCGAAGAAGCTTTGCGCGAAGACCGAAACCTGCGCGTTTCTCACACGATGGTAGGTATGGTCAATCCAATGGCCAACACCCCCATTAGCTCTGAGGTCCCCCCCGGGCTGAGGGAGGACGCTAGCCCCGCCGCGGAAGACACCAGTCGTCCGAGTGGTGCCAGTCCGGACTTGGTCTCGGAGAGGCCTCGACGACTTTCAGACGAGCCAGTCGCCCTGCCAACGACCGGCTTTCCGCCAGCTCTCATGGTCATCATCATTGGCTGTGCCATGCTGCTTGCTGGGCTCTTTGGCTATCTCGTCATGAAGTAAGCAGCGATGGCCGAGGCCTTTCGCCGAGTACTCTGGTCGGTTCCGCTGCTCGGGCTGCTGACTGCTGCGCTGTTCTCCCTGCTATCGCGTCTCGAGCCGGCCCAATCACATCTGAGCGCGCCCCTGTTCTACAACGAGCGGCCAACCGGCGCCGCTCAAGCTGCAAAGGAAGCCGCGGCCAACCTGGTTCACGGAGTCCCGGGTTCTTCCAATGTTCTCAAAGAACTGGGGGGAGCAGCTCTGCCGACTCTCCTCTCTTCCCTACCCACACGCCCGATCTCCGAAAGAAGGCGAATCGCCGATGCCTTGTGGCCGGTAGCCCAGCGAATGGGGTATTCGGCAGAGGACGTGTGGGTCGCTAAAGCCGGGCGCGTGTTTTCTAAACATGACGTACCTACAGCCGACGAAAAACTTGTCTTCTGGGAACGGTACGCCGAGGAACATGCCACCGATCTCACGCCGCTTTCCGTCCAACGATTGGTCAAGAGAATAGCCACGCGCGACGCCCCCTTGCGCGAACGCGAACTGAAAGCAGTCGACACCTACGCCCTGCCGGTGCTCGTCGCTGCACTCGGCCGTATTCGCAGTCAAAAGGACGTCCAACGTGCGCGACGGCTCGTCAAATACATCGCTCACGCCAGCGGAAGCAGCTTCTCCATTAGCCAAGACGCAAGTGTTGAGGAAGCCCGCCGGGAAGTGACTCGAATCAGGGTGTTTTGGGACCGAGAGGGCCCCAAATGGACACAGTACCGCCCCTTCGAGCTCGTGGCCGCCCGGGTAGTCCAAACTGAGTACGCGATGTGGCTGCAACAGACCATTCGGGAAGCGACCAGACTTGATCAAGGCAAGCTTTCAGATGAGCTCGCTCGTGGGTTCCGCATATCTGGCGCGCTCCTTCTGGCTTCTCTGCTTGGACTCTTCGTTGTCGCCCCACTGGTTGCCTCCTCCATTCAGGTCATCTTGCTCGGTGCACAACGTTTTCGCTTTGAACGCTACGGACTCCGCCTCGCCCTCGGAGGCATTTTTGTCGTCACAACAGTTTGGTCTGTACGAAAGGACGATGCTGACCTGAGGGAAATGATTGCCCTTGCGGCGCTTTCGGGCACAGCTTTCGGCACCTTCGTTCTCCAACGCGAACTCGCCGACCGTCTCGATTGGCGAACGCACTACCTCCTCGGAAGACGCGGCCCAGTGGAGCGCATCATCGCCGTCGGCCGTTGGCTCGCGCCCGCTGTTCCGACTTTGTTTCCTATGGCCCTAGTAGAAGCAACGACTTACGTGATTTGCCTTGAGACCGTAGCCGGCCTTCCCGGGCTGGGCGCGTCGGCGCTACACGCGCTGCAATCAGGTGATCTGAGCTATCTGATGACCTTCTGTGTGAGCCTCGGCATCTTGACGGTGGTTCTTCAATTGCTGTCCGATCTGGTGCTCAGTGACGCGGACTCTCGATCGGTGGGAGCTCAGGCATGATCGGGCTCCCCACTTTGCTCTCCACGTTAATTGCGCTCACGGTAGCCATCGCTCTTGGTCCCCTCCTAGCTCGGCTTTCGGCCTACTTTCTGACGGGCCGAGGCCTGACCCATCTGCTCATCGAGATTCGTGGCATCCTCCTTCCCGCTATCGCCGCTCCCCTGATGGCAACCTCAATGCACGTCTCGGTCACCGTCGCTGTGGGCCTGGCCGTCGGCATCAGTCAGGGGGTAGCTCTGGCCCGCTGGGGAACTCGAGTCGGAAGCGGATGGAACCCCACCCTCTTGGGGAACATGGCGCTTGGGCGCTCCGCCGCCGCTTGGCTCGCGCAGAAGGCTTTGAAGCGTGGCGCCATTGTTGCGACCTTGGCGCTCACCCTCATCGAGGTCGTGATGGTCGAATCCCTGCTGACTATCGTCAGACTTCCCGGATTGATTCCGCATCGAACGGTCGGCGCTCATCTCGTATTGGGCTCGACCGCCTCTCTGCCTTTTCTGGCTGTCGCGATGACGCTCGCAGTATTCGCCGCCGAACTATCTGCAAGCTCCATCTTGCAAAGAAAACCAGGAAAACTGCCCTAGACGCCAGGGCTGCGCTCTGACCTTGCCGTTTGCTCGGATCGGACTTAACTCAGAGCCATGAGCTCCTTGCCAATTGTATCCGAGCAAAATTTTGAGGCTGAAGTTCTGCGCAGCCAGGTCCCCGTCTTGGTTGAATTTGGCGCACAGTGGTGCGGCCCTTGTAAGACGGTCGCCCCCGAACTTGTCGCGCTGAGTCAGGACCTCGGAGAAAAGGCGAAGATCCTGCAAGTGGATGTCGATCAATCGCCGCAACTCGCTCAGATGCTGCGCATTCAAAGCGTGCCTACGTACATAGTTTTTAACGAAGGTCGCCCCGTCGACGCAGCTCAGGGTGCAATGAAGAAGGCACAGATCAAGACCCTATTGGAGCCCTACCTCCCTCGAGCAGCCGGAGCGATCGCGGCAAAAGAGGCGGCGCAGCTCGTCCAAGCAGGTCGAGTCACGCCCGTCGATATTCGCGAAGCACAGGTCTTCGCGAGAACTCACATTGAAAGTGCCGTCAGCTTTCCGAAGGAAGAACTCGACTCCCGTTTGGCCGAGCTCAACATGCTACCGGCGCCTGCTCTGCTTTACTGTAGGACGGGTAAAGACGCGCAAGAAACCGCCGCAAAGTTGGCCGAGCAGGGGATGCCCGTCGCGTTTCTTGAGGGAGGTGTGTTGTCTTGGGAGGCGGAAGGTTTCCGACTCGTACGCCCTCAATAAGGGCTCACAGCTCACGGTACACCTGATAACCCAACGGACGAACAATCTGACCGAATGGGGACGGGAAACCTGAGCCCGCCTTGGTTTCCTGTCTATTCAGCTCGTCTCCGAGTCGAGCCGTGCAAAAGCCGCCGCTTGGACCTGAGCTAGAACCTGCGACAAAGGGAGTTTGAACTTGTCCGAAAGGGCGATGCAGTCGTCCAACTCAGGTTTCCATTTTCGCTCATTTGCCGAAGCTCCAACACTGATCTTCACTCGCACCGGTCCCAAAGGGGTTTCGATAGTTTGGATCTCCCGGCGTAGCTCCACTCGACTCACCAAAGTCTGACGAACACCAATCGTGCTTGTTTCACGCAAGATCCGGTCGGCGACTTCGCTCGCCGTATCGAGACGGGACAAGGCCGAAAAAAGGAGCCCGGGTCTTCCCTTCTTCATGGTGATGGGCGCGATCCAACAATCGAGCGCGCCCGCTGCCAAGACCTGCCCTAGAGCGTACCCGGCGACCTCTCCCGTCATATCGTCCAAGTTGGCCTCAAGCAAAACGTGAGTCGCCCTAGCTTGTCCCTCAAACGGCTCTCCCAACACCGCCCGAAGCGCGTTGGGTCGGTCGGAAAGTCCGCGAGTTCCCGCCCCCCAACCGATCCGTATCGGGCGCATGGGAACCCAAGCAGCGAAGTCTTCGGCCAAAGTGGCAACCACCGCCGCTCCGGTTGGAGTCACAAGCTCGGCTTGTAGCCCTGAATCAAAAGTCGGTACCCCAATCAGGCAGTGGGCGGTAGCAGGCGCCGGAAGCGGCAATACGCCGTGGCGACAACGAACGAACCCTCGACCAAGCGGGACAGGAGAAGCGATGATTCGGGCTCCCAGATAATCGACGGCGGCAGCCACTCCTACAATATCCACAATCGAATCGATCGCTCCCACCTCGTGGAAGTGTACTTGCTCAAGTTCCGCGCCGTGGACCGAGGCTTCCGCCTCGCCCAGCTTGCGAAAGATGCGAAGGGCCAGATCTTGAACAGGGGCGCTCAAACTCGAGCTCGAGATCAGACTTACGATCTCGTGATAGCTCCGCTCCTTGGTTTGTTGCTCAAAATGTACGTCAAAATGGCTACTTGCGATCGCGCCGCAATAGCCGCGCCTACAGACGAGCTCCACGCCGACCAGACCCAACGCCTCGACTGTCTCGCTGATCACACTCATCGGGACACCGAGATCAATCAACGCGGCAAGGGTCATGTCTCCGGCGACCCCACTCACCAACTGGAGGAAGAGCACGTGATTTGCGCCCGCCCCCCTCTCCAAGGGCTCCTGCCAGCGCGCCTTCACCTCTGCATCTTCGACAAAGCCCCGGGACGTATCGACGCCGTGACCAGGATGAGCTCCTCCGCCATCTGGCCCATGGGCATGAGAGTGGCCGGCTCCACCTTCGTGGGCATGACCATGAAACTGGCGTCCGTCCTCATCAACCATGCTCGTTCTTCCCCAAGAGATCAGCCATTCTCAGCACGCTCATCGCCGCACCGAAACCATTGTCGATGTTGACGACCGACACACCCGAAGCACATCCCGTCAGCATACCCATGAGGGGAGTCAGCCCGCCAAGCGCTGCTCCATACCCAACCGAAGTCGGAACGGCGACAACGGGACAACGAACAAGTCCACCCAGAACGGAAGGGAGGGCGCCCTCCATACCGGCACAACAAATGACCGCGGGAGCTTTTTGAATCACAGGTAACCGATCGAAGAGACGGTGAATACCAGCCACACCGACGTCGTAGATGCGCTCGACCCGTTCACCAAAAACCATCAGAGTCTCCGCAGCTTCTTCGGCAACAGCGGCATCGCTTGTTCCAGCCGTGACCACAGCGATCGGGCCAGGGAATCGGGGCGGCTTCTTGGAAACACGGAGAGCACACGTACGAGCCGCCTGCGAGAACGAAAGAGCTGGCAATGCCGAAAGTATCGCCTTGGCCTTCTCCTCATCAACCCGGGTGACCAGCAAGTCCTGCTGGTTGTCGATAAGATTCTGACAGATCCCCACGATCTGCTCGGCCGACTTCTTCTCTCCGAAGATCACTTCGGGCCACCCCATCCGAATCTGTCGGTGGTGGTCCACCCGCGCATACCCCAAGTCGCTAAAGGGCAAATCTTTGAGCCGGGCGAAAGCGCCCTCAACCTCTATTCGCCCATCAGCCAACTCTTGCAGCAGTTTTGTCAGGGTCTCTGCGTCCATCTGCGGCGGATGGTACTCGGAGATCGCTCGCCGTGCTACGCATAGCTCATGCGAGACGAGCGGGACGAACTGCTAGAAATAGCTCGAAGAGTTGTAAAAATGGCCCGAGCCGACGCGGACGTGGCTGAGACCAGCGTCGGATCAAGCTGGGATTTGAGTGCGAAGGTGCGCTTGGGTAAGCCAGAACTCGTTGAAGAGGCGGGCCAGCGAGGGATCTCGCTGCGTGTCCTCCGAGATGGGCGACTCGCCATGACCTCCACAAGCGATCTGAGCGAGGCGGGTTTGAAACTCTTGGTCAAGGACGCGATCGAATTAGCCGATCTGAGCGAGGCCGATCCGCTGATGGGTCCCGCCGACGCGTCGCTCATCTGCTCTCCCCCGCATCCCGATCTCGACCTTTATGATGATGAGATTGGCAGTATCGACGCAGCGGTGGCGCTGGCTCGCGCCACTTCGTGTGAGCAGGCCTCACTCGCCTATGACGCTCGAATTAAATTGAGTGAAGGCGCCACCTTCTCTCGAACGTCCTCCACCCGGGTAATGGTGCTCTCTGGCGGCTTTGAGGGAGCGGTAAGAGGATCCTACGCGTCTCTCAGCACCGTACCTGTCGTAGAGGACGCCGGCGGAAAAAAACGCCGCGGACACTACTGGACCGCCAAGCGCCACCAAGCAGAGCTGTTGGACGAAAAGTTCGTGGGCGAAGAAGCGGCGCGACGTACCCTTGCCAAACTGGGCGCGAAAAAAGTCGATACCGGTGAGGTTGCAGTTATCTTCGATCAAGACGCGGCCCGATCCATCCTGGGAACCTTTGCCGGCACCATCCTGGGCGGCTCTTTGTGGCGCAAGTCGAGCTACCTACTCGACCGCCTCGAAACCGAAGTCGCCAGTCCCCTGGTCAACATCGTCGATGACCCGCTGATCCCTCGAGCGCCCGGTTCGCGCCCCTTTGATGGAGAGGGACTGAGAACAAGGAAGAACCAGGTCGTCGACGGCGGCGTACTCAAGTCATACCTGCTCGATAGCTATTCTTCCCGCAAACTGAAGTTGCCGCCCACAGCGAGCGCGGCGCGCAGCGGCGGGTCTATTGGGGCAACGACGTCGAACTTCATTCTCCAGGCAGGCCAGATCAGTTTCGAGGATCTGATCCAACAAACCGAGAGAGCTCTTCTCGTAACCGAGATGATGGGCTTTGGGTTCAACTCGATCACTGGAGATTTCTCCCGCGGCGCTGGTGGATTTTGGGTAGAAAACGGAAAACGCGTTCATCCGGTGAGCGAAGTCACTATCAGCTCGAACCTCGATACGATGCTGAAGGGGATCGATCTCGTAGCAGACGACCTCGACATCAAGACGTCTACCGCCTCACCTTCTTTCCGGATCAAACAGATGACTCTTTCGGGAAGCTAGTGCTGCGACCGTTTAAGTTTGAGCGCTTCTTGGTCTATCAGCGTTGAGGGACGGCTCGGTGTTCAGGAAGGGTCGCGGCACAAATGGGAAGAGAAAAGTGCGGAGACAGAGAGGGGCGAGCGCGGTTTCGAAGCCGACCTCACTTTCTTGGGGAGAGCTTCGAAACCGCTCATTTCTAAATGGTCGTAGCACTAGAAGCGATTTTCACGCCCAGCAGTGGGGCCTTCGGTCTGTTCTTCAGAGAATGAAGCCACAAG